>CAWEUW010000012.1:0-37585 GCA_963812375.1 uncultured Acidimicrobiia bacterium | reverse complement strand
TCCCCACCGCACCGGTGCTCTGTCCCCGATGCCGCTCGGCGAACACCCGGACCGTCTCCGAGTTCGGCTCCACCGCCTGCAAGGCGCTGGTGGTGTGCGAGTCCTGTGGCGAGCCCTTCGACCGCTTCAAGGAGCTCTGAGCACGTCCGTGTCCGCCCCGGTGTTCCACCGGCTGACGGTGAGCGACGTCACCGCCGAGACCGACGACTCGGTTGCCGTCACCTTCGCCGTCCCCAACGAGCTGGCCGGCGAGTTCGCCTACCTCCCGGGGCAGCACGTCACGGTGCGGGCGATGATCGACGGCGAGGACGTTCGGCGCAGCTACTCGATATGCGCCGATGCCTCCACTTCGGTCCTCCGAGTCGGGCATCAAGCAGCTTCCCGGAGGGGCGTTCTCCACCTGGGCCACCACCGACCTGCGGGTCGGTGACGAGCTCGAGGTGATGCCGCCGGTGGGGGAGTTCACCATCACCCCCGACCCCAGCCGGGCTCGCCACTACGCGGCGATCGCCGCCGGCAGCGGGATCACCCCGGTGCTGTCGTTGGTGGCGACCGTGCTCGCCGTCGAACCGGAGAGCCGGTTCAGCGTCGTCTATGGGAACCGGGGGGCGAGCTTGATCATGTTCCTCGACGAGCTCGACGGGCTGAAGAACCGCCATCCCGGGCGGCTCCACCTGGTCCACGTCCTCAGCCGGGAGACCGGGATCGTCCCGCTGCTTGAGCGGGCGCCTCGACGCCCATAAGGTGGCGGAGCTGCTCGACCGGGTGATCGACGCCACCACCGTCGTCGAGTGGTTCCTGTGCGGCCCCTTCGAGATGGTCGCCACCGCCCGGGCGGTGCTCGAGGCCAGGGGCGTGGAGCCTTAGCTGGTCCACGACGAGCTGTTCTTCGCCGGGCCGCTCGATCCCGCGACGCTGCCCCCGCCGCCCGACCACGCCGCCGGCACCGTGGCGCTGTCGTTCGTGCTCGAGGGCCGGCGGTCCGAGGTGAGGATGCTCCCCGAGACGTCCGTGCTCGATGCCGCCCTCTCGGTGCGCCACGAACTGCCCTACTCGTGCAAGGGCGGGATGTGCGCCAGCTGCAAGGCGCGGCTCGTCGACGGCACCGTGGAGATGGCCAAGAACTACGCCCTCGTGGACGCCGATCTCGACGCAGGCTTCATCCTCACCTGTCAGTCCATCCCACCAGCGACCGGGTCGAGGTCGACTACGACCAGCGCTGACGAGGTGGAGCAGGCGCGGGCTAGCCTCCCGCCACGATGCTCGGCGGGGTGATCTTCGATCTCGACGGACTCTCGGCGACACCCTCCCGGTGTGCTTCGTCGCCTTCCGCGCCACGTTCCAGCGCTTTGTCGGGGTCACCTACACCGACGAGCAGATCCGGGCCATGTTCGGCCCCACCGAGGAGGGCATGTTCCTGGAACGGACGCCGGACGCCTTCGCGGCTGCGCTGGCCCACTACCTCGAAGGCTACGCCGCCAACCACGACCTGTGCCCGACACCGTTCGAGGGCATCGTCGACGTGCTCGACCGGCTCGACGACCGCGGCGTCCGTTGCCGTGGTCACCGGGAAGGGCCCGCACAGCACCCGGATATCGCTCGAGCACTGGGGATTGCAGGGTCGGTTCGACCGGGTCGAGCCCGGCGGCGACCACGGGGCGGTCAAGCCGGAGAGGATGGCGGCAGTGGTCGCCGGCTGGGGCGTCGACCCGGCCACGGTGGTGGCGATCGGCGACGTGCCCGGCGACGTCATGGCCGGCCGCGCCGCCGGGGTAGCACCGGTGGCGGCGGCCTGGTCGCCGCTGGCCGACCGCCGGGCCTTGGCCGCCGCCGGGCCCGATGCCATCTTCGACCAGGTCGACGACTTCGCCGCCTGGCTGGCGCACCTTCGAGAGCTGTGCCTTCCCCCTTGCGAGAACCCTCGACGCAGATGATTGCAGTATGCTGCTGCTGCGCCATAATGATGTCATGGCGTCGATCACGATCCGCAATGTGCCCGACGATGCCCGCGACGAGCTGGCGTCGCGGCCGCCGCTTCGGGCAGGTCGCTGCAGGGTCCTCCGCACCGAACTGATCGCGCTCGCCGCACGGCCATCCGTGGAGGCCTGGCTGGAGAGTGTCCGCGACCGCAAGCGGGCGACCGCGACGACGCTGTCGGCTGTCGACATCCTCGACGACCTCGGCGCAGATCGGCGTTGACCGTCGTCGTCGACGCCTCCGTCGTGGTCGCCGCCCTGGTGGATTCAGGAGACGACGGCAGCTGGGCCGAGGCGGTGCTCGCGCGCCGAGGACTTGGCGGCCCCTCATCTGATGCCCGTCGAAGCGGCGAACGTGCTGCGACGCAGCGTCGCCGCCAATCGCTTGTCCGCCGATGCCGCCGCCCTGGCCCACGCCGACCTCCTCGCTCTCCCGGTCGTCCTGTTCCCCTACGCGCCGTTCGGAACCAGGGTGTGGGAGTTGCACGCCGACCTGACTGCCTACCACGCCTGGTATGTGGCGCTGGCCGAGGCGATCGATGCCCGCTGGCGACGCTGGACACGCGATCTCCGTGGCACCGGGCGTACGATGCCGGATCCGGACTCCGAGCTCCGACATGAAGGTGAGCCGATGGAAGTACAGGCGTGACGGGCCGACCCCGGATACGTTGGCGACCGTGGTGCTCGACTGTGCGGACGCCAATGCCCTCGCCGACTTCTACAGCGCCTCCTCGGCTGGGAGGCGCACGCGGGAGCCGATGGGCGCTGATGCGAGCGCCCGACGGCGGCACCGGCTTGGCGTTCCAGTCCGAGCCCTGGTACCGGCCGCCGGTCTGGCCCGAGCGCGCCGGCGAGCCCGAGAAGATGCTGCACCTCGACTTCTGGGTCGACGAACTGGACGCCTCCGTCCCCATGCGTCGCCGCCGGCGCCACCGTGGCCGAGTTTCAGCCTCAGGCGCCGGCGAGTCTTCCTGCCGGCCACGCCGCTTCTGACCGTGTTCGGCGGCCGACTCCTTGACGAAAGGCGTGGCTGTCCAGGCGTCGACTCCGAGACCGCGCCGGATGCGACGAATGCGCATGGTGTGTGGCGAGATTGACGCTGATGAGCTCTTGCTAGAGGTGAAGCTATGCGATGAACGTGTCCGGGTGGCTGAAGAGGCGAATCGCTGTTATCTTCGATCGGGAGAAGAACTGCTCGATGGTGGACGAGGTGTCGGCGTCTGCCAAGACCGAGGCTTGATGAAGGCTCGCTCCGCGCGGCGATCCGCGCGGCGATACACGGTACTGAAGGGCGGCGATAGGAAGCGCTGGCTCATCGACGCGCTCGCCGTCGTCGACGCGCCGTGCGAGTTGCCGCTGGTCGCCGAACTGGTGGCGATGCCGAAGTTGACGCACGGGCAAGCTGCACGCTGAGGACCATCGGCCTGAACGTGGCTACACTGGCTGGCGCGGTCGACCGTGGTCGAGGTCCTCGGTCGTCGAGGTGGTTGGCTGGCGCACTGATCGATCGGGCCGCCCTTGCGACCTGCTCGAAGGCGTTGGTAGCGACGCGGAGAAGCCGTGGGTGGTCGATGCCATGGACGTGGAACCGGTGAAGAGATCGGCACGCACGTGAACGACTCACGGGGGCATGGGTACCATGGAACGATGCCGAGCTGATTGTCGACGGAGCGAACCTCAGCGACCGTCTCGTCGACGAGGCGGGTGATCGCTCCACGGAACGCGTCCGTTGGTGGCGGGCGAATTCCGCCAGGGTGGCCAAAGTCCGAGGGTCCTCTACCCGGTCGACGAAGACCATCCCGTCGAGGTGGTCGACCTCGTGCTGGTAGTGCCGTCGGTCAGCCCGGCCACCTCGTCGACGATGTCTCCGCTGTTGTGGTTCGGGGCGGTCGCCCGCACCTGAGATGGCGGCGCAGGTCGCCCCAGGTTCGGCACCGACAGGACATCCTTCGTTGGTGTCGTACGTATCGTCGCCGAGGTATCGACCGCGGGGTCGACCAGCCCGTGGCGGGATCGCCGGCTTGTACGGTAGCGCCGGGCAGTCGCTTCGCCGACCTCGATGGCGAGATCCGCACCGACCGGCCACCGGTTGGCGGCGATCCCGGCGCCGGCGGCGTGGCGCATGGTGTCGATCAGGTCCTCGATGAACCGCTGCATCCCGCCGACGCCGGCTCGCCCGGTGATCGGGCGGGTGGAGCGCGAAGGACCGGGTCGCCGATCCGGGTGATGGGAGGACGGTTGTACGGTTCCGGTGCCCGGTCGAAGCTCAGCACGCCGCCGACCCACACCGACGAGCACAGCCCCATCCCCACCCAGTAGCCGATCTCGGCCGGCCGGTCGACGTCCACACCGCGAGGTCGGCCCGCTTCCCGGCTGCAGGGTCCCCGGTCGGCGAGACCGAGGGCCAGGGCGGCGTTGCGGGTCACCCCGGCGAGCGCCTCCTCGAGGGACAGCCCGAGGAGCACCGCCCCGAGATTGACGATCAGGGCCAGGTCGGCGACCGGGGAGGTGCCCGGGTTGCAATCGGTGGCGAGCGCCATCGCCACCCCGTGCCGGCGCATTGCCTCCACCGGTGGGCGGGCGGTCCGCCCAGGGTGTGGGTGGCCCCGGGGAGGAGCACCGCCACCGCCCCCGCCTGTGCCATCGCCGCCACCTGGGCCTCGGTGGCGTGCTCCAGGTGATCGGCGGACAGGGGCGGTGGGATACGGCGATGTCGACGCCGTCGTCGGCGGAGAGTTGGGCGGCGTGCAGCTTGACCGGTAGCCCGTGGGTGGAGGCGGCGGTGAACACCGCGTCGACCTGGGCAGGGGTGAAGGCGAGGGGCTCGCAGAAGGCGTCGACGGCATCGACCAGCCCTCTCGACCGCTGCCGGCAGGATCTGCTCGACGATCAGCCGGACGTACCCTTCGGGGTCGTCGCCGTACTCGTCGGGGACCACGTGGGCGGCGAGCAGCGTGGTCACCACGTCAGCGGGCCGTCCGCACCGAGTTGCCGGGCCACGGTCAGCATGCGCAGCTCGGAGTCGAGGTCGAGGCCGTAGCCGGACTTCACCTCGACGGTGCTGGCCCCACTGCGGTGGATCCGGTCGAGCCGTTGCCTGGCGCTCGCGAGCAGTTCGTCGCTCGACGCCTCCCTGGTTGCCCGCACGGTGGAGCGGATGCCGCCCCCGGCGGCGGCGATCTCGGCGTACCCGGCCCGGCGAGCCGCCGCTCGAACTCGCCGGACCGGTCGCCACCGAAGACGAGATGGGTGTGGCAGTCGATCAAACCGGGGGTCACCAGGCGACCGCCCAGTGAGCGCATCTCGGCTCCGTGGGGAGCGTCGAGGTCGCGGCGATGACCGACCCAGGAGATGGCACCGTCGGTGATCACCAGGGCGGCGTCGTCGACCAAGCCATAGGGCTCCCCGTTATCCGCCATGGTGGCGGCGGCGGTGTCGACCAACACGGTGCTCGCCGTTCGTCCGCTCACTCCAGCACCGCCCGCACCGCCCGGTCGATCCGGGCCGCGACGTGGTCGATCTCGTGATGGGCTCCCGAGGAGACGATCCGCCGCCCGGCCACGACGACGTCGGTCACCGCGTACGCCGAGGCTCCGAACACGATGCCGGCCACCCCGTCGGCCGGCGACCAGCCGGCCAGGGTCGGAGCCGTGGTGTCCAGCACGACGAGGTCGGCAGGGGCGCCCGCGGTGAGCCCGCGCTCGGCGGTCCCCACTGCCCGGGCACCGCCGACGGTGGCCGCCTCCAGCAGCGAGGTGGGGGAGTGGACCCCGCGCCGTCGCAGGCGGAGCCGGTCGTGGTACTCGATGGCGTGGGCCTCCACGAACAGGTCGATGACCGCCTGCTGGTCGGTGCCCACCGCCAGCGTCGACCCGGCGGCGGACAGCTCGGCGAAGGGCCCCAGCCCGTCCCCGAGGTCGGCCTCGGTGGTGGGGCAGGCGACGACGCTGACCGCGGCGTCGCCGAGGACGGACACGTCGGCATCACCGAGATGGGTGGCGTGCACCACCGAGGTCGCCGGGCCCAGTGCACCCGCCTCGGCGAGCAGCCCGGTGGGTGACCGCCCGGTGGCGGCCACCGCCGCCTTGTTCTCGGCGACCTGTTCGGAGAGATGGACATGGAACGGCAGCCCGTGGCCCGCGGCGTACCCGGCGACGACCTCGAGGTCGTCGACCGGCACCGCCGCACCGAGTGGGCGGCGGCCCGATCCGCACCATCGGGCTGTCACCGTAGAAGCTGCGCAGCGACTCAACGCGCCCCGCCCAGCGTCCCGCGTCGCCGTCGCCGAAACGGCGGGGGACGCCCTCCAACGGTGTGTCGAACCCACCCCTCAGGTAGCAGGTGTCGAGCAGGACGAGACGGATCCCCGCCCGGTGGGCGGCATGGACGATGGCGTGCCCCATGGCGTTGGGGTCGCCGTAGGGGGTGCCGTCGACGTCGTGGTGGACGTAGTGGAACTCGGCCACGGTGGTGATCCCGGTGAGCACCATCCCGGTGAAGACTGCGGTAGCCAGCTCCGACAGGGTGTCGGGGTCGAGACGGCCCGCCACCGCCAGCATCTCCTCACGCCATCGCCAGAAGTCCCCGCCGTCGTCGTGGGTGCGATGGCGCAACGCCCGGTGGAAGACGTGGGAGTGGGCGTTGACCAGCCCGGGCAGGATGACCCCGTCGAAGCGGACCGCCCGGTGGGGTGGCTCGATGCCGGCGGCCACGTCGACGATGACCCCGTCTCGCTCCACGATGGTGACGTCGGCCACCAGCCGGTCGCCGCCCAACCAGGCCCAGGTGGAGTGGAAGGCGGTCACGGCAGCATCGGGATGCGCACCCCCCGCTCCCGAGCCACCTCGACCGCCCTCGGATAGCCGGCGTCGACGTGCCGCATCACCCCGGTGCCGGGATCGCTGGTGAGGACCCGCTCGAGTCGCTCGCGGCGAGGTCGGTGCCGTCGGCCACCACCACCATCCCGGCGTGGATGGAGCGCCCGATCCCGACGCCGCCACCGTGGTGGACGCTCACCCACGACGCCCCCGAGGCGGTGTTGAGCAGGGCGTTGAGGATGGGCCAGTCGGCGATGGCGTCGCTGCCGTCGGCCATCGCCTCGGTCTCTCGATAGGGGGAGGCGACGCTGCCCGAGTCGAGGTGGTCTCGGCCGATCACGATCGGTGCCGACACCTCACCGCGGCGCACCATGTCGTTGAAGCGCAGCCCGAGCCTCGCCCGCTCTCCGTATCCCAGCCAGCAGATCCGGGCGGGGAGGCCCTGGTAGGCGATCCGCTCGGCGGCGAGGGTGATCCACCGGGCGAGGCCCGCGTCGTCGGGGAACGTCTCCAGCACCGCCCGGTCGGTGGCGGCGATGTCGGCGGGGTCACCGGACAGCGCCACCCAACGGAAGGGCCCCTTGCCCTCGCAGAACAGCGGCCGGATGTAGGCCGGGAGGAAGCCGGGGTAGGCGAAGGCGTCCCGGAAGCCGCCGAGCAGGGCCTCGGCGCGCAGGCTGTTGCCGTAGTCGAACACCTCGGCTCCTCGCTGCTGGAACCCGACCATCGCCTCGCAGTGGCGGGCCATGCCGAGTCGAGCCCGTCGGGTGAACTCGTCGGGATCCTCGTCGCGGAGCCGGGCGGCGGCCTCCAGCGACAGGTCGGGAGGGATGTAGCTGAGCGGGTCGTGGGCCGAGGTCTGGTCGGTGACGATGTCGGCGGAGAGATCCAGGTCGAGTAGGCGGGGGACGAGCTCGGCGGCGTTGCCCAAGACCCCGACCGACAAGGGTCGCCGCTCGGCCTTGGCGCCCTCGCACCGGGCGATGGCGTCGGCCAGGTCGTCGGCCCGCTCGTCGAGGTAGCGGGTCTCCAGTCGCCGCTCGATCCTGGTGGGGTCGACGTCGATGCACAGCGCCACCCCGCCGTTCATGGTCACCGCCAGCGGTTGGGCGCCTCCCATCCCGCCGAGACCGGCGGTGAGCGTGATGGTGCCCGCCAGGGATCCCCCGAACCGCCTGCGCCCGATCTCGGCGAAGCACTCGTACGTGCCCTGCACGATGCCCTGGGTGCCGATGTAGATCCACGACCCGGCGGTCATCTGCCCGTACATGGTGAGGCCCTCGGCCTCGAGCCGGCGGAACTCGGCCCAGGTGGCCCACTCCGGAACCAGCAGCGAGTTGGCGATGAGCACCCGCGGCGCCCACTCGTGGGTACGGAACACTCCAACGGGTTTGCCCGACTGGACCAGCAGCGTCTCGTCCGACTCGAGGTCGCGCAGCGTGGCCACGATGGCGTGGTAGGCCTCCCACGACCGGGCCGCCCGGCCGGTGCCGCCGTAGACCACGAGCTCGTCCGGGTGCTCGGCCACCTCGGGATCGAGGTTGTTCATCAACATCCGCATGGCGGCCTCCTGCGGCCATCCCTTGCAGGTGAGGTCGCCGCCTCGGGGTGCGCGGATCACGGGGCACCTCCTCCTTGGTCGATCGGGCCCCCGGCCGGCGGGCGCCGGTCGAGGTACCGGCGCAGCAGCGTCGCGGTAGAGGTGTCGTGGGCGCCGGGGTCGACCTCCCCGGCGTCGATCTCGTCGCCGATCCTGGTGGCGAGCATCTTGCCGAGCTCCGACACCCCATTGGTCGAACGAGTTCACGCCCCAGATGACCCCCTGGACGAAGACCTTGTGCTCGTAGAGGGCGATCAGCTGACCCAGCGCCGAAGGGTGGAGAGCTTCGAGGAGGATGGTCGAGCTTGGTCGGTTCCCGGGGAAGGTGCGGTGCCGGGCCAGGTCGGGGGCGCACCCTCGGCGAGCACCTCCTCGGTGGTCCTCCCGAAGGCCAGCGCCTCCGCCTGGGCGAGCAGGTTGGCGGTCAGCTTGTCGTGGTGCCCGCCTGGATCGGCCACCGGGCGGCACAGCCCGATGAAGTCTGAGGCGACCGTCGCCGTGCCCTGGTGGATGAGCTGGAAGAAGGCGTGCTGGCCGTTGGTGCCCGGCTCTCCCCAGACCACCGGGCCGGTGTCGAAGCCGACCGCCGACCCGTCGATCCGGACCGACTTGCCGTTGGACTCCATGTCGAGCTGCTGGAGATAGGCGGGGAAGCGGGCCAGCTCGTGGGAGTAGGGGAGCACCGCCAGCGTCGGGATACCGAGGAAGTTCCGGTTCCACACCCCGAGCAGCGCCATCAGGACCGGAAGGTTGCGGTCGAGCGGTGCGATGCGGAAATGCTCGTCGATGATGCGGAAGCCGGCCAGCATCTCCCGGAAGCGGTCGGCGCCGATGGCGACCATCAGGCTGAGCCCGATCGCCGAGCACAGGCTGTAGCGACCGCCGACCCAGTCCCAGAAGGGGAACATCACCTTCGGGTCTATACCGAACCGGGCGACCTCCCGCTCGTTGGTCGACAAGGCCACGAAGTGGGAGGCGACGGCGCCCTCGCCGAGGCGATCGACCAGCCACTTCCGGGCGCTGTGGGCGTTGGCCAGCGTCTCCGCCGTGGTGAACGTCTTGGAGGCGACGATGAACAGCGTCGACGCCGGATCGGCGACCGCCAGGGTCGCCGCCAGGTCGGCCCCGTCGACGTTGGAGACGAACCTCGAGTCGATGTCGCCGCGGGTGTACCGGTGGAGAGCCCGGGTGGCCATCGCCGGGCCGAGGTCGGACCCGCCGATGCCGATGTTCACCACCGTGCGGAAGCGCTCGCCGGTGGCCCCGGTCCGATCTCCGGCGCGCACCGCCCCGGCGAACGAGGCCATGGCATCGATGACGGCGTGGACCCGGGGCACGACGTCTTCGCCGTCGACGGCGATCACGGTGCCCGGTGGAGCCCGCAGGGCGACGTGGAGCACCGCCCTGTCCTCGGTGGTGTTGATCCTCTCGCCGGCGAACATGGCGTCGCGATGCCCGGCGACGTCGGCGGCGACGGCCAGGTCGAAAAGGAGCCGCACCGTCTCCGCGGTCACCCGCTGCTTGGCGTAGTCCAGATACAGGTCGCCGGCGGTCGCCGTCATGATCTCGCCCCGGCCCGGGTCGGCGGTGAAGAAGTCGCGGAGGTGACGTCCACCGATCCGCCCGGCCTCGGCGGCGAGCGCCTGCCACTCCGGGGTGTCGCTCACCGCCGACGGGGTGCCGCCGTTACCAGGCACCGCCGCCACCTCCTCCGCCTCCGCCGCCCCCGCCTCCGGAGAACCCGCCGCCGCCACCCGACCCCGAGCTCGGCGCCGAGAATGCACCAGAGAGCGAGCTGCCGATCCCCGCGATGGCGCTGGAGCTGTGCCCGCTGGTGTAGCCGTGGTCGCCGTACCAGTAGATCGACGACCGCTCCTGCAGTTCCGGGGGTGCGGCGATCCTGGCTGTGGCGAGCACCTCCTCGGCGACCCCGAAGGCGATGGCGTACACCAGGTATTCCTCCCACAGCTCGATCGAGATGGACGGTGCCTCCTCGAACCGTCCGAAGTCGACCAGGTAGCGTCGAAACGCATCCCACCGGGCGTCGAGCAGCGCCCCGTCGTGGGTGCGCCGCACCCAGGCCCGGCGGTTCATGGCGCTCGCCACGGCCACGCCGCCGCCGACGATCCCGAAGACGACCAGCCCGGTGCGGATCAGGACCGGGTCGAAGATGGTGGAGAACCGGGTGAGCAGCGGGGTGACCACGAACCAGCCGAACAACACCAGGCCGACGACGCCGGCGACCACGAGGGTGGGAAGGTGCCGACCCGCCTCGTCGAGCAGCTTCTCGTCGATGAGCTGCTTCCTGGCGCCGGCGGCGAACGCGACGAAGCTGTTGTGGTTGGCTTGCTGGTCCTCCCTGATCTCGTCGCGGAACTCGGTGAGCGGCCGGGCGCCATCGTCGAGCACCCGCCGCACGACCTCCATCACCTCCGCCTCGACGTCGTCGAGCTTCGGGCTCTCCCCGGTTGGTGGCACCGCGGCCAGCTCGAGGTCGGAGATCTCCTCGGTGCGCAGCCCGAGCCAGGTCTTCCGCTCCACCTTGGTCGGCGTGGCGACGATGGCGTCCTTGCGGATGAGGTCGAACATGGTGGCGGTGAACGCCGACTCGTCGACCTTGCCCTGCGACCGTAGCGCCGCCACCACGGCGGGCCCGTGGTCGCTCGGCGGTGCCTGCTCGTACTCGCGGTCGTAGTCGGCCTTCGGCTCCCTGCCGAACCGCAGGTAGCCCCACACCAGGACGATCGGCACCAACACCAGCAAGGCGGCGATGACCACCAGCGACCACAGGTCGGCTCGCCTCTCGGTGTTGGCGCGGTCGGCCTCGGCCTCCTCCTCGGCGAGGATGGCGGGGAGCCCGTCCCCGGAGCGAACGGTGGCCCCTTCGGTGGAGGCCAGCACCGAGCGGGGGAGCACCACGCGCATCTCGACGAACTGGCGGGCGGGGACGTCGTGTGCCTCCAGGGTCGGCGTGACACCATCCTCACCGAGCGACGTCTCGCCGTTCACCGTGCTCGGGTGGCCGAACACCCTCACGTCCCCGGGCTGGAGCCTCCCCGGGTAGGTGAGCGACGAGGTGAGCAGGTCGACGGTGGTGTCCCAATGCTCTCCCCAGACCTTGAGGTTGATGTCCACCACGTCGTCGTAGGCGACGGTGAGGCCGGTCATCCGATACGAGAGGGTGAAGCTGCGCTCTTCGGAGGAGGCCGAGTAGTGCCACACCACCCGGGTCACCGACCCCCGGTCCTCGACGCCGTAGGACCCGGGCACGTCGAAGGAGCCCAATTCGGTGCTGGCACCCGGGGTGAACGGCTGGCCGCCTTCGCTGACCACCACGTCGCTGACCGCTTCCCCGGCCCGGAGAGGGATGTCCCGGAAAGCTCCGCTGTACGACCCGTCGAACGAGAAAGTGAGCAGCTCACGCACCTCGAGGGAGCCGTCCGGGAGGAGGGTGATGTCGACATCGACCTCAGGGAACCAGAACGACCGGGCGAGCACCGGTGCGGCGGTGGCCAGCACCAGGACGATGACGGCGGAGGCCAGCGCGGCGGCGAAGCCTCGGCGGCGCTGACGCGGGTTCGCACCTCCGGCGGGGCCAGGCGGTGCCCCGTCAGCTTCAGAACTCCACTTTCGGCGCCGAGCGGCCCTCATCCTCGACCTCGAAGAACGGGCCACGCTCGAAGCCGGTCATGCCGGCCACGATGTTCGACGGGAACGTCTCGACGGCGTTGTTGAGGCTGAGCGTCGAGTCGTTGAAGATCTGCCGGGACACGGCGATGTCGCCCTCGATCTCACCCAGGTCGGCCTGGAGCCGCTGGAGTTCTTGGTTGCCCGCAACTCCGGGTAGTCCTCGGCGAGAGCGAACAGGCTACGCAGGGCGCCGGTCAGCATGTTCTCCGCCTGCGCCTTGTCGTCGACGCCGGAGGCCGAAACGGCGGCGTTGCGGGCCTCGACCACGGCCTCGAACGTCCCCTTCTCGTGGGCGGCGTAGCCCTTCACCGTCTCGACGAGGTTCGGCACCAGGTCGTGGCGCTTCTTCAGTTGCACGTCGATCTGCGCCCAGGAGTTCTGGGTCCGGTTACGCAGCCGGACGAGGCGGTTGTAGGCGACGACTCCCCAGATGACCAGCAGGATCAGGACGGCAATGGCGATGTAGACGAAGAGCATGGGCGCATCGTACGGTCCGGGTGAGCCATCGCCAGCGGCGCCGGGTCGCGACCTGCCGGCGCCGACGGTATCGTCGGCGGAACAGCGACGGCGAGGGACGGGTGATGGGCGACGAGGTTCGGAGCAATGTCGAGCGGCTCCACGAGGAGCTCACCCAGGCGGCAGCCGGTGGTGACGAGCACGCCCAAGAGATGCTCGACCACGTCGGCGCCTACCTCGACAACGAACAGCCGTCGGGCGAAGACCACGAGGATCTCCACGAGCGTCTGCAGGAGGCGTTGGTGCGGTTCGACACGGACCACCCGTCGCTCTCCGGCGCCATCCGGGGCGTGATCGACTCGCTGGGCGCCGCCGGCATCTGACTTCCCGGGAGCCGCCGGTGACCGTCGGTAGCTAGCGGGCGGACAACCGGTTCAGCGCATCCTGGGCGGCGTGGTCGGGCGGGAACACCGGGTAGCGGACCGACTCGACCCGACCGTCGGACAGGATCATGGCGAGCCGCTTCAGCAGCGTGACCCCGGCCGCCTCGAAGGTGGGCAGCCGCAGGGCACCCGCCAGCCGTAGGGCCGCATCGCTCAGCAGCAAGTAGGGGAGGGCCAGCCGCTCCGTAGCCTCTCGTTGGTAGTCGGTGTCCTGGGTCGACAGCCCGTAGACGTGGACATCCCGGGCGGCGAACTCGGCGGCGAGGTCGCGGAACCCGCAGGCCTCCGGTGTGCAGCCGCGTGCCCCGGGGATGTCGTCCGAGTGGGGCACCAGGGGAGCTTCGCCGGGCCTTCCGGTACGCGGGTAGGCGAACACCACCACCGTGTGCTCGGCGCTCTCCGCCGCCAGGTCGACCGTCGAGCCGTCCGTCGCCGACAGGGCGAGGCGGGGCAGCTTCAGCCCGGGGAGGTGATCGGCGGCGCCATCGTCCTCGGGGACCGGTAGGTCGTCGGGCAGGTCGGTCGGTGAGGGCGCGTCGGTCATCCCTCCGATTCTGACACGGGGCCGCCGGCTCGGCGCTCCGCCGCCCGGGCGTGCGATTCGAGACCCTCGAGGCGGGCGAGCAGTACGGTGTCCTCGACCAGGGCGGCAGGGTCGTCCAGCCGGGTCCAGGTGGGGGAGCGAAGGAAGGTCGACACCGACAGGCCCGACTGGAACCGGGCGCCGCCCCCGGTGGGGAGCACGTGGTTGGGACCGGCACCGTAGTCGGCGAACACCTCGGCGCTGCCCCCACCCACGAACAACGACCCGAACGAAGTCAGGCGGCCGGCGAGGGCTTCGCTGCCGTCGACGTGGAGGGCGACGTGCTCTGGGGCCAGTTTGTCGGAGAGGCCCATCGCCTCGTCGATGGAGCCGACCACCACGCTGAAGCCGTGCTCCAGGGCCGCCGCCGCCGTTGCGGATGTGGGAAGGTCGTCCAGCTGAGCGGCGATTTCCTCGGTCCACGGCATCGGCCAGGGTGATGCTGGTCCGTCACCAGCAGGGGACGGCGTCCGGGTCGGCCCGGCTGCAGGCTGAACAGATCGGCGGCGATCATCCCAGGCGTCGGCGCCACCGTCGGCGATCACCAGGATCTCGCGGGCCCGGCCAGCCGGTCGATTTCGCCACCTCGCGTAGAGGCATCTCTCGGCGACACCCACCCAGCGGTTCCCCGGACCGACCACCACGTCGCTTGGGGGCGACACGGTGCCGAAGGCGAGGGCGGCCACCGCCTGCGCCCCACCCACCCGGAGCAGCCCGTCGGCGCCGCCGAGGGCGGCGGCCGCCACGGTGACCGCGGCCGGGTGGGGGAGGCGACCCACACCTGCCCGACCCCGGCCACCCGGGCGGGGACCACGGTCATCAGGACGGTTGAAGGAAGCGGGTACCTGCCGCCGGGGGGCGTAGGCCCCGGCGGAGGCGACCGGGAGCCAGCGGTGACCGGCGCGGCCTCCCGGGACGGCCAGGTCGAGGTCTCCAAGCCCGGCCCGCTGGGCGGCGGCAAACCGCCGGATCCTCCGTGCCACCCGCTCCAGCATCTCCCGCTGGCCTGCGTCCAGCGATCCTCGCTGCTGCGTCGAGCTCGTCCCGGTCGAGGACGATCGACTCGAACGGGCGGAGGTCGCCGAAGCGCTCGGCGTGGTGGCGCAACGCCGCCTCACCCCCCGACCCGCACGTCCTCGACGATGGAGGCGGCGGTGGCCAGGGTGTCCGGATCGACCGGCCGGCGGGCGAGCCGTGCCGCCGCCGAAGGCTCGACCCGGGGGAGCAGGCTCAACGGCCGATTCCCTTGGCCACCATGGGACGCCTGGTCAGCCGCCGCTCCCGACGGTCGAGCTCGGCCATGATGCGTTGCAGCGGGACCCCGGAGGCGGCGGCCTTGACCATCAGGAAGTAGAGGAGGTCGGCTGCTTCGGCTGCCACCGCCTCGGGGTCGTTGACGCCGGCGAGCTCGGTGGCCTCCTCGACCAGCTTGGCGGCGAGCAGGGCGGGGCGCTCGAGCAGTGCGCCGGTGTTCGACGCCGGATCGGGCGCCGTGGAGATGGCCGCCAGCCGGCGCTCGAGCCGACCCAGTCCCCGATCGGCTCCCCAGCAGGTGCGCTCGCCGGTGTGGCAGAAGGCGTCGTGCTGGTGGACGGTGAAGCGGAGCGTGTCCCGGTCGCAGTCGACGTCGACCTCCAGCAGCTCCTGGATCGCCCCCGATGTCTCGCCCTTGACCCACCTGCCCCGGGAGCGGCTGTGGTACACCCCGCGTAGGGTCTCGATGGCGGCGGCGAGGCTCCCGGCGTCCGACCATGCCAACCCGAGGGGCGAAGCCTCCCTCGTCGGTGACCACCGTCGGCCACAGCCCGTCGATCCGGTCGGACACCAGCACCGCCGCCACCGCCTCGGCCAGCCCGATCCGACCGGTGTACAGCGCCACGCCGACCTGGGTGTCCGCGCCGATACGGTCGAGGGCGGCGATCTCCGCGGCGGTGGTGATCCCCCCGGCGATGGTCACCCGGGTGTCACCGGCGGCGGCGACAACGGCCTCGGCCCGTGCCAGATCGGTGCCCGCCAGGTGCCCCTCCCGCTCGACGAAGGTCACCAGGAGGCCACCGCACAGCGAACGCAGCTCGCTGATGCGGCTCGATCAGGTCGCGGCCGGTGGAGCGTCGCCACCCGTGGCTGAGGACCATGTCGTCCCGGGCGTCGAGCGCCACGACGACGCGGTGGCGGGGGAGGGCGCCGAGCAGCTGCGGCGTTGCCGCGGTCCCGATTATCACCCGTTCGGCGCCTCGGTCGAGCCAGAGGCGGGCGGTGGCGAGGTCGCGGATGCCGCCACCGACCCGGACCTTGGCTCGGGTGCACAGCTCGGCGATCAACGCCTCGTTGGAGCCCTCGTCCCGGGCGGCATCGATGTCCACCACCGCCACCTCGCCGACTACCGAGAAGCGCTCGAGGATCGGCCCCGGGTCACCGGCCTCCAGCGCCAGCGCCTCTCCTTCGACCAGCTGGACGGCCCGGCCGCGCGAGATGTCGATGGACGGGATGATCACGGCCGCACCACCACTCCCGCCCCGGCGAGAACGGTCTTGATGTCGGCGATCGTGGTGTCGCCGTCGTGGAGGACGGAGGCCACCAGCACCGCCGACGCCCCCGCCCGTAGGGCGGCGACCAGGTGGTCGGCATTGGCGGCGCCACCCGAGGCGATCACCGGGACGTCGACTGCGGCCGACACCGCGGCCACCGAGCGCGGTGTCGTAGCCGAGGCGGGTCCCGTCACGGTCCCAACTGGTCAGCAGGATCTCGCCGGCACCGAGCGAGGCGCCCTTGGCGCACCAGTCGACCACGTCCAGCCCGGTCCGTCTCGTGCCGCTCTCGACCACCACTTCCCACGATCCGGGCGAGGTGGCTGCGGCGTCGACGGCGAGCACCATGCACTGCGCCCCGAAGCGGCCGGCCATCTCGCCGATGAGCTCCGGCCGGCGGATGGCGGCGGTGTTGACCCCGACCTTGTCGGCGCCGACCTCGAGCAGCCGGGCGGCGTCGTCGACCTGGCGGACCCCGCCGCCGACCGTCATCGGGATCGACAGCACCGGGCGCACCCGACGGACGGTGTCGACGGCGTGTCCCCGACCCTCCGGGGTGGCGGACACGTCGAGGACGACCAGCTCGTCGCCCCCTTGCGCCTCGTAGCGGACGGCCGCTTCCACCGGGTCGCCCGCCAGGCGGAGCTGCTGGAAGCGGATGCCCTTCACCACCTCGCCGTCGCGGATGTCGAGACATGGGATCACCCTGGCGGAGAGAGCTCATGCCGCAGCTCCAACCAGCCGGCTCAGGACGCCGGCCCCCCAACGCCCTGACAGCTCCGGGTGGAACTGCGACTGCCAGGACGGATCCCCGCTCCAGGGCGGCGACGAACGGACCACCGTGTTCGGCGACGGCGATGGCCCATCCCGCCGGCGGCGCCTCGTACCGGAACGAATTGGCGAAATAGGCCCAGCCGGGGGCGAGGTAGCGGGACCCAGGCCGCGGGCTCGACCTGGTTCCAGCCGAGCTGCGGCACCCGCACCCCGGCGGGAAACCCCGACACCACAGCCGGGAGCGCGCCGAGACCGGCGACCCCCGGGCTCTCCGTGCTCGACTCCCCGAGGAGCTGCATCCCGACGCACACCGCCAAGGTGGCTCGGCCGGCGTCCACCCGGTCCCTGAGGACGGCACGCATCCCGGCCGCATCGATGGCGCCCATCGCCGAACCGAAGGCGCCGACCCCGGGCAGGACGACCCGGGCAGCCGCCTCGACGTCGTCGGGCGTGGCGGCTGTCCCGTGGCTCGACGCCAAGGCGACGGAATGCGGCGCGGACGCTGGCCACGTTGGCGGTGCCGGTGGGCACGATCACCAGGTCGTCTCCGGTGGTCGCCCTCACTGCAGTGTGCCCTTGGTGCTCTGGATGCCGCTCCCAGTGACCGACACGGCGGCTCGCAGGGCGAGGGCGACGGCCTTGAAGGCGGCCTCCGCCTTGTGGTGGTCGTTGTCGCCGCGGATGAGGTCGACGTGGAGCGCCATCCGTCCCTCGATCGCCAGCGAGCGGAGGAAGTGCACCAGGTTCTCGCCGGCCACCTCGCCGAGCATCTCCCGGGCGAAGGGGATGGCGATCTCGGGCCACGGTCTCCCCGAGAGGTCGACCACCGCCCGTGCCAGGGATTCGTCGAGCGGGGCATAGGCGTGACCGAAGCGGGTGATCCCGGAGCGGTCGCCCAAAGCCTCGTCGATCGCCCGACCGAGGGCGATGGCGCAGTCTTCGACCGTGTGGTGGTCGTCGACTGCGAGGTCGCCGGTGGCGCGGACCTCGAGGTCGAACCGCCCGTGCCGGGCCAGCGAGTCGAGCATGTGGTCGAGGAAGCCGAGCCCGGTGGCGACCACCGCCCGGCCCTCACCGTCGAGGTCGAGGCGAACGGTGACTTCGACCTCGGACGTCCGGCGGGTGACGGTTGCGGTCCTGGTCATCGGACTCGTCCTTTCCGGGCGGCCAAGACCCTCTCGAGCACCGCCACCAGCCGGGCGAAGTCGGCGCGGTCGCCGGGGAGGCTGATCCGCACCATGTCCTCGATCCCCGGGCGGTCGGCGAAGCCACGCAGGGCGACTCCCATGGACCGGGCTCCTCGGGTCACCAGAGCGGCGTCGGGACACCGGGTCAGCACGAAGTTGGCCTGGGAGGGGAGGGGAGTGGTGCCCAGCCGCTGCAGGACGCCCATCAACTCGTGGCGCTCGGCGCGGACTTCGGCCACGAAGCCGTCGAGCGCTTCCCGAGGAAGGCCCAGCCGCGCCTCGGCCATCGCCGCCGACAGAGCGGCAACCGGATAGGGTCCGCCCTGGGCGCCGATCCGTGCCACCAGCTCGGGCGGGCCGAGCAGGTAGCCGACGCGGAGCCCGGCCAGGCCATACGCCTTCGACAGGGTGCGCACCACCACCGTGTTGCCCAGTCCCAGGGCGACGGGGGACAAGTCGTCGTCGGCGAACTCGCCGTAGGCGGCGTCGAGCACGACGTGGGGAGCGGCCGCGGCGACCCGCTCGAGGTCGTCACCGGTGAGCACGGCACCGGTGGGGTTGTTGGGCGAGACCAAGAAGGCGGTGGCGGGAGCGGCAACCGCAGTGGAGACAGCGCCAGTAGGGAAGGGCGCCGACAGCCACGGCACCTCGGTCAGCCGGGCACCGACCTGTCCCGCATAGACGGGGATCATCTCGAAGGTCGGGGTGGTGGTCACCGCCCGACCCCCACTGCCCACCAGTGCCAGGAAGCACCGGTGCAGGGCGTCGTCACCGCCGGCGGTCACCAGCACCTGGTCCGGGTCGACCTCGTTGAGCTCGGCGAGCCGGCGGCGCAGCGCCGCGGTGTCCGGGTACCGCGACACCAGGGGGCCGAGCTCGGGCAGGGCGGAGAACAGGGCGGCGGCATCGGCGCGGCCCTCGTTGCGCGACAGGTCCAGGTCGAGTGCCGGATCGGCCACGGGAGGGGAGTAGGTGCCGGGGACGGTCATGGGACGATCTGCTCCAGCTTGGAAACGGTGAGGTCGGTGGCGCCCAGCTGCTTCAGGAGCGGGATGAGACGGGGGAGGTCGGCCTTGGGGACCGCCGCCTTCACCGCCATCCCTGCGTCACCGTGGAGCGTCGCCATGGTCGGCTGGCGCATGCTGGGAGGACGCGGCCACCACGGCCTCGAGGCAGTCGAGGGTCACGTTGAGCTCGACCATCACCCGCTTGCGGGCTTCGATCACCGATCGGAGGGTCAGCACGAAGTCGTCGATCACCGGCTTCTTCTCCGGGTCGTCGAGCGCCCGCGGCCCGGCGTAGAGCCGGGTCGACGAAGTGAGCAGCTCGTCGACCATCGACGAGCCCGTTGGCGGCCAGCGTCTCCCCGGTGGCGCTGTTGTCGACGATCACGTCGGCGTCCTCGGGCGGGAACACCTCGGTGGCGCCGTAGGAGTGGACGAAGTGGGCGTCGAGCCGGCGCGCCGTGATCCAGCTCCGGGAGAGCCGCTCGTACTCGCTGGCGACCACGAGCCGCCGCTCGGGGAGCCGCCCGTTCTCGAGGAGCTCGGCCGGGGCGGCGGCGACGATGCGCACCGGGTCGAGCCCGGTGTTGATCAGCTCGACGAGCTCGGCGCCCTGCTCGACCACCCAGTCGGCCCCGGCGAAGCCCGAGATCGCGGGTCCCGGCGGCGAGCATCTCGACGATGTTCTGCGGCTTGAGCAGCTTCACCTCGAAGCCGGGCTGGGACGACACCGGCCGGTACCCGCGCACCCCGAAGTGGAGCCGCATCCCGGCCGAAGCGAGCAGGTCGACGACACCCTGCTCCATGCGCCCCTTGGGGAGCGCCAGGTGGACGGTCGCTGGCATCGCGGGCTTCCTTCCCGCCGGATCGCCGGTCGGAGCCCTCGGAACGAGAAACGCCGACCCTGCGGGCCGGCGTGGTGCTGGTGGCTTCGGTGCCTAGGTGCCCAACATCAACCGACCCGGGGCGGGTGGTGGTGATGACGGTGGGCGTGACCGAAGCGGTTCATCGTGGTGGGCAGCATAGGGCACGATGTCCAGCCCGCAAGCCGCCTGGCCGGGAAGCCTTCACCGCGTCAGGGAATCACGTTGGCGTTGCGGAACTCCTCCAGCACCGCACCGTCTCCCTCGATGGCGACCGCAGACCGGTCGAGGGGCCGTCGCCACACGAACAGCAGGAGAGCGCCGGCAGGCCCGGAGACCACGGCGTCGGTCGGCGCGTCGATCCCCTCGCCCAGCTCCCAACCGGCGGCGACGGTCCAGCTCCGACCGGTGTCGGTGGCACGCAGCCCCACATTGCCCTGGAGCGTGCCACGGTCGGCGGGGGAGCTGCGACGGGGAAAGACGGTGAGCACCTCGTCGACGCCGTCGGCACACACGTCCGGGTCGAGGTCGGCGAGCACGTCGTCCGGCGCCAGCACCGACCTCAGATCCCACAGGTGCACAACGGTCTCGTGCAGCTGACGACGGTGCCAGTAACGCACGATGCGATCGTCGGGGTGGTGGGTCCAGCATGTGCGTTCGGGATCGGTCGAGGCCAGCACTTCCAGCAGCCGCGACCGCCCCGCCCGGTACCACACACCCGGCTCGACAGTGAGCTCGGGCCGGTTGGAGCGCGCAGCCCGACGACCGGTGACCACCGTTTCCGCCGCCCAACGATGCACCTCGCCGAGGTGGGCGGCGAGATCGGCGACGTCCCAGCTCCTGAAGGTCGGGGGCCTGCCGTCCAACGGGGCGACATCGAGCGTGGCGGCGAACCGGTCGGTGACCGCTTCGAGGGCCGCCAAGTGCTCGATTGTGGCGGCGGACTCGGTCGACAGCATCGCCGGGCAGGCTACCGGCGCAGCGACGCCGGCGGTCGGGGGCGACACTGGGATCGCCGTGTGTGGCCGAGGCTAGGCTGACCAAATCGGTCAGGAATCGAGAAGCGTGGTGGCCGCGCCTCGCTTAGGGTGATCGACATGGACATCACCCTTCACTCGACATACCTCCCATGAGCACGGCCACGAAGACGGACACGAAGCCGGCGGCGCGGCACGTCGCTGACAGCCACGACATGATCCGGGTCCAGGGGCGCCCGGGAGAACAACCTCAAGGACATCTCCCTCGACATGCCCAAGCGCCGGCTCACGGTCTTCACCGGCGTCTCCGGCTCGGGCAAGTCCTCCCTGGTCTTCGGCACCATCGCCGCCGAGTCGCAGCGCCTGATCAACGAGACCTACACCGCGTTCATCCAGTGCTTCATGCCCACCCAGGCCCGCCCGGACGTCGACGTGCTCGACGATCTGACGCCGGCGATCGTCGTCGACCAGGAGCGGATGGGCGCCAACTCCCGCTCCACCGTCGGCACCGCCACCGACGCCAACGCCATGCTGCGGATCATCTTCAGCCGGCTGGGGAGCCGCACATCGGCCCGTCCACCGCCTTCTCCTTCAACATCCCCACGGGCACCGCCAGCGGCTATCACCTCGACCGCGGCGAGGGCGGACTCCGAGAAGGTGATCTTCTCCCGACTCCCGGCGGCATGTGCCCGCGCTGCGAGGGCCTGCGGCACGGTCTCCGACATCGACCTGACCGCGTCTGTCGACGAAGCCATCTCGCTCAACGAGGGCGCGCATCACCGTCCCGGGCTTCACCGTCGGACGCCTGGTACTGGCAGGCATCTTCGCAACTCCGGGCTTCTTCGACCCCGACAAGCCGATCAAAGGATACACCAAGGCCGAGTGGGACGACTTCCTGCACAAGGAGCCGACCAAGGTCAAGGTCGCGGGCATCAACATCACCTACGAAGGCCTGATCCCCAGATGCAGAAGTCGTTCCTGTCCAAGGACGTCGACTCGCATGCAGCCGCACATCCGGGCCTTCGTCGACCGGCCGCGACCTTCGCGCTGCCCCGACTGCGGCGGCACCCGGCTGAACGCGGGGGCGCGGTCCTCGCGATCAACGGGCGCAACATCGCCGACGTGCGCGGCGATGCAGATCACCGACCTGGCCGCCTGCATCCGCAGCTCGACGACCCGGCGTGGCCCCGCTGCGTCGCCGACCTGCCACACTCTCGACTCCTTCGTCGAGATCGGCCTGGGCTACCTGAGCCTCGACCGCCCGTCCGGCACGCTGTCCGGCGGCGAGGCCCAGCGGATCAAGATGGTCCGTCACCTGGGCTCCGCGCTCACCGACGTCACCTACGTCTTCGACGAGCCGACCATCGGGCTGCACCCGCACGACATCCAGCGCATGAACGACCTGCTGCTGCGGCTGCGCGACAAGGGCAACACCGTGCTGGTCGTCGAGCACAAGCCCGAGACCATCGCCATCGCCGACCACGTGGTCGACCTCGGCCCGGGCGCCGGCACGGACGGCGGCACCGTCTGCTTCGAGGGCACGTCGCCGGGCTTGCGGGCCACCGGCACCCTGACCGGCCGCCACCTCGACCACCGGGCCGCGCTCAAGGAGTCCGTCCGCGCGCCGTGCGGCGAGCTCGAGTCCGCGGCGCGACCGACGAACAACCTGAAGGACGTCAACGTCGACGTCCCGCTGGGCGTGCTGACGGTCGTCACGGGCGTCGCGGGCTCGGGCAAGAGCTCGCTGATCCACGGCTCGGTCGCCGGCCGGGACGGTGTCGTGGTCGTCGACCAGGGCGCCATCCGCGGCTCCCGGCGGTGCAACCCGGCCACGTACACCGGGCTGCTGGACCCGATCCGCAAGGCGTTCGCCAAGGCCAACGGGGTCAAGCCGGCGCTGTTCAGCGCCAACTCCGAGGGCGCCTGCCCCACCTGCAAGGGCGCGGGCCTCGTCTACACCGACCTGGCGATGATGGCCGGGGTCGCCACCGTCTGCGAAGCGTGCGAGGGCAAGCGGTTCAACGCCGAGGTGCTCGAGCTACAGGCTCCGCGGCAAGAACATCGCCGAGGTGCTGGCCATGTCGGTGGCCGAGGCGCAGGCGTTCTTCACGCCGGCGAGGCCAAGACTCCGGCCGCGGATACGATCCTCGCCGGCTGGCCGATGTGGGCCTGGGCTACATCAGTCTCGGCCAGCCGCTCACCACCCTGTCCGGCGGCGAGCGGCAGCGGCTCAAGCTCGCCATCCAGATGGCGGAGAAGGCCGGCGTCTACGTCCTCGACGAGCCGACCACCGGCCTGCACCTGGCCGATGTCGACCAGCTGCTCGGCCTGCTCGACCGGCTGGTCGACGCCGGCAAGTCAGTCATCGTCATCGAGCACCACCAGGCGGTCATGGCGCATGCCGACTGGATCATCGACCTCGGCCCCGGCGCCGGCCACGACGGCGGCCAGGTCGTCTTCGAGGGCACGCCGGCCGACCTCGTCGCCGGCGACCACCCTGACCGGTGAGCACCTGGCTGAGTACGTCGGCAGGTGACCGAAGGTCCTCGGTGGTCTGTGTCCCATAATCCACGTTATGTCAACTTGCTGGGTGTGTCAGCTTCATGATGTCGTCACCGAGGCAAGTCGAAGCGCAAGCTGAACACGGTCAACAGTCGGCCAGGGCTCCGAGCGCTCGGCATATTGTCCAATCCCGAAGTTCGGCGAGGGCGCCGATCCGGGTGGTGAACAGCCGTTTCGGGATCGGCTGCAGGTTGTCGAAGGACGCCACGCATTCCTCCGGGAGGCCGTCGCTCGGTCCCAGATCGATTTCTGTCGAGATGCGACGGATGGTGCGGGTGACCGGCGCCACGACGATCGTCGACAGCCCCGGGATCGCCTCGGACCGGGTGACGACCAGCACGGGTGCCGCTTGTCGACGGCTTCGGCCCACCAGAGATCACCCTGAGCGATGGTCACCACGGCTCGTCGGTGATCATCTTGACCGCCGCCTGCTCGGCCCAGCTCACTTCCTCCTCGGTCTGAGGCTGCGCCTCATACCCGGCCACGATGGAGGCGGCGATCCACCGGCGACGGTGGCCATCGAGGAGCAAGGCCAGGGCCTGTCGCACCGCGTCCGATCGAGACTCGACGGCACCCTCGGCAACGAGTCGATCGACCTCGCCACCGTTCGATCGTCGCGTCGCGTGACAAGTTGCGCCATATATTCAGCATAACGATATGCATTACGAATTGCTATGCAGAGTTCCGCTCTGGGACCCCGGAGGGTTGGCTACGGTTCCGGCGATGGCGATCGAACCGGATGTCAAGGACTGGACCTGGGTGCTCAACGGGCGGTGCCTCGAGTGCGGCGAGGACGTGGCGACGATCCCACCAGACGACGTCCCCAGGCTGATTCGCTCCACCGCCGACGTATGGACCGAGGTCCTGTCGCGTGATGACGTCGGCGAGCGTCCGTCCCCCGATGTGTGGTCACCGCTGGAGTACGCCTGCCATGTGCAGGGACGTGTTCGTAGTCTTCGACCAGCGGCTCGCCCTGATGCTCGCCGAGGACGACCCGCTCTTCGCCAGCTGGGACCAGGACGCCACGGCACTGGATCGCGCTACGACTTGCAAGACCCGGCGAAGGTGGCGGTCGAGCTGCGTGCCGCCGCCGAGACCTTGGCGACTCGTTTCGAGGGGGCATCGGCTGACGGCTGGTTGCGGACCGGCCGACGCAGCGACGGCGCCGTCTTCACCGTCGGCAACTTCTCCCAGTATCTCCTCCACGACGACCTGCACCACCTCCACGACGTCGGAGCGGCCCGCCCTGCGTGAGCGGCGCTAGGTTGACCGTATCGCACCAGGAGGAATGGCCATGGCGTTGACCAGCACCGGATCGGCCCACTGGGAAGGCGATCTGCTCAGCGGCAGCGGCCACACGACGTTGGAGACCAGTCGAGCCGCCGGCCCACTTCCCATCACCTGGCAGGCTCGTCACCGAGGATCACGGTGACATCACCAGCCCTGAAGAGCTGATCGCCGCCGCCCACGCCTCGTGCTTCTCGATGGCGCTCTCCCACGGTCTCGCCACCGCGGGAACCCCGGCGACCAGCCTCGACACGTCGGCGACCGCCACCTTCGACAAAACCGACGACGGCTGGCGAATCGTCGCCATGGCCATCGACGTGGTCGGCTCGGTGCCCGGCATCGACGAGGCCGGCTTCACCGCCGCTGCCGAGGGTGCGAAGGATGGCTGCCCGGTCTCGGCGGCCCTGACCGGCAACGTCGAGCTGAGCGTCACCGCCCGGCTCGCCTGACCGGCGGACGGCCGAGGCAGGCGATCAGCTCTTTTTTTTTTTTTTTTTTTTTTTTTTTTTTTTTTTTTTTTTTTTTTTAAACCGATCCGGACCTGTCAGGCAGCTCGAGGTGCTGCCTCCGGAGCCTGAAGGATCGGGGAGTCGCGCCGGAAGCCCCAGATCGTGCAGTAGATGCCGAGGAAGGCCTCCCAGATGAACTCCGGGGCGACCAGCAGGGCTGGCAGCACGCTCCCTTCGTCCCCATCCGTCGACGAGCGTGAGAATGCTCCCGATCAGGAGGATGGGCCCTCCGATCATCCCGAACCAGGTCATGCGCCGTGGTACGAGGCCGGATTTGTACATCAGGTACCCGAGTATCAGCCCATTCCCAAAGGGGACGACGAATCCGGGGCCAAACAGGAACGTCCATTCCTTGAGCGACCCGAGCAACACGGCGAGGTCGGCTGCATCCGGGGAAGCCTGGCGCCCTTTCACCACCCCGAGCACGAAGATGATCCCGGCGGCAAGGAAGACGCACTCCATGATTCGAGCGGCGACGTAGCCGAGTGCGAGGATCTTGCTCTGTCGCCGTGCGATCGGGTAGAGGACGACGGCCGTTCCGATGTTGGCGATGATGAGAGCGAACTCCAGGAGGGCTGCAAGGTAGATCCGGTTGTCATTGCCGCTCCCCGCGATGTAAGCGGCCGGGTCGTCGGTGACCGACTGGAAGAGGAGGTAGGCCGGGATCGAGGTGAGGAACGTGATGATGAACAGGATCCCGAAGATCCGGGCGTCCCTCTGATCGGTTTCCATCGAGCCCTCCTTGGCCACTTTCTCGACTTCCGGTGTGCGGCTGGTTGATCGGGGTCTTGGTGGGGCCGCCATCGTCAGCGGGGGATCCGGGTCCGCTTGAACTCGTTGAGGTCCGCCCAGCGAACCATGTCTATCACCCTGGAGACGTCTCCGCGGTTGTGACGTTCCATGAGCCGGACGAACACCGCCTCGTCGCCGGCGATGAACGTCGGCACACCGAAGACGCCCCATCGGTCCACCGACTCGTCGTGCTCCGCCGCCAGCCTCGCCATCGGCCCACCACCGGCCACGTCAACGGCGACCCGGTCGGGGTCGACTCCCACCGTGGCGGCTACTCCCGCAGCACCGACTCGTCCTCGATCGACCGACCCTGACCGTGCCTGGCGTCGAACAACGCCTTGTGGAAGGCGAGGAAGCGGTCGGGCTCGCCGTCACGTACCGCAACGCCCCACTGCAGGGCGAGCACTCCCCGGTCCCGGTGGACCCCGGTTCCCGGTCCCATACGTCCGGCTGTTCGGGGTCGACGTAGATCCGGACGGCGAGAAGGGCCGGAACTCGACGTCCCAGTCCACCCCGTCCTCGATTGCCTCCGCCACCGTCTCATTGGCGATCCGGGCGAACGGGCACAGGTAGTCGAAGGTCAGGGCGAAACGGACGGTCACCGAGCTCTCCTTTGGGTCATCGGGATGCTCAAGAGACCTGCCCGGGCTCGACCACGGCGACGACCTGGCCAGATGCCACCACGTCGCCGACACCGGCGATGGCGGTCACCGTACCCGGCTCGACGGCGCGGATCGTGTGCTCAAGCTTCATCGACTCGACGACCACCAGCGCATCACCGGCGGTGACCACGGCGCCGGGTTCGGCCAGTACCGCCACCACCCGCCCCGGGACCGGGGCGGTCAGGGAACCCGAGGCGATGGTCGTCGCCGGTGGTCGGCTCCGTGACGCCTCGATCAGGTCGACGGCGCCCTCGACGCCGTCGACGGTGACCCGGACCTGCCCGGAGCCGGGCCACACCGACACCTCGAACCGCCTCTGCACCCCGTCGACCTCGACGTCCACCGACCCGTCGCCGAGTCGGGCCATGGCGTAGCGGCGATCGCCGACCGTGGCCCCCATGTCGGGGAACACCCGGTAGGCGACCTCCACCCGTTCACGCCCGTGATCGAACAGCCTCACCTGCGGGTCGCCGGCCACGTTGCGGAACCCGGCAGGAATCGACCGCATCACGCCACGGCTCTGCTGCGCCCGATCCGTAAGCATCAACACCGCAGCCGCCGCTGCCGCACCGATCGTCCCCGGTGCCCACACCGGCTCCCGGAGGTCGCCCCCGACCCGGTCGAGCCAGGTCGTGTCGACCTTGCCGCCCACGAAGTCGGAGTGGCGAAGCACTCGGACGAGGAGGTCCCGGTTGGTGGCGACCCCGTGGGCCTTGGTTCGCGCCAGGGTGGCCGCCAGCAGCCGACTGCGTCGCCCCGGGACCCCCGGTGGGCGATCACCTTCGCCAGCAGCGGGTCGTCGTGGGCCCCGATCACCGACCCGGAGTCGACCCCGGCGTCGACCCTGACGCCGTCGACGCCCGGTACCTCGAACCGGTGCAGCACACCCGACTGCGGTAGATCGCCGGTAGCCGGGTCCTCGGCCAGCAGCCTGGCCTCGACCGCATGGCCGGAGATGGCAGGCAGGTCGGCTTGGGCCCCGATGCGCTCGCCGCGGGCGATGCGGATCTGCTGCTCGACCAGATCGATCCCGGTTACCGCCTCGGTCACCGGGTGCTCCACCTGAAGCCGGGTGTTCATCTCGAGGAACCACCAGGCCCCGTCGGGGGCGACGAGGAACTCGACGGTACCCGCCCCGACATACCCGACCGCCTTGGCCAGCCGGCAGGCGGCCCCGGTGAGCTCGTCGCGCAGCTCCGGGTCGAGACCGGGCGCGGGCGCTTCTTCGATCACCTTCTGGCGGCGTCGCTGCACGCTGCACTCGCGGTCGTACAAATGGACCACCCCGCCGTGGACGTCGGCCAGGACCTGGACCTCGATGTGGCGGGCGTCATCGATCAACTCTTCCACGTACACCCGGTCGTCGCCGAAGAGCGAACGTGCCTGGCACGAGGCCGTGTCGACGGCGGCGGCCAGGTCGTCGGGGAGCTCGACCCTGACCATCCCCCTGCCCCCTCCCCCGGCGACCGCCTTCACCAGCACCGGGTATCGCCACTGGCGCTCCCCGACCTCACCGCCCGGGGTCGCCTCGATCCCCGCCCCGGCGGCCGCTCGACGCGCCGCCAGCTTGTCGGCCATAACGGCGATCACCGCCGGCGGCGGGCCGACGAACACCAGGCCGGCTTCGGCGACGGCATCGGCGAAGCCGGCGTCCTCGGACAGGAAGCCGTACCCCGGGTGGACGGCATCGGCCCCGGTCCGTCGCGCGGCGGCGACGATGGCGCCGGCATCCACGTAGGCCTGCTCAGGGGACCCGGGCAGCGGCACCGCCAGATCCGCCTCGCCGACGTGGAGAGAGTCGGCGTCGGTGGTCGAGTACACCGCCACGGTGCCAATACCCAGCTGACGGCAGGTGCGGAAGACCCGCCGGGCGATCTCGCCCCGGTTGGCAACGAGGAGCCGCCTCACATCCGGAACACCCCGTACCCGGTGGCGCCGGAGATCGGGGCCGAGTGGATCGCCCACAGCGCCATGCCGAGCACGTCCCTGGTGTGGCGGGGATCGATCACCCCGTCGTCGAGGAGGCGGCCGCTCATGTAGGCGGCCGCCGACTCGTGCTCGATCTGGGCCGTGATGGCCGAGGTCCGGGCGGCATCCGCCTCCTCGTCGTAATCGATCCCTCGAGCCTCGGCGAAAGCGCGCGACACCATGGACACCACCCCGGCGAGCTGGTCGGCTCCCATCACCGCCGTCCGGGCATTGGGCCACACGAAGAGGAACCGAGGCCCGAAGGCGCGGCCGCACATCCCGTAGTTGCCCGCCCCGTAGGACCCGCCGATCTGCAGGGTCAGGTGGGGCACGGTGCTGTTGGCGACGGCGTTGATCATCAGCGCCCCATGCTTGATCATCCCGCCCTGTTCGTACCGCTCGCCCACCATGTAGCCGGTGACGTTCTGGACGAACAGCAGGGGGATCTCCTGCCGGTTGGCGAGTTGGATGAACTGCGCCGCCTTCTGCGACTCCTCCGAGAAGAGGATGCCGGCGTCGTTGGCGAGGATCCCGATCGGGAAGCCGTGGAGATGGGCCCAGCCGGTAACCAGGTTCACCCCGTAGTGCGACTTGAACTCGGTCAGCTCGGACCCGTCGAGCAGCCGGGCAAGCACCTGGCGAACGGGGAAGGGCACCCGGAGGTCGGCGGAGACGATGCCGAGCAGCTCCTCGGCCGGGTACATCGGCTCAGCCACGGGGCGGGTCGGGCCCGGCCCCTGCCTGCGGAAGCCGAGAGCGCCGACGACCTCGCGGCCTACTCGAACGGCGTCGTCCTCGTCCTCGGCCAGATAGTCGGCCGAGCCCGACACGGCGGCGTGCATGGCGGCACCGCCCAGCGCCTCCTCGTCGGCGTCCTCGCCGGTGGCCATCTTCACCAGTGGGGGTCCGGCGAGGAACACCTTCGATGAGCCCCGGATCATCACCACGTGATCGGACATCCCGGGCAGGTAGGCGCCACCGGCGGTGGAGTTCCCGAAAACGATGGCGATGGTGGGGATCCCCGCTGCCGACAGCCGGGTGAGGTTGCGGAACGTTGCACCGCCGGGGACGAAGATCTCCGCCTGGTTGGGGAGGTCGGCCCCACCCGACTCGACCAGGTTCACCAGCGGCAGGCGGTTCTCGGCGGCGATCTCCTGGGCACGGAGTCCCTTCGCCAGCCCGATCGGGTTGACCGCCCCGCCCCGGACGGTCGGGTCGGAGGCGACGATCATGCAGGCCACATCGGAGATCACACCGATCCCGGTGACCACTCCCCCACCAACGGGGAACTCGGTGGTGGCGCCGGCGATCGGGGACAGCTCGAGGAACGGGCTGTCAGGGTCGACCAGCCGGTCGATCCGCTCCCGGGCGAGCAGCTTGCCCCGGGAGCGGTGTCGGGCCACGTACTCCTCGCCGCCGCCGGCCACGGCCTCGGCGACCAACCGCTCGAGCTCGGCGACGTGTGCCTGCATCGCCTCCCGGTTCGAGGCGAAGGCATCGGACGAGGCGACAACGGAGTCGGGGATGACGGTCATCGACCCGGGAAAGGTAGCGCCGCCACCAGGATGCAGTGGGGCCCGGGCCGCTTCCGCCTGCCCGGGCCCCACTCGAGAGATGTCTCTCAGCCGACCAGGTTGAAGCTGGCGATCGCCTGGTCGAGGGCGTCCAGATCGGCATCGGTGACCATCTGCACCATCAACAGCACGGTGACCGAGCCGTCGGCTGGTTGCGCCGCCAGCACCAGGAGGTCGGCGGAGCCATCGGCGCACTCCACCCACAGCTGGTACTTGCCGGTGAACACCGGGTCCTCGTAGTCGCTGATCCCGCCGTCCTCGCAGTCGTTGCCGAACATGTTCTCCGCCAATGTGCCGTCGACGTCGTTGCTCGGGTCGAGGGCGAGGTAGAGGAGACCCCGGGTCGGAGTACCCGTTGAGGAAGCCGTCGAGGCTGGTGGCGGCGGCGATGTACGGGATCTCCTCGCCGTCGATCTCTGCGGGCACGGTGTCGCGTTCGGTCCACTCGACCGGCACGCTCACGGTGATGGTTCCGGTGTCGTCGGTGACGCTCTCGTACTCGCTGTACGTCGCCGGGCCCGATGCGTCGGTGTCGACGTCTTCCTCGACCTCCTCGGCGAGCGAGACGGCGAGGGTCAGCGGCTCGTCACCGTTGATCTCGCCGGCCAGCACCTCGGACGTGTCCCAGCGCAACACCTCGACGGCCATGGGCTGCCCGGGACCGGCGGTGCGCAACACGTCGCATAGTCCTTGAACGTGCCGTCGGTGCCCATGGGCAACCCGTTCAGCGAAGTGATGATGTCACCGGGCAGGATGTCAGCCTCGGCGGCCGGGGAGCCTGCGGAGACGCCCGCCACCCATATGCCCGCTAGACTCCCAACGCCTCGTCGAACACGGCCCACCCGTTGATGCCGATCGATTCGACGTCCCCGCCCTCCATCTCGTCCACCACTGGGGAGGCGAGGTCGTGGGCGATGGCGAAGAACTGCGCGGTGGTGGTGGCGACTGCGCCGCCGGCGTAGTTGACCCCGATCACGGTGCCCTCGGTCGAGACCAGCGGACCACCCGAGTTGCCCGGCTGGATGTCGGCGTCGTGCTCCAGCGTGTGGTCGATGGACGATGTGCCGGTGATGTCCCCGGCCGCCCGCGCCTTTGCCACGATGCCCCGGGTCAGGGTGAACTCGGGGTCGCCGAGCGGGAACCCGGCCGTGTAGACGTCGAGCCCTGCGGTTACCTCGCCGTCGAACCACTCCAGGTAGGGCAGCGGCTCGGACTGGGCGAGAATGTGGATGAGCGCCAAGTAGTTGCACTCCGACACCCCGAGGATCGTGGCGTTGTAGCTGGTCGACGTGTCACCGCCGACGAACACCTCGAGCGTGGCGGCCCCGGCAACCACGTGGTTGTTGGTCACGGCGAGCCCGTCGGGGCTGAGGATGAAGCCACTACCCGCACCGGAGCTGTACGCGTAGCCCACCCTCCGGGTCACGGAACGCGCCCTGGGACACGATCTGGACGACCGCAGGCTGGACGTCCTGGTAGCCGCCGATCCCCGCGGCGGCAGTGGTTGACGTCGGCTGCGGTGGTGCCGGTGGCTGCGGTCGTGGTCGCTGCGGCGCCGGTGGTGTCGGTTGCGTCGTCGCCGCCCCCGCACGCCGCCGCCAGTAATGCGAAGACCGCGCCGAGCGCGAGCCATCGCAATCGCTGAAGTCGTAGACATGGTGCCCCCCTGTCCTTCGGTTGTCGAAACTGAACCCGTCCCGGCAAGCCGGTTGCGGGATGCTACCTGGTCCCTGTTCCTGGAGGACGGGTCCACAGACTCAACTGTGATGTGATATTCCCGCCGAGCTCGGCGACCGCGCCTGAACTGACCTGCCTGTGCCCGGGCTGCGCACACCCTCCGGGCGCCGTACGATCTCTCGATGGCGTCCGGGCCTTCGCTCTCGACGGTGGTGGCGGCATCCGACGCGGTGCGTGCCACCCGGTCGCGTTGGCCAAGGTGGAACGCCTCGCCGAGACGCTGCGCTCGGTGGACCCGTCCGAACGGGCGATCGCCGTCGCCTACCTCGCCGGTGAGCCGCTCCAGGACCGGCTGGGAGCGGGATGGGCCACGGTCCGCGGCATCGACGCCCGTCCGAGCGCCACCCCGACCCTCACCCTGAGCGCCGTCGATGCCATCCTGACTGAAGTCGCCGCCGAGTCCGGGGGTGGCTCGACCTCCCGTCGCAAGGCGCTGCTCGACGGCCTGTTCGCCTCCGCCACCGATGTCGAGCAGGACTTCTTGCGGCGGTTGCTGCTGCGCGAGCTGCGCCAGGGATCCACCCAGGGCCTGATGACCGAGGCGGTGGCTCAGGTTTCCGGCGCACCGATCGACCTCGTACGCAGGGCGGTCATGCTCGGTGGCGACCTGGCGCAGGTGGCAGCGGTCGCCCTCGACAAGGGAGCGGCCGGCTTGGCGGGGGTCGAGTTGACGGTGCTGCGCCCGATCCAGCCGATGCTCGCCTCCACCGCCGCCGGTATCGAAGAGGCCTTCGCCGGTCAGGGGACGGCGTTGCCACCGCCATGTCGGTGGAGGCGAAGCTCGATGGGGCCCGCATCCAGGTCCACCGGCTCGGCGGCGAGATCCGCGTCTACACCCGCAACCTCAACGACGCCACCGAGCGGCTGCCCGAAGTGGTGGCCATCGCCGCTGCCCTTCCGGTGACCGCTGCCATCCTCGACGGCGAGGCTCTAGCCCTCGGCGCCGACGGGCGACCGCTCGCCTTCCAGGCGACCATGTCACGGTTCGGCACCGACACACCGGTCGACGACCCGGCCGCTCGGCCGACCCTGGTCCCACGGTTCTTCGACGTGATCCACCTCGACGGTGAGGACCTCATCGACCGCCCGCTCGAGCATCGTCTCGGCGCGCTCGATTCGCTTCCCGACGAGTTCCTCGTCGAGCGTGTGGTGACCGCCGATGTGGGTACCGCGGCGCGGTTCACCGAGCGGGTGCTCGCCGCCGGCCACGAGGGGGTGATGGTCAAGCGGCTCGACGCCCCGTACGCCGCCGGGATGCCGCGGCGCCGCCTGGTTGAAGGTGAAGCCGGTGCACACCCTTGACCTGGTGGTCCTCGCCGTCGAGTGGGGGTCGGGCCGCCGGAGGGATGGCTGTCGAACCTCCACCTCGGCGCCCGCGACCCCGAAGGTGGTTTCGTGATGCTCGGCAAGACCTTCAAGGGTCTGACCGACGCGATGCTGACGTGGCAGACCGAGCACCTGCTCGGCCTGGAGACGGCCCGCCACGGGCACGTCGTCGAGGTCCTGCCCGAGCTGGTGGTCGAGGTCGCCTTCGACGGGGTCCAGGCCAGCCCCCGCTACCCGGGGGGCGTGGCCCTGCGCTTCGCCAGGGTCAAGGGGTACCGGCCCGACAAGCGCCCGGACGAGGCCGACACCATCGACACGGTGCTGGCGTTGCTGCCCTGTTGAGCTGCCGCACTGCTCCACGACCGCGTCGAGCAGCACGGCCCACGGAGTGGCGATGGGACACCGGGGGATCGAAAGCCGGCGTACTCATCTGCGACCGGTCAGAATGGACAGGATGACGACCCCCGGTGGAATCCTCGATCCCAGCGGTACGGGCGGCTGCGGCTCGCGTACGTTGCGGTCGGTCTTCCTCGCGGCCGAGGCCGCCGCGATGCTGGCGCTCAGCAACGACCTGTCGCTGCCGGTCTTCGTGTCCTACCTGACCGATGACCCGTTTCGTCGAGGTGCAGGGCGCCTCCGCTGCCGAACAGCTTCAACGATCGCGGTCGGCGGCGGTCCAGCCACGTTCCTGCTGCTCGCCGCCATCGATCACCTCTCCGTCGTGGCCTCACCGCGCGGACACGTGTGGTACGAGCCAGACACCTCGACGCCGGGGCCAACTACGCCCGCTGGATCGAGTACTCCATCAGTGCGTCGATCATGATCGTCCTGATCTCGATGTTCGTGGAATCCGCTGACATTGCCGTTCCCTTGCTCGTCAATCTTCGCGGTGAACACGGCGATGATCCTCTTCGGGCTGTTGATGGAGCGCCAGCAGAAACCAGGCGAAGCCGACTGGAGCGTGTTCTGGTTCGGCTCGCTCGTGGTGTGCGGTGCCATGGATCGCGATCCTGGTCCTACACCTTCGGCGGACCCGCTCCGTCCGCCCGGCTTCGTCTATGCCATCACCGTCGTCGAGCTGATCCTGTTCAGCTTCGCGGTGAACATGGTGCTGCAGTACCGCCAGACCGGCCGCTGGCACGACTACCTGACCGGTGAGATCTCCGACGTCGTGCTCAGCATCACCGCCAAGTCGCTCCTGGCGTGGCTGATCTTCGCCAACGTCCTGCGCACGTAGCCCGGCTCCGTGGGCGACGCCGGTCCCCACCATCGGGAGTCAGCCCTCGCCGTGGACCCGGGCTGTACGCGGTGACGTGCCTCGAGCGTGAAACACCCTGCGGTGGATCGGTTGCAGCAACTTCCAGTACAGGAAGCCCGGCACCCCCTTCGTGCGCTCATCGCCCCGACCTCCTCACGAGCTCGTTGGCATCGACGTGCCAGCCGCAGCCATCCTTCACCGGGAAACCTTTCAGCCCACCCCCTCCGTAGTACCAGCCTCGCCGGCACGTCGGCGCGCCGATTACCCACCAGCTCCTCCACCTCGAGCACTCCGGTCGTCATCGCCCGGGGGCGGCTGAGTCGCCAGCGCTCGCCGAATAGCCGGCCGAGCGCCCATCCGGGCCCGCCAACCGCCGGCGAGCCCGTACCAACCCAGATCCCCGCCGATGCGATCGAGGTCGGCGTCGATCGCAGCTGCGTCGCCGGTGGCCAGCGAGATCACCCGCTCGAGGTAGACACCGTCAAGACGCAGCCCCCCCGCTCGAGCGATCGAGCAGGTCTGCTTCGACAGCCGCTACCTGGTCGTCGAGGGCCGCACGGATGGCGTCCCGTACGCCAAGCGGCTCGACGGCGAATGCGGCCGTAGCGCGGCCGGGGTCGGTCACCACGACTTCCGTGCCGAGGCTCTCGATGAAGTAATGACTCACACGGGAGTTGACCGGCGTCACGAAGTCCACCCAGTACGACGACAGCCGCGGCGAGGTACGGCACGTCGACGTACCGCCGCCGGCGAAGATGACGCACCTCTGCATACGCGGCGATCATGTCGTGATAGGTGGTGATCTCGGCGCCACCGATCTCGTAGACGCCGGGGGCGACGCCGAGGGCGCGTACGAGGTACTCGACTACGTCGGCGAGCGCGGTCGGCTGGATGGCGGTGCGTACCCAACGGGGGCACACCATGAACGGCAGGCGCTCGGTGAGGTAGCGCAGCATCTCGAAGCTGATGCTGCCGGCGCCCAGGATCATTGCGGCCCGCAGCTCCACGATGCGCACGCCGGCCTGTGCAAGCGCGGCGCCCACCCTCCTGGCGGCTGGCGAGGCTTGCTCCGACGACGGTTCACGGCCGAGTCCACCCAGGCAGACGACTCGCTCGACGTTGGCGCGCGCCGCTGCCCGTCCGAAGGTCGCGGCCAGGTTGCGATCTCGCTCTACGGAAGTCACCGACCCCGAGCGAGTGCACCAAGCCGGCACGATACCAACCCGGCGGCGTCCGCACCCGGATGGGAACGGTCACCCGTCCGGTGAGGTGGTCCCGGTGGGCTCGGCGGGTGCCTCGGTCGTTGTCGTGGTGGCCGGAGGCGGGACGATCACCGGGCGCTCCACGATCAGGACGTCGGGGGTCAGAATCTCGACCCGGACGGGTCGACGATCTTGTCGGCCTCGGGTCTCCCCAGCGTCATGTAGGCGCGGATGTGGATGACCGCCTCCCCAGCGCCCTCCCCGGCGGCGACGGTGGTGCTCTCGTCGTAGGGCGCACCGACGGCGAAGCCCAGGATCTGCATCCCCAGGTCGCCGTCGAGCAGGAACATCCTCCCGTTCACCTCGGCGGCGGTGCGGGCGGCCCCGGCGAAGCGTCCCGGTGACGAGTCCCCGCCGACCGACAGGTTGGAGGCGAGGATGCTGGGCGGCTGGGCGAGCTCGCCGTTGTTCTCCGTCGCATAAGTGGGCTCGACCAGGAACACCGCCTGCGACGCCACCGCGGCGGTGTCGCCGGTCCCGCTGATCGCGGTGAAGTCGGTGCCGTCGTCGATCCCGATGGACACGGAGACGTTGCTCATCTGGATCGGGGTCTCCGACGGCGCCACCAGTTGGAACCCGACGGCGACATCGTCCATGGTGACGTTGCTGAGCTGACCCCAGGCGCCCCCGCCCGACGGGCTGACGAACACCTCGCCGTCGTCGGGGTTCACCACCGGGACATCGAACGATGCCCGACCCTGACTGTGGTGCGCACTTCCTCGAACGACACGTCGTCGAGGACGAACCCGTCGGAGGTCGCCAGGTGGAACCCGACGTTGTCGGGACGCGAGGCGATGGCGCCGAAGGCCCAGCTCCAGCGGTCGGTCTTGTCAGGCCCGGGGACGATCGGCCCCACCGCCGGGCGGAAGTGGATGTTGGTGAAGATGTTGCGCCGGTCGGAGTCTTCCACCACGAAGCCCTTGTTGTACCCGTAGAGGGTGACGTTGTCGACGCTAAGCGGCCCGCCACCGGACAGGTAGAGGAAGTCGTAGTAGCGGTCGGCGATGATGTCGGCGATGGTCACGTTGTCGCCCTCGTCGATGACGAAGGTGGGCGCCATCACCTCGACGTGCTCGTCGACGAAGAACGTCCTGGCGTTGTCGAAGGAGCGGAAGGCGTAGTCGCCGTCGATCGCCGACAGCTCGGCGTCGGACGGCAGGGGCTGCTGGTCGTACGAGATCCACAGCCCTCGCACCGTCGTCCCGCTCGCCAGCCTGAAGGCGGGCTGTCCGGCGTCCACCGGCCGGACCAGGAGCTTGGCCCCGGGCACATCGGTGCCCGGCCACGGGTACGGTCCACCGGGATCGATGGTGGGCCCTGCCGGGCTCCCCACGATTGCAACGCCGCCGGGGACGGTCACGGTGCCGTTGAGCACGTACCCACCGGAGGCGGTACCTGGCGGCACCACCACCGTCCCGCCCTCAGCGGCGGCGGCGTCGACGGCCGCCTGGAAAGCGTCCGTGCTGTCGCTGCGGCCGTCCGCCACCGCCCCGTATGCGGTGACGTCGAAGGTGGCCCCCAGCGCCACCGGTGGCGGAGGTGGGACCGTCGTGGCCACGGCGCCGACCTCGGTGGTTCCCGGCGCGCACCGTCGTTGCGGGTACCGCGGTGGGCACGTCGCCCCCGCCACCATCGGTGCACCCGCCCACCACCGCGGCGAGCACAACCACCCAGACCCCCGATCCTGACCCGGCGTCTCATGACGGGGATCCTAGGAAGGCCCCATTTCCAAGCCGCCAGGCCTGCTCCT
>CAWEUW010000011.1:0-338282 GCA_963812375.1 uncultured Acidimicrobiia bacterium | reverse complement strand
ATCGGGGCGGGCAGGGTGCGGTGCAGCTCGGCGCGTGACTCACGCACATAGCGGAGCAGCTCGCCGAGGACGGTCTCGGCCTCGGACAGGTGCCTCTCGGCGAAGTCCTCGGCCTCGAGCCGGATCCGCTCCCCCTCCGTCTCGGCGTTGCGCACCAGGCGGTTGGCCTCCTCCACCGCTTCGGCGACGACGTAGTGCTCGCTGACCAGCTCCTCCGAGCGGGCCTGGGCCTCGGCGAGCACCTCGCGCGCCTTGTCGTTCGTCCTGGTGATGTACGTCTCCCGTTGCCGCACCATCCATCGAGCCGCCCGCAGCTCCTCGGGGAGCGCTTCCTGCAGGGCCCGCAGCCGGTCAACGAAGTCGTCGCGGTTGAACATGACGTTCTGGGAGAGCGGTACCGGTCGCGCCTCTTCGACGGCGACGATGAGATCCTCGATCTGGTCGATGATCTTGCCCGGGATCGGCGGCGGCTCCGGTCGGGAGTCCTCGGTCACGTGGAGAACGCCTCCTTGAGCGCCAGGGCGACCGGTTCCGGGACCAGCGCCTCGACCGAGGCTCCGAGCCTGGCGACCTGCTTGACCAGCGACGAAGACAGGTAGCCGTACTCCGGCTTGGTGGCGACGAACAGGGTGACCACGTCGGAAGACAGGTGACGGTTCATCTGCGCCATCTGCAACTCGTAGTCGAAGTCGGTCACGGCGCGGAGGCCCTTGACGATGACCCTGATCCCCTCGGCGTCGGCGTAGTCGACCAGGAGGCCGGAGAACTGGTCGACCTCGACCGACGGCCACTGCTCACAGCATTCGACCAGCAGCGCCATGCGCTGTTCGGCGGTGAACAGCGGATCCTTGGCGGGATTGGCGATCACCCCGACACGGACCCTGTCGAAGATCGACACGCAGCGCTCGATCACGTCCAGGTGGCCCCTCGTCGGTGGGTCGAAGCTGCCGGGGATGAGTGCGGCGGTGGTCAAGGCGATGCCCCACGGTCATCGGCCGCCCGCTCGTCCACAACCAGCCTCCAGATCTCGGAGTCTCCGTACCGGCGCCGGTCGGTCACCGCGTAGCCGGCGGGAACCGGCAGTTCCTCGCCGCGCCGCCGGTGGACGACGACCACTGCACCGTTCCCCATGGCGCGCTCCAGTCCTTCGAGGATGCGCGCCACAGAAGGTAGCGGGACGTCGTAAGGAGGGTCAACGAAGGCCAGGTCGTACGCGCCTTCCCCGGGACGAGGCGACGAACCGCTCCACGTCGCCGGCGACCACGGTGCCGCCCAGCCCGACCGCATCGATGTTGCGGCGCAGGACGGCCAAGGCGTTCCGGTCACGCTCGACGAAGGTGACCGTGGCGGCGCCGCGGCTCATCGCCTCCAGCCCCAGCGATCCGGTGCCGGCGAACAGGTCGAGCACGGCGGCGTTCTCGACCAGCGCCCCCAGCGAGGAGAACACGGCCTCGCGGGCCCGCTCCAGAAACGGTCTGGTGGCCCGTCCCGTCGGCCCGTGCAGTCGCCGACCCTTGGCGATCCCGGCAATGATCCTCATGTCAAGCCGGGGCCGACTTCGGCGGCACAGTCACCATGACACAGGCGCCGAACAGACGCCGGTCGGACCTCCTCCCGCAGATGGGGCCCCTACCATCGCGGGCCGACCTGTCTCCCGGGCCGACTCGTTTCCCCTCCCCGGGATCGGGGAGGGGTGCCGCCGTCAGGCGGCGGGGAGGGGTGCGGTCGACGAGAGGAACCAGGCGAGCCCGCAACGGGGATGCACTGCCACACCCTGAGGACCAGCCCACCCTGACAGCCCGACGTGGGAAGACGTCGACACCACCACCGGGATCGGCTCGACCTCGTAGCCATCGCACCCCTCCCCGGCCACTCCGTGGCCACCCCTCCCCCATCCGGGGGAGGGAAACAAGACATCGGAAGGAATCAGCTCTTGAACAGCCAATCGACCTCCTGGCCGAGCATGGCCCTCACCTCGTCTGCCAGCTCGGGATGGCGCTCCAGGGCGGGGTCGTCCTCGACCAGGGCGAACGCCTCGCGGCGGGCGGCCACCAGGAGGTCGGCGTCGCGCAGGATGTCGGCGATCCGGAGGTCCTTGGCGCCCGCCTGCCGGGCCCCGAAGACCGTGCCCTGCCCCCGGATCCGCAGGTCCTCCTCGGCGAGCTCGAACCCGTCGGTGGTCGCCACCATGGCAGCCACCCGCTGCTCGGCCTCGACCGTCGTCGGCTCGGCGATCAGGACGCAGTAGGCCCGGTGCTCGCCGCGGCCCACCCTCCCCCGCAGCTGGTGGAGCTGGCTGAGCCCGAACCGGTCGGCATCCTCGATGACCATGACGGTGGCGTTGGGGATGTCGATGCCCACCTCGATCACCGTGGTCGCCACCAGCACGTCGATGCGCCGCTCCTTCATGGCGCGCATGGCGGCATGCTTCTCATCGGTCTTGCAGCTGGCCGTGGATCAGCCCCAGCCGCAGCTCGGGGAACACCCCCTCGAGCCGGCCGAGCTCGGCCACGGCCGAAGCCGCCTCCGTCTTGTCGCTCTCCTCGACCAGCGGGCAGACCACGAATGCCTGGCGACCCTTGCCCACCTCGGACCGCACCAGCCGGTAGACGTCCTCGAGCGCATCCGCCGCCTTGCCGACCACCCGGGTCTCCACCGGGCTCCGGCCCGGGGGCATCTCGTCGAGCAGCGACACGTCGAGATCCCCGTAGAGGGTCATGGCCAGCGTTCGAGGGATCGGGGTGGCGGTCATGATCAGCAGGTCGGGCTGATGGTCGCGCCGACTTCTCGCGTGAGCTCCATCCGCTGATGCACCCCGAAGCGGTGCTGCTCGTCGACCACGGCAACACCGAGACGGGCGAAGTCGACGCCCTCCTGGATCAGCGCATGGGTCCCGACGGCGATGTCGACGGTGCCGTCGGCGATCCATCGGGCAACGTCTCCGGGACGGACCGGCCCGGCGGTGAAGTTGACCGCGGCCTGCTTCCCGGTGAGCAGCGCCATCCGCACCGCCGGCTGCGCGGCGTCGGCGGCGCCCGGCGAACAGCGCCGTCCTGCCCGCGGGCGGTACCGGGGTCGACCGGCGACGGCTCATCCCGGCCTCCTCGACCAGGTCGACCATGCCGAGGTAGTGCTGCGCCGCCAGCACCTCGGTCGGTGCCATCACCGCCCCCTGGTACCCCCCCTGCACCGCGGTGAGCAGGGCGGCGAAGGCGACCACGGTCTTCCCGGATCCCACTTCCCCCTGCAGCAGCCGGTGCATCGGGTGCGGGGATGCGAGATCGGCGTTGATCTCGTCGATCGCCCGCAGCTGCGCCCCGGTGAGCCGGTAGGGCAACGCCGCCGCGAAGCGGCGCACCAGAGGCCCCGTCGACCACGTGGGCCACCCCGGGCTCGTCGTCGACGAGGCGCCGCTTTCGCATGGCGAGCGCCACCTCGAGCCGGAAGAGCTCGTCGAAGACGAGTCGCCGGCGGGCCGGCCCGACCTGGCCCAGTTCATCGGGGAAGTGGACCCCGACGAAGGCCGAGTCCCGGTCGACGAGGTCGCCTCGCTCGATCATGTCGGTACGGCAGCACCGTCCTCGATGGGCCTCGCTCGCCGCAACGCGTTGTCGACCGCACGGCGCACCTTCACCGGGGTCAGGCCCCCCAACGCTGGGTAGACAGGGACCACCCGCCCGGTCACCAGCGCTCGCCGGGGCGGTCGAGCCTCTCCACGTCGGGCGACTTCATCTGCGAGATGTCCCCTGAACCAGCTCGACCTTGCCCGACAGGGCGACCTCGGCACCCTGCTCCAGCTTGAGGTACGGGTTGAACCAGACCACCCGCATCCGGCTGGTGCCGTCGGACACGACCGCCTCCGTCATGGTGCGGTTGCCACGCAGGCGCCGCTTCGACCTTCTCGACGGTCCCGACCGACCGTCACCTCCTCGCCGAGCGGCACACCGGCGAGATCGAAGAGCTGGGATCGGTCGATGTAGCGGCGGGGGACATGGAGCAGCAGGTCCGCCACCGAGTCGACCCCGACCTTGTGGAACCGCCTGGAGATCGCCGGACCGATCCCCTTCACGAGTTGGGTGGGAACGGTGGTGAGATAAGCAAGGGATCGTCCCGCCATGGGAGTCGAGGGTGCCCCGGCATCGCCGCCGACACTGGACGCGGGCGTCACCGGGCCACTGCTACACTCGCCGCCCAGCCCCAGGAGGTCTCCCTTTTGTCGTACCGTTGTGAAGTGTGCGGCAAGCAGCCCGGGTCGGCAAGCAGGTGAGCTTCTCGCACAAGCGGGCGAACAGGCGCTGGCTGCCCAACATCCAGAGGATCCGGGTCAAGCACGGCTCCAACGCCAAGCGGATGCGCGTCTGCACTTCGTGCATCAAGGCGGGCAAGGTCGAGAAGGCCTGAACCGGTGCAGGGCGTCGTCAAGGTCTACGACCCCGTGACCGGCTTCGGGGTCATCGTCTGTGACGACCGGTCCGAGGTGTCCCTGCGCCCCGGCTCGCTCCACGGCTCGCTGTTCCGCACCCTCCGCCAGGGCCAGCGCATCGTCTTCGAGGTCACCGAGAAGACGGGCGACCGCATCGCCACCAGCTCCGCTTCGGCTCCGACGGGTACTAGCCCGACGCCCTGGGCGGGGACGGGGGCCAGCCCAGGCCCGCGCTCGGTATGATCGGGGCCAGCCGCACCCGCACCCCCGCTTGGAGGATCTCCATGGTCGAGGCCTACGTGCTCATCCAGACCGAGGTCGGCAAGGCTGCCTCGGTCGCCACCGCCATCGCCGAGATCGAGGGCGTGACCTCCGCCGAGGCGGTCACCGGGCCCTACGACGCCGTCGTCCACGCCAAGGCCGACGACGTCGACTCGCTCGGCAAGCTGGTGGTGGCCCGGATCCAGGCGGTCGAGGGCATCACCCGCACCCTGACCTGCCCGGTGGTCAAGCTCTGACCTGAAGGACCTCTCAGGCTTCCGGGTCGTCCCCGACCGCGGCGGCGATGGCGTGGAAGCCGCCGTCGACGTGGACCACCTCACCGCTGGTGGCCGGCGCCCAGTCGGACAGCAACACCGCCACCATCTGCGCCACCGGGGTCGGATCGGCGGCGTCCCAGCCCAGCGGAGCCCGCTGCTGCCACACTGCGTCGAACCGGCCGAACCCGGGGATGCCCTTGGCCGCCACCGTGGCCAGCGGCCCGGCGGACACGGCGTTGACCCTGATCTGATCCGCACCGAGGTCGCGGGCGAGGTACCGGGTCACCGCCTGCAACGCCGCCTTGGCCACCCCCATCCAGTCGTAGGCGGGCCACGCCTGGGTGTTGTCGAAGTCGAGGGTGACCAGTGACCCTCCGCCGGCCGCCACCATCAGCGGGCGGAGGCCCACGGCGAGCGTCTTGTACGAGAACGCCGACGTGAGGAAGGCGGTCCCCGCCGATTCTGCCGGAGTCTCGAGGAAGCGGCCTCCGAGGGCGTCCTCGGGGGCGTAGGCGATGGCGTGCAAGGCACCGTCCACCGCCCCCCACCGGCGCTCCAGCTCGTCGACCAACGCCGCCATGTGCGCCGGGTCGTGGATGTCGAGCTCGAAGACGTCCACCGGGTACCGGCAGCCGTTGCGCCGACCGCTCGGTCAACCGGAGCCCCCGGCCGAACCCGGTGAGCACCAGCGAGGCGCCCTGCTCCTGGGCGATCCGGGCGGTGTGCCAGGCGATGGAGTCGTCGGTGAGGACGCCGGTGATGACGAGTCGCTTGCCTTCGAGCAGCACGCCTGCGCTCCCTTCACGCCGGGATGGCCAGACTAGGGGCCGCTGCCGAAGGCGAGGTGCCCGTCGTCGCCCGGATGGGCCGGTATGGTCGACCCGGTGAGGCGCGCACCATCGACCCCCGGGCGCCCCGAAGGACGACCCGCCGGCCATGACCGCCCCAGCACGCGACGACCGGTTCTCGCCGTAACGTGCCACGCCTCGTCGTGGGGTGGCAGTCACGACCCGATGCCGGGTACCACACGGCCGTCGACGGGACGGCGCTCTTCGCCGACATCAGCGGGTTCACTCGTCTCGCCCTCCCCGGCACGGCGTGCTGATCGCCGGGGTTCAGCGGCTGCGCGGCTTCGCCTTTGCCCTGATCCGCCCATGGCCGAGCGCCGGTGCCGCTCAGGGTGTAGTCTCGACGCAACCGTTGGCGGGCCTCCGAAGCATGGGGTTCGAAATCGGAGCGGTCGCGGACGAGGGGGACGAGCGATGGCGCTCGCCGGCACAACTGGACGGCACCGGCCCGGCTCCTGATCGCGGGCCGTGGCCAACTCCAGGTGCGTTTCTGATAGAGGTAGGGTCGCGAAGGCAGGAACAAGTCGCGTGGGGCGGGCACATCTTGTCGCGGGGGTGCCTGCTCGCCGGGTCCGATGATCGGGAGGCACCATGAGAAGATATTTGCGCTGGCCACTGGCCGTTGTCGTAGCAGCGATGGTCGCGGTGTCGGTACTGGTGATTCCGGCGTTGGGCCAGGGCCCGATCACCACCGAGGTCGGCACGCTCTTCATCCATCTGAATTCAGACGGGGACAGGGTTGTCTTCGATCCGGTCGCCGTCGGGCCCAATCTGGTCCAGACCCTCTCCGAGACGAACTGCAAGCTCTCCAGCACCGGCGACTCTCTCGTCGCGATCGTCGGCTCGGGCACCCAGGCCAACAAGAAGCCGTTTGCGGGTCTGAAAGACCATCGGATCGGCGTCGGCCAGAACGGAGAGGGCAACGGAGAGCCCTGTGCCCGAATCAACAAGGACCTGGGCCAGGCACTCACCATCAACCTCACCGGCCTGCTCGCAGGCCAGGCCATCGGCTATGCCGAGATCGACCTCGGATTCAAGTTCAACGGCGACGCGGTGCTCCAACTGAAGAAGGGTGGGCCCTCGGGCACTCTGGTCGACACGGTGACGGTCCCTTGCGGCGGCTCATCCGATTGCGGACCCGACTCCGGGGGCAGCGACAACGAGCGGGTGGTCCTCTACCTGACCGGAACCGAACCTCCGCCTGCCGGACACTGGCAGGCCTTCGCGATCGACGGCGCCTTTGACACGATCGTGATCTCGCCAGGCGGTGCCCCGTCCAACGGTGCGGTCTCACTCGAGGGCGGTTTTGACGGGTCCGCGCCCGGCCCGATAGGTGCCGGCCTGGGGACCGGGGACTCGCTGTTCCAGGTGGCAGAGGTCTTCGATGGCGAGATCGATTGCGGCGACACGGTCACACTCGGCGGTGGCGATGACCCCACGTTCCAAACCACCCGGGCCAACGACACCAATGGTGGATGCAAGGGGCCGGTGGACGGCCTGCTCTTCGACTTCGATGCCGGGGTCGAGGGTGACCGCAAGTTCGTCGACTTCGTCACCGGGGCGGTCGATAGCGACCCGGCCACGGTCGCCCAGTTCCTCGAGGTGATCACCTGGACGTTCGACGACCCACCGGCGGTTCCAGGGGAGGCCCAGTTCCGCACCCTCAGCTACGACGACCACGTCGGTGCCGGCGAGCGGGTCATGCCGTGGTGTCTGAAAGACCCACGGGTGGGAGGATCACTGCCCTCGCCGCTCGACCCGGCCACGGTACTGCCCGCCGGCCACACCTCGTGCCTCATCGAGTCGACGAGCTACGTCACGCTCGGGAACTTCGTCTCGGTCGACTTCGTCTACAACATCGGCGACGGCAAGCGCTGGAACTGAGGCGGGGAGGCACCCAGGTCTTCGAGGAGGCGCTCCGCCTCCTCGAAGGCTTCGCCGTTGCCGGCACCTGACTGTGCCTTGACCAGGAGGAGCAGGGCCTCCTCGTAGACGAGCCGTTGCTCACGGGCACTGGCCAGCGCCGGCTCGACGTGAAGCAGGGCCTCGTCGGGGCGCCCCAACGCCAGGAACCCCTGGGCCCGCAATCGCTCCAGCGGCACCTCATAGAGCGCCGCGTCCTCCCCGGCCAAATCTGCTGCCACGTCGATCGCCTCCAGGGCGCGCTCCGGACGACCAGATCGGGTGTGGGCGTCGGCCAGATGCACCGAGGCATCGACGGCAAAGAAGGGCTGCCCGATCCGGATTGCCTCGTCGATGATCTTGGTCAACGCAGTGACCGCAACCTGATGCTCTCCCCGCTCCATGAGGAGGCGGGCCAGTTGGGTCTCCGCAAACAAGGCGAAGGCGATCACCTTCTGTCCCCGAAGCACCCGTCTCGCCTCTCGCAGGACCGTCTCCGCCTCGTCCAGACGGCCCCGGCTGATCAGTACCTCGCCGAGATTGACTGCCGCGGCGGCTTCGGCCGGGATGTTCCCGCTGCGCCGGGCCACCTCCTGGGCCTTGGAGTACATGGCGATGGCATCGTCCCAGCGCCCATCGGAGTAGGCCTGGACCCCGAGGTTGATGGCGAGGAGCGTGATGCCGGCGAGATCACCCAGCTCTTCGTAGATCTCCAAAGCCCGCTCCTCGTGCACCGCCTCGTCCCGCCGGCCCAGCGTCTGGTACGCCTCGTCGATCTTGGTGTAGGCGCGGGCCAGGGCGTCCAGCTCACCGCTCGACTCCGCCTCGGCGACGGCCTGGAGGCCGATCTTCAGCGCCATTCGCGGTCGGAACTGATCGGATAGGAGACCGGCTCGAACGGCGCGGAGTCGGGCGGTGGCTCGCTGCGCTTCGGGGACGTTGCTGCCTTCCACCAACCTCAGCCCGAGCGCGGTCTCGCGCAGCGCTTGGGAGAGCTCGCCGGTCCTGTGATAGGAGCGGGCGAGGGCAAGCCGTAGGTCGGCCGTGGCGATCGGATCGTCTCGAACCAGTCGGATCGCCTGGCGCAGGGAGGCCCTGGACTCCTCGTACGACCCTGCCTCATGCTGGACCCTGGCCAGGTCGGTGAGCACCCGTGCCCGGTCGGATCGCTCCACCCAGTCCAGCCGTCCTGCCGATTGCAGCGCCCGCTCGTAGAAGACGGCGGCCTCGTTGTTGGCGTAGATCTCCTTGGCCCGGTCCCCCGCCATCTTGGAGAAGAGCCACGACCGGCTCCATCTCCTCGCGTAGAAGTAGTGGAGTGAGAGGAGCTCGGCGACGTCCTCGGGCCGGCCGTCGCATGCGGCGAAGATCGAATCGCCGACTCTGGCGTGGAGGTCGTGGCGGGTCCTGAAGGGGAGGCCGGAGTAGGCCACGTCGCGGATCAGGGCGTGTTGGAACTGCACCCATCCGGACGAGTCGAGCGAGAGGAAGTCGGAGAGCCTTCGAATCGTCCGTATCCGCCACCCCGGGTCCTCCTCATCGTCGCCCAGGACGGCCTCCGTGTGCTCGAGGCTGAACCCGGCGCCGAGTACCGACACCCGACGGAGGATGTTGCGGTCGGAGAGTGGCAGCGTGTCGATACGGGCAGCGATCATCGCCTCCACCGACTGGGGGATTTCCTCGAGAGACCCACTGCTGCGCAGCGTCTGCAGCAGCTCGACCAGGAACAGGGGACGCCCCTGCGCCTGCAGGGCCAACCTCTCCACCTGTTTCGGAGGCAGCGGCGAGTCCTCCGTTGCGCGGTGGATGAGCGCCTTGGCCTGCTCGAACCCCAGGGGCTCCAGGGTCATCCGGGTGACGTGAGGATCGGTGGGGGCGACGAAACCGTCATCACCGGGGCGTCGCGTCAGGATGATCAACCATGGGTTCCGGCTCAGGCTGGCGAGGAGGCCGGCGAGCAGCTCCCTCGACGGCTCGTCCATCCAATGGGTGTCCTCGATCACGAACACGGTCGGAGTGGTGACGGTCGCCTCGAGCAGGGCGTCAACGGAGGCCAGGGTGCGGGCCGGTCGGAACTGGTCCTCCAACTGTTCGACCTCCAACGACTCCGCGATCTCGATTCCCACCGGAAGTGCGATCAGGGGCAGCCACTGGGCGAGCTCTGGGGTCTTGGCGTCCACCAGGTCGACAGCGCCTTCTCGGACTCCCAGTCACCGAGATCCCCCAGCCCCCACGCCTCCCGGAGCAGCGCACGGAACGGGAAGTAGGCGGTGGCAGCCTGATACAGCCGGCACTCGGCCATGATCACCTCGTCCGGACGGCTGGTCGCCAGGAACTCCTCGAGAAGACGGCTCTTCCCCATCCCGGCTTCGGCCGAGATCTCCAGCATTTGCCCGGCTCCCTCGAGCGCCTTCTCCCAGGCCGCGGTGATCCGGGCCAGCTCTTCGTCGCGACCGATCAGGGGAAGCCCGGAGCCGCCAGCAGCGGTCCGCGTTCCCGTGGGGTCGCCGACCGAGACCGCCTCGACCGGCAGCTTCTTGCCCTTGACCAGGAATGGGGCCAGCGCGTGGGTCTCGAAGGTGGTGCGTGACCCATCCAGAACCGTAGAGGAGGCGTAGATCTCCCCGGGCGGGGCCTTGGCCATCAATCGGGCGGCGAGGTTCACCGCGTCCCCCATCACCGTGTACGTACGCCGGTAGGGGGTGCCGATCTCGCCGGAGAACACCGGCCCCCAGTTGACCCCGATCGAAACCGCCAGGGTCGGATCTCCGGAGACCACCTGGCGCAGCGCGAGCAGCATCTGCTCGTCGTCGTTCCCGGTCGTGGAGGGCACGCCGGCGGTGAGGATGATCTTCCCCCCATCGACCGAGATGTCCGTGCCGAGGAAGGTCACCCCGCGCTGGTCGACCGCGGTCTGGACCGAGCGAACCAGCGCGTCGAGCCGACTGGCTGCGACGTCACAACCTTCGTTCTCGATCAGGCTGTCGAACCCGTGGAAGTGGAGGAAGGCGACCGTGGTCGGTCGGTGCTCGGGGTGGACCTCGCCCTGGAGGAGCAGCTGGCAGAGGCCGATGGGGACGAACTGAGCAAGGTCCTCCTTGGGCGAGGTAGCGGCCCGGTACTCCAATTGCTCCGCCTCGATGTGTCCCCGGAGCAGGACTCCAGGCCCCTTGGCCCGCCCCCGGTTCGCTCCGGAGAGCGCAGAAGCGGTCTCCGGGCTGACCAGGATCTGCCCGCGCTCGCCGCCGACTCCATCTCGACGGTACGGCTGGCGGCCGGGCCGGCGACGATCAGCTCGCGATGCGAATTGCCGACGAGGAAGAAGTCGAACTCACTGCTGTGAATGCCGACCGACATCCGCAGCGTGATCGTGCCTGCCGTGGTGGAGCAGACACCCACCTCGTCCATGGTCCTCTGCATGGCCAGGGCGGCGGCACAGGCCCGGCGTTGATGCTCGGTTCCGGTGAACAGGAGGAGCAGCGCATCGCCCCCGAACTTGAGCAGGTTGCCGCCGTATCTGTAGGCGGTCGGGAGCAGGGCGCCGAAAGTCTCGCCGATGACCTCGGTCAGCTCCTCGGCACCGACCCTGCCCTGGCGTGCGAGGCGCTCGGACATCTTGGTGAATCCCGAGATGTCGACGAAGACCATCGACCCCTCGATGGAGCGATGCAGTTCCCCGGGTGCGTCCTCGTCCCAGTACCGAACCAGACGGGGTAGATACGGCTGCGCGGAGACACTCACGTGCAGGGAGACTAGGGAGGATCGGAGAGTCTCATGCGACCGCGGTCTGCCCGATCCCGGGCCGGTCACCAGCCCAAGCCCCTGCAAAGTCAGCTCTCGCGCAGCCTCGCCCCACCCGACCCGACCTGATCGCCGATCGGCGACGGCCGGGCGCCGACGCGGGCACCGGCTGGAGCGAACCAAGCTACAGCGTGCCGGCCGCGATCCAGCCGAGGATGATGGCGCCCCCGAGCAGGAGCGCAAGGACGAGGCCGACGACCCGGGCTCGGGCGAAGAGCAGGGCGCGGCTGATGGCGCCGATGCTGGTGCCGGCCCCGCTGATAAGTAACGCCATCGCAGGTCCCGGGTCAGGCCCCATCTGCCGGAGGAGGCGAGCGCAGCTCGCCGGGCATCACAGCTCAGGGGAGCTCGGCCCAGGCGCGTAGTCCGAGGCCCATCACGAACAGGAGCAGCAGCCCGTACGACAGAGCGCGGGGCGGCGCCGCATCGGTGCCCGGTAGACGTAAGCGATGGCGAGGGTGACGACGATCACCACGCCGTAGAACAGGTGGAACCCGTCGCCGGGTCGCATCCCCCGTGCGTAGAGCACGAGCCCGCTCGCCACCTGGGTCAACATGGCGGCCAAGGCGATTCCGGTGGCGATGCCGAACGCACGGTCCGGCCGGCGCCGGGCCACGGCCAACCCGAGACCCCAGAGCCCCACCGAACCGGTGCTCACGACGGCGACCCAGAACCAACCCTGGTGGAAGGCGAGCACCTGGCGAGGTTAGAGGGCAGGTCCGCCCGGATCGGCCACGGCAGCGCCCCGCATTAGCTATCCTCCGCCCCGCTGCTTCGGCGGTGACTCGCGATCCCCCCCTGTTGGTACCCCACTTGGTCGGACGAGTACGAGTCGGAGTCCGGCAGAGACGGGGTGGCCACGACGGCCACCAGGAGACAAGGAAGAGGCGAGTCGCCCAATGAACATCTACGTGGGGAACCTTCCCTTCACGACCACCGCAGCCGACCTCGAACGGCTCTTCGGCGAGTACGGCGAGGTCACCTCGGCCGCGGTGATCACCGACCGGGAAACCGGACGCTCCCGCGGCTTCGGCTTCGTGGAGATGCCGGACTCGGTGGCGCCGAACGCCATCGAGCAGCTCAACCGGGCCGACTTCGGCGGACGGCCCCTGACCGTCAACGAGGCGCGGCCGCGTCAGCCGCGGCGCTGAAGTGGCATCGGGCGAGGACTACTTCAGGGCCGAGGGCACCGTCATCGCGACGATGCGCGACGCGAACTTCAAGGTTCGCCTCGACTCGGGTCACGAGGTCGTCGCCCGGGCATCGGGACGGATGCGGCACGGTCGCCGCATCCGCATCATCCCCGGAGACCGGGTCGAGCTCGAAGTCTCGGCCTACGACCTGACCCGGGGACGGATCGTGTGGCGACACCGCTAGCGGTTCCGATTTCCGTCGACGAGGGCCGGGCACCCGCCCGGCCCTCGTCGCGCCGAGGAGTGCATTGCTAGAGCTGTCACCCCACGACATGGCGCATGGCGGCGAGGCGGTGGCCCGGGTCGACGGCAAGACCTGGTTCGTCGCCGGTGCCATGCCAGGGGAACGCGTCCTCGGTGACATCTCCGTCGACAAGGGGGCATGGGGCCGTGTCGAGCTGCGCTCCGTCGAGGATCCGTCGCCGCACCGGGTCCGCCCGCCTTGCACCCACTTCGGGACGTGCGGCGGGTGCCACTGGCAGTTCGCCGACCACGCCACTCAGCTCGACTGGAAGCGGTCGATCGTCGCCGGCCAGCTCCGTCACCTGGGACGGCTCGCCGATCCGGACGTCCGGGCCACCGTCGCACCTTCCGGTCCCTACGGCTACCGGAACCGGATGGACTTCTCGGTCGACGGCGGCCGGCCGGCCCTGTTCCGGGGTCGGTCGAGGTCGCTGGTCCCCATCGACCACTGCTGGCTCCTGGAGCCGGCTCTCGCCGGCCTCTTCGACCGGCTCGGTCCGCTCGACGGGGTGGAGCGGCTGACGGTGCGAGTCGGCGCCGCCACCGGCGCAGCCCTCGTGGTGCTCACCGGCGAGGTGCCGGCGCAGGCCGCCGATTGGGGGGCGTCGGTGGTCCGCCGTCACCACGACGGCTACGAGGCGATCCTCGGCGACCCATGGATCAGTCGAAGAGGTGACCGACCACCGCTTCCGGATCAGCGCCGATGCCTTCTTCCAGAACTCGACGCCGGCGGCGGCAGCGCTGGTTCGGCTGGTACACGACGCGTTGCAGCCGGGCGACGACGACGTGCTGCTCGACGGCTATGCCGGCGGCGGGTTGTTCAGCGTCGCCCTGGCCGGCTCGGTGGCACGGGTGGTGGCGGTCGAGAGCAACCCGCTGGCAGCCGACGACCTGCGCTACAACACCGCCGGCAAGGACAATGTCGAGGTGGTGAAGTCCCGGATGGAGCGGCTCCGGCCCGATGACCCCTGGACGTCGGCGGTCGTCGACCCGCCCCGGGCCGGGCTGGGCGACGGGGGCATCCGGGCGGTGACCGCCGCCATGCCCCGCACCGTGGTCTATGTCTCGTGCGACCCGGCCAGCCTGGCCCGTGACGCCAAGGCCCTCGCCGGTCACGGCTACGACCTCGACCACGCAACCCCGGTCGACCAGTTCCCCCAGACCTTCCACGTCGAGACCGTCGCCCGGTTCACCCTCCGTCAAGCCGTGACGCCTCGGTGTCGGTGGCAGGTCCCGCCCTCGAAGCAGCCTCCGGTTCCTGTCGGCCGGCGCATGACGAGGGATTGCGCCGCGGGCCGGCCCGTCACAAACCGCCTGCCGCCCTATGGCACACCCTCGTGCCCCCGGGTACGTTGGGTATGCCAGGAAGTCATCCAATCGTTCGCTCGGGGGGCAGAGCGCCATGCGCCGGCAGGGTCATTTCATCTCAGGGATGGTGGCGTTCGTCGTGACCGCGGTCGCCGTCGTCGGCCTCAACGGTCTCGCCGGTCTCGCCTCTGCCGAGGCTGGCGGTGGCGGCAGCTCACCCCACGTCGAGTGCGCCCCGTACACCAACTACTGGAAGCTCGACGTCCCGTCCTCGGTCGAATCCAACGTCGCCAACGACGCAGTCGTGTACGGCCTCGACAACCTGCGGTTCACGTACACCGTCCGCAGCGATCTGACGGTCGCCAAGATCGTCGTCAAGGGCGGGCAGAGCTCGACGGTGCACTCCAACTCCGGGGTGCTGCAGCTGCCTTCGAATGTGTCGCACATCACGTTCTGCCTCGACACTCCCCAGGACACCACGACGACCACGGCGCCACCCGAGACCACCACGACCACCGCCCCCCGCGAGACAACCACGACCACGACCGACCCGGGTGCCGAGTGCCCGGCCGGATGGGGCGAGGTGCTGCCGCACCAGCCGGCCCAGGTGACCGTCGAGCTGCCCGAGCCCGGCACCTGGACGCTGACCGGCTACGGCTCCAACGAGAACGAGTCGGCCAACGAAGGCGAGCTCTGGTTCGTCGGCTACGGCACCTTCCCGGCGCCGACCACGACGGCGCTCGTCTACGACCTCGGTGAGGTGACCGTCGACGCTCCGACGACCCTTACGATCGTCGTCCGCCCGGTCGGTCGGTTGTCCGTGTGCGTGTCGGCCTCGGCGGAGCTCGTCACCGACACCACCACGACCACCGCCCCACCCGACGACACCACCACGACCACCGCCCCACCCGACGACACCCCCACGACCACCGCCCCACCCGACGACACCACCACGACCACCGCCCCACCGCCGTCGATGGACGCCGCCGTGGCTGCCCAGTGCGACAACGACACCCCCTGGCTCGCCTACGACATCGACGCCAACGGGCTCGGTGATGAGGCGACGGTCCGGTTCACCAATGCGGGGGGGACTCGCCGAGTACCGGGTGCCGGCCGGATCGGGCCGGCTGCTCTGGCCGGGAGCCGTCCTCGACTCCGCCGGCAACCCGGTCGACTGGCCGGGATGGGATCAGGACGCCGACGGCACCTGGTTCCTCAACCCGGACAACCCCTACATGTGGGCCCGCCAACCCGTGTCGATCACCATCGAGGTCGGATCGTCGCCGTCGCCGGCTCCAGCCCGCTCCTGTCCGCCGCCGGCGAACCGGGTACTGGCCCGGTGACGGTCGAGTACCCGCCGGCCGAGCCGACCTGCACGGCGAACCCGTCGACGGAGGCGACCGTCACCGACGACGACACAGCCGCCGCAGACTTCGACGACGGTCGCCGCGCTCCGAGTCAGCCCGAGACGCTGCCCTACACCGGTTTCTCCACGCTGCTCCTCGCCGCATCGGCGCCGCCGCCATAGCGCTCGGCTCGCTACTGGTCGGACTCGGTCAGCGCCGGAGGAGCTGAACCCAGGCGACACCGTGGTGGCCCCGTGGACCGGGCGGGTCGGTCAGTGGACGATCGTGACGATGGCAGCGAACGCCCCGGTGAGCGCAGTCATCGCGGCGACGGTGGTGAGGGTGTAGGTCCGCAACTGGTCTCGCATCACGCCGTGCATGCCCCGCACCTCCGTAGACAGCTCATGGAAGTGCTCCTCGAGCCGATCGAACCGACCTTCGAGCCGATCAAAACGGTCCTCGAGCCGGACGATATCGGCCTTCGTGGCCAAGTCGCCTGCGGCTTGCGGCGGTAGATGGGTCATCAGAGTCTCGGCATGCTCGGGCCCCAGCACCTCCTCGAGCGAGCATACAGGGCGTGGCGGGCCGGCTCCGGGCTGGACATCGCCTCCAAGATGCCGGAATCCGGCGACCGTTTCCAGACCCTGGCGACGCCTCAGCGACGGGCGAAGGACGGGATGACGGACGTCCCGTAGGCGTCGAGGGTGCCCTCCTGGTCGTCGTGCATCAGGTAGAGCCCGAAGTGGCTCACTCCGAGGGCGCGCAGCTCCTCGAGCTTGGCGATGTGGTTCTCGGCCGGGCCCAGGATGCAGAAGCGGTCGACGATCTCGTCGGAGACGAACTCGGTGGTCGGGTTCATCGCCTTGCCGTGGTGCTTGTAGTCATAGGCCTGGCGCGCCTCGATGTACTCCGACAGCGCCTTGGGCACCTTCGACTCGTCCTCTCCGTACCGCTCGACCAGGTCGACGACGTGGTTGGCCACCATGCCCCCGAACCAGCGGAGCTGCTCGCGCTGATGGGGCAGGTCGTCGCCGACGTACGCAGGGGCGACGACGGCGATGGTCAGAGAGTCGGGGTCGCGGCCGGCGTCCGATGCCGCCGCCTTCACCGTCTCCACGGTCCAGGCCAGGATCTGCGGGTCGGCGAGCTGGAGGATGAACCCGTCGGCGATGCGCCCGGTCATGTCCAGCATCCGCGGCCCGTAGGCGGCCACCCACACCGGGAGGTCCCGACCGTCGGCGACCCAGGGGAACCGCACCGGGGTGTCCTTGTAGTCGACCTCCTCTCCCGCCACCAGGCCCTTGATCACCCGGATCGAGTCCTCGGTCTCGGCCAGCGTCTTCGGGCTCCGCCCGATGACCCGCAGCGCCGAGTCCCCCGGCCCATCCCCAGGATGGTCCGCGGCCCGAAGTGCTGGTCGAGCGTGGCGAACATGGAGGCGACCACCGTCCAGTCGCGGGTGCCCGGGTTGGACACCATCGGGCCGACGATCATCCGCTCGGTCTCCGCCAGCATCAGCGTGTAGACGACGAACGCCTCCTGCCAGAGCACGTGGCTGTCGAAGGTCCACCCGTGGGTGAAGCCGTTCGCCTCGGCTCGCCGAGCGAGCTCGAGCACCCGCGACACCGGCGGGTCGGTCTGCAGCACGACCCCGAAGCTGAGATCCCCGTTGGCGCTCATACGTTCTGGGGGAAGCCGAGGTTGACCCCGCGGTGGCTGGGGTCGGGCCAGCGGCTGGTGACCACCTTGCCTCTCGTGTAGAAATGGACGCCCTCGGTGCCGTAGATGTGGCTGTCGCCGAACAGCGAGGACTTCCACCCCCCGAACGAGTAGTACGCCACCGGCACCGGGATGGGGACGTTGATCCCCACCATCCCGACCGGCACCTCGTTCTGGAACCGCCGGGCGGCACCACCGTCGTTGGTGAAGATCGCCACCCCGTTGGCGTACGGGTTGGCGTTGATCAGCTCCATCGCCGCCTCGTAGCTGTCCACCCGCACCGTGGAGAGCACCGGCCCGAAGATCTCGTCGCGGTAGATGGCCATGTCCGGGGTGACGTCGTCGAACAGGGTCGGGCCGACGAAGAAGCCGTCCTGCTCGGCGGCGAGCTTGCGACCGTCCGCCACCAGCGTCGCCCCCTCGTCGACCCCGGTCTCGATGTAGCCGACCACCTTGTCGCGGTGTTCGGGAGTGACCAGCGGGCCCATCTCGGCGCCGGGCTCGAGGCCGGGTGCGGTGCGGATGGCGTGGAGCCGCTCCTCCACCTTGGGGAGGAGCTCGTCGCCGGCGGACCCCACGGCAACCAGCACCGAGATCGCCATGCACCGCTCCCCGGCCGACCCGCAGGCGGCTCCGACCACGGCGTCGGCGGCGAGGTCCATGTCGGCGTCGGGGAGCACCACCATGTGGTTCTTGGCGCCGCCCAGCGCCTGGACCCGCTTGCCGTTGGCCGCCGCCGTCTCGTAGATGTAGCGGGCGATCGGGGTCGAGCCGACGAACGACACGGCGGCGATGTCGGGGTGCTCGAGGATCCGGTCGACGGCGGCCTTGTCACCGTTGACCACGTTGAGCACGCCGTCGGGGAGCCCGGCCTCGGCGAACAGCTCGGCGGCGAGCAGAGGGACGCTCGGGTCCTTCTCCGACGGCTTGAGCACGAAGGTGTTCCCGCAGGCGATGGCCACCGGGTACATCCACATGGGGACCATGGCGGGGAAGTTGAACGGGGTGATCCCGGCGACGACGCCGAGCGGCTGGCGGATCGAGTAGCTGTCGACCCCGGTGGACACGTTCTCCGAGAAGTCGCCCTTGAGCAGCTGGGGGATGCCGCAGGCGAACTCGATCACCTCGAGACCGCGCTGCACCTCGCCGCGGGCATCGGTGAGCACCTTGCCGTGCTCGGAGGTGAGCAGCCGGGCGAGGTCGTCGGCGTGCCGCTCGACCAGGTCGCGGAACCGGAACATGATCGACGCCCGCCGGGCCAGCGACATGTTCCACCAGCTGCCCAGTGCGTGCTTCGCCGAGGCCACCGCGGCGTCGACGACGTCGGGCCCGCCCAACGCCACTTCGGCCTGCTGCTCGCCGGTCGCTGGGTCCCACACCACGCCGACCCGCTCCGGCTCGGGGCCGTACTCCTTCCCGTCGATCCAGTGGTTGATGCGTCTCATCTCGACCTCTCTCCGTGCGATGCGGCTCGCCCGGCGGCGCCGGCCGCTTCAGATCAGGTACTGGTTCTCGCCCCGCCGCAGGTACCTGCCGTCACCCTTCGATCCCAGGTACTCGCCGCCGGCGACGATCACGTTGCCCCGGGCCAGCACGGTCTCGACGCTCCCGGCCAGCTCGTATGCCCTCCCAGCAGGAGTAGTCGACGTTCATGTGGTGGGTGTCCGCCGAGATGACATGCGGCGTGTCCGGGTCGAAGACCACGATGTCGGCGTCGGAGCCGACGGCGATGGTCCCCTTCTGCGGGTAGAGACCGAACATCCTCGCCGGGGTGGTGGCGCACACCTCGACGAACCGGTTGAGGCTCAGGTGGCCCAGGCCGACCGCTCCGTGGTAGATCAGCTCGAAGCGGTTCTCCACCGCGGGCAGCCCGTTGGGGATCTTGGTGAAGTCGCCCAGCCCGAGCTGCTTCTGGCGTGCCCAGGTCGGGTGGTCGTCGAAGCAGAAGGGGCAGTGGTCGGTCGACACCACCTGGAGGTCGTTGGTGGCCAGCCCGCGCCACAGGGCGTCCTGGTGACCCTCGGCCCGGCTGCGGACCGGCGTCGAGCACACGTACTTGGCGCCCTCGAACCCGGGGAGCGACAGGTGCTCCTCGAGGGAGAAGTACAGGTACTGGGGACAGGTCTCGGCGAAGACGTTGACCCCACGGTCACGGGCCTCGGCCACCGCCGCCAGCGCCTCCTTGGCCGCCATGTGGACGATGTACACCGGGCAGCCGGCCAGCTCGGCGATGGCGATGGCGCGGTGGGTCGCCTCGCCCTCGGTGATCGCCGGACGGGTGAGGCCGTGGAACCGGGGATCGGTCTCGCCCCGTTGCAGCGCCTGCTCGCGCAGGACGTCGATGACCATCCCGTTCTCGGCGTGCATCATCACCGTGGCGCCGATGTCGGCCGCCTTCTGCATCGCCCGGAAGATCTGCCCGTCGTCGGAGTAGAAGACGCCCGGGATAGGCCATGAACAGCTTGAAGCTGGTGACCCCCTCTCCGATGAGGGCGTCCATCTCCTTGAGGCTCGCCTCGGTGACGTCGCCGATGATCATGTGGAACCCGTAGTCGATGGCGCAGTTGCCCTCGGCCTTGCCCATCCACGCCTCGAACCCGGGCATGACCTCCTGGCCGTAGGTCTGCACGGCGAAGTCGATGATGGTGGTGGTGCCGCCCCAGGCCGCCGCCCGGGTGCCGGTCTCGAACGTGTCCGAGGCGTAGGTGCCCCCGAACGGCAGCTCCATGTGGGTGTGGACGTCGACCCCGCCCGGGCATCGACCAGCTTGCCGGAGGCGTCGACCACCTCGGCGGACTCCCCCCACTGGTGGTGCTCCGGCGAGGCGATGGCGACCACCTTCTCCCCGTCGACGAGCACGTCCGCCTGCATGGTCTCGGTGGCGGTTACGACGGTGCCGCCCTTGATCAGCTTCATCGTCCCTCCCGGTGCGTACCTATTCCCGAGTGTACCGACCGTGCCACCTCGACCTTCGGGCTCATGGCCGCGGGTGGGCGAGGAGGAAGCCGATCACCTCCTCGGGGAACGACGGCGACAGGTCGGGGATGTGACCCCCGCCGACGATGGTCCACACCTCGACATGCCCGCCCTCGGTCGCAACCGGTCGATGCCTGGACCACCGTCTCGGGACCGGGCAGCACCCGGTCGAGGTCGAGCGGCTCGGCCGCTTCGAGCATGTCCGGCTCGCATCCGTTGGCGTCCCGCCACAGGGAAGCGGTGTCCGCGACCGATGGGTAGGCGTTGCCGGTGCCCAGGGTCCCGCCTCCGTAGAGCACGACGTCGTCGCGGTCGCCGTGGATCTCGAGCACGGCGATCGGGTCGGCGGCCTGGCACTCGTCGGCGGACTCGAGGGTCGCCCCGGCAAGGCTGACGGCGGCGGCGAACACATCGGCGTGGTCGCAGGCCATCCGGTAGGCCATGAAGGCGCCGTTGGAGTGACCCATCGCGAAGACCCGATCAGGGTCGACATTGGCCGTGTCGGCGACCTCGGCCACGAGGCCGGACAGATAGGCGGCGTCGTCGACTCCCGACGCCGCCGTGTCGTCTGCCGGGTCGCATTCCAGTGCTGTCAGGCCGCCCGGGTCAGGGGTTCCCTCGGGATATGCGGTCAGGAAGCCGTTGGCCTCGGCGAAGGGGTCCAACCCCAGGTAGTCGGCTGTCTCGGCGCCGAACGATCCGTAGCCGTGGAGCACGATGAGCAGGGGAGCGGGCACGGCGGCGTCGTAGTTCGCCGGCACCCGAACGGTGACCGGACGATCGCCGCCGACGACGAAGTCTTCGAGTTGTGGGATCGACGGGGAGACATCGACGGCGGTGGAGTTGTCGATGGCCGCGGACCCTGCGTCGGAGGTGGGAGTCGCTCGACGTGCCGCTCGAGCAGGCGGCGAGGATGTACAGCACGACGATCGCGACGCTCTTGGCCACCGCGGCACGCTACCCGGGCGTCGTAGCCCTCGGCGGAGGCGTCCGGGGATAGGCTCCCCCCGTTCGCCGGAGGTCTCCATGTACGCGCCGGCCATCGAGACGATGCCCAGGGTCGACCTGCGCCGCCTCCAGTCGGAGCGGTTCGAGGCGTTGGTCGAGCGCCTGAGGGGCTCGGCCGGCGACTGGTGGGCCGCCAAGCTGACGGATGTCCCTGCGGGCACCGGGCTCGACGACCTCGACCGACTTCCGTATACCCGCAAGGCGGAGTTCCGCGACGCCTATCCGTTCGGGATGCTGGCGACGGCGCCTCGACGACGTCGTACGGGTCCACGCCTCGTCGGGGACGTCGGGGAAGCCCACCGTCATCGCCTACACCCGGGCCGACGTCGCCCTGTTCGCCGAAGTGAACGCCCGGTCCCTCGGCTGCGCCGGGGGCACGCCCCACGACGTGGTCCACGTTGCGTACGGGTACGGGCTCTTCACCGGTGGTCTCGGCCTCCACTACGGCGCCGAGGCGTTGGGGGCGACCACCGTGCCGGCGTCGGGAGGTAACCCGCTCCTTCAGATCTCCCTGCTCACCGACTTGGGCGCCACCGGTCTCGCCTGCACTCCCTCCTTCGCCATGTTGCTGGCGGAGCGGGCCGCCGCCGAGGGCCGGTTGGACGACATCCGGCTGCGCTGGGGCATCCACGGCGCCGAGCCCTGGTCGGAGGGCTTTCGCCAGAAGCTGGAGGCCGCCTGGGGCGGTGGCTACGACGCCTGCGACATCTACGGGCTGTCCGAGGTGATCGGCCCCGGCGTCGCCGCCGAGTGCCGGGAGAACAAGGGCGGGATGCACGTCTTCGAGGACCACTTCTTCCCGGAGATCGTCGACCCGGGATCCGACGACCCGGTGCCCGAGGGCGATCGGGGCGAGCTGGTCATCACCACGCTGACCAAGGAGGCGCAGCCGGTGGTCCGCTACCGCACCGGCGACATCACCCGCTTCCTGCCCGGCGACTGCCCGTGCGGTCGCACCTCGCGGCGGATCGCCCGGATCGAGGGACGTGCCGACGACATGCTGATCATCCGGGGCATCAACGTCTACCCGCGGGAGATCGAGGAGGTGCTGCTCGACGAGTGCCTCGGTGTCCGGCACCTACGCCATCATCGTCGACCGCCGCGCCGACTCTTCCCGAGCTGATCGCCCGCGTCGAGATGGCCGACACGGGCCTCGTGGGCCGCGAGGACGAGGTCCGGGACCGCCTCGCCGCCAGGCTGCACGACCGGGTGCGGATCAGGGTGGCGGTGGACGTCCGTGAACCCCGGCACCATCCCCCGGCCCGAGATCGGCAAGGCCCGCCGGGTGTTCTTCCAGGACGACGACGACGACCCGGTGGCGTGACCCGGTTGCCGGCGTCAGGTCATCCGGTGCTCGGGGTTGGGCGAGTCGTAGCGGAACCCGGCGTCCCAACCGGCACGCTGGTTGCCGTGGGCGGGCATCCCGCCGGCATCCTTGAGCATCCGGGCGAGATGCAGCAGGTTCCAGGTCATGAAGGTGGCGTTGCGGTTGGTGAAGTCGTTCTCCGGCCCGCCCGAGCCTTCGTCGAGGTAGGACGGGCCGGGGCCCGCCTCCCCGATCCAGCCGGCGTCGGCCTGCGGGGGGATCACGAAGCCCAGGTGCTGCAGCGAGTAGAGGATGTTCATCGCGCAGTGTTTGATGCCGTCCTCGTTGCCGGTGACGATGCACCCGCCCACCCGGCCGTAGTAGGCGTACTGGCCGTGCTCGTTGAGCATCGACGAGTTGCCGTAGAGCCGCTCGATCACCCTGCGTGCAGACCGACGACTTCTCCCCCAGCCAGATGGGGGTGCCGACGATCAGGATGTCGGCCGCCACCACCCGGCTGAACATGCCCGGGCCAGTCGTCGCGGTCCCAGCCGTGCTCCCGCATGTCCGGATAGACCCCTGGCGGCAGCTCGTGGTCGACGGCGCGCACCTCGTCGACGGCCACCCCGTTGCCCTCGAGGATCGCCTTGGGGATCTCGAGCAGCCCGGCGGTGTTGGACACCTCCGGCGACGGCTTCAGCGTGCAGTTGACGATCATCGCCCGCAGGTCGCTGAAGTCCCACTGCGACATGGTGTTCAGCTCCTGCATCCGCGCGTTCATCACCATTGCGGACTCCCTTCCTCGCGTGCCGGCTCGACAACCGTGGCCAACAACCAGCCGAGACGCACGCTGGTTCCCGGATTCGCGGCGGTCAGCGGCACGACGGACGTCAGCCGACGACGCTACGTCTCCTGCGCCGTCTTGACCGCGGTCTCCAGCTTGGTGAAGCCCTCGGTGGCCTCGTCGGCGGTGAGGCTCAGCGGCGGGGCGATGCGCAGCACGTTGCCGTACAGCCCGCCCTTGCCGATGAGCAGCCCCTCGTCCCGGGCCGCCTCGAGGACCCTGGTCGCCATGGCGGCGTCGGGCGTCTTCGACCCGGCTTCGACCAGCTCGACCCCGAGCATCAGCCCCTTGCCCCTCACCTCGCCGATCTCGGGAACCTCGGTTGCCAGCCGGTCGAGGTCGTTGCGGAGCTGTTGACCGACCTTGTGGGCGTTCTCCTGCAGGTCGTGGGTGATCAGGTAGTCGAGGTTGGCCAGCGCCCCCGCCGTCGACAGCGGGTTCCCGCCGAACGTGGAGATGTGGTTGGCCTTGACGCAGTCCATGATCTCGGCGCGGGCGATCACCCCGCCCATCGACAGGCCGTTGCCGAGACCCTTGGCGAAGGTGATCATGTCGGGCACGACCCCGTGGGCGTCGATCCCCCAGAAGTGCTCCCCGGTCCGCCCCCACCCGGTCTGCACCTCGTCGTCGATGAACAGGATGCCGTGCTCGTCGAGCACCTCCTTCATCGCGCCGAAGAACCCGTCCGGCGGGACGACGAAACCGCCGACGCCCTGGATGGGCTCGGCGATCATGCAGGCGACGTCGCCGGCGGTGGCGATGGCGAGCAGGTCGCGCAGGTCACCGACGCAGGCAGCGGTGAAGTCGTCGTCCGACAGGTGCCCGAACGGCGAGCGGTACTTGTACCCGCCGTGGACGTACGTCACCTGGAACGGGCTCAGCGTGGTGGCCGACCACGACCGGTTGCCGGTGACGGCGATGGCCGAATGCGACTTGCCGTGGTAGCTGTTGCGGAGCGCCAGCACCTGGTTGGAACGCCGGTACTGGGTGGCCAGCATCAGCGCGGTGTCGTTGGCCTCGGTGCCCGAGTTGGTGAAGAACACCTTGGCGTCGGGGATCGGCGACAGGGCGATCAGCTTCTCGGCCAGCTCCACCTGCTGCTCGATGAGGTAGAGCGTCGAGGTGTGGACCATCTTCCCCGCCTGCTCCTGGACGGCGGCGACGATCTCGGGCACGTTGTACCCGGTCATGGTGGTGAGGATGCCGCCGAAGAAGTCGAGGTACTCGTTGCCCTCGGCGTCCACCACCCGCCGTCCCTCGCCGTCGACCAGGGCGATCGGCTGCTCGTAGTAGAGCGCCAGCCACGACGGCAACACCTGGCGGTGACGGGCATGCAGCTCGGCGTGGGTCCCCATCGCTGAGGTCACGGCGCCACCAGCGGGCCGTAGGCGTCGGGCCGGCGGTCGCGGTAGAAGGCCCAGGTCTTGCGCACCGTGTCGATCATGTCGAGGTCGAGGTCGCGCACCACCAGCTCCTCCTCGGTGTCCGAGGCGGGCTCACCGACGAACTGGCCACGGGGGTCGACGAAGTACGACGACCCGTAGAAGTCGTTCTCTCCGTATGGCTCCTTGCCAACCCGGTTGATGGCCCCGATGAAGTACTCGTTGGCCACCGCCGATGCGGGTTGCTCCAGCTTCCACAGGTACATCGACAGGCCCCGGCTGGTGGCCGACGGGTTGAACACCACCTTGGCCCCGGCCAGGCCCAGCGCCCGCCACCCCTCGGGGAAGTGCCGGTCGTAGCAGATGTAGATCCCGAGCCTGCCGGCGGCGGTGTCGAACACCGGGTACCCGGTGTTCCCCGGCCGGAAGTAGTACTTCTCCCAGAACCCGCCGACATGGGGGATGTGGGTCTTGCGGTACTTGCCCAGGTACGTGCCGTCGGCGTCGATGACGGCGGCGGTGTTGTAGTAGAAGCCGTCGTCCTCCTTCTCGAAGATGGGGACGAACAGGACCATCCCGGTGTCCTTCGCCAGCGCCATCATCCGCTGGGTGGTGGGACCGTCGGGGATCGGCTCGGCCAGCGAGAAGTGCTCGTCGTCCTGCACCTGGCAGAAGTACGGGCCGTAGAACAACTCCTGGAAGCACATCGCCCGGGCCCCCTGGTTGGCGGCGTCCCTGGCGTACTTCTCGTGCTTCTCGATCATCGAGTCGACGTCGCCGGTCCAGGCGGTCTGCACGATGGCGGCGCGCAGCACGTTGGCCATGACCGCTCCTCCTCTCGGCTGATCTCGCGGCTCACGCTAGCGGGCGGTCGGCCCGGTGGGCCCCGGCGCACCGGGGCCCCACCGACCGCATATCCGTCGTCAGGGCGCCGCCTCAGGAACCGCCCTCGGTCAGCTCGACCTCGGTCTTCTCGAATCCGTCGCCGTTGACGTCGAGACCCTCCTCCTCGAGCGCCGCCACCGCCGCCTCGGCCAGGTCGGTGCGGAACGCCTCGGGCGCGATCTCCACCCCCTGCAGCTCGGGGATCTGCGACGTCGCCACCTCGACGGTCTGGTCCCACAGCTCCTGGTTCATCACCCCGATGCCGTTCGTCGCCGGCCAGATGAGGGCGTTGATCTCGTTGAGCTGCCACCGCTGGTGGCTCTCCCCGAGGGTGGTGCCGTGGTTGAGGACGATGTCGACGCAGGCGTCGAAGTTGTCCCGGCAGAACACCCAGCCGCGGAACGACGCCCGCAGGAACCGCTCCGCCACGTCCTCGTTCTCCGCCAGCCACGACGACTCGGCCCACACCGCGTCCTGGAGCATGGCGGTCCCGACCTCGTTGAAGTCGATGACGTTGAGATCCTCGGGCTGGTACAGCTCGCCGGTGTCCGGGTTGACCGCCTCGAGCACTTGGGCGTACTCGTTGTAGGTCATCGCCTCGGCGACGTCGATCTCACCGTTCAGCAGGGCGTTCATGGTGAAGTCCTGCGCCACCAGCGAGACCTGGTCGGTCAACCCCGCCTCGGCGATCGCCGCGGTCAGCTCGAACTCGTTGCCGAAGCCCCAGTTCCCGACCTTCTTGCCGGCGAAGTCCTCCACCGAGGCGATCCCGCTGTCGGCGAACGCCACCATCAGGGTGCCCGACCGCTCGAACACCTGGGCGATGTTGACGATGTCGGCGCCCGACTCACGGCTCACCAGTGCCTTGGGCACCCACGCCAGGGCGAACTCGGCCCCGCCGGTGGCGAGCACCGTCTGGGGGACGATCTGCACGTCACCCTCGAGGATGGTCACGTCGAGGCACTCGTCCTCGTACATCCCCTCGTCGAGGGCGGCGAAGTACCCGGCGAACTGCGACTGCGCCACCCACTGCAACTGCAACCGCACCTCGTCGGGCTCGGTGCACTCGACAGTGGTGCCTCCGGCGGCGTCGGTGCCGTCCGGGGCCTCGGTGCCGTCGGTGTCGTCGTCCCCGCCGCAGGCGGCGACCACCAGCAACAGCGCCGGCACGATCAGCCAGCGTCCATGTCGTCTCAATTGCATGCTCGTCTTCTCTCTCCGTGCCGGACCCCGCCCGGCTTTCCCATCCTGTCACGGTGGAGTGACAGAAATCCTCTCGTCCTGTCCTCGCCTCAGCGCTCCGTCGCCGGTCCGCATCGAGACGTGCCACGGCATCACCAGCCGCTCGATCGCCGACACCACCACGTACGACCCGATCCCGATCAGCGACGCCACCAGGATCGCCGCCCAGGCGTCGGAGAACTGGAACAGGTTGGCCCGGCTGATGATGTACTGGCCGAGCACGTCCTGCGGCCCGCCGAAGTACTCGGCGACGATGGCGCCGATGAGAGCCAGCGCCGAGGCCACCTTGAGGGCGCTGAAGAAGTAGGGCATGGCCGCCGGGACCCGCACTTCGCGGAGGATCTGGCGAGGAGTCGAGGCGAGCGAATGCATCATCTCGATCTGATTGTGGTCGACCTCGGTGAGCCCGCGCAGGGTGTTGACCATCACCGGGAAGAACACCATCACCGACACCACCATCATCTTCGAGAGCGGGCTGGTGATCGTGAACCACTGGTTCATGATCGGGGCCAGGGCGATGATGGGTACGGCGCTCGCCACCGTGGCGATGGGCACCAGGCCCTGCCGCATCGAGACCCAACGGGCCGCGGCCAGGGCGACGGCCACCCCGAGCACCACCCCGATCAGCAGCCCGCCCACCGCCTCGATGAGGGTGCGCAGCCCGGCGCCCCAGATGATCGAGAAGTTCTCCACGAAAGCGGTGGCGATCTCGCTGGGCTTGGCCAGCACGAAGGTCTGCACGTTGAACAGGCGGAGCAGACCCTCCCAGGCGACCAGCACGGCGACGAAGGCGACGGCGGCCGGCAGGTAGCGACGCGCCCTGGTCACGACGAGGCCTCCCGCAAGGGTGGGCCGGTGGCGACCCCGTGCGGACGGCGCAGCGCCTCACGCACCTCGGTGACCGCCTCGAAGAACCGCTGGTCCTCGCGTGTGTCGTCGTCGCGCTGTGCGCCCAAGCCGACCTCGATGACGTGTGATATCCGACCGGGGCGCGCCGACATGACCACCACCCGCGATGACAGGAAGACGGCCTCGGGGATCGAATGGGTGACGAACACCACCGTCTTGCCGGTGGCGCGCCAGATGCGCAGGACTTCCTGCTGCATCCGCTCCCTGGTCATCTCGTCGAGCGCTCCGAACGGCTCGTCCATCAGCAGCAGCGCCGGGTCGAGCACCAGAGCGCGGGCGATCGCCACCCGCTGCTGCATCCCACCGGAGAGCTGCCAGGGCTGATGGTCGGCGAAGTCGGTCAACTCCACCAGGTCGAGCATCTGCCCCGCCCGGGTGGCCCGCTCCCCCTTGGGGACGTCGACCAGTTCCATCGGCAGCTCGACGTTGCGTCGCACCGAGCGCCAGTCGAGCAGCGTCGCCTGCTGGAACACGATCCCGTAGTCGCGATCGAGCCGGGCCTGGTGGGGGGTCTTGCCATTGACCACGAGGCTCCCCGAGGTCGGGGCAAGCAGGTCGCCGATCAGTCTGAGCAGCGTGCTCTTGCCGCAGCCGGACGGCCCGATGAGCGATACGAACTCGCCGGGGGCGATGGAGAGATCGATGTCGGTGAGTGCCTCGACCCGCTCCGAGCCGGAGCCCTCGAACACCTTGCCCAGTCCGGCGGCGGCCACCGCGGCGACCGGGACGGTGGCCCCGGTCACCGTGCCGGTCATGCCGTCACCCCGGTCGTCCCGGGCGCATCCGCCATCATCAGCAGGCTCTGGCGGTCCGTCTGGATCGGGCGCATGCCGCCCGGGCCGACCACCCGGCGCTCGACCAGGCTGATCAGCCCGACGAAGAACAGCCCGGCCAGGGCGCAGAAGATCACCGTGACGTACAGCTTCTCCGGGGCGGCGGTGAACTGTTGCGAGAACGAGAGGAGTGCCCGACCCAGCCCGGCGTTGGCGCCGGTGGGCAGCTCGCCGACGATGGCGCCGACCACGCTCGCCGCCGCCGAGATCTTGAGGGCGGTGAAGATGTACGGCAGGGCTGCGGGTACCTGCAGCTTCCACAGCTGCTGGCGGTCGGTGGCGGCGTACGACCGCATCAACTCGGTGGCGGTTGCCGCCGGCGAGCGCAGCCCGCGCAGCGTGTTGATCGTCACCGGGTAGAAGGTGAGGTAGGCGGCGATCGTCGCCACCGCCAGCCACTGCGGAGACCCGATGCGGCCGCCCCACACCACCACCATCGGGGCGATGGCGAGGATGGGGACCGTCTGGGAGGCGACCACGTACGGCAGGAAAGCACGCTCGGCGAGCCCGGAGCGCACGAACAACACCGCCAGCCCGAAGCCGACCACCCCGCCGATGACGAAGCCGACCAGCGCCTCGCGCAGGGTGAAGAGCGCCGCCGAGCCGAGCACGGTCCACAGGGGGGCGGCGCCGCGACGGGCCGGCTCGTACATGGCGACCGCCACGTCCCAGACGTGGGGCATCGACCGGTCGTCCGGAGGGGGCCGCAGCCGGATGTCGGTGAACGGGATGACACCGCCGGCGGCCTTGCCCACCACCTTGTAGAGCTCCCACAGGGCGATCAGGACCAGCACGACGGCGAGGACGGAGAGGACACGACGCAGCGTGCCCCGGCGGGACGGCGTCTGATCAGCCTCCGGTTCGGGCACCCGGTGGCTGTCACTCCGAGGCACCATCGCGGCGACTCTACAAGAAGGCTCTCCGGCCCGACGATGGGGCCGACGGAACGCCGGGCCACACCGCTGTGCCGAGCGTCGACCTGGTGTCGACGGTTCGCCGAACGAGCCAGACCTCAGCCGGCGAGGTCCTTCGAGGCGGTGCCCAGCCCGCCGTCGATGCCGCCGGCGGTGAACCCGACCCGCTCCAGCAGTGATGCGATCTGGCGGTTGTCGGGCAGGAAGACCGCGGTGAACCTGGTGGATCCCACGCTCCACGGCGGCGCCCTCGAGCATCTCCAGCAACTCGGTCCCGATACCGAGCAGACGCCACTCGGGCTGCACGACGACGGCTACCTCGGCGAGGCCGGGCTCGATGATCTCGTACCGGGCGATGGCGACACCTTCGCCGTCGGCGGCGAAGGCGGCCAGGGCCAAGCGGTCGTGGTAGTCGAGGCGGGTCATGTGGTCGAGCGTCTCCGCGTCGAGGTGGACCGGGTAGCGGAAGAAGCGCTGGTAGATCGTGTCCGGGTCGGCGTGCTCCAGCTGCCGCACGAGCATCGGAGCGTCATCGGGGACCACGGGCGCACGAGGACGGTCCGGCCGTCCTTCAGCGGGAGCTGGACCTCCAGCTCGCTCGGGTAGCCCGCCGGCCTGGTCATATCTGGTCGAGCAGCTTCTGCTTCTTCTCCTGGAACTCGGCGTCGGTGAGGACGCCGTCCCGATGGAGCTTGGCGAGCCGATCGAGCTGGGCGGTGACATCGGGGGCCACCACCGCCGCCGGTTGGGCGAGCTCGATGGAGCGAGCCTCGCGAGTCTTGTACAGCAATGTCTGGAACTCCTCGGGCTGCGGGATGCTACGGAATCGGCTCTGGCCGGTCTCGCCGGCCGACTCCACGAGCAGGTCGCCGGACTTCAGGATCCGCTCGATCGGGCCCTGGTGGAACAGCACGTTGTTGATGTTCTCCAGCGGGATCTCGACACCGCGCCTGGCGATCATCCCGCTGCGGGTGACCAGCCGCTCGGTGGTCAGGATGTAGGTCGTGAACCACCACGTGATGAGCGGCGTGATGGTCAACGGGATGAGGGCGAGGAGGATCAGACCGGTCATCACCAGCTGGAACGTCGTGTTCTCCCATGGGATCACGGCGTAGACCAACCACAGGGCGACGAGCCCCAGCAGGATCCAGCCGATCGGGACGAAGAGCAACCGCCAGTGCGGGCGGAACTTCGTGATGATCTGCTCGCCCTCGGTGAGGTTGCGTTCGGAGAAGGTCATGGCCGGCATCATACGGAGGCTGCTGCCTGACGCGGGAAACCCCGAGGGAGTCTCGGCCGAAGCCTCCACCCTCTCGGGGTTTTCCCTTCGGTCAGCCCGAAGGCTGGCCGATGCCTCCCGGGCCGAAGCCCGTTCGGCGGTCTGTCCCGACCGTCGCCGACCCGAAGGCCGGCGTCCTCTCCCCCGAAGGGGAGAACCCACCCCGAGGGGTGGCGTCCGGAACGGACGTTGGGTTCGCCCGAAGGCGTTCCCGGTGGGTCAGCGCCCGAAGGCCCTCACCCGGTGCCACCTCGGTTTCCCGCTGCGGCACGGGGGCAACGTAGGTCGGGCGACCCAGGGCCGTCAAGTGAGATCGCTACATCGTTTTCGCGTCTCGTCCCGATGTTTCGCGAACTCATCGGCGGTGCCCCGCCTTCCGGGCACCCTCGGTCCGCGGCAGGTCTCACGACTCCAGAGAGCGCCCTGTCGCCGGCACGTTCCGCGGACACGGCGCGCCACCCGGATGTCGAGAAGGAACGTGACGGGACGCGAGTGAACCCCGAGAGAGTCTCGGCCGAAGCCGCTACCCCCTCGGGGTTCGAGAGTGAACATACGCCATGTCCCGTCGTCGGCGCAAATCAGATCGGTAGATCGTTTTCGCGCTCTGTTCCCGAATTTCGCGACCGCGTGTCGGACAGGCGGACTGATGGCATTTCGCGGTCACCCTCGGCTCCGCCAACCGTCTGCCCGACGCGAGGAGAACCCGGCCCCGTGACAACGGGAACAGCGCCGAGCCGCACCTCGGGCGGGTCGAGATCCTTCGAGCTCCATCCCGCCGGCTTTTCGACGCCTACCCCGCACTCGACTACCCGTACCGCGCGAGTCGGCCCGGGGAAAAACGCGGGAAAACCCCGAGGGAGCCTCGGCCGAAGCCTCAACCCTCTCGGGGTTCTCCTCTCCGCCGGCGCCGGGGCGAACCCCGTCTCCGACGGAAGCGAGAGATAACGGGACGGCGCCCGTGCCCCCGAAGGGGCGTTCTCCCGCCGTGCTCTTCCGGCCGAAGCCTTCCGAGCTGCGTCCCGGCCGAAGCCGGTCCGCTGCTCCCGGGTCCCGGGTCGGTTGTCGCCTTGCGGCTCCCTCCGTCCCGGTTTGGTTCCGAAGAACCGCCCCGAGTGCTCCCCTCCCGGGCCGAAGCCCCGAAGGGAGCGGAAACGTAGGCCCAGGGTCCCGAGCGCGTCAAACGAGAACGGTGGTTGGTTTTCGCGACCGCTTCCCTGGTTTTCGCGTGCCGGCTCGGAGTGCCCGGCCGGCAGCTCCGCACGACCCTCCGGCCGTACCATTGGCTCCGTGGTCCGGTGGCGCCGCCGACGCGAAACTACAGGCATGTGGTTTGTGTCACCCCGGCGCCGTAGAGTGCCGCACCATGCAGACACGACGGCCGCGATCGCACCCACCAGCGACACCGACACCGGCGACATCGCAGCCCCCCGGGGACTGGAGACGCTGTCGCCGTCGCGGGCCAGCGACTTCAAGACCTGCCCGCAGCTGTACAAGTTCCGCTCGATCGACCGCATCCCCGACCCGCCGACCGAGTCCCAGGCGCGGGGCACGACCGCCCACCTGGCGCTGCAACGCCTGTTCGACCTCCCGGCCGACGAACGGACCCCGGACCGACTCTTCGACCTGTTCCGCCAGGCCTGGGTCGAGGTCAAGGACGACGAGTTCACCGACCTGTTCGATGACGTTGCCGTCGAGCGGCGTTGGGGCCTCGAGAGCCTCGGGATCCTGGCCAACTACTTCGGAGTCGAGGACCCGACGACGATCGAACCGACCGGTCGCGAGCTCGAGCTCGCCGAACAGCTCGGCGACATGACCATACGCGGGATCCTCGACCGGATGGACGAGACCGAGGACGGGCTGGTCATCACCGACTACAAGTCAGGCAAGGCGCCGCCCGGAGCGCTACGCCATCCCGCCTTCTTCGCCCTCAAGATCTACGCCCTGCTGGTCCGGCACCGCACCGGTCGCACCCCGGCGAGGCTCCGGCTGCTGTACCTCAACGGGCCCTCGGTGTACGAGATACCGGTCAGCGACGTCCAGCTCGACGCCATGGAGCGCCAGCTGGTGGCCCTCTGGGCTGCGATCGATCGGGCGATCAGCTCCGACCGGTTCCCCGCCAGGCCGAGCCGGCTGTGCGACTGGTGCGCCTACAAGGACCTGTGCCCGGCGTGGGCAAGCGGCGACCCGGAGGTGGCGGCGTTACCGACGCGATGATCCGGCTCGACCGGGTGTCGAAGTCCTACCCGAGCGGCGACGGCCCGGCGGTCACCGACCTGTCGCTCGACGTCGCCGAAGGTGAGGTCGCCGTGCTGGTGGGCCCATCGGGGTGCGGCAAGACGACCACGCTCAAGATGATCAACCGGCTGATCGAGCCGACCTCGGGCACCATCGAGGTGGCGGGCCGCAGCATCACGTCGCTGAGCCCGTCCGAACTGAGGCGGAGCATCGGCTACGTCATCCAGCAGATCGGTCTGTTCCCGCACCGCACCATCGCCGAGAACATCGCCACGGTGCCCAAGCTGCTCGGGTGGGACCAGGGGCGCATCGACCACCGCGTCGACGAGCTGCTCGCCGTCGTCGACCTCGACCGCTCGATGCGCGGCCGGTACCCGTCCGAGCTGTCCGGCGGGCAGCGGCAGCGGGTCGGGGTGGCCAGGGCGCTGGCCGCCGATCCCCAGGTCATGCTGATGGACGAGCCATTCGGGGCGGTCGACCCGATCGCCAGGGGCCGGCTCCAGGACCAGTTCCTCGACCTGCAGGAGCGGCTGGGCAAGACCATCGTCCTGGTCACCCACGACATCGACGAGGCCATCAAGCTGGGTGACCGCATCGCCATCCTGAACAACGGCGGCATCCTCGAGCAGTACGACACGCCCGCCGACATCCTGGGAAGGCCGGCCAACGAGTTCGTGGTCGACTTCCTCGGCTCGGAACGGGGCCTGAAGCGGCTCAAGCTGCTCCCGATAAGCACCGTGCCGCTCGAGCCCGGTCCGGTGCTTCCGGCGACGGCGACCGTCGAGGAGGCCCGCCGGGTGATGGCCGAGCACGGGATCGACTGGATCGCCGTCGGCGGCGACGGGCGGCTCGACGGCTGGGTCCCGGCCGCAGAGCTCGACGACCGGCACGATCTCACCGACGTGACGTTGCGGCGCTTCCAATCGTGGCTGACCGTCGACGAGTCGCTGATCGACGCCCTCGACGTGGTGGTGAGCTCACGGACCAACGTGGCGGCGGTGTTCGACGGTGACCGCTACCTCGGGATGCTGACCGCCGACGCCATCGGCCGGGCGATCCTGCAATGACCGCCGACGGGGTCGCCGCCGATGACGATCGACTGGGGTTGGATCGCCGGCCACTTCGGTGACATGTGGGAGGCGACGACCCAGCACGTCACCCTCACCGTCATCGCCGTTCTCGTCGGCTTCCTGGTGGCGATGGCCCTTTCGCTGGTGGCGCTCCGCTGGCGGGGGACCTACCGGCCGATCACCTGGTTCACCGGGATCCTCTACACCATCCCCAGCCTGGCGTTGTTCACCTTCTTCATCCCCTTCTTCGGGCTGAGCATGGTCACCGCCGAGATCGCCCTGGTCTCGTACACGCTGCTGATCCTGATCCGCAACATCGTCGCCGGCATCGACGGGGTGCCCGAACCGGTGCTCGAGTCGGCCAGGGGGATGGGGATGACCGAGCGGAACCTGTTCCTCGGGGTGCAGCTGCCGCTGGCGGTGCCGGTGATCATCGCCGGCATCCGCATCGCCACCGTGTCCACGATCGGGCTGGTCACGGTGACCGCGCTCATCGGCCAGGGCGGCTACGGGGTGTTCATCCTGCGCGGCATCCGCCGCCAGTTCCTCACCGAGATCCTCGTCGGGACGGTGCTCTCGGTGCTGCTGGCGGTGGCCGCCGACCTCGCCCTCGTCGCCCTCGAGCGGCGGATCACGCCGTGGGCACGCAGGAAGGAGGCGGTGTGATCGACTTCTTCGGCGAGGTGGCGGCCTGGCTGGGCGACCCGGCCAACTGGACCGGTCGCTCCGGGCTACCCAACCGCTTCTGGGAGCACGTGGCGGTGTCCGGCGTGGCCTTGATCCTCGCCGGGGCCGTCGCCCTCCCCGCCGGCGTCATCCTCGGCCACCGCGGCCGGGGCGGCGTGCTCGCCGTCTCCGCGGTCAACATCGGAAGGGCGGTCCCATCGTTCGGCATCGTCGGCATCGCCTTCCCCATCACCCTGGCGCTCGGGCTCTCCCCGCTGGGATTCTGGGCGACGCTGGTGGCGCTGGTGGCGCTGGCGCTGCCGCCGATGTTCGTCAACGCCTACACCGGCATCCGCCACACCGAGCCGGCGCTGGTCGAGGCGGCCCGGGGGATGGGGATGACCGAACGGCAGGTGCTCACCGGGGTCGAGCTGCCGCTGGCGGCTCCGGTGGTGATGGCCGGGGTGCGCACCGCAGCCGTCGAGGTGATCGCCACCGCCACCCTCGGCGCCGTGGTCGGGTTCGGGGGTTTGGGGCGGTTCATCATCGACGGCTTCGCCCAGCGGAAGTACGAAGAGGTGTTCATCGGCGGGGTCGCCGTCGCCCTCCTCGCCATCTTCACCGAGAGCACGCTGGGTTGGGCCCAACGCCGGCTCGACCACAGCCATCCCGCCCGGCGCCGGCGGAGGCCCGATGCGCTCGATCCCTCTGACGTCATCGACGCCGTCCCGGTCGGTTAGCTTGACGCCGCCGCCTTTCGGCGGCCCAGCTATGACAAGGAGAGACCCATGCGGAAGCACCGCAACCGCGTCATCGGGGCGAGTCTCCTGGCGTTCGCCCTCCTGGGCGCCGCCTGCGGAGACTCGGGTGATGACGCCGCCGACGAATCGTCCGCCGCCCCGACCACGGCGCCGGCTCCGGTGGAGGGACCGGAGATCGTCATTGGTGCCCAGGACTTCGGGGAGAGCGCCATTCTCGCCGAGATCTACCGGGGGGCGCTGGAGGCGGAGGGATTCACCGCCAGCGTGCAGCCGGTTGGCGGTTTCCGCGACCTGGAGCTGCCCGCCTTCGAGAGCGGGGACATCAACCTGGCTCCCGAGTACGCCGCTTCGATGCTCGAGTTCCTCAACGACTTCGCCGGGGAGGCGACCAGCGACGCCGCCGAGACCACCGACCTGCTCAACGCCCGGTTGACCGAGATCGGGCTGGTGGCGTTGGCGCCTTCCGAGGCCATCGACACCAATGCCTTCGTGGTGACCCAGGAGACGGCCGACTCGGTCGGTCTCGCCTCGCTCAGCGACCTGGCCGCCAACGGCGCCGACCTGGTCCTCGGGGGACCACCCGACTGCGAGACCAATGCCTTCTGCATCCCCGGGCTGAACACGGTCTACGGGCTCGACATGAGCGCCAACTTCCAGCCGCTCGATGCCGGTCAGGTGACGGTGGCGGCGCTGGAGGCCGGTGAGATCGACGTCGCCATCCTCTTCTCCACCAGCGGCATCATCGCGGACAAGGGATGGGTGCTCCTCGAGGACGACCAGCAGATGCTGGCCGCCGACAACGTGCTCCCCGTGCTCACCGCCGAGCTCCAGGAGGCGTACGGAAACCAGCTCACCGACGTGCTCGACGACATCTCGGCCGCTCTCACCACCGAGGCGCTCACCGAGATGAACCGGCGCTTCGACATCGACACCGAAGACCCCGACGTCATCGCCGCCGACTGGCTCGCCGACAACGGCTTCTGACCGACCGAATCTTCGGCTGTATTGCTCGGCCCGGGCGGGTGCCCGGGCCGAGCCGCGTTCGTGTCACCCCCGTTTGATACGGTGACCGAGGGTGTCCGAGGACGGCGGCGCCACTGCCGGTTGGGAGAGCGGAGGGATGTGAAGACGGTCGGGAACGACGAGGACCGCAGGCGGCGGCTCCGAGGCACAGATCGAGGTGGGACCCGAGGACTGGGGACCGGCTGTAGCCTCGACCGACGGGCCCCAAATCGTCGTCGGTGGCCCGGGAACCGGCAAGACCGAGTTCCTGGTACGACGCGCCGCCCACCTGGTCGGGGCAGGCGTGCCCGCCGACACCATCAGCGTGGTCGCCTTCGGGCGACGCGGCGTGGCCGACCTCGAGCGGCGTATCGCCGCGGCCATCCCACCCGACTCGCCGCCGATCACGGTGACCACCTTTCACGCCCTCGCCGCCGGTTTGGTGGAGGTCCACCACCGTGATCGTGGATGGCACCGGCCCCCGCAGATCCTCACCGGCCCAGAGCAGACGGCGCTGGTTCGCCGCCTGCTCGCCGACGAGGACCCGTCGGCGTGGTCGGTGGCGATGCGCCCGCTGCTCTCCACCAGGACGTTCGCCGGCGAGGTCACCGACTTCCTGCTCCGCGCCGGCGACCAGCTCCATGACGCCGGCGACGTCGCCGCCATGGATCGCGACGAATGGCGGGGCCTGCCCGAGTTCATGGAGCGGTACCGCCGGCGGCTGATCGCCGATGGCCGCATCGACTACGGGATGGTCCTTTCCGAGGCCGTCGCCATCCTCGCCGACCACCCGCGGAACCCGCGCTACGTGCTCGTCGACGAGTACCAGGACACCACCGTCGCCCAGGTGGCGTTGCTCCGAGTCCTCGCCGCCAACGGCAACATCACCGCCGCGGCAGATCCCTACCAGTCGATCTACAGCTTCCGGGGCGCCGCCGTCGAGAACGTCGCCCGGTTCGGGTTGGCCTTCCGCGGAGTCGGGCCACCGGCGCGCCGGGTGGTGCTCACCACATCGTTCCGCACGCCGCAGGCGATCCTGCGTGCCGCCGAGAGGGTGGCCGGCACCGACATCCCGGGGGCGGCGGGCCCGGTGGCGCCGGCGCCGGGCGATGGCCGGGTCGATCTGCACCGATTCCACCAGCAGACCGCCGAGGCCGAATGGATCGCCGCCGAGATCCTCCGCCTCAACCTCCGCGACGGGCTCCGTTTCGGGTCGATGGCGGTCTTCGTGCGCAGCAAACGGAGGTTCGTCGCCGAGCTGTCCCGGGCGTTGTCACGTCGCGGAATCGCCCACGAGCCGCCGAGCAGCCGCACCACCGAGCAGCCCGAGGTCCGCTTCCTCCTCGACCTGGTCGCCGCCGCCACCACGCCGGAGACGCCCAAGTCGCCGGTGGTCGCCCGCCACGTCCGGCACCTCCTGCTCGGGCCGTGGTTCGGTCTCACCCTGGGTCAGGTCCGCGACGTGGAACGGGCCCATGCCACCACCGGACACTGGGTGGAGACCCTCCGAACGAGGTTCCCCGAATTGGCCGCGCTCCTCGCCGACGACCGGTGGGCAACCACCGCCGCCGCCGCCGAGGGCGCCTGGGCGGTGTGGGAGTCGCTCCCCCAGCTCGCCGCCATAGCCACCGGTGACGAGCACCGCGGGTCCCGGCGGGCATGGGCGTCGCTGCTCCAGGTGCTCACCCGCTGGAACGAGCGCAACCCCGCGGGGACGCTCGTCGAGTACGCCGCGCTGCTCGACGAGGAGTCCTTCGAGGCGAGGCCCCTGGTGTCCTACCGGGCCCCGGACGAGGACCAGGTGACCATCACGACGCTCCACCAGGCCAAGGGCCTGGAGTTCGAGGTGGTCTTCATCGCCGACGCCGTCGAGGGTGTCTTTCCCGACCTGCGGACTCAGGACAGCCTGCTCGGTGTTCGCCACCTCCTCGCCGACGTACCCCACGACCCGCCGGGGTACCGCCGTTTCCGCCTCCAGGAGGAACGACGACTCGCCTACACCGCGATGACCCGTGCCTCGCGACGGGTGGTGTGGACGGCAACCTCCACCGGATCGGAGTTGGGTCAGGGGCTGCCGTCTCGTTTCCTCGCCCTCGCTGCCGGCGTGGAGACCGTCGACGAAGCGGTCGACGATCCACCGCGCCATGCCCCGGTGACCGTCGCCGAGGCGGAGGGGCTCCTCCGGCGCCTGGCCGGCGACCCCGGGGCCATGGTCGAGCTGCCCGTAGCCGGCGGCGGTCCCTCCGTGGTATCCGCCGGCCGCCCCTTACGTGAGGCGGCCATCGCCGTCCTCGCCGACGGCGCCCGCTGGGGCATGCGCCCGGTCACCACCTTCGCCGGCTTCCGGCACCGCGGCCCGGACACCGGGTTGGTCGAGCTCCCGCTGCGCCTCTCCCCCAGCCAGGGCGAGTCCTACGAACAGTGCCCGCGCCGCCATGCCCTCACCCGGCGGCTGGCGATCGGCGACGCCGGCTCGCACCACGCCGAGCTCGGCTCACTGGTGCACACCGTGATGGAGAACGTCGAGCGTGCCGTGATCGAGATCCCCGGCGCCCCGCCGAGCACGCTCGAGGACGCCGAGACCGAGCTCGACCGGTTGTTCGACGGATCCGTCTACGGGGGCGAGCCGTACGCGACGGCGTGGCGCCGGCGCGCCGGGATCGTGATCGAGCAGCTCTACCTGAAGCGGCCGGCCGGCGGCCACCCGGTCATGGTCGAACGGCGCCTGGAGATGGACCATGCGGGGACCACCTGGGTGGGCCGGGTCGATCTCATCGAAGGTCGCCCCGCCGGTTTGGTCATCGTCGACTACAAGACGGGCAGCACCACACCGACGAGACCCGAGGCGGCGGAGTCGCTCCAACTCGGCTTCTACGTGCTCGCCGGCCGGGAAGATGCCCGGGTCGCCGACCGAGGCGAGGTGGCCGGCGCCGAGATGTGGTTCCCCTGGGCCAGCCGCCGGCAGAAGAGCCTGAAGCGGATGGAGTTCGACATGGCCAATCTCCCGGCCGTGGCCGAGCGGATGGCCGCCGTCGCCGGCGGCATCGCCTCGGAGGACTGGACCCCGCGAACGGGTGATCACTGCGACCGCTGCCCGGTCCGCACCGTCTGTCCGGCCTGGCCCGAGGGCGCCGAGGGGTTCGTCGCATGACGGCCCGCCTCATCCTCACTCCCGAGCAGCAGGCGGTGGTCGACCACCCGCCCGAGCCGCTGCGGGTCGCCGCCGGAGCCGGAACCGGGAAGACGGCGACGGTGGTGGAGCGGTTGGTGGCCGCCGTGGACGGCGGCATCGAGCCCGAAGAGGCGCTGGGCATCACCTTCACCAACAAGGCGTCCGAGGAGCTGGCCGACCGGCTCCGCCGGCGGATGCCCGCCCATGCCGCCGACGGCCGCGAGGTCGAGGTCAACACCTACCACGGGTTCGCGCTGCGGATACTGCGAGAGTTCGGGGCGGTGATCGGCGTCGAGCGGGACCTGGCGGTGGTCGGCGCCGGGTACGTGCGGCAACTGCTTCACGAGAGCATCGGCACCGAGGTGTACGACCACCTCGAGATGACCGCCCTTCCCTGGCGGCTCGACGAGGCGGCGACATTGGGGGCCCAGGCCGCCGCCAACCTCGTCGACCCCTCCGACATCGCCTCCGCCGTCCCGACCGACCCCGACCAGGTCTGGATGGAGCGGGTCGAGCTGGCCCGGATCCTCACCTCCTACGAAGCCACCAAGCGCCGTCTCGGAGTGGTCGACTTCGGCGACCTGGTCCACCTGGCGTACCGGGTGGTGGAGCGCCATCCCGAGATCGCCGGTCGCATCAGGGACCGTTACCGGATCGTGGTGCTCGACGAGTACCAGGACACCGACCCCGGCCAGCGCATGATGCTCCAGGCGATCTTCGGGCACGGGTTCCCCATCACCGCCGTCGGTGACGGCGACCAGACGATCTACGAGTGGCGGGGCGCATCGCTGGCGAACTTCACCGGGTTCGGGGAGCACTTCCTCCGCTCCGACGGCGAGCCGGCTCACAGCCTCCCGCTCACCACCAACCGCCGTTCCGGACCGACGATCCTCGCCGTCGCCAACGCGGTGAAAAACCGTCTCCACGGTGACGCCACCAAGGGTCCACTGGTGCCCGCCGAGGTCGTCCCCGACCACGTGGGGTACGGCTGGTTCCGCACCTCCACCGACGAGGCGGCGTGGATCGCCGGGGAGATCCGGCGCCTCCACGACGAAGAAGCCATCCCGTGGCAGGACATGGCCGTGCTGTTCCGGCGCCACCGTTCGATCGGGCCGGTGAGGACCGCCCTGGCTGCCGCCGACATCCCCCACGAGGTCGTTTCCATGGGAGGGCTCATCGAGGTGCCCGAGGTGGCCGACGTCCATGCCTGGCTGCGGATCCTCGCCGCTCCCGACGACTCGGTGGCGCTCGCCCGCATCCTGCTGGGGAGCCGGTACCGACTGGGGTTGGGCGACCTGGCGCCACTCGCCCGCTGGGTGCGCCACCGGCACGGAGGCGACTCCGATCCCGATCTGGCGCTCCCCTATCCGATGCTCGAGGCGCTCGACCGGGGTGAGGGGGAAGTCTCACCGGATGTCGCCGGGGTGCTCGACGACTTCCGCGACACCTATCGGGCGCTGCTCGCCGCCGCCCAGCAGGGCACGCTGGTCGAGCTCATCCGCCGGGTCATCGACGCCATCGACGGGTGGACGGAGATCGAGGCGATGCCCGAGGTGGCGGGGCTCACCGCCCGACTCAACCTGTACCGGTTCCTCGACCTGGCGGAGGATTGGAGCCCACTGGCGGGACGGCCGTCGTTGGAGGGCTTCCTGGGCTACCTCGACCTGCTCGCCGAGGACCAGAGCGCCGCCGAGCTCGACACCGCCACGGTGGGTGGGGAGGATGCCGTCCCGCTCCTGACGGTGCACCGGGCCAAGGGCCTCGAGTGGCACACCGTGTTCATACCCGCCTTGGCGGCGAACGTGTTCCCGGGCAAGTCGTTCGGTTTCGACAACCCCACCGAAAGGGCCCGGTGGTTGCCCTACGGGCTCCGCCTCGACACGACCGGCCTTCCCGGCCTCGAAGGCAAGAAGACCGAGGTCGCCTCGGGGCTGCGCGACCACCACCGCCGCGGTGAGCTGCGGGCGGCGTACGTGGCGGTCACCAGGGCGCGGCGACGTCTCATCATGACCGGGGCGGTATGGGATCGCCGTCGCACCCCGTACGCAGAGAGCGAGCTGTTGACGCTGGTGCGAGGGGTGCCCGGAGCCCGCCAGATCGAGTGGGTGAGCGACCCGGGAGAGCGCCCGGAAGGGGTGTCGCCGGCCACCGGAATCGAAGGGCCCGACCCGCACTTCCCGACCGGGTGGCGGCAGAGGCTGCTCGAGGTCGTCGAACACGGCGAAGGGGGGCTGGCCGCCGAGGCCGAGCCGGCCCGGCGTCAACTCGAGCTCATGCTCGACGGCCTGCCCACCGGTCCGGTCGCCGCACCTTCGCCGACGCCCGCCACGTCGGTGACCGGCCTGGTGACCATGGCATCGTGCCCCCGCCGGTTCTACTGGACCGAGGTCGACCCCCTTCCCCGGCGGCCCGGCCCATGGCTGCGCAGGGGCAGCGAGGTCCACCGCCGGATCGAGCTCCACCACCTGGGGGTGCGGCCGTTCGACGAACTGGAACCGGACGCGCCGCCGACCGCCGAGGTTGCCGGCGAGAGCGGCCACGATGCCCGCGATCCGTTCGATGCATTCTCGGCCACTCGCTTCGCCACCATCAAGCCGCGGCTCACCGAGACCCCGATCGACCTGACCCTGTCCGGGGTTCGGGTGAGGGGCCGCATCGACGCCGTTTTCGAGCCCGAGCCGGGGTGGTGGGAAATCATCGACTGGAAGACGGGCACGCGCTCCGACGATCCCACCGCGGTGATCCAGCTCGAGGCGTACGCGGTGGCCGCCGCCCGAGGAGGCGTCGTCGGGGGACGCCCGGAACGGATCACCGCCGGGTTCGTGTACCTCGGCACCGACCCGGCCGAGGAGGTGGTGCACGAAGCCGACCCGGAGTGGCTGACGGCAGCCGGGACGCGGCTCGAAGCGCTGGCGGCGCAGGTCACCGGCGATCGTTTCGACCCGACACCCGGCGAGGCGTGCCGACGCTGCGACTTCCTCAACGTCTGCGACGCCGGGCGGCGCCACGTCGCCGCCTCTGCGGGGGCGTGACCCGGTTCAGCGGGCCCGGCCGCCGGCGACATCGAGCAGGATGGTCACCGGCCCGTCGTTGACCGACGACACCTCCATTCGGGCGCCAAACCGCCCGGTGGCAGTGGCGACTCCGCCGGCGTCGAGGGCGGCGACGAGCCGTGCCAGCAGTGGTTCCGCCACGGCGCGATCGGCGGCGCCGGTGAACGACGGGCGCCGCCCCCGCGCCGTCTCGGCGAGCAGGGTGAACTGGCTGACCACCAGCACCCCACCGCCGACGTCCGAGACCGAGCGGTTCATCCGACCGTGCCCGTCGTCGAAGATGCGCAATCCGGCGAGCTTGGTGGCCAGGGTGTCGGCGTCGGCCTCCGAGTCGCCGTTGGCAACGCCCACCAACACGAGCAGGCCCGGGCCGATGGCGCCCACCAGCTCGCCGCCGACCACGACCGATGCCGACGAGACGCGCGAGACGACGGCTCTCACAGGTCCCGGCAGGCGACCGCCAGCTCGCCATAGGCGGCGATGAAGTCGGGACGCCTCCTCGTTCCCGGCAGCAGGGCGATGAAGCCGTCGACGCCGCGGTCTCGGTAGCCGGCGACCTTCTCGACCGCCTCCTCGATGGTGCCACCGAGACCGATGGCGGCGATGTCGCCCATCCAGGCGAGCGGCCCGGAGGCGGCGAGGGCGGCATCGGCCTCCTCCCGGGTACGACCGACCACCACCGGAACCTGGATCGTGGTGCGCACCGGGCGACCGGCGGCGGCGGCGTGGACGACGGCCTGGGGAGCCTCCAGCGTGGGGATGAGCCGGGCGGGGCAGTTCCAGGTGTCGGCCACCCGGCCGGTCACCTCGAGCATCATCCGCCGCCCGGCGCCGACCACGATCGGGATGCGCCGCTGCACGGGCGCAGGATTGACCACCGCCCGCGCGCAGCGACACCCCTGGACCCTCGTAGTCGACGGGATCGCCGCCGAGCATGGCGACCACCGCCTCGATGTAGGCGGTGAAGTGGTGGCGGCGTTCGCCGGCGGTGCCGAAGGTGAACCCGAACGCCTCGTACTCGGCCTGGTACCACCCGGCACCGAGGCCCAGTTCGAGCCGTCCGGCCGAGGCGTGGTCGAGGGTGGCCGCCATCTTGGCCAGCAGCCCCGGGTTGCGGAACCCGACGCAGGTGACCAGGTGGCCCAACCGCACCCGGTCGACGGCACCGGCCACGGCGGCCAGGGCGGTCCAGCCCTCGAACACCGGGGTGTCGGCGGATAACCCGAGCAGGTGGTCCACGAGCCATACGCTGTCCAGCCCCGCCGCCTCGGCGCGACGGGCGTCACCGATGACGTGGTCCCAGCGGTCGGTGAACTGGGACAGGATGAGTCCGAACTCCATGCTCTCGGGTCCTCCGATCGGGGCCTGTCAGGTTACGGCGCACAGAAACGACCCCCTACCCGGGGGGGTCGTTTCCGGACGGTTGTGGGTGGCGGGTTGCCGGGTATCAGGCGGCGGGACGCCGGTCGGCGACGAGCCTGGCACCGGCCAGGTACTGGCCACAGCCGGCCGAACGCCCGCTCCCGAACGACATCGGGGCTGGAACGGTCGCAGACCACTGAGGTCAGGTGCCCGGGAGCGCCGGCGCGCACCGCACGCTTGACGTAGGCGGCGACCTCGTCCTCGAAACGGCTGATCCCCGATGCCGAGATGCTCCAAGCGAGTTGGTCGAACATGATCGGGAGCTCCTTTCCGACTCGATTTCCTCTGCTCCTGATCACAAGGTACGACACCCGGTCCATCACGTCCAACGATGATCCCTGTTGGATGTGATAAGCTCTCCTAATGCTGCAAGACCTCGAAATCCGCCACCTCTCCGCTCTCAAGGCCGTGGCCGAGGAGGGCTCGTTCGGTCGCGCCGCCACCAGGCTCGGCTTCACCCAATCCGCCGTCAGCCAGCAGATCGCCGCCCTCGAGCGTGCCGTCGGCTCCCCCGTGTTCGACCGGCCCGGCGGGCCGAAGCGGGTCGAGCTCACCCCGACCGGGGCGCTGCTCCTGGAACATGCCGAGGCGATCCTCGGCCGTATCGTCACCGCCTCCGACGACCTCGACCGCCTCCGCACCGGGAGCGCCGGGCACCTGACCGTCGGTACCTTCCAGAGCGTCTCGGTGCGCATCCTGCCGTCGGTGGTCAAGGCGATGCGGGCCGAACGACCGGGCGTCGAGATCAGGCTGCACGAGTCGGACGACCATGAGGCGATCCTCGAACAGCTGCTGGCCGGCTCGCTCGACGTCGCCTTCGTCGTGGCGCGGATCGAGGATCCCCGGCTCGACATCACCGAGCTCTTCTTCGACCCGTTCGTCGCCGTCACCGCCCGAGGCGACCACGGCGCCGTCGTCGGGCCGATGACCGCCGCCGAGCTCGCCGAGCTCCCCTTGATCGGCGAGCAGCCCTCGAGCTGCCAGCTCCTCATCGACCGGGGCCTCGCCGGCATCGGGGTCGAACCGGAGTACGTGTTCCGCTCGAGCGACAATGCGGCCCTCCAGGCGATGGTGCGCAGCGGGCTGGGCTGCGCGGTGATGCCGCTGCTCGCCGTCGACACCGAGGATCCCGAAGTGGTCGTGCGGCCGATCGAGCCCCCGCTGCCGCCTCGCCCGATCGCTGTCGCCACCGTCGCCGGCCGTACCCTGGCTCCCGCGGTGGAACGGTTCATCGAGGTAACCGAGGAGGTCAGCCTGCCGTTCCGGACCCTCTCCGAGCGGATGGCCGTCGAGCCGTGATCGAAGTCACCACAACAGGGCTGGCCGGGGTCCTCATCCTCCGGCCGACGCTCCACGGCGACGATCGCGGGTTCTTCTTCGAGTCGTGGAACGCCCAGGATTTCGCCGGCGCAACCGGCGTCGACGCCACGTTCGTCCAGGACAACCACTCGCGTTCGACGGCCGGTGTGCTACGCGGGTTGCACTACCAGCTGGCGCCCAACGCCCAGGGCAAGCTGGTCCGGGCCATCATCGGGGCGGCGTACGACGTGGCGGTCGACATCCGCCGCTCCTCACCCACGTTCGGGTCGTGGACCGGGGTCGAGCTGACCGCCGACAACAAGCTCCAACTCTGGATTCCGCCGGGGTTCGCCCACGGGTTCGTCGCGCTCACCGACGCCGAGCTGCTCTACAAGACCACCGCCCTGTACCACGGTGACAGTGATCGGTCGCTGCGCTGGGACGACCCCGATATCGGGATCGAGTGGCCGGTCGACGGGACCCCGATCCTCTCGGCCAAGGACCAGGCGGCGCCGTCGCTGGCGAACGCCGACCTGTTCGACTGAATGCAGAGCCCAGGCTCAGCCCTCCGGCTGGGTGATGTTCACCATCCAGCCGATACCGAAGCGGTCCACACACATGCCGAACTCGTCACCCCACATCTGCTTCTCGAGCGGCACGGAGACGGTGCCTCGGCAGTGAGCTTCTCCCAGTAGCCGCGGAGCTCGTCGGAGTCCTCGCCGCTGAGACTGACGGCGATGTTGTCTCCCGGTTGGCTCCATCCCCGGAGGCGTGTCGGCCGCCATCAGGGTGATGCCGGCATCCGTCTCCAACATGCCATGCATGATCTTGTCGGCCTCGGGGGTGTCGGGGGCGCCGTACTCGCCGAAGGTGTTGAGGGCCAGGGTGCCACCGAACACGCTCGCGGTAGAACTCCATGGCCTGCCGGGCGTCGCCGTCGAAGCTGATGTACGGGTTGAGACGAGTGGCCACAGGCACTCCTATCTCGTGGGGGGCTTTCGCCGAGCCTAGCCCGAGGCCTCGATGTGGGAACCCGTCGGCGAACCGCCACCGAGATCAGGCGATGACGCCGCCGGCGCGCAGCTCGGCGACCTCCGCAGAAGAGAAGCCGGCGGCGCCGAGCACGCCGTCGGTGTCCGCTCCCGGCGCGACCGCCGGCCTGGGAGTGGCCGGGACCGAGCGGGAGAAGCGGGGCGCCGGCGCCGGTTGGCGAACGCCGCCCACCTCCAGGTGGCCGTTCCTGCCGGCGATCTGGGGATGGGCAGTCGCCTCGGCCATGGTCAGCACCGGGGCGACGCAGGCGTCGCTACCGGCGAAGGTCGACTCCCACTCGTCCCGGGTACGTCGGGCGAAGCATTCGGAGAACCGGTGGCGCATCTCGGGCCACCGCGACCGGTCGTGCTGGGCCGGGAACTCCCCCTCGAGCCCCAGCCCGGCGAGGAGGGCGGTGAAGAACGGCGGCTCGAGCGCTCCCACCGCCACGTATTTCCCGTCGGCGGTCCGGTAGGTTCGGTAGAAGGGGGCTCCACCGTCGAGCAGCTGGCCACCACGCCGTTCGTCCCACAACCCCATCGCGGTGAGCTCGTGGAACATGGTGAGGAGCGATCCCGTCCCGTCGATCATCGCCGCGTCGACCACCTGGCCGAGGCCGGACCGCTCCCGTTCCACCAACGCCGCCAGGACCCCGACGGCCAGATAGAGGGCTCCTCCTCCGAAGTCGCCGATCAGGTTGAGCGGCGGTGGCGGTGGCTCGGCGGGGTCGCCGATGGGATGGAGGGCGCCGGCCACCGCGATGTAGGTGAGGTCATGGCCGGCGGTGGCGGCGAGCGGGCCCTCCTGCCCCCACCCGGTCATACGCCCGTAGACCAGGCGCGGGTTCACCGTGTGGCACGCCTCCGGGCCGACGCCCAGCCGCTCGGCGACACCGGGGCGCATCCCCTCGATCAGCACGTCGGCCCCGGCGACGAGCCGCAACACCACCCCGGCGCCGTCGGGGTGCTTGAGGTCGACGGCGACCGAGCGCCGGTTGCGCCCCATCAGGGTCCGCAGCGGGTCGCCCGAACCGCCCGGCCGGTCGACTCTCACCACATCGGCCCCCAGGTCGCCGAGCACCATCCCCGCCATCGGCACCGGCCCGATCGCCTCGAGCTCGATCACCGTGACACCGTGGAGCGGGCCCATCGCGGCGACCGTAGCACCCCGTTCCAGGGCCCCTTGGTCGGCTTCCGGCCCACGGGGCCGCCGGTAGTGTGCTCGTCATGCGCGCCCTGGTGGAAGCCCGCCAACTCACCAAGCGTTTCGACGACTTCGTCGCCGTCGACGCCATCGACTTCGAGGTTCGCCAGGGGGAGGCGTTCGGGTTCCTCGGGCCCGAACGGCGCCGGAAAGAGCTCGACGATGCGGATGATCGGCGCCGTGTCCCCGGTCACCTCCGGGACCCTGCGCGTGCTCGACATGGACCCGGCCGTCGACGGGGCTGCCATCCGCGCCAGGCTCGGCGTGGTCCCCCAGGACGACAACCTCGACGGCGAGCTCCCTGTGGAGGAGAACCTGCTCATCTACGGTCGCTACTTCGACCTGACGAGGCGAGTCCTGCGACCGAGGATCGACGAGCTGCTCGACTTCGCCCAGCTCTCCGAGCGACGCACCGCCAAGGTCGAGTCGCTTTCGGGGGGGATGAAGCGCACGGCTGACCATCGCCCGCTCGCTCATCAACGAACCGGACCTGCTCATCCTCGACGAGCCGACGACCGGGCTCGACCCGCAGGCCCGCCACGTCCTGTGGGACCGGCTGTACCGGCTCAAGCAGCAGGGGGTCACCCTGATCATCACCACCCACTACATGGACGAGGCCGAGCAACTCTGCGATCGACTGGTGGTGATGGACCGAGGCGCCATCGTCGCCGAGGGCAGCCCGCTCCACCTCATCGCCGAGCACTCGACCCGGGAGGTGGTGGAGCTGCGGTTTCCCGTCGGGGTGCAGGAGACGGTTCTCGACCGGCTCGACGGGCTGGCGAAGCGCACCGAGACTCTCGCCGACCGGGTGCTGCTCTATACCGACGACGGTGACGCCGCCGTCGCCGAGGTCCACAGCCGTGGCCTGGAACCGGAGGCGGTCGTGGTCCGGCGGAGCACCCTCGAGGACGTGTTCCTGCGGCTCACCGGACGCAGCCTGATCGACTGACCGCGATGGCCGTGTCCACCACCCTCCGCGTCTTCGAGACCCACGCCCGCACCTACCGGCACACGTTCCGGGGGAGCCTCATCTCGACCTTCCTCAACCCGGTGCTCTACCTGGCGGCGATGGGGGTGGGCCTGGGGACCATGGTCGACAGCGGCTCGGGCACCGAGCCGATCCCGGGGGTGCCCTATGTGGCCTTCCTGGCGCCCGGCCTGCTCGCCGCGGCGGCGATGCAGACCGGCACCGCCGACGCCTCCTACCCGGTCATGGCAGGCATCAAGTGGACCAAGACCTACCACGCCGCACTGGCCACCCCGGTCGGCATCACCGACCTCGTCGGCGGCCATCTGGCCTGGGTGCTGGCTCGGGTGGCCATGACGGTGGTCGCCTTCGCCGCCGCCATGGTCCTGTTCGACGCCGCCACGCTCCCCCGGGCGCTGCTCGCCTGCCTGCCGGCGGCGTTGACCGGCATGGCGTTCGCCGGGGCGGTCACCGCCTTCACCTCGTCGCTGGAGAACGAGTTCGGGCTGCAGCTCGCTGTTCCGCTTCGGGATCATCCCCATGTTCCTGTTCTCGCGGGACGTTCTTCCCGATCACCCAGCTCCCCGGTTGGATCCAGCCGGTCGCCTACCTCACCCCGCTCTGGCACGGCGTCGATCTCACCAGGGCTGCCGCCCTCGACATCGAGCCGACGGGGCCGGTCGGCATCCACGTCGGCTACCTGCTGCTGTGGTTCGGGGTGGGAACGGCCATCTCCCTGTTCAACTTCCGGCGGAGGTTGGAGAAGTGACGACGGGCACGCTCATCGCCCGGGTGGTGCCCCCGGCGGCGCTGGGGAGCCGCCGCTCGCTCCGGCTGGTCGAGCGGAACCTGTTGGTGTACCGCCGGATATGGGTGATCGTGTTCTCCGGTTTCTTCGAACCGGTGTTCTACCTGTTCGCGGTGGCAGTGGGCATCGGGGTGCTGGTCGGCGACGTCGACGTCGGCGGGGGGCACGCTCGTCCCCTACCCCGAGTTCGTCGCCCCGGCCCTGCTCGCCTCGTCGGCGATGAACGGGGCGGTGTACGAGTCGACGATGAACATCTTCTTCAAGCTGAAGTGGGCGAAGACCTACGACGCCGTGCTGGCCACACCGCTCGGGCCCGGCGACGTCGCCGTCGGCGAGATCACCTGGTCGTTGCTGCGCGGCGCCATCTATGCCGTGTGCTTCCTCATCGTGATGGTCGTCATGGACCTGATGCCGTCGATGTGGGGGGTGCTCGCCGTCCCGGCGGCCCTGCTCATCGGGCTGGCGTTCGCCGCCACCGGGATGGCGGCCACCACCTACATGAAGTCGTGGCAGGACTTCGACCTCGTCGCCCTGGTCACCCTGCCCCTCTTCCTCTTCTCGGCGACGTTCTACCCGATCTCGGTCTACCCCGAGTGGCTGCAGGTCGTCGCCCGCTTCTCGCCGCTGTACCACGGCACCGAGCTGATCCGTGGGCTGACGCTCGGGCTGATCGACTGGGGGATGCTGGTCCACGTCGCCGTCCTGGCGACGATGGGGCTGGTGGGCGCCATCATCACCTCGCGCCGGATCTCGACGCTCCTGCTGAAGTAGCCGGCGCCCCCTACGCGCTCAGCACCCGGGTGTCCCCGGTCAGGGGATCGCGGTCCAGCCTGATGAGGTCGCCGATGGTCTCCTGCATCTCGGGGACATGGCTGACCACCACCACGAGGCGGGACGACCCGTCGGCGACCAGGCTGCCGATCCCTTCCATCGCCAGGTCGAGGTGCTCCGGGTCGAGAGAGCCGAACCCCTCGTCGATGAAGAAGGCGTCGAGCCGGCCCCCGGTCCTGGTGACCATCTCGGCCAGGGCCAGCGCCAGCGCCAGCGACGCCAGGAAGGTCTCGCCGCCGGACAGGCTGGAGGCCTTGCGGACCGTCCCCGCCGCCGTCTGGTCGACGACATCGAAATCCCCGTCATCGGTGAAGCGATAGCGACCAGAGGTGAGCCGCATGAAGTGGTCGCCACCGAGGTCCGCCAGCCGTGCCCGTTCGTCGTCGAGGAGGAACCGGATGAAGTTGGCGTTGGTGAGGTCGCCGGCGATGCGGTCATAGATGGCCTTGTCTGCGATGCCGTCGCCGCACGCTCCGCCTCGAGCGAGCTTGCCGCGGCGACCTCGAGCCGATCGGTGGCGACGTCCTTCGCCAGCCGTTCGACGTCGGCCCTGGCGGCGGCGAGCGCCTGATGGAAATCCCCGGTCACCCCCAATTCGGCGAGCAGCTCGGATCGGGATGCCGTCGACGCGGCCAGCTCGACGGCAGAGGCGTCGGCCTCGGCCGACGCCTCTTCCAGCGCCGTCGACCATGCCAGCCGAACGCGGGCCAGGTACGCACCGAACTCCTCGGCTTCCGTCGACACCCGGGTCATCATCGACGCCGAGACGGCCCGCCACCCTGTCGGCGTCGCTGCGGAGCTCGCCGACACCGGCGGCCACCGCAGTCACGTCGTCCACCACCCGCCGCAGCTCACCGTCCACCGCCTCGAATCGTCGTCGAGTCTCGACGGCGGCTGCCCTGGCTGTCAGCCGATCGCCGTCGCCGCGCCTCGAGCAACTCCGACGCGTCACCCTCCCCGAGGAGCCGGCCGACCTCTGACGCCGCCGATGGCGACGGCACGGGTCGACGTGGCAACGTGCCTCCTCGGCCCGCTCGAGGTCGGCGCCGAGCCGGGCGACCTCATCGTCCGACCGCAGTCGCCGTTGCCTCCAGCTGGACTACGGCAGTAGCGGCCTCGTCCCTCCGCTTCCGCGCCGCCCGCAGGCCCTCCTCGGCGGCTGACTCGGCGGCCTCGGCAGCATCGAGGTCCGGCGCCGCCGTCGGCAGCGGTAGTGTCTCCACAGGCTGGCGGCACACCGGGCAGGCGTCACCGGCGGTGATCTCCTTCCGCAACTCGGTTGCCATGTTGCGGTGCGCCGCATCGTGCCGTTCGGACCTCGCCCTGATGCAGTTCCCGGTCGGCCACTGCCAGCGTCACCTCGGTGGACCGCTCGACGAGCGCGGCCTCCTCCAGGCGGATGACGATGGCGTCGTGCTTGGCGACCACCTCTTCGAGCTGGTCGGCAACCCGCCCGGACGCCTCCTCGCCGGCGGCCGCCAGGCGCAGTCTCGCCTGTTCGTGGGCGGCGAGTGCCATCTCGGCGGCGCTGATCTTCTCCTGCTCCCCGGCCGACGTCCAACTCGGCGAGCAGGCCGTCTGCGTCCTTGCGGGCGATGTCGGCCTCGTCCATCTCGACGGCGAGCCGGCGCCGGCTTGCCTCGAGCGCCCCGAGACGCTCCTCGAGCTCGGCGACCACGGAGGGAGACGCCAGGCGCTCGCCGAGCGGAGCCAGCTCATCGTGCCTGGCCCCGGCACTCTCGACACCGACGCCCGCTGCGGAGATCCGCAGCTCGAGATCGACCACCGCCGGCTCCGCCTTGGCGAGGGCCTCGAGCCTCGCCTCGATGTCGTCGAGCTCGGCGACGCGCTCCGCCAGTCTCGCCTCCGAGCACGGAAACCTGGGCCAACCTGCCGTCGAGCGCGGCAACCTCTTGGCCGAGCACCACCGACCTGGCCTTGGCGACCTCACGCATCTGGTCGATGCGGTCGTGACCGAAGACGCCTTTCAGCACCCGGTCGCGGTCGGCGGGCGCTCCCTTGAGGAACTCGGCGAACCGGCCCTGGGCGAGCAGCACCGATCGTCCGAACGTGTCGAAGTCGAGGCCGAGCAGTTCCCTGATCCGGTCGTTCACCTGGCGCTCCTGGGTGACCTTCTCGACCGGCTCCGCCTCCGGGGTGTCCTCGTCGTAGCGGTAGAGGGCGTGCTGGCTCTGACCCTTGCGACGCAGGACCCGCACCGCTTCCCAGATCTCGCCTTCGACCTCGAACCGGAGACTGACACCTCCGTCGCCGGCACGCTGGTGGATCAGGCGCGAGGTCGCCGAGCCCTCCGACGGCGTCCGCCCGTAGAGGGCGAAGGCAACGCCGTCGAGCAGCGACGACTTGCCACTGCCGATCGGGCCGACGATCCCGACCAGCGACCGGTTGCGGAAGTCGAACGCCGCCTGCGTGCCGAAGTAGGAGCGGAAGTTGCGCAGCTGCAGCTCAAGCGGGCGCACCGGCCACCTCCTCCATCACCGCCCGGAACGCCGCCACCAGATCGTCGGGCGGCGCCACTCCGTCGCGACTCGGTGCAGTAGTCCACGTAGAGGTCGTCGAGCGTCCGATGTGCCCGATGGGGACGCTCCCCTTCGACCCTCGGGTACTCGGCGCGCACGTTGACCACGAAGTCGAACTCGCCGAGCGACCCGTTCCGCCAGACCGGGATCGGGGCCGGCCGTCTCCACGATGAGGTCGAGGTAGGCCTCCCTCAGGTCGTCGCGGGCCACCAGGTCGGCCCACTCCCCCCTCGCCCGGACCAGGCGCCTCCCTACTGGACAACGGCATCGAGCGCACCTTGGCGGGCAGCCCTGGCTCGACGTCGACGACCACGACGCGCTTCTGCTCGCCGGCCTCGCCGAAGTCGAGCTCGAGCAGGGAACCGGCGTACTCGGCGGGCACCTTCGCGCCGGGCACCCGCTGCGGGGCGTGGATGTGCCCGAGCGCCACGTACTGCGGGCCTGGCGGGATCGCCTCGGGGGTGGCGGCATAGGCCTCGCCCATGTGCAGCTCACGTTCTCCTCGGGCCGCCCCGTGGCCGTGGACCTTGGCCCCGCCTACCAGGAAGTGGGCGACGAGGAACGTGACCGCTTCGGTACCGGCCAACTTGGCGGCGTGGGCGCTGTAGGCCTCGGATATGCCGCGTAGCCGATCGGCGTACTTCTTGTAGTGCTCGTCGATCGGCTCCCAGGCGTGGAAGGCGCGGCCCTCGCGCAGGAACGGGAAGCAGCTCACCACCGCCCTGCCGGCGGCGGTGTCGAGGTCGAGCACGGCGCCGTCGTCCGGGCGGTGGACATGCCCCACGAGGTGGATGCCGGTGCTGCGGACGAACGGTGCCAGCGCCTCGAAGAATCCGGGCGAGTCGTGGTTGCCGGCGATGACCACGACCGGACGCCGTCCGCCGGCGGCGAGACGGACCAGCCCGTCGAGGGCGATGTGGAGCGACTCGACCGGAGGAAACGGACGGTCGAACAGGTCGCCGGAATGGAGCACGAGGTCGACGTCCTCGGCGTCGGCGACTCCCACCACCTCGTCGATGACGTTGCGGTGGTCCTCGGCCCGGTCGTAGCGCCCGATGCGCTTGCCGACGTGCCAGTCGGACGTATGGAGGACCTTCACAGGCCGGCGAACGGGTCGACGTCCCGGTCGTCGACCTCCTCCTTGCGGGTGGCCCACGGTGGGAAGGGGAATTCGACCACCAGCGGCACCGGGATCGAGGGCTGGCTCACCACCATCGTCCCCGGTTTGAGCAGACGCGCCCTCGCCCGGGTCGACGGGAGCATCCATCCGTACTCGGCCCTCTCGGCCTCGGCGGCGTCGAGCCGGCCGGCCACTCGGATGGCGGCGTTCTCCATCACCTCCTGGGCGACCCGCGACGCCGTCTGCTGGGCGCCCACCAGGAGAACACCGAGCGAACGGCCCCGTTGGGCGATGTCCACCAACATGTCCTTGAGGGCGCTGGAGCCGTCGCGCGGGGCGTACTTGTTGAGCTCGTCGAGCACCACCACCGACAACGGCAACCGCTGGCCGGTGTTCTCCTTCTCGGCGAACGTCTCGGCGAGCAACGCCCCCACGACGAAGCGCTGGCCGAGGTCGTGGAGCGACTGGATGCCGACCACGGTGACCTGAGCGGCCCCGCGGTCGATCCTCCTGCTCTCCCCGGCCCGCACCAGGTGGCCGAGGCGGCTGACCGCGGCCTGCAACCTGCGGGCGAACGCCGAGACGGTGCCTGCCTGCACCCGACCGGTCCACTTCTGGTCGGGCTCCGACCCGTCGTCGGGGTCGACGAACTCGGTGACCGCCTCGACCAGGGTGCGCAGATCGGTGATCACCCGCTCACCCTGGTGGGCCACCGCCCGCTCGCCGGGCCGGAACGACTCGACCGACGGGTCGCGCAGGACCACCGCCCCCGGCAGGCCCTCGACGTCCACCGCGAACCGGCGGAGCTGCGCCCTGACCCGCTCCTCGATGAACGGGATCTGGTTGCGGGAGTCGGCGGCATCGGTGAACAGGAACCGCAACAGCCCTTCGTCGATGAACTCCCGCGGCGTCCAGGTGAAGGCGGCCACACCCTCGAGGCGCCCTCCGATGTCGGGGATCACGGTGTCGCCCGACGACGACCGCGGCGGCGCCCAGAACGCCACCGAGGGGAAGGGCCCGGCGGCGACCCCGAGCCGCTCCCAGACGGTGGCCGCCTCGGGGTCGAAGAAGCGATTGGGCCGGTCGAGCCAGAGCAGGTCCTCGCCCTTCACGTTGAAGACCAGGATGCGAAGGTTGGCGGCGCCTTCGCCCAGGATGTCGGGCCGGCCGCTGAGCAGCCTGAGGAAGAACAAGCGCGAAGGACGTCTTGGTCGCCACCCCGGAGATACCCGAGATGGACATGTGCCCGCCCTTCCTCCCGTCGAAGAAGTCGAGGTCGACGTACACCGGCTCCCCGTCACGGCCCAGCCCGATGGGCAGGGCACGCTCCATCTGGTCGAGGTAGAGGGCCTTGGCCCGTTCGTCACCGGCGGCGCGTTCCACCACCTCCCCTGGGTCGGGCGACACCCAGATCTCGGGGTCGACCCGGGTCACCGCCACCTGCGCCGACCGCACCTTGGCGGCCGGCAGGATGCCCTCGGCGGCGATCCGATGGGTGTCGGACTCGTATTGGGCCCCCTCGTAGATCGCCTCGCTCTCGGTGACCACGCCGTAGGTCCGTACCTCGCCACCTTTCGGCACCTGGGTGCGGACCACCACCAGATCGTCGAGCTGGAGGTAGTCGTCGTCGTCGAGCACGACGCGGAACCCGCCGGTGGTGGTGTGCTGGGTGCCGAGCACACGACCGACTCCGGCGCCACCTTCGCTCATGCCGTCACCCCCGTTGCCCGGCGCTGTCGCGTCACCGCCGACCGTAGCGCACGGTTGACGAACCCGGGCTCACCCATGTGGCGACGGAGGTGCCGCTCGAGCGCCCCGATGGGCACCAGGTTCTGCGGGGCTCGCGGTTCAACCTGCGGCTCGGAGGCCACCAGCGGCAGGATGGCGGCGGTCCGGTCGGCGATGTGCCGTGCCGTCGCCAGGTCGAGATGGCTGGACACCTCGCACCGGACGACACCGCTCCAGGAGTGCGCGTCGGGCAGGGTGGCGAGGCGCTGGTACCAGGAGTACCGCGGGTAGGCCCCCTCCTTCCCGATGAGGAACAGCGGGGTCCGCTCCGCCCGCCGGAGGGCGGCGACGACCGGGATCCGCTCCGGCGGGAGGTAGGGCGCCCGATGCGTCTTGATGAACCCGACCTTCTCGGTGGCGGAGAGATCGTTGATCGGGCCGTCGGCGACGACGAAGCACCCCTCTTGGGCCAGCGCCTCCGACAGGACCGCCTCGGCCTTCCGCATGGCGCCGTGGAAGCGCTGGATCAGCTCCTGGGGGTCGCTCCCCGGTACCGACTCCGACCGGTAGGCGAGCTGCGGCCCCGCCACCGGCACCGGGGCGGCCGCCCCGTGCCCGAACACGGCCAGCCGGTCGACCCTCACCCGATCGATGTCGGTGCGGGGGATGTCGCGCCGCCAGATGGCGGCGCCGACGGCGTAGGTCCCGCATATGCCCGGGATCGGGCCCCCGGGCTCGTCCAGCGTGAGCCTGGCATCGATCCGTCGCACCCCGTCGACGAACGCCACGGTGGCGATCCCGTCATCGACGCCCGGGATCGGGTCCCAGGCGGCGATGCGACCTCGACGGTGTCGTCCACCTTGGACGGATCGGCCAGCTCGAGATCGGCCTCGAAGGGATTCCCGTACTCCGGCGCCCACGCCTCCACGAACAACTCGGTCATGGTGGGGATGGTAGGGACCGGGTGTGACACAAACCCGGCACCGTGACATTCCCGGCGGCTGACGCCGCCCTCCTCCGGCAGGCGGGGACCCCAGCCCCGCCGCCGGCCGTGACATTCCCGGGCGGCTGACGCCGCCCTCCTCCGGCGGCGGGAACTTCGAGCGATTGAAGCCATCTGGTGGCGTCACTCGCTCAAAGTTCGTCGATGATCGGTCCAGTCACAGCCGGCCGATGCGCTCCACCAGCAGGTCGTAGAAGCCGTCGGCGTCGATCCACCGCATCACCTGGGCATTGGCCTCGGCGCCGGTCACCCCCCACCAGTCGACCAGGGTCATCCCCATCGTCTGCTCCGACCGGTGCTCGATGGCGACGTTGCACCGCCGGCCGGTGAAGAGCTCGGGCCTGAGCAGGTAGGCGACGACGCACGGGTCGTGCAGGGGGCCGCCCTCGGTGCCGTACTTCGCCTCGTCGTGCCGGTCGTAGAAGTCGAGCATCCCGGCGGTGGCGTCGCCGGCCGCCGTCCCCAGCCCACGGAACCGGGCGATGCGGGCGTCGGTGGTCAGCGCCCGGTGGGTCACGTCGAGCGGCATCATCGTGATGGGCACGCCGCTGGAGAAGACCACGTGGGCGGCGTGCGGATCGACGTAGATGTTGAACTCGGCGGCCGGGGTGGTGTTGCCCCCCTCGAAGAAGCCGCCGCCCATCAGCACCACCTCGTCGATGTGGTCGACGATCGAGGGCTCCTTCACCATCGCCATCGCCAGGTTGGTCTGCGGGCCGAGCAGGCACACCGTGGTCGCCTCTGCGGCCAGCAGGAGGTCGACGAGGGCGTCGACGGCGTGCCCCGACGCAGCCGAGATGCCCGGGGCGGGCAGGTCCGCCCCGTCGATCCCGGTGGGCCCGTGCACGTACTCGGCGGTCACCAGCTGCCGCACCATCGGTCGCCGGCACCCGGCGTAGACCGGCACGTCGGGGCGGCCGGCCAGCTCGACCATGGCGAGGGCGTTGTCGGTGGTGCGCTCGAGCGGGACGTTGCCGGCGACGGTGGTGATCGCCGCCACGTCGAGCTCGGGTGACGCCAGGGCGGTGAGGATGGCGACGGCGTCGTCCTGTCCCGGGTCGGTGTCGATGATGATCCGCCGCACGCTCACGCTCCTCGCTGATCCACCTCGTCGGTGGTGGGCAGCGCCTCCTGGGCGCCGAGGCGAGTGGTGGCGAGGGCCGCCACCCGCACCGCCCACCGGGTCGCCTCCTCCAGGGTGGTGCCCCGGGCGAGGCCGTCGGCCAGCCCACCGCAGAAGGCATCGCCGGCACCGGTGGTGTCGACCACGTCGACCGGGATCGAGGGTACCTCGGTGACCCCGGCGGCGGTGAGCACCACCGCGCCGGCGGCTCCCATGGTGACCACCACCGAGCCGTGGAAGCCGAGGCGACCGGCTCGATCGACGACTTCGCCCGGTGTGGACGCCTCCGGCCCGCCCCCGAGCACGGCGAGCTCGGATCGGTTGACGACGAGGACACCGGCGCCGCCCATGATCTCCTCAGGGAGCGGCCGGGCCGGAGCGGCGTTCACGATCACGGTCCCGCCGCTCCACCGCAACGTTGCCGCCACCGCCTCGATCGGCACCTCCAACTGGACGAGGACAACGGCCGCCGCCCCCAGCACCGCGGCCGCCGATTCGATCTCCGCGGCGCCGAGCCTCCCGTTGGCACCAGGGACGGCGACGATGCTGTTCTCCCCGCCGGCGTCGACCAGGATGGTCGCCGAGCCGGTGGGCAGCTCGGCGTCGATCCCGACCGCGGTGGTGTCGATGCCCTCCGCGGCCATGCCCTCGAGGGCGGCGGCACCGAAGGCGTCCGACCCCACCCGCCCCACCATCGCCACCTGACGCCCGAGCCGGGCGGCCGCCACCGCCTGGTTGGCGCCCTTGCCGCCGGGGAAGGAGCCGAGGTGGCGACCGAGCACGGTCTCGCCCGCCACCGGGATGCGGTCGACCCCGACGACGGTGTCGCGGTTGATCGAGCCCACCACCACGATGCGATCGGTCATGTGGCCGGTGAGCCTATCGGTGGCGACGACTCCGGCGTGGGGACTGCCCGGCTCAGCCCTGCTCGATCCGGTAGACCGAGCCGTCGACGCTGGTGACGTACAGCTCGCCGTCACCGTCGACCCCGAACCCGGTGAGCCCGGTGACCGTCCCCGTCGGGAACCACTGCGTCTCCTCGAAGCCCCCGCCGCGCCGCACCAGGCTGCGGATCCAGCCCCCGCAGTAGTCGCCGTAGAAGTAGTGGCCGTCGAGCCCGGGGATGGCGCTCCCCCGGTAGACGAAGCCGCCGGTGACCGAGCAGCCGTCGCTGTGGGAGTACTCGGCCACGGGGACGACCGTCCCGGTGTCTTCGCAGGGGACGTTGGCGTAGCAATGGGTGCCCTCCAACACCGGCCACCCGAAGTTGAGGCCACCGCCGTCACCGACGTCGACGACGTTGACCTCCTCCCAGGATCCCTGGCCGACGTCGGCGATCCACAGGTCGTCCCCGTCGAACGCCCACCGCCACGGGTTGCGCAGCCCGATCGCCCACTTCTCCGCGCAGCCAACCGTCGAGGCCCGGGTTGTCGTCGGGGATGGCGTACGGGTCGCCGTCCAGGTCGATCCGCAGCATCCCACCCAGCAGCGATGCGGCGTTCTGCCCATTGCCGAAGTCGTCGCCGGCGCCGCCGCCGTCGCCCATGCCGATCCACAGGTTGCCGTCGGGCCCGAAGGCGATCATCCCGCCGTTGTGGTTGGCGGCGGGCTGGTCCATGCCGATGATCAGCCGCTCGCTGTCCGGGTCCCCGGCAGTGAACTCGGACACCTTGGTGTCCCCCGACAGGTCGATGTAGTTGACGATGAGCCGCCCCGTGGTGGCGAAGTCGTCGGGGAAGGCCAGCCCGAGCAGGCCCTGCTCCCCCTGGAACAGCACCCGGTCGGAGATGTCGAGCACCACCTCGCCACCGGCGGTGACGATGCGCCCCACCTGGTCGACGACGTAGAGCCGGCGGGACGCCGGGTGGCGCCAGCGCCAACACCGGCTGCTCCAGGCCATCGACCACCGGCACCAGCACCAGATCTCCGGGCGACGGCGGCGGTGGCCGGGTGGTGGAAGTGGTGGACGGCACGCTGGTGGTGCCCGGCGAGGCCGTCGTCGAGGTCGGCGGCGTCGTGGTCACGGCCGCGGCCGGTGCCTCGGTCGACGTGGTCGCCGCGGCGACCGCGGTCGTGGTGGGATCGGCCTCGGGAGAGGCCGAGCAACCGGCCAGCACACCACGCCACATCGCCAACCCGGCCAGCCGATGCCGCCGCATCTCACTGAAGCTAGCGACGACTCTGAACAAGTGTCCGGCGGTCCCGGCGTCAGCCGCCGCGGAGACCTCCACCTCGGACCCGGCGAAGTGCCACTCGCCACGCGAGGCCCGGGCGGCGCCGACGTCGACCCGACTCAGGATGGCCATCCCGATGACGAAGAAGGCGACGATCGACAGGATCGCCGGCCGTCCCGAGTCGGCCTGGTCGGAGACGACGGCGAACACCAAGGGGCCGAAGATCGCCGAGAACTTGGAGAACACCGAGAAGAACCCGTAGAACTCGGCAGACGCCTCCTCGGGGATCATCGACCCGTACAGGCTGCGGCTCAATGCCTGCACCCCGCCGAGCACGACCCCGATGAACACCGCCAGCACGTACAGCGGCGTCGTCTCCCCGGCGGGCAGCAGGTAGCCGCCGACGGCGATGAGCGACCAGCCGGCCAGCGCCACCATGATCGCCGGCCTGGTCCCGATCCGGTCGGCCAGGACGCCGAACCCGAGCGCCCCGAAGAAGGCGACGAACTGGACGATGAGGAAGGCGATGACGATCTCCTCGGTGGCCAGTCCCAACGTGTCCTCGGCGTAGGCGCCCGACACGTCGATGACCGTCTGCACGCCGTCGTTGTAGAAGAGGAAGGCGAGCACGAACAGCATCAGGTGGCGGAACCCGATCAGCTTGCGGGCGGTGCCCACGGTGCGGGCGAACCCGACCCGGGCATAGGCGACGAACGACCCGCCCTGCAGCTCAGCGGGCAATTGCTCGGGCCTGCCCGGCTCGGGGAGGCGCCTCAGGGCGAACAGGGTGAACCCGAGCCACCACACCCCGGAGCCGAAGATGGTGATCCGGGCGGCCGTCTCGGTGGACAGGCCGGTGGCTCCGTCGTCGCCGCTGAGCAGGATCAGCACCAACGCCAGCAACAGGTACAACCCGCCTCCCACGTAGCCCAGGGCGTAGCCGCGGGAGGACACCCGGTCGATGGTGTCGTCGGTGGAGATGTGGGGCAGGTACGAGTCGGAGAAGACGATGGAGCCGCTGAACCCCACCTGCGTCACCAGGAACACCCCGACGAAGGCCAGCACCGCCCCGGTAGGCACGAACGGGACCGCCATCGTCGTCACCGCCCCGATGAAGGCGAAGGCGCGGAGAAAGGCGCGCTTGGCCCCGGCGAAGTCGGCAACGGCCCCGAGCACCGGCATCGACAGGAACAGGACGAGCGAGCCGATCGAGACGGCGTAGGCCCACAGGGTCTCGCCCGACATGCCGGCGTAGCCGTCTTCCGGGACGATCTCGCCGGTGAAGAAGGCGGCGACGATGGCTCCGGCGGTGGTGATGTAGGCGGAGTTGGCCCAGTCGTACATGGCCCACCCGAAGACGGTGCGCCTGTCGTTCTTCACGATCGCCGCCATGACCACCTCCGGGCGGGGACGATACGGACGGCCGGTGCTCTCGGGCAGACCATCTCCTGGAGGGCACCCTCGCTGGTAGCCTTGGTGGTGCCACTTCCCCCGAAGGAGCCGACGTGACCGAGCTCGAGCGAACGCATGCTCCACTGCCCGCCGTCTCCCCGCTCCGGCCGGCCGAGGGCTTCCGCCTCGGTGTCGGCGAACCGCTGGCGCTGGGGATGCGCCGGATCGTGATCGAGCAGGTCGACCGGTGCACCGACCTGCTCCGCCACGAGCCCGACCTCGACCGGTGCGTGCACGAGCTGCGCAAGGCGCTGAAGCGGGTGCGGGCGGTACTGCGCCTGATGAGGGGCGAGCTGGGCCGGTTCCGCTATCGCCAGGAGAACGTGGTGATCCGGGACACCGCCCGCCGCTGGTCGCCCTTGCGCGAGGCGGCGGTCACCGCCGGCGTCGCCTCCGACCTCACCGATGACACCGAGCTGTTCGGCGAGTTGCTGGGGCGACGGCTGGTGGCGATCCTCGACGCCCGCGCCGACGCGCTGCGCACGGAAATCGGGTCCGACCGGCAGCTGCGGACCGACACCGTGACAACACTGCTGGCCTTCCGGTCGCGGGTGGCCCGATTCCCGGTCGTCGGCGAAGGCGCCTTCCCCGACCGGTTCGCCTCGATCCGCCCGGGACTGGCCCGTATCGCCCGTCGCGCGGCGGCGGACATGGAGGTCGCCGAGGCGCAGGCCGACGGCCCATCTCCTGCACGAGTGGCGCAAGGACGTCAAGTACCTCCGCCACCACATGGAGATCGTGCAGCCGGTGTGGGAAGAGCTGTTCGGCGCCGTGGCGGGCCGCCTCCAGGAGCTGGGCGACGTCCTCGGCGACGAGCACGACCTGGCCGTGTTGGAGTCCCTCGTCGACACCCAGCCCGACCTGGTCCCCGACGAGCGGTGGCGGGACCGGGTGCTCGGTGCCGTCGAGGAGCGCCGGCGCCGCCTCCAGTCCGAAGCCTTCTCCCTGGGCCACACCGTCCTCGGAGCACCCGACGACCTGGTCGACAGGGTCGAGGCCGCCTGGGAGCACGCCCGGGCCTGAGCTCAGGCGCCTCGGTCGAAGACCCCCTGCAGAACCCCTGCCACCGCGTCCGGTGCCTCGATGGGAGTCAGGTGGCCGACACCGGGGACGACATGGAGCGTCGCCTCATCGCGCAGCGCCACCATCGCCTCCGCGGCAGCCGGTGGGGTGACGCCGTCGTGTTCCCCGACCACCACGGCCACCGGCACCGTGCTCCCCGCCAGGACGGCGGTGCGGTCGCCCCGGTCGCGCAACCCGACCAGGGCGGCGACGATCGTCTCGTAGCGGGTCGACTCGATCATCTGCCGGACCCGGGCATGGAGCATCGGCCCGGCGTCGGGCCCGAGGAGCACCGTTGCCATCTCGGCGGCGAACGCCGCCCGACCCCCGTCGAGCAGCCGGGCTACGGCGGCGTCCCTCCCCGCCTTGCCCTCCGGAGTGTCGGCGGTCGCCTTGGTGTCGACCAGCGCCATCGTCCGCAGCCTCCCGGGGTGGCGCTCGGCGAAGGCGAGGGCGACGTAGCCGCCCATGGACAGCCCCACCAGGTCGACCCGGTCGACACCGAGGGCGTCGAGCAGCCCGGCGAGGTCGTCGGCGTGGCGCTCCATGCCGAGCGAAGCGGTGACCACCGGCGCCGAGCGCCCGAAGCCGGCCAGGTCGGGGACGACGCAGCGGCGCCCTTCCCCGCTGAGCCGCTCCACCTGGTCGCTCCACACCGTCCCGTCGAGCGGGAACCCGTGGACGAACAACGCCACCGGCCCTGACCCGGTGTCGGTGTAGTGCAGCTCGACACCCCGCACCTCGATCAGTGGCACGGGTCACCCGCCCTTCCGGCCGCTGTCCCCGAGACACCGACGTTTCGGCGGCACCGAAGCCGCACGTGATCCTCTCTGGCGCCACGCCGGCCTCTCGTCGGGTGCCTCGACCCGGCACGGGGCGAACCATGGCTCACGTCGACAGGCCGCGACGGGCCAGCTCGTCGAGGATCGCCTGGTCGCTCCAGGCCATCAGGTCAGGCGACCACGGCAGACCGTCCTCGGGCGATGGAAGGCGATCGGAGAGCAGCTCCTCCACCCGGTCGCGGCAGGGTGCGGGCCCATGCCCGGCCCGACGCCTCCGCCTCGGCGGTGAGGGTGCCGTCGCCGTTGGCGGTGAACACCTTGGCGGCGATGACCGGCCGGTCGCGGCTCCCCCGCTCCCCGTAGACGAGGAGCACCGACCCGACCGGCACGTCCTGGACGCCGCCCGAGGCGATGAACTCGCCCTCGTAGGCCCAGCCGCTGGCGAGCGAAGGGTCGACGTTGGTGACCACCTTCGCCCAGTTCTTGCCGCGGTCATCCCCGAGCAGAGGAACCTCGACGGCAACCGAGGGTGTCAGCCCGGTCACACTCCCCACTTGGCGACCATGGCGGTGATGGCGACCAGCAGCAGGACGACGTCGAGGATCCCGAAGCGGGCGATCTTGACGCTCGCCGCCCGCCCGGCTGTGGTGTCGCCGGACCGGTAGGCGTCGGCCGCCTGCGCCGCCGCCGGACCGAACACCCGGCCGCCGAGGATTCCCGCCAGGATGATCACCACGATCCCGATGCCGACGAACACATCGGCGAACCCGTAGACCTCCGACACCAGCACCAGGCCGATGCCGGCGGCGAGGATCACCACACCGGCGACCGGGTACAGCCGCTTGGCGAGGTTCATCGATGCGGTCATCCAGGCCGCCGCCACCTCACCGGATTGCCGGGTGAGCATCGGCGCCACCACCATCTGGGTCACCGATGCCCCCAGCCAGATCCCGGCGGCCGCGATGTGGATGACCAGCAGGACGTTGCGCATTGGCGGCTACCTCCGGTGCTCTCCGCTCGGGTGGCATTGAATCACCCAGCACCCGACGGAGCAAGGCAGTCACCGTGGAGTCACCTTCATGCCACGTCCGGGTACACTGCCCAGGGACGGAAGCCCGTCCACCAGATCAACGTGTTCGTAAACCCCCAGCCCCCGACGGAGGCACCGTGAAGCTCATCGCATATCTCGACCCCGGCACCGGCAGTTTCATCGCCCAGGCCGTGATCGGCGGTGCCGCCGGCGTCGCCATCCTCGTCAAGGCGAAGGGCAAGCAGATCTTCAAGCGCAAGCAGGACGTGCCCGTCGACGAGCCGGCCGCCGCCGAGACCGCCGAGATCGACGCCGCCACCAAGCCCGAGTAGCGCCGAGCACGCCGGTCACCGCCGGACCACCCGTGACCACCCCCGTCGAGCATCCCGCCGCGTCCCGACGCCCGCATCGACCCGGGGTCGTTCCGCGACCCGGGCAACCGGGTCTTCACCGTGGACGGGGAGGTCTACCGGGCGCTCGACAAGCGAAACCTCGACGCCTGGGAGGCGTTGACCAACTCCCGCTTCTTCGGCGAGCAACTGGTCCGGGGCAACGTGGTCGACACCGAGCCGGCCGCCGGCGTCCCGACACCGGCGGGAGCGCCGCCGGGTGGGTGGGCCGGGGTGCTCCACCACCGGAGGATCCCGATCATCTCCTACCCATACGAGTGGACGTTCTCGATGCTGCGGGACGCCGCACTCCTGCAGCTCGACCTCCTCGAGGCCGCCCTGGCGGAGGACATGATCCTGAAGGACTCGACGCCGTACAACGTGCAGTTCGTCGGCGCCAGGCCGGTGTTCATCGACGTCGGGTCGTTCGAGCCGCTCGAGCCGGGCGACATCTGGGTGGGCTACCGGCAGTTCCTCCGCCAGTACCTCTACCCGCTGATGCTGCGGGCGTATGTGGGAGTCCCCCACCAGCCGTGGCTGCGCGGCGATGCCGAAGGACCCACCGCCGAGCAGATGGCGGCGATGCTCCCCCTCCGCCACCGCGCCCACAAGGCGACGCTGCTCCACGTGACCCTGCCCGCCCGGGGCGAGCGCCGCTACAAGGACAGCACCAGGGACTTCCGCTCCGAGTTCCGCGCCGCCGGGTTCAAGAAGGAGCTCATCCAGAGCAACGTGCGCGGGCTGCGCTCCACCGTGGCAGGCCTCGATTGGGACCACGGCCGGTCGACCTGGAACCGGTACGCCGACGAGTGCAGCCACGTCTCCCGTGACCGTGGGCCCAAGACCGACTTCCTGGAGAAGGTGCTCGCCGAGCACCGCCCGAACGTGGTGTGGGACCTCGGCGCCAACGACGGGCACTTCTCCCGGGTGGCGGCGACGGTGGCCGCTTCGGTGCTCGCCGTCGACGCCGACGAGGAGGTGCTCGACGGCTTCTACCGCAGCCTCCATGCCGAGGGCAACGGCGTCATCCTTCCCATGCTCCAGGATCTCTCGGCGCCGTCCCCCGGGCTCGGCTGGCGCGGCGGCGAGCGGGCGCGGATGGAGGACCGGTCGTCACCCGACCTCGTCCTCTGCTTCGCCGTCATCCACCACCTGGTGGTGGGGCGCAACGTGCCGCTGCGCCAGGTCGTCGACTGGCTGGCCGACCTCGACTCCCGGGTGATCCTCGAGTTCGTGCCCCCGGGCGACCCGATGGTCGAGCTCCTGTCGGTGAACAAGCGGCCCCACGAGATCCACGGGGACTACGACGAGGAGTCGCTGCGGCGCTACCTCGCCGACCGGTTCGTCGTCGAGGCCGAGGAAGCCCTCCCCGAGTGCGAGCGGCGGCTGTTCCTCCTCCGCCCGGCAGGCTGACCACGGTGGCCCGTCGCCGCCTGAACCGGGCAGTAGGGTCGGCCCGGTGAACATCGCCCTCAACATCATCTGGCTGGTGTTCGGCGGGCTGGTGCTGGCGTTGGGCTACGGCCTGGCCGCCGTCGTCATGTTCCTCCTGATCTTCACCATCCCCTTCGGGATCGCCGCCGCCCGGCTGGCGGTGTATGCGCTGTGGCCGTTCGGGAGGACGGTGGTGGTGCGGCCCGATCGCGGGGTCGCCTCGGTGCTGGGCAACATCGTCTGGGTCGTCCTCGCCGGGTGGTGGCTCGCCCTCGCCCACCTGATAACCGGGGTCGCCATGATCCTCACCATCATCGGGATCCCGCTGGGTGTGGCCAACTTCAAGCTGATCCCGGTTGCCCTCACCCCGTTCGGCAGGGAGATCGTCGACATCGAGGAGGCGAACCGGCTGGGCCTGACCCCCGAGGTGGTCGTCTCCGATCAGCCGCAGGGCTGACCCGTCGTCGCGGTGGCGCCGTCCCGGTACGATCGGGGCATGACCGATGCCCACGCCAAGCCGACCGATGCCGAGCTGCGGGAGCGCCTGACGCCAGAGCAGTACCACGTCACCCAGGAGGCCGGCACCGAGCCGGCATTCACCGGTGTGTACTGGGACGCCAAGACGCCGGGCGTCTACCGGTGCATCGTGTGCGGCGAGCCGCTGTTCTCGTCCGAGACCAAGTACGACTCGGGCACCGGCTGGCCCTCGTTCTTCGAGCCGGTCGATCCCTCGGCGGTGGACACCCACACCGACTTCAAGCTGTTCATGCCCCGGACCGAGGTGGTGTGCTCCAACTGCGGCGCCCATCTCGGCCACGTGTTCAAGGACGGCCCCCGGCCCACCGGGCTCCGCTACTGCATGAACTCGGCGGCGCTCGCCCTCGACACGGACACGCCCACCGACAACCGCACCGACTAGGCCGGGGACCTGGTGCGAGGATGACCGACATCGAGGTCGGCTACGCCAGGAGCGCCGGGGTCAACATCGCCTATCAGGTGACCGGCGGCGGCGCCATCGACCTCGTGCTGGTCCCCGGGTTCGTCTCCCACCTCGAGGTCGACTGGGAGGAGCCGAGATCGGCCCACTTCCTCGACCGGCTCGGCTCGTTCGCCCGGTTGATCAGGTTCGACAAGAGGGGCACGGGGCTGTCCGACCGGCCGGGTGGCCTGCCCGACCTGGAGACCAGGATGGACGATGTCCGCGCCGTGATGGATGCGGTCGGCAGCGAGCGAGCCGCCCTGTTCGGCTACTCCGAGGGCGGTCCCATGTCTGTCCTCTTCACCGCCACCTATCCGGATCGGGCCTCCGCCCTCGTCCTCTACGGGTCCTACGCCAAGCGGGTCGACCCCGACGACGACTATCCCTGGGCGCCGACCCGGGCCAACCGGACGGCGGAAGCAGCCAGGATCGAGAGTGTGTGGGGCGCCGAGAGCGACATCTCCAACATCGCCCCGTCGGCCGACGTCGCCCTCGACGCGGTGGTGGTCGGCCCGGGCCCGCGCCTCGGCCAGCCCCGGTGCCGCCCGCGACCTGATCCTCATGAACAGCAGCATCGACGTCCGCCGGGTGCCTCCCGTCGATCCAGGTGCCGACGCTTGGTGCTGCACCGGGTCGGGGACACCGACGCCCGCGTCGAGGAGGGCCGGTACATCGCGGCGCACATCCCCGGAGCCCGGTTCGTCGAGCTCGACGGCGACGATCACCTCCCCTGGATCGACCCGGACCAGATCGTCGACGAGGTGGAGGAGTTCCTCACCGGGGTGCGGTCCGGGCCGACGCCCGATCGGGTGCTCGCCACCGTGGTGTTCACCGACATCGTGGGCTCGACCGAGCTGGCGGCCGAGCCTCGGCGATCGCCGATGGCGTGAGCTGCTGGAGCGGCACCGCCAGCTGGTCCGCAGGCCGAGACCGCCCGGTTCGGAGGCCAGGAGGTGGCCACCGCCGGGGACGGAACCCTGGCGCGCTTCGACGGGCCCGCCCGCGCCGTCCGGGCAGGGCGGGCCGTGGCGGCGGCGATGCGCGGCCTCGGCATCGAGGTACGCGTTGGGATCCACACCGGCGAGGTCGAGATCACCGACGGGAACATCGCCGGCATCGGGGTCCACATCGGCGCCCGCATCGAGAGCGAGGCCACCCCTGGCGAGGTGCTGGTGTCGAGCACGGTGCGAGATCTCGTCGTCGGCTCGGAGCTCGAGTTCGAGCCGCGCGGTGAGGTGGAGCTGCGCGGCGTGCCCGGCACCTGGCGGCTCTACGCAGCCACCGGAGGTTGAAGTCCCGCCCGGGGGGCCGTGATCCCTCGCCGCCTGGCCGGACCCATGCGCCCATTGCTTGGCGCGTGACAGCTTCGTGCGACTGACGCCGGCAGGCGTCGTCACTCGCTCACTTGTTCACCAGTGTGGCGGTCGAGGAACTCGTAGATCTCGGTGACGTCGACACCGGGGACGGTCTCCACCGGCATGGCGGCGAGGACGTGGCTGTTGGGCCGCACCGACGACCACGCCCACCCCTCCCAGCGCTCGGCCAGGTCGGGTGGGGGACGCCGGCAACAGTCGCCGTCGGGGCAGTTGGAGACCGAGTGGCGGTTGGTCTGCCTGCCCCGGAAGAACTGGGCGTCGTCGAACCCGACTCCCACGGTGATCGCCGCCACCGGCTCCCTCGCCGGCTTCGACGTGGGTGCCGCACCAGTAGGTGCCGCCGGCGGTGTCGGTGTACTGGTAGTGCATCGAGTACTTGTCGTCGGACTCGAACACCTGCCGGGTTCCCCACTCCCGGCACAGCCGCTGACCTTCGATGGCACCCACCGAGTTGCGCGGGAACGGGACGTCGTTGTTCTCGTACGCCTTCCAGATGATCCCGGCCTCGTCGGAGCGGACGAAGTGGGTCCGCAACCCGAGGTGCTCGGTGGCCAGGTTGGTGAAGCGGTGCGCCGCCATCTCGTAGGAGACCGAGAAGGCGTCGCGCAGGTCCTCGATCGCCAGGTCGCGCTCCGCCTTGGCCTGGTCGAGCAGCGGCACCGCCGCCACCTCGGGGAGCAGCACCGCCCCGGCGAAGTAGTTGGCCTCCACCCGCTGGCGGAGGAAGTCGGCGAAGTCGACCGGGTCGCGGTGGTCGAGGGCGAAGTGGCCGAGCGTCTGCATGATCACCGAGCGGGCCCCGGCGGTCGGCATGGCGTCTCGTTGGGGGATGTGGATCACCCGGTGGCGCAGGTCGGTGACCGAGCGCACCGTCGACGGCACGTTCTGCGACCGGTGCACGGTGAAGCCGAGGGCGGCGGCGATCTCGCGCATGTCGCCCTCGGTGAGGGCGGCGCCCCGGTACCCGACCCTGGTGACCAGGCCGGCGGCGACCTGCTCGATCTCGGCGAAGTAGTTGCCCCGTTCCCGCATCTCGGCGCGGAGCTCGGCGTTGGCGATGCGGGCCTCCTCACGGGTGGCCACCGTGGGGAACACGCGGCGCCGCAGCTCCCGGTACAGCCCGACCAGGTGCTCCAGCGCGAGGTCGGGGACCTTGGCCGACGGGCGGAGGCGGGGCAGGCCCAACCCGGCGTACAACGGGTCGTCCTGGGCGCCGGTCAGCGCCAGCTCCAGCTCGGCGCGGCGGGTGGGTGGCTGCGGGCTCATCAGCTCCACCGTGTCGACGTCGAGGGCGGCGGCGATGTCGTTGAGCAGCCCGAGGCGGGGCTCCCGCTTGCCGTTCTCCAGCATCGACAGGAACGGGGCCGTCTTGCCGATCCGCTGCCCGAGCTCGTCGAGGGTCATTCCCCGCAGCTTGCCGGAAGTGGCGGATCCGGTGCCCCAGGGTCGCCCCGTCGACCGTCTGTGCCGTCGTCGCCCGACCAGTCACAACCTCCACCCTTCTCAACGTCCTGTGAACTTCACATGATATTGCTTGCTCTATGCCTTGCAAGGTCGTGTGATCTTCGCGACGCTGTCCATATCGAATCAGGAGGGGCAGTGTGGGTGACGGGTTCGTCGGCCACGGGGACCATGGGGTGACGATCGTCGGGCCGTTGGAGCCCGGCTTCGAGCGTGTGCTGACCGCCGATGCGCTCGCCTTCACGGCCGCGCTCCATCGCCGGTTCGAGCCCACCCGCCGGCGACTGCTGGCTGCGAGGACGGAGCGCCAGCGCGCGCATCGACGCCGGGGAGCGCCCGGGCTTCCTCGAGGCGACCGCCGACATCCGGGCGGCGGCGTGGACGGTGGCGGCGGCTCCTCGCCGACCTGGCCGACCGCCGGTGCGAGATCACCGGGCCGGTCGACCGGAAGATGATGATCAACGCGCTCAACTCCGGCGCCCGGGTGTTCATGGCCGACTTCGAGGACTCGTGCTCCCCCACCTGGCGCAACCTGGTCGAGGGCCAGATCAACCTGGTCGACGCCGTGCGGCGGCACCATCGAGCTGACCACGCCGGACGGGCGCCGCTACTCGCTCGGCGAGAACCCGGCGACGCTGATGGTCCGACCCCGCGGCTGGCACCTGGTGGACACCAACGTGCTCGTCGACGGCGACCCGGTGGCGGCAGTCCCTGCTCGACTTCGGGCTGTTCTTCTTCCACAACGCCGCCGCCCTCGTCGCCCGGGGCAGCGGGCCCCTACTTCTACCTGCCCAAGCTGGAAGTCCCACCTCGAGGCGCGACTGTGGAACGACGTCTTCGTCGCCGCCCAGGAGGCGCTGGGCATCGCCGACGGCACCATCCGGGCCACCGTGCTCATCGAGACCATCCTGGCCGCCTTCGAGATGGACGAGATCCTCTACGAGCTGCGCGACCACTCCGCCGGGCTCAACGCCGGACGATGGGACTACATCTTCTCGGTCATCAAGAAGTTCCGCAACGACCCGACCAGGGTGCTCCCCGACCGCAACCAGGTGACGATGACCGTGCCCTTCATGCGGGCCTACACCGACCTGCTCATCGCCACCTGCCACCGGAGAGGCGCCCACGCCATGGGGGGCATGGCGGCGTTCATCCCCAGCCGCACGCGACCCCGAGGTCAACTCCCGGGCGTTCGCCAAGGTGCGCCAGGACAAGGAACGGGAGTCGCGGCGACGGGCCACGACGGGACCTGGGTGGCCCATCCCGACCTGGTGCCGCGTGGCCACCGAGGTGTTCGACGACGTGCTCGGCGACCGGCCCAACCAGACTCGACCGGCTCCGCCCCGACGTCGAGCCGGATCACCGCCGTCGGCTCTGCTCGACTTCACGGTCCCCGGGGGCACCGTCACCGGAGCCGGCGTCCGGCGCCAACGTCGACGTCGGCATCCGCTACCTGGCCTCCTGGCTGCGGGGCAACGGTGCCGCCGGCATCCACAACCTCATGGAGGACGCCGCCACCGCCGAGATCTCCCGGTCCCAGATCTGGCAGTGGGCCCACCACGGCGTCACCACCGTCGAGGGCGACCTCATCGACGCCGACCACGTGCGCGCCGTGGCCGGGAGACGGTCGAGCGGCTCCGCGCCGAGATGGGCGACGACCGATCCGTCGAGATGCGAGTCGACGAGGCGCGCCGGCTCTTCGAGCAGGTGGCGCTCGACGACCCGACTACCCCGAGTTCCTCACCATTCCCGCCTACGAAATCCTCGAGACCAGGAGCATGACATGAGCCAGAACCACGACCGGACCGGCCGGGTGGCCGCCCTCGAGGCCGAGTGGGCCTCGGATCCCCGATGGGACGGAGTCACCCGTGACCACTCCGCCGCCGACGTCGTCCGCCTCCAGGGTCCGACCGTCGTCGACCACACGCTGGCGCGAGGCGGCGCCGAGAAGCTGTGGCGGCTGCTCGCACGACCGCGACTACGTGCCGGCGCTCGGCGCCTTGAGCGGCGGCCAGGCGGTGCAGATGGCCAAGGCCGGGCTGGAGGCGATCTACCTCTCCGGCTGGCAGGTGGCCGGAGACGCCAACACTGGCCGGCCAGGTCTACCCCGACCAGTAGCCTCTACCCGGCCAACAGCGGCCCCGAGCTGGTGCGCCGGATCAACAACGCCCTGCTCCGCGCCGACCAGATCGCCTGGGCCGAAGGCGAGGACGCCGACCACGGCTCCTCCCCATCGTCGCCGACGCCGAGGCCGGCTTCGGCGGGGCGCTCAACGTCTACGAGCTCACCAGGGCGTACATCGAGGCGGGCGCCGCCGCCGTCCACCTCGAGGACCAGATGGCCTCGGAGAAGAAGTGCGGCCACATGGGCGGGAAGGTGCTGGTGCCCACCAGCCAGCACGTCCGCACGCTGAAGGCGGCCCGCCTGGCCGCCGACGTGGCGGCGGTCCCCACGCTGGTCATCGCCCGCACCGACTCGCTGGGGGCGACGCTGCTCACCAGCGACATCGACGACGCCGACCGGCCGTTCGTCACCGGCGAGCGGACCGCAGAGGGGTTCTTCCACGTCCGGAGCGGCATCGACGCCGCCATCGCCCGCGGTCTGGCGTACGCCCCGTACTCCGACCTCATCTGGTGCGAGACCTCGACGCCGGACCTCGACGAGGCGGAGCTGTTCGCCGCCGCCATCCACGAGCGCCACCCGGGGAAGATGCTGGCGTACAACTGCTCGCCGTCGTTCAACTGGAGGCGGCACCTGGACGACACCACCATCGCCCGGTTCCAGAAGGAGCTGGGGGCGATGGGCTACCGGTTCCAGTTCATCACGCTGGCAGGGTTCCACGCCCTCAACGCCGCCATGTTCGAGCTGGCCAGGGGCTACGCCACCGAGGGGATGACCGCCTACGTCGCCCTCCAGGAGCGCGAGTTCGCCATGGAGGGTGCCGGCTACACCGCCACCCGCCACCAGCGCGAGGTCGGCGCCGGCTACTTCGACGACGTCGCCGGCGTCATCTCCGGCGGAACCGCCTCCACGCTCGCCCTCGAAGGTTCGACCGAGCAGGCCGCAGTTCTGAGCGCTGCAGAGGATGATCTTCGGGGGATACAGCCCCGACGGAATGGAACGGATGGCCACGTGCGGGAGCGCACCCTTCCCCGTCGGCCGTGCCGCGCTCCGGCCCGTGTCGCAGCCAACCCCTCCCCTGTCCAGGGGAGGGGAACTCACGGCAGGCGAGAGAACCAGAGGAGGGAGCCGGCGCCGGCGAGCAGGACGAGGGCGAGGCCGGCGCCGGCGAACCAGTCGGTGACCTCCCGCTGCTCTTCCTCGACCGCCACCTGGCTGCCCACGGTGTCGAGGATCGACTGCAGCTCGTCGGCGGTGGCGGCGGTGAAGGCGGTGCCGTCGGTGGTGGTGGCGATCTCCTCGAGCGCCTCCTCGTTGGGAGGCACCGGGATCTCTTCACCCTGGATGAAGACGACGCCGTCGGCGGTGCCGAACGAGATGGTGGACACCGGGATGCCGGCGTCGGCGGCTTCCGCGGCGGCGTCGGCGTCGGGACGGCCCATGGTGGTCTCGCCGTCGGAGAGCACGATGATCGCCTCGGCGGGAGTCTCCTCCTCGCCGCTCCTCGGGATCGTCCTCGGTCGCCCCTTCGTCACCCTCGGCCGGGTCATCTGACACGGCTGCCCGGTGGGCCAGCGCCATGTCCACCGAGGCGTAGATCCCCTCGCCGATGGCGGTGCCCTCGCCGAGCTGGAGCCGCTCGATGGCCCGCTCGGCGGCATCGCGGTCGACGGTGGGCGGCAGGACCGCCGCCGCCGAGCCGGCGAAGGCGACGATCCCCACCTCCAGCTCCGGGGGCGCCAGCTCGAGGAAGTTGCGCGCCGCCTCCCGGGCCGCCTCGATGCGAGACGGGGCGACGTCGGCGGCGTCCATGGAGAGCGACACGTCGATGGCCAGGATCACCGTCGCCTGGTCGCGGGGGACCTCGACGGCCACCGCCGGCTTGGCCACCGCCAGCACCAGGGCGAGCACCCCGACGAGGAGCACGGCGGCAGGCAGGTGGCGGCGCCATCCCGGGGTCTCCGGGGCGACCTTGTCGAGCAGCGCCAGGTTGGTGAACCGCACCGCGTACTGCTCGCGCCGCTGCAGGGCGGCGAGGTAGAACAGCAGGCCCGCCACCGGCAGGACCAGCAATGCCAGCCGGGCCGGTTCGAGAAAGGTCATGGCTTCCTCCCGGTCGCTCGGCCGGAACGGCGGAGCACGATGTGGCGCACCAGGTCGACCACCCAGTCCCGATCGGTGTGGAGGGTGAGATGGTCGGCGCCGGTGGCGCGGATCCTCCGGGCGATGTCCACCCGCTGCTCCTGGGCGGCGGCGGCGTAGTCGGTGCGCAGCCGGGTGGAACGGGTGTCGACGAACCGCTTCCGGCCGGTCTCCGGGTCGGTCATGGTGAGCATCCCGACATCGGGGAGCTCCAACTCACGGGGGTCGACGACCTCGACGGCGAGCACGTCGTGGCGATGGGTCAACGCTCGCAACGCCTGCTCCCAAGGACCGTCGTCGATGAAGTCGGAGACGACGGCGACGAAGCCCCGGTGGACGGCGGTGCGGTGGGCGGTGTGGATGGCAGCGGCGAGGTCACCGGGCCCGGTGTCCCGGCCGACGGCGTCGAGCCGGGCGAGCAGGCCCATCAGATGGGCGCGACCGGAGCGGGGCCGCACCCAGTCGAGGTCCTCGCCGGCGGCGACCAGCGCGGCCACCCGGTTGCCACCCCGGGACACCAGGAACCCGAGGGCGCCGGCGATGGCCAGGGCGGTGTCCCGCTTCTCCTCGAGGGCGGTGCCGAACGCCATCGATCCGCTCAGATCGACCACCAACGTGGTCTCCAGCTCGCGGTCGGCGATCGTGTCCCGCACGTGGGGCTCGTTGGTGCGGGCGGTGACGTTCCAGTCGATCCGGCGCACCTCGTCGCCGGGAAGATAGGGACGCGCCTCACCGGCGTCGAAGCCGTGTCCCGGGAGCAGCCCTCGGTAGTCGCCCTGCAGGATGCCGTCGAGCCTCCGCAGCACGGTCAGCTCCAGGGTGCGGAGTGCCGCCTGTCGGGAGGGGTCCACCACCGACCCGGTGATCATGTGGTGGGGACCCCGTCGATCGCCGGCGGGGTGTCGGGGAGGTCGGCGGGGTTGCCCGGGCGCACCTCGGCAGGAGGCGCCGCCTCCCGGGTGGGCACCGCGGCCGCCCAGGTCGCCGAGGTGTGCGCCTCGGTCACGGTGATGCGCGGGGCGGGCAGCTTGGAGAGGAGGTCGACCAGCACGTCGTCGATGGTGATGCCGTCGGCGAGGGCGGCGTAGGACAGCACCAACCGGTGATTGAGCACGTCGTAGGCGATCTCGTACACGTCCTGCGGCAAGGCGTAGCCGCGGCCGCGGAGCAGCCCCATCGCCTGGGCACCGCGGATGAGGGCGATGCTGGCCCGTGGGCTGCCCCCGTACTCGATGAGCCCCTCGAGCTGAGGCATCCCAACGTCGGCGGGTCGCCGGGTGGCGGTCACGATCCTCAGGGCGTAGTCGATGACCTTCTGGTCGACGAACACGTCGCCGGCCACCTTCTGCATGGCGAGGACGTCGGCCGGGTCGAGGATCGGCTCGGCGGCGGACGCGGTGACGTCCATACGACGCACGATCTCCCGCTCCTCGTCGACCGACGGATAGCCGACCGGCACCCGCATCATGAAGCGGTCGCGCTGCGCCTCGGGCAGCGGGTAGACGCCTTCCGACTCGATCGGGTTCTGGGTGGCCATGACCAGGAACGGCGCCGGGGCGGGGAACGTCTGGTCGCCGATGGTGACCTGGTGCTCCTGCATGACCTCGAGCATCGCCGACTGCACCTTGGCGGGCGCCCGGTTGATCTCGTCGGCGAGCACGAAGTTGGCCAGCACCGGGCCCGGCTCGACGTCGAACTTCTCCTGCGACGCCAGGAAGATGCGGGTCCCGACGATGTCGGCGGGGAGCAGGTCGGGGGTGAACTGGATGCGGGAGAAGCTCCCGCCGAGCACCCTGGCCAGGGTCGCCAGCGTCAGGGTCTTCCCCAGCCCGGGCACGCCCTCGAGCAGGGTGTGGCCGCCGGCCAGCAGCGCCACCATCAACCGCTCGAGAACGCGGTCCTGGCCTACGACGACCCGGCGCATCTCGAACAGGGCCTGTTCGAGCTGGGCCGACCGCTTGGTGAACTCGTCGTGCATCGTCATTCTCCCAACAGGTTGTCGTAGAGCTGGTCGAGGAGGTCCTCCAGCATCGGGTCCACCTCGTCGCCGAGCAGGAAGTCGTCGAGCAGCGGGGCCAGGTCCTCCGGCCCGACGGCGCCCGGGTCCTGGAGCAGCTCGTCCAGCATGTCGCGCAGCTCCGGATCCTCGAGGAGCTCCGAACCGCCGAAGTCCTCGCCGAACTGGTCGAGGAAGTCGTCCATGAGCGGGGCGAGGTCGTCGGGCTGGATGCTCTCCGGGTCCTGGAGGAACTGGTCGAGCAGGTCACGCAACTCGGGTGGCACGGCGCCACCGAAGTCGTCGAGCCCGGGCACCGTCGAGCCGGGGTCGAGCGACTCGGGCTGCGGGTCGTCCGGCGAGAACTGGTCGGCGATGGCGACCGCCTCGTCGATGGCGACGGCGAAACCCGAGCCCGTCGCTGCCCCCCGAGAAGCTGGCGATGGCGACGTTGACCCCGATCACCCGCCCGTCCTGGTCGGCCAGCGGACCACCCGAGTTGCCCTGGTTGATCGGGGCATCGGTCTGGATCAGGTTCTCCAGGTGACCGCCGCCGGGGACGTCCAGCTCACGGTCGACGGCGGACACGATCCCCGAGGTCACCGACTGGTCGAACCCGAGCGGGCTGCCGATGGCGATGGCCACCTGGCCCACCCGGACCGGGTCCTCCAAGGACAGCGGCGCCGCCGGGATCTCGTCGTCGACGGCGACCACGGCCACGTCAGCCTCGGAATCGCCACCGAGCACGGTGCCGGTGAGCTCGCGCCCGTCCGAGGTGCGCACGGTGACCTCGGTGGCGCCGGCCACCACATGGGCGGCGGTGAGCACCCTGCCGTCGGCGTAGGCGAACCCGGAGCCGACCATGCCCGCCCGCTCGATCTGGACCACCGAAGGGAGCAGCGACGCGGCAACGTCGGCGATGGGCTCGTCGACGCCGGCGAGGGCGGCGTCGTTCGGGTCGTCATCCCACGGCGCCCAGGCGAACAACGCGATGAGCAGGGCGAGGACACCGCCGGCGCCCAGCGCCCATCCCCACCGCTCCATGAAGCCGCGGGGCTTCTCCGGGGGCGGGGAGGCGGGACGCGGCTGGACGGGGACCTGGTCCGGTGACGAAGGAGGGATCTCGACGGTGGTGGTGCCCGCCGGCGGCTCGACCAGCTGTGTGGCCGTTGCGGTTGGCGCCGACAGGGCGAGGTCTGGGATCGCCCCCGGCTCGTCCACCTCCGGCGGTGACTGGGGTAGATCGCGCCACGAACGGCCGGTCGTGATGTTCCCTGCGGAGGGCTGGTCGGTGTCGAGCGTCATGGGGCGGGCGACTCCTATTTCGATGTCCAGGCTGCCGCACCGTACGTAGGCCCGGATAAACCGGGGCTAAAGACCGCACGCGGGGCCTTCATCTCGAAAGGACCTCGGGGCCATTGCGACCGTCAGACGGCCCACGATACCTGATCAGCTGTCGACGGCGACTCGGAGCGTTGAACACACCCTCTGCATCAGGGTCTAGGTCGAGGAGGGTGATGCGCTCGACCAGGAGCGCCCGGCACGGGACGTATGTTGTCCAGCGTGACGGCGCACGGCCAAGGGACGCCGTCGTCGGGATCCGAGGCTCACCTCCGTCGGGATGTCACGGATGGTCCGGGTCGCCGGGGCCACTCAGCACCCAGGTGAGCACATCGATGGCGCTATCCCGAAACGGGAGGACAAGGACCCAGTCTGCGTCCGATGGCACGGTTCCTCGGTCCAGCACATCTCACCGCGGGCCGGCCTGCGTCACCCGGCTCGAGCTCGGCGAGTCGAGGACGCGCCCTGCCCGCTCGGCGCATGCCTCCTCGACCGGCTCGGCGGCTGGCGCCGGTAGCCGTGCCACGATGGAGTCGTCGAACGCCGCCGACGCCCGCTCGGTGAGCCGGCGCAGGGCGTCGCGGACCGGCATCAGCCGTGGTCGTGGTACTCGCCCTCTTCGACCAGACGGGCGAGGTCGCTCCAAGCGAGACCGTCCGGTAGGCCCAGGACGCGATCCTCGACGTCTGCCCCGCCCTGCTCGAGCCTACCTACCGTCAACGCCGGCATCATTTGGGCCATCCTGGACGGCACCCGTCTGGTCGACCGTCTCTTCGGTAGCCACGCGTCTCAGTACGACGGTGAAGGGGTCGTGGACGGGGTGGATGCCGTCTTCGGTGATGTCGGCGTGGTCGGCGCCGGCGGCCAGCGGCAGCCAGATGACGAATGCGGCCCCGGCGCCCCGCACCGAGCGAAGGGTCAGCTCGCCGCCGTGGGCCTTGGCGATCTGCCGGGCGATGGCCAGCCCCAGCCCGTTGCGGGTCTCGTCTCCCAGGCTGGTGCCGTCGGCGCTCCAGCCACGCTGGAACACCGCATCGTGGTCCCTGGCGTCGATCCCGGGGCCCTGGTCGGCGACCCCCAGCCAGGCGAAGCCCAGGTGCCGGCCGGACCCGATCTCGACGACCGATCCCTCCCGGGTGAGGCGCACCGCGTTGTTGACCAGGTTCCCGAATGCGCGCTTCAGCCCCTCGGCGTCGACCTTGACGACGGCGTCCTGGCCCAGGTACTCGACCTCGATGCGGCGCTCCTCCATCGGCCCGATGTACTCGGCCACCACCTCCTCGGCCATCTCACGCAACGACACCTGGGTACGCACCGAGGCGGGGACGTCACGGCGGGCGAACACCACCAGGTCGTCGACCGTCTGCGCCGCCCGGTCGACGGTGCGCCGCACCACCTCGGCGGTCTTCCGGTAGGTGTCGACATCGGCCCCCGGATCGGACAGCACCACGTCGAGGTTGGTGGCCATCACCGCCAGTGGGTTGCGGAGCTCGTGGGACGTGTCCTGGATGAACCGCCGCTGCGCCTCCGCTCCCGCCTCCAGTCGCCCGAGCATGTCGTCGAAGGTGTCGGCCAGCTCCTTGAGCTCGTCGTCCGGGCCGCCGAGGTCGATCCGCTCGGAGAGGTCCCCGGTCTGGATCTCCTTGGCCACCTCGGTGATCCGGCCGATCGGGCGCAGCGTGCGGTCGGCGATCACCCAGCCGGCGGCGATCGACAGCGGGAACATCCCGAGCAGGGCGATGACCGAATAGCGGCGCAACGTCTCCAGGGCGCGCTCGTTTGCCAGCTGCTCCAGCGTTACCAGGCGACCCTCGATCTGCTCGGCGATGATCACCCGGTTGCCCAGGGGGTCGAAGAACGAGTTGAGCTCGACCATCTGTGCCACCGTCTCGTCGTCCAGCGACTGCGACAGCGCATAGTTCACCCCGGCGATCACCAGGAAGGCCATCCCGAACACCACCAGCGAGAACGTCAGCGCCAACCGGAACCGGATCGACCGGAAGAAGGCGGAGAGTCGACTCACGGCGACCCGGTGAGCCGGTAGCCCGCCCCCACGACGGTCTCGATGGCGCCGTCGGCGCCGGCGGCGCGCAGCTTGCGCCGCAGGTTGGACACGGTCACCCGCACCGTGTTGGTGAACGGGTCGGCGTGCTCGTCCCACACGTGCTCGAGCAGCCGCTCCGCCGACAACACCTCACCGCCGTGGAGCATGAAGTAGCGGAGCAGGGCGAACTCCTTGGCGGTCAGCTCGAGCGGCGAGTTGGCGTAGGCGGCGGTGCGGCGGGCGGCGTCGAGCGTCAACGGACCGACCTCGAGCAACGCCCCGGTGGAGGCGAACCCGCGCCGGCCGAGGGCCCGTGCCCGCGCCAGCAGCTCGGGGAAGGCGAACGGCTTCACCAGGTAGTCGTCGGCACCTTCGTCGAGCCCCTCGACCCGGTGGTCGAGCCCATCCCGGGCGGTGAGCATCAGCACCCGCGGCTCCACGTCACCCGCCGCCTTCCCGGCTCGGATGAACCGGCACACCTCGATCCCGTCCATGTCGGGCAGGTTGAGGTCGAGGCACACCAGGTCGTACTCGCTGACCTCGAGCTTGGCGATGGCCGCTTCGCCCTCGGCCACCAGGTCGACGGCATAGCCCTCCCGGCGCAGCCCGGCGGCGAGCGCCTCCGCCAGGTCCTGTTCGTCCTCCACCACGAGCACCCGCACCCCTGCCTCCTTCGTCCTGCTGGAGGGTACGCCGCCGCACCTGGCTACGGTGCCGCCATGCCCAGAGCGTCGCCCGCCCTGCTCGCGCTCGTGGTCATCGGCGGGTGCGCCGTCTCGGGAAACGGCACGGACGCCACCGCCGGGGGCTCCGCTCCCGCCGGCGCCGCGGCGAGCGTGGTCACCGTGTTCGACGGGGACTCGATGCTGGTCGACACCGATACCGGCGAGCGGGAGGTCCGCCTCGCCGGGGTCAACGCCCCCGAGCAGGACGAGTGCTTCGGGGCCGAGGCGCACCGGTGGATGACCGACGCCGCCGGGGCCGAGGTGACGCTGGTCCCGGTGGGCAACGAGAGCGACACCGACGACTTCGCCCGGCTGCTGCGCGACGTCTGGGTGGGGCCACGGTGGCTCAACCTCGAGGCGGTGGAGGACGGGTACGCCATGGTCATCCACACCGGCCGGGACGGCCAGGACGAGCTGCTGGCCGCCGGCGACGCCGCCTGGGAGGGACGGCTGGGGATGTGGGGTGCCTCCGTGTGCGGGCCGGCGCCGGACGGCGTCGAGATCTCCGACCTGGTCGCCGACCCCGAGGGGCCGGACGACCGGTCGCCCAACGGGGAGCACGTCACGATCGAGAACCGGAGCGACGGCACGGTGGCGCTCGGTGGCTGGGTGCTGCGAGACGAGTCGACCGCCAACCGGTTCGAGTTCCAGGAAGACGAGGTGCTCGAGCCGGGCGCCTCGATCACCGTCTTCTCGGGATGCGGGGAGCTGAGGGCCGGGCGAGCGGTTCTGGTGTGCCGAATCCCCGGTGTGGTCCAACGGCGGCGACACCGCCCTCCTCCTCACCGCCGAGGGCACGGTGGTCGACCGGCTGGTGTACCCGTGAGCCTCGTCCGGCGGCCGACGACGCCGGAGCCATCCTCGGACGGAGCGCCTGGCATCTCTAGCATCCGGTGATCAACCCGGGAGGGAACGGGCGTGGAAGACATCGTCGTCGGGCTGCTCGCCATCGCCGTCGGGGCCGCCTTCTGCTTCGGCGGGTGGCTGATGATGCGGATCATCATCCCCATCTGGGGAGCCTTCGCCGGGTTCGTGTTCGGAGCCGGCCTGGTCGCCTCGTTCTGGGACGAGGGCTTCCTGTCGACGGCGACCGGGTGGCTGGTCGGGTTCGCCTTCGCCATCCTCTTCGGGGCGCTCGCCTACCTGTTCTACGAGGTGGCCGTGGTCCTGGCGATGGCCGCCATCGGGTTCGCCCTGGCCAGCCATCTGCTGGTGGCGCTCGGGGTCACCTGGTCGTGGGTGATCGTGCTCGCCGGCATCGCCCTCGCCGCCGTCCTCGCCGTTATCGCCCTCGCCGGCAACATGCCGATGGTGATCCTGGTCGTGCTGAGTGCCTTCGCCGGGGCGGGCACCATCGTCACCGGTGCGATGCTGCTGTTCGGTGTCGTCGACCTCGACCAGATGACCGTGGCCACCACGCAACAGCTCGACGACGACTGGTGGTGGTACGCCCTGTACCTGGGGCTGGCGGTAGCGGGGATCGTCACCCAGGTGCGCTCGCTCGACCGGCTCACCGATTCGCTCCGGCAGGCCTGGGCGGACTCCGGAGGCCGGCAACTGCGGCCTGTGTAGTTATGCCGCTCAGACGCCCTGCTCGGGGACCTGGCAGTCGGGCTGGGGACCGCCCCGGAACACCGCGCCGTACCACACCTCCGGGTCGTGGCTGGGCGCCCTGCCCGGGTCGTCGGTGGTGAGGAAGCGGACCAGCGCCCGGTACATGGCGTCTGCATACGCCTGCTGGAACTCGGGAGTCTCCAGGAGCTCCCCCTCGCTGGGGTTGGCGATGTACGCACCCTCGGCGATCACCGCCGGCACCGAAGCGTCGTCGAGGATGCCGTAGTACTGGCCGCCGGTTCGCGGGCTGAGCCGGGACTTGGCGCCCATCAGCGTGGTGCCGACCCAGTCGGCCTCGAACGGGGTCAACCCCCGGCGGAGCTCCTCGACCATGAGCTTGGCCAGCCGCCGTGAGTCCTTGGTCACGTCCCGTTGCGACTGGTAGTAGACGTCGCTCCCCGGGATCTCGGTGTCCCGGTCCCAGCCGGCGTTGGTGTGGATCGAGACCAGGGCATGGGCGGCGGCGGTGTTGGCGACGGTGGCGCGGAAGGTGAGCCCGGCCTCGTAGTCCCCGGCAGGCCCGTCGCCCACCCGGGTCATGATGACCCGCCCCGCCGCCGGGATGGCGCTGCCGTCGTGGATGGCCCCGGTCTCCCAGTCGATGGTCGAGGGCCGCTCCAGCAGGTCGCGCAGCCGGGCGGCGATGAGCAGGTTGTTCTCCTTCTCGACCACGCCGCCCGGGCTCTGCGCCCCCGTGTTCACCGGGCCACCGTGACCGGCGTCGACGACGATCACCGCGTCGCCGAAGTCGAACCCGGCACCGATCGGCCCCGGCGGAGCCGGCGGGGTCGCATGGACTCGGGCGGTGGGCAGCCACATCTCCTGGTCACACATGGTGAGCACCCGGGTCCACCTCCCGTCGGTGCTCTGGCCGAGCCCGGGGAGCACGACCCCTTCGCGGATGGTGGCCACCGGCTCGCCACTCCTCTCGGGCCGCAACTCCGCCCCGCCTCTGGCCACGACGACGGTCCCCCGGCCGGAGAAGCCGGGCTCGCTGCCCGGCCGGGGCGCCGGTGGCGTCGGCTCGGGGAGCGTCGGCGACCGGCCGGGGCGGCCCGGTGGGCTCCGGCGCCGCTGGTGGTCGTCGGCGGACCGGCGGCGGCCACGGTGATGCTCGGAAGCGGTGCGATCGGCTGCGAGGTGGCCCCGCCGGCGCCCCGCTCTTCGACCGCCGACGCCCCGGTGCATCCCGAAGCGGCGAGGGCGAGGAGACCGCACAGCGCCATCGCCCGACCACGACGGGGCGTCGCTGGCGTAGGACGGGGAGCGTTCACGACTGGGCGGGCACGACGCAGGCGGACGTGCCGGTGGGGGTGCGCTCCTCGGGGTACGGGTCGGGAGGCCTCAGCCCGGTACCGGCGTCGTCGGTGGTGAGGAAACGCACCACCCCTCGGTACACCCCCTCGGCGTAGGCCTGCTTGACCTCCTCGGTGGCCAGCAGCGCCTCCTCCTCGGGCTCGGACAGGTACAGGCCCTCGACGATGGCGGACGGCATCGTGGCCCGACGGAGCAGCCCGTAGTAGTCCTCGCCGGTGTCGGGGTTGTATCGGGCGATGGCACCCACCAGGTCGCCGGCGGACCAGTCGGCCTCGAACGCCGACATGCTGCGCAGCACCTCCTCGTAGAGCAGCGCCCCGAGCCGTGCCGAGTCCTCGTTGCCCACCGAGTAGAGCACCTGGGTGCCGGGAACGTCGCTCTCCACCTTGGGGACGGTGTTGTTGTGGACCGACACCAGGACGTCGGCGCCGGCGCTGTTGGCCAGCTCGGCACGAAAGGCCAGGCCGGCTTCGTACTGGCCGCCCAGGGGGCCCTCCGGCGGACGGGTCAGCCACACGGTCCCGAAGGCGGGGATGTCGGAGCCTTCGGTGACCGTCCCGGTGGTCCAGTCCACCGAGTTCGAGCGCAGCATCAGCTCCCGCACCCGGGTGGCGATGTCGAGGTTCAGCACCTTCTCGGACAGCCCTTCCGGGCCGATGGCGCCCCAGTCGCGGTCGCCGTGACCGGCGTCGACCACCACCACCGCTTCCGACAGGTCGAACCCGGGGCCGGGCGTGCCGCCACCCGCCGCCTGGGGAGTCAGCTCGACGTCGGCGGCTCTGCACCCAGGCGGGGTTGCCGCAACTGTCCAGCAACCTCGAGCCACTCGCCCGATCGCGCCACCACAGGGAGTGGCAGCCCCGACGCGGCCCGCACCGCCGGCTCGCCCCCGGCGCTGGCAGCCAGGTCGGCGCCGTCGGCGCCGACCACGGCAACCCCGACCGCCGAATCCGCCGCCTCGACCGGGGCAGGTGTCGTCGACGGGGTGCCGTCGCCGTCGGGAGCGCCGGTCGTGCCGCCGCCGTCGCCCGGTGCGCTCGCCGCCTGCCTCACCGGGACCGGTCTCGGTGACACCCCGCACCGCCGCTCCCCCGATGGCGGGGTCGGCGGCGCCGCAGGAGCCCACGATGAGGGCGGCGAGGAGCGCACTGGCGAGGAACGGGATGCGGCGAGACTGCATGGCTTCCGGTCGGGCGGGCGCCGATTATCCCATCACCCGGGGAGAAACCGTGTCAGCGGGCGGGCACCACGCCTCTCGTCACGGCTAGAGCCGCCTGGTGACCGACTTCATCTCGGTGAACAACCTCAGGTAGTCGGGCCCGCCTGCCTTGGCGTTCGATCCCGACAGCTTGAACCCGCCGAAGGGCTGGATCCCGACCAGCGCACCGGTGATCTTGCGGTTGATGTACAGATTGCCGACGTGGAACCCGTGGCGGGCCCGCTCGATCCGGTTCTCGTCGGTGGAGAAGAGCCCCCCGGTGAGCCCGAACTCCGTGTCGTTGGCGATGGCCAGCGCCTCTTCGAAGTCGTCGGCGCTGATGACCGACAACACCGGGCCGAAGATCTCGTGGCGGCCCAACCGATCCGAGGGCTCCACGCCGTCGAAGACGGTGGGCTCGATGTACCAGCCGCCGTCGAGGTCGACGGCGTGGCCACCGTGGACCAGCTCCGCCTCGGAGCGGCCCCGGTCGATCTCCTCGAGCACGCTCCGGTGTTGCGCCGCCGACACCACCGGACCGACGGCGTAGTCGTCCGATGGAGCGCCGATCTCGAGTGCGGCGGTGCGCTCGACGACCATGTCGACCAGCGGCGTCGTGCACCGCGTCGACCACGATCAGGCGGCTGCACGCCGAGCACTTCTGGCCTTGGAAGCCGAAGGCGGAGCGCACCACGCCGTCGGCGGCGGCCTCGAGGTCGGCGGTCTCGTCCACGATGATGGCGTCCTTGCCGCCCAGCTCCATGTAGGCCCGCTTCAGCCACACCTGGCCCGGCTGGACCGTCGCCGACCGGCCGGCGATCCGGAGCCCCACCTCCTTCGACCCGGTGAAGTTGACGAACCGGGTGCGGGGATGGTCGACCAGCGCGTCGCCGATCTCCCCACCCGCTCCGGGAAGGAAGTTCACCACCCCGGGTGGGATACCGGCCGCCTCGACCGCTTCCATGAACTTGGCCGCGATGATCGGGGTGTTCGACGCCGGCTTGACCACCATGGTGTTGCCCGCCGCCACCGGGCCGATGGTCATCCCGGCGAGGATCGCCAGCGGGAAGTTCCATGGAGGAATGGCCACGCCGGCCCCCATGGGGACCAACCAGGACTCGTTGGTCTCGCCGGGGAAGTCGCCGACCGGGAGCGGCTCGGCGATCTCCAACGCCTGGTGTGCGTAGTACCGGCAGAAGTCGATCGCCTCCGCCACCTCGGCCTCTGCCTCGAGGTAGTTCTTCCCGGCCTCGACGGTGAGCCAGGCACAGAACTCGAAGCGGCGGGCGTCGATGGCGTCGCCGACCGCGTGGACCAGCCTGGCCCGCTCGTCGGCCGGGACCCGAGACCATGTGGCGAACGCGCCCCAGGCGGCGTCGAGCGCCCTGGTGGCGTGGAACGAGCTTCCCGCCCCCGCCCTGCCCACGACCCGGTCCGGGGCAGCCGGGTCCACACTGACGATGTCGTCCTCGGCTGTCGACGGCAGACCCGCCGATGAGGACCGGAGCCTCCACAGGGATCGACGCCACCACGCCGGCGAGCACCTTGCGATAGTCCTCGGCAACGGCGGGGTCGGAGAAGTCGGAGTACGGCTCGCTTCGGTACGGGGGGAGCATGCTTGTCCGGCCTTCCTCGTCGGCGTCGGCCCCAGGATACCGATCGGGCCGCCGCCCGGACGGGGCAGGTCAGGCGCCGTGCAGCGCGGCGACGACCTCGTCGTCGGTGGTCTGGTCGAACCGGTCGTACCACCATCCCACCGCGCCCAGGCTGCGGGGGCGTAGCGGGCAGACGACCTCGGCATCGTGACCGGCCAGCATCCGCAGCGAGTCGGGATGGCCCACCGGGACGGCGCAGATCAGCCGCGCCGGGTGCTGCAACGCCACCGCGTCGAGAACCGCAGCCAGCGTTGCGCCGGTGGCCACCCCGTCATCGACCACGATCGCCACCGAGCCGGCCGGATCGACCGGTGTCGCACCCGATCGGTATCGCTGGGCGCGGCGCTGCAGCTCCACCGTCTCCCGCTCGATGGCGGCTTCGATCCACTGGGGAGTGACGTGCATCCGGTCGATCAGCTGCCGGTTGAGCCACGGCTCGCCTCCCTCGCCGATGGCGCCGATGGCCAGCTCGGGGTTGCCGGGGGCGGGCAGCTTGCGGGCGAGCGCCACGTCGAGGCGTACGGCGAGCTCCCGGGCAACCGCCGCCGCCACCACGACCCCGCCGCGGGGCACGCCCAGGACCACGACGGGCGGGTCCCCATCGCCGAGGTCTCCCAGCACCCGCCGAAGCTCGACCGCCAGCCGCTCCCCTGCCTCCACCCGGTCGCGGTAGCGTTCCATGGCGATCCCGAGGCTATCGCCCCGGCGCGCGAGGCGCCGCCGCTACCCTCCCGCCCGTGCGCCGCCTCATGCTCATCGCCAACCCGTCCGCCTCGGGCTTCACCGGCGCCCTCCATCGCCGGGTGATCCACGAGCTGTCGGGATGGTTCGACGTCACCGCGGTGTGGCCGACCAACCCTGACGAGGCTCGTCGCATGACCGCGGAGGCCGTGGCCGACCGCTTCGCCTGTGTGGCCGCCATGGGAGGTGACGGCGTCGTCCACCACGTCGCCAACGCCCTGGCCCGTACCTCCACCGCCCTGGGAGTGATCCCGGTCGGTACCACCAACGTCGTGGCCCGCATCCTCGGCATCCCCGCCAAGCCGGACCGTGCCGCCGCCATGCTCACCACCGCCGAGCCACGCACCATCACCATGGCCCACATCGCCACGGACAGCGGCGACGGGGCCCGCTCCGAGTTCGCCGTGTTCGCCGCCGGCATCGGGTACGACGCCGAGATGGTCCACATCGCCGAGCAACGGCCCCTGTCGAAGAACCACTTCGGCTCGGTCCACTACGCCCGGTCGGCCGCCACCGCCCTACTCACCAGGCTGCGCGACCGTCCGGCCAACCTCCGCGTCGACTGCGACGGACAGCGGGTCGACGCCGTCGCCGTCATGTGCCAGGTCCACGACCCCTTCACGTACTTCGGGCGCATGCCGCTGCGACTCTCTCCCTCGCCCGGCCAAGGGCTCACCGTGCTCGCCGTGGAGGCGCTGCCGGTGCGACGGGTGCCGCGGGTACTCACCCGGGCGGCGTCGGGGCGGGAGCTGTCCGCGGTGACCGGGCTCACCGTGTGGCACGACCCGTTCAAGGTCGTCATCGAGGCCGATCCGCCGAGCCGCTTCCAGGCGGATGGCGAGCTGCTCGGCACCGCAGACTGGCTCGAGATCACCCCCGTGCCCGACGCGTTGGCGGTCATGGCTCCCGGCCCGTCCGAGGACTGACCGCTCAGCCGCTGGAGGGCGGGGCGATCCCTTCTTCGTCGAAGCGGACCTTGATGCGTCGGAGCAGCTCGCGTCGCACCTTCCACTTCGAGTTCGGCTCGACCTTGAGCGCCAGCCGGAGCTTGACCGAGGAGGATCCGAGCTCCTCGACGCCGAGCATCTCCGGCGCCGCCAGCACGAGAGGACCCCACTTGGCGTCCTCGGAGAACTGCCGCGCCTCGTCCTGCAGCAAGGCTGTCGCCTGCTCGAGGTCGGTGTCGTGGGAGATGGCGATGTCGATGATCACCTGCCCGTAGTCGCGGGTGAGGTTGGTGGCAACCTGGACGAGGCCGTTGGGCACGTGGTGGACGTTGCCGTCGACCTCCCGCAGGATCGTGGTGCGGAGCTTGATCGTCTCCACCCGACCGGTCACTCCGACGATCTGGACGCTGTCGCCGATGGCGTACTGGCCCTCGCCGATGATGAGCAACCCGGCGATGACGTCCCGCACGAAGCCCTGGGCTCCGAAGCCGACGGCGACACCGAGGGCCGACCCGATGGCGATCAGCGGAGTGGTCGGAATGCCCCATATGGTCAACAGGACCAGGATCACCGCCACCGTCAGCACCGCGGTGAAGACGTTGCGCAACATCGTCCCCACCGTGCCGATCCGCCTGGCCCGCTCGTTGGCGGCGATGGAGCCGTCGATGTCGGCCTGCCGCCTCACCCGCCGCACGAACCGGCGCCCGATCCAGGTGACCACCAACCAGCCGGCGACCGCCACCAGGACGATGACGATCGTGGGGGCCAGTGCTTCCTTCAGCGGGGTCACCACGAGGAGTGCCGGTGCCGTCACCACGTCAGGACGCCGTCCCGGGCGGCCAGCTGCCGGGCGCCGATGTGGGCGTAGGCGGCGATGGCGGCGAAGCGGGCCCGCGGCTCGTTCATCTCGACGATCGGCTCGGCGACGAGGGTGTCGAGCACGCCGGCTGCGGCCTCAGGGCCGACGGCGGTGAGGGCGTCCCTGGCGGCGGCGACCGCCTGGTCGACGACTTCGTGTCCCAACCGAGACCTGATCCGCGGGCCAAGCTCGGGTTGGGCGACGGCGAAGACGGCCACCAGGTCCTCGATCCGGCACACCGCGTCCTCGTCGGGTAGATCCGACACCGGGTCGAGCGCGGCCAGGGCCGCTTCGCGGGCGACCGGCCACTGCTCCGCCACGCCGACCTCGGCGCCCTCCCACACGTGTGCCTCAACCGCCAGCGACCTCACCAGGGCGGCGACGTCGGCGATCAGCTTGCCGTGAGCGGTTCGCTTGTGGTCCAGCTCGGTCTCGAGGAACTGGACCAGGGCGTCGACTCCGACCGCCAGCCCCTCAGCGGGGGATGCCGCCACCGGGAACACGCCGGGATCCGGGTAGCCGTCGGCGATGAGGCTCGCCTCGACGTCGGCGAGGACGGCGCCCCTGACCCCCGGGTCGACGCGGTCGATCTTGTTGAGGACGAACACTGTCTGCTCGGCGTGGGCCGCCATGGGGGCGAGGAACCCGTCGTGCAGGGCACCATCGTGGTACTTGTCGGGGTCGAGCACCCAGAGCAGGGCATCGACCTTCCCCATCATGTCGGCCACCAGCTCACGGTGGGCGAAGGCGATCGAGTCCATGTCGGGCAGGTCGATCAGCGCCACCCCCGGATCGCGGTCGTGGCGGTGGCGGTCCTCGATGCCCAGGTCGTCGAGCAGCCGGTCGAGCGCCGAGCCGGCTGAGGCGGGCACCCAGGCGAGGGGCCGCTCGGTGGTCGGCCGGATCCGGCCCACCGTGGCGATCGGCTCGCCGACGACGGCGTTGAGCAGGCTCGACTTCCCGCTCCCGGTGCCGCCGCCCAGGGCCACCACCAACGTCGAACCGTGGTAGCCCCGCCGCCCGCGGAGGTGGCGCATCGCCTGGGCGGCGGATACCACCGACGCTTCGGGCACCACGCCGGCGGCGGCGCCGATGACCAGGTCGGCGGCGTCGAACAGCTCTTGGAGATCACGCACCGTCGCCGTCCGATGGCTCCAGGGCGGCGCGCACCGCATCGGCGGCTCGCTCGACCTCGACGATGCGGGCGAGGTCTACCGGCCGGAGGCGGTCGATGAACCGTTGTTTGTCGGCATCAACGACGCCGACGGCGAGCCTGCCCAGGAGCCCGCGGCCTGGTCGATGACCTCGTCGACTGTGGTGTCGAGGCGGCGGCGCTCCCGCCGGGTCATGGTGTCCGGTCCCCCCAGGGCGGCCCGCTTCACCAGGGCGGTGAGCTCGGCGGGCGGGATCGGGCGCTGCCACCAGCGACGGGGGCGCATCCGCGACGTGACCAGCACTTCGGTCTCCCCGGGCCAGCCGAGCAGTCGATCGCGCGCCAGGGCGGTCGTGGACGACCCGTGCCGCCACAGCTCCACCCCGTCGCCCTCGAGGAGCCTGGCCCCTTCGGGATCGGCGGCCCATTCGGTGGCGGCCGCCTCGGCGGCGGCGCCGATGCGGTGGGTGAGCACGAGGGCGAGGCGGTCGACCACCTCGTCCCACGGTCGGTCGGCGGCGGCGGCGAACCGGTCGACCGAACCGTCGGGCTTGGCCAGCTCGACGGCCACGGTGACCACGGGGCCGTAGGCCGAGTCGACCGCGGTCACCAAGGAGTCGTCGGCGGACTCGAGCCGGCGCAGGCTTGCGGCCACCCGGTCCGCCTGCTCGACCATCGCCGCGATCCGGGCCCGTGACTCCGCCGCCACCGGGGATGCGGCGTGCGCCGCCAGCCGTTCGCCCAGGCCGGCGACGGCGTCCGGGACCGACACGTCGGGCACCGCCAGCAGCGGGAGGTCGAGTCCGGCCTCGTCCAGCCGCCGCCGCAGGTCCTCGACGACGACGTCATCCTCGCCGGTGACCTGGGAGAGGACCACCCACGTCGGGATCGCCCGGGACGTCAGGCGGGCGAGGTGGTCCCAGCCCTCGGCGTCGGCGTAGCGGGCCGGAGAGGTGACGAAGAGGTGCAAGTCGGCGCTCCGGGCCAGGTCGTCCCCGGGACCGGGAGGCAGGTCGACCAGGGTCGCCGCTTCCAGCAGCGGCGGGGGCTCGGACAGGGCGCCGGCGTCGACCACCTGGGGCTTGATGGTGGTGGGTCGGATCGGCCCCACCGCACAGAGGTCGGCACCGGCGAGGGCGTTGACCAGCGTCGACTTGCCGACACCGGTGAGCCCGGACAGGGCGACGGTGGGCGGCGCCGACGGCCGGTCGAGCCGGGGCAGCGTGTGCGCCTCCAGTCGGTCGACGGTGTCGCCGGCGAGGCGGGCCTCGGCGCCGTCGCCCACCGCCACCGGGCGGAGGGCGGCGACCAGGTCGGCGACGCACCGGCGCAGGTCTGGGGGGGTGCGCATCGGCTGATTAGACCACACCGCCGTGTTGCGACCCTCGGACACAACTTTGAGCGATTGAACACACCACATGGCGTCACTCGCTCAAAGTTCGATGAGTCGGGCCGTGATTGCATACAACTTTGAGCGATTGAACACACCACATGGCGTCACTCGCTCAAAGTTCGATCACACCGGCCGTGGGCGGGGTCAGCCGAAGATGCTGGTGGCGGCGGGGGCAGGGAGACCCTGGACGCCAGGACCTCGAAGTCCTCGAAGGGATAGGCGGCAATAGCGACGTCGAGCGGGATGGAGAACCACGGGCCCGCCGGATCCACCTGGGTCCGGTGGGCCCGCAGCGCCTCACGGGCGACGGACATGGTCTCGTGGACCGGGACGGCCACGAGGTCTCGCTCCAGGTCCTCGGCGGGATCGAGACCTTCGAGCCGCTCGGCCAATGGCGACTCGATCCCGGCAGAGAGGGCCGCCTCGTGGAGCGCCCGGATGCGACGGACGGTCCACACCGGCGCCAGCAGCCGGTCGACGGCCCACGGCTCGCCTGCCTCCGGCAACAGCATCGGGTCGGCCGCCGCCTCGTACGCGGCCAGCCCCAACCGGTGGACGACGAGATGGTCGGGGTGGGGGTAGCGCTCGTGGGCGTCGTACCCGAGCAACACCGCCGGCCGGACCCGGCGCACCTCCGTGACCACGCGGGCCAGCACCTCGTCGAAGTCGGCGTTGGCCAGGGCACCCGGATGGGAATTGGCCGGAGTGTCGGGCATCCCCGAGTCGCGGTAACCCAGCTCGACCACCTCGGCGTACCCGATGATCGCCGCCGCCTCGGCGAGCTCCTTCGCCCGGAACTCGGCCAGGTTCGCCCTCACTTCCGGCCGGTCCATGGCGGGGTTGAGGATGTCGCCGGCCTCGCCCCCGGTGGCGGTGACCAACACGCAGTGCACGCCCACGGCGACCGCGGCGGCGACCGTGGCCGCCCCCTTCGAGCTCTCGTCATCGGGATGGGCATGAATGGCGAGCAATGATTGGGTCTGGCTCAGCACGGCGCCGAGGGTATCCTGCCCGGTGGCGCCTGGTGACCACCGTCGTGGCGACGACCCGCTCTGCCCGCTGAATTTCGCCGACCGCGCCGGGAACGGCGAAAATGCCCTGGGCGGAGATCCCTTCGAACGCTCGCCGGCCGGCGGTGCACGCCGGACCTGGCGACCGGGTGGGGCCATGGTGCGGGTCACGAGGTCGCGGCCAGGAGCCAGCTCCGGGAAGATCGACGAAGAGGCCGAGCGTACGAGTAGGCAATGACGGATCTCGAAGACCGCCAGGCAGAATCGGCCGCGCAGGCCGGTTCCCCTGGCGTCTCCCACACCATGAATCGCCACTATCGGCTGGCACTGGTCGGCGCGGTCATCGCCGGCCTGCTCCTCCTGCCGCTCGTGGTCTTCGCCGTGGCCGAGGCGCTCAACCAAGGCGAGATCGCTCCGGGGGTGAGCGCCGCCGGGGTGCCGATCGGCGGCCTGAGCCCAGAGGACGCCCTCGAGGCGATGCAGCTCCACGAGCGGGCGCTACGGGAGACCCCGGTGCCGTTCCTGGTGCAGGAGACCGACGTCGAGCTCGACCCGCGGGTCGTCGCCCTGGATCTCGACGCCGAGGCGGCGGTGGACCTGGCGGTGACCGCCCGCCGCAACGGCGGGTTCTTCGACCGTTTCGCCGCCTGGGCGCGCTCGCTTCACCTCGACCGTCGACGTGCCCACCGACATCACCTGGGACGATGACGCCCTCGAAGGCGTGTTCGAATCCTGGGAGCAGACCGCCATCGGCGAGCCCGCCAACGAAGGCGCCATCGAGGTGGTCGACGGCGTGGTCCAGCCGGTGTACCCGGTGGCGGGAGTAGGGCTCGACCGCGCCGAGGCGCGGCGGCTGGTGGCGGGGGCGATCGTGGTGGCGGAACGCACCCGCCAGGAGATCTCCACCGCTCCCCTCATCCCGAGGGTGACCGACGCCGACGTCGACGCCGCCGTCGTCGAGGGAACCCGGATGATCGACAGCCCGGTCACGCTCACCGCCGAGGACCCCGACCTGGCGGTCGAGTTCGATGTCGACCTCCTGGCGGCGAACCTGGTCTCGGACGTGCCCGGAGGGGAGCCGGCCCGGATCGTGCTGGGCTTCGACGAAGAGGGCCTCGCCGAGTTCCTCGACCCTCGCCGCGAGGAGATCGAACGCCAGCCACGCGATGCCCGATTCCTCGTCCAGTCGGACGGGACGGTCGCCCTCCAGGAGTCACGCCGCGGGATGCTGCTCGACGTGCCGCTGGTCGCCGAGGCCCTGGCCGTCGCCTCCGGCGGCTCCGACCGCGGGGAGTTCCCCTTCGCCCAGGGTGACCGGCCCGAGTTCACCACCGCCGAGGCCGAGGCGATGGGGCCGATCTCCCAGGTGTCGTTCTTCGCCACCGACTACAGCTGCTGCGAGCCCCGGGTGACGAACATCCAGACGATCGCCTCGGCGGTCACCGACACGATCGTCTGGCCCGGCGAGACGTTCTCGCTGAACGACCTCGTCGGGCCCCGCACCGAGGAGAAGGGATACGTGCTGGCCCCGCAGATCCTCCAGGGCGAGTTCGTCGACGCCGTTGGTGGAGGTGTGAGCCAGTTCGCCACCACCTTCTACAACGCCATCTTCTTCGGCTGCTACGAGATCGTGGAGCACACCCCGCACAGCTTCTACTTCTCCCGCTATCCGGAGGGTCGGGAAGCGACGATCTCGTGGCCGAGCCCCGACGTCGTGTTCCGCAACGACTCCGATGCCCTCATCCTCATCAAGTCCTACGCCTCGGACAACCGCGTGTCGGTCGCCTTCTACGGCAACAACGGCGGCAAGGACTGCACCTCGGAGCGTTCCGACCGGAGAGACCCCACCGAGTTCACCACGGTATTCGAGGAGGATCCCACCCTGAGCCCCACCGCCGAGGTGGTCGACACCTACGGGTCCGACGGGTGGACCGTCGACGTGACCCGCATCATCACCCTCCCGGACGGCGAGTCGGCCAGCGAGACCTGGACCCACACCTATCTGCCGATCCCCACCATCATCCGGGTCCACCCGTGCAACATGCCGGAGAGCTCCGAGGAGTGCCCCGTCCAGGTCCCGACCGTGGTCGGGCTCACCTTCAGCGAGGCACAGGCCCGGCTCGCCGATGCCGGGTTGACGATCGGGGACGGCGGCACGGTGCCGGTGGACAGCTCGGGTCAGGATGGCCTGGTGCAGAGCCAGAGCATCTCCTCCGGGGAGTACGTCGCCACGGGGACGGCGGTGACGGTGGAGGTCGGCTCGTACACGGCTCCCCCGACCACCGAGCCGCCCGCCGACGACTCCCTCGACGACGACGGTTCGCCCACCCCCTGAGCCTGCCCGACGGCTTGTCGAGCGCCGCACGACGGCGTCTTGGCAGCAGACGCCGTTGTCCCGCGGGTAGTAGAGGAAGAAGTCTTCGACGATGCCGGTGGCGGTGGAGGTCGATCCGTCGTCCCACCCCCCGAGCCGGCGGACCACCACCTGGTTGGACCCCACGAAGATGTGGTCGATGGCAGGGTCGGAGGCGAACAGCCGGCCGGCCAGGTCCCCGGGGAACCGGGGATCGGCTTCGGCTTCGGCGGCGCTGCCGTATGCGACCCCGTCCTGACCCGTGATGCTCCGGTCGGCGGAGATCGAGCAACACATCCTCGACGGTGTCATAGGTGACTGCGATCGGCTGCCCCATCGATCCTCCCGACGAAGACGACCCGCTCGGATGGTAGAGGAAAGCGCCTCCGCGCTCTCCTCAGTCGCTGCCGGGGACGCCGACGGTGGTCTCGCCCACCGTGTGCAGCTTCATCAGGTTGGTGGAGGCGCTCTGGTTGGGGGGTATCCCCGCCGCCATCACCGCACCGTCGCCCGGTTTGAGGATGCCCGACGCCACCAGGCTCTGCTCGGCGTGGATGATCATCAGATCGGTGGAGTCGACCGGTTGGAACGGCATCGGAGTGACGCCCGAGTAGAGGGCCATCCGTCGATACGTCCGCTCGTGCGGGGTGTAGGCGAAGATGTCGGCCTTGGGCCGGTACTTGGAGATGAGCCGCGCCGTCGACCCGCTCTCGGTGAAGGCGACGATGGCGGCCAGACCCAGGTTGTTGGCGGCGTCCACGCAGGCCTGGGCGGTGGCGGAGGCGAACCGCGCCCGGTCCTCCAGGAAGTGGATCTCGGGGCCACGCCGGTACTCGGGGCTGCGCTCGGCCTCCCGGCAGATGCGATCCATCATCTGCACCGCCCGCATCGGGAATCCGCCGACCGCGGTCTCGGCGGACAGCATGACGGCATCGGTGCCGTCCCGCACCGCGGTGGCCACGTCGGTCACCTCGGCCCGGGTGGGCCGGGGCGAGTGGGTCATCGACTCGAGCATCTCGGTGGCGGTGATCGAGACCCGAGCCTTGGCGTTGGTGCGCGCCAGGATGTCCTTCTGGGCCGAGGGCACGCTCTCCATCGACAGCTCGACGCCGAGGTCGCCCCGGGCCACCATCGCCCCATGCGCTTCCGTCAAGATGTCGTCGAGGTTGGCGTAGCCGATGGCGCTCTCGATCTTGGCGATCACCGGTGTTCCCGGTGCCAGGCGGCGGATCTGCCGGATGTCGGCCGCAGACGAGACGAACGAGGCGGCGATGAGGTCGACCCCCAGCGCCTCACCGAAGGCGAGGTCCTCCTCGTCCTTGGGGGTGATGGCGGGCACGGACAGCTCGGTGCCGGGGAAGGCGACGCCCTTGTGGTCGAGCAGCTCTCCTCCTTCGAGGCAGCGCACCACGACGTCGGAGCCACGCCGCCGCAGCACCTCGAGGCTGATCAGCCCGTCGGACATGAGCACCTGGGCGCCTGGTGAGAGATCGGCGTCGGCGAGGTGGGCGACGTGGATCTTGTCGTCGTCGCCCTCGCCATCGTCGGGGACGAGGGTGATCTCCTCCCCGGGATCGAGTTGGATGGCGCCGCCGGGGAAGGTCCCCACCCGCAGCTTGGGCCCCTGGATGTCCTGGAGGACGGCCACCGCCTCGCCCAGCTCCTCGCCGGCCCTCCTCACCCATTTGAAGAACTCCTCGTGGGTGTGCTGGTTCCCCGTGGGAGAAGTTGAGCCTGGCGACGTTCATGCCGGCGGCGACGAGGTCCCGCACCGCCTCGTACGACGCCACGGCGGGGCCGAGGGTGGCGATGATCTTGGTCTTGCGGTTCACCCATTGAGCATAGGGCCACGACCCGCACCGTCCTGGCGAGCCGGTCAGGGCGTCACCGCAGGGCGGGCGCCACCTCCGTGGCGAAGCGCTCGATCCCCGACTGGTCGACTCCGCACTCGGCGAAGAACATGATGGCGTAGCTCATCCCGACCGCCTTCCAAGCCGAGAACCGCTCGATCAGCTGTTCCGGGGTGCCGGCGGTGGCGGCGTACAGGTCGCGTACCTCGGCCGCCTTGTCCGCCCCCACCAGGGCGGTGTAGCGGTCCTCGATCCAGTCGAGACGTCCCGCCACCTCCGCCTCGGTCTCCTCGCACACCACGTTGAAGTTGGCGGAGCGGACGATGCGGTCGAAGTCGGTGCCCAGGTCGGAGCAGTGGCCAGCGAGCACCGACGACTTGTGGGTGAATGCCTCGAGCGTGCCGCCGAAGTTGGTGGCGTCGCCGTACCGAGCGGCCAGGCGCAGCGTCACCTTCTCCCCTCCTCCGGCCACCCAGACGGGGACGCCGGGCTGCTGGATCGGGCGCGGGCGGCAGATGGCGCCGTCGAGGCGGTAGTGCTCGCCCGCGAAGGTCACCTGCTCCCCGGTCCACATCGCATGGAGGATCTGGATGGCCTCACCGAGTTGCCGGAGGCGCTCCGGCCCGTCGGGGAACGGATAGCCGTAGCCGTCGAACTCGTGCTGATACCAGCCGGCGCCGATGCCCATCTCCAGCCGGCCACCGGAGATGACGTCGACCGATGCCGCCACCTTGGCCAGGTATGCGGGAGACCGGTAGCCGTTGCAGGTGCACATCTGGCCGAGGCGCACCGTGTCGGTCACCGCCGCCAGCGCCGCCATCAGCGTCCACGCCTCGTAGGTGGCCTCCTGGGTGGGCGCAGGCGAGGTGTGGAAGTGGTCATAGACCCACACCGACTCGTAGCCGACACGCTGCGCATTGACGGCAGCGTCGACGATCACCGGCCAATGCCATTCGACCGGCACCCCGGCCAGGTCGAGGCGCCAGCCCTGGGGGACGAACACTCCGAAGCGCATCATGGCTCCTCTCTCCTCTGGGGCCTGGGCATCGATCTCAGCCGTCGGTGACGACGACGCCCAGCTCGAACGTCGCCGAACTGCTCTCGTCGTCGTCCTGGAAGCGCTCCACCATGCTCAGCGAGGTCTCGCCGGCGGCGATCGGCTCGAACCTCCAAACCCTCGTCCCGCCGCTCCCCGGCTCGACCGGCTCTTCCTGCTCGAAGTCGTCGCCTGCGGCCGCCAGCACCGCTCCGTCCGGTTCCTCCACCCATTGCCACGTGTAGCCGGTCGACGGCGACTCGAAGAGCCGGACGACCAGGGTCTCGTCGGGTGAGATCGTCACGGTGGTCCCTGAGTCGTCGATGTCGACCACCACCTCGCCCCCATCACCGCCGCACGCCACGCCGGTCCCGGCGAGGAGGGCGACGGCCCCGGCGAGGGCCACACCGGTTCGATGGAGCCGGGTCACGGAGCGACCGTGACCGTCAGCGAGAACGTCTCGTAGACGTCGTCGGACTCGGTCTGGAAGTAGTAGTCGAGCAGCATCTCGGTCTCCCCGGGCGCCACTGCCTCGAAGAGCAACGACCGGGTGCCGCCGGCGCCGTCGGAATAGGGATCGGAGATGTCGAAGTCGTCCTCGACCGGGGCGATGACCGCCGCGTCCGGTTCCTCGGTGACGTTCCAGGCGAACCCGGTCGAGGGGTTCTCCTCCAGGGACACCTCGAGCGTCTGCCCGACCTCGAGGTCGATGCTGCTGCCATTGTCGGTTTCGTCGACGGTCACATCGGCGCCACCGCACCCGCCGACCAGCACGGTGGCGAGCACCACCGGAATCAGGAGGTAGGAGATGGGGCCGGGTCGCATCGCGTGGCGACGGTAGCAATCGGCAACGCATCCACGGCTGGAGGGGCCGGAAAGGCCGGCGGGTAGGCTCCCCGCCCATGTCCCCCAGCGTCCGGACCGCGCCATGATCCCGGCGTTGGTGGGTGTGCCCATCAAGCCGTTCGGGGTGGCCAAGCGACGGCTGGCCCCGGCCGTCGACGCCGCCACGCGATCGTTGCTGGGAAGGGCGATCGCCGCCGATACCCTGAGCGCGGTGGCCGCCTCGGGAGCGCTCCCGGTGGTGGTGACCGGCGACGCCGGGGTTGCCTCGTGGGCCCGCGCCGCCGGGTGGGAGGTCATCGGCGAGCGACCAGGCAGCGGGCTCGACGGGGCGGCGGCAGCGGTGGTCGCCGCCAGCCCGCGATCGTGGGCGGTGCTCCACGCCGACCTCCCGCTCGTCGGCCCCGCAGACCTGGCTGCGGCGTGGGAGGTCGATGCGCCGACGGTCCTCGCCCCGTCCCGTGACGGGGGCACCAACCTCTTCGTCGGGTCGCGCCCGATGCGTTTCGCCTACGGCCCGGGGAGCTTCACCCGGCACTTCGCCGGAGCACCGGGCGCCACCGTCGTCGTCCGCCCCGGATTGGCGCTCGACCTCGACACACCGGCCGATCTGGCGGCGGTGATCTCCCTCGGCGCACCACCGGGGCTCGCCGGCCTTCTCGGCTCGGCGGCCAACAGCCCGGCGTCACCGGCTCCGCCGCCGGGTCGCCCCTGGCCGAGGCCTTCCGGCGCATCACCCGCCGAGCGCCGGAGCCTCTAGTCTGCGGGTGATGGACGCAGACATCCGCGACACCGCCGGAATCGACACCGGCAACGTCGCCGTGGTCACCGGCGGCACCGGGCATCTCGGACGAGCCCTGGTGCCCATGCTGGTCAGACGCAACTTCCGGCTGGCGGTCACCTATCTGATCCCCGAGGAGGCAACCCGGCTCGAGGAGGAGCTCGAGCTCGACGACGACCGCCTGTTGCTGCGCCGCGTCGACTGCACCGACGGCGAGGCGGTCAACCGGTTCATGAAGGAGACCTCGGCGACCTTCGGGCAGATCAACGTCGTGTGCTCGCCTGGTCGGGGGCTGGGCCGGTGGCCGTGACGTCGCAGAGACCGACGACGTGCGCTTCGACCGGATGCTCGACCTCAACCTGCGATCGGCCTTCTACACGATCAGGGCGGCGATCCCCCATCTGCTCGAGGCCGAATGGGGCCGCATCATCGCCGTGGCCAGCCGGGCCGCCTTCGACCCTCCCACCGGACAGGCGGCCTTCAACGTCGCCAAGGCGGGGTCGTCGCCCTCGTCAAGACCGTGGCGGCCGAGCTGGAGGGCACCAACATCACGTCCAACGCCATCCTGCCCGCCGTCATCGACACCGCCGCCACCCGGGCCGCCCTCCCCTACGCCGACTACGTCAACTGGCCGAAGCCGCCCGAGATCGCCGCCCTGGTCGACTTCCTCTCCAGCCCGGCCTCGGGTGTGATCAACGGCGCCGCCATCCCGGCATACGGGCAGACCTGATCGGCGACACACCGACCGCACGGGGGTATGACCATGACTGACGATCGCACCCCGGAGGACGCCGACGACCACCCGTCCCATGTCGTCGGAGGAGATGATCCGAGAGGCGAGGGAAGACGTCTACGACGACGACCCGCTCGAGGGCGTCGTCACCCCTGACCGCGACTTCGACGCCCGTGACTTCGACAACCGTGACCTCGACGACGGGGCCGGCCCGGGACCGGTCGCTGATCACCCCGGCGACGCGATGGGCGCGCCGACACCGCCTCGGACCCGGTGACCGCCGGGAGCGATCCATGCCCGGTCCGCCTCCGGGGCAATGGCCCCCGGTGGGCTCGGTCGACGACCGGGCCCGCTCCGAGCCCGAACCGCTCGTGGGTCTCGGACCCGCTGCGGCCGACCGAGCCGGTCCCGCTGACCGCCGACCCCGAGGCGCCACCGAGGAAGTCGCCGTGGGGCGCCATCCTGCGCGCCGTCGTCCTGGTGGCGATCGTCGTCGTCGGCTGGTCGTTCGTCCGCAACCTCCTCGAGTCCGGCACCGACGTCCAGAGCCTGGAGCCGGGCGACTGCTTCCTCGACTTCGACGGCACCGAGGTGTCCTCGGTGGAGGTCGTGGACTGCGGCGAACCGCACCAGTTCGAGGTCTTCGCCAACGTGGTCCTGCCCGACGGCCCGTACCCGGGCGCCACCGAGGTCGACCAGGTCGGCTACGACGCCTGTATCGACGAGTTCCAACCGTACGTGGGGATCGACTACGAGTCGTCGGTGTGGTACGTCACGACGCTCGTGCCGCTCGAGGACAGCTGGCCAGAGGACCGAACGGTCAACTGCCTGCTCGTCCAGCCCACCGGGGACGATTCCGTGCCGGCGACGGTCACCGGGTCGGCACGGGGCACCGGGGCCTGAACGCCACGGACGGTCGGCGGGGAGGGCACAATGGGTGCCATGAACCGGCGTGGCAACAAGGACCCGGCCGGTGACACCACCGGTGTGCCCGGGCCGATCGGCGGCTACCTCTTCCTCGACCCGGTCGTCCTCGACCCGGCGGAGAGCACGACGGCCGGGGCCGACTACGACCCGCTCGCCCCCTTCCGGAGCCAGGCGGCGCCGCCCCAGGGATCGGTGAGCGCCGCCACCTCGGCAACGGACGCCCACGTCGAATGGGTAGGCGTCCCCCAGCGCTACGGCCACTTCTCGGGGCGCCCCCTCGATCCCGATGAGATCGCCGAGGAGTACCGGAGGAAGACACGCCGGCGCTGGCTGCGGCGCGGGACGTTGGTGGCCGCCTTCGTCGCCGCGGTCTCGCTGTTCGTGTGGAACCTCAACAACGACCCCTGGCTGCCGCTGTCGCTGGCGGAGCCGGGCACCTGCTTCCAGGACTCGCAGTCGTCCCTGATCGTCCGCCACGACGCCCGTTACGAGGTGCGCACCACCATCGAGGTGGTGGACTGCGGTGCACCGCACCAGTTCGAGGCCATCGGCACCGTCGCCATGTCCGGCTTCGGTGACACCACCCCGATGGCGGCGACCGCCGACGCGCTCTGCGCCGGGGTGTTCGAGGACTACGTCGGAGCCCCACCCGGCGGGGCCGAGCCCTGGCAGATGGCCAGCTTCCCGCCCTACCTCATGTTCCTCGCCGGTGACCGCGCCCATTGCCTGGCCTACCAGGGCCGCTACCTGGGTGCCACCGACGACCCGTACGACCCGGTCATGGTCGAAGGCACGGCGCGCGACGCCGCTTCCTGACCTTCAGTCGGACCGGATCCGCACGCAGCAGTAGCCCTCCTCGGGATCGAGCACCGCGCGGCGGTCGTCCCCCGAGCCGGCGATCATCCCCTCGACCAGGGCATGGTTGAGGGCGCACGTCGTCTGGCGATCCTCGGCGACGAGGGCGTGGAATGGGCAATTGCGGAAACGCACCTCACCGGCGCGTTCCACCGGCTCGTACCCGTTGGCCCGGAGCGCCTCGTCCAGCCCCGCCTTGGCGAGCCCTTCGCCAGTGCGCCGGGCGGCGCCGGCGAGCCGATCGAGCTCCTCGTCGTCGCGCCGGGACCGCTCGGTGCCGCCTTCTCCGGCCACCGCCTCGAGCAGGATGCGGGCGGCGAGCAGGTAGCGGCGTGGTGGCAGGGTCACGTCGTGCTCGGCGCCGGAGCGTTGGTACAGCTTGGCCGGCCGCCCCGCCCCGGGCCCGGAACGACCGCTCAACCGCTCATAGCTCACGTCGAGCAAGCCTTCGTCAGCGAGGCGGTCCAGGTGGTAGGCGGCGGTCTGGCGCGCCACCCCAACGGCCTCGGCTGCTTCGTCCCGCCCCACCGGATGGTCGGCGTCGATCACGACGTCATACAAGGCACGCCGCACGCCGTCGGCCAGTGCCCCGATCGCCTCGATCCCGGCGGTGTCCTTGCCGGCCATGGCGGCACTCTACAACCAGTCCATCTTGACAATACAGTCAAATCGTCGTAAAAATGAACGAAGTGTTGATAGAGAAGGGAGCAGAGATGCAGGACACCACGTCCGCCACATCCGACGCCCGCCACCACCCTCGCCGTCGAGTCGAGGCGGGCCTTCGAGATCCTCCGGCTGGGTTTCACCGTCGCCCCCATCCTCTTCGGCCTCGACAAGTTCTTCGACGTGATGACCGAGTGGGTCGAGTACCTCCCCGGTTTCGTCACCGACGCGGTCAGCGGCACCGCAGTCATGGCGGTCGTCGGGGTCATCGAGATCGTCGCCGGCATCGGTGTCTGGCTGCGTCCCCGGATCTTCGCCCCGGTGGTCGCCGCCTGGCTCGGGCTGATCGTCGTCACCCTGATCCTGGCCGGTGGCTACCTCGACGTGGCGCTGCGGGACTTCGGGTTGGCGCTCGGCGCGCTCGCCCTGTGGCGACTCGCCTTGGCCCACGATTGACCGCCCGGCGAGAGCCCACAACGCCGGCTCACCGTCGCCGGCATGGTCCCCCTTCCCGGTGAGGCGGCGCACCCGGGCAACGTCGACCGGTCGGCTGTTCCTACAGTGCCTCGGTGGGCCTCCCCGTCGCCACCGCAGCCGTCCTCGGCCTGGTGACCGTGGCGTGTTCGCTGACCGGCGTGCGCCATCACCGGCGACCCGGGCCCGACCGGCGCCACCACGATTCCGACCCCCGCACCGATCACCACGGAGCCGGCGGCGCCCAGCCACCACCTCTGAACCGATGCCGCCGGTTGTCACGTCGACGACGCGGTCACCCGCTCCATCACCGCCCACCGATGTCGGTCCGTTCACCGACGGAAAGACGCTGGTGGACATGCTCGCCGCCGCCGAGACCGCTCTCGCCGACCCGACCACCCCACCCGGCGAGCACACCCGATGGGCGTGGGTTCAACAGCAGGCACTCCGCGACCTGGTGACCCATCCCACCTGGCGGGCCGATGCCCGGGATCGGATCCCGTCCTGGCTACGGGCGGCGTTCGACCTCAACCTTCTGGCCGGCAGGCCGGCTCCGCCGGCTCACCGAACCGCAGCCTGCCCTCCCCGACTGGACGATTGTCGCCCCGCCCCCACTCGCCGAGTTGCGCCGCCACTACCGAGGCGGCCGAGGCCGAGTCGGGAGTGCCGTGGAACATCCTCGCCGCCATCCACCTCGTGGAGACCCGCTTCGGCCGCATCGAAGGCGACAGCCACGCCGGCGCCCGCGGGCCCATGCAGTTCCTCCCCTCGACGTGGGACGCCTACGGCGAAGGGGACATCGAAGACCCCGGTGACGCCATCATGGCCGCCGCCCGCTACCTGGTGGCCCATGGCGCGCCCGACGACCTGCCCGCGGCCCTGTACGCCTACAACCACAGCGACCTGTACGTGGATGCGGTGCTGGCCTACGCCGAGGTGATGGCGCGCTACGACCACTATCTGCCGGTCTACCACCGATGGCGGGTCTACTACCGCACCGTCCACGGCGACGTCCTCCTGGAGGAGGGGTACGCCTCCTGACCGACGTGGAGGAACCCGGGACACCTGCATACGATTCACTCGCACCCGGGTGGACCATCAGCCGGGACGCCACCCGTAGGAGAGAGCGATGGCCATCGAGGCGCCCGACACCCGCTACGCCCGCAGCGGCGCGGTGTACATCGCCTACCAGGTGTACGGCCGTGGTCCCGACCTGGTCATCGTGCCCGGGTTGTTCACCCACCTCGACATGGTGTGGGAGCAGCCCACCGTCGCCGACTTCTACCGCCGGCTGGGTCGTTTCGCCCGGGTGATCCGTTTCGACCCGCGGGGAGCCGGTCTGTCAGATCGGACCGCCGAGCTCCCAGAGTTCGATGAGCAGATCGACGACGTGCTGGCGGTGATGGACGCCGCCGGCTCCGATCGGGCGACGGTGCTCGGCATCTCCCAGAGCGGCCCGATGGCAGTCCTGTTCGCCTCCAGCCATCCCGAACGCGTCTCCGGACTGATCCTCTACGCCGCCTATGCCAGCGCCAGGCGCCGCGACGGCTACCCGTGGGGACGGAGCGACGGCTGGATGGAGGAGTACATCCGGCAGGTCTCCGAGTCGTGGGGTGAGGGGACCTTTCTCCCCCAGGTGGCCCCCTCGGTGGCCGCCGATCCCGACTTCCGCCACTGGTGGGACCGATTCGAGCGGGCGATGTCCAGCCCAGGGACGGCGCTGGCCTTCCTGAGCCGCTACTCGCAGGTCGACGTGCGGGCCCTTCTGCCCAGCATCTCGTCCCCGACGCTGGTGATCCAGCGTCGCCACGACGCCCACCGCGACGTCGGCCATGCCCGCTTCCTGGCGGCGTCGATCCCCGGCGCCGAGTTGGTGGAGCTCGAGGGCGTCGACCACCTGCCCTACGCGGGCGACACCGAGCCGTTGCTCGCCGAGCTGGAGCGCTTCGTCACCGGAGCGGCGCCCGTTGCGGACACCCGTGGCGTGCTGGCCACCGTGCTCTTCACCGACATCGTGGGGTCGACCGAGACGCTCGCCGAGATGGGCGACGAGGCGTGGCGTTCGCTGCTGGAGCGACACCACAATGCCGTCCGCCGCCAGTTGGCCCGGTTCCGTGGCCAGGAGGCGGACACCGCCGGTGACGGCTTCCTCGCCGTCTTCGACGGTCCGGCGCGGGCGATCCGGTGCGCCATCGCCATCACCGCCGCAGTCGGCGACCTGGGCCTACGGGTCCGCGTGGGTTTGCACACCGGGGAGATCGAGACCGTGCACGGACACCCCGCCGGGCTCGCGGTCCACATCGGTGCGCGCATCGCCGCCATGGCGGAAGCCGACCAGATCCTGGTGTCGAGCACGGTGCGCGACCTGGTCGTCGGATCCGACCTGGAGTTCGACGACCGGGGGGTCCACGATCTCAAGGGAATCCCCGAGCCGTGGCAGGTTTACGCGGTCCGGTCGGCGTAGCAGCCGGCACCGCACCGGGCGCCCCCCGCTGTGTAGCTTTGGCGCCTCATCGCCCCTGGGAGGAGTCATGGTGGACACCGTGTCCTGGACCGAGGTTGCCGGAGCGGCCAGCCACTACGGCAGGGACCAGCCCCGACCGCTGCGAACCGAGGGACGGCCGGCTTCGTTCCGGTCCACCGCCGCCTTCAAGCGCACCCTGGACGCCTGCTTCGAGGAGATGTGGACCCACTCCAAGCTCGGGGAGGCAGACGTCGTCATCAGTGCCGGAGCACTGGTGAACAAGCCGGGGATGCACGGCCAGGGACAGGCATTCGACCTCGACGGGATCGTTTGGCACGCCACCGACGAGCGTCGTGAGGTCCAGTTCTACGCCATCGACTTCAATCGGGACCCCCGGCTGTACTGCGGTGTCGGTGCCATCCTCAACCGGCACTTCGTCCACACCCTGCACTACCTGTACAACGCCGACCACGAGGACCACTACCACATCGACACCAGCATCAGCCCCGGGTTCAGCTCGGGGTCGAAGTCGGGGCTCTCTTCCTGCAGGCGACCCTCCACCACGTGCACGACCTGCCCGTGGTCATCGACGGCGACGTCGGGAGCCGTACCTTGGCGGCGGTCGACACCGTCCTGCGGCGCCTGGAAATCACCGGCAGCATCAGCACCCCGACTGTGTGGCGCGAGTACCTGCTGGATACGGCGCGGATCGCATTCTCGGCGAGCGTCCCCGCCGGCGGCACCGACGACCCCGACCGGAAGGACGACACGACGCCACCGGCCGACATCGACCCGCAGGAGGACCACGAGCAGGCACCCGGCAAGCAGAAGCGGACGCCCATCTTCTTCGTGGCACGACCGCGGATGACCGGGCCCGTGGTCCGGCGGATCCAGCGTTCGGTGAAACAGGCGGGCAGCGACCCAGGACCTATCGACGGGATCTACGGGACGCTCACCAAGGACGGTGTCATCGACCACCAGCGACAAAACGACCTCACCGCAGACGGCGTCGTCGGGCCGGATACCGCCGGGTCCCTCGGCATCAAGCTCACCTAGCTGGGATCAGAAGCCGCGTAGCTTCTCCGGGGTGACCCGGAAGGGAACCGAGTAGGCCGAGAGGAACTGGTCGGCCGTGTAACCCAACGCCTCGATGGCGTCGCGGTACTTGGCGGTATAGGCGGCCAGTTCCGCTTCGGTGGGGGCGGCGTCCTCGAGGCGAGCGATGCCGCTGAAGGTGGTCACCCGATGCCCGCCATGGTCGGAGTTGAAGTTGAGCGCCACCCGTGGGTTCCCGGCGACGTTACGCAGCTTTGGCTTGCCGGGCTGGCTGAGGACGAGCACGTCACCGCCGGTCCAGAGGAACCACACCGGGCTCGGCTGGGGCGTCCCGTCCGACCGAACCGTGGTGAGCCACACGATCTGCTCGGTCTCGAGCTCGCCGCTCACCCTGAGCCCGAAATCGGTCGAGGTGTCGATGACGTTCACGGTCGCTCCTCCATGGGGTCGACTTCGCAGCCGTAGCTCATCAGGTCGTAGCCGCCGACGCTCCAGTCCCGATCAGGTTGACGTCGGTAGCCGAGCCGCCGATACAGGCGGTGGGCGGCGCCCACGTCCGGCTCGGTGCACAGCACGATCCGGCTGAACCCCATGGTCACGGCGTGCCGTCGCGCCTCGACCATCATCGACTCGCCCAGCCCCGCTGTCTCGCTTCGGGAGCGACGGCGAGCATCCGCACCTCCAACTCCCCTGGGCGGGCGGTCTCGGCATACGGGGTGCCGTGGCCGGCGAGGGTGACGGTGGCGACGATCTCGTCGTCGATCGCCGCCACCAGCACGACGGCGTCGGCGATCCGGCCGGCGGCGTCGCGCAGCTGGGCGGCGTACCAGTCGCCGTCGGAGCGGTCGAGGTGCCCGTCGGAACGGTAGGAACGCTCGGTCAGCTCCCCGACCGCCGCCGCCTCGGCTGGCGCGGCGCGGAGAACACGGGTCCCGGTCGGAGGCTCCCGTCGGTCGGATCGTCGCAGTGCGGGCAGCGCCCGCCAGGGTCGACCCCCTCGACGAATCGCCCGCACGAAAGGCACACCGAGTCGAGATGGCAGGCGGCGTCACCCACTGGTCAGCCGGCCGGTTCCGGCTCGGCGTCGAGCCGGGGCGGCAGGCCGAACATTGGGAACAGGCGGTTGGTGTCCAGGAAGTAGGCGAGCTCGGCGATCTTCCCCTGGTCGATTCCGAGGACGACCAACGCCCACGGGCCGTGGCCTCCGGCCGGGTCGGGCTTGTACTGCCCGAAAGCAGGCGAACCGTTGGCAACGGTGGGCACCAGCCGGGAGTTGCGGCACCCGGCCCCGGTGCCGAGCAGCCAGCCGATGATGTCGTCCTGGCCTTGGAGCCACAGCTCGTAGGGTGGCATCGACTGGGTGGCATCCTCGTGGATCAGCTGGAGCAGCCCGTCGATGTCGTAGGCCTCGAAGGCGGCGACATAGCGGTCGAGCAGTTCCCGCTGGTCGGGATCGAGCGGGGCGACCACCTCGGAGTCGGCGACCCCGTCGGCGGTAGCGTGGCCCGCGCCCGCTGGAGGGCGCTGTTGACCGAGGCCACGGTGGTGTCGAGGAGCTCGGCGACCTCGCTGGCCTTCCACCGCAGCACCTCGCGCAGGATGAGCACGGCCCGCTGCCGAGGCGGAAGGTGCTGCAGGGCGGTGATGAAGGCGAGCCGCACCGAGTCGTGGGCGACGGCGAGCTCGGCCGGGTCACCGTCGAGGGCAAACACCCGCCCGTCAGGGATCGGGGTATCCACGTCGCCTCGGGCCGACCCGGGTCGAGGGCAGTCTCGTGTGAGGACGCCGGGCCCAAGTCCATCGGGCGGAACCGCCGCTCCTTGCCCCGCAACATGTCGAAGCAGACGTTGGTGGCGATCCGGTACAGCCATGTGCGCAGCGTCGACCGACCCTCGAACCGGTCGTAGCCCCGCCACGCCTGGACGAACGTGGTCTGCACGGCGTCCTCCGCCTCGAACGCCGACCCGAGCATGCGATAGCAGTACCCGGTGAGCTCGGTGCGGTGCTCCTCGAGCCGTTCCGCTACAGGTGCGGCCGCCGATTCGTGTTCGGTGACGGTCATGGACGGGATCTCCGAGGCGACGACTCGATGCTACCCGGGCAGCCGGTTGCCTCAGACACCCGGTCGCCCGCTGTGGCGACGAGGACCAGTCACCAGGGCCGGTCTCGCCATGTCTGTCGATTAGGCATGGCTGGATCGGGGTAGTCGGCTGTCGATGTCGTCCACCTCGACGCTGCCGACCCCACCCGACGACCGGCCGCTGCCGGCCGATCGGGTGCTCCATGCCGTTCTGTTGCTCGTATTGGCCGCCGTACTCGCACTGGGAGTGACCGGCCGGCTGGGGGTGTCGTCGGAGGTTGCCAGCGCACAGGTCGACGACATCCGACTCAGCGTTGAGCATGCCGCCGCCACCCGGCCTGGGATCTCGACCCCGCTCGACATCACGGTCTCCTCCGAAACCGGCCTGCCCGACAGCGTCGTCATCGAGATCGGCGCCGACTACATGCTCTCGTTCGACTTCAACGCGCTCAGCCCGGCTCCGGCCGAGGAGTTCAACGACGGCGAACGGCAACGCTGGACCTTCGACGTCCCGGAAGGCTCCGACACCCTGGGCGTCTCGCTCGACGGGCGCCTCGACCCCTCGGTGCAGAGCTCGCTGACGACGGAGGTGATCGCCATGGTCGGTGACCATGCCCCGATCGTGGTCACCATCGACACCCGAGTCCTTCCCTGAGGTGTTCCCATGGAGCTGATCGTCCGCGCCACCGTCCTCTCTGGTTCCTGTTCCTCGTGATGCGCGGCAGCGGGAAGCGCACGCTGGCCGAGTTCAGCCCGCTCGACCTGCTGGTGGTTGTCGTCATGGGTGACCTCGTCCAGATCGGCGTCACCCAGGAGGACCTGTCCATCACCGGCGCCGTCATGGCGATCACGGTGATCACCACCTGGACGCTCGTCGGTGACTGGGCGTCCCGCCGCTGGCCGACCGCCGCGGCGCACTCTCGCCAGCGGCCCGGTGATCGTGCTCCGCGACGGCGAGATCCTGCCCGACCGCCTCCGTCGGGAACGAATGAGCGAGGACGACCTGAAAGCGGCGGCACACGCCCAAGGGCCACGACGACTTGGGGGACATCGCCATGGCCGTGGTGGAAGAAAACGGCTCGATCTCGTTCATCGAGTCTTCGTGAAGGTCTGCTGTCGACCCAGAGCGTTCCTCAACAGCTCCACCAGACCACCATCATGGGCGGCGGCCATCGTGCGTCTCCTCTCGAGTCCGCGGCTGACGAACTCGACAAGGGTCGCACGGTGGCCCCACGACGAAGCCGACTCCTACACTCATCACGTCATGCCGACGGGTTGTCGAGCGAACGTGAGAGGCTCCACCCGGCTGTCCGAGCGGCCGGTCGACTGCGGCACCGTGAGTCGAGGGAGGGCGCCACTCCCGCTCGCTTTGGCCCTGATGGCAGCTGTCACGCTCGTCGTTACCGTGCTGCCCGGAACAGGTTCGCTCGCCCACGCCGCCTCGCCTCCTTGCGGCCGAACCTGGACCATCGTGCCGAGCCCGAACCCCGATCCCGGGCACAACACGCTCAACGACGTCGAGCGCGATCTCTGCGACGGATGCCTGGGCGGTCGGAGGTGCCTTCGACGAGGGACGAGAGGAGTTCTCCACCCCTGATCCTGCATTGGGACGGCGCCTCGTGGTCCGTCGTGCCGAGCCCGAACGTCGGGTCCCTGGGCAACCGCTTGGAGGGGTGGCCGCGGTGTCAGCCGATGACGTGTGGGCGGTGGGGAGCCACTTCAAGCTCATCGACGGGATCTTCGTCCCGGTCCCCCTGGTCCTTCATTGGGACGGCTCAGCCTGGAACGTCGTGCCCGCCCCCGGCCGGGGCGCCCCCCGTAACGGTGTGTTGGGCGGTGTCCTCGCCGTCGGCCCGGACGACGTGTCTTCTGCGGGGAGCTACGCAGTCAACCCGCTGTTCAGCGTCGACTTCGGGCGCGAGACACTGATCGAGCACTGGGACGGTCACAGCTGGACGGTGGTCCCCAGCGCCAACGTGCCGTCGGCACTGGCGAGTTCCCTCGGCGGGCTGGCAGCCTTGGGACGCCACGACGTTTGGGCGGTGGGGGCGTCGATGGGCCAGGACACGGGTCAAGCCACCCTGGTCGAGCATTGGGACGGTCACAGCTGGACGATCGTCGAGAGCCCGAACAGGGTGGATCCCGAGGTCGAGGTCCACGACAACTCGCTCCGAGACGTCGTCGCCCTGTCACGTTCCCGTGCCTGGGCGGTGGGTGAGGGAGAAGGCAAGACCCTCATCAGTCACTGGAACGGGGCGGCCTGGTCGCTGGTGCGCAGCCCCGCTCCCGGGATCATCTCCGGACTCTACGCCGCCGACGCCCTCGGACCGAGGAGGGTGTTCGCGGTCGGCGCCTTCCTCGACCCTGAGACGTTCGTCCTCCGTCCGCTCGCCATGAGGTGGGACGGAGACCGGTGGCGGGGGATCCCCAGTGAGACCGTTCCTGGCGCCTTCGACACCCGGCTGGTGGGCCTGGCGGTCACCGACGGGCTCCACATTGCCGTGGGGACATCCACCAGCGAGGACGGCAGGCGTACGCTCATCGAGCATCGGTGCCCGGCGGGCTGAAGCCGTCGCCGCAGCGTCAACCAATGATGGTCGGTTTCATGTCGTCGCCTTCCGATGCCTGGAACGGCATCGGGTGATGAGCACAGCTGCGCCCTGGCGTTGCCCCACGAAATGCCCGAACGCGCAGAAACCCTTGCTGAGCAAGGGTTTCCGTGGGGTAGCCCCGACCGGATTCGAACCGGCGTTACCGCCTTGAGAGGGCGGCGTCCTGGGCCTCTAGACGACGGGGCCGGGACGATCCGGGATTGTAGCGGCATGGCCACGCGACCAACCCGGGTAGAGACGCCGCGACGAGTGCCATGGGCAGCCGTGAATCGAGTCTGTGGGCTCGGGGGGGAGGACTCGAACCCCCAATGACGGGACCAGAACCCGGCGTGTTACCGATTACACCACCCCCGACCGGGACCGGCAGGATACCGGACGCTGCCCGATAGGGCACATCGAGACACACCCCGATACGGCACATCAGACACACCCCGATACGGCACATCGGGCAACCGCGACGCCCATCCAGATCTTCCCGTCCGGTAGCTCCGAGCGACCGGTACCCTCGGCCGGGCACGAAGTGACTCCCGCTTGGGGTATGGATGAGGCGGAGGGCCGGTTTCATCGTCGCGGCACTGTTCGTCGCCGCCTGCTCACCGGGCGCCGGTGCCGGGTCTTCCCCGACGGCCGGCGTCGCCGGCTCCTCGCCCGGGCCCGGAGGGGACACCACCCTTCCTGACGGGACCACGACCGACGGTTCCGACGACTCGACCGGCGTCACCGCCCCGATGGCGGACGGGTGCGAGCCGCTCACCGACGGGACGCCATGGACCGAGGACGTCACCGCAGAGGCGGTCACGCTGCAAGAGCCGGGGCCCGACCAGGTGGGCGTGCAGGCGGTTGTCTACCCCCGTCCTGACTACGAGGGACGGCCGTGGTCGCAGTGGGGGCAGGGCTTCGCCCTGGAGGACGGGCGGTTCCTCTCCGCCATCGGCGACCACGGCGGCGCCGATGGGAACTCGTTCGTGTACGAGTACGACCCGGCGACGGGCGTGCTCACCGAGATCGGCGACGCCTTGTCGCTCATCGACCACTCTTCGGGCGACTGGGGCTACGGCAAGATCCATGCCCAGATGGTGGCCGGGCCCTGCAGCGACGTCTTCACCTCCACCTACTGGGGATCGCGACGAGGCCTCGAGTACGGCGGCAGCTACACCGGCGACTACCTGATCCGGATCGACCCGCAGACTCGGCAGATCGAGGCGCCGCAGGTGCTGGCCGAGGAGCGCGGGTCGGCGTCGATGGCCTCCTGGCCGGCCGGCGGGTTGCTGTACGCCGAGGCCGCCGACCCCTTCGGCCAGAAGACCGGCGAGTTCGTCGCCCTCGATGCCGTCTCCGGGGAGACCGTGTTCATCGACGGGAGCCCGGAGCACGTCGGCTATCGCTCGATCGCCGTCGACGCCGACGGTGGCGCCTGGGTCACCTGGGACGATACCTCGTTGGCCCGCTACGACCCCGCCACCAACACCCTGACGCCGACCGATGTCGCCATGCCCGGCACGACACTGCGGGCGGCGACCCGCCCGGCCGCCGACGGCACCATCTATGCCGTCACCGACGAGCCTCCCGTGTTCTTCGCCCTCGAGCCGGACGGTGCGGTGCGTGAGCTCGGCCCGGCCCGCCACTACACCACCTCCCTGGCGCTGTCGGCGGACGAGACGAGGTTCTTCTCGGTGCCCGGCGCCCACAGCGGGCTCGTCGAGGCGGGAACCCCGTTGGTCGCCGTCGACACCGCCACCGGCGCCGAGGAGGTCCTGGTCGAGCTGTACCCACTGGTCGATCAGGGGCTGGGGTTGAGCCTCGGGGGGACCTACAACGTGGTGGCTTCGGGCGACGACACCATCTACATCGGGATGAATGCCGGACCGCAGGGGTCCGAAGACGGCTTCGGTGAGGTGGTGCTGCTGATCGTCACGCTGCCGTGACCGGGCGGAACCGCCTCATCGCCTCGCTCGCTGCCGCGGTGGCGATGGCGCTCCCCGCCGGCTGTTCATCCGACGTCACAACCACGACCGGCCTCGGCGGCACGTCTGCCCGATCCGATGCGTCGACATCGAGGCCCACCGTGACCGGCGCGGCCGGATCGACGGGCTCGCCCAGCAGCACCGGACCGCCGATCACCCTGTCCGGCGCAGGGGGGACCACGTGCTGGGCTTCGCCTGCCGCCGGTGGCGACCCGGGCATCGCCCTGGTCGACGCCACCTCCGATTGGGGCTTGGTGGAGCCGCTCACCGGCATGTCCGGGCACGCTGCCGCCTGGGGGGACGTCGACGGCGACCTGCTCCCCGACCTGGCGTTCGGGACCTTCGCCAGCCGCCCGACCGAGCACTACGAGGAACGGGGCGCCGCCGACCCGTCCCCCGACCGGCTGTTACTGGCCACCGGCTCCGGCTACGCGGTCGCCGAGGGCTTCCCCGAACGGTTCGGTCGGACCAGCGGAGCAGCTCTGGCCGACCTCGACGGGGACGGCGACCTCGATCTCGTGCTGTCCCGCAACGTCGCCGACCGCGACCCTGGCCTGGCTGGCACCGAGGTGCTCACCAACGACGGCGGAGCCTTCACAGTGGTCGAATCGGGGATCGATGCGACCTTCCCGGGTCGATCGATCGGGGTCCTCGACGTCGACGGTGACCGGTTGCTCGACCTGGTCATCGCCGAGGACCGCTATACCGACGGGTCGAGCCGCCTGTACCGCAACATGGGCGGGTTGCGCTTCGAAGACGCCACCCGGGCGTGGGGCATGCCGTCGGACGTCGCCGGTCTGGGGGTGGCGACCGGTGACCTGAACCGGGACGGGCTGACCGACTTCTTCGTGGCAGGGTCCAACCGTCTGTTCGTCGGCACCGGCACCGGGGTGGCCGAGGTCACCGGCAACGACCTCGTGTGGCCGCCGGCCGGTCCCGAGGACGACGCCGCCGGCGCCGCCATCGCCGACGTGAACCGGGACGGTTGGCCGGACCTGGTGGTCGGCCAGCACTACAACAGCACCCTCTCGCAAGGAACCCCGGCTCCGGTCCGGCTGTACCTCAACCGCACCGGCGATGCCGGCGACGATCCGGTGCTCGATGACGTCACGGAGGAGGCCGGGCTGATCGGGCTCCCCACCAAGGCGCCGCACGTCGAGGTGGTCGACTTCGACAACGACGGCTGGCCCGACATCCTCACCACGGCGTCCGCCGGCAGCGGGACGCTTCCTGCGGTGTTCCACGCCACCGGTGTCCGGGGGGGAGTTCCCCGCTTCGAGCCTCCGACCGGCCTCGGCTCCCCCCAGTACTGGGTGAGTGGCCCCACCGCCGACGTCGACCGTGACGGCCGGCTCGATCTGCTCCTCGTCGAGTTCGAGCCTGCGCTGCCTTCCCTCCTCATGCTCAACCGCTCCGCCTCGGGCCACTGGATCGAGGTGTCGGTCAGCCCCGAACTGGGCGGCGGAGTGGGCACCGTGGTCGCCGCCTACGAGGCCGGCGGAGCGGGCGATGCCGCCCGGCTCGTCGGCATGCGCGAGATCGTCGCCACCGTCGGCTACACCGCCGGCGTCGAGCAGGTGGCCCACATCGGGCTCGGTGACGTGGCCGAGGTCGACCTGGTGGTGACTCCCCCTGGCGCTGACCCGATCACCGTGACCGGTGTCCGCGCCGACCGCCATGTGCGGCTACCGAATGGATGCTGACGGCGCCGGCTGCTACGACGGGGTGGGGTGCCGGTCGAGCAGCCGCTTGCCGGCTTCGGTGAGCCGCGGCAGTGTCCGCTCCCGGCCGAGGACGGCGATCGACTCGAACAGGGGCGGGCTGACCGCCGAGCCGGTCACCGCCACCCTCAGCGGCTGCAGCCCCTTGCGGGCGGACAGCCCGAGCTCGTCGATCACCCGGCGCAGCGCCTCCTCGATCGACTCCGCCGACCAAGGCTCCAGCCGGCGCAGCGCCTCCATGGCCCGCGCCAGCACCAGGGGCACCCCGGGCCCGACCATCACCTTGTCCCACGACGCCTGGTCGTAGACGACGTCGTCGAAGAGGAAGGCGACCTGGGGCCCGACCTCGTCGAGCCGTTTCACCCGCTCCTGGACCAGCGGGGCGAGGGTGACCACCCTGTCCGTCTCCTCCGGTTCGAGTGGGCGGCCCAGCGCCGTCTCGACGAAGGGCAGCGCCCGGGCCACGAAGTCGCCCGGTTCGAGCGCCCGCAGGTAGACCCCGTTCATCCACTCCAGCTTGGCCGGGTCGAACACCGCCGGGTTGCGGGAGACCGAGCCGAGGGAGAACCTCGCCACCATGTCCTCGAGAGGAACCACCTCGTCGTCCTCGCCGGGCGACCATCCGAGGATCGCCAGGTAGTTGGCCATCGCCTCGGGCAGGTAGCCGTCGGCGCGGTAGGCGGCCAGGGCGGTGTGCCCGTGGCGCTTGGACAGCTTCGACCCGTCGGGCCCCATGAGCAACGACAGGTGGGCGTACGTCGGCGGCGCCGCCCCCATCGCCTCGGTGAGGAGCATGTGTTTCGGCGTCGACGGCAGGAGATCCTCGCCACGGATCACATGGGTGATGGCGAAGTCGACGTCGTCGACGGTGCTGGCCAGGTGGTAGGTGGGCGACCCGTCGGAGCGAAGGACCACGAAGTCGTCCACCTGGGTGTGGTCGAACGAGATCTCGCCCTTGACGGCGTCATCGAACCGCGTCTCGCCGGGACGGGGCACCGCGAAGCGGATCGGGGCGCTCTCCCCCGCCTCGACCCGTCGGTTCGCCTCGGCGGCGTCCAGGCGGAACCGCCCGTCGTACGCCGGTGCCCGGCCCGCCTGCTGCGCCTCCGATCGGAAGGCCTCCAGCTGCTCGTCGGTCTCGAAGCCGTGGTACGCCAGGCCGGAGGCCACCAGCTGGTGCGCCACCTGCCGGTAGCGCTCCAGCCGGCGGCTCTGGCGGTACTCGCCGTGGGGACCGCCCACCTCGATTCCCTCGTCCCAGTCGAGCCCCAGCCAGCGGAGGCTGGCAACGATGTCGGCGGCATACTCGGCCGTGGAACGGGCCTCGTCGGTGTCGTCGCTGCGCAGGATCAGGGTGCCACCCTCCGACCTGGCGAACAGCCAGTTGTAGAGGGCGGTGCGACCCCCGCCGACATGGAGGAACCCCGTGGGCGACGGGGCGAACCGCACCCGTGCCGTCATCCGGCTACCGGGTTGGTGAGCACCCCGATGCCTTCGATCTCCACCTCGACGGTGTCACCGGCTTCGATGGGCCCTACCCCGGCCGGGGTGCCGGTGAGGATCACATCGCCGGGCAGCAGGGTCATGATCGAGGAGATGTGGGCCACCAGCTCGCCCACTCCGAAGACCATGTCGGCGGTGGAGCCGGTCTGGCGGATGTCACCGTTGACCCGGCAGATGATCGACAGGCCCTCGAGCGGATCGAGCTCGGTGTCGATGGCCGGGCCCAGCGGGCAGAACGTATCGAAGCCCTTCGCCCTGGTCCACTGGCCATCCGCTCGCTGGAGGTCGCGGGCGGTGACGTCGTTGGCGGCGGTGTAGCCGAGGATGTGGGCGCCCGTCTCCTCGATGGCGACGTTGCGGGCGACCTTGCCCATCACCACCGCCAGCTCGGCCTCGTGGTGCACCTCTTCGGACGCCGGCGGGAGCCGGATCGCCTGCAGTGGCCCGATCACCGATGTCGGCGGCTTGAGGAAGATCAGCGGGAGCTCGGGCACATGGCCGCCCATCTCCGAGGCGTGGTCGACGTAGTTCTTGCCCACGGCGACCACCTTGGTGGGGATCACCGGGGCGAGCAGCCTGGCCTGGTTCCAGCCGAGAACCGAGTCGGTCGGCTCCCAGGCGACGAACGGCGTCCCCCGGTGGAGCCGGATGCCCTCGGGCTCGACCACCCCGTAGACGATGTCATCGGTTGCGGTGTCGACGCGGACGATCTTCATCGGCTCTCCCGGCGGTCAGCCGAGGATCAGCGACTCGCCCCGGGCCATGCGGGCGCGAAGATCGTCGAGAGGGGCTGCCAGGTTCTCCACGGGCACGGAGGCGACCAACCGGCGGGCCCGGGCGTCGTCGTGGCCCAGGTTCGCCATCCAGACCACGCGATCGGTGGCGAGCCGGTCGATCAACTCGGCCGGCATGCCCTCCGGGAGGTACCCGAGGATGGTCATCGCCACGTCGACGTCGCCGGGCGTCGGCGCCCGGCCGAAGTACGAGGCGCGGGCGGCGGCGATGACGGCGATGCCGATCTCGGCGTTGTGGAGGTGCTCGCCCGGCGCCGGCGCGATGGGGCGCCGGCGCACCAGCCGCATCACGTAGCCGGTGTCCGGGCCGATGGTGCCGAAGGCTCCGCCCCAGGGCATCTGGTCGGGGCCGGTCAGCTCGCCGGGCCGGGTCGGCGACCAGCGTCGGGGCGCCGCAGGGTGCGAGGTCGGTCGGGGCAGGTCGGAGATCTCGAGCTCGATGTTGGGCTGCTGGCCCATCAGACGTACTCGAGCCACTCGGTGTGGTCGGCGTTCTTCCCGGTGACGGCGTCCATGTAGAGCTGTTGGGCACGACGGGTGACCGGCCCGACCGTGCCTTCCCCGACGGGTCGGTCGTCGACCTCGCGGATCGGGGTGACCTCGGCGGCGGTCCCGGTCATGAACAGCTCGTCGCAGTAGTAGAGGTCGGAGCGGGTGAGCACCTTGTCGACGACGGTGTGGCCGTCCTCGCGCAGCAGCGTGGTCACCGAGTCGCGGGTGATCCCGTCGAGGCACCCGACCGACACCGGCGGCGTGTACACCACACCGTCACGGATCACGAAGAGGTTCTCCCCACTGCCCTCCGACAGGACGCCGTCGGAGTTGAGCATGATCGCCTCGTCGTACCCGGCCTTGAGCGATTCGAGCTTGGCCAGGATGCTGTTGATGTAGGTGCCGGTCGCCTTGGCGTTGGGGAACGAGTCGGTGGGGAAGCGGCGCCACGACGAGACCGCCACCCTGATCCCGTTGGCCAGCCCCTCCTCACCGAGATAGGCGCCCCACTCCCAGGTGATGATGGCGGTGCGGACCCTGGCGGACGTCGGGTTGAGGCCGAGGGCGCCCAACTCGAGGAACACGATGGGGCGGACATAGCCGGCGGTGAGCCCGTTCTCGGCGAGCAGTTCCTTGGACGCCTTGGTGAGGTCGGCTACCGACCACTCGAGGTCCATCGAGTATGCCTTGGCGGAGCGGTGCAGGCGATCCATGTGATCGGTGAGCCTGAACACGGCGGTGCCCCGCTCGGCCTGGTACGCCCGGATTCCCTCGAAGACGCCGGTCCCGTAGTGGAGCGCATGGGAGAGGACGTGCACGGTCGCCTCCTCCCACGGCACCAGGGCGCCGTCCATCCAGATGTATTTGGTCGGTTCCATGCCGCCGAGTCTACCTGTCGCCACCCATGCATCCTCTCGGAGGCGTTGCAACCAACACGTTCCGATCCGGGTTCGGACCTCGGTTGCCATACCCCTCCCCGTCAGCGACCCAGCCTTTCGGCCCGTTCCGCTGCCACCCCTCCCCTCCAGAAGGGGAGGGGAAGTAACGTCGCCGGGATGGATTACTGGTTCGCAGTGGTGGCCGGGCTGCTGATCGTGTCCGGCTACGGAAAGCTGTCGAACCCGGCCCCGACGGCCGGGGCGCTCGACGCCGCCGGGATCGACACCGCGGGCCGGGTCGTCACCTACCTCGGTGTCGCCGAGATCGCCGCCGGGCTGGCCGGGCTCCTCGTGGGGAACGGGCTCGGGGCGATCCCGGTGGCGGCGATGTATGCCGGCTTCACCGGCTTCGTGGTGCTCGCCCTGGTCCGTCGCTGGCCGATCCAGAGCTGTGGCTGCTTCGCCCGCATCGACACCCCGCCGTCCTGGATCCACGTGGTCTTCGATGCCGCCGCCGCCACCGGGGCGGTGTGGCAGGCGGCGACCCGGGCGCCGAGCACCGTCGGAGACGGTCACCGGGATGGGCTGGTGGGGCGTGCTGTACGTCGCCGCGGTGGTCGCCGGCATCGCCGTCGCCTACCAACTGGTGTTCGCCCTGCCCATCAGGCTGGGCAGGCGTTCCCCACAGCGCGCCTGAGACGTGCGCCGCTTCGTCGCCGCCGGGTTCGGCATCGGGCTGCTCGCCCGCAGGCTGTGGGGAAGCGACAACGGCGCCGGGACCCTGGGGGCGCTGGTCGCCGTAGGCATCGGACTGGTGGCGCTCTCCGCGCCCTGGTGGGTCGACCTCTCGATCGCCGTCGCCGCCATCGCCCTGTCGATGTGGGCCACCGCCCCCGAGACGGGCGACCCCGGTTGGGTGGCGATCGACGAGGTGGCGGGGACCCTGGTGGCGATGATCGGGCTCGCCGGGGCCGCCTGGGTGGTCGCCGTCGTGGTCGCCCGGGCGATGGACATCTTCAAGGTGGCACCTGGCGTGGCCGCCGCCGAGCGTCTGCCCTCCCCGTGGGGCGTCACCGCCGACGACGTGGTCGCCGGCCTCTACGGTCTGGCCGCCGGCTGGCTGGCGACCGGCCTGCTCTGACCGCGCCAAACCGAGGCGACGATCAACCGAGGTGGATGGAGTTGGCGGTGCGCACCCCATCGAGCCGGCGGAGCCGTTCAACCAGGGCGTTGCCCGGGTCCTGGTCGAGGCTGAGCCCCATCATCGCCTCTCCGGTCCGGTTGCGACCCACGGCCATGTCGGCGATGTTGACCCCGGCGTCCCCCAAGGCGGTGCCCACCCGGCCGATCACGCCGGGAGTGTCGCTGTTGACCAGCAGCAGCATGTGGGGGTTGATGGGGAACTCGAGGACGTAGCCGTCGACGTCGACCAGCACCGGCCCCCGGTCGTCGGCCACCGATCCGGCCACGGTGCGGACCTGGCCGTCGACCTCGCCGGTGATGCGGATGAGCGAGCGGTGGTCGCCACGGTGTGGCGTCGACTCCTGCACCACCTCCATCCCGTGCCGTTCGGCGACCAGCGGGGCGTTCACGTACGTGATCAGCTCGTCGCTGCTCGCCTGGAGCGCCCCCTTCATCGCCCCCAGCGCCACGGCCCGGATCGACTGCGCCGCCGCCCCTCCCTGGGCGAGCACCACGAGCTGGGTGGGCAGGCCGCGGGCCCACTGGGCGAACGTCGACCCGAGCTGTTCGGCCAGCTCGACCTGGGGACGAGCCTCGTCCGAGAGGGTCGGCCCGAGGTCGAGGTTGACCGCCGACGCGACGAGGTTGCCGGCCAGCGCCGCCGCCACCGCGGAGGCAACCGCCAGCCCGGCCTTGTCCTGGGCTTCGACCGTCGATGCCCCCAGGTGCGGAGTGACAACGACCTGCTCCAGCCCGAACAGCGGGCTGTCGGTGGTCGGCTCGACGGCGAAGACGTCCACCGCGGCGCCACCAACGTGGCCGGACGCGATGGCGTCGGCGAGCGCCTGCTCGTCGACGATGCCGCCCCGGGCGACGTTGACGACGCGCACCCCCGGCTTGGTCAGCGCCAGGGCGGCGGCGTCCACCATGCCCTCGGTCTCCCGGGTCCTGGGAAGATGGACGGAGATGAAGTCCGCCTCGGCGAGCACCTGCGCCAGCGGACACATCCGCACCCCGATGCGGCCGGCCCGGTCGTCGCCGACGAACGGGTCGAAGGCGAGTACCCGCATCCCGAACGACGCCGCCCGCTGGGCCACCAACGTACCGATCCGGCCCAGGCCGAGGATCCCCAGCGTCTTGCCGTACAGCTCGACCCCTTGGAAAGACGCCCGGTCCCACACCCCGGAGCGGAGGGAGGCGTCGGCGGCGGGGATCCGCCTCGCCTGGGCGAGCAGCAGCGCCATGGTGTGCTCGGCCGCAGAGATCGTGTTGGCGTCGGGCGTGTTGACCACCATCACCCCTGCGTAGGTGGCGGCGTCGACGTCGACATTGTCGACCCCCACCCCGGCCCGGCCCACCACCCGCAGCACCGGGGCGGCGGCGAGCAGCTCGGCGTCGACCTTGGTGGCGGAGCGAACGATCAACCCGTGGGCATTCGCCACCTTGGCCAGAAGCGTGGGACGGTCGTCGCCGGACGCGTCGACCGGTGTCGCCACCGCCTCGAGGGCGGCGAACGGCGGCAGGAGAGACCGGTTCGGCGATGACGACCACGGGGCGGTCCAACGGGCAACCTCGGTGGGAGGGCCCATGTTGCCAGTGGTCGTCGGCCTCGCCAAGACGGCCTCACGGGCGCCAGGGTGGCACTACCGTCGCGGGCATGGACTGGCCCCGCCCCGGTGCGGGCACCGCCCTCCGGCGCTCCCTGCTGCTCCGCTGCCCCCGGTGCGGCTCGACCGGCATCTTCCGGGGACTGACCATGATCGCAGACTGCCCCCGCTGCGGCATGCACTTCGAGCGGTCGCAGGGCTACTGGCTGGGGGCGATGACCATCAGCCTGTTCATGACCATCCTGGTCGTGGTCGGTGTGATCGTCGGTGGGATCGTGCTCACCTGGCCGGACGTGCCCTGGACCGCGGTCACCGTGGCAGGGGTGCTCGGCGGGCTGCTGGTGCCGCTGGTCTTCTACAACCACTCCAAGATGCTGTGGGTGGCGCTGGAGCGTCAGTTCCGCTCCCGCAGCGAGCCGTATGCGTGAGTTCCCGTCCGCCTGACGGCGCAGCCACTGTGAACATGGCTCTTCGCCTGACGGCGTAGCCACTGTGCCCATGGCTCTTCGGCTGACGCCTCATCGCCTGCGATGGGGGACCCCCAACCCCCATCGCCCGAGTCTCCGCCTGGCGGCGTAGCCGCTGTGTACATGGCTCTTCGGCTGGCGGCGTAGCCTCGGGCCATGCTCGACGAACTGGGCGCCCAGGATGCGAAGCTGCGGGCCGACATCCGGCTGCTCGGCAACCTGCTCGGCGACACCCTGGTACGCCAGGTCGGACACGATCTGCTCGACCTGGTAGAGGCGGTGCGGGCGCTCACCAAGCGGATCCGGGGCGGTGACGGCGCCACCCCCGACCCGGGCGCCGCCGACGAGCTGGTCGACCTGCTGGCCACCCTCGACCTGGCCACCACCATCCAGCTGGTCCGCGCCTTCTCCACGTACTTCTACCTGGCGAACGTCGCCGAGCAGACCAACCGGCTCGACCAGCAGGGCACGACCACCGATCACGCCGCATCGTTGGGGGAGACGGTCGACCGGGTCATCGCCGCCGGGCGTGTCGCCCGACACCGTCGCCGAGGTGGTGGCCAGGCTCGAGTTGCGCCCGGTGTTCACCGCCCACCCCACCGAGGCGGCACGCCGTTCGATCCTGACCAAGACCACGCGCATCGCCGAGCTGCTCGACCGGCTCGGCGACCCCGACCTCTCCCCCTCGGCGACCGCCCGGGTCGAACGGCGGCTGGCGGAGATGATCGATCTCATCTGGCAGACCGACGAGCTCCGCCGGGAGCGGCCGAAGCCGATCGACGAGGCCCGTCTGGTGATCTACTACTTCGACGAGATCTTCCGCGAGGTCTGCGGCGATGTGCTCGACGAGCTCGCCCACCAGCTCGGCCGGCTCGACGTCGACCTGAGCCCGGAGAGCAGGCCGCTCCACTTCGGCACCTGGGTGGGCGGTGACCGGGATGGCAACCCCAACGTCACCGCCCCGGTCACCATGCAGGTCCTCTCGGTGCAGCACGACCACGCCTTGCGGGAGACGATCGCCGCCGTCGAGCGGCTCGCCACCGACCTCTCCCCGTCGGAGCGCATCGTCCCGGTCTCGGACGAGCTGGCCCGGTCGCTGGCCGAGGATGCCCGGCACCTGCCGGCCACCTACCAGGTGTTCTCCGATCTCTCGGCCGGCGAGGCCTACCGGCAGAAGGCGGCGTTCATCCATCAGCGGCTGGTCAACACCAGGCGCCGTCACGCCGAGGACATCCCGCACCAGCCGGGGAGGGACTACCTCGGTGCCGGGGAGTTGTTGGCCGAGCTCATGGTGATGCGCCGGTCGTTGTCGGCCCACCACGGGGAGCTGATCGCCGGCGGTTCGCTCGACCGTCTCATCCGCCGGGTCGCCGCCTTCGGTTTCCGCCTGGCGACCATGGACATCCGCCAGCACGCCGTCCCCCACCACCGGCTCCTCGCCGGGATCTTCGGCCGGATCGGCACCACCTACCCCGACGACCGGACCGAGCGCACCGTCCTCCTCGCCGAGGAGCTGGCCGGGCCACGCCCCCTGACGACCGCCGCCACCCCGCTCGTCGGCGAGGACGCCGACACGCTCGCCACGCTGCACACGGTGCGCCAGGCGCTCGACAAGTTCGGGCCCGACGTCATCGAGAGCTACGTCATCTCCGAGACGAGGGGGGCCGACGACGTGCTCGCCGCCGTCCTGCTCGCCCGGGAAGCGGGGCTGGTCGATCTCACCGCCGACGTGGCCCGTATCGGGTTCGTGCCGCTCTTCGAGACGATCGACGAGGTGCGGACCGCAGACTCGGTGCTCGAAACCCTGCTGTCGTTCCCGCAGTACCGGCACCTGGTGAGGCTGCGCGGCGACCTGCAGGAGGTGATGCTGGGCTACTCCGACTCCAACAAGCACGCCGGCATCACCACCTCGCAATGGGAGCTGTACAAGGCGAGCCGGCGGCTGCGCGACACCGCCAGGAGCCACGGCGTCGAGTTGCGGCTGTTCCACGGGCGAGGCGGGACGGTGGGCCGGGGCGGCGGACCGACCGGTGAGGCGATCCTGGCCCAGCCGTGGGGGACGGTCGACGGGCGGATCAAGATCACCGAGCAGGGCGAGGTCATCGCCGACAAGTACGGGCTGCCGACGCTCGCCGGCTCCAACCTGGAGCTGGCGCTGGCCGCCACCTTGGAGGCATCGCTCCTGCATCGCACCTCCCGTCAGCCCGGCGACGTGCTCGACCGGTGGGACCGGTGCATGGACGCGGTGAGCGACGCTGCTTTCACCGCCTACCGGGCGTTGATCGACCACCCCGACCTGATGCCGTACTTCGTCGCCTCCACCCCGGTGGAGGAGCTGGCCCTGCTCAACATCGGGTCACGCCCCGCCCGCCGTCCCGGAGGGGGCGTCGACCTCGGCTCACTGCGGGCCATCCCATGGGTGTTCGGCTGGACGCAGTCGCGGCAGATCGTCCCCGGCTGGTTCGGGGTGGGCACCGGGCTGGCCGCGGCCCGATCGGCGGGCCACGGCGACGTCATCGACGACATGTACGCGCCAGTGGTCGTTCTTCCAGACCTTCATCTCCAACGTCGAGATGACCTTCACCAAGACCGACCTGTCGGTGGCCGCCCGCTACGTCGATGCGCTGGTCGCCGACGAGCACCGGCACGTCTTCGACGTCATCCGGCAGGAGCACGACCGCACCATGGCCGAGGTGCTCAGCGTGACCGGAGGAGAGCGGCTGGTCGACCGCCATCCGGTGCTGCAGCGCACGCTCAGGGTGCGTGACGCCTACCTGGACCCGATCTCGTACCTACAAGCGGAGTTGCTGCCGCGGGTGCGACGCAGTGGCGACAAGGTCGACCCCGAGCTCCAGCGGGCGCTGTTGCTCACCGTCAACGGCCTCGCCGCCGGTCTCCGCAACACCGGCTGACCTCGAGTCCGCACGGGCATCAACGCGTGCGAACTTTGAGCGATTGGCAGCGAATACCGAGGTAAAGCGCTCAAAGTTGGACGTTGGACAGGGAGTTTCCGGGCGACGAACAGACTTCTCGGAAACGTCGTTCGGTATCGGCAAGATGAGGGGATGACGAAGTGGGCTGAACTCATGGACGGGGTCGCCGACGGCACGGGGTTGTCACCCGGGCTGAGCTGCTAGCCGCTGACCTCTCGACGCACCAGATCGATCGCTTGCGGTCATCTGGGAGGCTTGTCGCCAGAGGCACCGGGGTCTACACGGTGGCTGGGGCACCGGACACCTTCGAGGCTCGCGTGCTCGAGGCAGTCCTCGACACAGAGGGCGAGGCCTGGGCGTCGCACCACACCGGCGGCAAGACTCTGGGGTATCCGAGTGCCGGCCGCCGAACGACCGATCGAACTGACCAGGCCGTACGGCCTGAGCGCTGCCCGCCGGGGGGTACGTCTCCACCGCTCGACGCTCATACCCGAGGGGCACACGACGTCGCTCCGCCAGATTCCGGTCACCACGCCGGCTCGGACGATCTTCGACCTCGGTCGGTCGACCAGCCATCGCCTCCTCGATCGAGCGGTCGAGCAAGCTCTTCGCGACCGGCTGTGCACGATCGGCACACTGCATCGCGTGCTCGCCGAACTCGGGGGACGCGGCCGACCCGGCACCCGGCGGCTGCGTCAGGTACTCGAGAGTCGCGACGTCGACTATGTCCCGACGTCCAGTGAGCTCGAGGCGGTCGGTCGAGCAGTCCTCGATCCAGTGCCCGACATCGACTGGGAAGTCAGCTTGTCCGATGCCGAGGGCTACATTCGGCGTGTCGACGCACTTGTTCGACCGGCCCGCCTGGTCATCGAGTTCGATGGCCATCGATTCCACGGTCAGCCATCCGATGTGGCCAGAGATGCCAACAGTGACGCCCGGCTCGTTGCAGCCGGTTTCATCGTGCTTCGGTTCGGCTGGATCGATCTGACGACCCGGCCGGAGTCGGTGACGGCGACTGTCGATCGCCTCGTGACCTCGTACCAACCTTTGAGCACTTTGCAGCGCATTGCGATGTAAACCGCTCAAGGTTCGCCTGAGGTGGGCTACAGCCTCTCGGCGATCCAGGCGGTGCCGACATCGAGGGTGCGTTGGGTCCGGCCCCTCGTCTCGTGGGACTGCCAGTTCTCCTGAGCGTCCCACCACTTCTGATTGCCGCCGACGGCGGCGACGGTGACGTCGGCCCCCCGTCCCCGCCACGCCTCGGCGAGCGCAGTGATCTCTTCGCTGGGCTCCTCGCCACCGGTCATCTGCACCACCAGCACGGGACGGGGCGTCTGCAGGACGTCGCTGAGGTCCCTACCGACCAGGCTCTGCAGCAGGTTGCGGTGGAGCGTGAAGCCGAGCAGCTCCAGATACCCGTCGGCGTCCACCTTGTCCGCCATCTGCTCGGCGCGGAAGAAGTCGCTGCCGTGGAGCTGCGGGTGCCACAGCACCAGCGGCGCCCCCGGCACGGTCTCGGCGGCGGCGGCGGCCACGAACGCCCCCATGCCTGCCCCGAGGAACCCGACCTTCTCGACACCGGTTCGCTCCACCAGGGTCCGCTGGGCGTCGAGGGCATCTGCCGTCATCGCCTCCAGGTCGAGCAGCTCGATGCCGCCTTCGCTGTTGCCGTCGCCCCGGTAGTGGAAGCGCTGCACGGCGATGCCCTCGGCGGCCACGTGGCGCGACTGGATGACCTCGAGCCGGTAGATGTTGACCAGCTCTCCGTATATCGAGGGGCACACCACCAACCCGGCCCTCGGCTCCCCGGCCGGAAGGTGCACCGCCCCGAACATCCGAGGCGGCTGCCCGAAGTAGGCGATCTCCTCGGTGATACCGGACGTCGGGTCGACCCTGGTCGCGGTCATTTCGGGAACCGCCCCGCCCACGCGACGGTCTCCTCGATGACCCTCTGCTGGATCGGCACCGTCCCGAAGCCGCGCACCTTCCCCTCGACCACGACCTGGTCGATCTGGTCGCCGGCACGTGCCAGGATCTGGCCGAGCTTGCCCTCGGTGCCGTCCTGGAACTCGCGGTAGAGGAAGTCCTCGGTGCCCCACATGATGTGTACCGGGGTCCCGCGCTCCACCAGCTGCCGCAACGGCTGGAGGAAGCGGGGGCTCACGCCGGCCAGCTCCGGTGGGGTGTCGGCGTCTTCACGGCCTCCGCCCCGGAGACGGCGCTTCAGCAGGCGCCACTTCGAGCGGATGACGGTGCGGCCGACGGTGAAGACTTTGCGGATCCCGTGGCGGCGCAGCGTCGACGGCTTCACCGCCTCGCCCACGAGTGACAGCGTGTTGCGGTGGAGGGCGAGATGCGTGCTGCCCCCCTCGCCCTTGATCATGTCGCGCACCGGTGGCACCACCAGGAACAGCCCGGCCACCGAGGGATCCTCGGCGGTGCCGACCAGGGCGGTGCGGGAGCCGAAGCAGGTGCCGGTGACCAGGATCCGCTCGAAGCCGGCCGCCCGCATGGCATCGACGGCGGCACGCATCGCCGGGGTGGCCGGCTCCTCGAGCCGGTAGTCGACCACCCCTTCGAGGGCCTCTCCGACCCCCTGGTAGTCGAACCTGATCGACCCGTATCCCTCGGCCGCCAACCGGGCCGCCAACTCGACGAACATCCGGTTCTTGCCGACGGTCGTCGTGCCGAACTGGGTTCCGCTCAGCAGCACCACACCGGTCTTGGCGGCCCCGGTCGCCGGCTTGGTGATGATGCCGAAGTAGGTGCCGTCCTCCGGTGGAAAGAACACCGGGACGTTGTCGAGCGCCACTACCGGCGACGTGTCCGTGGTCATGCTGGTGAACCCCCCGAGTGTGCCTGGCGGTGACGCCGCCCCGATCGTACCCGACCTGGGACCGGCCCGGGCGCCGACCAGGGTCGAAGGGGTCGTCCGACCTAGACCCTGGCCCGGAGCAACTCGGACACCAGCTTCGGATCGGCCCGCCCGCCGGTGGCCTTCATCACCTGGCCGACGAGGTAGCCGAGCGGCTTGGCGTCTCCTCCCCGGAGGCGAGCGAGCTCGTCGGGGTGGTCGGCGAGCACGGCCTCAACGGTGTCCTCCAATTGTGCCCGGTCCGAGATCTGGCGCAGGTTGCGCCGGTCGGCCACGGCGCCGGGTGTTCCCTCGCCGGCGAGCACACCCCGCAGCACCTCCTTGGCGGCGGAGGCGGATACGTCGCCCTCGCCCACCATCGCTGCCAGCTCGACCAACGCTCCGGCGTCGAGCGGCGTGTCGCCCACCGAACCGCCCTCCTGGCGCAGGTAGGCGACCACCTCGCCGGTCAGCCAGTTGGCGACGGTGCGAGGCTCGGCGCCGGCGGCGACGGCCTCGTCGAGCAGGCCGGCGATGACCGTGTCGTCCACGATCGCCGCCACCGCCGACGGCTCGATCCCGGTGCTGAGGTACCGCTCCCTCCGAACGGCGGGGAGCTCGGGCAACGTGGCGACGACCTGCGCCCGCCACGCCTCATCGACCTCGATGGGGAGGAGGTCGGGCTCCTGGAAGTAGCGGTAGTCCTCGGACTCCTCCTTGGAGCGCATGGCGATGGTCCCCTCCGCCTCCTCGTTCCAGTGGCGAGTCTCCTGGACCACGGTCCCCCCACCGGCGACGACCTGCACCTGGCGGGCGATCTCGTAGGAGATGGCGTGCTGCAGGGAACGCAGCGAGTTCATGTTCTTCACCTCGGTGCGGGTCCCGTAGCCGTCCGACCCGACCGGCCGGATGGACACGTTGGCGTCGAACCGCATCGACCCGGCCTCCAGCCTGGCATCGGAGACTCCCAGCCCGCGGACCAGCCGCTGCAGTTCGGCGGCATAGGCCCGTGCCTGCTCGGGGCTGCGCAGGTCGGGCTCGGAGACCACCTCGACCAGCGGCACGCCGGAGCGGTTGAAGTCGAGCAGCGAGCTGGCGGCGTCGTGAATGCGCCCGCCCTCGGAGCCGTGGAGGCTCTTCCCGGTGTCCTCCTCCATGTGGACCCGAGTGATCCCGACCCGGCTGACCACCCCGTCGACGTCGACGTCGAGGTGCCCATCGACGCACAGCGGGATGTCGTATTGCGAAATCTGGTAGTTCTTCGGCAGGTCCGGGTAGAAGTAGTTCTTGCGGTGGAACACCGAGTGCTCCACCAGCTCACAGCCGAGGGCGGCGCCGACACGGAGGATGCCCTCGATCGCCTCACGGTTGGGCACGGGGAGCGCCCCGGGCAGTCCCAGGCACACCGGGCACACCGCGGTATTCGGCTCGTCCCCGAAGGTGACTGCGCAGCCACAGAACATCTTCGACCGGGTCGACAGCTCGACGTGGGTCTCGATGCCGATGACCGCCTCGTACCCGTTGGTCGCCTCGTCCGTCATGGCGCCACCACGGCCGAGCTGGCCAGGGCGGGACGGGCGTCGAACCCGGCGAGCCGCTCGACCTCCGCCGCCACCCGGAACAGCATTTCCTCTCCCAGGGCCGGGGCCATCACCTGGAAGGAGGTCGGCAGCCCGTCGTCGTCGAGCCCGATGGGCAGCGAGATCGCGGGGTCTCCCGTCAGGTTGCAGGGGATGGTGCACACATCGGAGTAGTACATGGTCAGCGGATCGGTGGTGCGCTCCCCCAGCGGGAAGGCCGTGGTGGGACTGGTGGGAGAGACCAGGGCGTCACAGCGCTCGTAGGCGGCGGCGAAGTCGCGCCTCATCAGGGTGCGCACCTTGAGCGCCTGCCCGTAGAACGCGTCGTAGTAGCCGGCGCTGAGGGCATAGGTGCCGAGCAGGACCCGGCGGATCACCTCCGGCCCGAACCCCTGCGCCCGGGTGGCGGCCATCATCTCCTCGGTGGTGGCGGCGTCGACCCTCAGCCCGTAGCGGACCCCGTCGAAGCGGGCCAGGTTGGCCGATGCCTCCGCCGGGGCGATCAGGTAGTACACCGAGATGGCATGGGGAGCGGTGGGCAGGGAGACATCGACGATCTCCGCCCCGGCGTCGGCGAGGGCGTCCACGGTGCGCACGAAGTCGGCGGCCACCGCCGGTGCGATGCCCTCCCCGGTCAACTCTTCGACCACGCCGATCCGCAACCCGGACACCCCGTTCTCCAGCGAACGGCGCATCGGCGGGACCTCACCTCGGATGCTGGTGGCGTCGCGCGGGTCGTGCCCGGCCACCGCCTCCAGCAGGTCGACGGCGTCGCCTACGGTCCGGGCCAGGGGCCCGATCTGGTCGAGCGAGGAGGCGAAGGCGATCAGCCCGTACCGGCTGACCAGCCCGTAGGTGGGTTTCATGCCGACGACCCCGCACAGGGCACCGGGCTGGCGCACCGACCCGCCGGTGTCGCTGCCGAACCCGCCCAGCGCCGAGCCGGCGGCGACGGCGGCGGCGGCCCCACCGGACGACCCGCCCGGCACCCGCTCGGTGTCCCACGGGTTGCGGCTGGCGCCGAAGCCGGAGTTCTCGGTGGACGACCCCATGGCGAACTCGTCGAGGTTGGTCTTGCCGACGATCACCGCTCCGGCATCACGGAGTCGGGCAACGGCGGTGGCGTCGTACGGGGGCACGTATCCGGCGAGGATCTGCGAAGAGCACGTGGTCTCGACCCCGCGGGTGCACAGGTTGTCCTTGAGGGCCACCGGGATCCCGTCGAGCGGGCCGCGTTCCTCCCCGGCGGACAGGCGGCGGTCGGCGGCCTCGGCGGCGGTCCGGGCCCCGGTACGGTCGAGGGTGAGGTAGGCGTGCAGGTGTGCCTCGGTGACCGCGGCCCGCGCCAGGACGGCGTCGAGCAGCTCGACCGCCCCCAGGTCACCCGACCGCAAGGCCGAGCCGGCGGTGGCGATGGTCAGGTCGGCGGCATCGCCTGGGTACCCGGTCACGTTCATCCCTCGTGGAGGATGCGGGGCACCCGGAAATAGCCGTCGACGGCGTCCGGCGCCTGGGCCAGCACCTCGTCCCGGTCGAGCGACGGCGCCACCTCGTCGTCGCGGAACGAGTTCGTGGTGGCGAACGGGTGGGCGGTCGGTGGCACACCGGTGGTGTCGATGGCCTGCACCCGCTCGGCGTGCTCCAGGATCAGCCCCAGCTGGGCGCCGTACAACTCGAGCCGCTCGTCGTCGAGGGCGATCCGGGCCAGCCTGGCCACCTTGGCGATGTCGATGTCGACTGGCATGGCGACGGAGGTTAGAGGCCTGCCCTCCACGGCTGTCGATCCGGCCCGATCAGGTCCCTTCCCGATGATGGGCCGCCAGTCCCCGGCGACGCATTCGGCTGCCGACCGTCCCCCCTCGCGGTCACAGATGTTCCCGACCCGGGAGATCGGAATGGTGCGAAGCCCGCTAACCTCGCCGCCGACAGGGCCCGACGTGGGCCTGCTCACCGGGGGGTGCCGTGGGACTCGAGGGATGGTTCACCGTCGCCGTGCTCACGGTGATGCTGGTGCTGCTCGCCCTCGACCGGCTCCCTCCATCGCTGGTCGTGCTCGGGGCGACCATCACCTTCATGATCACCGGCGTGATCACCCGGGAAGAGGCGTTCGCCGGCTTCGCCAACCCGGCACCCATCACCGTCGCCGCCCTCTACGTGCTGGCTTTCGCCGCCCAGAAGACCGGGCTGCTGGCTCCGGCGGTGACCAAGCTGCTCGGTGACGGTCGCGGCTGGCGGGCGATCGCTCGCCTCACCGTGCCCGTGGCGGGAGCCTCCGCCTTCGTCAACAACACCCCACTGGTGGCGATGCTGATCCCCGACGTGGTGTCGTGGGCGCAGCGCAAGAAGGTCTCCGCCTCCAAGTTCCTGATGCCGGTCAGCTACGCGGCCATCCTGGGCGGAGTCGTCACCCTGATCGGCACCTCGACCAACCTGGTGGTCTCCGGGCTGATGGAGGAGGCGACCGGGGAGCCGTTCAGCCTCTTCGAGATCACCCCGATAGGGCTGCCGGTGGCGGTGGTGGGCCTCGCCGTGATGATCGCCCTCATGGGCAAGTTGGTCCCGGCACGGCGCGGCGTCTACGAGGCGGAGAACTTCCGCGAGTTCACGGTCACGATGGAGGTGGTCGGCGGCGGTCCGCTGGAGGGCGTTTCGGTCACCGACGGCGGGCTGCGCGACCTCAATGCCGTGTTCCTGGTCGAGGTGGTCCGGGACGGCCGGGTGATCGCCCCGGTGGCGCCCGAAGAGCTGCTCGAGGCCGACGACCGCCTGGTGTTCGCCGGCAAGGTCGACCAGATCGTCGACCTGCAACGGGCTCCGGGTCTCCGCTCCGCCGAGCACCCGCACTACCTGGCGGTCGACTCCCCGGGCCACACGTTCTACGAGGTGGTGGTCGGCCGATCCTCGCCGCTGGTGGGGCAGACGCTCAAGGAAGCGGACTTCCGCAGCCGGTTCCAGGCGGCCGTAGTGGCGATCCACCGGGCAGGCGAGAAGGTGAGCGCCAAGCTGGGCGAGGTCGAGCTGCGGCCGGGCGACACCCTGCTGGTGCTGGCCGGGCCCGACTTCAGGCGGGACTGGGGTGACAGCCACACGTTCCTGCTGATCGCCCGGCTGGGCGGGCCTCCCCCGACGGCCACCCGTAAGGCGCCGCTGGTCGGCGCTGCTCGGCGCCGCCGTCATCCTGGTGGCCGCGTTCGAGATCGTCGACATCCTCGACGCATCGCTGATCGCCATCGCCGTGCTGCTCCTCACTAGGACCCTGACACCCAGCGACGTGCGCAACGCCATCGACATCGACGTCATCGTCCTCATCGCCGCCTCGTTCGGGCTGGGGTCGGCGATGTTCAATTCCGGGGTGGCCACCACCGTCGCCGATGGGTTGGTCGATGTCTTCGGTCGGTTCGGCGAGTTCGGGATCGTGCTCGGGCTGTTGGTCGCCACGATGGCCATCACCGAGCTGGTGACCAACAACGCCGCCGCCGCCCTGCTCTTTCCCATCGCCCTCGGTATCGCCGCCACCACCGGGCTCGATCCGCGCGGCCTCGCCCTCGGGGTGGCGGTGGCGGCGTCGGCGTCGTTCCTCACCCCGATCGGATACCAGACCAACATGATGGTGTACGGCCCCGGCGGGTACCGGTTCACCGACTACACCAGGATCGGGATCCCGATGAACCTGGTGGTCCTGCCGACCGCGGTGCTGTGCATCCTCACCTTCTGGTGAGAAACCCCAGCAGACCCTGGTAGGCGGCGTCGAGGTTGCCCAGCGCCACCGACTCGTCGGCGCGGTGGGCCAGTCCCGGGTCGCCGGGCCCGTAGTTGACCGCAGGAACGCCGCGGGCGCCGAGCCGGGCCACGTCGGTCCAGCCCTGCTTGGCCGACCGCTCGGCGCCGAGTGCCTCCACCAGCCGGTCGAGGTGATCGTTGGCCGTCGGCACCGCACCTGCCGCCGCCCGGTCCTTCACCACGACCCGGTCGGCGTCGGCCGACACCTCCCGCAGCCGCTCCTCGGCTCGGGCCAGGTCGTACGAAGGCGGGAACCGGTAGTTGACGTTCAGCCTGAACTCGGCGGGGATGACGTTGTTGGCGATCCCCCCGCTCGCCCGGGTCACCGAGAACACCTCGCGGTACTCGAGCCCGTCGACATCGACCGCTTCCGGCTCCATCCGATGGAGCCGGTCGAGCCAGGCGCCCGCCTTGGTGATGGCGTTCTCCCCCATCCACGGTCGGGCGCTGTGGGCCGCCGTCCCGGTGAACACGACATCGGCGTTCATCACCCCGTTGCACCCCAGCTCGAGCCGCAGGTCGGTCGGCTCGAGCACGACGGCCAGCGCCGCCCCGGTGAGCCACGGGGCGCGGTCGAGCACGTCCTCGAGCCCGTTGTCGTCCGACGAGCCCTCCTCCTTGTCGTAGAAGACCCCGACCACGTCGTAGGGGCCGTCGATCGACGTCCTGGTTCTCCAGGAGGTGGATCATCACCGCCACCCCCGCCTTCATGTCGCTGGTGCCCAGCCCGTACATGCGGTCGCCGTCGACGCGCGCGGCCCCATTGCCCTGCTCGGGGACGGTGTCGATGTGGCCGAGCAGCGTGATCAGCGGGCGATCGCCGGTGCGTCCCACCACCAGGCTGTTGCCCAGCCGGGTCACCGTCTCGATGCTCCACGACGGCAGCAGCCGCTCGGCGATGGCGGTGCACAGCCGGCCCTTCGTTGCCGGTGACCGAGGGGATGTCCACCAGCCAGCCGAGCGTCTCGTGGAGCGAGGTCACGCCTGCACCCCGAACACCCGCAGCGCCTCGTTGAGCGACGTCTTGCGATCGGTGGACTCGTCCCGCCACCCGATGATCAACGGGCACTGCACCTGGTAGGTCCCGGCCGGGAACTGCTTGGGCCGGGTGCCGGGCACCACCACGGCGTTGGCCGGGACCCGACCCCTGATCTCCACCGGCTCGGCGCCGGTGACGTCGATGACCGGGATGGAGGCGCTGATGGTGGTGTTGGCGCCGAGCACCGCCCCCGCCCCGATCACCACCCCCTCGACCACGATGGAGCGGCTGCCGATGAAGGCGCCGTCCTCGATGATCACCGGACGCGGCCGACGGCGGCTCCAGGACCCCGCCGATCCCGACCCCGCCGGACAGGTGGACGTCCCGACCCACCTGGGCGCACGACCCCACGGTTGCCCAGGTGTCGACCATCGTCCCCGACCCCACCCATGGCCCCGATGTTGACGTAGCCGGGCATGACCACCACCCCGGGCTCGCAGAAGGCCCCGTAGCGCACGGTCCCCGGTGGGACCACTCGGATGCCGGCCTCGGCCAGATGGCGCTTGGTGGGGATCTTGTCGTGGTACTCGAAGGGGCCGGCCTCGATGGTCTCCAGCCCGGCGACGCGGAAGTAGAGGAGGATGGCCTGCTTCACCCACTCGTTGACCACCCACTCGCCTTCGACCGGCTCGGCCACCCGCACCTCGCCCCGGTCGAGGGCGGCGATGGTGCGCCGCACCGCGTCGGTGGCGTCGCCGAGCAGGTCGAGATCGGCGTAGGCGGCTTCGATGGCGGCGCGGTCGCTCACCGTTGCAGGCACTCCTGCACGACCTCGACCGCCGCCTCGCACTCCTCGAGGGTAGGGACCAGCGCCAGTCGGAGGTAGCCCTCACCGCCCGGCCCGAAGGCCCGCCCGGGCGAGACCACGACGCCGTCCGGCGAGCAGCTTGGCGCTCACCGCCAGGTCGTCACCGACGTCGACCCAGAGGTACAACCCGGCCTGGGAGGCGACGACCCGATGGCCCACCGACTCGAACGCCTTGCGCAGCACCGCCCGCTTGGCGGCGAAGATGTCCCGGCGCTCGGCGGCGTGGGCGTCGTCCGACCAGGCGGCGACGGCGGCGGCCTGCACGAAGTCGGGCGAGGCGGTGCCGGTGGCGGTGCGGAGCTTCTTGAGGGCGGCTGATGGCATCGGCGTCGCCCACCATCGCCCCGGAGCGGTAACCGGTCATCCCGGACCGCTTGGAGCAGGAGAAGAAGGCGAGCACCCCGGTGGCGCCGGCGCCCGCTGCCTGGAGCAGTGACCCGGGGCCGTCCGGGAAGGCGAGCGGCTCGTAGACGTCGGCGTAGCACTCGTCGGAGAACAGCCAGGAACCGTGGCCGCGGGCGGCGTCGAGCAGGTCGGTCAGGGTGGCGGCGTCGGTGACGGCTCCGGTCGGGTTGTGCGGGGTGCACGTCCACACGATCGCCGCCCGTTCCCAGACGTCGTCGGAGATGTCGGCGGCACGGAGCACGAAGTCGTCGTGGAGGAGGACCTCGTGGACGTCGGCGCCGGCGAACAGCGCACCGCGTTGGTAGATGGGGTAGCCGGGGGTTCCGTAGGCAACGATGTCCGCCCCGTCACGGTCGACGAAGGCGAGCGGTGCGCTGAACACCGCCTCCTTGGATCCGGAGGTGGGCATCACCTGGGTGTCGGGATCGACGTCGACGTCGAAGCGCCGTCTCACGTAGTCGGCCACCGCCTGCCGCAGCTCGGCGATCCCGGCGGTGAGCGGGTACTGCGACGACACGGGGACCGCATCGATCAGCGCCTGGCGGATGAACGGCGGCGTGGGCTCTCGGGGGTCGCCGATGGAGAAGTCGATCACGTGCGTCCCCTGGCTGCGCAGCTCGGCCACCTTCTCGTGCACGGCGGCGATCGGATAGTCGCCGAGCCGGGTCAGCACCGGGTTGATCCGCATGTCCGCCACGGTAGACCGGTCGGCCGGTCGGCCCTTACCATCGACCTCCCGTGACCACCACCCGCTACCGGATCGTCTTCATGCTGTTGGGTCTGGCGCTCATCGCTGTCGTCGTGTTCGCCGTGGTGTTCGCCCCGAGCGGGCGCGACCCCGGGTTGCCCGACGCCGTCGAGTCGTACTCCCCGGTCGACGGGGCCAACGTCGCCCGCCAGGTCCAGATCGTCGTCGACCTCGAGGCCGGCTACGTGCTCGAGCTGACCGTCGACGGGGTCCCGGTGCCCGCCGTCGAGATCGTCGGCGACGACATCAGCGGCCGGTACACCTGGGAGCCCGGGCCGGGGAAGGCCTTCGAGGAGTGGACCGCCGGCTTCCACCACGTGGTCGCCACCTGGGACCGCACCTCGGGCATGCCTGCGCCCGGCTCGCTGCGATGGTCGTTCCGGGTCCAATGAGCGGCGTGAGGCCTCCCGTTGTGCCGCCCGGGCCTTGCCGAGACACCGCCCCCGCCTCTTTTTACGAGCGTGCGGTCATCCGGATAACCGCGGCTATCCGGATAACCAGGTTGACTTTGGATACCGACGGTATTACAATACCGCCAGTATTGCGACACCGGCGGTATGCGAAATGACGGCCACCCGTGCAACCAGGGTCGAGCGCAAGGCGCAGACCCGAAGCGACCTCCTCACCGCCGCCCGCCGGGTATTCCTCCGCAGCGGCTTCCACGGGGCCTCCGTGGAGGAGATCGCCGAGGAAGCCGGGTACACCAAGGGGGCGGTCTACTCCAACTTCGACGACAAGGCCGCGCTGTACCTCGCCGTCCTGGCCACCCACTACGAGCACCGGATCGGGGCGTACACCGACATCATGCTCGAGAGCGAGGACTTCTACGAGGCGATGCGGGAGGTCTCTCGGTTCATGGCCGAGGCCGACACCAGGGACCCTCGGTGGCTGCCACTCCTCTCCGAGTTCGTCGCCCACGCCGCCTTGGACGACGAGCTGAGAATCGCCTACGTCGAGATCAGGAGTCGGTTTCTCGAAGCCATCGCCCGCCTCCTGGACGCCACCCAGGAGCGCTACCAGGCGTGGTTCCGGCTCTCGTCGTACGAGGTGGCCCGGGCTTCGTCGCTCCTGATCCGGGCGTTCAGCGCCGAGCGCCAGATGGATCCGTCGATGCCCGCCGAGCTCTTCGCCGAGATACACACCGCCATGCTCCACGGCCTGATCGATTGGGACCGAGGGAGCGGGAAGCCGTGAACCTGGCCTTCGGGTTCGCCTGTCCCGCTTGCGGCAACCACTCGGCCGACGTGCTCGCCATCGAGAAGGACCCCAGCGGGCGGATGCACGCCCTGCGACTGCACTGCACCAGGTGCGAGTGGGTCTTCACCGAGCCGGCCCGGCGCGCCGAGCCGGCGACCACTGCCCCGCGCCCGCCGGTGAAAAGGCCGGCCCGACAAAGGAACGCGCCATGACCGCTGCTGCCGTCACCGTCGACCCGCTCTCTCCCCAGGTGCTCGAGAAGAACGCCGTGGAGATGCTGGAACGGGATCGTTGGTCGAGAGAGAAGCTCGACGAGTTCCAGGACCGACGCCTCCGGCGGTTGCTGGAGCATGCGGTCGAGCGCTCTCCGTACTACCGGGAGGCGCTCGGAGAGGACGCGGTCGAGGCCCCCCTCGGCGACCTCCCGACACTCCCCAAGTCCTTGCTGATGGACCAGTTCGATCGGGTGGTGACCGATCCTCGCCTGCGGCGCCGGGACCTGGAGGGGTTCCTCGGCGCCGCCGACGCCGGCGAGCTCTACCACGACGAGTACCGCATCTTCAGCACCTCGGGGACCAGCGGCCTGTCCGGTCTGTTCGCCTACTCGCAGTCGGAGTTCGCCCACTGGGTTGCCGTCTTCCTCCGGTCCCTGGTTCGCCTGGGTGCCACCGCGGAGACCCGGGTGGTCGGCATCGGGGCGCCCAGCCCGCTCCATCTGTCCCGCCAGGTCTCCGCAGCCCTCCAGGCGGGGCATTCGGGAGCGCCCCGGCTGGCGGTCACCACGCCCATGCCGGAGATGGTCGCCGCCCTCAACGGATACCGACCGGAGATGGTCGTCAGCTATCCGACCGTCCTCACCCTGCTGGCCGAGGAGCAGCTCTCCGGAACGCTCGACATCGCACCAGGGGTGGTGGTCAGCGTCTCGGAGGTCCTCACCGAAGACGCCTCCATCCGGATCGAGAAGGCTTGGGCGAAGCCGGTCGACATGTACGCCTCCACGGAGGTGGGCGTGGTGGCCATCGGGTCGCGGGACGATGTCGGTCTCCATGTGTGCGAGGAGGCCATCGTGGAGGTCGTCGACGATCGGGGAGCGCCGGTTCCGCCAGGGATGCCCGGCAGCAAGGTGCTCCTGACCAACCTGGTCAACCGTGCCCAGCCGTTGATCCGCTACGAGCTCGCCGACTCGGTGGTCCTCGCCGCCGGCCCTGACCCGAGCGGTCGGCCCTACGACCGGATCCAGCGGGTCGACGGGCGTAGCGACGACGTGCTGGCCCTCCCGGCCGCCGATGGCGGGCTCGTCTCGGTCCACCCGTACCTGCTCCGTGCCCCGTTCACCCTGCTTCCCGAGGTGGTCCAGTACCAGATCGTCCACCGGCAGCGATGAGCTGCTCGTCAGGGTGGTACCCCGGCGGCGATCCGCCTCCGACCTGGTCGAGCGGGTCGAGGCCGCGGTGCGCACGGGCGGTGGCAGATGCCGGCGCTCGGATCGACGTCTCGGTCGTCGCCGTCGATCGGATCGAGCGCGAGCCGGGCCACGCCGCCAAGGTCAAGCTGGTGGTCTCGGAGGTGCCCGCTACCGGTTGAGCCGGCGCCGCCACCGGGCTCCTCCCCCTGCGGCGAGCCCGGCCCGCCCACCGGCCACGCCGGCGCTCAGGCGACCCGCGCCGCACGCCGCTCGGTGACCAGGCCCCAGATGGCGACCAGCAGGGCGACGGTGAGGGCAGCCGCCGCCACCGCGATCGTGTCGGTCAGGCCGTTCACCTGCGCTTCGGGGGCTGCCTCGGTCGGATCGGCGATGCCGGAGTACGCGGACACCCGGGTTGCCCAGATGGTGCCCAACACGGTGACCCCGACGATCTGGCCGAAGATCCTGGTGATGGTGAGCATCGCCGAGGTGACCCCGAGACGGTGCGAAGGCACCGCCCCCATCACCGCGCTGTTGTTGGGCGACTGGAAGATGCCCACCCCGAGCCCCGCCGGGATGACCAGCAGCAGCCAATTGCGCACCGACGTGTCCACGCCGAGCGTGGTCAGCCCCAGGTAGGCGACGACGAGGACGGCGAGCCCGGTGACCAGCACCGGGCGGGGCCCGACGCGGTCCGAGATCGCCCCGCTGATCGGCGACACCACCCCGAGCGCGATGGGCGCGGCGGCGAGCAGCAGACCCATCGTCCGCGTGTCGTAGCCGAGCACGTCCTGCAGATAGAACGGAGCGAGCACGAGGAAACCGGCCAAGGCGACGAACACCAGCCAACCGGAGACGAGGTTGGCCGAGAGCAGCCGGTTCGAGAAGAGCGTGAGGTCGATCATGGGATGGGAGACCCGCCGCTCGATGGCGATGAAGGCGACCAGCGCCGCCACCGCCGCCACGGCCAGCCCGATGACCACGGCATCGCCGAAGCCGCGTTCCTGGGCAAGGGTGAGGCCCAGCATCATCGACAGCAGGGCGACGCCGAAGGCGGTGGCGCCGACGAAGTCGAACCGCTGGCCCCCCGGCGGCTCGACGTCGGGAACGAAGCGCCACGCCGTCCACGTCCCCAGGATGCCGATGGGCAGGTTCACCAGGAAGATCCACCGCCAGCTCAGGGTGTCGATGATCAGCCCGCCGAGGGCGGGGCCGATGGCGACCCCTATCGACACCAGGGTGCCTGCCAGCCCGAGCGCCCGGCCCCGCTCCGATGCCGGGAAGGCCTCGGTGAGGATGGCGAAGCCGAGGGCGAAGATCATCGCCGAGCCGATGCCCTGGACGATCCGGAAGGCGATCAGCCATCCGATACCGGGGGCGAGACCGCACAGGGTGGAGGCGACGGTGAACACGGCGAACCCTGCGGTGTAGATCGGCCGCTTCCCGCGCATGTCGCCGAGCCTCCCGACACCCATGGTCAGCGTCGCCAGCACCAGGAGGTAGCCGAGCACGATCCACTGGACGGCGGCGAAGCTGGTGCCGAACTCGGTCTCGAGTGTCGGGAGGGCGGCGTTGACGATGCTCCCGTCGATGGTTCCGAGGAATATCCCCATGGCGATGGCCGCCATCACGAACCACTTGCGCGAGTAGTCGACCTGATGGGCGGTCCGGGCGTGGCTCGTCAACGGGCTCCTCGCGAACGGTCGATCAGGCTACCGCGCCCGGTGCTCTCCCCCGGCTTCCGAACGCCGATCCGCTCCTCGCTGCGAACTTTGAGCGATTGAACTCACCAGGTGGCGTCACTCGCTCAAAGTTTGGGATCCTGGCGCCGGCGGTCAGGGCGGGGCGAGCGCACCGGGGCCTTCGGCGAGCAGGCGCTCGAGCCCGGGACCGTCGAGCACCGGGATTCCCAGTTCCTCCGCCTTCGCCAGCTTCGACCCGGGAGACTCGCCGGCGATGACCGCGGCGGTGCGCTTCGACACCGAGCCGGTCACCTTCGCTCCCCGTTGCTCGAGTGCGGCCGTCGCCTCTTCTCGAGAGAGCCCTTCCAGGGTCCCGGTGATCACGAAGCTCAGCCCGGCCAGCTCGTCGGACGCCTCGGTCGCCTCGGCCGGCTCGTCGGCCAACCGCACCCCTCCCTCCCCCAGACGCTCCACGAGCCGTCGATTCGTCGGATCGCCGGCCCATTCGCTGATCGAGCGGGCGATCTCGGGGCCGACGCCGTTGACGGCGGCGATGTCCTCTGCCGAGGCCGCCAGCAGGGCATCCATCGACCCGAAGTGGGCGGCGATGGTGCGGGCCACCGTGCCACCGACGTGGGTGATCCCCAAGGCGGTGATCAGCTGCGCCAGCGGCCGGTCGCGGGCGGCGGCGATGGCGCGCCGCAGGTTCTCCACCGAGGTCGGCCCCCACCCGTCGAACTCCAGGAGGCGGTCGAGGTCCATCACGAAGATGTCGGCCGGGTCGGCGATCAACCCCTCGTTGACCAGGAGGTCGACGGTCCGGTAGCCGAACCCGTCGATGTCCATGGCGCCACGGGACACGAAATGGGATAGGTGCTCGCGGAGCCGGGCGGGGCAGGCATAGCCGCCGGTGCAGCGTGCTCGCGCCTCCCCCTCGGGGGTGACGATGGGGTTCCCGCAGAACGGGCACATCTTCGGCATGTGCCACTTGCGGGCGCCGCGGCGGCGCATGGCGACGACCGGCGCCACCACCTCCGGGATGACGTCGCCGGCGCGCCGCACTACGACGGTGTCGCCGGGGCGGATGTCCTTGCGGTGCAGCTCCTTCTCGTTGTGGAGGGTGGCGGTGCCCACCGAGACGCCACCCACGAACACCGGGTCCAACACTGCGTATGGGGTGACCGCGCCCGTGCGCCCGACGTTGATCTCGATGCTGAGCAGAGTGGTGGTCTTCTCCTCGGGGGGCAGCTTGTAGGCGACCGCCCAGCGTGGGCTCTTGGCGGTGAACCCCACCTGCTGCTGCAGGTCGATCCGGTCGACCTTCACCACGATCCCGTCGATCTCGTAGTCGCGATCGTGGCGGTGTGAGGACACATCGGTCACGTAGGCCTCGATCCCGGCCAGGTCGGTCACCCGCGCCGCAGCCGGGTTGGTGCGCAGCCCCAGCTCGGTCAGCCAGGCCAGCGACTCGGCATGGGATCGCAACGGGGGCCCGCCCTCGAGGTGACCCACCTGGTACACCCAGACGGAGAGGTTCCTTTCGGCGGTCTTGGACGGATCCTTCTGCCTCACCGAGCCGGCTGCCGTGTTGCGTGGGTTGACGTAGGGTCGGAGCCCGAGCTCCGCTTGCCGGGCGTTGAGCTCCTCGAATGCGGAGACCGGCATGTACACCTCGCCCCGCACCTCCATCACCGCCGGAGGCGTGCCCTGGAGCCGCAGCGGCACCGCCTCGACGGTGCGAATGTTTGCGGTGACATCCTCTCCGGTCGTGCCGTCACCCCGGGTGGCGGCGCCGGCAAACCGGCCGTCGACGTAGGTGAGCGACACCGCCAGACCGTCGATCTTCAACTCGCACACGTACCCGTCCGGCTCCTCGCCCAGCGCCCGCACCAGCCGTGCCTGCCATGCTTCGAGCTCGGCGATCGACACGACGTTGTCCAGCGAGAACATCCGTGCCCGGTGGCGCACCGGGGCGAATGCGGTGTCGAGCGGGCCGCCCACCCGCTGGGTGGGCGAGTCCTCCGTCACCAGCTCGGGGTGTACCTGCTCGAGGACGATCAGGCGCCGCACCAGCTCGTCGTACTCGATGTCCGAGATCTCGGGGGCGTCGAGCACGTGGTACCGGTGGTTGTTGTGGTCGATCGCAGTGCGCAGCGCCTCGATCTCGGCGGCGGCATCGGGGGGCTGGTTGGCGTTCATGGGGCCGCCAGTTTGTCACGGGCGCAACCGGGTAGAACCGCACCGGCCCGTCGATTGCGGACGGGCGCCACCGAGTAGAGAAGGAGACTCGCTGATGGAACTGATCCTCTGGATCCTCGCCGTCGTGTTGGTGGTCTCGGGGATCCTGGCGCTGTTCCGGCGACAGATCCTCTGGGGGATCATCCTGATCGTCATTGGCCTGGCCGTCGGCCCCGGCGGCACGTCCATATTCACCTAGCTCGGACGGCGACGTTCACTTAGCCCGAAGGGCTCCTGGAAACGCGGCCTTCAGCGCCGCGTCGTCCAGGTGCCGCCGCCGAGGAAGCGACCGATCAGCCCGGCCACGCCGGTGTACTCGACGAGGTCGGGGTTGGCGAAGGCATCGACGGCCCGGCCAACGGCCTCCTCGATCCGGTTCGCCCACATGCGGACGCCGAGAAGGACACCTCCCGCCCCAACCGCGGTGAAGGCGGCCCCGGCGGCGACGTCTTGCCACCCGAAACCGTCGACGGTGCCCCCCACCGTGACTAGACCTCCGAGCAGGGCGGCGGCGGCGAGGAGCACGATGCCACGGCGGCGCAGCTTGCCGGTATCCGCCTCGATCCTGACCAACTGATGGGTGTCGGTGGCCGGACGGACCATGGTCGTCACCCCGTCGACGCCGCGCAGCCGTCCCGACCCCTGGGTCATGTTGAGCGCCATCCGGGCGGCGGTGGCAAGGTTCGGATCGCGCTCCCAGCGGGTGCCGCTGATCGTTTCCGACCGCTTGCGCAGGCCCTCGTGCCTGGCCAGCCAGTTGTCGATGGCGGCCCGCACGTGGGCGGCATCGCCCGTGATGACCGCCTGCGCGGCAACCCCGTCGGGGCCGATCAACCGGTCGAGCCAGCCCGGTTCCTCGGCATCGAGCCTCAGCAGCTCCTCCGCCAGCGCCTGCCGCAGATGAGCGGGGTCGACCTGGAGCTCGGCGGCGATCCTGCCCAACATCGCGGTGTCGATGGTGTTCGGCGGCGCCATCTCCGCCTCCGACTGGAGGGCGATGGCGCGCTCCAGCACCCGCTCCGCCTCGGCCATCGACAAGTGGTGGAGCCGGTCGGCCAGCTTCTCGGTCACCTCGGCCGGGATGGGCTGGGTGGCTCGTTCTCTCTGCACTACGCGATTATCGCCTACGAAGCAGGGCTACGCCCCGTGCCCGAGCCGCCACGCCCACGCCCGGGCGATCGCCGGCGGCGCGGCCGATCGGGCTCGGTCAGGACGCCCTGGCCGCCCGATGGGTGGCGGCGATCCGGCCTCCGCCGAGCACCTCGTCTCCGCGGTAGAAGACGGCGGCCTGACCGGGGGCCACGCCGAGCTGAGGCTCGGCGAAGTCCACTCGCCAGTCCGCACCGTGAAGGCCCAGGACCGCGGTGACCGGTCGAGCTCGGTAGCGGACCTTGACCGCGATGTCGATCTCCCCGGTCCCCGGGGGGCTCCCGGCCACGAATCCGACCGAAGCGAGGTCACACCCTTCGACCTCGAGATCGGCTCGGCGCCCGATCCGCACCGTTGCGCTGTCAGGGTCGATGCCGGTGACGTATCGCGGCCCGTCGGTCGAGGCCACGCCGATCCCGCGGCGCTGCCCGATGGTGAAGTCGATGGTGCCGGCGTGCTCCCCCACCGTGGCGCCGGTCTCGTCGACGATGGGCCCGGGCCTGGCCAGCTCGGGCCGGCGCGACCCGCAGGAATCCTCGGTAGCCCTCGGCGCCGATGAAGCAGAGGTCCTGGCTGTCGGGCTTGGAGGCGGTGCGCAGTCCCAGCGCCTGCGCCTTGGCGCGCACCTCGGGCTTGGTGAGGCGGCCCACCGGGAGACGGATGCGGGCGAGCTCGGCCTGGCCGAGCATGTGGAGCACGTACGACTGGTCCTTGGCAGGGTCGGTGGCGGTGCACAGCGCCCAGCGGTCTCCCCGCCGCTCCACCCGGGCGTGATGGCCGGTGGCGAGCAACTGGCATCCGAGTGCCTCGGTGCGGTCGAGGAGCGCCGAGAACCGGACGGTGCGGTTGCACTCGATGCACGGGTTGGGCGTCTCCCCGCCGGCGTACCCATCGGCGAACGGCTCGACGACGGTGGTGCGGAACCGCTCCACGTAGTCGAGCACGTAGTAGGGGATGTCGAGCTGGGCTGCGACCCGGCGGGCGTCCTCGGCGTCGCCGACGGTGCAGCAGCCGGCGGTGGGCATCTCACCCGAAGGCCCTTCCCACTGCTTGAGGGTCACCCCGACGACCTGGTGCCCTGCCTCGACGAGCAGGGCGGCTGCCACCGACGAGTCCACCCCGCCCGACATGGCCACCAGCACCTTCATCGCAGCGCCCCGATCACCGCAGCGACCTCTTCGGCGGCGGCGGGGCCGTCGGCGGGCCGGTCGGGCCAGCCGAAGCTGAAGCGGACGCACTCGGCGGCCTCGGCGCCGGCCATGCCCATCGCCCGCAGGACGTGGGACGACCGGACCGCACCTGAAGAACAGGCGGAGCCGGCCGACGCCGCCACCCCGGCCTCGTCGAGCCGGACCAGCAGTGTGTCGGCGGCGACTCCGGGGATCCGAACGTGGGCGATCTGGGGGATGCGGTCCTCGCCGGTGACGGTGAGGACGACGTCGGGGACCAGCTCTGCCAACCGCCGCTCGAAGCCGTCGCGGGCGCCACCCACCTCGACGACGAAGCGCTCCCGGTCGGCGGCGGCGGCCTCCATGGCGGCGGCCATCCCCACGATCCCGGCGACGTTCGGCGTCCCCGAGCGGAGACCGAGCTCCTGGCCACCGCCGTGAACCACCGGCTCCAGGTCGACACCCGCCGGGACGACGAGCAGCCCGATCCCCTTGGGGCCTCCCAGCTTGTGCCCGGCGAGCGTGATGAGGTCGGCGCCGGTCTCGGCGACGGTCACCGGGTCGGAGCAGAAGGCCTGCACGGCATCGGTGTGGACCAGCGCCCGGGGCACCGCCGACTTGACCGCCTCGGCGACCTTGCGCACCGGTTGCCGGGCCCCGGTCTCGTTGTTGGCGGCCATCACCGACACCACCGCGGTTCGGTCGCTGATCGCTTCCAGCACGTCGTCGGGGGCCACGACCCCGGTCGGCCCGACCGGCACCACCACCGCCTGGCGGCCCATCCGGGCGACGAAGCGGGCGGCGGCCAGCACCGCTTCGTGCTCGACCGCGGTGACCACGGCCGGCCCGCCCCGGGTCGGGGAGAGGGCCGCGCCGGCGATGGCGAGGTTGTCGGACTCGGTGCCCCCGCTGGTGAACACCACGTCGAGCGGTCGGGCGGCGCCGAGCAGGGCGGCGACGCGCTCGCGGGCCTCCTCCATGGCGTTCTTGGCACGTCGGGAGACGCCATGGACTCCCGACGGGTTGCCGTAGACCTCGCCCAGGTACGGAGCCATCGCCTCCGCAACGCCGGGGCGGAGCGGTGTGGTGGCGGCGTGGTCCAGGTAGAGGTCAGGCATGGCGAGCCAAGTCTGCCAGGTCGGGGTGGTGGTCGAGGCGCCGTGCGCTCGTCGGACAAGAGAAAGGGGGCCTGTTGGTACAGGCCCCCTTCCGTCGGGTCGGTGGAATCCGTCAGGGGGGCTAGCCAGACCCACCGACCCGGCGGCCGCAGAACATGCCAAGGGGAGGTTGCGCTCGACCACGATGACGGCGAGGCGAGCGCGGCCGCGGACGACGCCATCTTGCGGTCGGCCGACGGTATGACGGTGCGCACCCCTGGACCCCCCTGTCCGGGCCGTGCCATCCGGCCCTCACCACCAAGGTATCACCGTCTGGCGGCCACGTCGACTCGGGGCAGGGGCGGGGACCACCGCCGCATCGCCCTGCGCGCCGGACCGCCTTGCCCGAGCGCTACTCGACCTCGAACACCCAGTACATGTCGTTGGCGATCGCGTGCGGCGGTCCCCCTGCTCGATCGGAGACGAAGCAGAAGATCACGTAGACGCTCTCGGGCTGGAACCCACCTGGCACCTCGAACTGGATGCCCAGCCCGGCGCTGGCGATGCCGCTGAAGCCGATCTCTTCCGGCAGCGGCGTTCCCTCGGGTGGGGTTCCCTCCTCCTGGAGCAGGGTGACGATGGCGCCCTGGGCGTCCTCGGCGCCCGTTCCCGGCGGGAACACGGAGATCGCGGCAGCGTGGGCTTCGTTGGGCCCGTCGTTGACGAAATTGATCACGGAGTCCTCGGCCTCGATCTCGGCGTCGAAGCCGTAGTCGACGGCGGTGATCGTCCCCTGCGCCTCGGGGAGGGCGGCCGCAGCGTCGCCAGGGCCGACGACCAGCGGCTGTGCCATCCCGAGCGTCAGGTGCAGCGGGCCCTCCGCTTCCTCCTCGCCCTCCGCCGGGCTACCGGCGGCGTCACCGGTCAGGGAACAGAACACCACGTAGTTGCCTTCGGTGACGGTGAAGGTGGCGGTCAGCGTTGCTCCGGGCTCGGCCTCGGCGGGGACCACGACGGCGCCGACATACTCCGGGAAAGGCCCTCCCTCGAGCACCGCGGGATAGTCGGCGATGAACTCGTCGACGGTGGCGTCGCCGATCTCGGCCAGCCCGAACTCGTGCGTCACCTCGCCCGAGTTGTCCAGGGTGACCTCGACGAGGCCCGCGGGGATCTCGGCGGGCACGTTCTGGAAGGCGTAGTCGAGCGTCTCGACCGTGAGGCTGGACGCCTCGCCGCCGGCGCCGGTGGTCCCGGCTCCTGCCGCCGTCCCGTCGGTGTCGTCGTCGCCGCCACACGCAGCCATCAGCAGAAGGAGCGCACCGAGCACGGCCAGTCGTGTTGAGTGGTGGCGGGTCATGGCTCCTCCTCGGCGGAGCACCACGCCGGCGCCCCATGCCGACGGAACGCTACACCCCGTCCTCCCTCCGATGCTCACCCGACCGCCTGAGGTCCACCGCCGAACGGTCGTGGGATCCGGTCAGCCCGGCGCGATGGCAGCCCCTCGGCAGTACGACGGCGAGCACACTCAATCGGCGAGCAAGGCGGTGGCCTCGGCGACCCGCGACGACACCGGAGGGAGATCGGCGAGCGGACTCCAGTCCTCGGGCAGCCACGAGTACAGCTCGAGTGCCCGGCCCGCGGCGGCCTTCGCCGTGTCCGGGTCGCCCGTCTGCCTCGCATCGAGCGCTTCGAGGACCAGCAGCTCGGCGGTGAGCCAGCACCGTCCCCGGTCGAGCTCTCCGCCCACACTCATCAACATCCGCAATGTCTCGGCGTCGACGATGCGGGCCAGGTCGAGGTCCACGTCCGCCCGGTCGGCGATCGCCCTCACCTCACCGATCAGCGGTTCCCTGTCCGGGCCACGACCGAGCAAGCGATTGCGCAACGTGGCGATCGCCTGGGCGAATTGCTCGATCATCCGCAGGATGTAGTCGGACTGGTAGGACATCACGGCACCTGATCCGCGGCCGGCTCAACGCCCGGAGAACTCCGCCTGCTCCTTGGCGACGAAGGCGAGGATCCCGGTGCGGGCGTCCTCGGTGCCGAACACCCGGTCGAACTCGGTGCGCTCCACCGCCATCGCCTCGTCGATGGGATGGCCGTGGCCCTCCCCCATCGCCCGCTTCACCGCCCCGTATGCCTTGGTGGGCCCGCACGCCCAGCGGGCCGCATCCTCGATGGCGACGGCGACGAGCTGGTCGGCAGGCACCACCTTGTCGGCCAGCCCGAGGGCGAGTGCCTCCTCGGCGGCGACCTGGCGACCCGAGAGGTTCAGCTCCTTGGCCGCCTGATACCCGATCAGCCGCGGCAGCCTCTGCGTGCCGCCCGCTCCAGGGATGATCCCGAGGAGGATCTCCGGCTGCCCCACCTTGGCGTCCTCCGCCAGATAGCGGAAGTCGGCGCCCATCGCCAGCTCGAGGCCACCTCCGAGGGCGTAGCCCGCGATGGCGGCGATGGTGACCTTTTCGAGGCGCTCCAGCCGACGCACGACGTCGGCGAGCCCGCTGGCCTGGGGCTCGCCCTCGTCGCTGTCGAAGGCGTCGACGAACCGCTTGATGTCGGCGCCGGCGGCGAAGTGGCGAGTGCCGGTGACCACGACGGCTCGGATGGCAGGGTCCTCGGCGTCGGCGAGGGCGCCGTCGATGTCGGCGATCAACTCGGCGTTGAGGGCGTTGACCGGTGGACGATCCAGGGTGATCCGGGCGACGGCGCCATCGACGGCATACTCGACAAGGCTCACGGTTGCTCCAGGGTCGGCGTGACCGGACAGAGGCTACCGGGGCCTGCTCCGGCCGATGGGCTGCCGCTCAGCCGGGGGTGGCCAGATCGGCGATCTGGCGGGCGGCGGTCCAGGGGTCGATCTCCCTCGACTCCACCCGGTCGATGGTCCGTTGCCAGGTGGCGTCGTCCATCCGCCGGCGCACCCGCCTTCGCACCGTGTTCACCACCTCGGCGCGTACCTCCTGCACGAGCCGCGCCCGTCGAAGCTCGACCAACTCGCCGGTCTCGATGAGGTGGCGACGGTGGGCGGCGACGGCGGCCCAGAGCTCGCCGACGCCCTCGCCGGTCTCGGCGACGGTGGTGACGATCGGCGGTTGCCACCCTGCGGTGTCGCCCAGCTCCAGCATCTGGCGCAGGTCACGCACCGTCTCCCCCACGCCGGGACGGTCCGCCTTGTTGACGGCGAACACGTCACCGATCTCGAGCAGCCCGGCCTTGGCCGCCTGGATGCTGTCCCCCCAGCGGGGGTTGACGACGACCACCGTGGTGTCGGTGTTGCCGGCGATGTCGACCTCCGCCTGGCCGACGCCCACCGTCTCCACCAGGATCTCGCCGAACCCGATCCCGTCGAGGACGGCGACACACCGCGGCGTGGCTTCGGAGATGCCGCCGAGATGGCCCCTGGTGGCGAGCGAGCGGATGTAGACGCCGGTGTCGTTGATGTGGTCCTGCATCCGCACCCGGTCGCCGAGGATGGCGCCCCCCGAGAACGGGCTGGACGGGTCGACGGCCACGACCGCAACGGAGGACCCGGCATCGCGGCCGTGGGCGATCAGCCGGCTGGTCAGCGTCGACTTGCCGGAGCCGGGGGCCCCGGTGAGCCCGGTGGTCCAGGCTGTCGCCGGTGGCGGCGAACAGCGTGGAGAGCACCACCCGCCCGCTCTCGCCGTAGGTCTCGACCAGGGTGAGCAGCCGTGCCAGCGCCCGCCGGTCACCGTCCCGCGCCGCGGCGATGAGACCTGCGGGATCCGAAGGCGGCGCCATGGCCCCGGAGGATACCGACGGGCACCGCCGGACCACCCTCCGGCGCGGCTCAGAGGGCGACGACCTCTTCGACGCCGGGGACCCGGTCGCGGAGGATGCGCTCGATCCCGGCGGTCAGTGTCATCGTCGACATCGGGCAGCCGCCGCAGGCGCCGACGAGCTGGAGCGTGACCCTGCCGCCGTTGGTGCCGAGCAGGATCAGGTCGCCGCCGTCCGACTGCAGGGCAGGCCGGATGTACTCCAGGGTCTCCTGCAGGATGCCGAGGTCGATGTCGGTGACCCCGCTGACGGCGTCGCCGGGTCGGCCGGAGGGCCGACCTCGATCACCGAGGTCGATGGGGCACCGCTTATCTGAGGGCCTTCGAGCGTGTCAGTCATGGGTCATGAAGGGAAACCGGGGTCGGATCGATGGCATTCCCACTACGAGCATAGGAGTAATGGCCCCGATTCGCGAAGCGGCACCGCCGATGCAGGTCGGCGAACCGATTACCTGAACCGGATGCGCCAGGTGAGATCCGGGTCGAAGAGCGGGAAGTCGGCGGTGACGGAGCCTGACCAGGCCGTTCTCCCAGGAGAGGCGCCACGCACCGGCCGGCAGGACGATGTCGGGCCCGGCGAAGTCACCGGACACCTCGAAAGGGCCATCGGCGGTGAACCGAAGCACCTGCACCCCCCAGTCGAGCCCGACCCTGACCCGCTCCGGGACGAAGTCTCCCCCGGGCCTCGCTTCCAGGCCGTTGTAGTAGTGGGCGAGGATCTCCCCGGCGGTCGACCCGTCGAGCCCCATGGCGTAGGCGCCGTACTGGCTCATCCCGACCGAGTGCCCCCAACCCTCGCCCACGAAGACCACCCGGCCCACCCCGACCAGGTCGTCCCGGGGGATCCCGACGGGCAGCCCCGCCGCCGGGGCCGGGGTGTACTCGACATCGAAGGTGTACGAGGGCATCGCCTGGGGCAGGCTCACCCCGTCGGCGCGCGGCGCCGGGAGCGTCCCTGGGTAGAACGCCGCCCCGTAGCTGTTGAAGGCGGCGCGGACGTCGCTGACCGGGATGACCACCCGGTCGAGACCCCTGACGACGACGGAAGCGGTGCCCTCGCCCCGCGCCGGACGCTGCACCCGCACCGCATCGATCCTGGTCCCGACCGCATAGCCCGCCGCCGCCATGATCGTGCGGAACTGCTCGGTGGTCACCCCGACCTCCCACCGGGCGAACGGCGTCACCTCGGCCTCCGGGGAGGGCGCCCCCACCAGGTAGGGCTTGGGCTCGGCCTCGAAGATGTCCTGGATGGCCCGGGTACGGGACCCGGCGCTCGACGAGTACATCGCCTGCGCCGGCTCGCCGTCGTGGACCAGGATCTGCCCCGACGTGGCGGCCACGGCGTCGACCCAGCGCCGCCCGTCGGGTTGGTCCACCAGGCCGGCGCCGGCATAGACCTGGCACTGGTCGGTGGCGCATATGTCGAACCCGTAAGCGGCCGCGGTGCTCGACCGTCCCAGCGTGAGCGTCCACGCCAGATAGGTCCGGGCGGCGATGGCCTGCGCCTGCAGTGTCTCCGCCGGCCACGAGAACGGGACCTCGGCGATCCCGGCGAGGTAGTCGTCGAGGCTCACCTCCTCGACGAGTGCGAGCCCGTCGGAGTGGGCGGTGACGTCGACCACGCCGGCATAGCGGCGATCGTCGACCACGAACTCGGTGCCCGGCGCCGGCACGAGGGTGAGCGCCTCGGCCTCGGGTACCAGCTGACCGTCCGGCTGGGCCGCAGCGGGCGCGGCTGGTGCCATGGCGACGAGCATCCCCGTCACCACGGCACCAGCTGTCAGAATCCTGGCCTTCGCAGCTCCGGGCACACTCCCAGTGTGCCCCGGCGCCGGCCGTTAGCAGGTCTCGACGTCTTCACCGGAGCAGGTGTCGGAACCCGGGCCGCCCTCGACCTTGTCGAAGCCGAGACCGCCGATCAGGTTGTCATCGCCTGCCTGACCTTCGATGTCGTCGTTGCCTGCGCCGCCGAAGATGGTGTCGTTGCCGACCTGCCCCTCGAGGTCGTCGTTGCCCCTGCCGCCGTAGATGCGGTCGGCGCCGGCATCACCGTCGAGGTCGTCGACCCCGGACCCTCCGCAGATCAGGTCGTTCCCGCCACGTCCGTCGACCGAGTCGGCGCCACCGAGCGTGTGGATGACGTCGCGACCCGAGGTGCCCTCGATCTCGTCCGCCCCGGCGGTGCCCACCATGGTGGCGGCCTCGCCATTGCAGAGGACGGCGGCGGCGGCATCACTGTCGGGGGCGGCGACCACCAACAGGGCGGCGGCGAGCAAGCCGGCGAGCGCCAATCGGGTGAAGACGGTGGAACGGGCACTGGTGGACATGGTGTCTCTCCTCTCGGATACGTGTCCACCATTCGTACCAAGCGGTCCACTAACCAGGGGCAAAGTGCCCGCTAACCGTGGTCAGCGCCCCGAGGACGCCGGTTCGTCTAGCAGGTGGCGAACACCTCGCCGGAGCAGAGGTCCACACCGGGGCCGCCGGTGACGGTGTCGAAGCCGGGCCCGCCGATCAGGAGGTCGTCGCCTTCCTGGCCCTGGAGCTCGTCGGGACCCTCCCGGCCGTTGAGGTAGTCGTCACCGACGTCCCCCTCGATCTCGTCGCCGCCGTTGCCGCCCGTCAGCCGGTCGTTGCCTGCGTCGCCGAAGATGTCGTCGCCGCGGTTTCCCCCGTGGATGATGTCCTCGCCGCTGCCGCCTTCGATGGAGTCGACCCCGTTACCGCCGCAGATGATGTCGTCGCCCCCGTTGCCGTCGATGTCGTCGCGACCAGCGAGCCCGGCGATCACGTCGTTCCCGGCGGTGCCCGACAGCATGTCGTTCCCGCCGTCGCCGTAGATCGTCGCCGTCCTGCCATGGCAGGTCGGGGCGGCGGCGGCATCGCCGGCGGGAACCACCGCCACCGTGAACGCGGCGACAAGCAGGCCGACGAGCGTCACTCGGAAGACGTTGGTGCGCTGTGCGATCGTGGACATGAGGGACTCCTCTGAGGTCGTTGACCCTGGCACCGGCATCTTATCCACAACCGGCCCCGGCCCGATAGTACTTGCCACCTGATCGGGACCTCAGCGGGCCTCGATGGCGGCGCCCATCGCCGCCAGCTTGTCGACGAACCCGTCGTAGCCGCGATCGACGTGCTCGGCCTCGGTCACCACCGTCTCGCCTTCGGCGCGCAGCCCGGCCAGCACCAGGGCGGCTCCGGCCCTGATGTCGCAGGCGTCGACCTCGCATCCGCTGAGCCGCTCGACGCCGCGGATCACGACGTGCTGGCCGTCGGCGTGGATGTCGGCGCCCATCCGGCCCAGCTCGCCGATGTACCGGAAGCGTGACTCGTACACGTTCTCGGTGAGCAGGGAGGTGCCGTCGGCGACCGACAGGAACGCCACCATCTGCGGGTGCATGTCGGTGTGGAAGCCGGGGAAAGGCAGGGTGGCGAAGTCGACCGGGCCCGGCCGGTCGGGGCCGGTCACCGTGATGGTGTCCAGACCGGTCTCGATGGTGCATCCGGCGTCGCGCATCTTGCGCAGCTCCATCCGCAGATGGTCGGGCACGCAGTCGGTGACGGTGACGGTGCCGCCACTGATCGCTCCGGCGAGTGCGTACGTGCCCGCCTCGAGCCGGTCCGGGATCACCCGGTGGGACGTCGGCTGCAAGGAGGTGACACCGTGGACCTCGATGGTCGACGTGCCCGCCCCGTCGATCTTGGCACCCATCTTCACCAGCATGTCCACCAGGTCGGCGAGCTCGGGCTCCCGGGCGGCGTTGGTGATCAGGGTCGTGCCCTCGGCGAGCACGGCCGCCATCAGGACGTTCTCGGTGGCGCCCACCGAAGGGAAGTCCAGAGGGACCTCCGCACCGTGGAGCCCGTCGGGGGCGACCGCCTCGAGCACGCCGTGGTCGAGCCGGAACTCGACCCCCATCGCCTCCAAGCCGTCGAGGTGCATGTCGATGGGCCGCGACCCGAAGTCGTCGCCTCCGGGCAGGGCGACCCGCGCCTCGCCGCGGCGGGCGAGCAGGACTCCGAGGATGAGGATCGAAGCCCGCATCCGGCGAACCAACTCCAGCGGCGCCTCGGGATGCGGCGCCTCCGGCACGTCGACGGCGAGGTCGGTTCCGTCGAACTCGCAGGTGGCGCCGGCATGCTCGAGCACTTCGGCCATCACCCGCACGTCGAGGATCCCGGGCACGTTGCCCAGGACATGACGGCCCGGGGCCAGCAAGGTGGCCACCATCTGCTTGAGGACGGCGTTCTTGGCGCCCAGCACCGCAACGGAGCCATGGAGGGGACGCCCGCCGACGAGGCGGATCTCGTTCATCAGGCGCATGATGTTACGGGCCCGTTAGGAACCGCCTGTATCCGGTTTCAACCACCCGATCCGGCCACCTCGGTGGCGGAGGAAGTGATCGCCTCGGCATGCTCCGCCCAGGTCGAGTTGGGGGCGCGCACCTCGACTGCGATCCCCCGGCTCCCCTCGGTGGGTACGAGCCGGAACCACATCCGGCCGTCGCTGTAGGTGCCGAAGGAGGTCACGGAGCCGTCGACCAGTGGCTTGGTGGTCTGCAGCTCGGCCTCGCCGTCGTCGATCAGCGCCCAGAAGCTGCGCAGCGCCACGTCCGGGGTCTGCGGCCAGGCCAGCCCGTTCCCGGTCACCAGCGCCTCGAGGCTCACCCCACTCACCGTCGCTCCGATCGACGGGTCGGCGGGGTGGGCGAGCGAGACGAACTCGTCGGTCTGCTCGACCACGTCCCAGCCTTCGGGCACCGAGACGCAGAACCCGGCCGTGCACACCTCGGTGGTCGCACCCAGCGGCGGGGCGTCCGGTCCGCCGTCACCACAGCCGGCCAGCAGCAAGGCAACGGCGACAACGGCGGCCGGGCAGAACGGCACCGCACCACGGTCCGGGTACCCGCACACTCGGCTCGCCCCGCATCCCCACGGCCCGTACGGCCCGCGACGGGTAGGCGCCCCATCCGCGGGAGGAGGCGATCGCAGCGAGCCGGGAGTGCACCAGCTCCCGTTACGATGCGCGTTGATGACGGCGCCCCCCCAGCACTTCGTCAACCGGGAGCTGTCCCTCCTCGACTTCCAGACGCGGGTGCTCGGGCTGGCGGAACGCACCGACCTGCCCCTGCTGGAGCGACTGAAGTTCGTCGCCATCGTCACCCAGAACCTCGACGAGTTCTTCCAGGTCCGGGTCGCCGGGCTGATGAACCAGGTCGACAGCGGGGTGGGCACGGCCAGCCCGGACGGGCTCACCGCCACCCAGCAGCTCGCCGCCATCGACGAGCGGGTCACCGAGCTCTTCTCCCGCATCGACACGCTGTTCTCCAAGGAGCTGCTACCGCTACTCGACGAAGCCGGAATCCACCTGATCGGCTACGACGAACTGGAGGCCGACGAGATCGCCGAGCTCCAGGACCGGTTCGAGCAGCAGATCTTCCCGGTGCTCACGCCCCTCGCCGTCGACCCGGCGCACCCGTTCCCGTACATCTCCAACCTGTCCCTCAACCTGGCGGTGGTGGTGCGCGACCCGGACACCGACCAGGCGCAGTTCGCCAGGCTCAAGGTGCCGCCGCTGATCCCTCGCTTCTCCCAGGTCGGGAGCAACCGGTTCGTCCCCGTCGAGCAGGTGATCGCCGCCAACTGCCACCTGCTCTTCCCGGGCCATTCGGTGGTGGACACGTTCGCCTTCCGGGTCACCCGGACGGCCGAGCTGGCGGTCGAGGAGGCGGAGGCCGACGACCTGCTCCAGGCGATCGACTCGCTGCTGAGGTTCCGGCAACGCACCGCCGGGGCCATCCGCCTCGAGGTCGAGGAGGGCTCACGCGAGCCGACGGTCGAGCTGCTGCGCCGCGAGTTGCAGCTCGACCCCGCCGAGGTCTACCACCGGGCCGCCCTGCTCGACCTCGGCGCCCTGTGGTCGCTCTACGACCTCGACCGGCCCGATCTCAAGGAGAGCCCGTGGGTGCCCACCACCAGCGTGAGGCTGCGCCCCGCAGGCGAGGAGAAGGTGCGGATGTTCGACGTCATCCGTAGCGGCGACGTGCTGGTCCACTACCCGTACGAGTCGTTCGCCACCTCCACCGGTGCCTTCCTCGCCCAGGCCGCCAAGGACCCGAAGGTGCTCGCCATCAAGCAGACCCTGTACCGCACCTGGGCATCGGAGAACCCCGCGATCGGGGGCGAGGAGGCGGTGGTGCGGTCGTTGATGCAGGCTGCCGAAGCCGGCAAACAGGTGGTGGTGCTGGTCGAGCTCACCGCCCGATTCGACGAGGCCGCCAACCTCAACTGGGCGAAGATGCTCGAGGACTCGGGAGTGCACGTCGTCTACGGCGTCGTCGGCCTGAAGACGCACTCCAAGATCCTGCTCGTGGTACGCCGCGAGCGCGACGGGCTGCGCCGCTACTCGCACATCGGCACCGGCAACTACAACCCGAAGACGGCGCGCATCTACGAGGACATCGGGATCTTCACCGCCGACCCTGACATCGGGCGCGACCTCTCGGAGCTCTTCAACGCCCTCACCGGATACGGGGAGTCCAGTGCCTACCGCAGGCTGCTGGTCGCCCCGACGACCCTGCGGCGCCGGATCACCGAGCGGATCCGGCAGGAGGGTGAGCGGGGGACCAGAAGGCAGGATCCTGTTCAAGATCAACCACATCGACGACCCGGGCATCATCGAGGCGTTGTACGAGGCGTCGCAGCAGGGCTGCCAGATCGACCTCATCGTCCGGGGGATCTGCTCGTTGCGCGCCGGCATACCCGGCCTGTCCCCGACCATCCGGTGCGCTCGATCGTCGGTCGGTTCCTCGAGCACTCCCGCATCTACCGGTTCGGCCACCCCGACGACGGCGCCGTCTACTACCTGGGATCGGCGGACATGATGACGAGGAACCTCGACAAGCGGGTCGAGGCGCTGGTCCCGGTCACGGATCCGCGCTTGAAGGCCCGGCTCGAGGAGAACCTTGCAGGTGTTGCTGGAGGACGACGCCCTGGCCTGGTCGCTGTCCGGCGAGACCTGGTCCAAGCTCCCCAGCATCACCGGGTTCGACACTCACGCCGCCATGCAACGGCTCGCCCTCGACCGCCAGGAACCAGAGAACGCCGCGCTGATGTCGACCCAGCCGCTGGCACCACTCCGCTCGGCGGGTGCCGTCGCCTATCGACAGGGGCGGAAGGGCACCAGGATCCTCCTCGTCCACCGCCCGAAGTACGACGACTGGTCGCTCCCCAAGGGCCATCTCGAGGAAGGGGAGAGCTACGAGGACGCCGCCGTGCGCGAGCTGGACGAGGAGGCGGGGGTCACCGGCGAGATCGGTGCGTTGGTGGGGACCATCGGTTACCGGGTGCACCGACGTCCCAAGGCGGTGCGCTACTGGTTGGTCGAAGCCGAGTCCACGCGGTTCCGCCCGAACTCCGAGGTCGACGAGGTGGCCTGGGTGTCCCCGAAGGCGGCAATGAAGGTCAGCTCCTACGACGACGACCGGTCGGTGATCACCACGGCGGTCAGCCGGCTGAAGGAGCCGCGGTCTGCCCGGATCCTCCTGCTGCGCCACACCGAAGCGGGGACCCGCGCCACCTGGTCGGGCGACGACGAGCGGCGCCCGCTGTCGGTGCTGGGGCGGCGCCAGGCCCGGGCGGTCAACAAGCGGCTGGTCCAGACGACGCTGCACCCACATCCTCACGTCGCCCTTCCGGCGATGCGAGCAGACCGTGACCGCCCTGGGCCGTGCCCTCGATCTCCCGGTCGAGATCGGCAAGCCACTGACCGAGGAGCAGCCACCGGAGCGGACCATCGACCTCCTCGCCGAGATGGAGGGCACCTCGGCGGTGCTGTGCTCGCACGGGGACATCATCTCCGGGGTGGTCCGCATCCTGGCCGACAAAGGTGTCGACCTCGACGGCCCTCTGGAGTGGAAGAAGGGCTCGATATGGGACCTCGAGCTGCACAAGGGCCGGGTCGAGTCCGGTACCTACCTGCCCCCGCCCACCATCTGATTGGAAGCTGTTCGGCGCTCAGTGCTCCCGGCGGGAGGCGAGCACGGCGCCCGCCATCACCAGCACCACGCCCCACAGGGCGGCGGCGACGACGGTCTCGTCGAGGAAGGCCACCCCGAGCGCCAGCGAGACCACCGGGATCAGGTAGGTGATGAACGAGGCCCGGGGCCCGCCCACCCGACCAACCAGCGTCGCCATGAAGACGAAGGCGAACCCGGTGCCGACCACGCCGAGGGCCAGGACCGCCATCGCTGCGTCCCAGGCGAATTCGGATCGCCCCAGTCCGAGGATGCCGAACGGGGTGGTCCACAGGGTGGCCAGCGCCAGCATCTTCGCCATCACCGCCACCGAGCCGTACCGCTGCTGGAGCGGGTACGCCATGTTGGTGGCGAATCCGTAGCACAACGTGGCAGCCAGCACCATGACCACCCCGATCACCGCGGTGCCCCCCTCGACGCTGGTGCCCAGGCTGACCAGGGCGATGCCGAGGAACCCGACTGCGATGCCCCACCGCTGCGGGCCGCGGGGCGTCCGATGGAACCACATGGCCCCGATCAGCCCTGTGAAGAACGGGGTGGCACCGTTGAGCAGGCCGGTCACCGCCGAGTTGATGTGCTCCTCGGCCAGCGGGAACAGCGTGAACGGGATCGCCACCCACACGATCGACAGCAGGACCAACGACCGTCGGTCGCCGGGGGCGATCGGCGTGCGGGCGCCGGGGAGGAACGCCAGGGCGGCGGCGCCGAGGCCCACTCGGGCCCACGTGATCAGACCGGGGTGGAAGGCCCCCAGCGCCACCTTGATGAGGAGGAACGAGGAGCCCCATATCAGCCCCATCGCGGCGAAGAGGAGCCAGTCGACAGGGGCGAACGGCTCTCGGTCCGATCTGGTTGCGGGCAGGGGATCGGCGGCGGTCACGTCTGGCTTTGGCTCGGGGGAACCGGGCACGGTAGTGGGCGGCGGATCCGCCACTGCCGACACCTCGCCGATCGGGTTCGCCATCGTCCAGCTCCATCGCCTGCGGTTTACGGCCTTCCCTATCGAGAACCCCGGAGAGGGTCGATCGGGTTGCATGGTGACCGATGGACCGTGGTGCGGGGCAGCGACCCGGTGCCCGGTTCGGCGCCGGATTCGCCGCAGCCCTATCGCAACCCGACCCGGCCGAGCCAGCCGGTGGTCTGCTGCACGAGCCCGCCGAGGACCGCAGCCGTGGTGGTGCCGGAGGCGGCCGCCACCCGGAACGAATGGTCGGCGCCCTCGACCACGACCAGCTCGGCCGCCGGCAACGCTCCCACCACCGGCCGGATGAGCTCGGTCGGGCAGAGCCGGTCCCTCGACCCGGCGAGGAAGAGCTGCGGGGCGGCGATCCGGGCGAGGTGGGCCACATCCCTCGGCTGGGTCTTCCCGGGCGCCACCAGCGGGTAGCCGTAGTAGACGAGGCCGGCCACGTCTTCGCCCCGATCGCCGGCCAGGTGCGAACCGATGCGGCCGCCCATCGACTTGCCGGCCAGCACCACCGAGCCGCACTCCTGGCGGAGCCGGGCGACGGCGGCGGCGTGAGCGTCCAGCAGCCGGTCGGGGCGGTCCGGGGCACGCCGGCCGGCGGCCATGTACGGGTAGTCGAAGGTGAGCACGGTGACCCCGGTGGAGGAGGCGAGCCCGTCGCGGATCGTCACCATCCACGGGTGATCCTGGCCGGCGCCGGCGCCATGGGCGAGCACCATCCCCACCGCATCGTCTCCGGCGATCAGTCTGGCAGGAAGGCGGTCGCCGCCGGTGGTGACGATGGTCAGGTTCCGCACGTCCCCGAGTATGGCGAGTCGTGGCGCCGGTATAGGCTCGATGGCCCGTGATCCCGGAATTCGTCATCAGGCCCACCGCAGACGACGTGGCCGTCACCCTGGCCGCCGCCATCTCGGGTCACGTCGCCGGCACCGATGCTCCCACGGTCGGGCTGGCCGGTGGCTCGACACCGGCGGCGACGTACCGGGAGTGCGCCGGGCTGGAGATCCCGTGGGAGGACGCCATGCTGTGGCTCGCCGACGAGCGATGGGTCCCCCTCGACCATCCGGATTCGAACGCCAGGATGGTCACCGGCAACCTGGGGGCCGGGGCCTCGCGGCTGGCGACGATCGACTACGACCTCGGTGACCCAGAGGCCGCTGCCGCCGAGTACGAATGGCTGCTCGACCAGGTGTTCTCCGAGCGGGATGGCCGTCCCGACCTGGTGCTGCTGGGGATGGGCCCCGACGGCCACACCGCCTCGCTGTTCCCGGGGACGGAGGCGCTCGAGGAGCGTGAGCGCCGGTATGTCGCCAACTACGTGCCCGCCAGGCAGGCGTGGCGTCTCACCGCCACCCTCCCCCTGCTGTGGTCGGCACACCAGGTGTGGTTCGTGGTGACCGGCGAGGACAAGGCCGGCGTGCTCGCCGAGATCGTCGACGAGCAGGTCCCCTACCCGGCGCAGCTGGTGGCGTCGGGAGCAGGATCGGTCACCTGGTACCTCGACGAGCCGGCGGCCGGCCGGCTCCGCCACCGCGGCTGAAGGGCCACGGTGCGTCAGGTCAGCGTTGCCGAACGCCGCCACCGGATGGGCGCCCGGCACCATCTGGCCGATCCGGGGCCGGGCATCGTGCAGATCGCCGACGACCTGGTCGGCTACCACGCCTCCGACCCGGTGTCGGTGTACCTGTCGGCGCGGGCCCGGTTTCCCGCGATGACGGTGCCGGCGATGGAGAGCGCCCTCTATGAGGAGCGGTCCCTCCTCAAGCTGCTGGGGATGCGACGCACCATGTTCGTGGTGCCGCCGGAGCTGGCATCGGTGATCGATGCCGCCTGCACCCGCCTGGTCTCGGAGCGGGAGCATCGCCGCTTCGAGCAGGTCCTCGAGGCCAACGGGGTCACCGACGACCCCAAGGCATGGATCGCCGCCACCTCCGAGCTGATCCTCGACGAGCTGCGCCCAACGGCCCCGCCACGGCGAGGGAGCTCACCTCCCGGATCCCCCAGCTCGACCGCAAGGTGACCATGGGGGCCGGCAGATGGGCGGCCGAGGTCGCCGTGTCCACCCGGATGCTCTTCCTCCTCGCCGCCGACACCGCGATCATCCGCGCCCGGCCGTTGGGGTCCTGGGTGTCCAGCCTGTACCGGTACGCCGCCACCGACCTGTGGTCACCGGAGCTGCTCCGTCCCGGCGACACCGCCGAAGCGCAGGCGGATCTGGTGGGACGGTGGCTGCGACGGTTCGGCCCGGGGACGATGACCGACCTCAGGTGGTGGACCGGTCTCACCAAGAAGGCGATCACCGAGGCACTGGCGACCGTCGGTGCCGTCGAGGTCACCCTCGGCGAAGGCACGCCCGCCTGGTTGGCGCCCGACGACGCCGAACCCGCCCAACCGGTCGACGGGAGTGGGCGGCGCTGCTGCCCGGCCTCGATGCCACCGTCATGGGCTGGAAGGAGCGCGATTGGTACCTCGACCCCGGGATGGTGCCGAAGCTGTTCGACACCGTCGGCAACGCCGGGAACACGGTGCTGGTGTCGGGCAGGATCGTCGGCGCCTGGGGTCAGCGACCCGACGGCTCGGTGATCGTCGGCCTGCTCGACCGGATCGACGCCGCCTCCCGCCGGCTGGTCGACGCCGAGGCGGCACGGCTCACCGACTGGCTCGACGGCACGGTGGTCGCCGCCCGCTTCCCGACACCGCTCGTCAAGGAGTTGAACGCATCTTCTGAAGCGGCTGGACCGAGCGGGACTGGCCTAAACCATTTCCCCTCCCGGACAGGGGAGGGATGCCGCCGTCAGGCGGCGGGGAGGGGTGGGGCGAACGACTACAGCTTACCGGACCCGCCACGGCCGGCGATCCCCAACCCTGGCCCCCCTACACGGGAAACGTCCCACAGCCGGACCGGGCCCGGTAACGGCTTCGGACGACGAGCACCCCTCCCCGGCCACTACGTGGCCACCCCTCCCCCTCCGGGGCGGGGAACTCCCCGGCCACTTTGTGGCCACCCCTCCCCATTCTGGGGAGGGGAAAGGTTCAGCCGCTCGTCGTCGTCGAGGTGACGCGGTGTGGTCGGAGCGGGTGCCGGGCTGCTCGCTGATCACGCCGCGGCGGACCACCTCGAGCAGGACCGAGGCCGCAGGAGACTCGGCGGCGAGGTCCCCGACCTCGGCGGCGATCCTGGTGTTGAGGTCGGCCGGGTCGCAGCCCAGCCGGGCGACCGAAGCGTCGAGCTCGTCCCCCACCCGCTCCAGCTCGTCGAGCTCGGGGATCTCGGTGCCGTCGGCGAGGTCCTCCACCCGAACCTGCTCGAACAGCCGGGCGTAGGCACGCACCAGCTGGGCCCCCACGTCGACCAGGCTGTCGCAGCTCTCCGCCGCCGCCGGCTCGGGGATCTCCTCGTCGGCGGTGCACGCGGGCAGGGTGAGCACGACGGCGAGGACGACCGGGAGCGCCCAACGGGCCGGATGCATCGGGTTCACAGGCCCTTGGGGTGCCAGACCGTCTTGGTCTCGGTGAAGTCGGCGATGAAGTACGGGCTCCGGTCGAGCGGGTCGCGCCGGACCACCACCCGCTTCACGTTCTCGGCGGCCGAGAACGACGCCGCCGCCGCCAGCTCGGTATCGGCACCGGTGAGGTCGATGCCGTCGACGTCCATGTGCCCGGCAAGGAACGGGGTGAGCTCGGCGGGCGGCCCGGTGAGCAGGTTGACGACCCCGCCGGGCAGATCGGAGGTGGCGAAGACCTCGGTGAGGCTGACCGCCGGCACCGGCCAACGCTCGCTGGCAATGACCACGGCGGTGTTGCCCGACACGATCACGGGCAGCACCCGGTGCAACAACCCGAGAAGCGACGGCAGCTGCCGGGGCCACGACCCCGATGACCCCGGACGGCTCCGGGCGCCGAGATGTTGAAGAACGGCCCGGCCACCGGGTTGAGGTTGCCATGGATCTGGGCGAACTTGTCCGCCCAACCGGCGTACCAGACCGTCGAGTCGATCGCAGCCGGCGACCTCCGCCTCCGCCTCGGCGACGGTCGCCCCGGTGAAGGCGACCTGCTCGGTGAAGGTGGCGGTGCGGTCCTCGATCATCTCGGCGATGCGGTAGAGGATCTGGCCGCGGTTGTATGCGGTGAGCCCGGCCCAGCCGGGCTGGGCGCTCGCGGGCGGACCGCACCGCGTCCCGCAGGTCCTTGCGCGAGGCCCAGGCCACCCGGGCCACCACCTCGCCGGCGGCGTCGAGCGCCGGATAGCTGCGGCCCGACTCGGAGCGGGGGAACTTCCCGCCGATGTACAGCTTGTGGGTCTTCTTGACGGCGAGCCGGCTCACGACCACGGTCCCCTCAGTAGCCGGCCAGCCCGTGGCGGCCGCCCTCCCTGCCGAACCCGGACTCCCGGTAGCCACCGAACGGCGAGGCGGGATCGAACTTGTTGTAGGTGTTGGCCCAGACCACCCCGGCCCGCAGCCGGTCGGCCATCCACAGGATGCGTGAGCCCTTCGTGGTCCATACCCCCGCCGAGAGCCCGTAGGGGGTGTTGTTGGCTTTCTCGACCGCCTCCGCCGGGGTGCGGAAGCTCATCACCGACAGCACCGGCCCGAAGATCTCCTCCTGGGCGATCCGATGGCTCTGCGACACCCCGGTGAACAGGGTGGGCCTGAAGAAGTAGCCGCGGGTGGGCAGGACGCAGTCGGGTTGGTACAGATCGGCGCCCTCGTCGACCCCGGCGGTGACCAGCGCCTCGATGCGCTGCAGCTGCTCTGCGCTGTTGATCGCCCCGATGTCGGTGTTCTTGTCGAGCGGGTCGCCGACCCGAAGGGTCCCCAGCCGGCTTCGCAGCTTGTCGAGGAAGTGGTCGTGGATGCTCTCCTGGATGAACAGGCGCGACCCGGCGCAGCACACGTGGCCCTGGTTGAAGAAGATGCCGTTGATGACACCCTCCACCGCCTGGTCGACCGGGGCGTCGTCGAAGATGACGTGGGCACCCTTTCCCCCGAGCTCGAGGGTGAGCTTCCGGCCCGACCCGGCCAACGCCCGCTGGATGCCCTTGCCCACCGCGGTCGACCCGGTGAACGCCACCTTGTCGATCCCGGGGTGCTCGACCAGGGCGGCGCCGGTCTGCGCCGGCCCCGGTGACGATGTTGAGCACCCCGGGCGGCAGCCCCGCCTCGGCGGCCAGCTCGGCGAAGAGCAGGGCGGTGAGCGGAGTGGTCTCCGCCGGCTTCAGCACCACGGTGTTGCCGGTGGCCAGCGCCGGCGCCACCTTCCAAGCCAGCATCATCATCGGGAAGTTCCACGGGATCACCTGCCCGGCCACCCCGAGCGGCTCCGGCACCACCCCCGGGAAGGCGTACTCGAGCTTGTCCGCCCACCCGGCGTAGTAGAAGAAGTGGGCGGCGGCGAGCGGCAGGTCGACGTCGCGCGCCTCCTTGATCGGCTTGCCGCCGTCGATGCGTCTCGAGGACGGCGAACTCGCGCGACCGCTCCTGGAGCATGCGGGCGATGCGGAACAGGTACTTGGCTCGCTCGGCGCCCCCCATCCGTCCCCAGTCGCCCTCGAAGGCGTGCCGGGCGGCGGTCACCGCCTGGTCGACGTCGGCCGGGCCGGCCTCGGCGACCCTGGCCAGAGGCTCCTCCGTGGCGGGGTTGATGGTGTCGAGGTACTTCCGGGAGCGCGGCGCCCGGAACCGGCCGTCGATGAACAGCCCGTACTTGTCGGCGATCGCCACCATCTCGGCGGTCTGCGCCGAGGGCAGGTAGTCCCAGTCGTCCTTGACCGCGGGGGGTCTCGTCTCGGTGGCTGCCACATCAATCCTTGGTGAAGTAGTCGAGCGACTGGTACCGGCCGGTGCGCAGCCAGCGGATCTGCATCAGGACGTCGTTGAGGAGGCTCGACGCCCCGAAGCGGAAGAGGTCGGGGGTGAGCCACTCCGGGCCCAGCGTCTCCCGCACCATCACCAGGTACTTGATGGAGTCCTTGGCGGTGCGGATGCCGCCGGCAGGCTTCATCCCCACGATCGCGCCGGTCAGCGCCCGGAAGTCGCGGATCGCCTCGAGCATCACCAGCGTCACCGGCAGCGTCGCCGCCGGGCTGATCTTCCCGGTCGAGGTCTTGATGAAGTCGCCGCCGGCGGCCATCGCCAGCATCGAGGCCCGACGCACGTTGTCGAGGGTGCCCAACTCCCCGGTCTCCAGGATCACCTTGAGGTGGGCGGGGCCGCACGCCTCCTTGGTGGCGACGATCTCGTCGAACACCTTCAGGTAGTCGCCGGACAGGAAGGCGCCGCGGTCGATCACCATGTCGATCTCGTCGGCACCCTCGTCCACCACCGCCTCCACCTCGGCGATCTTCAGGGCGGTGGCCACCTGGCCGCTGGGGAAGTAGGTGGCCACCGAGGCGACGTGGACGCCGGTGCCGGCCAGGGCGTCGACCGCGGTGGGCACCATCGCCGGGTAGACGCACAGCGCCGCCACCGACGGTATCGACGGGTCGAGCGGGTCGGGCCGGACCGCCTTGGAGGCGAGCTGGCGCACCTTGCCCCTGGTGTCCTGGCCCTCGAGCGTGGTGAGGTCCATCATCTGCACCGCCAGCAACAGTGCGTCCATCTTGGAGCCGTGCTTGATGCTGCGGGTGCCCAGCGACGCCACCCGTTCGGTCACCCCGACCTCGTCGACCGACGGGGTGGCGTTGAGGTAGCTACGCAGCCTGGCTGCGGTCACCGACCCGGACAGAACCGGCAACGCCGACGTGATGGCCATGCCCGCATCTTACGAGTTGGACAGCGCCCCGCCCGCCCGACCCGGCGGGCACGGTTTCGACTCGTAAGGTGCGGTCCCATATGGAGCGCCGCGAGATCATGATCGCCCTCGGGCTGTCCGCCCTCGGTTGGGGCCTGGCCGGGGTCGGGGTGCGGGCGGCGCTGGGCCAGGGGGTCGAGCCGCTCTCCATGGTGGTGGTCCGCGCCGGGATCGTCGCCCTCGCCGTGCTCGCCATCCTGTGGATGCGCCGGGAGCGCGTCCCCTCCGACCGCCAGTTCTGGCGCACCGCCACCGTGGCCGGGCTGTTCAACATGGCGGTGCCCTTTGCCCTGTTCACCACGGCCTACCAGTACGCCTCGGCCGGGTTCGTCGGGCTGCTGGCGGCGCTGATGCCGCTGGCCACCGCCATCGTCGCCCACTACACGGTGCACGACGAGCCGCTCACCGCCCCCAAGCTGCTCGGGATGCTGGTGGCGCTGGCCGGGGTGGTGCTGCTCTTCGCCTCCGGGGACAGCGGGCTCGACGAAGGGGGGCGACCGGAGCTCGCCATCGCCCTCGGGCTAGGGGCGGTGGTCGCCGTCGGAGTGTCCTCCGCCTACGCCAAGCGTCACCAGGGCTCGTTCACCCCGGTGCCGCTGACCGGTACCCAGTTCCTGATCGGCGGGGTGGTGCTGATCCCGTTCATGCTGGTGCTCGAGGGCGTGCCGTCGGGCATCACCGCCCGGGGTTGGGCGCTGCTCGTCGGGCTGGCCCTGTTCTCCAGCCTGATGCCCTTCCTGTTGTTCTACTGGGTGCTGCAGCGGGCGTCGGCGACGATGGCGTCGCTGTCCGGCTACATCGTGCCGCTGATCTCCCTGTTGGGCGGGGTGATCATCCTCGACGAGCGGATCGAGCTGGGCATCCTCGCCGGCGGCGCACTGATCCTGGTGGGCGTGGTGCTCACCGACCAAGCCGAGCGGCGCGTCTCCGCCCACAGTTGAACGGAACCGCCCGGGTTTCAATCACCAGCCGGATTCGTACAATCGGGACGTGACCAACCCCCACACCGACCCCGACCCGGCGGTGACCCGTGACCAGGGCAAGCCCCAGGGGCTGGTCGCGCACCATGTCGGTGTCCCGCAAGGTGGGCGTGCTGCTCGTCGGCGTGCCGCTGCTCGGGCTGGGCATCGCCCTCCTCCCCCTTCCCGGCCCCGGAAGCCTGGTGATCCTGGCCGCGCTCGCCGTCCTCTCGTTGGAATTCGCCTGGGCGGAGCGGTGGTCGCGGCAGATCCGCGACGGGTTCAGGGCGGTCTTCGAGAAGCTCACCGGGCGTAGCTGAGCGGCACACGCCGACAGGCGCCCCCTACCCTGCGGCCGGTGAGCGACGTCATCGTCACCGAGGATCTCGGCTTCGCCTACGGCGACCACGTCGCCCTCCACCACGTCTCGGTCACCATCCCCGAGGGCCGGATCGGGCTGGTCGGGGCCAACGGGGCGGGCAAGACCACCCTCATCCGCATCCTCCTCGGGATCCTCCGGCCGACCGTCGGCAAGACCACGGTGCTCGACGCCGACCCGCTGCACGACCCGGTGGCGGTCCGCTCCCGGATCGGGTACATGCCCGAGCTCGACTGCCTCCCGATGGCGCAGACCGCCGCCGACTTCATGATCTACGCCGCCGAGCTGGCCGGGATACCGCCCAAGGCCGCCCGCCAGCGTGCCTCGGACGTGCTGACCCTGGTCGGGCTCGACGAGGAGCGGTTCCGGCCCGCTGGGCGGCTTCTCCACCGGGATGAAGCAACGGGCCAAGCTGGCCCAGGCCATCGTCCACGACCCCGAGCTGGTCCTGCTCGACGAGCCCACCGCCGGGCTCGACCCGGAGGGCCGTGACGAGATGCTCGACCTCATCTCCCGGCTCGGCGGGTTCGGGATCAACGTGGTCACCTCGTCGCACGTGCTCTCCGACATCGAGCGCACCTGCGACTGGGTGGTGATGCTCGACGCCGGGAGCGTGCTCCGCCAGGGCCCGCTGCGGGGGATGCTCACCACCGACACCGTCGAGATCGAGGTGTTCGAGGACCCGGCGCCGCTGCTGGCGCGGCTCGGCGCCGCCGGCTGCGTCGTCGAGCAGGACGGTCACCGGCTGACCGTGTCCGCCGGCAACGGCGACGTCAGCGAGCTGATCGTCGACGCCGTGGTCGCCACCGGCATGGGTATCCGCCGCATGGGATCGCGGGCGCAGAGCCTCGAGGACGTGTTCCTGCACCACGACGTACCGCCGGGAGTGGTGGACCGATGAGCGACCGGGGAGCCGTCTTCGATCTCGGATACCGACCCCACGACGGCCCGCGCCTCGGCCGGGGAGCGGCGGTCAAGGCCACCGTGAAGGACGGGGTGCGGCGGGTCCTCGGGCTGCGCCGCACCTTCCGCAGGAAGATCATCCCGTGGGGCCTGTTCGCCATCGCCCTGCTCCCCGCCGTGGTGTTCGTCGGGTTGGTGTTCTTCACCAGCCAGTTCGCCGGCGACACGGTCGGCGATTCCCCGTTCGCCAGCCACTCGGCCTACTTCGACCTGGCGGCGGTGTCGGTGCTGCTGTTCTCGGCGCTGGCCGGGCCCGAGCTGCTCATCCCCGACCGCAGCGAAGGAGTGCTCAGCATCTACGCCTCTCGGCCGCTCACCGGCCGCGACTACCTGGCGGCGAGGGCGGGCGCTCTCGTCATCGTCCTCGCCGGGTTCATGCTGCTCCCCCAGCTCCTCCTCTACTTCGGCTTCGCCGCCCTCCAGGACGGCGGCTTCGCCTCCAACCTGGTGTCCAGCCTCGACGAGATCCCCAAGTTCACGCTGAGCGCCCTGGCGTACGTCGCCGGGTTCGGGGCGCCGGCGCTGCTGGTGGCGGCGACGGTGAAGCGCTCTTCGGTCGCCTCCGGGGTCTACGTCGCCGCCATGTTCGTGCTGGAGGGGGTCGCCGCCGGATTGGTGGAGAGCGGCAACTCGATCGCCGGGCCCCTGGCGCTGATCGACCATCCCACCGCCATCCGCGACGCCATCTACGACCAGAGCTCCGACCTGGTGGTCCACCAGGCCGACCTGAGCGTCTGGGTGTCGGTCGGTGTCATCCTGCTGCTGGTGGCCGCCGCCGCCTTGGTGTCGCTGCGCCGCTACCGGAGGCTGATGTGACCGACCCCGACCGTCCCGGCGACAACCCGGCGCTGGTCGACGCCGCCACCGTCGAGGTGGACGCCGTGTCCAAGTGGTTCGGGCAGAAGGTGGCGGTGTCCGGGCTCTCCTGCTCCTTCGGTCCCGGGGTGACCGGCCTCCTCGGTCCCAACGGCGCCGGCAAGACGACGCTGCTGCGGATGCTCACCGGGCTGGCGGTGCCGTCCGAGGGCAGGGTCACCGTGCTCGGCTTCGAGCCCCGCAAGGAGCCCAAGGTGTACGCATCCCTCGCTCTCGTGCCCGAGGAGAGCGCGGTGTACGACGACCTCACCGCCTTCGAGCTGGTCCGCTACGCCGCCCGGCTCTCCGGGAGGCCCGACCCCGACGCCGACGCCAGGAAGGCGATCGCCACCGTCGAGCTGGAGGAGGACGCCGATCGCAAGGTGGGCGAGTTCTCCAAGGGGATGCGGCAGCGGGCCAAGGTGGCCGCCGCCCTCGCCAACGACCCGCTCGTCCTGGTGCTCGACGAGCCGCTCAACGGCACCGACCCGGTCCAGCGGGCCCGGCTCATCAGCCTGTTCCGGTCCCTCGGCGACCAGGGCCGAACCGTGATCGTGTCGTCGCACATCCTGCAGGAGGTGGAGCGGATGACCGACCGGGTGATCGCCATGGTCGACGGCAAGCTCGCCGCCGCCGGCGACATCACCGCCATCAGGGCCGCCATGGCCCACATCCCCTACCGGGTGGTGGTCGACGCCGACGACGTGCGCAGCCTGGGGTCGGCCCTCATCCGCGGCGACGGGGTCTCCGGGGTGCGCCTCGAGGACGGCCGGCTCCACGTCGAGACCACCAGCCTCCGGGTCCTCGGAACCGACGTCCCGGTTGCCGCCAAGGAGCTCGGCGTCCGGCTGACCGGGTTCCACCCCGAGGACGACTCGCTGGAGAGCGTGTTCCGCTACCTGGTGTCGAAGCGAAGCTACGCCGCAGGCGGAGATTCGGCGATGGGGGCCGGGGGTTCCCCATGCGCACCGCGATGAGCCGTCAGGCGAAGAGCCATGAGACACCGATGACGGCCGGCAGCCAAACCGGCATCACCCGCGCCATCGCCACCATGACCGTGCGCCAGGTCCTCGGGGTGCGCCGCTTCATCATGCTCGGACTGCTCGCCCTCGCCCCGGCGGTGGTGCTCTTCTTCGCCGCCGCCCGCACCAACGACGCCGGTCGCACCGAGGCGTTCGTCGGCATCGTGAGCGGCATGTACTTCGCCCTGGTGGTGCCGATCACCGCCCTGGTGCTCGCCTCGTCCAGCCTCGGCGAGGAGCGCCGGGAGGAGACCTTGTCGTTCCTCGTGCTGCGGCCGGTGAGTCGGAGCCGCATCGCCGTCGCCAAGATGCTCGGCGCCTTCGCCGCGGCGTCTGCGGTGGTCGGCCTCGGCGCCGTCGCCGTCAACCTGGTGATGGCGTTCCGCGGAGGCGGCTTCGAGTGGCTGCTCCCCGTCCTGGTGGGCGGGCTGGTGGGGACGGCGGCGTACGTCGGCCTGTTCGTCCCGCTGGGCTACGCCTTCGAGAAGGCGACGCTGATCGGCCTCGCCTACGTGTTCATCTGGGAGACGGCGGTGGTGGGCACCCTGCCCGGCCTCTCCGCCACCTCGCCGTGGCGGATCGGGCTGAGCGCCTTCGCCGGGCTGGCGCCCGTCGAGTTCGAGGCGGTGGTCGGCGACTTCACGCCGAGCAACGTCGCCGCCGGCGCCGGCGGCGCCGCGCTCAAGGCCCTGGTCATCGTCGCCATCGGCACCGCCGTCACCACCTGGCTGCTGGCCCGCCGCGACAACGTGTGATCGCCGAGGGCCACCAGACCTCACTCCCGGGCGAATCAGGGGTGGGCAACTAGCGTCCACACGTGACCGAAGGCCTCGACCGCATCCAGCGCCGGGTCGGGATCGCCGCCCTCATCGTCGTCGGGCGGGGTGCTCATCTCCCGGCTGCTCGGCCAGGTCCGGGACATCGTCTTCGCCGGGATGCTGGGCGCATCGGGCGACACCGACGTCTACGTCGCCGCCTTCCGCATCCCCGACTTCCTCAACTACCTGCTGGCCGGCGGGTTCCTGTCGATCACCTTCATCCCAATATTCGCCCGCTATCTGGCCGACGACGACGAGGAGGGCGGGTGGACGGCGCTCACTGCCATCGATCCGCCCGCTGGCCATCGCCATCACCGCCTTCGTGGTGGTCGGCTGGTGGGCGACCCCGGCGGTGATGGATTGGCTGTTCCCCGACTTCTCGCCCGACCAGCTCGCCGAGGCGATCCGGTTGACCCGGATCGTGCTTCCCGCCCAGATCTTCTTCGTGGTGGGGGCGCTGTTCTCCGCCGTGCAGTACGCCAAGGGCCGGTTCGTCGTCCCCACCCTCGCCCCCATCGCCTACAACCTGGGGATCATCCTCGGCGGGCTGCTCTACCCGGTGGTGACCGGCGACCCGGCTCTCGCCGGAGGGGTTCATCTGGGGAGCGGTGGCCGGCGCCTTCGTCGGCAACTTCGCCCTCCAATGGTGGGGAGCCAGGAGCGTGGGGATGCGGCGGCGGCCGGGAACCCCGTGGCGCCACCCTGCCGTCCTCGAGTACCTCGTCCTCGCCCTGCCGCTGATGATCGGCCAGTCCGATCGTCGTCCTCGACGAGACCTTCATGAGCGTGTTCGGCAACCAGGTCGGGCGAGGCCGCCCAGACCCACCTCCAGTACGCCAGACGCACGATGCTGGTCCCGGTGGGGGTGCTCGGCCAGGCGGCCGGGGTGGCCGCCTTCCCATTCCTGGCCAGCCTCTTCGCCGAGGGCCGGATGCGGGACCTGGCCGATTCGGTGGACCGCACCATGCGCACCCTGATCGTGCTGTCGCTCGGCGCCACCGGGCTCACCATCGCCCTCAGCCAGCCGGTGATCCGCACCCTCTTCCAGCGGGGCTCCGTTCACCCCTGAGGACACGGTGGCCACCGCCTCGGCGCTGGTGGTCTACGGCCTCGCCATCCCGGTGTGGGGGGCGCTGCAGATCATCAGCCGCGGCTTCTACGCCCGACGCGAAATGTGGACCCCGGTGGTGATCGGCACCATCGCCTCCGTCGTCGCCGTGCCGCTCTTCATCCTGATGCAGGACCGCTGGGGCCTGCTCGGCGTCGCCGGGGCGTCATCGGTGATCCTCACCCTCTACACGGTGGCCCTGGGGGTGGCGTGGTACCGCCGGGTGGGTGAGCCGGGCCGGGTCGGGCCGATGCTCGCCGGGCCGCTGCGGAGCCTGCCTCTGGTGATCGCCGGGTCGCTCGCCGCCTACGCCGTCTCCTGGCTGGTGGCCTCGACCATCGGCGACGGGTGGTGGGCCGGGCTGGTGGTCGTGCTCGCCGGCACCGCCGCCTTCGCCGCCGTCGCCTTCGCCGGTGGCAGCGTGCTCCACGACCGGATGGGGCCCGGGCCGGTGATCGGCTCATCTGACCCCGCGGCGACGCCGGAGCCGAACCTGGAGCGGTGATCGCCCTCGGGCGCCGGGCGACCCTCGAACACCGACCTACGATCCTGTTCGGCGGTGGCAGAGGAGGATGCGGTGGCTCGGACGTTCACGGTGGCGGCGGTGCAGGCGGCGTACGTGCTGATGGACCGCGAAGCCACCACCCGCAAGGTCGAGGCGTTGATCGAGGAATCCGCCGCCGAGGGCGCCGAGTTGATCGTGTTCCCGGAGGCGTTCGTGCCGGGAACGCCGATCTGGATCGACAGCGTGCCCATCTGGGACGGCGACGAAGCATGGTTCGCCCGGCTCGTCGACCAGGCGGTCGTCGTCCCCGGGCCCACCACCGACCGTATCGGCGCCGCCGCCCGAGCGGCCGGCGCATACGTGGTGATGGGAGTCGACGAACGGGAACAGCACGGGTCGACGATCTTCAACACGTTGCTGTACTTCGGCCCCGACGGCCGCCTGCTGGAGAAGCACCGCAAGCTGATGCCCACCGGCTCGGAGCGCACCGTGTGGGGGATGGGCGACGGCTCGACGCTCAACGTGGTGCAGACCGACCTGGGGCGCCTCGGTGGGCTCATCTGCTGGGAGAACTACATGCCGCTCGCCCGGTTCCACCTGTACGCCCAAGGCGTGCAGGTCTGGGTGGCGCCCACCCTCGCCCGCGGCGACGGTTGGATCGCCACCATGCGCCACATCGCCAGGGAGGGTCGGGTCTGGGTGGTCGGGGTCAACCCGTGTGTCCACGTCGACCAGATCCCGGCCGACTTCCCCGATCGCGACCGGGTGTGGAGGGTGCTCGACGACGACCCGGATGGCGAGGCCCAGTGGGTCGAGCCCGGGAACAGCGTCATCTGCAACCCCAACGGGGAGATCGTCGCCGGGCCGCTGCGCCACGAGGAAGGCATCCTGACCGCCGAGATCGACCCGTCTCAGGTCGACTCAGCCCGACGCCTCTTCGACCCTGTCGGCCACTACAACCGACCCGACGTCTTCCAACTGTCGGTCGACACCCGACGTCGCCAGGCGGTCACGCTCGTCGGCGACGACCCCGCCCCCGAGGTCCAACTTTGAGCGCTTTACCTCGCTATTCGATGCAAAGTGCTCAAAGTTCGATTTATGACGAGGTCCGTCAGACCGACGGGGGGTAGACGCCGGCGTCCTTGGCCTTGGCGGTCTGCCAGAAGATGTCCGCGATCTCCTCGATCAGGTCGAGCAGCTTCTGCCCGTCGGCCGGGTCGACCGACTTCTTGGCGTTGCCCGCCTGGAGGATGGCCCGCCAGAACAGGTCATCGAGCTGGGGGAACTCCTGGCGATGGTCGGCCGTGAAGAAGTCGGTCCACAGCACCGAGAGGTGGTGTTTGACGAGCTCGGCGCGCTCCTCCTTGATGGCGATGGCCCTGGCCCGGAAGACCTCGTCGTCGGAGTCCTGGTACTTCTGGGCTGCCTTGAACACCGACATCGCCTCGATCTTCGCCTGCGCCGGGTCGTAGACCCCGCAGAACAGGTCGCAGTGGGCGTAGGCGATCCGGCTCGGTTGGAACAGACCCACGGGGTACCTCCTCGATGGTTTCGGCACGTCCCGCTGACGATACCCCAACCGGCTATTCGCCAACCCACCCGACCGGTATCACCAACCCACCCCGACCACCCAGGACCAACCCTTACACTCCCCGGCCGATGCCCTGGATCCGACGCTACGAGATCGCCGAGCGCTCGATGTCGCCGGCGCTCTCGCCAGGCGATTACGTGGTGGCGATGGTGGCACGGCGGCCACCGCGTCCGCGGCGACGTGGTGATCTTCGCCGACCCCGAGCAACCCGGTCGCGACCTGGTCAAACGGGTCATCGGGTTGTCCGGGTGAGACGTTGACCGTCACCGACGGGCGGGTACTGGTCAACGGCCGACCAGAGGCCGACCGGTGGGGCCGGGGGCCGACCACGCCGGACGGGTCCTGGCTGATGCCGGCAGGCCACGTCTTCGTGCTCGGCGACGACCGCGTGTCGTCGTCGGGCGACTCGCGCGCCACCGGGCCGACCCTGGTGGAGTCCCTCGCCTGGCGGATCCTCTTCAGGTACGGCCGTCGCCGCTGAAGTAGGAGTACCGGCGCAGCCGCCCACGGCGCGCGATGGGGTAGGGGCCCCGATCTGTGCGAGGAGGCGAGCCCTGCTCGCCGGGTATGTCCAGCGCGCGATGGGGTAGGGGCCCCATCTGTGCGAGGAGGCGAGCCCTGCTCGCCCGGTATGTCCAGCGTGCGATGGGGTAGGGGCCCCATCTGTGCGAGGAGGCGAGCCCTGCTCGCCGGGTATGTCCACCGCGCGATGGGGTAGGAGGCCCCATCTGTGCGAGGAGGCGAGCCCTGCTCGCCGGGTTTGTCCAGTCGGCCCGGGTCAATGCAGACGAGCGACCAACAAGACGTCGATGGCCTCCCCGGGGACGCCGTCGGCGGTGGTGGCGGGCCGCAACACGCGCTCGAGAGAGACGATCTCGAGTGAGGCGAAGTCGGTGGCCAGGTCGGCCTCGGTGTAGAGCACCTCGGCGATCTGGGGGCCGCCGACACCGTGCTCGAGGTTGTCGGCGTGATGGGCGACCAGGAACAGCGTGCCCCCAGGGGCGATGGCGTCCACGGCGGCGGCGTGGACCACGGTCCGCTGCTCGGCGACCAGCTGCAGGTACGACAGCAGCACCAGATCGAACGTCCCGGGGGGCGGCTCCCAGAGGGTCAGGTCGGCGGTGACAACGTCGACCTCGACCCCGGCGGCGACCGCCGTCTCTCGCGTCTGGTCGCCGGCCACCGGGGAGAGGTCGACCGCGGTCACCCGGTGGCCCCGGCCCGCCAACCACACGGCATTCCGGCCCTGGCCGGCGCCGAGGTCGAGCACCAGCCCGGGCGGGAACCCGGCGAGGTGCTCGGCGACGAACCGGTTGGGCTCGACCCCGAAGACGGTCCGGTCGGCGCCGAAGCGCTCGTCCCAGTAGGCGCGGCGCTCCTCGGGTGTCGGCGGGGTCCAGGTCACGTGCTCGCATCCATCGATTCACCGTCTCCGCGTGGCTCTCCGGGCTCCCCCGGCCCACCGACGCTACCCCAGACCAGCTAGGTCCCGGGTCGGGGTTACACTCCCGCCACCGTGAGAACTCTGCGTCTGCCCTTGATCGCGCTCGCCCTCGTGGTGCTCGCCCTCGTCCTGCTCGCCGGCGCCTGCGGCGGGGACGAGGAGGCAGCCTCCAGCACCACCAGCAGCACGTCCACCTCTTCGACCAGCACGTCGACGACCACGACGTTGCCTCCGACCACGACCACCGAGGCGGTGGGGCCGACCTCGATGCTCAACGGGGCCCCGCTCGAGATCGGCGCCGACCAGGACCGTCGCGTGGTTGCGATGAAGATCGACAACCATCCCGACGCCCGGCCCCAGTCCGGGCTGCAGGAAGCCGAGTCCGTCGTCGAGATCCTGGTAGAAGGTGGCATAACCCGGTTCATCGCCCTCTTCCACGGCACCGACTCCGAGTACGTCGGGCCGATCCGGTCCGGCCGCCCCACCGACCCGACGATGGTCGCCCCGCTCGGCGCCACCCTGCAGATCTCCGGTGGCCAGGACTGGATCCAGTCGATCATCAGCGGCGCCGGAGTGCCGTACCTGACGGAGGCCGAGTCCAGCACTTTCCGCATCCCCGCCGACGGCCGCGCCTACGAGCGGACCCTGTACGGCAGCACGCTCGGAGTCCGCGAGGTGGCCGATGCCCGGGGGTTCCCCGACGAGCCGCCGGCCCAGCCCTGGTTCGAGTTCGGAGAGCCGAGGCGTTCGACGACCACCGCCGAGACGGTGACGCTGTCCTGGGACGGGAACTGGCCCGACGTCAACTGGGTCTGGGACGGCGAGCGCTACCTGAGGTTCAACGGCGAGGAGCCTCACGGCTGGGTCGACGTCGAGGGCAACGGCGAGCAGATCGCCGCCGAGACCCTCCTCGTGTTGAAGGCGAACGAGTACTCCTCGTGCCCGTCGGGCTCGGGTTCGTGCGTCCCGGCGGCCGAGACCACCGGGACCGGCGAGGCCGCTGCTGTTCTTCGACGGGTCCGTGGTCGAGGGAACCTGGGAACGCGAGGAGATCACCGACTTCTTCACGCTGACCAAGGCAGACGGCCGGCCGATGGTGCTCCCCGCCGGCTATCTCTGGGTTTCGGTCTTCCCCGACGAGCAACCGGTGACCTGGGAGTGAGGGCCGCCACCCACTGATGGCTGCCCGGCCCGGCGACCACACCGGCTCGACCGGGCACCCCACCCCCGAAACCGCCGTCGCCATCGCAGCCGCCATCCGTACCGGGCAGCGGCGCGCCGTCGACGAGGTCGACCGCTGCATCGACCGGATCGGCGAAGATCCGCTCAACGCCTTCACCCTGATCGCCGACGCCGCCCGTGCCGAAGCGGCCGCCGTCGACGCCGAGGTCGCCGCCGGGAAGGATCCCGGCCCGCTGGCCGGTGTCCCGGTGGCGGTGAAGGACCTGATCGACCAGGCGGGGGTGCCCAACACCGCCGGGTCGGGATTCCCACCGATGACACCCGACGCCGACGCCACCGTCATCACCCGGCTCCGCGCCGCCGGGGCGGTGATCGTGGGACGCACCGGGCTCCACGAGTTCGCCTTCGGCTTTTCGTCGGAGAACGAGTGGTTCGGCCCGGTGCGCAACCCCTGGGATCCCGCCACGTCGCCCGGGGGCTCGTCGGGCGGGTCGGCCGCCGCCGTCGGCGCCGGCCTGGTCCCGGTGGCGCTGGGCACCGACACCGGTGGATCGGTGAGGGTCCCGGCGGCGTTGTGCGGTGTCGTCGGGCTCAAGGTCACCCACGGGGCCATCCCGACCACGGGGGTGTTCCCCCTGGCGGCTTCGCTGGACACCGTCGGGTCGATCACCCGCACCGTCAAAGACGCCGCCTTGATGTTCGCCACCCTCGCCGGGCACGACCCGGCCGACCCCTGGTCGAGGGTGGGACCACCGGGGACGGTCGGGGAGCCGCCTCCGCCGGGCGCCATCACCCTGGGCATTCCCCACCCGTGGGTGGACCGGCCCCTGGACGACGCGGTCGCCTCCGGGTGGGCCTGGTTCCGTGACGCCGCCGCTTCCGCGGGGATCTCCGTCGTCGACCTCGACCTCGCCGAGCTCGAGTACCCCGGGAACATCCTCGCCTCCGTCTACCCCGAGGTGGCTCTGGTGCACGCCGAGCGCTACATGGCCGAGCCGGAGCGGTACGGCCGGGAGGTCGGCGACCGAGTCGCCTCCACGCTCGAGTACACGCTCGACGACTACGTCGACGGGCTGGCGTGGCGCCGGCGCGTCGCCGACGCCCTCGACCGCGCCCTCGACGACGGGTGCAACGCCGTCATCACCCCGGCGGTGGCGGCGATGCGCAAGGTCATCGGGGTCGACACCATCCCTGTCGGCGGTACCGACGAGGGGTACCGATCGGCGCTCAGCTGCTTCAGCGCCGTCGTCAACCATGCCGGTCACCCCGCCCTGGTCGCCCCGGTGAACGTGCCGGGTGCGCCGCCCCCGGCGATCCAGCTGATCGGGCGTCGCCGCCACGACCACACCCTGCTCGAGCTGGGGATCGCCCTGGAGGAAGCCGGGCTGATCTCCACACCGCCGCCGCCGTCGATCGAACGTTGAGCGACTGACGACACCACACGGCGTCACTCGCTCGAAGTTGCCTCCCGCCGAGGGGAGTGACGGCTGGGTGATCACGGTGCGGACATAGAATGACCTGGTATCCCGCTACGTCATCCGGTGTGGGGAATGGGCGCGCGGCCCCGAGAGAATGCGCAGGAGGAATGCCCTGTCAGACGACACGTTGATCAGGTCCAGCGACGTGGAGCAACTCGATCGGGTTGTCATCCGGTTCGCCGGTGACTCGGGCGACGGGATGCAACTCGCCGGGACCCGGTTCACCGATGCCTCGGCGCTGTTCGGCAACGACCTCGCCACCCTGCCCAACTTCCCCGCGGAGATACGGGCCCCGGCGGGGACGCTTCCCGGCGTCTCCTCGTTCCAGGTCCACATCGCCGACTGGGACATCCTGACTCCCGGCGACTCGCCGGACGTGTTGGTGGCGATGAACCCGGCCGCCCTGAAGGCGAACATCGACGACCTCAACAGGGGTGGCCTGCTCCTCGTCAACGAAGACGCCTTCGACGAGCGCAACCTGGAGAAGGCCGGCTACACCGCCAATCCGCTCACCGACGGGTCGCTCGAGGGCTACCACGTCCTCACCGCCCCCATGGAAGACCTCACCAAGACGGCGGTCGAGTCCACCGGGCTGCGCGGTCGCGGCGTCCTGCGCTCCAAGAACTTCTTCGCCCTCGGCCTGCTGTCGTGGATGTTCAACCGCCCGCTCGACCCGGTGTTCGACTGGCTCAAGGACAAGTACGGCGAGGACGACGCGGTGGGGAATGCCAACGTTGCCGCCTTCCGGGCCGGGTACAACTTCGGGATCACCACGGAGGAGTTCCACCACACCTTCGAGGTGCAGCCTGCCCGCCTACCCGCAGGCACCTACACCAATGTGACCGGCAACCAGGCGTTGGCTTGGGGGTTGATCGCCGCCGCCCAGGCGATGAAGCTGCCGTTGTTCTACGGCTCCTACCCGATCACCCCCGCCTCCGGCATCCTCGAGGAGCTTGCCCGGCACAAGAACTTCGGGGTGCGCACCGTGCAGGCCGAGGACGAGATCGCCGCCGTCGGCATCGCCCTCGGTGCCTCGTTCGCCGGCCACCTCGGCGTCACCGGCACCAGCGGCCCGGGGATCGCCCTGAAGAGCGAGACGATCAGCCTGGCCTTCCAGGTCGAGTTGCCCCTGCTGATCGTCGACGTGCAACGCGCCGGGCCTTCCACGGGGATGCCGACCAAGGTGGAGCAGGCCGACCTGATGGCCGCCCTCTACGGCCGGCACGGGGAAGCCCCGATCCCCGTGATCGCCGCCGCCTCGCCGAGCGACGCCTTCGATACGGCGATCGAGGCGGCCCGGATCGCCGTCCATCACATGACCCCGGTGATCCTGCTCTCCGACGGGTACATCGCCAGCAGCTCGGAGCCGTGGGCCCTCCCCGACGTCGGTGAGCTGCCGGACCTGTCGGTGCCTTTCGCCGACTCCGAACCGGATGGCACCTTCCTGCCGTACGAGCGCCACCCGGAGACGCTCGCCCGGCCGTGGGCCATCCCCGGCACCCCGGGATTGGAGCACCGCATCGGCGGTCTGGAGCACGAGAACCTCACCGGCAACATCTCCTACGAGCCGCTCAACCACGAGGAGATGACCGAGCTGCGCGAGGAGAAGCTGGCCAGGGTCCGCGCCTCGATCCCACCGTCGACCGTGTACGGGCCGGACGACGCCGACACCCTGGTGCTCGGCTGGGGCTCGACCTACGGGGCCATCCGGGCCGGGGTGCGCAACGCCAACCGGGACGGCACCCGGGCGGCGCACGTCCACATCCGCCACCTCAGCCCCCTGCCGCCGGACCTCGGGGAGATCCTCGCCCGGTTCGACACCGTGCTCATCCCCGAGCTCAACCGCGGTCAGCTCCTCAAGCTGGTGAGGGCCGAGTACCTGGTCCCCGCCGTCGGGCTGCACAAGGTGCAGGGACTGCCGTTCAAGGCGGCGGAGATCGCCGCCAAGATCCACGAGCTCACCGACGCCAAGGAGCGGGTGTGACCGACACGGAAGCCCGCTACAGCCGCCAGGACTTCCAGTCCGACCAGGAGGTGCGGTGGTGCCCCGGGTGCGGGGACTACACCATCCTCGCCACCGTCCAGAGCTTCCTCGCCGGTGTCGACGTCGAACGCCACAAGCACGTCTTCGTCTCCGGGATCGGTTGCGCCGCCCGGTTCCCCTACTACGTCGACACCTACGGGATGCACTCCATCCACGGGCGCGCCCCGGCGGTGGCCACCGGTGTCGCCACCGCCAACCCCGACCTGACGGTGTGGGTGGTCACCGGTGACGGCGACGCGCTGTCGATCGGCGGCAACCACCTCATCCACGCCCTGCGCCGCAATGTGAACATCAAGATCCTGCTGTTCAACAACCAGATCTACGGGCTCACCAAGGGCCAGTACTCCCCCACCTCGGAGGTCGGCAAGAAGACCAAGTCGAGCCCGGCCGGCTCGATCGACTACCCGTTCAACCCGGTGAGCCTGGCGCTCGGGGCCGAGGCCACCTTCGTGGCCCGCACCGTCGACATGGACCGCGAGCACGCCACCCGCATCCTCCAGGCCGCCTACGAGCACAACGGCTCGGCGTTCGTCGAGATCTACCAGAACTGCAACGTCTTCAACGACAAGGCGTTCATCCAGCTCACCGGGCGGGAGGAACGCGACGCCAACCGCATCTACCTGGAGCCGGGCGAACCGATCGTGTTCGGGGCGGAGAAGGAGAAGGGCATCGTCCTCGACCGGGACGGTGCCAAGATCGTCGACGTCGCCGACGTCGGGATCGACGCCATCCACGTCCACGACCCGGCGAACACCGGTGGCGTGGCCTACGTGCTGAGCCGGCTGTCGCACAGCCCGACCGGGCCGACCCCGATCGGGGTCTTCCGGCGTATCTCACGGCCCAGCTACCAGGAGCTGGTGCAGAGCCAGATCGTCGACGCCCAGGCGAAGAAGGGCCCCGGCGACCTCGGCGAGCTGCTCCGCTCCGCCGGCACCTGGACGGTGTCCTGAACCCGCCGGGATGCGACGTGCCGGCGGATGTCCACGTGGACTTCCGCAAGTGGCCGAACACACTCAGCTGGCAGTTCTCCATGCATCCGCTCGGTGCCGACGACCACGGCACCTGGCTGTGGGCCCCTGCCGGCACGGTCTACGCCCGCCCGGGCGGACCGGAGCGGTTCTCCCCCACCGTGTGGGTGGTGCTGGTGACACCCGACCGGTGGTGGGCCGGCCTCTGGCACGACGACCAGGACGGGCGTGAGCTGTACATCGACGTCGCCACCCCGGCGACCTGGGTTGATCATCGGAGCCGGGTGACCATGATCGATCTGGACCTCGACGTGGTCCGCGACGTGGACGGAACCGTGGAGCTGCTCGACGAGGACGAGTTCGAGCAGCACCGCATCGAGTGGGCCTACCCGGATCACGTCGTCGCCGCCGCCCGCACGACGGCGGCCCAGCTCGTCGGCCTGGTGGCCGATCGCGCCGAGCCGTTCGGGTCGGTGGGCCTCGGCTGGTTGGAGCGGGCCAAGCACCGGGGGGCATCCCGTGACCCCGGCGGTCTCCTGCGTCATCCCGGTTCGCAACGAGCGGCACGCCATCGCCGACGCGGTGCGCAGCTGTCTCTACCAGCGCTACGACGGCGCCATCGAGGTGGTCGTCGCCGACGGGATGAGCAGCGACGGAACCAGGGAGGTGATCGAGGAACTGGCCGCCGTCGACCCGAGGGTGCGGATGGTCGACAACCAGGCCCGGGTGACTCCGGCCGCTCTCAACGCCGCCATCTCGGCCTCGTCGGGCGAGGTGGTGGTGCGGTGCGACGCCCACGCCGTGTTGCCTCCCGGGTACGTGGCGACGGCGGTGGCCACCCTGGAGCGGACCGGGGCGGTGAACGTCGGCGGCATCCAGCATGCCGTCGGCGACGACGTCACCAGCCGGGCCATCGCCATGGCGATGACCTCGCCGCTCGGGGTCGGCGACGCCCGCTTCCGCTACGGCGGCGACGCCGGGCCGGTCGACACCGTTTACCTCGGCGTCTTCCGGCGCGACGCCATCGACGCGGTGGGCGGGTTCGACGAGACCTTGGTGCGCAACCAGGACTACGAGCTCAACTACCGGCTACGCCAGTCCGGGGGCATCGTGTGGTTCGACCCCGACCTGGTGGTCGACTACCGGCCGCGTGCCTCGCTGGGATCGCTGTGGAGGCAGTACTTCGAGTACGGGACAGGCAAGCGGGTCGATGCTCCGGCTCCACCCCCGGTCACTGCGGTGGCGGCAACTCGCCCCGCCGCTGCTGGTGGTGGCCCTCGGAGGGTCGGTGGTGGCTGCCGCCGCCGGAGTGGGGTGGGTCGCCGCCGTGGTGCCGGTCGCCTACGGGCTCGCCCTCGCCGGTGGGGCGTCGTGGAGCTGGCCAGAGGCGGCGGCGTGGCGGCATTGCTGATGCCGGCGGCGGTGGCGACGATGCACGTCGCCTGGGGCTGTGGGTTCCTGGTGGAGACCGCCCGAGGTCTCGGCCGATAGGGCCCGGCGCCGGCGGTAGGCCCTTCAGACCTCGGCGTAGAAGCGGCGCACCTGCTCGGCCGGCCACCGGTACCGGTCCCGGATACCTGGCGCCTGGCTCACCGCGGCGGCGGCGATGTCCGGGTCGGCGATGACCCGGTCGACGGCGGCGGCGACGGCCTGGCGGTCGCCCGGGGGCACCCACACCACCCCGGCGACGTCGCCGAGCACCCGCCGGCTGGCGGGCAGATCGCTGGCCACCACCGGCACCCCCATCGCCAGGTACTCGAGCAGCTTGGTGGGCAACGACTCGCGGTAGTTGGGGAGGTCGTGGAGCAGGGACAGGGCGACGGCGTGCCGGCCCATCAGCGGCAAGGCCTCGGCGGGCGGGAGGAACCCGGTGAAGGTCACCTCGACACCGTGCTGCCACGCCATCGCCGAGATCCAGTCCCGCACCGGGGCGCCGGCCCGGCCGATCAGAGTGAGCTGACGAGCCTGGCTCCGGCCGACGGCGACGACGGCGTCGAGCAACCCCCGTTCCTCGGTGACATCTCCCAGGTACACGACGCCGGACCGTTCCGCCGGATCGGTGATCGGCACGTCGCCGATGGCGAGGAAGTTGGGGAACACCGGGTGCTCCCTGGCGAAGAGGGAGCGGTAGCTCTCCTCCGCCAGGGTGATCGGGAGCAGCCGGTCGGCGAGGCGGAGCAGGCCGGTCACCACCCAGGTCGCCACGCCGCGGAGCGGCCGCGGGATCCGCCGTTTCTGCCCCATGGTGGCGGGGAGGTTCTCGTGCAGGTCGAACACCACGTGGCGGCGAAGCAGCCCGGCGAGGACGGTGGCGGGGAGCAGCTCGGGGTCGTGCACCGAGGCGACGTCGTAGCCGCCACGGAGGATCAGCCAGGACGCGGTCAGCGAACGGCGCAACCGCCTGCCCTCGAGGGCGACGATCTCGATCCCGTCGGCGGCCACGGGGCCGGGCGCGGTGGTGGCGTAGCGGACCGCGGCGACCGGGGCCAGCGTCTCCACCAGCTTGGCGCGGATCCGCGGGTCGTCGGGCGGATGGACCGACGAGACCACGAGCACCCGGCGGGCGGCGCCGGCGGCCTCCCCGGCGGGCCGGGGGTCACAGGGCGACGACGCCGTCGGCGACGGTCCCCTGGCGACGGTAGGCGCCCCGTGTGTCGAGGATCACCGGCACCGACTTCGCCAGCGCCTCCAGGTCGAGCACGTCGTGGTCGGTGAGCACCATCGCCAGGTCGAACCGGGAGAGGTCGTCGGCATCGTCCACCGCCTCGAAGCCGTGGGCGGCGATGCGCTCCGCGCCGACCACCGGGTCGAGCACGGCCACCTCCGCACCACGCTCCTGGAGCAGGTGAAGCACGTCGAGCGAGGCCGACTCACGGTCGTCGGCGATGTTCGGCTTGTAGGCGATGCCCACCCCGAGGATCCGGCTCCCGGCCACCGGCAGCCGGCGCTCGTTGAGCAGGTCGGCGACCCGGCCGACCGTATAGCTGGGCATGCCCTTGTTCACCTGCTCGGCGAGGTCGATGAACCGGGTGGCGATGTTGGCCTCGCGGGCCCGCCAGGCGAGGAACTGGGGATCGAGCGGAATGCAGTGCCCACCGACCCCCGGCCCCGGGTAGAACGGCTGGAAGCCGAACGGCTTCGAGGCGGCGGCGTCGACCACCTCCCAGATGTCGATGTCCAGGTGGTGGGCGAGCTGGGCCATCTCGTTTACCAGAGCGATGTTGACCGCCCGGTAGGTGTTCTCGAGCAGCTTGGCCATCTCCGCCACCCGCGCCGACGACACCGGGAACACCGAGTCGACGATCCGGGCGTAGGCGGCGGCCGCCACCTCGGTGGAGACCGCGGTCACCCCGCCAACGACCTTCGGGATCTGTCCGGTCTTCACCTCGGCACCGGGGTTGACCCGCTCCGGAGAGAACGCCACGAAGACGTCCTCGTCGAGCTCCAAGCCCCCCGAGGTCGCCGCCGGTACCAGCAGGTCCGCGGGTGGTGCCCGGGTAGGTCGTCGACTCGAGAGCGATCAGCATCCCGGGCTGGACAACGGCGGCGACGGTTGCGGCGGCTGCCTCGATGTACGACATGTCCGGCTCGCGGTGCCGCCCCAGCGGGCTCGGCACGCACAAGAATAGGGCATCCGCTGCGGTGAGCCGGCCGGGGTCGGCGGTGAGGGTGAGCCCGGAGGCGAGCGCCTCGGCCAGCTCGTCGTCGGTGACGTCCTCGATGGAGAGATCCCCCGCTCCAGCCGTTCGATCCGCTCGGCGGAGACGTCGAAACCGACCACCGGAAGACCCCGGCGCACCATGGTCACCGCCAACGGCAGGCCGACGTACCCCAGGCCGATGACCCCACCGGTCCAGGCTTCGGTTGCGAAATGGCGGGCGCGGTCGTGCATCGAGCTCCAAGATCTGGAGGGGACTGCCGGAATCACCGAGAGTGTAGGGATCGACCCGGCAGTGGGACCATAGGGCGGCCGGTGGTTCTCCGGCCGGCTCTCCCGCCGCCTCAGCTCATGCTGAGGCTGAACGTGATCGACTTGAGCAGGAAGGTGGAGCGCATCCACGCCGAGGTCTCGGTCACCGTGGTGTCGCCGTCGGTGAAGCTGATCGTGTTGGCGCTGCCCGACGTGTTGCGCTTGCTCACCCAGATGTCGGTGATCTCGGACAGGCCGACCGCATCAGCCACCTCTTCGTTGCTCAGCGTGACCGTCCAGCTGGCGTTCGGGTTGCTCACGGTGCCGTCGACCGCCCAGTGGTCATCGGCGCTCTCGTAGTAGGGCACCGGGTCCCACCACGGCCACACATCCTCGATGTCCTCGGTGGCGCCGCCGCTCGACGAGGAGTAGTAACCGCGCACGATGTCCTGGTTGGGAGCGGCCGAATGCGTCATCACCTTGCCGGCGGTCTGGCGGACGGCGTTGACCCAGTTGGATTGGCCGTGGCCGGTGCCGACGTATCGCTGGTCCCAGGTGGTGTCCCTCACGTGGCACCAGGCCGCACACAGGTTGTTGGCCGGGTTGCCCCGGTGGATCATCAGCTCCCTGGCGTAGGAGCGGGCGGCGATCGCCTGCGCCCGCAACGCCGCCATGCCGCCGCTGTTGCCCCAGGCGTACGGCATCTCGGAGATGCCGAGGATGTAGTTGTTCAACCTCAGCTTGGCGGAGAGGTCGAGGCCGCCCTCGCCTGATCCGCACCACCAGCATCCCTCGGGCGTACCGGCACTCCCGGTACACGGTCGGCGAGACCTGCCAGTCGGCGAGCGTGCACCCGACGATGGCGAGCGCCGTCTTGGGCTGGGCAGTGGTCTTCCAGGCGTACCAGCGGAAGTTGAAGGCGCAGCCGCCCTTCGCCGTCGAATAGGTGTTGTCCGCACCGGGCGGGTTGATCACCAGCCAGCAGTTGGTGGGACCGGGGCCCTTCACCTTGATGGTGCCGCCCACGGGAACGAACCACTCCTTCTGGCCCCGGGTCACCCGGACCCGGTGCCCGCTGCCGGAGATGGCGTCGACCCGCAGGGTGAGCTCGGTGAAGTCCATCTCGAGGTTGACCCAGATCGGCGGCGACCCCGTCGTGCCTCCGGTGCCGAGCTTGGTGATCTTCACCCCGTTGTAGTAGTTCTTGAGGATCTCGCCGTGCGTGTGCCCCTCTTTGGACATGCCGTATGCGCCGTACTGGCTCATGCCCACGCCGTGCCCCCAGCCGGAGCCGTCGATCACGATGTCGTCGGCGGCGGCGAGCTCGCCGGAGCCGTCCCTCTCCGGCCGGCCGCCCTCCGGGGGTGCGGGGGTGTCACCCGGCGGAGTCGTGTCACCCGGCGGAGTGGTGTCACTGGGCGGAGTCGTGTCACCCGGCGGCGTCGTGTCACCCGGCGGCGTCGTGTCACCCGGCGGCGTCGTGTCACCCGGCGGCGTCGTGTCACCCGGCAGCAGTCGTGTCACCCGGCACAGTCGTGTCACCCGGAGCTGCGCCGGCCGCAGCCGGGGCCGCTCCCGCGCCGATGGCGCCCAGGGCGGCGATCATCGCGGTCACGATTACGGGCCGCAGCCGGCCTACGGAGGCTCGTGTGGTTCTCATGCCCGTGTGGTCCTCATGGAAGGTGTAATCGACCCGTCACCGGGCTCGCTTGAGTGGTTTGTGCTGTCGTCCCGGCCCGGCGCCGGCGAACCGGCGCGCCTCGGGCCTCCGCCCGTCCGTGGGCCCCGCCCCACCCCGGCCGTTGACTGCTCCGGGCCTGACGCACCGGAACGGACACCCTAGCCCGGGGCGTTCGGCTCGATCCCGGCCGGACCGGACGAAGCGCTCAATAGCATGCGGCGATGGCCAGGCCGGTGCGAGCGCTCCTCATGACCAGCAACGGCACCGGCATGGGCCACCTGAGCCGGATGCTCTCGATCGCCCTGGCTGCCGGTGACGCCATCGATGCCACGATGCTGTCGCTGTCGGTCGCCTTCCCCGTCGTGTCCCGTCACGGCCTGACCGGCGAGTACTGCCCCAGCCCGGAGCGCCACTTCATGCCGCGCCACCTGTGGCAGGGGTACCTTCGCCGGCGGCTGGTCGCCCTGGCGCGGGAGGTCGACGCCGAGGTTCTCGCCTTCGATGGGATCGTCCCCTACCCGGGCCTGGTGGCCGCCCTCGCCGACCTGGGCGACCTGCCCGCGGTGTGGGTCCGGCGTGGCATGTGGCGGCCAGGCGGGGCCGACCTCTCGCTGGCCCGATCGGGCCAGTTCGACCTCGTCATCGAGCCCGGCGAGCTCGCCGCCGCCGGCGATCGGGGCGCGACGGCGCAACGGACCGATGCCGTCAGGGTGCCGCCGGTGTCCCTCGTCGACGTCGTCGACCGGGTCGACCGGGCGACCGCCGCCGCCGAGCTCGGGATCGACCCCGACCGACCGGCGGCGTTGGTGGCCCTCGGGATCGGGGCTCTCGGCGACGCCGTCACCCCCGGGGCGAGCGCGGTTGGCGCCCTGCTCGACGACCCGAGCTGGCAGGTCTGCGTCACCCGTCCCGGTGCGGCCACCGACGGGCTGGTGCCGGACATCCGGGTAACCCCGCTGGTCGGGGTGTACCCGCTCGCCCGCTACCTGGCCGCCTTCGACGTGGCGGTGAGCGCCGCCGGGTACAACTCGGTCCACGAGCTGATCCCGGCGGGGCTGCCGACGCTGCTGTTGCCCAACCCGGACACGAGGACCGACGATCAGGTGGCCAGGGCGGCATGGCTCGCCGGCGCCGGGCTGGCGCTCACGGCTCGGCCCGAAGACGCCGAGGACGTGGCATCGGCTGTCCGAAAGCTCACCGCCGGTCCGGTCCGCGCCGATCTCACCGCCGCAATCGCCGCGCTCCCCCGGTCGGCGCTCGGTGGCGGCGCCGTCGCCGCCGCCGAGCTGCTGGTCCGATCGGTCGAGGGAGGTCGTCGCCCACCCACCCTGGCGGGGAGATCCCAGCTCCTCGCCACGCTGGCCCGGGACCGGGCCAAACGCATCATCGGCCACCGAACCGGCGAACGGGCACGCCGGGTGTTGCGCCGTCCCCTGACCGGTGGCCCGGCGAGACGGCTGCCGGTGACCATCGCCGATGAGGAGGCGGCGACCCCGCCGGCGGCGGGGGTGCGCCGGCTCGTGCTGGCCGAGACCATCCCAGCCGAGGACATCGCCTCCGGCCCGGTGGTCGAGCACCTCCTGCCGGGTTCGTCGGAGCGATACCGGGCGGAGCGGCGCGCCATCATCGACGACTACTACCGGGTCGTACCCGGCTGACCGGTCAGCCGCCGAAATTGCGCTCGAGGGCGGCCACGACGTCCCCCAGCGAGTCCTGCCATCGAGGGAGGGCGCTCAGGCCCGCCGGCCCGGCCCGCTCGCTGCCCAGTACCGAATAGGCGGGTCGACGCGCCGGGGTCGGGTAGTCGGTGGTGGCGCACGGCTCCACCAGGCCCGGGTCGTGCCCAGCCAGGTCGAGCGCCGCCCGGGCGAGCTCGAACCACGTGGTGACCCCCACGTTGGTCATGTGCAGGATGCCGGTCACCCCGGCGTCGACCGCCTCGGCGGTGGCGGCGGCGAGGTCGCCGGCCACGGTGGGGCACCCCATCTGATCGTCGACCACCCGCCACGGCTCGCCCCGGCGGGCGAGGCGCAGCATGGTGGCGACGAAGTTCGGATGGGTACCCGACACCACCCACGAGGTACGGATCACCAGCGTTCCCGGGTGCAGGTCGAGTGCGGCGATCTCCCCGGCCAGCTTGGACCGGCCGTAGGCGTTGATCGGGTCGGTCGGGTCGGATTCGACATAGGGCGTCGTGCCGTCGCCGGGGAACACGTAGTCGGTGGAATAGGTGACCAGCGGGATGCCGGTGGCGGCGGCGAAGCGGGCCAGGGCGGCTACCGCTTCGGCGTTGACCAGGTGCGCCATGTCATGCTCGGCCTCGGCCCTGTCGACGGCGGTGTAGGCGGCGCAGTTGACGAGCGCCGTGGGCGACAGGGGGGCCAGCCGGCCGGCGATGGCGCCGGTGTCGGTGAGGTCGAGCTCCGCGCGGTCGACGAACCGGGCATCGGGATACACCGAGCGGAAGGCCGTGCCCAACTGGCCACCGGCGCCGAGAACCACGATCACCGGGGCGCCTCTGGCCTCTCCTCGGCCAGGATCTCCTCCAGGTAGGTTCGGTAGCCCGAGTTGGGCATGCTGTCGACCAACGTGGCAAGGCCTCCGTGGTCGAGGTAGCCCGCTCGGTAGGCCACCTCCTCGAGGCAGGCGATCTTGGTGCCTTGCCGGTGCTCGATGGTGGCGATGAAGTTGGCGGCGTCGAGCAGGCTGTCATGGGTGCCGCTGTCCAGCCATGCCACTCCCCGCCCCAGGGTCCGCACCCGGAGCCGGCCCTGGTCGAGGTACACCTTGTTGAGGTCGGTTATCTCGAGCTCGCCACGCGGAGACGGCTCCAACCTCTCGGCGAGCGAGACGACGTCGCTCCCGTACAGGTACATGCCGGGCACGGCGAACCGTGACCTGGGACGCTCCGGCTTCTCCTCGAGCGATATGGCCTTGCCGGTCTCGTCGAACTCGACGACGCCGTAGCGGACCGGGTCGCTCACCGGGTAGGCGAAGATCAAGGCGCCGTCGACGAAGGTGGCCACCGCCTCGTCGAAGCCGAGCTCCCCGTAGAAGATGTTGTCGCCGAGGACGAGGGCGACCGGTTCGCCGGCGAGGAACTCTGCACCGACCAGGAACGCCTGGGCGATGCCCTTCGGCTCGGCCTGGGTGGCGTAGCGGAACGACACCCCGAACTGGCTCCCGTCGCCGAGCAGCGCCTCGAAACGGGGGCGATCGACCGGGGTGGTGATCACCAGGATGTCGCTGATCCCGGCCTGGATCAGCGTGGCGATCGGGTAGTAGATCATCGGCTTGTCGTAGACCGGCTGGAGCTGCTTGGAGGCGATCCGGGTGATCGGGTCGAGCCGGCTCCCCGCCCCGCCGGCCAGGATGATGCCCTTCACCGCCGGTCCCCCGGGCCCGGGCCGCTCACGGGTGCCGCTCCCGGATCGGCCGCCACCAGTCACCGCGGTCGGCGTACCACCGCACCGTGTCCTCCAGCCGCTGGTCGAGGGAGTGGCGGGGGGCCCACCCCAGCGCCCGGATCTTGGAGGAGTCCACGGCGTACCGGCGATCGTGTCCCGGTCGATCGGTGACGTAGTCGATGGCGGCTTCGTCGCGCCCGATGATGGCGAGCAGCCTGCGGGTCAACTCCAGGTTGGTCACCTGGGCATCGGCGCCGATGTTGTACACCTGCCCGGGGTCGCCCCGATCGACGAGCAGGTGGATGGCGGCGCAATGGTCCTCGACGTACAGCCAGTCGCGCTCGTTGAGCCCGTCGCCGTACAGCGGGACCGTGCGGCCCTCGGTGAGGTTGGTGACGAAGAGGGGGATCATCTTCTCGGGGAACTGGTAGGGCCCGTAGTTGTTGGTGCATCGGGTGATGATCGCCGGGTAGTCGAAGGTCACCTGATAGGAGCGCACCAGGAGGTCGGCTGCCGCCTTGGAGGCCGAATACGGCGACGACGGGTCGAGGGGGGCCGACTCCGGGGCGAAGCCCTCGGCGATCGACCCGTACACCTCGTCGGTCGACACCTGGACGAACTGCGGCACCCGGTGGCGTCGGGCGGCGTCGAGCACGGTCCCGGTCCCCACCACGTTGGTCTCCAGGAAGACCCTCGGGCCGGCGATGGAGCGATCGACGTGGCTCTCGGCGGCGAAGTTGACGACGACATCGTGGCCGGGGACCAGCTCGTCGACGAGTGCGGAGTCGCTGATGTCGCCCTGCACGAAACGGTGCCGGGGATCCTGGTCGAGCTCGTCGACGGTGGCCCGCACCCCGGCGTAGGTGAGCAGGTCGAGGTTGGTGATCGTCGCCTCGTCCTCGTGGTCGAGGACCCAGCGGACGAAGTTGGAGCCGATGAAGCCGGCGCCGCCGGTCACCAGGTAGCTGCGTCCCATCGGTTGTCGCTCGCTTCTCTCGCGTCGTGCCCGGGCGTGCGCCCAAGAGGAACGGATGTGTCGGCGCGACCCTACGGCCCGAGGCGCCGGATCGCACGCCCGGCCCTGGTCCGGGCGAGCCGTCGCACCCACGAAGGGAGCGGTGCCGGGCCGGGCGGCAACGCCGACAAGCGTCGCCACTCGGCGACGGCGTCCGGCTCGAGGCGGTGCCGCAAGGCGGCTACGGCACCCTCCTGCGGGCCGAACGGCGTCGGGCCGTCGCCGGCGGTGGCGAGCCAAACCGGTGTCGGGTCGCTCAGGCCCAGTGACGCCACCAGGTCGTCGGGGAGGAGGTCCTCGGGACGGACCCGAATGGTGGCGAGGCCGCTGCGGTGGAGCCGGTCCTCGAAGTCGGCGCCGTAGAACCGGACATGGTCGGCCTGGCCGAAACGCCGGATCCGCTCCGGTTCGGGCGCCGCCGGGTCCTCGTCGGTGCGCTGGTGCGGTCGCCAGGGGACCTGGATGAGCGCCAGCCCCCCGCCGGCGAGCACCCGGGCGAGCTCGGCCATGGCGGTGGTGTCGTCGGGGATGTGCTCGAACACGTGGAAGACCACGGCCAGGTCGACGGTCCGGCTCGCCAGGGGCATCCGGCACAGGTCGGCCACCAGCCCCACCGTCCGCCCGTCGGCGGCCGGGGCGATGTCCATCCCGAGGTAGGCGGCGTCGCTTCGCCTGAGCAGCCGGGTCACCGCCGGTGTGGGAGCCACCTCGAGCACCAACCCCGCAGCCCCGTGTTCCTGCCGGACGGCGGCGAGCAACGTGGCGAGGAACCGGTGCCGCTCCAGCGCCTGGCACGATGGGCAGCGCGCCTCGGGACGCCCACCCGGGCCCGGGGCGAACCCACGCGGTCGGGCCAGGCAGGCCGGGCAGAGCATGCCCGGTCACCCGACCAGACGGCGGAGGAGCGCGGTGAAGTCGGCGGCCATTTCGGGAGGCGTGTACCGCTCGGCCACGGCCCTGGCGGCCCGGCGTGGTGCCGGGCCTGTCAATGAACGCACCCGTCGCAGCGCATCGAGCAGGCCGGCGTCGTCCTCGGGATCGAACCCGATCGAAGCACCCGCCTCGAGCAGGTCGGCGAGGCACCCGGTGGCCGGGGCGATGACCGGCAGGCCGAACGTGTAGGCCAGCAGCAGGCTTCCCGAGTTGAGCACTGCCCGGTGGGGCAGCACGGCGACGTCCGATCCCTTCAGGTACACCTGGAGGTCTGCGTCCTCGATCCTCTCGAAACGTGAGATGACCCGGCGGTGTTGCCGGCAGCGCTTCTCGAGCTCGCCGACCTCGTCGAACCGGCCGGGGCGTCCCGCCACCACGAGCCTCAGCCGCCGTTCCGCTCGCAGCGCCTGGTCGAACGCATCGAGGAGGCGGTCGATCCCCTTGTAGCGACGGATCCCGCCGATGGCGAGGAGGACGATGTCGTCCTTGTCGACCCCGAGGTAGCGCCGGGCGGTGGCGCGGTCGAGGGCGTCGCCGTACACCCCGAGGAAGCTGGAGTGCGGGATCACCACGGTCCGGTCCGCCGGCAGCGAGTAGAGGCTGCTCACCGCCTCCGCCGTTGAGGCGCACATGACGTGGACCACGTCGGCACGGTCGGCCAGGCCCTGGCGCAGCTCGACCTCCTGGGCCTGGTGACGGCACTCATGGGGCAGGGCATTGTGCACCGTCCAGATCAGCCGGCCACCGCCTCGCCGGAAGGCGTCGAGGCCGGCGAGGGCCTGCCGCACCCGTGCCGTTGCGTCGACACCGGACGTCGCCGGGCCGAGGATGGGCGCCGTCCAGTGGATGTGGAAGACCCTGGCGTCGGCGCGGGTGAAGTCGCCGAGCCCGGCCGGGTCGAAGGCCTCCATGGTTGGCACGGCGACGGCGCCCATCTCTCCCAGCCCGCCGTAGAGCATGTCCTGGTACGGGTTGGTCTCGTGATAGTCGCCTGGATAGAACGCCACCACGGTGCGGGCTCGGACGCGGCTCGGTTCCCAGTTCCTCGAGGAAGCGCAGCAGCTCTGCCGCCCGGGACGGGTATGCGTGGTGGGTGCGCACGGTTGCGCTCAGTCGGGCGGCGAGGTCGGCGGTACCGGCGCGGTCGGCCAGCAGGCTCTCCAGCAGGGCGTTGAGGTCGACGCCGTCACCGAAAGTGGGGACGTCGCTCAGCCCCACCTCGGCGAGCCCGCGATCGGTGTTGGTCACCACCAGCGCGCCGCAGGCCAGCGCCTCGTAGAGCCGGGAGTTGACGTTTCCCCAGCCAACGGTGGTGTGGTTGAAGTCGTCGAGCACCACCGCCGCCCGCCGGTACAGGCCGGGCAGGGCGAAGAAGCTGACCGGTCCGGCGGAGTAGCCGGTCAGGGCGGGCGGCAGCGCCCGGTCGTGCCCGAAGAGGGCGAGCGGGACCGTGGTCGGCCCGGCCTGCAACGCCCGGTGCAGGTCGCGTTCCTTGCCCCAGTAGTTCACCGTCCCCACCACCCCGTGCCGGTCCTCGCCGGGAAGCGGCGGCGAGAACAGCTCGGGGTCGACCCCGATGCGCAGAACCGTCGTCGGCCCGTCGTAGACCCGGGCGATGGCGGCACGCGCCTGCTCCGAGGAGACCATGATCCCGTCGAACATGGCCAGCTCGGGGTGGGCCAGCCAGGCGTCCATCTCGTTGCGCACCCAGGCGACGCAGCGCACCGCGGTCGGGACCAGGCTGGGCCGGAACCCGGGGAGCATCGCCACCACGGCGTCGGTTCCGTCGGGCACCGCGCCCCAGTCGTCGACGGGCACATAGGCGACGCCGGCCCCGCTCGCCCTCAGCTGCCGCCCGATGCCGGCCGCCACGTACACGTCCCCGCGGCCCTCGTACAAGTCGGTGGTGAACACCGCCATCGCCACCCTGGGACCTTCCCCGGGCTGGTCGCTGAAGTCGCCCCGGCGCACCTCCCGCTCGTACGTCGAACGGAGCGGGTCATCGGTAACGGCGTAGCTCGCCGCCAGCGATCCCGACTCCACCGGCTTGCCGTCGCTCTCATCTGCCGTTGGCGCCCTGCCGGCTGAGGTCGCCGGGCGCCGCGGCCGGGGTGCCGGCGGCTTCCAGCGGCGGCGGGACACGGCGTCGCGGGCGGCGATCGCCGGGTCGACGGCCCGCTTGACCACCCGACCCGCCTTCCAGGTGAAGCTGTCGCGGATCTCCAGGATGTCCTTGGCGAGCTGGTCGGCTCGCCGCTCGGCGGCCTCGGCGCGGCGTCGGGCCCTGACCAGGTCCGCCTGCAGCGCGTTGACCGCCTGCCGGGCCTCGATGGCGGCATCCGCCTCGTTCCGCTCGGCCATCGCCGTCGTCGTCTCCAAGGCGGCCCGCAGGCTGTCCACCTCGGCTTCCAACTCGGCGGCGCGGGCAGTCAGGTCCTCGAGCCGCCGCTGCAGCTCCTGGTCCCGGCCATCCATCACGCCACCCTTGCCGACCCGGCGACGGCTTCGAGCTCTCCCCACCGGCCGGTGCGGCCGGCGAGCCCGTGGGCGATCGCCGTCTCCACGAGCTCCTCGTACACCGGCAGCCACTCCGGGGCGTTGCGCTCGACGGCGCCCCTCCAGCGGTACACGAACTCGTCCAGGTCGAGCACGATGTCGACCGGGTCGACCGAGGAGTACCGGCTCCCGAACACGATGCGGTTCCGGACGTAGTAGTAGATGTAGTAGGGCTCGGGGAGTTTCCCGGTGGATCGCTTGAAGTGCCACGCCACCGCCGACGGTGCCACCACGACCTCCCAGCCGGCCCGGGCGGCCCGCAGGTTGAAGTCGGTCTCCTCGAAGTAGAGGAAGTACTCCTCGGGGAGCAGTCCGACCGACCGGAAGACGCCGGCACGGACCATCATGGCGGCCCCGGTGACGTAGTCGACGTCGAAGACCGGGCCCGGGTCGGCATCGGCGTCGTACACTTCGCCCGCGCCGCGATGGATGGCTGCGCCGCCCCGCTCCCAGTCGACGAACCCGCCGTTGAACAGGACCCGAGGCCGGCCGGGAACCGCCCTCGAGCACCTTGCAGCCGATGATGCCGGCGGCCGGGCGGGCACTGGCGGCGTCGATCAGCACGGGCAGCGTCTCCGGGGTGACCACCACGTCGGGATTGACCAGCCAAACGAGATCGGCGCCGAGCCCGAGTGCCCGCCGGATGCCGAGATTGTTGCCGGCGGCGTATCCGACGTTCTCCGGCGACAGGATCAGGTTGGTGGTCGCCTCCAGCCCGTCGACGAGGCGGTCGACCACGTCGGGCCCCGAGTCGTTGTCGACCACGACGATCGACAACCTTGGGTGGTCGGACTGGGCCAGTGCGCCGACGCACCGCAGCGTGTCGTCGGCGTGGCGGTGGTTCAACACGATGGCCGTCACGAACGGCGCCGCCCGGTCAGGCACGGGTCAGGATGCGGCGGCGCCCGGCACCACCGTCGAGGCACCCGCGTTCACTGTGCACCGAACCCCGAGATGATCGTCCAGATCGACTTGCCGAGGATCTCGACGTCGAGACCGGGCGACATGTGTTTCATGTAGTACAGGTCGTAGGTGAGCTTCTCGACGGTCTGCGCCTCGCCGCCGGCGTAGCCGTGGTTGACCTGGGCCCATCCGGTCATCCCGGGTCGGACCAGATGGCGGTACTGGTAGAAGGGGATGGTCTGCTCGAACCGCTCGGTGAACTCGGGGCGCTCCGGGCGGGGCCCGACCAGGCTGAGGTCGCCGGTGAGGACGTTCCACATCTGAGGGATCTCGTCCAGCCTGCTCCGCCGCATCCAGCCACCGGTCCTGGTGAGGCGCTCATCCTTGAGCGAGGCGAACTGAGGGCCGTCGCGCTCGGCATCCACCTCCATCGTCCTGAACTTGTACACGGTGAACAGCTCACCGTGCAGTCCGACCCGGTCCTGCCGGAAGATGGCCGGGCCTCTCGAGTCGACCTTTACCACCGCCCACATCACCAGCCCGATCGGAATCCACACCGGCGCGGTGACCAGCGCCAGCGCCAGGTCGACCAGCCGCTTGTATGGCGCGTACCCGTTGGCGGCCACCGGGCCGCTCAGCTCCCAGCCTTCGGCGAGGTGCACGATGGGGAGCCGCCCGGTGTGCTGCTCGTACACCGCGGTCAGCGTCCGCACCGGGTACCCGGCGAGGTTCCACGACGACACGAACTGAGCCATCCGGTCGGAGAGCACGACCCGCAGGTCGATCACCAGCGACGTGTCCGAGAAGTCCATCTCGGGCGGCTCACCGGTCGGGTCGAAGACGGCGACGACGTCGGCATGGCGTGTCGCCCGTAGGTCGTCGACGAGTCCCTTCTCGTCGGTGACCAGCACCATCCGATCGGTCCAGGGACTGCGGCGCCGGGCGTACCTGTGGCCCAACGCCAGCGAGAGCCAGGCGGCGAGGCTGAGGGCGAGCACGGTGTTGGAGTGGTACACCCGGGTGACGGACACGGCGGCGGCGGTGAAGGCGCCGGTGATGCCGGCGATGGCGAAGGCCCGTCCGTACGACGGTCGGGGGACGGCAACCCCGGCGGTGCCCGCGGTGAGCAACGAGCCGATCACCAGGCCGGCCAGCAGCATGGCGGCGAACGGCCAGATCGAGGTCGGCGCCGAAGGGCTGAGGCTGATCCGCCACGGGAAGGGCGACTCGAGCGTCGTCCACGTGGCGAGCCCAAAGGCTACGGCGAGCAACGCGGCGTCGACGACGAGCACCGAGAGCAGGATCCGGCGGCGCATCGGGCGATTCTAGGTACGACGAGGGCTACCACCGGTGGACTTCCCAGCCGACAGACGGGCTGGAGCCCGTGGCCGCCGTCCCCGCGGCGGGCGGAGGCCCCCTGTGTAACCTCGCCGTCCATGCCCACCGCCTCGTTCGCCCACACCGCCCACACGGACCGGTCCATGGACGAGGTGTGGACGGCGCTGCAGAACGAGCAGACCTGGTCCCGGATCGGGCCGGTCGAGGAGGTGTGGGACCCGGTGGTGGTCGACGGCTCGCTCCGCTCGTTCTCGTGGCGCACCACCGTCGGGCCGACGTCCTACCAGGGGACTGCGGTGGTGCGAGAAGCCTCCGCCAGCCGGATGCACCTCGACCTGGATGCCGGCGAGATCGCAGGGTCGCTCACCGCCGACCTGGTGGCGGTTGCCGGTGGTGGCACCGCGGTAACGGTCACCCTGGTGGTGACCTCGCGGGGGATGCTGTCGACGCTCTTCTTCCCGGTGGTCACCGAGGCGGTCAGCAGCGGCCTGCCCCGTCAGGTCGACGAGTTCGCCGCCTCCTTGTGACGCCGGAGCGCCACCCCCTCCGGGACGGCGCTCCGGCTGACCTTGCCCGTCGGCGGCAGCTGTCGCGGCTAGCCCAGCTGGCCGCGCACCGCCCCTCCCGGGAACTCCACCGAGTGGACGTTGACGTAGTACCCCGCCGGGTTGCGGCGGATCGCCCGCATCAGGTTGCGGTCGGCGGTGACGCACCCGTCGAGGCCGTTCTCCGGGAACATCGAAGTCGATCACCACCGGGCCGTTGATCACCGGCCGCCGCGGCGTGGATGTGCGGCAGGATCACGTCGTCGACCCCGCTCAGCTGGATGTCGAAGCACACCTGGTCGCCGACTGAAGTCGAGCCCGGGCCACTCCGGCTCCGTCGGGATCCCCGCCGCCCACCTCGTTGGCACCGGACAACGGCACCCTGAAGTCGGGCGCACGGTCGGCCGCCTCGGCGGGTGCGACCAGGATCGTCATGAGTGCGGCCATCACCGCAACCATCACCAGTCGTCGCATGTCTCTCCCTTCCGGGCGACCCGGGTCCGGGCACCCTCCACGCGTACAATACGCAAGGCACCCCGACCGGTTCGCCGACACCACGACCCGTTCGGCGCAAACGAGCCAATCACCCACCCCGGCGAGGGGTGTTGCCCGCATAGTCGGCGGATGGGGTGCTATTCGGTGATGACGGCGCGGTCGGTGAGCAGGGTCACCTGGTTGGCCAGCACCTGGAGGAAGCCGCCCTCGACGTCCACCTGCACCCGGCCACCGCCGACGGCGTCGACCGACACCGTCCCCTGGACCAACGAGGCCATCACCGGCTCGTGGTCGGCCATGATGCCGATCTCCCCGTCGGGAGTCCGGGCCACCACGAACTCGGCGTCACCCGACCAGGCGAGACCGTCGGGCGAGACGATGTCCACCCGGAACGGCTTGGCCATCAGGCCGCCGCCCCCTCGGCGGCGATCTCGCCGGCTCGCCGCTCCACGTCGCTGCGGCCGCCCACCATGTAGAAGGCCTGCTCGGGGAACTGGTCCATCTCGCCGTCGATGACGGCCCGGAACGAGCTGATCGTCTCCTCCAGCGGCGTGTAGATGCCGGCCTGGCCGGTGAACTGCTCGGCGACGAACATCGGCTGGGCGAAGAACCGCTGGATGCGGCGGGCCCGGCCGACGATCAGCTTGTCCTCTTCCGACAGCTCGTCGATGCCGAGGATGGCGATGATGTCCTGCAGATCCTTGTACCGCTGCAGGATGCGCTGCACCTCGATGGCGATGTTGTAGTGGTCGTCGCCGACGATCTGCGGGTCGAGCGCCCGGCTGCGTCGAGTCGAGCGGGTCCACCGCCGGGTAGATGCCGAGGGCGGTCAGCGGGCGGGACAGCACCGTGGTGGCGTCGAGGTGGGCGAAGGCGGTATGCGGGGCCGGGTCGGTGATGTCGTCGGCGGGGACGTAGATCGCCTGCAAGCGAGGTGATCGACCGCCCCTTCAACGACGTGATCCGCTCCTGGAGGAAGCCCATCTCCCCGGCCAGGGTCGGCTGGTAGCCCACCGCCGACGGCATCCGTCCCAGCAGCGTCGATACCTCCGAGCCCGCCTGGGTGAAGCGGAAGATGTTGTCGATGAAGAGCAGCACGTCCTGGCGCTGACACATCGCGGAAGTACTCGGCCATGGTCAGCGCCGACAGGGCGACGCGGAGCCGGACCCCGGGAGGCTCGTCCATCTGGCCGAACACCAGGGCGGCCTTCTCGATGACTCCGGTCTCCTTCATCTCCAGGAACAGGTCGTTGCCCTCACGGGTCCGCTCCCCCACGCCGGCGAACACCGAGACGCCGCCGTGCTGGGTGGCCACCCGGCTGATCATCTCCTGGATGAGCACCGTCTTGCCCACGCCGGCGCCGCCGAACAGCCCGATCTTCCCTCCCTGGAGGTAGGGGCAGAGCAGGTCGAGGACCTTGATCCCGGTCTCGAACATCTGCTTGGTGGGCTGCACGTCCTCGAAGTCGGGAGGCTGGCGGTGGATCGGCCAGCGGGCTCGCCGAACTCCTGGTCGGGGGCGTCGAGGGACTCGCCCCACATGTTGAAGATGTGGCCCAGGGTCTGGTCTCCCACGGGTACCGAGATGGGCTCGCCCATGTTGCGCACCTCGGCGCCCCGGATCAGGCCGTCGGTGGGCGCCATGGCGATGGCACGCACCCGGCTGTGGCCGAGGTGCTGGGCCGTCTCGGCGATGACGGTCGTGCCTCGCCGGTCAGCGTGAAGTCGATCTCGAGGGCGTGATTGAGCTCGGGCAGGCCCTCGGGGGGGAACTCGCACGTCCACCACCGGGCCGGCCACCTTGATGATGTGCCCGATGCTCAGCTGCTTCTGCCACGGTTTCCTGCGTTCTCTACTTGGTGAGTGCTTCGGCGCCGCCGACGATCTCGGAGATCTCGGTGGTGATCTCGGCCTGGCGGGCACGGTTGGCCGACGTGGTCAGGACCCTGATCAACTCGTCGGCGTTGTCGGTGGCCGCCTTCATCGCCCGGCGGCGGGCGGAGTGCTCGGAGGCGGAGCTCTCCAGCAGCATGTTGAAGACGATGGCCTCGACGTACCGGGGGAGGAGTCGATCCAGGATCTCCTCCGGGGCAGGTTCGTAGGAGTAGGCCACCGGGCGTGCTCGGAATCGTCGGCCCCGGGGGGCTGGACCGGGAGCAGCTCGAACTCGACCGGGGTCTGGGTCGAGGTCATGCGATTGGAACTGGGTCAAGTAGGCCTCGACCGCGTCGACCTCGCCCGGCGGCGTACGCCTCCATGACGGTGGCGGCGATGGCCCGGGCGTCGCCGTAGCCCGGGGTGTCGGTCACCCCGAGAAACGACCGCTCGATGGCGTAGCCGCGGTAGTCGAAAGTAGCTGTCTCGCCTTCTTGCCCGACGGCGAACATCCTCACCTCCCTCCCCGCCCGACGGTGGGTCGATCATCGCCGCCTCCGCCATCCGGATGATCGATGGATGCGTAGGCCCCGGCCAAGCCCCGGTCGGCGGAGACCACCAGGACGCCGACCGTCTTCACCTCACGGTCCTCCAGCAGCATGTGGCTGGCACGCCCCGACGCCTTGCCGACGTTCGGATGACCTCGATCAGCTTGGCGGTGTAGGGCTTGGAGGCCAATACCCGGGCCTGCGCCTTGGGGATGCGGGAGGCGGCGATCAGCTCCATGGCGCGGGTGATCTTCTGGCCGTCGCCTGGACGGACCTGCGATCCGGCGCCTGGTGTCACGCAGCTCGGCGCAGGCCATGCGGGCTGCTACCCCTCGTGTCCCGTCGAGAACGACTCCTTCATGGCGGACACCGCCACCTCGAGAGCGTCCCCGTCCGGCAGGTCCCCCGTACTCCCGGATGCCCCGGAGCAGGTCGCCGTGCCGGGTGCGCACGAAGTCGACCAGCTCGCTCTCGAACCGGGAGATGTCCTCGATCGGGACGTCGTCCATGTGGCCGTTGGTGACCGCCCAGATGGAGAGCACCTGCTCCTCCACCGGCGCCGGGGCGAACTGGCCCTGCTTGAGCACCTCGACCACCCGCCGACCCCGTTCCAGCTGGGCCAGCGAGGCGGCGTCGAGCTCGGAACCGAACTCGGCGAACGCCTCCAGGTCGCGGAACTGGGCGAGGTTGAGCCGCAGCGGCCCGGCGACCTTCTTCATCGCCTAGATCTGGGCGTTGCCACCAACCCGCGACACGGAGATGCCGGCGTTGACCGCAGGTCGAATCCCGGAGAAGAACAGGTCGGTCTCGAGGAAGATCTGGCCGTCGGTGATCGAGATCACGTTGGTGGGGATGTAGGCCGACACGTCGTTGGCCTTGGTCTCCACGATGGGGAGCCCGGTCAGCGAGCCGCCGCCCAGCTCGTCGGACAGCTTGGCGCACCGCTCCAGCAGCCGGCTGTGGAGGTAGAACACGTCACCGGGGTACGCCTCGCGGCCAGGAGGACGGCGCAACAGCAGCGAGATCTCGCGGTAGGCCACCGCCTGCTTCGAGAGGTCGTCGTAGATGACCAGGGCGTGCTCCCCGTTGTACATCCAGTACTGCCCGATGGCCGACCCGGCGTACGGGGCGTACATCTGCAGCGCCGCCGACGATCGGACGCGGGCGCATGGACCATCACGGTGTACTCCATGGCACCGGCCCGATCCAGCGAGTCGACGACCTCGGCGACGGTCGACGCCTTCTGGCCGATGGCGACGTAGATGCACTTCACCCCCTGTTCCCCTCTGCTTCTGGTTGATGATGGTGTCGACCACGATGGCGGTCTTGCCCGGTCTGGCGGTCGCCGATGATCAGCTGGCGCTGTCCCCGGCCGATCGGGGTCATCGCGTCGATGGCCTTGATCCCGGTCTGCAGCGGTTCCTTCACCGGCTGGCGCTCCACCACCGAAGGGGCCTGGGTTTCGAGCAGTCGCCGCTCGGTGGTGTCGATGGGGCCCTTGCCGTCGATCGGGTTTCCCAGTGGATCGATCGACCCGGCCGAGCAGGGCGTCGCCCACCGGGATGGAGAGACACGTTGCCGGTCTGCCGCACCGGGGCTCCCTCGTCGATGTGCGAGGCGTCGCCCATGACGACCACCCCGAGGTCCTCCTCGTCGATGTTGAGGGTGACCCCGATGAGCCCGTCGGAGAACTCGAGCAGCTCGGACGCCATGACCCTCGGAAGCCCCCGCACCCGGGCCACCCCGTCGGCGATCGACGTCACGTACCCGACCGTCTCCCGCTCGACCTCGGGGCTCCACCCCTCGAGGTTCGTCCGTAGGGCGGCGGTGATCTCGTCGGCGCTGATGGTCAGCTCGGCCATCGTCGTCCTCTCCTCGATCCTTCAGTACTCACGAATCCTCCATGGTCCTCGCTCAGGACGCTCGAGCCGAGCCGGCCCGCAGCGCCGTGCGCAGCGAGTCCAGCCGGCGGCGCACCGTGCCGTCGATCACCACGTCGCCCACCCGGGCGACCACCCCTCCCACCACGTCGGGATCGACGGTCACCTTCACCTCGACCTGCTTGCCGGTGGCCCGGGTCAGGGCCTGCTCGAGCCGCATCACCTGCTCGTCGTCGAGCGGCACCGCGGTGCGGACCTCGGCCACCTCCCGCTGGCGGGAGGCGGCGGCCACCCGGACCAGCCCGTCGGCGATGGCGGGGAGGTCGCGTCCCCGGCCCGAGGCGACGACGAAGTTGATCGCCGCCACGGTGGCATCCGAGGCACGTCCCCCGAGCAGGTCGTGGATGATCCCGGTGCGGCGCTCGATGGGCACGCCCGGGTCGGCGATGACGTTCCGCAGCTCCTCCGAGGACTCGAACACCCTGGCCACCTGGTGGAGCTCGGCCTCGACCCGCTCGAGGTCGCCCTCGGCGCGGGCGATCTCGAACAGCCCGGCGGCGTAGCCCCTGATGCGGTCGTCGGCGTCCATCGTCAGTTGGCCGTCCCATTGGTCGAGAGGCTGTCCAGGTCGGCGAGGTAGGACTCGACCAGCCCGCGCTGGGCGTCACGGTCGATGGAGCTGCGCACCACCTTCTCGGCGAGGTCGAGCGAGAGGTTGGCGACGTCGGACTTCGCCTCCTGCAGCGCCCGAGCCTTCTCCCCGTCGGCATCGGCGCGCGCCTTGGCCATGATGTCCTCGGCTTCGGCGTTGGCCTTGGCGATGATCTCGGAACGGACGCTCTCTCCGGCCTGCTTGGCCTCGTCGATGATCCGGGCGGCGTCGCCGCGGGCGCCGGCGAGCTGGGCGCGGTAGTCCTCGAGCAGGGTGGCCGCCTCGGCCTTGTCCTGCTCGGCCGACTCGATCTGGCCCTTGATCGCCGCCTGTCGCTTCTCCAGGGTCTGGCTGATCGCCGGGACGGCGAACTTCCACACGACGAAGAAGACGATGACGAAGGCGATGATCCCGGCGATCAGCTCCGAGGCGTGGGGGATGAGGAGGTCCGCGCCGGACGACTCCCCGCCCTCCTCGGCGGCGAGCACGACGCTCCTGACGAGTGTGGTCGGCATCGTCCTAACCGGCCAGGAAGAAGAGCACGAACCCGATCAGGGTGAGCGCCTCGGCGAAGGCGATGCCGAGGAACATGGTCGTCCTCACCATGCCGGCGGCCTCGGGCTGGCGTGCCATCGCCTGCACGGCGTTGCCGGCAACGAGGCCGATGCCGATGCCGGGGCCGATGGCCCCGAGTCCGTAGCCGATGAGGGCCAGAGGGGCGCTGATTTCTTCCATTGCGTGCCTTTCCTTCCTGTGGATGCGACTGGACTAGTGCTCGGGATGAACCGAGGTCTGGATGTACACCGCCGACAGCAGCGTGAAGATGTACGCCTGGAGGACGGCGACCAGCAGCTCGAAGGCGTAGATGCCGAGCCCGAGGGCGAACCAGCCCACCCCGACCAGCGCCTTCGCCCCGATGTCCCCGACGCTGGTGATGAACACGTAACCGGAGACCAGGAGCAGGGTGAGCATGACGTGGCCCGCCACCAGGTTGGCGAAGAGCCGGACCGCCAGCGAGAAGGGCCGAATCAGGAAGACCGACACGAACTCGATGATCCCCACCAGCGGCTTCAGCCCCGTCGGGACGCCGGGCGGCCACACGATGTGACCCACGTAGGCGAGGCCCTGCCGCTTGAAGCCCATGAAGATGAAGATCACCCAGGTGAGCAGTGCCAGGAAGGCGGGAAGGGCGATGCGTGACGTGATCGGGAAGTTGATGAGCGGGGAGATCTCGAACAGGTTGCCCACCAGGATGAACATGAAGATGGCGAGCAGGTAGGGGAAGAAGGTTGCCCCCTCCTTCGGGCCGATGATCCCCACCGCCACCTCGTCACGGATGTAGACGACCAGTGCCTCGATGGCCGCCTCGAACTTGGAGGGCACCAACGACCGGCGACGCAGCCCGAACCAGAGCAGGGCGATGACGATGAGCGCCGCCAGCCCGATGAGGATCATCGTTCGGTTGACGCCACCGACGAACGGCAACTCGAAGAGCTCGTTGACGCTCGCCGGGACGCAGATGATCTCCGCGACCGGGTCGCACTCGGACGCCGCCAGGATCAGGTCCACTCGAGCTCCTTCTCACCGCCGCGTGACACGCTCACCGCCTCCCAGGTGAGCAGGGCGAGGTAGCTCACCACCACGGAGATCCCAAGTGCCGTCCGGTCGATCTCGAAGACCCCGGCCAGGATGAACATGGTCGCCATGATCAGCCCGAGGCGGAGGAAGAAACCGAACAAGGCGGCGGCATGATACAAACTCAGGCTGATGCGCGCAGCTCGGGACAGCAGCACGCCGGACAGCACGAAGTTGGCGGCGACGATCGCCGTGCCGAGGGCGGCGGCGACGGCGCCGTCCCACCCAGCGAGCAGCCCGCCGACCAATGCCGCCGCCGGTCCGACGACGAATGCCCGCTTGGCGGTGTTCCACGCCAACCGCTGCTCCACGTCGTGACCGTGCGGAATCGGCGACGCCTTGGCCCGTGCCTCGGCCGCCAGGGTCTCCTCGTCGACCTCGCCGGTGTCGAACCCGGCGACCCGTCTCAGCCGTTCAGCCATGCCGCCGCTCCCGGCGCTCGGCTGCCTGCTCCTCCAACACCCGTGAGGTGACCCACAGCTTGGTGAAGCCGGACACGAATCCCGCCACCACCCCGGCGATGGTGAACCACGGGCTGGTGCCGGCGAGCCAGTCGATCCCGAGGCCGATCAGGAGGCCGGCGACCGCCGACGAGAAGAAGTCGAATCCGGCGCTGCCCCCGCCCAGGTCCCGGGCGGCTGCCGTGAGCGAGTTGGGCGACCCGGTCGCCGGGGGGTCGAGAGGTTCGGGCACTCGTTCCTCTTCGGGCATGTCGTTCACCGGGGACAGTAATAGCTTGTGAATGGATTCACAAGCCCTTTCCACCATGATGCCTGACCCGGCCCCCTTCCCGGCTGCCCTGCTCGCCTTCGGCGTCTCCCCGCAGCCACCCTTCCCCCACAGGGGGAAGGGAGATCATGCCGGCCACCCCGGGATCGGGAACGGTTCCACGAACTCACTTATCTCGCCGCGCACCCGGTCGATCACCTGTTCGTCCCCACCCTCGGCGACCGCCTACGACGTCGTCCATCCATGTGGCGATCTGGGCCATGTGATCCTCGATGAGCCCTCGGGTGGTGACGGCGGCGGTGCCCAGGCGGATGCCGGACGGATCGAAGGCTTGCGGGTGTCGAACGGCACCGAGTTGTAGTTGAGCTCGATGCCGGCGCGGTCGAGCGCCTGGGCGGCCGGCTTGCCCCCGACCCCCTTGCCGGTGAGGTCGACGAGGATCAGATGGTTGTCGGTGCCGCCGGTGACCAGGTCGAACCCGCGCTCGGTCAACGCGGCGGCGAGCGCCTTGGCGTTGGCCACGATCTGGTGGGCGTAGGCGAGGAACTCCTCGGTGGCCGCCTCCCTGAGGGCGACGGCGATGGCGGCGGTGGTGTGGTTGTGGGGGCCGCCCTGGAGGCCGGGGAACACCGCCCGGTCGATCGCCTTGGCATGCTCGGCGGTTGACATCAGCATCGCCCCCCGCGGGCCTCGCAGCGTCTTGTGGGTGGTGGTGGAGATGACCTCGGCGTGGCCCACCGGCGTCGGATGGGCGCCCCCGGCCACGAGCCCGGCGATGTGGGCGATGTCGGCCACGAGCACGGCGCCGGCCTCGGCTGCGATGGAGGCGAATGCCGGGAAGTCGATGGTGCGGGGGATGGCGGTGCCTCCGCAGAAGATCAACACCGGCCGCTCGGCGAGAGCCAGCGCCCGAACCTCGTCCAGGTCGACCATGCCGTCCTCGCGCCGTACGCCGTACTGGACCGCCCGGAACCACTTGCCGGTGGCGGACACGTTCCATCCGTGGGTGAGGTGCCCGCCCGGCGGGCAGCGCCATCCCCATCACCGTGTCGCCCGGGGACGCCAACGCCATGTACACGGCGAGGTTGGCCGGCGAGCCCGAATAGGTCTGGACGTTGGCGTGCTCGACGCCGAACAACGCCTTGGCCCGCTCGATGGCCAGCGTCTCGACCTGGTCGATGACCTGCTGGCCCTCGTAGTAGCGCCGGCCCGGGTAGCCCTCCGAGTACTTGTTGGTGAGCACGTTGCCGGTCGCCTCGATCACCGCCCGGGAGACGTAGTTCTCGCTGGCGATCAGGCGGATCGAGTCGTGCTGGCGGCGACCCTCGGCGTCGATCAGGCGGGCGATCTCCGGATCGACGTCGGCGAGGCGCCTGGTGGGTCGGTAAGCGTGATCTCAGTCACCCGCCGAGCCAGTTCCCCTCTCCCGGAGGGTGGGAGGGTGGCAGCAGGAGAGGGCCGAAGGCCGGCACGGATGACTGGCGGGGACGTCTCCCGGACGGCGATCCACCCTCCCCGCCGCCTACGGCGGCACCCTCCCTCCAGGGGAGGGGAAGGGTCAACTCGCCACCGGGCCCCAGCGCAGGGTGAGCGGGGCAGGTTCGGTGAGGTCGATGATCGTCGACGCCCGGCCTCCGGGAGCCTCCCCCTCCAGGTACACGGTCACCGCGTCGCCGAACAGCTCCCGGGCCTCGGCATCGTCGATCACCGCCTCGTCCCCGCTGAGGTTGGCCGAGGTGACCGCCAGCGGTCCGGCCTTCTCGAGGAGCTCGAGCGTCACCAGGTGGTCGGGGCAGCGCAGCCCGATGGTGCGCCGGACACGGTCGCCGAGCCACTCGGGGACGGTGTCGAGCCGGGGCAGCACCAGGGTGAGCGCTCCCGGCCAGTGTTCCTCGGCGAGGTCCAGCGCCTGCTCGGTGAACGACGCCAGCGTCATGCCCTGCTCGAGGGACGCCACCAGGAGCGCCATCGGCTTCTCCTGGGGCCTCCCCTTGAGCCGGAAGATCGCCTCGAGGGCATCCTCCTTGAAGGGGTCGGCGGCGAGTCCGTAGAGGGTGTCGGTGGGCACCCCGACGATCTCGCCTCGTCTCAGGGCACGGACGGCTGCGTCGACGCTCATGTGGCATCCACCCCGCTCTAGGCGACGGGTCCAAGGTAGTACGGGGCTCACCGCTCTTCTCCGGGACGCCGGGCCACGACGAACCGGGGGCGGCCGGTCAGGTCGTGGCACACGGTGGCGTCGAGGCCGGCGAACCGCGCCGCCGCCCGGTCGGCGTGGTGCTCCGACACTTCAACCAGGGCGATTCCCCCCGGACCCAGCCAGCGGCCTGCCTCGGCACCGATCCGGGCCACCACCTCGATCCCGTCCGGCCCGGCCACGAGTGCGTCCCGTGGCTCGGCGAGGACCTCGGCGGATACCTGCTCGAGCTCTGCTTCGGAGAGGTACGGCGGGTTGGCCACCAGCAGGTCGACCCGCCCGGCCAGCGCCGGGGGCAGCGGGTCGAACAGGTCGCCGACCAGCACCTCGACGGGCAACGCCAGGGCGTCGGCATTCTCCCGGGCGAGCGCGGCGGCGGCGGTGGAACGGTCGGTGGCCAGGACCCGAGCCCCCGGCCAATGGCGAGCGCACGCCAGCGCCAGGTTCCCGCTCCCGGTGCACAGGTCGACGATCACCTTGACATCCACCGGCACGTCGACTTCACGTCGCCGGCGCCGAGCAGCTCGGTGGCCAGCTCCCAGAGTCGCTCGGTCTCCGGCCGCGGGATGAGCGCCCGGTGGTCGATGTGCAGTGTCACCGGGCCGAAGTCGACAGTGGCTTCCAGGTACTGCAGCGGCTCCCCGGCGCGCCGGCGGGCCACGAGGGCCTCGAACCGGTGCACCCTCTCGTCGGGGAGCACCCCGGTGAGTAGGAGCCCGGCCCGATCGAGACCGGTGGCGGCCATGAGGAGCCGCTCGACCTCGTGCCTGGGCAGGTCGGCGGCGCCGCCGAGCAGGATGGCCGGGGTCGGCGAGCTCACCCGGTCATCCCGCCAGGCCGCCGCGACCTCCTCGGCCTGGAGGGCGTCGTGGAACGCGTCCAGGTCGCCGTCGAGGATCCCGTCGAGGTCGTGGATGGTCAAGCCGGCCCGGTGATCGGTCACCCGCCGCTCCTTGAAGTTGTACGTGCGGATCTTCTCCGACCGCTCCCCGGTCCCCACCTGGGCGCGGCGCACCGAGCCCCGCGCCCCTGCCAGGGCCGCCTGCTCCCGCTCGTACAGCCGGGCCCGGAGAACCCGCATCGCCTTGGCCTTGTTCTGCAATTGCGACTTCTCGTCCTGGCACGACACCACGATGCCGGTGGGCAGGTGGCGGATGCGCACCGCCGAGTCGGTGGTGTTCACCGACTGGCCTCCCGGCCCCTGGGAGCGGAACGTCTCGATCTCGAGATCGTTGTCGTTGAGCGCGACCTCCACGTCCTTCGCCTCGGGTAGGACGGCCACGGTGGCGATCGAGGTGTGGATGCGCCCCGCCGACTCGGTCCTGGGCACCCGCTGGACCCGGTGGGGCCCCGCCTCGAACTTGAGCCGGGAGTAGGCGCCCTCTGCCCTTGACGGCGAAGGTGGCCTCTTTGATCCCGCCGCCCTCGGTCGGCGAGGTGTCGATGGCATCGATCGTGAACCCGTGACGCTCGGCGAAACGGTGGTACATCCGCACCAGATCTGCCGCCCACAACGCCGCCTCGTCACCCCCGGCGGCGGCGCGCACCTCGACGATCACGTCCTTGGTGTCGTTGGGGTCGACCGGCAGCAGCATCGCCATGAGCTCGGCCTCCATCGTGTCGAGCGATCGCATCTCCGTGGTGGTGACCGACTCCAGGTACGCCCGCATCTCGGGGTCGGCCTCGGCGGACGAGAGCTCGGCGGCTGCCTGCGCCTCATCCTCGGCGGCGCGGTAGCGGTCGAACACCTCCATGAGCGATCGCAGCTCGCCATGGCGGATCGCCACCTCCCGGTACCGATCCTGGTCGTCGAGCAGACGCGGATCGGCGAGTTCCTCGATGGTCCGCCGGTAGGCCTCCTCGGCCTCGTCGAGCCGTTGCCGCAGCGTGGCGTCCATGACGGCCGGCTCAGTCCGAGGCAGGGTCGTACACCGCCCCCAGGGCACCCGCTGCCACCGGCCCGCGGCCGTCGACCTCGGCCCGCTCGTCGTCGTCGAGCGCGGCGAGCAGGCTGGCGATGGCGACCTCGATCTGGTCGACGGAAGGCTGCTTGGTGGTGATCGCCTGCAACCAGATGCCCGGCTTGCTCGCCCAGGCCAGCCAGCGGGTGTCGGCGGCCGCCTTGAGCACCTCGTAGGAGACCCCGGCGATCACCGGGATCAGCGCCAGGCGGGCCACGATCTGCCACCACAGCGGCAGCGGCGCCAGCGTGAGGAACACCACGAACGCCACCATCGCCACGATCACGATGAAGGACGTGCCGCACCGGGGGTGGCGCGGGCTGTAGACGGACACCTGCTCGACCCCGAGCGGGTCGCCCGCCTCGTAGGCGTGGATGGTCATGTGCTCGGCGCCGTGGTACTCGAACACCCGCTTGATGTCGGGTGTGCGGGAGATCGCCCAGATGTAGGCGACGATCAACCCGATCCGCACCAGCCCGTCGATGACCACGAAGGCGACGCTCGACTCCTCGAAGAAGCGGGTGAGGAACGAGGCGGCGGCCACCGGGGCGCCGATGAAGAGGACCAGCGCCAGCGCCACCGCGATCACCATGGTGGTCACCACCTGGGCCCGGGTGAGCTCCTCGTCCTCCTCACCCGACTTCTGCGCCGACCAGGACAACGCCCGGAAACCGAGCTGGAGGGACTCGAGCAGCACCATCACGCCCCGCAGGAACGGCACCCGGGCCAGCCCATGACCGGGAGGCCAGCCGGGGGAGCTCATGGCGGATCGCCTCGATGATCCCGTCGGGACGGCGTACCGCCACCGCCCACCGGCTCGGGGCACGCATCATGACGCCCTCGAGGACGGCTTGACCGCCGACCGTGGCGCCCGGCGGCCGTGACATCAGGAAGCGGCCGTCGAGCCGCTCTTCCCGGTGCCCACCTTGGCGTAGCGACGGCGAAAGCGCTCAACCCGGCCACCGCTGTCGACCAGGATCTGCTTCCCGGTGTAGAACGGGTGGCTGGCGCTGGAGATCTCCACCTTGGCCAGCGGGTAGGTGTTGCCGTCCTCCCACTCGATGGTGTCGTTGGTGTGGATGGTCGAGCGGGTGACGAAAGCGAGGTCGGACGAGGTGTCCTGGAAGACGACCTCTCGGTACTCGGGATGGATGTCGGGCTTCACGATCTGGCTCCTGCGGGTCGAAGGGGACGGTAGCCGGTCGGCCGGCCGGCAACGGCCGGCGAGGTGCCGCCTACTGGCCGCTCTTGGCCACCGTGGCCAGGAACTCGGCGTTCGACTTGGTGCTCTTCAGCCGGTCCATGAGCAGCTCGAGGGCGGCACCGGGCTCCAGGGCGAGCAGCACCCGGCGCAGCTTCCACACCTCGGTGAGCTCGTCCGGGGTGAAGAGCAGCTCCTCTCGCCGGGTTCCCGACGCCTCGATGTCGATGGCGGGGTAGATCCGCTTGTCGGCCAGCTTCCGGTCGAGCCGCAGCTCCATGTTCCCGGTACCCTTGAACTCCTCGAAGATCACCTCGTCCATCCGGGATCCCGTTTCGATGAGGGCGGTGGCGAGGATGGTGAGGCTGCCCCCCTCCTCCAGGTTGCGGGCCGCGCCGAAGAAGCGCTTCGGCGGGTACAACGCCGTCGAGTCGACGCCGCCGGACATGATCCGCCCGCTGGCGGGTGTGGCCAGGTTGTACGACCGGGCGAGGCGGGTGAGGGACTCGAGCAGGATCACCACGTCGGTGCCACCCTCGACCATCCGCTTGGCCCGCTCGATGGCGAGCTCGGACACCTGGGTGTGCTCCTCGGCGGGACGGTCGAAGGTCGAGTAGATGACCTCGCCCTTCACCGAGCGCTGCATGTCGGTGACCTCTTCGGGCCGCTCGTCCACGAGGACCACCATCAGGTGGCACTCCGGGTTGTTGGCGGTGATCGAGTTGGCCATCTCCTTCAGCACCGTGGTCTTGCCCGCCTTGGGCGGCGAGACGATCAGACCGCGCTGGCCCTTCCCGATGGGGGCGACCAGGTCGATGATCCGGGGGAGGATGTGGTTGGCCTGGCCCTCGACCTCGAGCCGGAGCCGGGCGTCGGGGAACAGCGGGGTGAGGTCGGCGAAGCGGGGCCGGTCAGCGGCCTCCTCGGGATCGAGCCCGTTGACCTTGAGGATGCGGACGGCGGCGGCGAACTTCTCCTGCGCCCGGGCGGGGCGGATGGGCCCGCTACAGATGTCACCCTTGCGCAGCCGAGACTTGCGCACCAGGTTGGCCGACACGTAGACGTCCTTGTCGCCGGGGAGGTACCCGGAGCAGCGCAGGAACCCGTAACCCTCGGGAAGGATGTCGAGGATGCCCTCGCGGACCTCGAGCTCGCTCTCGTCGATCGGCTGCTGGTCGGGACGGTTGCCACTTCGGTTGCGGCGGCGCCGGGAACGACCCTGCCGGTCGCCGAATCCGTCGCCGTCACCGCGTGGACCGTCGGAGAACTGGCTGTCCGAGAATTGGCCTTCGGACGCCTGGCCGGCGCCGTCGCCGCCCTCCTCGCCGGAGCGGGGGGTCGCGTCGGCGACGTCGGGGACGTCGGGGACCATCGAGACGTCGAACTTGTCGGACTCGAGGATCGCCGCGATCAGCTTGGACTTCTGCAGCCCGTCGTGATCGACTTCGACCTGGCCCGCCACGCGTCGCAGGTCGTCGAGCCCCAACTCCTGCAGCTTGGCTCGTGTGGTCATTTCGGGTGATGCCCCCTTCGGCATTCGGAAACGAGCCGGTGACACCGGTCTTCGGAAGCCCTCCCCACCATGCGTGTGCGTCGCCGGGGTCACCGTCGGGATCGGCCTCGGCTTCTCCCGACATCTCCCTCGCACGCAGCACGACAGCGTCGATGCGGCCCGGAGGGGAGAACGAGCCGTCATTGTACCTGCTCGGGCGGCGACCGCAAACAACCCGAAAGAGGCGGATGGGGAGGGGAACCTACACGTCGGGGCTCTCCACCCGGATCGTCGCCGCCACCTGGCGGACGGCTTCCACCCGGCGCAGTGCATCGGCCGCCTCGCGCTGCTTCCGCTCCGGGGCGCGGTGGGTGACGATGAGCAGCATCGCCTCGCTCCCCGCGCCCTCCTGCCACACCGACTTGATGCTCACCCCTGCGTCGCCGAAGACCCCGGCGATGCGGGCGAGGACCCCTGGCTCGTCGGCGACCTCGAGCCGCAGGTACCACTTGGTGGGCACGGCGGCGAAGTCGGCGAGCTCCTCCGAGGAGAAGCGGATGCGGGGTGCCGCCTGGGCGCCGGCGAGCACCTCGCGGGCGGCATCGATGACGTCACCGAGCACGGCGGTGGCGGTGGGCTCGCCCCCGGCCCCCGGCCCGGCGAACAGCAGCTCGTGGATCGAAGGCCCGGCGACGAAGATGGCGTTGGTGGCGCCCCGGATGGCGGCCAGCGGGTGGTCGGTCGGGATCATCGCCGGGTGGACCCTGGCGCTCACCCCGTCCGGCCCTCGGTCGGCGATGGCGAGCAGCTTCACCTCGTAGCCGAGGAACCGGGCCCACGCCAGGTCGGCGGACCGGAGCCGGTCGATGCCCTCGTAGGGGACGTCGTCGATCCCCACCCAGGTGCCGAAGGCGAGGGAGGCGAGGATGGCCGCCTTGGCTGCGGCATCGGCCCCAGAGACGTCGGCGGTCGGGTCCGGCTCGGCGTAACCGAGCTCGTTGGGCCTCGGCGAGGGCGTCGGCGTAGTCCTCGCCGTCGGCCATCCGGGTCAGGATGTAGTTGGTGGTGCCGTTGACGATCCCGATGACGCGCTCGATCTGCTCCCCGGCCAGGGTCTCCGACAGCGGGCGGATGATGGGGATGCCTCCGCCGACCGCCGCCTCGAACAGCAGCGGGACCCCGGTCCGCTCGGCGGCGGCGATCAGCTCCGGCCCGCGGGCGGCGATCAGCTCCTTGTTGGCGGTGACCACCGGCTTTCCCGCCTCCAGGGCGGCGAGGACGAGGTCGCCGGCCGGGTGACGACCACCCATCACCTCGACGACGAGCGCCACCTCGGGGTCGCTGACGACTTCGGCAGGATCGGCGGTCACCAGGTGGGCCGGGATCTCGAAGCCCCGGGCCTTGTCGGGATCCCGCACCGCCACCCTCCGCACCTGGAGATCGAGCCCTGTCTTGGCGAAGATGGCGGCGTGATCCTCCACCAGCCGGCGGATGACGGTACCGCCGACCGTGCCGGCGCCGAGAACCCCGATACCGATGGTGTTGACCGAGGGTTCCATGTGGGCGGCGATCCTAACCCTCGGGGACCTCCGCCCCTCGGGCACCCATCGTCGGGTGGATCAGGACCTCCGAGCCGATCGGGGTGAAGCCGCAGGCGAGGAACGCCCTCAGCGAGGCGGCGTTGCCGGGCGAGACCTGGGCGAAGCACCACTCCCCCGGCTCCATCGCCGCCAGCGCGCCCCGGATGAGCCGCCGCCCGGCGCCCGATCCTGCCATCGCCGGATCGAGCAGCTCGACCGCCAGCTCGAGGCGACCCGCCAGGCCCCGGCCCGTCACCGCCAGCCCGGACTCGTCACCGAGCACGACGACGTCGGTGCGATGGCTGTTGGCGCGCACGCACCCTCGGATGGTCGGCGAGGTCGTCCTCTCGCCGCCAAGGGGGCAAGCCGGCTGCTCCCGTTCGACGCGCCAGGACGGCGTCATGGCAACCGATCCAGCCGTCGGGGCCGGCCAGGAACCGGAGCACGTCGGGGTGAGCGACCCCTCCGAAGCCATCGGCCCCCAGCGCATCGAGTGCCAGAACCGAGACCCGCCCGAGCACATAGCCGTGCCCGGTCAGCTCGATCACCGCCCAGGTGCCGGCGGCGTCCGGCGGCATGATCTCGATCAGACCCGTCCGGCGGTGGGAATCGACCCTCGGCGGCATCCACCAGCACGGCGGCGATGGGATGGGCGCCGGTCACGCCCGGGTCACATCCGTTCGGGGACGGGTATGCCGAGCAGGTCGAGCAGCAGCTCGAGGACCCGGAGCGTCGTCTGCACCAACGCCAGCCACGACGCCTGCCGGGCGGGATCTGGCTCGCTGAGGATGTGGCAGGCCTCGTAGAACCGGTTGAAGTCGGTCGCCACCTCGTAGGCATACTCCGCCAGGTGGTTCGGGGCGCGCAGCGAGGTTGCCCGCTCCACGACGTCCTCGAGGCGGGCGAGCCGGAGCATCAGTCTGCGTTCGGCGGGCTCCGTCGGCGGGACGAGCGGCCCCGAGAGGATCTCCTGTTCGGCGGCATTGCGGAGGATGGAGCGGATCCGCACGGCGCCGTAGAGCAGGTACGGGCCGGTCTTGCCCTCGAACGAGACGAACCGGTCGAGGTCGAAGATGTAGTCGGACGTCCGATGGTTGGAGAGGTCGCCGTACTTGAGGGCGGCCACGCCGACCATGGCGGCGATCCGGCGACGTTCATCGGGTGGATAGCCCGAGGCGAGGTCGTTCTCATCGAGCCGGGCCGTTGCCCGGGCGACGGCGTCGTCGATCAGCGCCTGCAGGGCGGGCAGACCGCCGTCGCGGGTCTTCATCGGCTTGCCGTCCTTGCCGTTCACCGTGCCGAAGGGGTCGTGCTCCAGCAGGACGTCCGGTCCGGCGATCCCCGCCCGGCGCACCGCCCGGAACACCTGCTCGAAGTGGAGGGACTGGCGGGCGTCGACCACGTAGAGGATGGCTTCGGCCCCCAGGTCGTCCACCCGTTCCTCGATGGTGGCCACGTCGGTGGTGGCGTACAGGTAGCCGCCGTCGGAGCGGACCAGGAGCAGCGGGGGCATCGGGGCGGTGTCGTCGGGCTCGGCCACGTCGATCACCTGGGCGCCCTGGCTCTCCGTGAGCACGCCGGCCGCCTCGATCCGCTCCATCATGGCCGGGATGCGGGCCTGCACCTGGGCCTCGCCGTACCAGACCTCGAAATCCACGTCGAGAATGTCGTAGACCTGCCGCATCGCATCGACGGAGGTGCTGCGGAAGTGCTGCCACAGGGCGCGGTAGCCGGGACGGTCCTGCTGGAGGGCCAGTGACGCCGCTTTCGCCTCCTCGGCGAAGGTCGGGTCGGTCGCTCGCCAGCGCCGCCGCCTCGGGGTACAGCGCTCTCGAGGTCCTCCATCGTCACCGGGGGCTCGTCCGGGAAGGGGCGGCCGCGTCCGGGTCGAAGTACGGGAGTTCGGGCCGCCGGCGCCGCAGCAGGGCGACCAGCTGGCCCATCGGCGCCCCCCGGTCACCGAGGTGGACGTCGCCGACGACGTCGTGGCCGGCGAACCGCAGCAACCGCTTGATCGACTCCCCGATGATCGCCGGCCGGAGATGCCCGACGTGGAGCTGCTTGGCGACGTTCGGCCCGCCGTAGTCCACCACCGTGCGCCGGGGGCTGCTGGTCGGCGCGATCCCGAGCCGCTCGTCCGCAGCCATCTCGGCCACCACGTCGGCGAGGTGACCGTCGCCGACCCGGATGTTGACGAACCCGGGCCCGGCGACGGCGAGCGAGGCGATGTCGTCTCCCGGTTCGACCGCCGCCACGACGGCGGCGGCGAGGTCGGCTGGCGCACGGCCGGCCAGCTTGGCGGCGGCCAGGGCGCCGTTGCACTGGAAGTCGGCCAGCTCGGGGCGCTGGGATGCCGCCACGGCCCCGAACGACGGGTCGAGCCCGAGCGAGCCGAAGGCGGCGCCCAAACGGGCGCCGAGGTGCTGGGTGATGGAGGTCATGACGGTCGGTCGAGGATAGGAGGCCCCGAGGCGCCGCCTCGCCCGCTGGTACAATCATCGTCGTCCCCGGTCGCCCGCATGGCCGGCGACGCCCGCCCCAGTAGCTCAGGGGATAGAGCACCGGCCTCCGGAGCCGGGTGCGCAGGTTCGAATCCTGCCTGGGGCACCCGTGCCTGGGGCACCCGCGTCGAATCCTGCCTGGGGCACCCGACGTCGTCGCCGTGGCCGGCTCGGCGACCCGACGAGGACGCCGATCCCGAGGAACGGCGGTAGTTTCCCCAGGTGAAGGCAAGGCGCCGGCTCACCGTCCTCACCGTGGCGCTTTTCGCCGGGCTCTTGACGCCGGCATCGGGCAACGCCACGGTCGGCCGAGAGGGTTTCGCCCAGGGCCCTACCTGTCCCGCCCATCCCGACGCCGCCGCCGGGGCGACCGAGGCTGTCCCGCCCGCCCTCACCGATGTCATCGCCGGCCACCTGTCTGGCCCGGGGATGGACCGCGGCCAGGTGGCGGTGTCGATCTGGGTCGAAGGCTACGGGGAGGTTGCCGCCCGGCTGCCGAACCGGCGGCTCCGCCCGGCGTCCGTGCAGAAGATCCTCACCGCCATGGCGGCGTTCGACGTCCTCGGCCCCGATCGGCGCCTGGCCACGGCGGTGGTGCGGAGCGGGCCCGTCGTGGACGGCACGCTCCAAGGCGACCTGTATCTGGTGGGCGGCGGTGATCCCAGCCTGGCTTCACAGGGCGGGCACTCGCTGCAGCGGCTCGCCGAGCTGGTGCGGAGGCGGGGCATCGACACCATCACCGGCGGCGTCGTCGTCGACGAGTCGCGGTTCGATTCGCGCCGCGACGCCGACGGCTGGGAGTTCGACGACTTCCCCGGCTCCGTGGGCTCGCTGTCGGCGCTGACCGTCGACGGCAACGAGTACCGGGACGACATCCCGTTCTTCGTAGCCCCGGCGCTCTACAACGGGCGGATGTTCGGCCACATGCTCTCCGCCGCAGGGATCGTGGTCGGCGCCCGCCCCGAGATGGGGAGGGCGCCCGAGGAGACCGAGACGATCGTCCAGCTCCGATCCGCCCCGGTCTCCGAGCTGGTGGCGCACATGCTCACCGAGAGCGACAACACCTACGCCGAGCTGCTCACCAAGGAGATCGGGCTGGTCGCCTCCGGGCGCGGCTCCACCCGCAACGGCGTCGCCGCCGCCGAGGAGGTGGCCCTCGAACTCTGCTCGCGGCCGTCGCCGGTGGCCCAGGGAGACGGTTCGGGGCTGTCCGACCTGAACGGCCGTTCAGCCCGGGACTGGCGGATGCTCCTCCAGGAGGCGCAGGGTCGCGACTGGTACCCGTTGCTGGTCGACGGGCTGGCCGTCGCCGGTGAGACCGGGACGCTCGAGTCGCGCTTCCTCGACACCGCCGCCGAGGGGAACATGCGGGCCAAGACCGGGACCATCGACCGGATACGCGCGTTGTCGGGGGTGATGACCACCGCCGGCGGTCGACGCGTGTTCTTCGCCGTCGTCATCCAGGCGGGCGAGCCCTTCCCCAAGATGCAGGTCGTCGACGCCCTGCTCGGCGACATCGCCGCCGATCGCTCCTGACGACGCGAGGGTCGGTCAGATGAGGTCGATGGCACCGGCCCGGGCCATCACCAGGATGTCGAGCGTCAGCGCCACCGCGACGTGGAGGAACACCCCGGGTACCCAACTGCGCGACCTGAGCGCCATCGTGCCCAGCAGCAGCCCGGCGCCGATCGCCGCCACCGCCTCGGGCATCGGCTTGGCGAAATGGATCATCGTGTAGGGGACGGTCATGATCGGCACCGCCAGCCAGCCGAAGCGCGGAGCCAGCCCGAACGTCAGGTAGCCGCGGAAGAACGCCTCCACCCCGACGAACTGGAGGGCGTAGCCCGCCCAGTAGACCCACAGCCCGGCGCCGCCCTCCACCGCCCGCTCGTAGAACGGGTAGAAGGTGCCGAACGACTGGAAGCCGGACACCCAGACGAGCAGAGGCAGCATCACGAGGTAGGCGATGCCGTAGGCAGGGAGGTGGCGACCGATCCCGACCAGCCGGTAGCCGAGGTCGGCAGGTCGCAGATGGAGCACCCACACCCCGATACCGAGCGGGACCAGCACCCGCCACAACATCGACGAGAGACCCCACCAGACATAACCCAGGGCGTCCGCCAGGTCGGCGAACCGCCCACCGTCCATCGAGGCCACCCGGTCGCGCAGGCCGGACGACAAGTAGAAGCCGGGGCGCCCCCAGTACTCGAATACCAGCAGCAGCGCCGTGGCGGTGGCCAGCACGATGGCAGCCGTGCGGTCCTCCGGGGTCAGCTCAGCGCCGATCAGGCGGTCCGGGGCGAGCCGGTGGCGGGTGGCGGTCACCGTCGCCAGTGTATGGCCGCACACCGGACTCATCCCCGGCGAGAAACGTCGGGGCCACCGGTGCCACCGGGTAGGATCGTGTTTCGCGAACACTCTCGGAGGTGGGTGCATGCGGCCGATCTGGAAGGGAGCCATCTCGTTCGGGCTGGTCACGATCCCGGTCGGCCTCTATTCGGCGACCGAGGACCGCCGTCCGAAGTTCCGCCAGCTGCGCCAGTCCGACCACAGCCCGATCAAGTACAAGCGGGTGGCCGAGGCCGACGGCGCCGAGGTCCCCTACGAGGAGATCATCAAGGGCTACGAGGTGGACAAGGGCCGGTACGTGGTGTTCACGCCCGAGGAGCTCGAAGCCGTGATGTCGGGCGGGACGGCGGGCACGGTCGACGTGGTCCAGTTCGTCAAGCAGGGAGACATCGACCCCATCTACTACCGGTCGTCCTATTACCTGGCGCCCGAGAAGACCGGGGTGAAGGCGTACCGGCTGTTGCTGGAGGCGCTCGAGGGCCGGGACATGGTCGGCGTGGCCAAGGTGGCCATCCGTGACCGGGAGTACCTCGCCACCCTGCGCGCCGACGAGGGCGTCATCATCATGGAGACCATGTACTGGCCCGACGAGATCCGTGAGCCGGTCTTCGAGACCCTCGACGAGGAGGTCGAGGTCCGGACCGACGAAGCGAAGATGGCCGAGATGATCGTCGACAACCTCACGGGCGCCTTCGACCCCGAGGCGTGGCACGACGAGTCGCGCGAGGCCGTCGAGGCCGCCGCCCGCCAGAAGGTCGAGGGCCAGGAGATCGTCGCCCCGGAAGCTCCGGCCCCGACCGGCGTCGTCGACCTGATGGAGGCGCTGAAAGCCAGCGTCGAGGCCACCAAGGTCAAGAAAGCAGGATGAGCCACTAGCGAAGCGGGCTAGGTCCCTCCACCGCCCAGGTGACCGACTCCGGCGGGTCGTCGGTGAACCCCTTGAACGACGGGCCGCGCAGCCGTCCGACATCGGTGAAGTCCTTGTACTGCACCATGGCCACCAGCACCGGTTCCACCCAGACCGCGTTGCGTGGCATCCCGGGGTCGGGCAGGAACGGCGATCGTTCGACCCGCATCTCGTCGAGGGCGGCCCGGATGGCGGCCAGCGATGCGTCGCTGAACCCCGATCCCACCGCCCCCACCCACTGCAAGCCGTCGTCGTTCCACAGTCCGATGAGGAGGGACCCGAACGTGCCGGCTCGTGCCCGCTCACCGGGGAGCCAGCCCCCCACCACCGCCCGCGCCGTCTGGAAGCGGGTGATCTTGCGCCACTCGGTGGACCTGATCCCTGGTCGATACACCGAGCTGCGCTGCTTGGCCACGATGCCCTCCAGCCCCCGTTGTTTCACCAGGTCCCACAATCCGGTCGGGTCCCCGTCGACGACCGTCGACGGCTCGAGCGGGAACTGCAGGTCGAGTGAATCCAGTCGCCGGCGGCGCCGTTCCCAGGGCTCGGCGATGACCTCTTCACCGTCGTAGAGGACGTCGAACACCACGTAGACCACCGGGACCGCCGTTTGGGCGGCGGCGATGCGGGCACCCCCGGCCAGGTTCATCCGCTGCTGGAGCTGCTGGAAGGACGGGCGCCCCGAAGGGTCGAGCGACACGACCTCGCCGTCGAGCACCAACGGCCGGTCGGCTGCCGGCACCGCCACCTCGGGATATCGGGAAGTGGCGTCGTTGCCCCGCCGGGACCTGAGCCTGACGGTCGAGCCGTCCCAGGTGTGGATGACCCGGACCCCGTCCCACTTCAGCTCGTACACCCAGTCGGGCTGGGCGAAGATGCGAGGCCACTGGGTGGCCAGCATCGGCGGGTAATCCGGTGGGGCTATGCCCCGAGCTCCTGCCGTACCAGCTCCTGCACCAGGCTGCCGTCGAGCCCGTCACCCGACCGCATGACCGTGCCGATCACCCGGCCGGTGAGCTTGGCCGGCGGCGTGTCCGGCTCGGCGGCGGTGACCTCGGCGACCGCCCGGCGCACCAGGTCGAGCGTCTCTTCTCTCCCGGCGGTGTGTGGCAGCCACCGCGACAGGTAGTCGATCTCGGCGGTGAGCCGCTCGGCATGTCCGGTGCCCCGCTCCCCGGCGCCGACGAACTCCCCACGCGCCTTGGACATCCGCTTGACGTAGCCGCCGATGACCTGGAGGTAGAGCTCGTCGTCGACGACGCCCGAGAAGCCGGGATCGGCCTTGGAACGGGAGATCTCGGTCTCGATCTGGCGGATCACGTCACGTCGCAGCGAATCCCCTGCTCTTCATGGCATCCGTGAGCTCGCTCCTGAGCTCCGCCTGGATGGTGTCGTTCGCCATGCCCCCATTCAACCACTGACGGGCCGGCGCAGCCTTCGGGCGAGTTTGACCAGAAATCGAAAAAACCCTTGTCCGGACGCGCTCGTCGGTTTACTCTTTCAAGCACAGCCGCTCAGCGGCTTTCTTGATGGACCGCTTTGTGAACCAATTCACAAGTGCAGGCACAACGAATACTCGACTGACGATCACACGACCGCCCCCCGGCGGAGATGAACACCCCCACTGAACGCAGGAGCGACGAAGCAGCATGTTGACCGTTACCGACTGGAGGGATCTCTCCGTGTGCCGGCACTCGGATCCCGAGCTCTTCTTCCCGGTGGGGACGACCGGGCCGGCCGTCGAGCACATCGAGAAGGCCAAGGCGATCTGCGGCACCTGCTCCGTCAGCGAGGAATGTCTCCTGTATGCATTCGAGACCAACCAGGAGGCCGGGGTCTGGGGTGGCTACCCCGAGGACGAGCGTCGCCGGCTGCGCAAGCGGTGGTTGGCCGAACGGCGTCGCCAGCGCCAGGCGTCCTGACTGGCGCGGGTCACACCCCGAACCCCAACCCGGTGCGGTCGGATCCGTCCTCGATCTGGACGAAGGCCAACTTGTCGGTGACCAGCCCGAACCGGTTCCCCTTCACGTCGCTGACCCACACCAGGGCGTTCCCTCCGTCGATCGCCTCTTCGATGGCCGTGCGCGCCGCCTCGGCGTCCTCCACCTCGAGCTCGAGTTCACGGGCTCCCTCGAGCCCGATCCGAATCCTCACCGAGTCCGCCATCTGTCCTCCTGACGTCCAGCCGCCGGCGGTTGCCCGCTAGCGAACCACCAGCTCCGGGTGGGCCCGCACCCGTGGCTTGCGGGCCTCGACCTCGGCGGCGAGCTCCTCGAACGCCTTGGCCGCCTCGCCACCCGGGTCGGCGATGGTGACCGGTAGCCCGGCGTCGGCCCCTTCACGCATTGCAGGCACCAGCGGGATCTGGCCGAGCAGCGGGACCTCGAGCTCGTCCGCCAGCTCCCGGCCGCCGCCGTCGCCGAAGAGGGCATAGCGCTTGCCGTCGTCGCCGGTGAACCACGACATGTTCTCGACCACCCCGAGGATCTCCTGGTTGACCCGTCGGGCCATCAGGCCCGCCCGCTTGGCGACGCGCTGCGCGGTCGGCTGGGGTGTCGTCACCACGACCGCCTGCGCCCTCGGCAGGAACTGGGCCAGCGAGAGGGCGATGTCACCGGTGCCCGGAGGCATGTCGATGAGGAGGTACTCCGGGTCGTCCCAGTAGACATCGGCCAGGAACTGCTCCATCGCCTTGTGCAGCATCGGGCCCCGCCAGATGACCGCCTGGTCGGGGCGCACGAAGTAGTCCATCGACATCACCCGCACCCCATGGATCTCGGGCGGCATCAGCGTCTCGCCCACCACGGTCGGCGGCCTGTCGGAGCCGAGCATCCGGGGGATGGAGAAGCCCCACACGTCGGCGTCGATCACCCCGACCGTCTTGCCGAGCCGGGCAAGGGCGACCGCCAGGTTGGCGGTGACCGTCGACTTGCCTACCCCGCCCTTGCCGGATGACACGGCGATGACCCTGGTGCGACTGCCCGGGCCGCCGACGGTGATCTCGCGGGCGGCACCGCCACCCCTGATGTCGGTGACCAGCGACGTTCGCTCCTCGTCGGTCATCGAGGTGAACTCGACCTTCACTGCGGTGACCCCTTCGACGCTGCGAGCCGCCGCCGTTATGTCGCTGTCCAGCTTGTCCTTCAGCGGGCATCCGGGGATGGTGAGGGCGATCAAGGTGGTCACCGCACCGTCCGGCGGACACGTCGAGCGATCGGATCATCCCGAGATCGGCGAGCGACCGGTGGATCTCTGGGATCTTCGACTGCCCCGATGGCGGCGCGTACCGCATCGACGTCGATCAAGGCCTGGCTCCTGTCTGAGGAAGGTTCAAAACTATACTGACCCCCTGATCGGCTCAGACCGGGCCAGATCGGCCACCAGAGAGGTCGCCGATGGACACCACCGCCTTCGACAGCCAGGTCGGGGCGCTCACCGCCTCACTCGGTGACACCACCCGGCGCGGTGTCTACATCGCGGTGCGGCAGGCGGGCGACCCGATGACGGTCTCCGAGGTGGCGATCCTCTTCGACCTCCACCCCAACGTCGCCCGGCATCACCTCGACCGGCTGGTAGCCGACGGATGGCTCCAGGTGACACATCGCCGCAACGCCGACCGTGGTGGACCTGGTGCCGGCCGGCCGGCCAAGCACTACGAGGCCACCGCCAAGGAGGTCTCGCTCGAGTTCCCCAGGCGGCGCTACGAGCTGCTCTCCGAGCTGCTGGTGCAGGTACTGGAGCGCCTCGAGCCGGTGAGGGCGGCCGAGGTGGCCGAGGAGATCGGCCGCGAGTACGGGCGCCAGCTGGCCGACGAGGTCGGGCTGCCCGAGGACGCCGGCTTCGACGTCGCCGTCACCGCCGTCGCCCGGGCGATGATGGGTGTCGGGTTCGAGACCGAGGCCAGGCCGGAGGACCGCGCCCTGCTCACCCGGTTCTGCCCGTTCGGGCAGACGGCGGCCAACCATCCGGAGATCGTGTGCCGCATCGACCAGGGCATCGTCAAGGGACTGCTCGAGGCGGCGCACGAGCCCGGCGTTGCGCTGGTGACGCCTCACGACACCGTCGACGAGGTGTGCGTCACCGAGATGTGAAACCGCCGGCATAGGCGGGCTGGGGGCGGCTCGGGCCGGCGCCGCAGCGCGTATTCGAGGGCTCGGGACCAGGTATAGGCTCACCCGTCCCGATCTCCGAAGGAGCCCCCCTTGTTCGCTCGCCTAGGACGCTGGTGCTACCGCCACCGCGTCGTCGTCGCCGTCGCCTGGTTGATCGTCTTCATGGGTGGCGGAGCCCTCATGGGTGCCATCGGCACCGGGTACAGCACCGAGTTCGCCCTCCCCGATGTCGAGAGCCGAACCGGCTTCGACATCCTCGACGAGCACTTCGCCGACTCTTCGGCCGGGAGTGAAGGCGGCACCATCGTGTTCCGCGCCGAGCAAGGGGTCACCGACCCCACCGTCGAGGCGTCGATGACCGACTTCCTCGCCGCCGTCGACCAGATCGACCAAGTGACTGTCACCAGCCCCTACTCGCCCGAGGGCGCCCAGCAGATCTCGGCGGCCGGGCCGGAGGCGGGCAAGATCGCCTACGCCGTCATCGGCGTCCCCCGCGAGATCACGCTGGAAGAGGCGCAGCTGATCACGGCCGACATGAACGAGCTGATGCCGGCCATCGACGGCGTCCAGATCGAGATCGGCGGCCAGATCTTCGCCGAGTTCGAGGTCCCCAGCTCGGAGGCGTTGGGGCTCGCCTTCGCCATGATCGTGCTGATCCTCGCCTTCGGGTCGGTGCTGGCGATGGGGCTCCCGGTCGGCGTCGCCCTCGCCGGCATCGGAGTGGGAACGATCCTCGCCGGGCTGCTCAGCAATGTTCTGTCGATCCCCGACTTCGCCACCACCGTCGCCGTCATGCTCGGCCTCGGCGTCGGCATCGACTACGCCCTCTTCATCGTCACCCGGTTCCGCGAGAACCTCCACGCCGGCGCCTCCACCGAGGACGCTACGGTCATCGCCCTCGACACCGCCGGACGGGCGGTGGCTTTCGCCGGCAGCACCGTCGTCATCTCGCTGCTGGGCATGCTGCTGATGAACCTGGCATTCATCTCGGGGCTCGCCATCGCCGCCGCCTCGGTGGTCGCCGTCACCGCCATCGCTTCGCTGACCCTGCTCCCGGCGCTGCTCGGGTTCGCCGGTAACCGGGTCGAGCTGACCCGGTGGCGGGGCCTGCTCGCCGCCCTGTTCGCGGCGATCGCCCTCGCCGGGTTCGCCCTGAACGTCCAGTGGCTGATGATCGGCGGTGCCGTCCTCGCCGGTTTGACCCTGCTGCTCAGCTTCGCTGTCGCTCCGTTGCGCCGGGAGGTGCCCCGCCCCGCACCGAAGCCGTTGCGGGAGACGGTCCCCTACCGGTGGAGCCGCTTCATCCAGCACCGGCCGTGGACCATGGCGCTGAGCGGGGTCGCCATCCTCCTCGTTCTGGCGATCCCCTACTTCAGCCTTCGCCTCGCCTTCTCCGACGAGGGCAACTACCCCGAGGAAACCACGACGCGACAGGCCTATGACCTGCTCGCCGCCGGCTTCGGCCCCGGGTTCAACGGGCCTTTGTTGCTCGCCACCGAGCTCCCAGAAGGCACCGATCCGGCGTCGCTGGAGGCGGTCACCGGCGCCCTCGCCGCCGACACCGGGGTCGCCTTCGTCACGCCTGGGTTCCCCAACGACCCGGAGGCTCCCACCGCAGCGGTGTGGAGGCTCTACCCGACCACCGCCCCCCAGGACGAGGCCACCACCGAGCTGGTCGACCGGCTGCGCGACGAGGTGATCCCGGCCGCCACCGACGGCACCGGGCTCGACATCGCCGTGTCCGGCGGGGTCGCCGCCGCCGTCGACTTCTCCGACTACCTGACCGAGCGGCTCCCGTGGTTCATCGCCGTGGTGCTCGGGTTGTCGTTCCTGCTGCTCATGCTGGCGTTCCGCTCGGTCCTGGTCCCGCTGAAGGCGGTGGTCATGAACCTGCTGTCGATTGGCGCCGCCTACGGGGTGGTCACCGCCATCTTCCAGTGGGGCTGGGCGGGCGACGTGCTCGGCATCGAGCCGGCCCCGATCGAGCCGTTCGTGCCGATGATGATGTTCGCCATCGTCTTCGGGCTGTCCATGGACTACGAGGTGTTCCTGCTCTCCCGGGTGCGCGAGGAGTGGCTCCGTACCGGTGACAGCCACACCTCGGTGGCCGACGGCCTGGCGGCCACCGCCCGGGTGATCACGGCTGCGGCGGCGATCATGGTGGTGGTGTTCGGGTCGTTCATCCTCGAGCCCGATCGCATCATCAAGCTCTTCGGGGTCGGGCTCGCCGCTGCCGTGCTGCTCGACGCCACGATCGTTCGGATGCTGCTGGTGCCGGCGACGATGGAGCTGCTCGGCGACAAGAACTGGTGGCTCCCCGGCTGGCTCGACCGGATCCTCCCCAACATCGACGTCGAGGGCCACAGCATCGAGGCCGCCGACAGCATCACCGGCGAGGTCGAACCGGTCCCGAGCTAGGGGTCGACGACCGTCGCCGACTTCGGTGACCTTCTCCCCTGGTCATCCGCGCCATGTCGGCCGACGATGAATTCGATCGAAGATCGGAGATGCTCATGACCGATGCTGTACACGATGAGGTCTCGGCTGCCCGACGACCGGCCACCTGCGTGGGCGAACTCCATGATGAAGTGGGCGCTCACCGCACCGGGGATCCAAGGTCTCGTCGGAAAGGGTGTCGCCCTGCTCACGTTCACCGGACGGAGAACGGGCAAGACGTACACCATCCCGGTCAGCTACCGCCGGGACGGGGACGTGGTCACCGTGATCACCAAGAGGTCGCGGAGATGGTGGCACAACTTCGAGAGCCCCACCGAAGTCGAGCTGAGGCTGGCCGGCGAGACGTACAGAGGCAAAGCGCAGATCGAGGCCGGAGACGCCGACACGCTCGACTACATGGTCGGGTACCTCGTTGAGCGACCCATCGATGCCAAGGCCTACGGACTGGCCAAGGACGAGATCACCCGAGACAAGATCGCGCGGATCATGCCGCACATCGTGCTGATCCGTATAGACGTCACGCCGTCCGCATAGCGAGCGTTCCAGGTCGATTCCGGTCTGACCGAGGCGGGTCATCGTCGGAGGGTGCCAACCGTGACGAGCTGGTCTCGATCCTCACAGGTGCCGCCGCCCTCGGGAAGCGGGTCGGATTCCTCGGTGACGGGGAGGACGTCGGTTCCACAGACGTAGGCCCTCCCTTCGTGGAGGAGGCTGTGGTGGTGTCTGCACAGGAGGATGAGGTTGTCGAGGCAGGTTTCGCCGCCCCTCAGCCAGTGGACGATGTGGTGGGCGTCGCAGAAGTGGGCGGGGCGGTCGCAGCCGGCGAACCGGCAGTGGCCGTCGCGCAGGTGCAGGGCTTTGCGGATGGCGGGTGACGGGGTGCGGGTGGCGCGGCCCAGGTCGAGGATCTCGGAGTCGCCTCGGGTGATCACCCGGGTGATGTCGGCGTCACAGAGGATGCGGCGGGCGGTCTCCGGAGTGACCGGCCCGCTGTGGTTGAGGTCACATCGCTTCCCGTAGCGTCCTTCCAGGGTGTCGAGGTCAACGGTCAGGGTGACGGCGGCGCGGAGGCCACCGTCGATGGTGCCGTTGCGTAGCCACTGCTCACAGATGGCGCCGAGCGCCTCGGCCCTCCGGTTGGACCCGGGCGCGGTGATCGCCGTCGACGGGCGGCGGGGTGGCGGCGTCGAGGGCGGTCAGCACCGCCTCCCCTGTGGCGGGATCGAGTAGCCCGTCGAGGCGCACCATTCCCGCCCAGGTGACCGAGGTGTGCAGGTACGCGGCGTCCCGCTGTTCGGCGGCGTCAGCCTCGGCCACCGAGTCGTCGGCGCAGTGCCGCCAGTACCGCACCGACCGGTGAAGATCCCCCAGCGTCTGATCCCGGGCGAAACCCACCAGCAATCGCCTCGTCCCGCTCATACAACTTCGGGTGAGCTTGGGCGGCCCGCGACAACACCCTCGCCCTGGTGCCCGACAGCTCACCGGAGGCCACCAATGCACCGGTGTCCGGGTGGGCCTCCATCGTGTTGCCCAACGCGACCAGCGCCCGAGCCTCACCGTTGTCCAGGTCGGCGTGGTACGCCAGCCACCGGGTCAACGAAACCATCCCATGGCGTTGGTATGACCCGCGACGCTTCGCCTCCCCGGCCCAGCGGGCCATCAACGCTTCCAGCCGGGAAACGGCACGACTCGAACGCGGCCACCCCGCTCTCCAGCTCGTCATCTGAGACGAACTCGAGATCGAACCCACCGATCCCATCCATGACCCCATCCAGGGAATCCACCACGACCCATCCTTCCCGAACCATGCCCTCGATGCGGAGAGCGCCTACCAGAGTGGGGAAGTTGATATCACTATACCGAACACATGTTCGACTGTCAAGGGGAATCTACGATATCCGAGGCGTGTTCACCGCGAGCTCGACGAACGGGGCTCGTTGCCTCTGCGGTAGTTGCCGGTGGCGCGCGCCATCACCTGCTGCGGGTCACCGTCCCCCACGGCGGCCACGAAGCGGTCGGCGGCTGACCCGCGCAACATCGTCACGACACGCCCATCCCTGCTGATCTCGACATCCCCGTTCTTGAACCGTCGCCACCGGAAACCGAGGTCGGCGGTTGCGGCGTCCTCGCCGTCGGTCATGCCGACGCTCAGCCGGCCTGATCGGGGACGTAGGCGAGGTTGAGCACCCCGGTGGCGAACACCTCGTGGTTGACCAGTCGTAGCGGGTAGGTGGCGTCGTCCTCGAACAACCGCTGCCCGTGGCCGACGACGATGGGATGGACCAGCAGGTTCAGTTGGTCGAGCAGGCCGTTCGCCAGTAGCCAGCGCACGGTGGTGGCGCTGCCCGACATGGTGATGTCGCCATCGGTCCCCGCCTTGAGCGCCGTCAGGGTGCCGGCGACGTCACCCGAGACAACCGTCGTGTTGTTCCAGTCGGCGCGCTCCAGCGTGTCGGACACCACGTACTTCTGCGCCGAGTTGATGAACGAGGCGAAGTCCATGTCGGGATCGGCGTTCGGCCAGAACTGCGACCACTCGTCATAGAGAACCCTCCCCATCAGGAAGGCGACGCTGGACTGCACCCCGGCGTCGATCGCGGCCTCCATCTGGTCGTCGAGGTACGGGAAGTGCCACTCGTGGGGTGCCTCGACCACCCCGTCGAGTGAGATGAAGAAGTTCGACACGATCCTGCCCACGCTGACCTCCTCGGTCCGGCTTGGTTCGATGGTCCCACGTGTAGACGGAGCCACGGCCGCGAACCCATCGGCCGCTCGATCAGCCGGCGGCCGCCATCCTCCTCAGGACCATGTGGAGGATGCCGCCATGGCGCAGGTACTCGACCTCGACCGGGGTGTCGCACCGGCAGGTGGTGGTGAACGTCACCGTCGACCCGTCCGACCGCCTCGCCGTGACCTGGACGGGCTGGCGGGGCTGGAGATCGTCGTCGATGGCGATGTCGTAGGTCTCGGTGCCGTCGAGGCCGAGCGACTGCGCCGAGGCGCCGTCGGCGTAGGTGAGCGGCAGCACCCCCATCATCACCAGGTTGGAGCGGTGGATCCGCTCGAAGCTCGTCGGCGATCACCGCCTTGACCCCGAGCAGGAACGTGCCCTTGGCCGCCCAGTCCCGGGACGAGCCCATCCCGTAGTCCTTGCCGCCGAGCACCACCAGCGGCACGCCCGCCGCCTGGTAGTGCATGCTCGCCTCGTAGACGCTCTTGACCGTCGCCGTCGGTGAAGTCGGTGGTCAGCCCGCCCTCGGTGCCGGGGGCGAGCTCGTTGCGGACGCGGATGTTGGCGAACGTCCCCCTGGTCATCACCCGGTCGTTGCCCCGCCGTGACCCGTAGCTGTTGAACATCGCCTGCGGTCACCCCGCTGCTCCATCAGGTACTGCCCGGCGGGGGTGTCCGGCCCGATCGACCCGGCCGGGCTGATGTGGTCGGTGGTCACCGAGTCGCCCAGCTTGACCAACACCCGGGCACCGGTGATCGGCTGCAGCGGCCGCGGCTGCGGCGCCAGGTCGGTGAAGAACGGCGGCTCCTGGATGTAGGTGCTGTCCGGGTCCCAGGCGAACATGTCGCCCGCCCTCGGTCGGCGATCGCCCTCCACTCCTCGGACCCCTCGAACACCGATGGCCGTACTGCTGGTGGAACTGCTCGCTGGTGACCGACGCCGCCACCAGCTGGTCGACCTCGGTCTGGGTCGGCCAGATGTCGGCCAGGTACACCGGGTCGCCGTCGGTCCTGGTCCCGAGCGGCTGGGTGGTGAGGTCGATGTCCACGGTGCCGGCCAGGGCGTAGGCGACCACCAGAGGCGGGGACGCCAGGTAGTTGGCCCGCACGTCGGGCGGATGCGCCCCTCGAAGTTGCGGTTGCCAGACAACACGGATGCCACCACCAGGTCACCTGGCGTGGATGGCGTCGCTGATCGGCTCGGGTAGCGGCCCGGAGTTGCCGATGCAGGTGGTGCACCCGTACCCGACCAGGTAGAACCCGCAGGCCTCGAGGTCGTCCATCAGCCCGGACCGCTCCAGGTATTCGGTCACCACCTTGGAGCCGGGCGCCAACGACGTCTTCACCCAGGGCTTGCGGGTCAGTCCGCGCTCCCTCGCCTTGCGGGCCACCAGCCCAGCGCCGATCATCACGTCGGGGTTCGACGTGTTGGTGCACGAGGTGATGGCGGCGATGACGACGTGGCCGTGGTCGAGGTCGAACTCGGCGCCGTCGAGACAACGTGGGTCGACCCGCCGTTGCTCCCGCGCCGGGGAATGGCCGGGCCGCCCTCGTCGACCTCTCCCCCACGGTCCCGGTGCCCGCCCGGTCCGACTTGCCGAACACGATGTCGAGGTCCTGGCGCCACTGGTCCTTCATCCCGGTGAGCGCCACCCGGTCCTGGGGTCGCGTTGGGCCCGGCCAGCGAGGGGTCGACGGTGGCCATGTCGAGGTGAGCTCCGCCGAGTAGACCATCTCGCGGGAGTCGTCGCGCCACAGCCCCTGGAGCCGGCAGTACTGCTCGACGGTCTCCACCAGCTCGTCGGAGCGCCCGGTCAGCCGGAGGTACGCGGGCGTCTGCTCGTCGACCGGGAAGTAGCCGACGGTGGCGCCGTACTCCGGCGCCATGTTGGCGATCGTCGCCCGGTTGGCCACCGGCATGTCGGCCAGCCCGGTGCCGTGGAACTCGACGAACTTGCCGACCACGCCGTGCCGGCGGAGCATCTCGGTGACCCGCAGCACCAGGTCGGTGGCGGTCGACCCCTCGGCGAGCTCGCCCGGTGAGCTCGGAACCCCACCACCTCGGGGAGCAGCATCGAGATGGGCTGGCCGAGCATGGCCGCCTCGGCCTCGATGCCGCCGACCCCCCAGCCGACGACACCGAGGCCGTTGATCATCGTGGTGTGCGAGTCGGTGCCCACCAGGCTGTCGGGGTAGAGCATCCCCTCGTGGTCCCACACGACCTTGGCCAGGTACTCGAGGTTGACCTGATGGACGATCCCGGTGGCGGGCGGGCACCACCCGGAAGTTGCTGAACGCCGACTGGCCCCACTTGAGGAACTCGTACCGCTCCCGGTTGCGCTCGAACTCGCGCTCGGCGTTGATCGTCAGCGCCATGCCCGAGTTGAAGGCGTCGACCTGCACCGAGTGATCGATGACCAGGTCGGCAGGGCACCAGCGGGTTGACCTTGGACGCTGCCGCCGGGTCGCCGGTCATCCGCACGATGGCGGACCGCATCGCCGCCAGGTCGACCACCGCCGGGACTCCGGTGAAGTCCTGGAGCACCACCCGACCCGGGATGAAGGGGATCTCGATCTCGCTCGACCTTCGTGGCGTCGTACTGGGCGAGGGCGCGGACATCGCTTCGGTCACGGTAGTGCCCGTCGAGGTTGCGCAACACCGACTCGAGCAGGACCTTGATCGTGTAGGGCAGGCGGCCACGTCGCCGATGTGGTTGAGGGCGTCCAGCCTGTGGATGGTGCGCTCCCCCAGGGGGGTGTCGATGGTGGTGCGTGCCTCGAAGGGGTCGTGGGTCATCGGTTCAACCTCTTGCTCTCGCAGCTCCCACCATTACACCAATCGTACCGGCCGACCCCGCCCGGTCCTGTCCGGGGCGCCCGACGGCGCCCTTGCCGCCGTGGTTAAGAAGGCTCGATCTTGGCGGCCGCGCTCGACCGCGCCGGAGAGTGTGAGCCGGTCGACCCATTCCGACTCTCACCGCCCGTGGGCCACACTGGCAGGCATGCGGACAGGAGCACCGGCACCGGTCGACCAAGACCTCGACGAGCGTCGTAGGGAGACGCCCGACGCCGAGACCCAGTGGCAGATCGACCGCGAAGGCGACACCGGGGAATTCTGACCCCCGGCCGGCCGCCGCCCGCCCTAACACCTCACTCGCCGAACGGTTCGATCTCCCTGTGCCCGAACGGGATGATCAGCAGCAGCGCGATGGCGAGATAGCCGAACACGGCGGCGAGCGGGAAGAACAGCCCCAGGGCGATCATGGCGACGTAGGCCGCCAGACCGGGTCTCAATTTGACGGTGAGCACCTGCAGCTCGTCGTCGTCCACTTCGGCATCGATGAGCCGGCGCCGGATTGCATAGCCCCACATCGACGAGACGGTCACGGCCACCAGCAGCAGGTTCAGCCCGAGCAGCGTGGCAGCGACCCGCTCGGCGTCGAGGTCGTCGACGTGTTCACCTACCAGCCGGATGGGGAACGGGATGAAAGAGACCAGCATCAGCAGGAGAAGGTTGAACCTGACGAGGAGTCTGTCGATCCGGACGAGGTAGTGGGTGATGGCAGCATGGGCGAGCCAGGTGGCACCGATCGTCGAGAACCCCACGAGGTACGCCAGGTAGGACGGCCACTGGGCGAGGAACGCCTCCCACAGATCCTCGCCGGCATCGGTCGGGACCGTCAGCTCCAGCACCAGCAGGGTGATGGCGATGGCGAACACCCCGTCGCTGAACGCCTCGAACCGTCCGGTGCGCATCCTGGCGCCTCCTCGAAACCCCGCCTAACGCTACCAATAGCCCTTCCGAGGCGCCGTCCGGAACATCACCTCACATCAGGTACCGTCATCGCAGCGGTCGCAGCCTGCTGCCGGGCCGCCCGGACCGGGGAGCCACATGGCTGACACCACCGACGCCGCCCTGCTGGTCCTGCGTCTCGCCCTGGGGGGCGTGATGCTCGCCCACGGCGTCAAGCACGTCAGGAACCGGGACAGGACCATGGCGTGGACGGCGAGCATCGGCCTGTCACCGCCGGGGCTGCAATGGTTCTTCATGTCATTTGCCGAGATCGGCGTGGGGATCTCGCTCGCCGCCGGGCTGCTCACGTCGATCGGTGCCGCCGGCCTGGTGGCGCTGATGGCGGTCGCCTTCTGGACGGTGCACCGGCGGGCGGGGTTCTGGATCACGGCGCGCCCGGACGAAGGCTGGGAATACGTACTCGTCCTCGGCGTCGCCTCCGCTGCCCTCGCCGTGATCGGCCCGGGCGAATGGTCGCTCGATGGGGCCCTGGGCATCACTGACAGTCTCGACGGCGCCGTCGGCGTCGCGCTGGTCGGCGGCGGGCTCCTCGGCGCCGCACTTCATCTGGCGCTCACGTACCGCCCGCCGCGTTGATCAGGTCGGGGCCGTGTTCCGAAGGGGCTGCCGGGGCGATTCGCCAACAGACGGATCACGGCAAGAGCCTCAGGCGAAGAGCTGCTCCGCCTGGACTACGTGGCGACTGTGTACCGAGCGCAGGTGAAGTCTCCGTCTCTGGCAACCTCGGCCAACGCGAATTCCACCCGGCGCGGAAGAAGGGGCGCGCCCGCGCCGAGGGTAACCGGCGCGTACTGCACCCACAGTTCGTCGAGCAGACCACGGTCGGCGAACTGCCCGACCAGATCACCGCCTCCGACCAGCCACACGTTCTTGCCGCCGGCAGAGTCCACCATGTCCGCGTGCACGCTGGTCACGTCGGCTTGGGTAAACCGGACATCCGCATCGGGCGCGGGGAACTCACGGTGGGTGAAGACCCAGCAGGGAACCGAGTAATCCCAGTGGCTGTTGTCAAGGATCCACTGGTACGTGGTGGCCCCCATCGCCATCGAGCCAGCGTCGGCCATGAAGCTCTCAATGGCCATCGGCCCATCGGGGTCGACGTTGCGAGTCAGCAGCCAACCGAGGGCATTGTCGGCGTCGGCGATGAAGCCGTCGATGCTGGCAGCGGTGTAGTACTGCGTCTTCATGTCATCCACACTCGGCGGGACGGGCGTCGGTCATCCGCTGGTACCGAACGCCGGCAATCGGGAGCCACGTCGTTGGTGGCAGGGGTTGCCCGTCCAGCGGGTGCCAGTAAACGCAGCGACCCCGGCGTGGTCAAGCCCTTCCCTGGCGGCAGGGGGTTAAGGCCGAGGGTGCTGTCTGCTGAGGCGAAGCCGACGACCTCCCCATCCTCCCTCCCCGACCCCACTGAGCTTGTCGATCAGTGCTTGCAGACTGTTCGTCGAGGCTGAGAGGCTCGTGTTTTCGACTGGATCAGCTCCATGACGTCATTACCAGTACCGCTGCTCGTGGAACGGGTCACCGTACATGTGGTAGCCGTTGCTCTCCCAGAAGCCCGGGCGATCCCGGTCGAGCAGGGTGAACCCGGTCACCCACTTCACCGACTTCCAGAAGTAGAGGTGCGGCACCACCAGGCGCATCGGCCATCCGTGCTCGGCCTCGAGCGGGACCCCGGCGTAGGTGTGGGCCAGCAGATTGCCGGGGCGGAGCAGGTCCTGGATCGGCAGGTTGGCGGTGAACCCGTGGTAGGCGTTCACCAGCACGTGGGTTGCCGTCGGATCCGGCTGGATCTGCGCCCACACGTCGGCGACGGGGACGCCTTCCCACTCGGTGTCGAACTTCGTCCATTTGGTGACACAGTGGATGTCGGCGGTGAGCGTCGCCGTCGGCATCCCAGCCATTTCCGCCCACGTCCACGAACGCGACTCCGCCACCAGACCGTCGACGGTGAACCGCCATGTGGCGAGATCGACGTCGGGCACCACCCCGGCGTGGAGCACCGGAAACCGGTCGGTGACGTACTGGCCGGGTGGCACCCTGTCGGGGTCGATGCCGGCCTCGATCAGCTCGGCGCGCTTGCGGGCGAGGAAGTCCACGGTGCGGGCAGAGTAGCGACGGCACCGGACGCACCCGGTCGCACAGTCCCCGGCGCCACCTAACGTTCCGAGTGCTCATGGGCTCCACCTCGAACCGCTCGCCGCGCCGGCCACTGCGCCTACTTCCCGTGGGTGTTGCTGGCGCTTGTCGTCGGCGGAGCGGCCGTCTGGTACACGCTCACCCTGCCGGGCGTCGAGGACGTGACGGCGGCGCCGGTCGACGGTGCGCGGAGCCTCCAGGAGCTAGCCGAGCAGGCTCCGGACACCCCGGCCGTCGACGAGGCGGCCCCGGACTTCGACGTGAAGCTCTTCGGGGGCGGATCCTTCAGCCTCGCCGACCACCTCGAAACCGACGGTCGCCCGTTGATCGTCAACCTGTGGGCGTCGTGGTGCACGCCGTGCCGCCAGGAGATGCCCGAGATCGACGCCTTCGCCGCCGACCATCCCGAGGTCGCCGTCCTCGGCGTCGCCGTCCTCGACGACATCGTCCTCGCCGAGGAGTTCGCCGACGAGATCGGCATCTCCTACCCGCTCGGGTTCGACGACCGGGAGCAGGTGACCGTCGGCTACCAGGTCACCGGGCTCCCGGCGACGTTCTGGATCGCCCCCGACGGCACGGTCGTCAAGCGCCTGTTCGGGGTCGTGACCCGGGAGAGCCTCGAAGCCGACCTCGCCCTGTTCGAGTGATTCCCGGGCCGGTTCTCGCTACCGGCCCGTCCACTCCGGGGTTCGCTTCGCCTGGAAGGCGGCGACGCCCTCTGCGGCGTCGTCGGTCATGGCCACCGCGGTGAGGCCGAGCTGGAGGTGGTCGAGGGCGGCGTCGAGCGGCAGGTCCTCGGCGGCGTAGAAGGCGGCCTTGCCGAGGGCGACCACCGCCGCGCTCTTCGCCACGATGCGGTCGACGGTCTCGGCCACCGCGGCATCGAGCTGCTCGGCGGGAACGGCACGTGACACCACCCCGAGCCGAACGGCTTCGGCGGCGTCGATACGACGGCCGGTGAGCATCAGCTCCAGCGCCACGCGCGTGGCATGACCCGTTGCAGGATCGCCCCGATCATCATCGGCCACAGCCCGACCCCGATCTCGGGAGTGCCGAACTCGGCGCTGTCGACGGCGATGACGATGTCGCAGGCCGCCGCCGACCCGAGACCCCCGGCCAGGGCATGACCGTTCACCCGGGCGACGACCGGCTTGGGGCTGAGCCGGATCGACCGGAAGACGTCAGCCAGCGCACCACGGGCGGCGTGGGCGCCGAGCGGATCGTCGACGAACCCCCCGGACAGGTCACCACCGGCCGAGAACACCCGATCCCCGGCACCGGTGACGACGATGACCCGCACGGCGGGGTCGGCGGATGCGGTGCCGATTGCCGCCGCCAGGTCGGCCATGATCGCCGTGACAGCGGGTTGCGGCGCTCCGGGTCGTCGATGGTGAGCCACGCCACGGCGTCTCTGGTCTCGTGACGGAGCACGCCGACGAGCATACCGCCGGCCACCCGTCACTAACGTCAGGTCCATGACCTGGCTGATCGTCATCCTGGCGACTGCGATCCTGGTCGGCCGGCTCGGGGCGGGCGCGTCAAGAACCTCGCCGGCGCCCATGCCCGGGCGTGGTGGCTGCTCCTGATCGGCCTGATCCTCCAGGTCGTCGCCAACTACGTGCCCGCGGGAAGGCGGTCGCTGGCGGTGGGGCTGCTGCTCGCCTCGTACGTGGCGATCCTGCTGATGGTGTGGCTCAACCGCAACGCCCCCGGCATGTGGATCGCCGGGATCGGGATCCTGATGAACTTCGTCGTCATCTCGCTCAACGGGGGGATGCCCGTGCTCCCCGCCTCCGTGGAGATCGCCGGCGGGAGCATCGGCGCCCCGATCGGCGGCAAACACGTGCTGCTCACCCCCGACACGGTGGTCGCCTTCCTCGGCGACGTCATCCCCGTGCCGGGCAGCGTGATCTCCCTGGGCGACGTGTTCCTCGCCATCGGGCTGGCCGTCTTCCTGGAGGAACAGACCCGCCGTCACCCGCCCCTCTTCAGCCGGCAGGCAGCCAGCGTGTCCGGGTCTGCCGTCGAGCGCTGACCGACCCCGACCGGCCCGTCAGTCTCGGAGACGCCGAAGATCTCGCCGAGCGCCCGCAGGGCGTCATCCGAGTCGTCCGGGGCGGTGGCCGATGCCATCACCAGCGCCTCGTCGGCGGCCAGCCCGTTCCCGGACGCCGCCTCGTCGTAGGCGGCGGCGACTGGACGACACTGCGCACCGACCCGAGCACGGGGTCGTTCGGGTCGGGCGACACCGGGGCCACCGCATCGGCCGCCCCGGCCAGCCCGGTGCTCTGCGCAGGATGGCGGCGCTCCACTCGGCCACCGTGATCGGATCGAACCCGGCCCGGGCGTGCGCCGGACGGTCGAGCCCGACCCGGCCGACGTGGACGGCGCGGGCGGCATGCTCGACGGGGCCCAGGGCGGTGTCCTCGAGGCCGACACGCCGGCCGACGGCGACGGCGACGGTGGACGACCGCTCGGCATGACCCGGTGTCGAGGCGCCGCCGAGCTCGGCCAGCCGTCCCAGCGTCCTCGCCATCGCCCCGGTGAGGGCCCGCCTCGCCTGGAAGCGCTCGTAGGCGAGGTAGCCGCACCCGTAGGCCGCCAGAGCCACACCCAGAGACCACCATCCGATGTGCGGCCACATGAGGGCGACGGCCAGGACCACGGCGGGGACCCCGAGCGCCAGCCACCAGTCGCGATGCGTCTGCACCGCCAGCCATGGGGCGACCACGTGGCGATGCGGGACCTCACGCATGGCTCACCTCCCGTTCGGCGTGCCATCTCGCCATCTCGTCCGACTCGAAACCGCAGGCGTCGAGCTTCGACCCCGATCGATGCATCACCTCGATAAGGGCCTCGACCACGTCGGGGTCGAACTGGGTGCCGCCACACCGCCGCAGCTCGAGGAAGGCGTACCGCCGGGTGAGCGCCCGCCGGTACGGGCGGTGGGTGGTCATGGCGTCGTAGGCGTCCGCCACCGCCAGGATCCTCGCCTGGAGCGACAAGTTGTCGGCGGCAGTTCCCTCGCCGGCGAGGCCGTTCCCGGCACCGGCCCCGTCGCCGTACGGGGTGCCGTCGAAGTGGCGGTGGTGTTCGACGACGATCGGGATGGCCGGCTCCAGGAAGCCGATCCCGTCGAGTACTTCGCCCACCACCGCGTTGTGGGCCTGCACCCGGCGGTACTCGTCCAGCGAGAGGCGGCCGCGCTTGCGCAACAGGTTCCGGTCGACGGCGAGCTTGCCGACGTCGTGGAGCAACGCCGCCGTCTCGAGAACGTGCAGCGCCGGCCCGCGGAGACCCATCGACCGACCCACGTCGACCGACAGGGCGGCCACCCGCTCGCAATGACCCCTCGTGTAGAGGTCCTTGGCCTCCAGCGCCAGCAGCAGGCTGTCGATCGATGCCCGCCGGGCCCTCACCTCCGCGCCGCGCAGGTGGTCGGCGGCGACGGCGAGCAACAGGGCGACGGTGGCGATCGGCACCGCCACCCATCCCGACGCGGCGAGGAGCCCACCCATCACGGCGGCGGCGGCGCCCAACCCGGCCATCTCGACCGGAGGCCACCATGCCGGGAGGTGGGAGGGGGTGGCCGGTCCGGGCGGCCGGTGGTGCGCGGCAGCACCCAGCGCTGCAGATGGACGACGGACCCGGCCACCAGGCCCGCCACCACCATCACCCACGCACTGTCGATCGGTATCAGCACGAGTGTCGCCGCCCCTGCGGTGACGGCGGGCACGTGGGCGAGGAAGCGCCCGGAGACCGAGAACGGCTCACCGAAGCGGATCCGGTGGACGATCCCGGCGACCACCGCGGCGGCGGTGGCGCCGAGCACGACACCTTCGGGGGCGAGCAGCGGCACCATCGCCACCAGGGCCGGCCACCCAGCCTCACCGAACGGGCGGCCCTTCTCCGCCAGCGCCGTCTCGACCACGAAATACAGTGCCGCCAGCAGCAACCACCCCCCGAACGGTGTCGGCGGTGCCTGGAGGAAGAAGACTCCCGGCCGCACCGACGAGGGCGAGGAGCCCGAGCGGGAGGCGGATGGCCTCGGTGACGTCGAGCTCGATGCGACGGGCCGGGCTCGGGAACACCTTCGGGGCGGGTCGGCAGCGGTGCCGGCGGTGCCTGGTCGGGGTGCAGGGTCAGGACGTTCGGATCACCCGATGCCGTGCGATCGAGGGTTTGCATCTCGAAGATCTCCATCTGGCGGCCGACTGGTCACGAGCACGTCGGTGCTCACAGGTCAGCGGTCCGCCCTGCCCCGACACCGCGAGATTTGGCCTCGCCGCGGCGCTCCACCCGGGGCCGATCTCTCCGAGGAGCGATCGCAGGAGCCAAGGTAACCGGCGACCGCCCGCGGGCAAAGGACCCTCGACCGGTGGCATCATCCAGAGATGCCCGCGGTCACCGAGCCGGACGACGTCGGTCACGACACCACCGATGCCAGCGTCGACGCCCGGCACGGGCTCGTCGTCACCACCCACCACCTCGCCTCCAAGGCCGGTGCCGGCGTGCTCGCCGCCGGCGGGAACGCCGTCGACGCCGCCGTCGCCGCCAACGCCGTCGTCGGTGTTGTCCTCCCCGACACATGCGGGCCGGGCGGCGACCTGTTCGCCCTGGTCCACCGACCCGGCGATCCGGTGCCCGCCGCGCTCAACGCGTCCGGTAGAGCGGGGTCCGGTGCCGACGCCCAGCGACTCCGTCGGGAGGGGCATGCCGCCGTCCCTTCCCGAGGGCCCGAGGGGATCACCGTCCCCGGCTGCGTCGACGGATGGGAGGCGTTGCTCGCCCGGTTCGGCACGTGGTCGCTGAGCGACGTGCTCGCTCCGGCCATCGCCGTGGCTGAGGACGGGTTCGAGGCGTCACCGGAGCTGGCCGCCTCGCTCGGCGCCACCACCGAGCTGCTCTCAGGACAACCCTCCGCCGGCGTTCTCTACCCCGGCGGGCAGGCGCCGGCACCGGAGACGACGCTGCGGCGCCGCCGCCTGGCCCAGACGCTGCGCACCCTCGCCGAGCACGGCCGCTCGGGCTTCTACGACGGGGCGGTCGGTGCCGCCATCACCGAGGCAACCGGGGGTCTCGTCACCGCCGACGACCTGGCAACCGTGCAAGCCGACTGGGTGGACCCGGTCGGGACGACGGTGCACGGGTGGGAGGGGTGGACGGTCCCACCCAACAGTCGCGGCTACGTCACCCTCGCCGCCGGCTGGGTCGCCGAGCGGCTGGGCTCGACGCCCGGGTCTGCCCTGCGCACCCACCACCTCATCGAGGCCTACCGGGCGGTGGCCGCCGACTCCGTCGACCTCGTCGCCGATCCCGCCAGGATCCCGCTGGACGCCTCCGATCTCGTATCGGCCCACCGTCTGCGGCCGCTGGTCGATGCCATCGACTCCGACGCCGCCGGAGTCTGGCCGCCACCGGCGCCCGCTGCCGGCGGCACGACCTACCTGTGCTGCCGCGACAGCGCCGGCATTGGCGTCTCGTTGATCCAGTCCAACTTCCACGGCATCGGCAGCGGCTTGTCGGCCGGCGACACCGGCGTGTTCCTCCACGACCGGGGCGCCGGGTTCTGCCTGGTGCCTGGCCACGCCAACGAGCTGGCCCCCGGGAACCGGCCGGCACACACGTTGTCGCCCACGCTGTGGACCGTCGGTGGTGGGCTGCGGATGCTGCTCGGACCGCGCGGCGGCTCCTTCCAGCCGCAGATCCTCCTCCAGCTGATCGACCACATGCTGGGCAGCGGGCTCGACCCGGCCGAGGCGATTCGCCGGCCCCGCTGGGTGGTCGACGAAGAGGAGGCCGACCGGAGCGTCGTGCACGTGGAGAGCCGGATGGGCCGGGAGATCGTGGCCGGCCTCGAGACCCGCGGTCACCTCGTGTCGGACCGCCGGTCCCTGGGAGGTCGGCTGGGGCCCGGTGGCGGTCATCTCGGTCGACGCCGGGAACAGTCACCGGGGCGGCCGACCCGAGGGTCTCCACCGCCGCCGTCGGCGTGGCGTAGTCCCACCAGTTCCTGGCAGTTCGTTTGGCGGTGCGATCGGCGACTTCCTACCCTGCCCCGCTGCGGCCGAGCGCTGACGGCCGCGTCCGCCACCGGCAGCGGACAACACAGAGCGGAGTGAAGTCGCCGATGCGGTCCCGGTCCCCGTTCGCCCTCGTGGGCGTCCTGGTCATCTTGTTGCTGTCGGTCGTCGGTTTCGCCGCGTTCTCCGCCGAGACCACGGCCACCTCCACCACCCCCGAAGGGGTCGTGTTGCCGGTCGACGCCTCGGGGCGCATCGCCGCCGCCGCCATCGCCTCGGCGATCACCGCCGACGCCACCCAGCAGCGACTGGAGGTCGAACGCGGCAGGCGGCACGGTCGGCCGCCCGAGCAGCAGACGCAGGCAGCCACCACCACGACCACGACCGAAGCCCCCGATACCACGGCGGCTCCCGACACCACCGCCGCCCCGGCCGAAACGACGGCGGCCACCACGACCGACGGCGGCTCCGGCGACGACCACGACCGCCGCCCCTCCTCCGCCGCCCACCACCACGACCACCGAGTCGCCTCCGGTCCACACCGGCGGGGTCGAGGCATGGCGCTCCCTCGTCGAGGAGTACTGGCCGGCCGGGCTCGTCGATGACGCCCTGTCGGTGATGGAGTGCGAGAGCAAGGGCGACCCGAACGCCTACAACGAGGCGTCCGGGGCATCGGGGTTGTTCCAGTTCCTTCCCGGCACCTGGGCGAGCTCCAGCGTGAGCGCCGGGTGGTCCGGTGCCGACGTGTTCGACGGCGAGGCCAACATCGCCGTCGCCGCCTGGCTGTCTGGATCGAGCACCAGCCCCTGGTCGCACTGGAACTGCCAGCCGTAGCGCCGTTTCGCGGACCCGGCACGACCGAGGTCGCTCCTAGACTCGCCGGGCATGAAGGCCCTCCTCCGCACCCTGGGCATGCTGGGACTCGCCGCGCTGGCGATCTACCTTCTGCGCGACCGCCTGCTCCCTCCTCCGGCCATCGAGCCGGCGCCCGCACCCATACGCGGCATGCCGCCCCGGCCACCGGTGCCGGCGACCCCCGACGACCTCACCGCCGTCGCCGGGATCGGCCCGGTCTACGCGGCCCGACTCGTCGAGAACGGGATCAGCTCGTTCCGCCAGCTCGCCTCCGCCGACCCGGAGCGCATCGCCACCGCCGCCGGGCGCGCCCCGATGCCGTGGCCGACTGGATCGCCCAGGCCGAGCGGCTGTCCTCGGCCTGAGCCGCGGAGTGGTGCGGTGCTCTACCTCGCCGAGCCCGAAACCCTCGGCGAGCTGATCCCCGACGAGCCCTCCTACCGAGCCGGCCAGCTCCGCCGCTGGCTGTACCGCACCCCGGTGCTGGAGACGGCGGCGATGACCAACCTCCCCGAACCGTTGCGGGAGCGGTTCGCCGATCACCTGTACCCGTTCACCGTCGAGATCACCCAGTCGGCGGACCGGGGGACGACCCGCAAGTGGCTGTTCCGGGCCGCCGGCGGCGCCTCCATCGAGGCGGTGCTGATGGGCTACCCGCGCCGCACCACCCTGTGCATCTCGTCGCAGGCGGGGTGCGCCATGGGTTGCACGTTCTGCGCCACCGGCCAGTTCGGTTTCGAGCGACACCTCGAGGCCGGCGAGATCGTCGCCCAGGTCGCCTATGCCGCCGCCTTCCTGCGCACCGGGGGCATGCCAGGGGTACCGGGGCGGGTGACCAACGTGGTGTTCATGGGGATGGGCGAGTCGCTGGCCAACTTCGACAGGGTGTTCGAGTCGCTGCGGCGAATGATCGCCGTGATGGGCATCGGCGCCCGATCGATCACGGTGTCCACCGTCGGCTTCGTCCCCGGGATTCGGAGGTTGACCGACAGTCCGTGGCAGGTGGGCCTCGCCGTCAGCCTCCATGCCGCCGACGACGAGCTGCGCTCCCGCCTGGTCCCGCTCAACGACCGGTACCCATTGGAGGAGGTCATCGAGGCGGCAGCCGCCTACACCGCCCGCAAGGGCCGTCGGGTGTCGATCGAGTGGACGCTGATCGCCGGTGCCAACGACGGCCCCGATCAGGCCCGCAAGCTCGCGGCGATCGCCCGACGATCTCCGCGCTCACGTCAACGTGATTGCCCTGAACCCGACGCCGCTCACCGCCGACCTTCCGCCGTCCCCGAAAAGGTCGGGGAGTTCCTCGCCGAGGTCCGCAGCCGGCGGCGCCAACGTCACGCTCCGCGACACCCGTGGCCAGGACATCGACGCCGCCTGCGGCCAGCTCCGCATCCGCGCCGGCTGAAGCTCTCAGCGGGTCTACGCTCCGACCCATGCAGTTGCAGACGGGCGACGCCGCTCCCGCCTTCAGCCGGCCCGACCAGGACGGGAACCAGGTCGACCTGGCCGACTTCTCCGGTAGGCCGTTCGTCGTCTTCTTCTACCCGAAGGCGTTCACGCCCGGATGCACCACCGAGTCGTGCGACTTCCGCGACCGGCACGAGGGCTTTGCCGCTGCCGGGTACGACATCATCGGGGTCAGCCCCGACCCGGTGGGGAAGCTGGATCGCTTCCGGGCGGAGTACGGCCTGCCCTTCCCGCTGCTGTCCGACGAGGACCACGCCATGGCCGAGGCCTTCGGCGCCTGGGGCACGAAGAAGAACTATGGCAAGGAGTACGAAGGCATCATCCGCTCCACCTTCGTCGTCGGCGGCGATGGTGTCGTCGAGCACGCCTGGTACAACGTGAAGGCGGGCGGGCACGCCGAGCGGGTCTCCCGGGAGCTCTCCGCCGGCTGAAGGCGTCGCCGCGCAGGGTCCCGGTAGAATCCGGTGGCCGGAGACCGATCCGAAGGCCGACGCCGAAACCAGGGGGCGACACACCATGCACAAGCCGGTCCGGACCGCCGTATTCCCGGTTGGGGGCCTCGGCACCAGGTTCCTGCCCGCCACCAAGGCGCTCCCCAAGGAGATGCTCCCTGTGGTCGACACCCCGCTCATCGAGTACGCCGTCGACGAGGCGAAGGCGGCCGGCATCGAGGAGTTCATCTTCGTCACCGGACGCGGCAAGTCGGCGATCGAGGACCACTTCGACCGCAACGCCGAGCTGGAGCGCGAGCTGGACCGACGGGAGAGCAAGGCCGCGTTGAAGCTGGTTCAGCGGTCACGGCCGGTCCCCGGCCAGATCGCCTATGTCCGCCAGGGCGAGCCACTCGGGTTGGGCCACGCCGTGTGGTGCGCCCGTCGCCTGATCGGCGACGAGCCCTTCGCCGTGCTGCTCGCCGACGACTTGATCATGTCCGAGCCGCCCACCCTCGTCGACCTGGTCGAGGTCCACGAGGAGCGGCGGCGGCAACGTGCTCTCGCTGATGGAGATCGACCCTGCGGCCACCTCCCGGTACGGGGTGATCACCCCCGGCGAGGACGACGGCCGGGTGGTCGCCGTCGAGGGGCTGGTGGAGAAGCCGAGCCCCGAGGAGGCGCCGTCCAACCTGGCCATCGTCGGCCGCTACATCCTGCAGCCGGAGATCATGGACACCCTCGACGACGCCGAGCGCGGAGCCGGCGGCGAGATCCAGCTCACCGACGCCATGGCCCGCCTCGTCGGCAACGTCCCGTTCCACGGGGTGCGGCTCGGCGGCACGCGGTTCGACTGCGGCACCAAGATCGGCTTCCTCGAAGCCAACGTCGCCTTTGCCCTGTCCCGCTCGGACCTCGAGGACGACCCCAGGACCCGGCTCGAGGAAGTCCTCCGCCGGTTCTGATCGGCATTCCCGTCCCAAGGGGGAGGGGAAACTCGCAGAGGTGGCGGCACCGCCGGAATGAACATCGTGGCGACCGGGTAGCCTTCGGGTCGTGAACAGGATCCAGCAGCTCCACGAAGTGGGCCAGTCGGTGTGGCTCGACTCGATCAGCCGGGGGGTGCTCGGGCCGGACGGTGAGCTCGCCGCCCAGGTGGCCGCCGGCATCAGGGGGGTCACCTCCAACCCGACCATCTTCGAGAAGGCGGTGGGCGGCTCGGACGACTACGACGCCCAGATCGCCGAGATCATCGCTGCCACGGAGCGGGCAGGGCAGCCGACGCCGAATCGGTGTTCGAGGATCTCGCCGTCGCCGACATCCGGGACGCCTGCGACGTGCTCCGCCCGGTCTACGACCAGGCCGAGGGCACCGACGGCTTCGTCAGCATCGAGGTCGCCCCCGATCTCGCCCATGACACCGAGGGGACCATCGTGGCGGCTCGACGCCTGTGGTCGCGGGTCGACCGGCCCAACGTGATGGTCAAGGTGCCCGCCACCGACGAGGGTGTCCCCGCCGTCGAGCAGCTCACCGCCGAGGGGCTCAACATCAACATCACCCTGATGTTCGCCCTCGCCGACTACGAGGCGGTGGCCAACGCCTTCATCACCGGGCTGGAGCGCTTGCGCGGACCCGTCGCGGGTGAGTTCGGTGGCGTCGTTCTTCGTCAGCCGGGTCGACACCAAGGCGGACGCCGCCCTCGACAAGATCGGGACCGACGCCGCACTGGCGCTGCGGGGTCGCACCGCCGTGGCCAACGCCAAGCTGGCCTACCGCCGATACCAGGAGCTCTTCGAGGGTGAGCGCTTCTCCCGGCTGTCCGCCGGCGGCGCCCGCCCCCAGCGGGTCCTGTGGGCATCCACGTCCACCAAGAACCCGGCCTATCCGGACACGATGTACGTCGACCGGCTGATCGGGCCGAACACGGTCAACACCATGCCGCCGGCCACCGTCGATGCCTTCAACGACCACGGCACGGTGGCGTCCACGCTCACCGAGGGTCTCGACGACGCAGAGGCGGTGATCGCCGGGCTCGGGGAGGTCGGTGTCAGCTACGACCAGGTCACCCGGGAGCTCCAGACCGAAGGGGTCCAGACCTTCGCCGACTCGATGGCCGAGGTCTACGCCACCATCGAAGCAAAGATGGCGGAGTCTGAAGGCTGACACTCCACGCTAGGCACCATCCCGGCCGCCGCCCGACCGGCTCGGCGGCGGGGGTCGGCTCGTCGTCGCGGGGCTCGAGGTCGTCCTCGGTGGCGGTGTCGATCAGTTGACGTGAGTACAGGTCGGCGTACAGCCCGCCGAGCGCCATCAGCTCGTCGTGGCTGCCCTCTTCGACGATCCTGCCGCCGTCGAGGGCGAGGATGCGGTCGGCGTTCCGGACCGTGGAGAGCCGGTGGGCGATCACCAGGGTGGTCCTGCCCTGCATGAGGACTTCGAGCGCCTCCTGGACCACTGCCTCGCGACTCGGTGTCGAGCGAGCTGGTGGCCTCGTCGAGGATCAGGATCCTGGGGTCCTTCAGGATCGCCCGGGCGATCGCCACCCGCTGCCGCTGCCCGCCGGAGAGCTTGATGCCCCGCTCCCCCACGATGGTCTCGTAGCCGTCGGGGAAGGCCGAGATGAAGTCGTGGGCGTTGGCCGAGGTGGCGGCGGCGTAGAGCTCCTCGTCGCTGGCTTCGGGGTTGCCCACCCGCAGGTTCTCGGCGATGGATCCCGAGAAGAGCTGGGTCTCCTGCGGCACCGCCGCCATGTGCGAGCGCAGCTCCCGCAGCCGCACGTCGCGGACGTCGACACCGTCGATCAGCACCCGGCCCGAGGCGACGTCGAAGAACCGCGGGATGAGCTGCACCATGGTCGACTTGCCGGCCCCCGACGGCCCGACCAGCGCCACCACCTCGCCAGGCTCGACCACGAAGTCGACGTCGGACAGAACGTCGACGGCACGGTCGTGGTAGTTGAAGCCGACGCTCTCGAAGGCGACCCGGCCCTCGACCTTGCCCAACGAGACCGGGTCTTCGGCCTCGTGGAGCTCACTGGTGGCGTCGAGCAGCTCGAAGATGCGCCGTGAGGCCCCCAGCGCCTCCATGAGCTCGGCGTACATGCCCGACAGGGCTCCGATGGCGCCGGCGACGGTGACCGTGTAGAGCAGGAAGGCGACCAGGTCACCCATCTGCATGGTCCCGGCGATGACCTGCCGGCCCCCCTGCCACAGCACCAGCGCCACGGTGCCCAGGGCGACGAAGGTGACGATCGGGCTGAGCAGACCCCGCAGGCGGGCCCGGCGCAAGGCCACCCGGTAGGCCGCCTGGACCGCACCGTGGTAGCGGCGCACCTCGATCTCCTCGGCGCTGAACCACTTGATCACCCGCACCGCCGAGATGGTCTCCTCGGCGTCGGCGGTCGCATCGGCCAGCTTGTCCTGGAATTGGGTGGACACCCTGCGGAGCTTCTTGCCGAAGATCCGGGCGAACAGGATCGCCACCGGCAGGATGAGGGCGACGGTGAGGGTGAGCTGGGCGCTGGTGATGATCAGCAGCGCCACCCCGCCGATCAGGGTGACACTCTGGGCGACGGCGTTGGCCAGAGAGGTCGACATCGTGGTCTGGACCACGGCGACGTCGCTGGTGAGCCTCGACGTGATCTCTCCCGTCTTGCGGGTGTCGAAGAAGCCGACCGGGAGCGTCATCAGGTGCTTGTAGGTGCTCGGAGCGGAGGTCGGCGACGATTCCCTCACCGACGAGGGACAGGTAGTAGGTGCGGACGAAGGAGAACACGGCCTGGATGAAGAACACCCCCAGCAAGATGAGGGCGGTGCGGTTGAGGGCGGCGTTGCTCCCCTCCCCCGAGTTCATCGTGTCGATGAGGGTCCCCATGACCTTCGGGAACACCAGCCCGGCGGCGGTAGCCACGAGCACGCCGAACAACCCGATGAAGAAGGCGCCCCGGTACGGCTTGGCATAGCCGAACAGCTTGCGAAGCTGCCCGAAATCCTCGGCCGTGGGGTTACGGACCGGATCGCCCGCTGACGGCCCCGGGCCCGATCTGCGCTGCGCAACATGAGAGGCCATCCTACGGGCGACCCGACGGTACGGCGATCCGCCGATCGAACTGTTTTGTTACCCGGGCCGACTGGAAATTCCCGGCGTCGCTGCGCTCGCCGACCAGCGTCTGTTCGCCGCCTCCGCAGATGCGATGTGCCGGCGACGTCGTGCCCGGGGCCGACTTCACAGCTTGGGCAGCTTGAAGCCGGACTTCTCGATGACGTGGTCGCGGGACTCGGCGGCCATCCTGCTGCACCGCCGGCCAGTCGACGTGGAGCAGCTCACCGTTGCGCTTCATGACCCGACCGGCGATGAGCACGGTGTCGACGTTCCCGGTGTCCATCCCTGCCACCACCGCCGTGGCCGGATCGTTGAGCGGGGTGACGTTGATCCGGTCGGTGCGGAGCAGGATGAGGTCCGCCTTCTTGCCCGGGGTCAGCGTCCCCACCTTGCCGTCGAGGCCGTTGGCCCTCGCCCCCTCGACGGTGGCGTAGGCGAGCACCTCGCGGGCCGACACCGGGACCTTCTCTTCCGCCGAGGCCATCGTCCGCTGCAGCGCCAGGACCGACCTCATCTGGTTGAACATGTCCCCGGGGACGTTGGTCTCCACGTCGACGCTGAGGCTGGGCTTCAGCCCGCGGTCGAGGAACTTCTGGATCGGCGGCATCCCGTGGCCCATCATCATCTCCACGGGGGAGGCGAGCGACACCGTCCCCCCGGTGTCCACGATCATCTGGATCTCGACGTCGTTGAGCGTGGTGCAGTGGATGTAGGTGGTGTCCGGGCCCGAGCAGACCGGCTTCCCCGAACCGCTGGACCTTGGCGTCCTGGCCGTAGCTCCCCACCCCGACGTGGGTGGTGATCCGGGCCCCGGTCTCCCGAGCCAGCTTCCAATGGTCCCGTGACACCTCGAAGTCGGTGAACTCGGGGCCGGGCGCCGCCAGGGCGAGGGTGAGCATCTGGTCCTTGGTGGAGAAGTGCTCGGTGGCGGCCCGGACGAACCAGCTCGGCTGCCGCTCCTCCCACTTGCCCCACCAGGGGAACCCGTAGGCGAACACCCCGCGCAGCCCCGAGTCCTCCAGGGCCTGGATGACGGCGTCGGTGTGGGCCGGCGACCCCTGGATGTGCGACCAGTCGAGCAGGGTGGTGATCCCGGCGTCGATGGCGCCGAGGGCGGAGACCAGGTTGCCCACGTAGGCGTCCTCCGGGCGGAACGCCGGAGCCAGCCTGTGGAGCACGAACGAGATGTAGCTGGTCCGGCCCTCGAGCGGGACGTCGGTGCCGATGTTGCGGAGCAGCCCCTCCCAGATGTGGCGGTGGCTGTCCACGAATCCGGGCATGACGATCATGCCCGAGGCGTCGATCTCCTCGGCGCCGGCGGCCTCCAGCCCGGGACCGACGGCGACGATCTGGTCCCCCTCGATCAGGACATCGCCGACGGCGAAGTCGCCGACGTCCTTGTCGAGGCTGAGCACGGTCCCGCCGCGGACGAGCTTCCTGCCCGTCGGCGGCACGGCGAACTCGGTGCCGGCCGGGTAGAACGCCGGCAGCTCGGCGACCGGCGCCAGCCTGCTCCCGACCATCAGGCGCCGCGCCCGCTTGTAATTCCGCTTCACCAGCTCCTTCAGGTCCCCGAACTGGAACAGGATGATCCCCACCAGGACCAGGATGCCGATGATCATCAGCCCGTCGCTGTTCGACAGCCCGAGGTAGGGAAGGACGGTGAGGATCAGGGCGAGGAGGATCGCTGCCACCAACCCGCCGAGGAAGGTCGCCCTACCTCCGGCCAGCGACGCCCCTCCGAGCACGGCGGCGGTGATGCTGCTCAGGGCGAAGGTCGACCCTATCTGGGCGTTGCCGATCGGCGACCGGGCCATGACCAGGAACGAGGCGGCGGCGGCGAGCACCGAACAGAGGATGAGAGCCCTCACCCGGACCCAGTTGGTGGAGATCCCGCTCCGCTTCGCCGACCGTTCGTCGAAGCCCACCGCCCGCACCTGCAGCCCGGAACCGGAGGCGTGCAGCCACACGTCGAGCAGCCCGGCACCGGCCACGACCACCAGGAATGCGATGGGGATGGGGCCGATGCTGGCGGTGAGCCAGGCGACCAGGTCCCCGCTGATGACCCCCTGGGCGCTCGGGCGGAGCGTCAGCGATATCCCGTCGAGGATGCTCAGCGTCGCCAGCGTGGCGATGATCGACGGGATCTTGGCCCCCCGGATGAGGCCGGCGTTCACCAGGCCCAGGGCCACGGCGCACAGGAAGATCGCCCCGATGCCGAGCCCGATCTCGACCAGGGTCGCCTCGGCACCGATGAGGAAGGAGGCGACCACCACCCCGAGGCTGATCATCGCCCCCACCGAGAGGTCGATGTAGCCCACGAGGAGTGCGTGGGTCTGGGCGAAGGCGGCGACGATCAGCGGGAGCGCCAGGATCAGGATCTGGGTCACGTTGGTGGCGCTGATGAACCCCGGGAAACGGGACTCGGTGTACCAGGCGAGGCCGACAACCAACAGGACCTGGAGGACCACCGGCATCCACAACCGGACCCTGACGATCCTGCGCCACCGGTTCTTGTCCCTGGCCTCGCGCACCCCCTTGCGGGCCAGCTGCCGGGCGCGCTCGACCCGTGTGGTCACGAAGACTTCCTCGATGACGGCGCCTTCGGCATGGCGACGCCCAGCGCCGACCGCCCGGAGCGGGACAGGCCGGGGCCCCGCACGATCGCCTCGGTGATCCGCTGCTCGTCGAGCTCGTCGCCGGGGATCTCCTCGACGATGGCGCCCCGCGACATCACCAGCACCCGATCGCACAGACCGGAGAGCTCGATCGGGTCGGAGGACTTCACCAGCATGGCGGCGCCGCCGTCGGTCCGGGAGCGGAGTGCCTGGTAGATGTCGAAGCGGGAACCGACGTCCACCCCCTGCGTGGGCTCGTAGGCCAGGATCACCGACGGCTCCCTGAGGAACGACCGGGAAACCGAGACCTTCTGCTGGTTCCCGCCGGACAGGAACTCGACCGGCTGCTCCAACGACGGGGTGCGGATCTCGAGCTCGTCGACGAGCGCGGTGGTGGCCTTGCCCTCGGCGCCCCTCTTGAGGAAGCCGAGCACGCTGAACCGCTGCAGCGACTGGATGGTGGCGTTGACCCTGACGCCGAGGACCGGCATCAGTGCCTCCCGCTTGCGGTCGCCGGGCAGGAGCATGATCCCGGCGCGTACCGCCTCATGCGTGGAGATGAGCGACAGCTCCTTGCCGTCGCAGACGACCCGTCCCGCCTTGGGGGGAACCCTGCCGGCGAGGCAGTCGAACAGCTGGGGCTGCCCGTTGCCCTCGGCACCGGCGATGCCGACGACCTCGCCGGCGTCGAGGGTGAAGCTGACCGGGCCGAATGACTGGCCCTGGAGCCCATCCACCACGAGCACCTCGCGCTTCTCGGCGGTGGCGGGAGCAGGCGAAGGGAACGCCGCCTCGAAGGGACGGCCCACGATCAGCTCGACCAGCTCCGACTCGGTGGTGGCCCGCGCCTCGAACGTGCCCCGGTTGCGACCGTCCCTGAGCACGGTGATCCGGTCGGCGATCTCGAGCACCTCGGGGAGGCGGTGGCTGACGTACACGACGCCGACGCCCCGATTCCTGCAGGCGACGACGGTGCGGTGGAGCGCCTCGACCTCGTCCGGGCCCAGCGCGGTGGTCGGCTCGTCGAGGAGCAGGACCTTGGGGTTGGTGACCAGCGCCTTGGCCACTTCGAAGAGCTGGCGTTCGGACAGCGTGAGTGCCCCGGCCGGGGCGTCGGGGAACAGCTCGAGGTCGAGGTCGAAGTCGGCGAGGAGCCGGCGAGCCCACCGTTTGCGCCCCCGGAAGCGAGGGTCGCTGGTCGGGTGGCGCCGCCAGGAAGAGGTTGTTCTTCACCGGCTCGGGTTGGACCAGCGACGTGTCCTGGTAGGCCATCGCCAGGCCCAGCTTCCGAGCCATCGCCGGAGAGTCCCGGCGAAGCAGCTCGCCCCCGATCCGGACGGTGCCCAGATCGGGGTCGACGAACCCGCTGGCGATCCCGAGGAGGGTCGACTTCCCCGAGCCGTTCTCCCCGACGAGGGCATGGACCTCGCCGGGGCGGCAGTCGAAGCTGACATCGGTCAGCGCCCGGACCGCCCCGAACTGGCGGGACACGCCCGCCAGTTCGAGGACCGGCCCGGGGGTCGACCCCCCAACAGGACCGCTCGTGTTCATCCCTCCGAGAACATCATCGCCAGGATCTCGTCGGGGACGAGCGACGTTCCGGACACCACCGGGTTGGGCCGGTTGGGGTCGCAGTCCGCCTCGGTCACCTCACGCATCACGTGGGGGACGACGATCTCGGCGGGGACTTCGGCGCCCTGCTCGTCGAGCATCGCCGCGGTGACCCCGATCCGGGACTGGAAGTTGCCGCCTGCCGAGTACCAGATCTGGTAGGTCGGCTCGGCGCGATCCACCCAGTCGCAGAACAGGCTCTGCTCGTCGGTCCGCAGCGCCAGCGTCAGGTTCTGGACGGGGATGCCCAGATCCTCGTATGCCTGGAGCCCGGCGAGTATGCCGTCGGCGTACTCGTAGGCGTAGCCGGCGATGTCGGGATCGGCGGTGAGCAGGCCGCGGAACACGTCGGGGATGATCGGGTTGAACCAGTTGGTGTCCCCGGTCGTGGTGTCCTCGTTCGGCGGCGGGTTCACCAGCTCCAGTTCGGCGCCCAGGGTGTCGATGGTGCAGCGCTGCCAGCCCAGGGACAGGGCGTTGTTCGGCGTACCGCCGAGCAACGCCACCTTCCCGGTGCCGACCCCGGTGTTGAGGGTGTCGGAGAAGCTGGTGCCGAGGGCGCACAGGTCCTCGCCGACCACCGTCAGGTAGTCCTCACCGGGAACGAGCGCACCCTCCTGGTCCGGCAGCCCGACCCAGCCCGCCGAGAACGGGATGTACTCGATGCCCGCCGCCTCGGCCTCCTGGATGACGGGGGCGAGGGCCACACCGTGGTCGGGATAGCCGACGATGAAGTCGACGCCTCGGTTGATCAGGAAGCGGATGTCGTTGGTCGCCACCGCCGGGTCCGGGTCGAAGTTGGCCGCCGTCGACACGATGGCGCCGATCTCCGGGTAGCTGAGCGCCTGGAGGACGGCCTCCATGTGGCTCACCGAGCGCCACACGTTGACGTCGTTGCCCCCGCCGTCGGCGTAGCCCATCACCAGCTCGCCGCCGGTGCCGGTGTCGCACTCCTGGGCCGCCCAGCACTCCATCGCCTTGTCGATGGTGGCCTGGTCGAGCTCCTGGCCCGCCCTGGCGATCGACGCCAGCACGATGTTCCAGCTCGCCTCGTCGGACGGCTCCACCGGCCCGAGGGCCTTGTCGACCAGGGCCGGGTCGGCGTCGGTCGACTCGCCGAACTCGGCGAGCGCGCCGGCTGCGTCCGGGGCGGCGGTGGTGCCGTCGGGGGCTGCCGTGGTCCCGGCCGGAGCCGCCGTGGTGCCGTCCGGGGCTTCCGTGCCCTCGGTCGCCGCCGTCGTCCCCGTGTCGTCGTCGTCTCCGCCGCACGCCGCCGCCAGCAGCGTGAAGGCGGCGACGAGCCCGATGATCATCACTGACCTTCTCATGTTCCTCCCTCGGTGGTTGTCGGACGTTTCCTTCCGGTTTCAGTTGCGTTCTCCCTTGCCTGTCCGGCCTCACGGCTCGGCGCCGCGAGGCATCTCCTTGTAGTCGGTGCGTCTCGATCTCTGGCGTTCGCGCAGCACGCCGCTCCACGGCCTTGATGATCCGGTCGCCCGAGACCAGCATGCCGCCGATGATCACCAGGCCGAACACCACGAACTGGAGGGCGGTGGGGAGTCCCATGACCAGCATCATCTGGTTGAGGCCGGTCAGGAAGAAGGCGGCGGCGAAGGTGGAGAGCGGGCTGGCCAGGCCACCGGTCAGTGAGGCCCCGCCGATCACCACGGCGGCGATGGGCCCGAGCAGGTACTCGCCACCGACGGAGACACCGGGGGTGTTGATCAACCCTGCCAGCGCCAGCCCGGCGGAGGCGTAGAGGACGGCGGCCACCACGTACGCCGAGATCTGGTTCACGTTGACCCGGACCCCGACGACCTGGGACGCCACCGGGTTCGCCCCTACCGCCTGGAACCGGCGGCCCGCCGTGGTGTACCGGAAGCCGACCATCAGCAGCACGGTGAGCGCCAGGCCGATCCAGAAGACCGGGCTGACCCCGAGGATCCGGGTCGACGTCCAATCGGACCACCCCGGGGGGACCGGGCGCTGCACCGGGAAGGTCCGCCCGTAGCGGTTGACGACACCGATCACCAGCTGACCGACGGCCAGCGTCACGATGAGCGCGTTGAGCTTCAGGCCTCCGATGAGCAACCCGTTGACCAGGCCGACGATGGCGGCGGCGGTGAGCGCGGTGAGCACGGCGACCGGGATCAGCTCGTCGGCCCCGGCGCCCACGCCGACCATGATCACCGCCGCCAGGGACATGGTGCCGGGCACGCTCAGGTCGATCCCCCCGGTCATCACCACCAGCATCTGCCCGAGGGCGGTGATCCCGAGCAGCGCCCCGTAGGGGGCCAGCGCCCGGAGGGCGACACTGCTCAGGGCGGCGGGTGCCCAGATCGCGGCGACGATGACCAACACCACCAACGCCACGTACACCGGCATGTAGCGGGACCCGACCACGAACCGGGTGACCGCCGCCGAGGGGGCTCTCGCCGCCGGGACGGTCATCCCGCCCCCCTGGCGACGGTCCCGGAGACCAGGCCGGCGGCGGATGCCACCCGGTGCTGGGAGGTGATCGCCGCCTGGCGGGCCCGGGCGATGTCACCCTCGAGGACACCATGCCGCATCAACACCTTGCCCCCGGCGAGCACCCAGTCGACGTTCGAGGTGTCCATGCCCCACACCACTGCCCCGATCGGGTCGTTGATCGGCCAGATGTTGGGGCGATCGGCACGGAGCACGACGACGTCGGCCTGCCGGCCCGGGGCGAGGGACCCGGCCACGTCACCCACGCCGGCCACCCGGGCGCCGTAGACGGTCCCGTAGCGGATGACCTCACGGGTGGTCAAGAGGTTGGGGAGGCCGGCCCTGCCCGCCAGCTTCTGGTCGAAGTAGGTGGCATGTTGCAGTGAGATCACCGCTCGCATCTGGGCGAACATGTCGCCGGGAGCCATCCCCTCGGAGTCGATGCCGAGCCCGGGACGGATCCCCTTGTCGATCAGCCGCTGCAGCGGTGGCGAGCCGAGACCGCCGGTCATCTCGCTCGCCGGGGTCAACGAGACCGCCGTCCCCGAGTTGGCGATCGCGGCCAGGTCCCCGTCATCGACCTTGGAGCAGTGGACCAGGGTGACGTCCTCGCCGAGTAGCCCCATCCCTCCGAGCTCGGAGACGACTCCGCGGTCCGCCTCCTCCACGCCGGCGTGGGTGTGGATGCGGAGGCCGCGGTCACGGGCGGCGGCGAAGTCGGCGGCGACCCGGTCGAGGTCCGACCGGCCCGGGGAGGCGGGCCCGAGGGCGACCGTGGTCGACGATCCGGCACGGTCGCCGGCGGCCGGCAGCCCGGCGGCGAGACGCCCCGCGTCGCTCCCCGCCCATGGGGGCGAGGCACAGACGAACACGGTCCGCAGCCCGGAGTCGGCATGGGCCTGGAGGGCGGCATCGACGTACCGGTCGTCGACGTGGATGTCCGACCAGTCCACCACCGTGGTGATACCCGCCTCGGCCGCGCCCAGCAGCCCTATCAGGGTGGCGGCGTAGACATCGTCGGCGTCGTAGTGCGGGCCGTACACGTCCGGGGTGGCGACGGGTTCGGCGCCAGGGCCGGACACGCCGGCGTTGCGGAACAGCGACTTCCAGGCGTGGCGGTGCGTGTCGACGAAGCCCGGCATGACGATGCAGTCGGCGACGTCGACCACGTCGGCGTCGCGCCGCCGGAGCCCGGGGCCGACCTCGGTGACCAGGTCACCTTCGATCAGCACGTCCGCCGCCGCCAGGTTGCCCACCCTCGGGTCGAGCGACAGCACCCAGCCTCCTTTGAGGAGCGTCGCCCGGGTCATCCCCCGATGGGCCCGATGTTCACTGCCACTGTTCGCAGGGCACCCCTCATGGAGAGTGAGAGTACACACTCACGGCCGCGCTGGGCCGAGGAGATCAGCCCTTTGGGAGTCCGTCGGGGGCCTAGCGGGCGGTGCCGGCGCCGACGTAGTAGTCCTCGGCCTCGTCGTCCCAGACCAGGGTCACCAAGCCCTGGGTCTGCGCCGCCTTGACGAACTGGAGGAAGCCCCGATACCCGAACTTCTTCTCGCTGAAGTCTGGCTGCTGCTTGCGCACCCGGTTCTTGAGGCCCGACAGGAGAGGAGACCCACCCTTCTCCTCCAGCTCGGCCACCACGCTGCGCAGGATGGCGAACGCCTCGTCCTCGCCTCCGGTGCGGACGGGTAGCGAGACCTCCGGATCCCCCTTCGCCGGCCCATCGCTCAACTCGACCACGCCGCGGTCGGCGAGGTGCGCCAACAACTCGCCGAAGGCGCGGAACCCGTAGTCGGCCTCGTTGAACGTCGGGTCCTTGCGCAGCAGCGTCCGCTTCACGCTCGACGCCAGCACGCGCCCCTCGGTGGCGCTGCCCAGCCCGGCGATGGTCTGGGCGATCACGATGGCCAGATCGTCCACATCGGGCTGGGCGACGACCTCGCCGTCGCCGGCGGGCTCTTCGGATGGCTCGACCTCGGGCCGGGTCTCGTCGTCGCGCCGGGGGCGGCGCCTTCTCCCCACCCGCTCGGAGACCTCGACGCCTTCGAGCGTGTCGTAGAAGATGAACTCGTCGCAGGCCGGTGGGAGCAGCGCCGAGGTCGAATCCTTCACCCCCACCCCGATCACACGCTTGTTCATCTCCCGCAGCTTGTGGACGAGGGGCGTGAAGTCGGAGTCGCCGGTGCCGATGACGAAGGTGGTCAGGTAGTCGCGCTCGTAGCTCAACTCGATGGCATCGACGGCGAGCTTGATGTCGGCGGCGTTCTTCCGGCTGGTGCCCATCCGCTGGGGCATCTCGATCAACTCGACGTGCCCCCGGGTGAGCATCCGGCGATCGTCGTCGAACAGCGACCAGTCGGCGTACGCCCGCCGCACCACCACCCGGCCCCTCTCGGCGAGGGCGTCGGCCAGCGGCTTGAAGTCGAACTTGGCACCCAGGTTGTCCCGAGCACCGATGGCCAGGTTCTCGTAGTCGAGGAAGAGGGCGATCCTCTGCTCTTCGTCCATCGCCTGGGAGCGTAGCCCTTGCCATCGCCGCCCCGTCGATCGGCCAGACTGCGGGAGCGACGAGGAGGCACATGGGCGACTTCGACCGCTACGACACGCTCAGCTTCGACTGCTACGGGACGCTGATCGACTGGGAGACCGGCATCGCCGCCGCCCTCCGACCGTGGGCCGACCGCCACCGGCTGGCGTTGGCCGACGACGAACTGGTGGCGGCGTTCGGCGCAGTCGAGAGCGTCGTCGAGGGCGAGCAGCCCACCGACCCCTACCCGGAGATCCTGGCCGAGGTGATGCGCCGTATCGGCGACCGCCTGGGAGCACCCGTCATCGACGAAGAGGCGACCGCCTTCGGCGCCTCGGTGGGTGACTGGCCCGTCTTCCCCGACACCGCCGAGGCGCTGGCGCGGCTGGCCGGGCGGTACCGGCTGGTCATCCTCTCCAACGTCGACCGCCGGTCGTTCGCCGCCAGCAACCGCAGGCTCGGGGTGGTCTTCGACCGGATCGTCACGGCCGAGGACGTCGGCGCCTACAAGCCCGCGCCGTGCGATGTTCGACGCCCTGCTGGCGGCGGTCGAGGCGATGGGCTCCGCGCGGAGTCGCCTGCTCCACGTCGCCGAGAGCCTGTACCACGACCACCTGCCGGCGGCAGCGGCGGGGATCGACTCGGTGTGGATCCATCGCCGCTTCGACCGAGACGGTTTTGGCGCCACCCATCCGCCGGAAGGTGACGTGCATCCGAAGTGGCGGTTCACCTCGATGGCGGACTTCGCAGAGGCGGTGTTCTGATCCCGGGCCGACTTCGGCGGCACATCACAGAGACACGGGCGCCGAACAGACGCCGGTCGGGCCTCCTCCGCAGATGGGGCCCCTACCCCATCGCGGCCGTACACGTTGCCCGGCCCGACTTCGGCGGCACAGTCTCAATGACACAGGCGGCGAACAGACGCCGGTCGGGCCTCCGTGCCGCATCCACCCTTCCCCCGGAGGGGGAAGGGAATGTCATCTCCCGTTGTCCGAGAAGTGCTGGTAGTCCTTGAGCGTGGACCAGTAGCCGCCCCATTCCCACCCGATGGCGGCGAACGCCTCGACCACCGGATCCCCCGGGGCGATCATCCCGGGCAGGTTGCGGTCTCGGTCGAGGTAGGCGGAGGCGAGCTCGGGCAGCACCACGTCCCCACGGTGGTACGGGTTGTGGAACGGATTGACGTCGATGGCCCGGCCGTAGGCGTGGCGTGACCAGGAGGTCCCGCCCGTGGCCGGGCGGCACACGAAGCTCTCGGTGTTGTTGCCGTCGCCGGTGGGTGGCAGGTCGAGCTCATCGGCCGACGTGATCCGCATCTCCTCGATCGGGTAGCCCGTGTCCCAGAGGGTCTCGAACACCCCAACGACCTCTTCTGCGTAGTCGGCCGAGATGATGATCTCCCCGGTGTGCGCCCGCTGGTCGAACCCCCGGAACGACACGGTGACGTACCGCAGGTCGTCGAGGGCCACCGGGCATCCCTCGTGCCACGTGGAGCGGGCGGCGACCTCCTCCGGAACCGGATCGATGGTGGCGACGAACTCGCCGTCCCCGGGCGGGGCGAGCACGTCCTCGGTGGTGAACCGCCGGTCGACCAGTTCGGGGGGCGTCGGCTGAACCTCTCCGAACCCGGCCTCGGTGACCGGCAGCGGTCGGGTGCCCAACCAGTCCGGCGGCTCGGTGACCCCTGCCGGGAGCGGCTCGGTAGTCGAGGTCGGCTCGACCGTCGTCGTCGCGGACGTGGCGACCGTGGTCGGGGATGTCGGCAGCGGTGTGCTCGGCGGGCCGGTGATCGACGGCGACGCCGATCCGACGCCCGGCGGCGACGTCGCCGGTCCGGTGGTTCCCTCCGCACTGCAGGCACCGAGGGCGGCGGCGAACACGGCGGCGGATAGAGCCAGCCTCGTGCCCATGCGCTGAGGCGACGTCGTCAGGCGGAGACTCGGCGATGGGGGCTGGGGGTCCCCCATCGCACGGCGATGAGGCGTCAGCCGAAGAGCCATGGAGACAGACGGTATCGCAGCCCAGCGGGTAGTCGGCTTCAACCGGCGTAGCAACCGATCTGGTTCGTGCGGATGTCGATCGGCTCGACAACGGTGCCGTCGTCGGTGACGCCACCATCGAACCGCAGGCGTCCCACCTTGCCGCAGTCACCGAACCGCTCACCGGCGGGCGCCAGCGTCATCGAGCCGGCGCCGGCGACCAGGAGAACCGTCTCGTCGAGACGATGGTTCTGCAGCACGTCGTTGCAGAAGGCCTCGGTCAGGAACGACCCACGCTGCACCTCCACCGTGACCTGCGGGTCGGGCACGGAGAAGTCGATCACGGTGGGCTCGCTGGTGGAACGATCGACCGCGTCGACGCTCACCAACAGCGCGACCGTGGCGTCGGCGTCGGCCGCCCAGAAGAAGGCGTCCCCACATCCCCCGCTCTGCACGAACTCGATGCCGGGCGGCTGCGTCGTCGCAGTCGGTGACGCCGGGGTAATCGGTGACGTCGTGGTAGTCGATGGCGTCGGGGGCGTCGTGGCCAGGCCGACTGTGCCGGACCCGCCGCAGGCGGAGACCAGGGCGAGGACGACGACCGGCAGCACGAGGGCGGGAAGCCGATGGGACATGCCGGTGGGACGTTGCCGGTGAGGTGCCGGTTCCCTCAGGGGAGGATGAGGCAGCTGTCGCCGAACTCGTGCCACAGGTAGCGCTGGTCGAGGGCGTGTCGATAGAGCATCTCGGTGAGGTCAGGCCCGGCCACGGCCTCGACCAGGTCGAGGTGTGATGCCCGCGGCTCGTGCCAGCCGGTGATCAACCCGTCGACCACGGCCACGCCACCGGAGACGGTGACGACGTGGTCGGTGACCCCGGACGCCGCCACCAACCCGCCGGCGCCGCCGGCCGCCGACTCCAGCGCCCGCACCACCGATGTGCCCACCGCCACCACCCGGCCTCCCCGCGACCGAGCCATGGTCACGACCGCCGCCGTCGCGGCGCCCACCTCGAACCACTCCGGCTGGGGACGGTCCCCGGCCTCCAGCGAGGCAAGCCCGGTGTGGAGCACAACGGGCACCACCAGCACCCCTTTGGCGACGAGGACGGTGATCAGCTCGGCGGTGAAGGGTCGCCCCGCCGAAGGCATCTCCGCCGACCCCGGTTGGCGGGCGTAGACCGTCTGGTAGTCGGACAGCGGCCACTCGCCGCCGGCGTAGGCGTATCGCACCGGCCGCCCGTGAGCAGCCAGGTAGTCGCCGACCTCGCCGGTGCCGACCAGGTCGGCCACCCACAGCCTGGCGGCGCCCTCCACCGGGTGCCGCAGGACGGCGCGAGCCCCGTCCGGGAGCGCCAGCGACTGGGGGTCCAGCGGCGGCGCCTGGCGGGAGCCGTGCCGGATCGGGCTGCGCACCTCGACCGTCCACCGATCCGCGGCGAGCGGGGCGGAGAAATGAACCAGGACCGACACCCCGTCCCTGGTCAGGGCGGGCACGGCGGCGGGCAGCGTCCGTGAGGTGTTGACCACGAGAACGTCGCCGGCGCCGAGATGGCAGGGCAGGTCGGAGAACACCTGGTCGAGGACCATCCCCGAAGACCGCCAGCCGACCATCATCCGGACCCCGTCGCGCCCGACGCCGCGGCGCTCGGGTGGGGCGACCGCCTCGAGGTCGACCGGCAGCTCGAAGTCGACGGCCAGGGTCATCGGTGCTCGACCGGGATGTGGCGGGTGGTCACCGCGATCACCACCGCCGGCACCACGGTCAGGATGCCGGCCAGGGCGAAGACGGTGCGCACCGAGGTCAACCCGGCGACGATGCCGCCGAGGACGGCGCCGACCGGCACGCCGATGGCGGCGATCACCCGGAAGCTGGCCACGATGCGCCCCAACAGCCGGTCGGGGGTTACCGCCTGCCGGAGTGAGCGGCCGATGACATTGAATACGACGACCGCGAAGAACGTGACGAACTGGAGGGCGGCGGCGACCGCGGCCGTTTGGGCGAACGCCACCAGGCCGACCGCCACCGCCACCAGGAACCCGGTGATCGACATCGCTGCCGGGCGGCCGAGGCGGCGGGCGATCGACGGGGCCACCAGCGACCCCACCACGCCACCGACGGCGCCGACGCCGAGCAGGAGCCCAAACCCGCCTTCGCTCAGCCCGAGGTCGTCGACGGCGAAGAGCACCAGCACCCCGGCGGCGGCGGACAGGGTGACGTTGACCAGGGAGACGCCGACGGCGAGCCCGCGCAGCAACCGGTCCCGCCACAACAGCACCAGCCCTTCACGGATGTCGTGGAGCACCGGCGCCGGGGGCTCCAACCGCACGGTCTGCAGTGGGATGCGGACCATCGACAGCAGGACGGCGCCGAGGAGGAACGAGGCGGCGTCGCCGAAGAAGGGGACGGCGGCGCCGATGGCGAAGAGGAAGGCGCCGACGGCGGCGCCCACCACTTCGTTGAGGACGGTCTCGGCGGCGATCAACGTCCCGTTGGCCGCCTCCAAACCTCCCGGGCCGGGAGGGGCGAGCATCGGGATCGCCGCCTGCGAAGCGGTGTCGACGAACACCTCGCCCAGCCCGAGCAGGAAGGCGGCGGCGTAGAGCACCGCCAGCGAGAGGTTCCCGGCGGCGATCCACACCGCCAGGGTCCCCACCACCAGGCCGCGGGCGATCTGCCCGAGCATCATCAGCCGGCGGCGGTCGACGCGGTCGACCACCACCCCGGCCACCGGCCCGGCCAGCACCATGGGCAGGAAGGCCAACGCCCCCGCCACGGTGACGGCCAGCGGATCCCGGGTGATCGAAACCGCCGCCAGCGGGAACGCCGCCAGCGTCATGCCGTCACCGAGGTTGGAGAGCGCCGCCGCCGTCCAGAAGCGCCAGTAGTCGGGGGAGAACCTCTGACGCTCGCTCACCGGGGCATTGTGCACGGCCTCGGCGAGGGTCACCGCAGCGGCACCGATCGTGCCTCGTACCTTCCCGAAGGGTGGTCCCCGGAGATGAGCGCCACCAGCCCGGGGACGCTGACCGAGGGAGCGGGCCGGTCGGAGACGTCCTCGCCGGGGAAGGCCTGCTGATGGAGCCGGGTGTTCATGTCTCCGGGGTCCACCCAGTAGACCCTCCATCCAGGATGTTCGGCGGCCAGGATGTTGGAGAGCTGCTCGAGCGCCGCTTTCGACGAGCCGTAGCCGCCCCAGCCCTCGTACCCCTCGACCCCGGCGTCCGAGGTGATGTTGACCACGGCGGCACCGTCGCCCAGGAAGGGCGCCAGAGTCTGGACGAGCGCCAGCGGGGCGACGACATTGACCTCATACACGGTCCTGAGGACGTCGAGCGGGTAGTCGACCAGGGCGGGCTGGGGCGACGGCCCCAGCACCGAGGCGTTGTTGACCAGGGCATCGAGCCGCCCACCGCGGGCCTCCACCTCGGCGGAGAGGGCGGAGCGGTGACCTGGGTCGGTGACGTCCCCGGCCACGGCGACGACCGACCCGGGGCCGGGCACGCCGGTGACCGCCGAGGCGAGGTCGTCGGGATCCCGGCCGTCGACGATGACGGTCCAGCCGTCCTCGGCGAGGGAGGTGACCAGCGCCAGCCCGAGGCCCATCGACCCGCCGGTGACCAGCGCAACCCTGCCCATCGCCGCACCCTCCCGTCAACCGATCGATGGGAACGATCGTACCGGATGGCCGGAGATATAACAAGGAGATACTGCGTAAATCGGGAACGCTTCGAGGGTTAGGATGAGGCACCATGACCACCGCGCCGACGAGCCCATCGGGAGACCAGCGGGGCGACCCCGGTCACCGATCCGGGCTCGCCTCGCTGCCCCCCACGAGGCGAGAGCTGGTGAACCTCCTCAAGAAGCAGGGAACGGTGGACGCCGACGAGCTGGCCACCCGGATGGGGCTGAGCACCTCGGCGGTCCGCCAGCAGCTCACCGCCCTGCAACGCGACGGCCTGGTGACGTTCGACGAGGTCAAGCACGGGGTGGGCCGGCCCCGTCACCGCTACCGGCTCACCTCCGCCGGGGACTCGCTGTTCCCGCGCGCCTACGCCGACCTCACCAACGAGCTCCTCGACTATGTGGGCGACGTCCGACCCGGAGCTGGTCGAGGAGATCTTCTCCCGCCGCCGCCAGCGCCGGATCGACAACGCCGATTGTCCGGCTCGCCGGGAAGACGTTCGAGGCCAAGGTGGCCGAGCTGGCCCACATCCTCGACGACGACGGCTACCTCGCCGAGATGGTGCCGGTCGGCGACGGCTCGTATCGGGTCATCGAGCACAACTGCGCCATCCTCGGGATCGCCCTCCGCTATGGCCAGGCCTGCGGCAGCGAGCTCGAGTTCATCCGTGCCGTGCTCCCCGAGGCCACCATCGAGCGCACCGACCACATGGTCGCCGGCGCCTTCAACTGCTCCTACCTGGTGACGCCGCGGTGAGCGACGCCGGCCCTACGGGACCGGCACCTCGGGGGCGCCGTCCTCGGTCCATCGGGTGTGGAAGAACGACCCGCGCGGCCGGTCGACCCGTTCGTAGGTGTGGGCGCCGAAGTAGTCGCGCTGCGCCTGGATGAGGTTGGCCGGCAGGCGCCGGCTGCGGTAGGCGTCGTAGAACGCCAGAGCGGCGGCGTAGGCGGGAGCGGGGATCCCGCCGGCCACCGCCGCCGAGACCACCCGGCGCCAGCCGTCCTGGCTCCGGGCCAGGGCAGCGGCGAAGAACTCGTCGAGCAGCAGGCTGGGGAGCCGAGGATCGCGCCGGAAGGCGGCGATGATGTCGTCGAGGAACCGCGCCCTGATGATGCACCCGCTCCGCCACAGCTGGGCGATCCTGCCCAGGTCGAGGTCCCAGCCGTGCTCGTCGGCGGCGGCGGCGATCAGCATGAACCCCTGGGCGTAGCTGACGATCTTCGAGGCGTAGAGCGCGTCGTGGACCGCCTCCACGAACCCCTCACCGTCGGTGATCCGTGGCTCGGGCCCGGTGAGCGCGGCAGCGGCTCGCGCCCGATGCTCGGGGAAGGCCGACACCACCCGGGCGTAGACCGCCTCGGCGACGAGGGTGGTCGGCGCCCCCAGTTCCATGGAGGAGATCACCGTCCACTTCCCGGTCCCCTTCTGGCCGGCCGCATCGAGTACCTGCTCCACCCGCGGTCCGGCCTCGTCGACGACGTCGAGGATGTCGGCGGTGATCTCGACGAGGAACGAGCCCAGTACCCCTCGGTCCCAGTCGCGGAAGATGGCGGCCATCTCGGGGTGCGACAGCCCCAGCCCGGCGCCGAGCAGGTGGTATGCCTCGGCGATGAGCTGCATGTCGCCGTACTCGATGCCGTTGTGGACCATCTTCACGTAGTGGCCGGCGCCGTCGGCGCCGACCCAGTCACAGCAGGCGACGCCGTCGGGGGTGATGGCGGCGATCGAGGTGAGGATGTCGGCCACCTCGGGCCAGGCGGCGGCCGAGCCACCGGGCATGATCGACGGCCCGTGACGGGCGCCCTCCTCCCCGCCGGAGACGCCGGCGCCGATGTAGCACAGGCCGGCGGCCTCGGCGGCGGCGGTGCGGCGGATGGTGTCGGTGAACAGAGAGTTGCCACCGTCGATGATGATGTCGCCGGGCTCGAGCAACGGCGCCAGTACGTCGATGAAGGCGTCGACGGCGTGCCCGGCCTTCACCATCAGCATCACCTTGCGCGGGGGTGCCAGCACCGCCACCAGCTCGTCCAGCGAAGCCGCCGCCATGATCTCGGGCCGGTCACCCACGCCGCTGGTGAATGCCTCGGTGACCGACGGAGTGCGGTTGTGGACGACGACTCGGTAGCCATGGTCGGCGAGGTTGAGGACCAGGTTCTGGCCCATCACGGCCAGCCCGATGAACCCGAGGTCGGCGGTCTCCATGGCGTCACTGTATCCCGGGCCCGGGAACCGGGGCGGGACAGCCGGCGGCCGGCCACTACCCTCGGCGTCGGGGCGAACGGAGGCGTGACCGGGATGCCGGTTCAGTGACCGGAGCGAAGACCGACTCCGCCGGCGCAGCAGACCGGTCGCCGACCCGGCTGCTCGTCGACCCACCGCTGACGCTGGAGGGATACGTCGCCCGTGGCGGCGGCTCCGGGCTCGACCGGGCGCGCGCGCTCGGTCCCGCCGCCACCATCGCCGAGCTGGAGACCGCCGGTCTCCGGGGCCGGGGCGGCGCCGGGTTCCCCACCGCGGTCAAGTGGAGATCCGTCGCCGGCGCCGGGGGCGGCACCCGGTACGCGGTGGGCAACGGCGCCGAGGGCGAGCCGGGCACCTTCAAGGACCGGGCGCTCATCCGGTCCAACCCCTACGCCGTGCTCGAAGGACTGGTGATCGCCGCCCTGACCGTCGGCGCCACCGACGCCTACATCGCCGTCAAGGCCGGCTTTACCCCCGAGATCGCCCGGTTGCGCGAGGCGATGGCGGACATGGCCGCCGACCGCTTCCTCGCCGATGTCGAGGTCCACCTGGTGACCGGTCCCGAGGAGTACCTGTTCGGCGAGGAGAAGGCGCTGCTCGAGGTCATCGAGGGCGGCGACCCGCTCCCCCGCTGGCTGCCCCCCTACCTCCATGGCCTGTTCGCCACCGCCCCGCAGCTCGGCTGGGAGGCGGCCGAGCCGGCGCCCGCCGCCGACCCGGCCGGTCATCGCCGTGCGCCGGCACGGCGGGGCACAGCGACGGCGGACCTGCCGTTGGGCGCCAACCCGACCCTGGTCAACAACGCCGAGACCCTGGCCCAGGCGGCGTGGATCCTGGCCAACGGCGCCGAGGCGTTCCGCAGCGTGGGCACCGAGCTCTCCCCGGGGACGGTCCTCGCCACCATCGTCGGCGACGTGCCGAGCGCCGGGGTGTTCGAGGTTCCGATGGGGACCCGGCTGGCCGGAGCTGCTCGACCGGGCCGGCGGGCTCGTCGGCGGGCCGTCCCTTCAAGGCGGCGTTCCCTGGGGTGGCCGGGGCGGTGCTCACCGCGGCGGACCTCAACATCCCGCTGACCTACGAGGACTTCGAGCAGGTCGGGTCCGGGTTGGGCGCCGGCGGCCTGATCGTGTACGACGACACCGCCTGCATGGTCGAGGTCTCGTCGCTCATCTCCCGCTTCCTCTACGTCGAGTCGTGCGGGCAGTGCCTGCCGTGCAAGCTGGGCACCGGCCAGATCACCGGCGCCCTCGACCGCATCCGGGACGGGTCCGGGTCGGACCACGACCTCGACCTCATCCAGGAACGCTTGCGGGTGGTCACCGACGGCAACCGCTGCTTCCTCCCCGTGCAGGAGCGCAACCTGGTGTCGAGCGTGCTGCGCGCCTTCCCCGGCGACTTCGCCGCCCACCTCGACGGCTGGTGCCCGTCAGATCGCACCGGGTACGTGCTGCCCAAGCTGGTCGACCTCGAGGACGGCGTCGCCACCTACGACCTCGCCCAGGCACGCAAGCAACCCGACTGGACGTACATCTGACCCGGGCCGACTTCGCCGGCTGCCCCGGCGAACAGACGCCGGTCGGCCCTCCTCCGCACCTGGGGCCCCTACCCCACGGCGGCCGTTTCGTTCCCCGGACCGACTTCGCCGGCTGCCCGGCGAACAGACGCCGGTCGGCCTTCTCGCACGTGACCCCAGGCCCGTGCGACAGGCGGCGAACGCCCGGTCGGTAGGTTGTCTCAACCTCGCCACGGGTGACGGCCGGCCTCGCAGAATGCGTCGCGGAGCGGGTTCTGGCCGGCGGCGACCCAGGACTCGTACGGGTCGAGGTACCAGAGGGCGATCCGCCAGTCGTCGGCGTAGGTGAGCTCGAAGCTGGCCACCATCCGCCGAGGTTCCCCGCCCGATCGGATCGCCGCCGTCCACGCCAGGTGGTAGGAACGGCGGCCGGGCACGTCCGGCCCACACGTGCCCACCCCGAGAAGCCGCACGCCTCCCTCGCCGAAATCGTCGGTGAACGTCGGATCGACGGCCCCGACCACGGTCCCCAGCCGGCCGCGGTATTCGGCGGTTTCGAGCATGGTGACGAGGAGCCCGGCATCGCTGACCCCGTGGCCTACGACAGTGTCCGCCTGGGCACATCCGGGGAAGTACTCGGCGGACACGTCGGCGCAGACGACGGTGTCGATCCGGCTGAGCGCCATCAAGTCGGCGATATCCCCTTCGACCAGGGCGTTCCCCACGTCGGCGGCGACTGCGCAGAAGGCGGCGTCCTCCACCGGGCAACCCGAAGCGTCGAATGCGCCGGCCGCGGGAGGCGTCGAGCTCGACGATGCTGTCGCAGGCGGCGACGCCGGCGTGGACGTGGCTGCCGGCTCGACCCCCAAGGAGCACGCTGCCGTCAACGCCGCCGTCAGCAGCCCGAGCCCGGTGACGGTCCGCACCGTCGCATCATGGTGCAAACCCGGCCTGGGGTATCGTCGGGACTGAGCAACGGCCGGAGGGCGAGCAGCGTGCCGACACCTCACAAGCGGATCAGCCCGAGCCTGTGGGCGAGCAAGAAGCCGTTCGGCATCGGCGAGCAGCGCCCCAACAACTACCACGAGCTGACCCGGGCGGCGTGGGAGAACAAGGACCAGCTGCGCTACGCCTGGCGAATCCTCGACCACGGCGTGTGCGACGGCTGCGCCCTCGGCACCGCCGGCATGAGGGACTGGACGCTCGACGAGATCCACCTGTGCAACATCCGGCTCCGGCTCCTCCGGCTCAACACCCAGCCGGCGCTGTCGCCGGAGGTGATGACCGACGCCGCCGCGCTGCGCCGCCGGTCGGGCAAGGAGCTCAGGGAGCTGGGCCGGCTCCCCCATCCGATGATCCGCCGGCGCGGTGAGCCCGGCTTCGCCAGGATCACCTGGGACGAGGCGCTCGACCTGGTCGCCGAGCGGATCAACGCCACCACCCCTGATCGGCTCGGCTTCTACCTCACCAGCCGCGGCATGCCCAACGAGAACTACTACGGGGTGCAGAAGGCGGTGCGGGCGCTGGGCACCAACTCGGTCGACAACGCCGCCCGGGTCTGCCACTCGCCGAGCACGATCGCCCTCAAGGAGGCCCTGGGGGTGGGCGCCAGCACGTGCTCGTACTCCGACTGGATCGGCAGCGACCTCGTCGTGTTCATCGGGTCGAACCTCGCCAACAACCAGCCGGTGGGCATGAAGTACCTGCACCACGCCCGCAAGGCGGGCACCAAGGTGGTGACGGTGAATCCCTATCGGGAGCCGGGGATGGAGCGCTACTGGGTGCCCTCCAACCTGGAGAGCGCCCTGTTCGGCACCAAGATCACCGACCGGTTCTTCCAGGTGTCGGTGGGCGGTGACGTCGCCTTCCTCAACGGGACGCTCAAGCACCTCGTCGAACGAGGCTGGGTCGACGCCGACTTCATCGATCGCCACACCACCGGATTCGACGAAGTCGCCGGCGCCCTCGCCGGCCAGTCGTGGGACGACCTCGAGGCCGGGTCCGGGCTCCCCAGGAGCGAGATGGTGGCCTTCGCCGAGATGCTCCACGAGGCGAAGACCGCGGTCCTGGTGTGGTCGATGGGGGTCACCCAGCACGCCTTCGGCGAGGACGGGGTGCGGGCGATCATCAACCTGGCCCTGTCGAAGGGCTTCGTGGGGCGGCCCAAGTGCGGCCTGATGCCGATCCGCGGCCACTCCGGGGTCCAGGGTGGCGCCGAGATGGGCGCCTATGCGACGGCGTTCCCCGGAGGCACTCCCATCGGCGAGGAGTCGGCGGCTGCGCTGTCGCGGCTGTGGGGGTTCCCGGTGCCGTCGACCCCGGGCAAGACGGCACCGCAGATGATCGACGCCGCCCACGAGGGGCAGCTCGATGTGCTCTTCTCCATCGGGGGGAACTTCCTCGAGGTGCTCCCCGACCCCGACTACGTCGACGAGGCGCTGGGGCGGATCCCGCTGCGGGTCCACATGGACATCGTCGTGTCGACCCAGATGCTCACCGAGCCGGCCGACGTGGTGCTCCTCCTCCCCGCCACCACCCGCTACGAGCTGGCCGGCGGGTGCACCGAGACCTCGACCGAGCGCCGGGTGATCTTCAGCCCCGAGATCGAAGGCCCCCGCATCGCCGAGGCCCGGCCGGAGTGGCAGGTCCTCGGCGACATCGCCGCACGGGCACGGCCCGACCTGGCCGACCGGGTCCGCTTCGCCGGCACCCCCGAGATCCGTGCCGACATCGCCCGCACCGTGCCCCTCTACGAAGGCATCCAGCACCTGGCCGCCGAGGGGGACCAGTTCCAGTACGGCGGGCCGCACCTCTGCTGGCAGTGGAGGTTCCCGACCCCTGACGGACGGGCCCGTTTCACGCCGGTGCCCCTCCCCCACCGTGACGTACCGGAGGGCTGGTTCGTCGTCGCCACCCGGCGGGGGAAGCAGTTCAACTCGATGGTCCACGAGGACACCGATCCGCTGTGCGGCACCGGTCGCCAGACCGTGCTGATGGCCGGGGCCGACGCCGTCCGCCTCGGCGTCGCCGACGGCGACGCGGTGATGCTCCGCAACGACGTCGGCGAGATGCAGGCCAGGGTGTTCCAGGCCCCGGTCGCCGTGGGAACGCTCCAGGTCCACTGGCCCGAGGCCGAGGTGCTCATCGACCGGCGGCGCCGCTCCCCGCAGGCCGGCATCCCGGACTACAACGCCGTTGTCGAGGTGGTGTCGATCCGCTGACGGCGACAGCGGCTCGGCAGGCGACCGCGGCCCGGACGGGACGGTGCGGTGGCGCCGTCCAGCACACCGATCGTCGAAGGGCGGAAGCGGCGGTGGTCTGACAGGGCTGGGGCACGACGGGCTCTCCTGGCTGCGGCGTCGCTGAGCACATGAGCGTGCCAACCCGGGATGTGGCCACCGTGAGTGCCTGCTGAGAAACCTGTGAGAGTCCTCGCTCAGACCGCCGTCGGGCGCGTCGACGGACAGGTGAAAGGGAACGCTGGTGACCGCCACCCCCGGCTCCGGGGCGAGCACCGCCTTCACCGCCAGCCCGGTCTGGTTGTGGAGCGCCTGGGTCAGCCCGACCGGGGACGATGAACTCGGGGATGACCACGTTGACCAGGGTCCCGGGGAGGCCGAGCCGCTTGCCGGTCACGGACGTAGGCCACCAGCGGGGTGGTCACCTCCCGGTACGGGCTGGGGACGATCTCGAGCTCGTACCCGTAGCTGGCGTTCGCCCACTCCCCGATGAGCTTGTCCCGCTGGACGTCGTCGACGTCGATGTGGACCGTGCGCACCGGAGGCCCCAGCGCCTCGGCGTAGTCGATGGCGTCGCGGATGGGACGGGTCAGGTCGGAGACGAGCACCACCAGCTCCACCCGTCGCAGCGGGACCTGGGGCAACCCGCTGCGCTGGCGCCGCTTGAAGCTGGTCACGTCGGTGACGGCGATGCCGGGCTCGAACAGGAGCCGCGCCTTCAGCAGCAGCAGGTTGGGGTGGCTGAGCAGCGCCATCCGCGAGCGCCTCTTGAAGCGCTCCGACACCACGACGGTCACCTTCGAGTCGGGATGCCGGTCGCGCTCCTCCCGGACCCTGGCGAGCAGCCGGCCGACCACCGACTCGTCCTCGCCGTCGATCAGCTCCAGCCGGTGGTCGGGATAGAGCCGGTCCCAGGTGTGGATGAGGTCGTCGCTGTCGGGCTCGATGGCGTGGACCACCTGGACGTGGTCGCTGCGCACCAGCTGCGTGTAGCGGATGGCCCGCTCGGCCGCCTCGTCGGAGTGGGCCACCAGCACCAGCATGCGGTTGTCCCGGGCCGGGCCGGCGGGTGGCATCTGCCGCAGCTGGGCGGCCACCCTCTGAGTAGTGGCGACGTACCGCCAGCATCAAGCTGACCAGGAGGGGGACGGCGATGAGCACGATCCATGCCCCGTGGGAGAACTTGACGACGGCGACCACGACGAGGACCACCGCCGTGGTGAGCGCGCCGATCGCATTGAGTACCACCGACCGCTGCCAGCCGGGCTCACGGGTGCGCAGCCACCTCCGCACCATCCCGGTCTGGCTCAGGGTGAACGACGTGAAGACCCCTACCACGTACAGCTGGATGAGCCGGCTGACCTCGGCGTCGAAGAGGGCGATGAGCAGCGCCGCCCCGAGGGCGAGGGTGACCACACCGTTGGAGAAGACCAGTCGGTCGCCCCGGTTGCGGTACTGGCGGGGCATCATCCGATGGGCGGCGAGGATCGCCGAGAGCCGGGGGAAGTCCTGGTAGGCGGTGTTGGCGGCGAGGATCAGGATGGCCGCCGTCGCCACCTGGAGGACCCAGAAGCCGATCCCCCCGTTGAAGGCGCTCCGCCCGATCTGCGACAGCACGGTGCCGTAGGTGTCGATGGTGTCCTCGCTGACCCGGACGTCGAACAGCTGGGCCAGCGTCGAGATCCCGAGGAACATCGACGATCGAGACGGTGCCCATGATGCCCAGGGTGGTCGCCGGCGTTCCTCGCCTTCGGCTGGCGGAACGCCTGCACCCCGTCGGCCACTGCCTCGACCCCGGTCAGGGCGGTCGACCCCGAGGCGAAGGCACGGAGCAGCAGGAAGAGGGTCACGCCGGCGACCTCCGCCTCGATCTCGAGCCCGGACGAGACCGCCTGAGGGCACACCCCGTCGGCGCAGCGGACGAAGCCCGACGACGAGGACGGTGAAGACGGTGGTGATGAACAGGTAGGTGGGGGCGGCGAAGATGCGTGCTCGCCTCCTTGACCCCGCGGAGGTTGGCGATGGTGACGAGGACCACGAAGCCGAGCGCCATCGTCACCCGCCACGGCAGGAGCTCCGGCACCGCCGACGTGATGGCGGCGACCCCGGCCGAGACCGACACCGCCACGGTGAGGACGTAGTCGGTGAGCAGGGACGCCGCCGCCACCGCGCCGGGAACCAGCCCGAGGTTCTCGTAGCTCACCACGAAGGCGCCGCCGCCTTCCGGGTATGCCCGGATCGTCTGGCGGTACGACAACACGACGATGGCGAGCAGTGAGGCGACGAAGAGGGACACCGGCGTCAGGTAGGCGTAGGCGCCGACGCCAGCGAGCGCCAGCACCAGCATCGCCTCCTCGGTGGCGTAGGCGACCGAAGAGAGCGGGTCGGAGGCGAAGACCGGGAGAGCGCCAGCGTCTTGCGGAGGAGCTGGTGCTCGGCCTCGCTGGAGGCCAGAGGGCGGCCGAGCAACCGGCTCTTCAGGCTGATCCACCGCATCTGTGACGTGTCCTCGGTCGCCAGGCTCGGCCCTCCCAACCGGGCCGGTCCGCCGGGTTCCGGGCGAACCGCACGAGGCTACAACCGCGGCAGCATCGACGGATCCACGCCCCCGGCGACCGCGGCGCGGCCGACCGCAGGGTCAGCCGGAGAACCGGTACAGGAAGGCCCGCTGTTCGCTGGTCTGCGGGGCCAGGATGTGGCCCGCTCCCTCGTCGGCGGCGCGCAGCTCGTTCAACAGATGCTGGACGCTCTCCCCGGTCGCCACCCCGTGCCTGATCAGCCAGGTGCCGATGGTCAGCCCGGTGCGCCCGATCCCGCCCCAGCAGTGCACGTACACGGTCTGCTCCGTCGGCGAGGAGTCGGTCGATCTCGTCGAGCGTGCCGATCGCCTCGTCGATCGTGGGGACACCCATGTCACGGATGGGACGGCGAACTACTTCCAGGCCCATCGAGCGGGCGGACGGGTGGTAGTCGAGCAGATGGGACTCCCACGATCCGGGTAGCCGAGCCTGGGTCAGGTCGACGAAGGCGGTGATGCCGGCTGACTGGAGGCGGCGCAGGGTGGCCTCACCGTCGGTCGGGTCCGGCTGATAGGGGTAGGCGCCGCCCGCCAACCGTCCCTCGACCACCCAATAGGAGCGTCCGTGCGGTGGCGCCGCGCCCGGTGCGGCCAAGAGGCCGAACGGCGTGTCCCGACCGCTGCCGGGCACGTCGTGGTCGTCGCAGCGACGGCATGCCGGGAGTATGGCCGGAAGGTGGCCTGACTCCGGAACCGGGCGACGGCTCCTAACGTCGAACCGGCATGACACCGCGCACCATGAAGATCTCGGCCGTCACCGCCCTGCTCGTCGCCGGCCTCACCGCCTGCGGGGGCGGCGGGCTCGACCCGTCGGCCACCGACGCTCCCGGCACCACCGCCGCCGCCGGCACCACCGCGCCACCGGACACGTCCTTGGTTCCCCGGCCCACCGCCGCCCCGTCGAAGCCCAATCCGTCGCTGCCGGACGTCCCGCTCCCCACCGTCCCGGAGGGCGTCGACCCCGCCTCCGTCGGCTACGTCGCCGCCGCCGTCGAGATGCTCGCCGAGGCGCAGGGGGTCGACCCCGGCGACATCGAGGTCATCGGCTTCGAGGAGGTCGTGTGGCGGGACGGCAGCATCGGCTGTCCCATCGAGGGGATGATGTACACCCAGGCGCTGGTCGACGGCACCAGGGTCGCCCTCGGGCTCGACGGCGAGGTCTACCTCTACCACGTGGAAGGGTCCGGCGAGCCCTTCCTCTGTGAGAACCCGGCCGAGCCGCTGGGCTGAGGTGCCCCCGGCCACGTCCCCCCCACGACCGCCGGATCCGGTCGAACCCGGGCTGGGCCCGCTCGTCGAGCTCGCCGTCGCCGATCTCGCCGGCATGCTCGGCATCGACCGCGCCACCGTCACCGTCGTGTCGGCCAGGGCGGTGACCTGGCCCGACACCGGTCTTGGCTGCCACCAGCCGGGAATGCGGTACCTGCAGGTCCCCCAGGACGGCTCGCTCATCGTGCTGGAGGCCACCGGCGGCAGCTACCGGTAACACAGCGGCGGGCGCCGCCGTTCCATTCTGGTGCCCGCAATGAGAGGGGCGCCCGGCGGGGCGCCCCTCCTGCTCGAATGCCGGTCAGTCGCCCGTCACCGGGCGTCGACCTCGACCAGGGTGTAGCCGATCACGCCGTCGGCGTCCGAGTGCGACACCGCACCCAGGTTCCACGCGCGCCTCGGCACCGGCCCAGCTGATGTCGACGGTGCCGACGGTGCCCAGCACCGCCTCGGTGGGAGCGCTGTCGATCGACATGTTCCCACCCGGGGTCGCCGAGATCGTCCACGTCGACATGTCGTAGTCGGCGTCGGCGCCGACCGTCTGCCACCCGTGGACCCACACCGTGTACACCCCGGGCTCGGGGTCGTAGATGGTCACCTGCTCGTCGGTGCCACCCGCGGTGCTCGAGGCGACCTCGTCGCCGTTCGGGTCGAACACGTAGACGTCCAGGTCGGCATCCGCCTCGGTCGAGTCCGGTGGCAGGGCGAGACGGAACACCGCCGCCCCGGTCAGGTCGAACTCGTGGGCGTTGCTGAACCCGTCAGCCGGGTCGAACGTCTGGTCCGGGTCCTGCACCACGGTGGCGGAGGTGATCGCCGCCGCCTCCAGCCCGTGGGCGGCGGCGGTGTAGTCACCGTCGTAGCCGAAGGACACGTCGAACGAGGCGCTGCCGTCGGTACCCTCACCGGTGATCTCCAGCGGGGCGCCGAGCAGCGAGGCGTTGGCCGCGATCGGGCTGTACACCGAGTAGCTACCCGACGTCAGGGTGTACGAGCCGAACGACCACTCGCCGATCGGCGCCGAGCCGTCGTTGGTGATGGTCACCCGGATCCGCTGCGTCCCGCCCGTGTTCAGCGTGAACTTCCGCGGCTGTCACCGTCACGTCGTAACCCGCCGGCGCATCGACCGACGACCGGTAGGTGGCACGGGGCCCGACGTTGGTCACCGTGCGGGTGACCGTCTGCGAGCCGGCGAGCTGGGCGACGCCGATCGACGGGTAGTTGAGGTTGCTCGGGTCGTTGGAGAAGCCGGCCGCCTCGAGCGCCGGGCAGGTGGCATCCGGGTCGGCGAACACCTCGGGTGCGGTGCCGCACAGGTATCCGAGGTAGTCGTTGAACCCGGCGTCGTACACCAGTCCGGGCTGGAACATCGAGCCCGCCGCGCCCGGGAGGCCAGGGTTGACGTGACCCGAGCCGGTGGCGAACGGGTCGGCCGGGGTGACCCGGTCGTTGTCCACCACGTCGTGGCGCGCCGTGGTCATCAGGGCCGAGCGGGCGGCCGCCGGCGACCAGTCGGGATGCGCCTGCTTGAGCAGGGCGTAGACCCCGGCGATGTGCGGGCTCGACATCGAGGTCCCGGCGATCGCCTGGAACAGCTGACCATTGTCGGCGTACGGGCGAGTTGCCCGCCAGGATCTGGATGCCCGGGGCCGTGATGTCCGGCTTGATGATGTCCTCGCCGAACCCGGTCGGGACCGGGCCCCGCGACGAGAACAGCGTGATCGACGGGGCCGGCCCCCACGTGGTCGTGGTGAGCGGCACCCGCAGCCGGGCCGTCGGGTTGGCCGTGTTGGCGATGTAGTCCTTGATCGCCAGGCCCGGCGTGTTGTCCACGTGGACGGTCGGCACGGCGTGGTTGTCGGTGAACAGGTTGTTGTCGTCGGTGTTCTCGTACATGATCATCCCGACGCCACCGGCCTCGAGCACCGCCTGGCTCTTCTCCACCCTGGCGTTGGTGCCCCGGCGGCAGAGAACGATCGCCCCTTCGACGACGGCGGGGTCGAGCGTGCCCAGCAGGCACAGGTCGCCGCCGGCGTCGGCGGCGTCCACCAGGGGACGGTTGCCGAGTGGCCGGGTGATGGAGGCTCCCAGGAACGACTGGCCGTTGCCGAGCACCACCCGGCCGGGGAAGAACCGGCTCTGGGTGCTCGCCGCCACCGTGGTGACCCACGGCAGGTTGGCGGGACCGCCGATGGTGCTGAAGCCGTTGCCGCTGTTGCCCGCCGATGTCGCCACGAACACTCCGGCGTCGGCGGCGAACAGGAAGGCGAGGTCGTCCGGGCCGGTGAGGCTGGCGCCGCCGCCGATCGAGTAGTTGATCACGTCGACGCCGTCGGCGACGGCGGTGTCGATGGCCAGCGCCAGGTCGGAGCTGAAGCCACCGAGGGCGCCGAGGCCCTTGTAGGCGATGACGTGTGCCCGGTAGGCGATGCCGTTGACGGTGCCCCGGGGCCGCCCGAAGACCGTCGCCGCGACGTCGGCGTTGCCGGCGGCGGTGCTGGCGGTGTGCGAGCCGTGCCCGTTGTCGTCACGGGCCGAGTCGAACTCGAAGTCCTCCGCCCCGATGAGGGCGCGGTAGGTCGGGAGCACTTGCCGGGCGCCGACCAGCTTGTTGTTGCACTCGAACGGGGCGTCGGCGGGGTTGTGCGCCGTGTTGCCGAACTCGCACGGGATCCCCGGGGCGACATCGGCCTCGGGGAACGATCCGTCGTCGGCGAAGCTGGGGTGCTCCGGCCAGATGCCGGTGTCGATGACGCCGACGACCACGCCGCTGCCGTCGAGCCCGGTGTCGTAGGCCCCGCCCGGTGCGGTGAGACCGAGGAAGTCGGGGCTCGAGTCGGTGGTCGGCTGCCGCATGACGTCCGGCATCACCAGGGCCACTCCCGGCTGGGCGGCCAGGGCTTGCGCCTCCTCGTGGGAGATGATCGCCGAGAAGCCGTTGACGACGTTGGTGAGCTCGACGACCTTGTCGGTCTCCGACACCCCTGCGTCGCGCATCACCTGACGGTGGCTCTCCGTGATCCGCGCCCGGTCGGCCCTCGCTCCTGCCGAGTTCAGCTCACTGCGGTCGTAGGTCCCTACCAGCGGCGCAGCCGCCATGATGACCACGTAGCTCCCGGTGGTGCTCTCCTGCACCTGGTGCTTCTGGGCCCCGCCAAAGGCGAGGTCCGACTCGGCCGCACCGGCGCCACCTACCGGTGACAGCATGGCGACGGCGATGACGACTACGGACAGGAGCGTCAGCAAGCGTCGTGACACGTGGATCCCCCTCCACTTCGTTTGTACGGACGGACCACCGCGCATCCGCGACGAGGTCCCCACTGCTTCGTCCAACGGACCATAGTCAAGACCGCGATTATGGGCCAAACAAGGGCGCCGGCTGGCCGACCCTTCCAGGGCGGTTCAGCTGACGACGAAAGCGGTCACCATGCCGAACATCCCCGACTCACGCTCGACGTGGGGGAGGATGTGGCAGTGCCAGACCCAGGTGCCCGGCTCGTCCAGGTTGACCAGCACCGAGTACCGCTCCCCCGGCGCCACGTTGAGCGTGTCCACCGTGTACGGCTCGTCCAGCGGGTAGCCGTCCTTGGCCACGACGATCTGGTCGAACTGGTGCAGGTGCATCGGGTGGATCTGGTTGCCCTCGTTGAAGTAGTGGATGAGCACCCAGTCCCCGACGGCGCCGCCGTACGGCTGGGTGGCGGGGAAGCTCTTGCCGTTCAGCGAGTAACCGATGACCCCGGCGTCGTTGAGCACCATGGGGATCTCCTGGGAGATCTCCAGGTCGGCGGGGATCTCCTCCAACCCGATGGTCTCCCCGACGGGCAGCCGCACCTGACCGACGAGGATCGGGCCGAACATGCCGTTGGGGAGCAGCATGTGCCCGTGGGCGTGCGGGTGGTACATCGCCACCGCCTGCTCGTCGGTGGTGAACTCGTAGGTGAAGGTCTCGCCCGGCTCGATCAGGGGCTGGGTGATCGGCGCCACCCCGTCGTTGGCGTTGGTGACGTTGATTCCGTGCCAGTGGACGTCGGTGGCGATGGGCAGCTCGTTGAGCACCCGCACCTGGACGCTGTCACCGACCTCGAGCTGCAGCATCGGCGCCGGCACCATCCCGTTGAACGTCCACGCCTCGACCACGTCGCCGGCGGAGACCTCCCAGTCGCCGAGCTGCATGGTGAGGTCGAACACCTTGGTGCCGTCGTCGAGGACCTCGGTGGGCTCGAGCACCTGGTTGCCGACGCCTTCGGTCTCCTGAGGGAACTCGGCAAACGTCTCCAGCATGGCGGCGGTCATGGCGGCGAAGTCCATGTCGTCGCCGGCTCCCGCCACCCTCGGGCGGGGCCTCACCTTCACCGAGGACGGTCAGCTCGGCCTCCATCCCCGCCTCGCGGTGCCCGGGGACGGCGCAGAAGATCGTGTAGGTGCCCGCATCGAGGTCGGTCAGCTCCAGGTCGGCCATGTCCCCGGGGTCGAGGTCGGGCGTGATCAGCTCGGTGCCGTCGACGGCGAGGTTGTGGAGGACCTCACCCTCGTTCATCACGTGGATTGAGCCGCCGACCTCGGCGGTGGCGGGGGTGATGGCGAACTCGGTCATCGACACCGTGGCGCCGCCGGCGGGCATCGTCGTGGTACCGCCGGCCGGCAGCCGTGGTGGTCGCCGCCACCGTGGTCCCCGAAGTGTCCGGGGCAACCGCCGGCTCGTCGCTCGCCGACGCCCCGACGGCGAGCCCGACGGCGATGGCGGCCCCGAGCACGGCGAACGCCGCCAGGACGATGGAGACGACGGACAGCCCGTCGCGGCCACCGGGAGGTGTGGAGGAGGGCTCGGTCATGGCGCCGACTATACGGGAGAGGGCGGAGCGGTGACCGGGGAACCGCGCCCTCGCCCGCGTCGGGCGACCGACCTCGCTCGGCCGTGCCGCCGGCCGTCTCCCTCCCCCGTCACCGGCCGCGGTTGGTGCCCTTCGGCGGTGTGCGGCGGGGCGGATCAGCCCACCGGAGACGACCGACGTGTGACCGTCGTCCCACCGGACTTCGACGGTCCCCTCGTGGGCGTCCACGACCACTCCGGTCCGGGGACGCTGACCCACCTTCCTGGTGAGCTGTTCGACGTGTTGACCCTTCTTCAGCATCGAGCTCTCCCCGATGTCCAGGTTGCCCAGCCTACGCCGCCCGGAGTGCCGGCGTTATCGCCGCGTGACCGGCCTCGACTGCGGCCGCCCTCGCCTCGCCCGCTTCCCGGACCGGGCGGTGCCGGTCGTGTAGCGTTCGGACCGGCGGGGCTGCGGGCCGCCCGACGGCGTGGTGCCCCGACCCAGACGATGGAAAGGGGAAAGGCGTGGTCAGGCACAGTGCATCCTTCACCTCGGTGTCGTGGATCCCGTCCGAGGCGATCCCGGGGCTGTTCAAGATCCCGATGGTGCTGGGGATCAGCCACTACGACCCGCCTCCGCCTGGACGGCTCGACGACCTGGAGGCGCTCCACGCCGCCGGGGCATTCCGCTTCGCCAACCCGTTGCGGGCGTGGATCGAGGTCGATGACGGCGCCGTCGTCGACGCCGGGTACGAGGGCCACGGGCTGATCTCGTCCACCGTGGCCAAGCTGGGCGGGACCGAGCGGGCCATCCCGCCGGTGGCCTTCCCGGACCTCCGGGCCGAGCCCGAGGTCGGCGACGGCTGGGCCCGGTTCGTGCAGACCACCGGGGGACGCACCGGGGCCCCGATGCCACGACGGGTCAACCGGCCCCCCTACATGCAGATCACGGCCCCGTCGGCGTGGACGACGCTGGCGCTGACGATCCGCACCGACGGCAGCTCCGAGTACGAGATCGTCGGCGCCAGCCCGTTCCCACGCCACTGGTTCTACGACGGCTCCGGCGCCCTGGTGAAGAAGTCGGGCATCACCGACTACAAGGGCTGGGCAGGCGAGATGTTCGGCGATCGGTCCCCGTGGGGCGATTACCAGCACGAGCTCAAGATCGCCGACGCCGAGAGCGACCTGGAGCGCTGTCTCTCCGAGGTCATCATGCAGGGCGGCCGCAAGCCGGAGATCCGTCGCGTCGCCCAGGGAACCGACCTGGTGCGTCAGGGCGAGGAGGGACACGAGCTCTACCTCGTCCTCGACGGGATGCTGTCGGTCGACATCGACGGCGAGGCGGTGGCCGAGGTCGGCCCGGGCACGATCCTCGGCGAGATGGCCGTGGTCGAGGGCGGCAGGCGGACCGCCACCCTGCGGGCGGAGACGCCGGTGAAGGTGGCCGTGGCCAAGGGCGACGAGCTCGACCGGCAGGCCCTTGTCGACCTCGCCGCCCAGCACCGCGGAGACGGCGGCTAGCAGCGTCCCCTCTCTCCTCCCCCACGGGAGGAGAGGCGGCTGCGCACGGGCCGAAGGCCGGCACGGCAGACGAGGAGGGGAAAGCCCACTGCCCAGTCGTGCCCCTCCCGTGGGCCCTCGCTCCCCTCCTCCTAAGGGGCCGGGGAGTCAGGCCGCCGTTGCGGCCAGCTCGGCCAGCCGGCGGTAGCCGGGCGTCGCCAGGAGCGCCGCCCGTACCTCCTCGTCGGCGATCTGCCCGGCGCACCTCCGGTGGAAGCGACCCGCTCCCCGCGCGACCTCGGTCGCCGCCTCGGGGTCGAGTGCCTCCAGCACGCGGTGCAGGGAGATGAGGAACGGGGCGCCCTCGACCTCGCTGTACACGTCCCGCTCCACCAGCGGGAGGACGCCTCGGGCGAGGCGGAGCGCCTCGTCGACCTCACCGGTGTCGAGCAGCACCTCGGCGAGCACCGCCTCCACCCAGTAGGCCTCGTCCATGCGGCCGATCGAGCGATAGCCCTCCGCAGCCCGGCGCAGCTTGGCTGCCGCCGCCGGGAGATCCCCGGACCGGTGGAGGGCGATCCCGGAGCTCTGGAGGGCGATGACCTCGGGATGGGGAGCCTCGGCGAGGGCCGCCGCCGTTTCGGCCTCGGCGGCGTGTGCCACGGCTGCATCGACGAGGCCTTCGGCGAGGTCCACCTGCACCAGAGCCGCCAGTGAGAAGGTCACGAAGTAGTGGAGCGCCAGCCGGCGCCCGATGGCGATCCCTTCCTCGAGGAGTCGCCGCGCCTCGCCGTTGTCGCCGAGGTGTCTCCGGATGTCCCCCAGCCGCTGGTACGCGGAGACGACCCCTTCCATGTCCTCGACCTCGGTGGCCAGCTCCAGGTTCTCGGACACCGAGCTCGAGGGCATCGTCGAGCCTGCCCTGCTCGATGGCGATCGCCGCCAGGTTCCCCTGGACGATGCCCAGGCGGAGCCGGTGCCCGGTGGCGACGAACATCGCCATCGCCTCTTCACTGACACGCCTCGCCTCGTCGAGGTGACCCCCCATCTGGATGTAGGTCGCCCCCAGCTGGCCCACCACCAGTGCCTCGCCCTCCAGGTCGTCGATGGCGTGATGCGCGGCGCGCGCCTGGTCGAGGAGGGCGACGGCGTCGTTCGTCTCCCCGAGGTTGGTGGCGACAACCGCCAGGAGGCGGAGCCCTTCGCCCCGCATCCGCTGGTTCCCGGCGTCACTCGCCTTGGCCACCAACTCGTTCGACATGGAACGGGATGCCTCGTGTTCCGCACTGAAGGCCAGGCTCTTCGCTCCGAGGGCCAGCGCCTCCAACTCGAGGTCGACCTCGCCGGCCCGTCCGGCGAGTTTCGCCGCCTCGCCGACGATGGGGGCCACGGCGGCGTATTCGCCGTGGTTGAAGTGCCACCGTCCCTCGCAGAGGCGGAGCCGGGCCAGACGGGTGTCGTCGACACCGCCGATCGTTCCCAGCTCTTCGATGACCTTGCGCTGCTCGTCGCGGGTGGCGGTCCGGTCGAGCACGACTCGCATGCCATGAGGGTGTCGAAGCGGAGGTCGACATCGGCTTCCGGCGTCAGGGCGACGGCAGACTCGAGCAGGCGGAGCGCGTCCCGGTTGGCGAAGGTCCCGGCGGCGTGGCGTCCCGCCCGCAGGTACCACCGGGCTGCGGTGGCGGCGTCCCCCGCCTCTTCGTAGTGGGCGGCGATGACGGCGGCATGCTCGTCCGTGCGCCGGCTGGCGGAGCTGACCCGCTCCAGCCACTCTGCGGCGCGGGCGTGGTAGCGCCGACGCGAGGAGTGGAGGACGTTCTCGTAGGCGACCTCGCGCATCAGCGAGTGCCGGAACGAGTACTCCCGGGTCCCCTCGAACATCGACGTGGGGCGCTGGAACACGACCTCGTTGGCGCGCAGCCGCTCGTAGGCGTCGGGCGGGGGCGGACCCGAGTCGGCGCCCAGCTCGGCCACCGCCTCGTCCCAGAAGACCCGACCGACCACCGACGCCCGGTCGATGACGCTGCGGTGCCCCCGGTCGAGCGAGTCCAGCCGGGCCTGGAGCACGCCGCGCAGGGTGCCGGGCACCACGACGCCGGCCACCGTATCGTCGGCGACCGTCCATCCCTCGCCGTCTTCGAGGATGATGCCCGTGTCGAGGAACCACTTGACCAGCTCCTCGATGAAGAACGGGTTGCCCTCGGCGGCTTCGACCACCAGCGACCGCAACGACTCCGGCACGGCCGAGGCACGGGACATGATCTCGTCGACGAGCTGGCGGCTCTCCCGATTCGACAGAGGCGCCAGCCTCACCGAGGTGTGCTGGTCCAGGCCCTCGCCCCAGTGCGGCCGGCGCCGCAGGAGATCGGGACGGGCGCTGGCCACGATGAGCAGGGACGTGCCCTTCGGGTTGAAGCTCTCCAACCAGTCGAGCGTGGCGTCGTCGGCCCAATGGAGGTCCTCGAGCAGCACGACCACCGGGGCCCGCTCGCCGATGCGGGCGAGCAGTTCGAGGACCGTCTGGTGGGCCTGGCGCTGCAACGCCTCCGGGTCGAGCTTGAGCGCCTCGACCCGCGACCCTTGTCCCAGCTGGAATCCCAGCCAGCTGGCCAGGACGTCGGCCGCCCTGGCACCGGCGTCGCCACTCCCGAGGAGCGAGGCGACCCCGGCGTGCCACTTCTCCGTGACGGTGTCGGGGTCGTCGCTGTCCTGGATGTCGAGTCGCTCGGCGAAGATCCCGCGCATCAGCCCGTTGGGAACGTGCTCGCTGGCGGGAGCCGCCCTCCCCCGCAGCAGCCACACCCCGTCGGGGAGGTTCGCCAGGTTGCTCTCGAAGTCCCTGATGACCCGTGACTTGCCGATCCCGGCATCGCCGAGCACGGTGACCAGCAGGTGTGCCCGGTCGTCGACCACGTCGGCGAACAGCTTGTCGAGCCGGCCCAACTCCAGTTCGCGCCCGACCGTCGTGCGTCGCCACTCCCTCGATGCCGCGGGTCTCCAGCCAGAAGCCCTGGTTCTCGCCGGACACCACGAGGAAGGCGTCGACCGCATCCTCGAAGCCCTTGAGCTGGAGGCCCTCGACCAACCGCAACCCGAACGAGCCACGGATGTGGCGCCCGGTGTCCGCCGAGAGCAGGATGCCGCCGGGCGGCGCCGACGCCTGGATCCGGGCGGCGCGGTTGACCCGGTCCCCAACCACGACGTAGTCGCCGTCGCCGCGTTCGCCCAGGGTGCTGATGACGACCTCGCCGGTGTCGATGCCCACCCTCATCGAGAGCTCGATGCCGTACCGGCGGTCGAGGCGCCGGTTCAGATCCTCGAGTGACCGGCCCAGCGCCAATGCGGCGCGCACCGCACGGTGGGGGTCGTCCTCGTGGGCGCGATTGAGGCCGAACACCGCCACCACGGCGTCACCGATGAACTTCTCCACCACGCCGCCCTCGTCCTCGATGGCCGAGCGCCAGGCGGCGAAGTACTCGTTCATGATCTCGCGCATGTCCTCGGGGTCGAGCCGCCCGGACAGCACGGTGAAGTCGACGACGTCGGCGAAGAGCACGGTGACCAGCTTGCGCTGCTCGCCGGAAGGGGCGGCCAGCAGCCGATCGCGCTTCTCGAGCAGTGGCTGCAACGCCGTGTCGGCGACGGCGTCGCCGAGCACGGCGCGTTGCGCCTCGAGCGCGGCGATGGCGTGCTCGACGGCGGTCAGGTCATCCACTGTGCCCCCCATGGCCCGGTCAGGATCGGGGGCGAGGGTAGCGACGCCGAGCGGCCCTACCGCGAGCCGGCAGGCGCGGGAGAACCCATTCGACAGCAAGGCCCTCGGCGCAGTACCTTGCCGCTGGCCTTCGCATTGTCGACGTGAAGGGGGATCCAATGAGGACACGCACGCGCGCCCGACGGCGCGCCCTGTCCTGATCGCCGTGGCTAGCCGCTCTCGCTGCCACCATGATGGCTGCTCCGGGACCGCGGCCCCGCCCGACGACGAGGACGTCCGCATCGCCTCCGCGGCCGCTGCACCGGCGGCGGCTCCCACCGTCCCGTTGCAGATCCTGGCGGTCAACGACTTTCATGGCCACATCGCCAGCACCATGCTCTGGCTCGGTCAAAACGTCGGGAGGGCCGACATCCTGGCGGCTTACATCCGCCAGGCGGAGGCGGAGGCCTCGAACTCGGTGATGGTCTCCGCCGGGGACCTGATCGGAGCCTCCCCGCTCATCTCTGCGCTGTTCCACGACGAGCCGACCATCGAGGCGATGAACCTCATCGGGCTGGACATCGCCGGGGTCGGCAACCACGAGTTCGACGAGGGGCCCGACGAGCTGCTGCGGATGCAGAACGGAGGCAGCCACCCTGACGGCGACCTCGACGGTGACGGCTTCGACGGAGCCGACTTCGAGTTCCTCGCCGCCAACGTCGTCGTCGACGCCACCAACAAGACCCTCTTCCCGGCGTACACCGTCAAGCAATACAACGGCGTGAAGGTGGCCTTCATCGGAATGACCCTCGAGGGCACCCCGACCATCGTCACCCCGACGGCGGTTGAAGGCCTGACCTTCGAAGACGAGGTAGCAACGGTCAACGCGCTGGATCCCGACGCTGCAGAAGCGCGGCATCGAGTCGTTCGTGATCCTGCTCCACGAGGGCGGCTTCTCCAATGGCGGTCCCGAGGGCGACGACTGCATCGACGGGCTCACCGATCCGTTGAAGTCGATCGTCGAAGGCTTCGACGATGCCGTCGACCTGGTGATCGCCGGCCACGTCAACGACGAGTTCGTCTGCGAGGTCGACGGCAAGTGGGTCACCATGGCCGACAACGCCGGCCGGCTGTACACCGACATCGACGTCACCCTCGACCGGGTGACCAAGGACATGACGGTGGTGTCGATCGACAACGTTCCCACCTACCAGGCGGCGGTGACCGCGGAGGCCGATCTCACCGCCCTCATCGACGAGTACGACGTCCTGACCGACCCGCTGGCCAACGCCGTCATCGGATCGATCACCGCCGACATCACCCGCACCGCCAACGCCGCCGGCGAGTCGGCGCTCGGCGACGTGATCGCCGACGCCCAGCTCGCCGCCACCTCGGCGATGGGGTTCGGCGAGGCGGTGGTGGCGTTCATGAACCCGGGAGGCATCCGGACGGACTTCACCTTCGCCGGGAGCCTCGAGGGTGAGGGTGACGGCAACGTCACCTACGGCGAGGCGTTCGCCGTGCAGCCGTTCGGCAACAGCCTGGTGACGATGACCCTCACCGGAGCCCAGATCGAGACCCTGCTCGAGCAGCAGTGGGACGCCATCGGCGCCCGAGTCCTCCAGGTGTCCGAAGGCTTCACCTACACCTGGGACGCGGCGGCGCCGATCGGAGCACGGGTCGACCCCGCCAGCATCGCCATCGACGGGGTGACCGTCGACCCGGCGTTGCCGTACCGGGTCACGGTCAACAGCTTCCTCGCCGACGGGGGCGACCGGTTCCCCATCCTCATCTCGGGGACCGACCGGCTCGGCGGTGAGGTCGACCTCGACGCCCTGGTCACCTACTTCGAGCTCAACTCCCCCATCGCACCCGGGGCGCAGGACCGGATCACCCGGCTCAACTGACCGAAGCGACGTGACACGAGAAGGGGCGCCCGTGCTTCACCGGCGGGGCGCCCCTTCCGCCGTCTCCGGTCGGCGGTGATGGCGGCTCCCTCACTGGAGACGGTGGTCGGCGACATCACCGTCGAGACCACCGACGCCATCGTCAACGCCGCCAACCGGTCGCTGCTCGGCGGTGGCGGCGTCGACGGGGCGATCCACCGGGCCGCCGGGCCCGAGCTCCTGGCGTTCTGCCGCACCCTGGGCGGGTGCGACGTCGGGCAGGCGAAGGTCTCTCCGGGTTTCCGGCTGGCTGCCCGGTGGGTGATCCACACGGTGGGGCCGGTGTGGCGGGGCGGGTCGGCCGGGGAGCCCGACCTGCTCGCCTCGTGCTACCGCCGGAGCCTGGAGGCAGCCGATCGGGTCGGGGCCGCCGCCGTCTCCTTCCCCGCCATATCGACCGGGGCCTACGGCTACCCGCCCGCCTTCGCCGCCGACATCGCCGTCACCACGGTTTCGGCGACGCCTACCGCGGTCGAGCTGGTCCGCTTCGTCTGCTTCGACGATGCCACGGCCGCCGTCTACCGCCGGCTGCTGGCGCCGGGCTGAACGCGTGCGGCTCACCCGGTAACGGGCAGGTGCCGCCGGAGGCGGCTAGGCCCGACGGCGCGCCCTCAGTACCCCACCGATGACGAGCAGGGCGAAGATGGCCACGACCTGCCCGCCCAGGATGACCCGGTTGAGGTCGAGGGCCGGCTGCCAGGCTGAGCTCGCCGTCGCGCACGACGTAGGCGCCCACCGGCCGGGCGTTCACCGCGTAGCCGCCGCCGGAGCCCGAGCCCTGTTCCTCGGGGCCCTGGCCGGCGCCACCGCCAACCGCTCCCTGGACCTTGGCGGCCGGGATCATGGTGACTCCGTCCTTCTCGTAGGGATCGCCGAACACCCGCTTCACGGTCATCGCGTCGCGGGCCTGGTTGATCACGTCGGGCAGTTCCATCGGGGGGCTCCTCTCGTCGATCACCCGATTCTGGTCGGGCGGCGACGGCAAGCGGCCGATAACCTCGACACCGGACCGCCCGCTCGAGACCGGAGTGCCCATGCCGATCCCGGCCCCGCCCGACGCGCCCACCACCGAGGAGTCGATCAGCAGAGCCGAGCTGGCGCTGGCCACCCGCAACCACGGGATGCCGCTCGAGGCGATGCGATGGGACATCACGCCACCCGGCCTCCACTACGTGCTCGTCCACTACGACATCCCGGCGCTCGATGACGCCGGCTGGCGACTCGAATTGAGTGGCGCCTTCGCCCATCCGATGACCGTCGATCTCGCCGGGCTGAGCCGGCGAGACCAGGTCGAGGTGACCACCACGATGGAGTGCGCCGGCAACGGACGAGCGTTGTTCGAGCCCCCGGGCGGTGTCCCAGCCGTGGTTGCTGGAGGCGGTGGGGACGGCACGGTGGACCGGCGTCGCCCTCGACGACCTGCTCGAAGAAGCGGGCGTCGACGACGATGCCATCGAGCTGGTCTTCACCGGGGCCGACCGCGGGCACCAGGGCGGGGTGGTGCAGAACTACTCGCGTGCCCTGACCGTCGCCGACGCACGCAACGCCGGTGCCGTCGTCGCCCACCAGATGAACGGCGCCCCGCTCCCGCCCCAGCACGGGCACCCCGCCCGCCTGGTGGTCCCCGGTTGGTACGGGATGACGAACGTGAAGTGGCTCACCGGGATCACCGCGGTGACCGAGCCCCACCAGGGCTACCAGAACACGGTGGCGTACCGGATACGGGAGGATCCCGGTGATCCGGGCACACCCGTCACCAGGATTGCGCCCCGCTCGCTGATGATCCCGCCGGGAGTTCCCGACTTCTCCTCTCGCCAGCGGTTGCTGGGCACCGGTCGCTGCCTCCTCGAAGGAAGGGCGTGGTCGGGCCATGCTCCGATAGAGGCGGTCGAGGTGAGCGTCGACGGCGGGGCGACGTGGCTCCCGGCCGATCTCTCGCCCCAGTCGAGCCCGCACGCCTGGCGTCGTTTCAGTTGCCCATGGGAGGCTGCGCCGGGCGATCACCTGCTCACCACCCGATGCCGTGACGCCGCCGGCAACACCCAGCCCGACCGGGCCGTGTGGAACCTCGGCGGCTACGCCAACAACGGGCTGCAGTTGATCGCGGTCACCGTGGTCGACCAGGCCTAGCAGGGAGGGTTCGCCTCCGACCCGGCCGGCTCAACCGGGGCGCAGGTCGAGGCGGCGGAGAAGCTGGGCGTTGAGCGCCACCACCACCGTCGAGATGCTCATCAGGGCGGCGCCGACCGCCGGCGACAGGGTGATCCCTGCCCAGGCGAAGGCCCCGGCCGCCAGCGGGATGGCGACGATGTTGTACCCGGCCGCCCACACCAGGTTCTGCACCATCTTCCGGTAACCGGCCACCGACAGGCGACGCACCGCCACGACGCCGCGCGGGTCGTCCGAGGCGAGCACGACACCGGCGGACTCGATGGCGACGTCGGTGCCGGCACCGATGGCGATCCCGACGTCTGCCTGCGCCAGGGCGGGCGCGTCGTTGACGCCGTCACCCACCATGGCCACCTCGAGCCCGCCCTCCTGGAGCCTGGCCACCTCGGCGTGCTTGTCGCCCGGAAGGACCTCGGCCATCACCTGGTCGATGCCGAGCTCGGTGCCGACGGCATCCGCCACCTGGCGGGAGTCGCCGGTGACCATGGCCACCTCGACCCCGAGCTCGTGGAGCCGGTCCACCGCCTGGCGTGACTCGGGCCGCACCTCGTCCTCGAGGGTGAGGGCCCCGACGACGGCGCCGTCCAGCGACGACGTAGAGCACGGAAGCACCCCTCGCCTGCCATCTGCCCACTGGCTGCCATCAGCGCCTCCGGCACGTCGAGTGCCCCTTCCCGCAACAGCGCCGGACCGCCCACGGCGACGGTCGTGCCGTCGACGGAGGCCTCGACACCGCGGCCGGGCATCGCCCGGAACCCGTTCGGCGGACGGCACGGATCCCCGCTCTGCGGCGGCGGCGACGATCGCCCTTGCCAGCGGGTGCTCCGAGTCCGCTTCGACGGCGGCGGCCGTCGCCAGCAGCCGGTCGGGGTCGCCGTCGACGGCCACCACATCGACCCAGGACGTGACTGCCCTTGGTCAGCGTGCCGGTCTTGTCGAAGAGCACCACGTCGACGGTCCGCATCCGCTCGAGGGCGAGCCGGTCCTTCACCAGGATCCCGTCACCGGCGGCCATCCCCGTCGAGATGGAGATGACCAGCGGAATGGCCAGACCCAGGGCATGGGGGCAGGCGATCACCAGCACCGCCACGGTCCGGACCACGGCCTCGTCGGGGTCCCCGGCTGCCAGCCAGGCGGCGGCGGTGACCGACGCCGCCGCCACCGCGACGTAGAAGAGGAAGGCGGCGGCCCGGTCGGCCAGCACCTGGGCCCGGGACCGCGACTCCTGCGCCTGTGCCACCAGCCGCTGGATCCCGGCCAGTGCGGTGTCGTCACCGACGGCGCGCACCTCCACCCGCAGCGCCGAGTCGGTGGCCACCGTACCGGCCACCACCCGGTCGCCGACACCCTTGGCCACCGGCTGCGACTCCCCGGTGACCATCGACTCGTCCATCTCGGCGGTGCCCTCGACCACCTCGCCGTCGGCCGGAACCCTCCCCCCCGGCCGGACCAGCACCAGGTCGTTGACGGCGAGCGCCCCGATGGGCACCGTCTCGGTCCGGCCGTCGGTGATCCGCTCGGCGTCGTCGGGGAGCAGCTCGGCCAGTGCCTGGCAGGGCACCCTGCGCCTGGCCGATGGCGCGCATCTCCATCCAGTGGCCCAGGAGCATGATGGTGACGAGCGCCGCCAGCTCCCACCAGAACTCGAGGTCGAACCAACCGAGGGCGGTGGCCATCGAGGCGGCGAAGGCGACGGTGATCGCCATCCCGATGAGCAGCATCATCCCCGGGGTGCGATGGCGGATCTCCTGCACGGCACCCCGGAGGAACGGGCTGCCCCCGTAGAAGAACACGACGGTGCCGAGCACCGGCGGGATCAGGTCGGACCCGGGGAACGTCGGGGCGGTGTAGCCGAACCACTCCTGGACCATCTCGCTGTAGAGCACGACCGGGACGGTCAGGGCCAGCGACAGCCAGAACCGGTCGCGGAACATGGCCACCGAGTGGCCGGCGTGCTGGTCGTGGCCACCGCCGCCGTGCTGGTCGTGGTCGCCGTCGTGGCCACCGTGGCGATCGGGCGCCGAGTGCTGGTGATGGCCGGTGTGGGTCATGAACGCGAGCCTCCAGACCGGCGACGGCCATGCGCCCCCACCTCGGATGCTATCCCCGCCCGCCTCCGAGCCGCTGCGAGAATGGGAGCCGGCCACGACCAGCCGGGAGGACGTCACGTGCCCGATACCATCGCCTCGCCAGGGAGCCTCGAAGGGATGAGGGTCGTGGTCTTCGTCGCCGAGGGCGTCGAGGACCTGGAGTACTGGGTCACCGTCATGCGGCTGCGTGAGGAGGGAGCCGACGTCGTCTCGGTGGGGACATCGCTCGACGAGGTGAAGGGCAAGAACGCCCTCGCCGCAAGGCGGACGTCCTCGCCGCCGACATCGACCCCGATGCCGTCGACGGGGTGGTGATCCCGGGCGGCTGGGCACCCGACAAGCTGCGCCGCTACCCGGAGGTCACCGGCATCGTCAAGGCCGTGTACGACGCGGCCAAGCCGGTGGGGATCATCTGCCACGCCGGGCTGGTGGCGATCTCGGCGGGGATCGTCGAGCCGGGGAGTCCGGTCACCGGATCGCTGGGGATCAAGGACGACCTGGTCAACGCCGGTGGCGTGTGGGTGGACCTCCCGGCGTTCCGGGACCGCAACCTGGCATGGGGTCGGGTCGTCGACGACATCCCCGCCTTCAACCGGGAGCTCATCGCCCTGTTCACCGCCGCATTGGGCGGCGCGCTAGCCCTGCTTCGTCGACGGCGGTCGGCGGCGCCCGACCCCGGCCGCGGCCAGCATGCGGTCGAGGAGGCGCCGGCGACGGGTGCTCAAGCCCCTGCCTCCGGCGGGACATGCCCGCCCAGCGGTCACCGACCCGTGACAGTCGCTCGGGCATGGTCTCGATGGTCCAGCCGTCCGGGCGCAGGTCGGGGTCGTCGAGCTCCTCCCAGGTGATCGGAGCGGCCACCGGGGCGCCCCTTCGGGGTCGCACCGAGTACGGGGCGATCACCGTCTGCGCGTAGGCGTTCCGGGCGGTGTCGACGTAGAGGCGGTCGCCCCGCTTCGCCTTGCGGGTGGCCACGGTGAGCTGTTCCGGGTGGAGGGCGGCGAGCACCCGGGCCACGTCGTCGGCGAAGGCCGCCACCGTCGCCGTGTCCGCCGAGCGGTCCAGCGGGGCGACGACGTGGATCCCCCGCGATCCGGTGGTCTGCACGAACGGCACCAGGTCGAGGTCGGCGAGAACGGCCCTGGCCCATCGGGCCGCTTGGCGCACCTCGTCGAACTGGTCGCCCGACGGGTCGAGGTCGACCACCAGCAGGTCCGGTCGCTCGACCCGGTCGGCCCGGCTGGGCCATCGGTGGAACGAGACGGTGCTCAGGTTGGTGAGCGCCAGCAGGCCGGCCTCGTCGTCGACCACCGGGTGGTTGACCGTACCTCCCTCCTTGGCCACCTCGACGGTGCGTAGCCAGCCCGGCACCCCCCGCCCCGCCTCCTTCTGGTAGAAGCCTTCGCCGCCGATCCCCTCGGGAAACCGCTGCAGCATCAGGGGCCGGCCGGCGAGGTGGGGCACGAGGGCCTCGGCGACGGCGTGGTGGTAGCGCGCCAGGTCGGCCTTGGTGTAGCCGTCCTCGGGGAACAGGACCCGGTCGGGGTGGGTGATCTGGATCGTCCGACCACTGGCGACGTACGTCATCAGGCGACGAATCCAAGCACATCACGGGGGAAGTGACCTTCGGCCCTCGCCGGCTGACCGGCCTCGGCATACGGTCCAGAGAGAGAGGTTCGCACACCAAGGAGGATGCGCCATGCGTGCGCTCGTCTATCACGGTCCGGGGCGAAAGAGCTGGGAAGAGCACCCGGACCCCACCCTGCAGGCCGACACCGACGCCATCGTCAGGGTCGACGCGGTGACCATCTGCGGCACCGACCTGCACATCTTGAAAGGTGACGTACCCACCGTCGATGAAGGGCGTGTCCTCGGTCATGAGGCTGTCGGGACCGTCGTCGACGTGGGCCCCGGAGTGAAGAACGTGGCCATTGGCGACCGCGTGCTGGTGTCCTGCATCACCGCCTGCGGCGCCTGCCGGTTCTGCCGTGAGGCGGCCTACGGGCAATGCCTCGGCGGCGGCGGATGGATCCTGGGCCACCGCATCGACGGCGTCCAGGCCGACCTGGTCCGGGTGCCGTTCGCCGACACCTCGACGTACCGCGTCCCCGACGGGATCTCCGACGAGGAGATCCTGATGCTCGCCGACATCATGCCCACCGGGTACGAGGTCGGCGTCCTCAACGGGGCCGTCCGTCCCGGTGACGTCGTCGCCATCGTCGGGGCGGGGCCGATCGGGCTGGCCTCGATCATGGGCTCCCGCCTCTACAGCCCCAGCCATGTCGTCGCCATCGACCTGGCCGACTCCCGGTTGGAGGCGGCCAAGCAGTTCGGGGCGGACGTCGTCGTCAACAACGGCCGCGAGGACGCCCTCGAGGCGGTCCGCTCGCTCACCGGCGGGCTCGGGGCCGACGTGGCGATGGAGGCCGTCGGCGTCCCCGCCACCTTCGAGCTGGCCGCCGAGCTGGTGCGTCCCGGGGGCCGGGTGGCCAACCTCGGCGTACACGGCGTGCCGGCGACGCTCCATCTGGAGAGCCTGTGGATCCGCAACGTGACGATCACCACCGGGTTGGTGGACACCTACTCGACACCGACGCTGCTCAGGCTCCTCACCAGCCGGCAGATCGACACCCGGCGCTTCATCACCCATCACTTCGGCCTCGACGAGTTCATGGAGGCCTACGAGGTGTTCGGCAACGCCGCCGAGACCGGGGCGCTCAAGGTCGTCCTCACCCGCAGCTGACCGGGTCACCGTGGCCGGGCCGGGGGGTTCCGCTCTCCCCGGCCCGGTCCGAGCCCGCTCCTAACCTCCCGGGATGCGCCGCGCCTCCCCACTGATCGCGCTCGCCCTCGTCGTGGGCGGGTGCGGGCTGGGCACCGCCGGTACGTCGACGAGCCCGACCACGCCGCCGCCTGACCCGGTCGCCACCACCGTCGCCACCACGCCGCCCACCACCGTGGCCCCAACCACCACGACGACCCGGGCTCCGTTGCCGCCGATCTCGGTCGTCGTCGCCGGCGACACCTCGTTCACCCACGGGCTCGACCAGCGCGACCCGTTGGGCGACATCGCCCCGGTGCTCACCGAGGGCGACCTGACGATCGTCAACGTGGAGACGGTGATCGCCGAGGAGGAGGTGGGCGCCCCGATCGAGAAGGTGTACGTCTTCAAGTCGCCACCGGCCTCGGCCGGGATCCTCGCCGATGCCGGGGTGGACGTCGCCGCCCTCGCCAACAACCACGCCCTCGACTACGGGCCCGACGGGGTGCTCCGCACCATCGAGATCCTGGAGGCCGCCGGTCTCGCCACCGCCGGCACCGGTCGCGGCCCGGGAGCCGCCTACGCCGGCACCCGCCTCCGGGTCGACGGATGGCCGGTTGCGGTGCTCTCCTTCACCCGGGTTCCCTGCGACCGGCCCGAGCCGGGCGAGACGTTCATCCCCGAGATCGCCTGGGCCTGTCCCGACTACGTCGACGCCACCGTCGCAAGCCGTCGCCGGCGCCGCCGCCCGATCCGACCTCGTGGTGGTGATGGCCCACTGGGGTGTCGAGCGCCAGGCTTGCCCCGAGCCCCACCAGAAGGAACTGGCCCGAGCCTGGGTCGATGCCGGCGCCGACCTGGTCGTGGGCAGCCACCCCCACGTGCTCCAGGGAGTGGAACGGATCGGAGATGCCTGGGTGCTCTACTCGACGGGCAACTTCGCCTTCCCGTCGGCGCGGGAGGAGTCCTCGTACACGGCGGTGTTCCGCTTCGAGGTCGCCGAGGCGGGCACGAGCCTGAACGCCATCCCGGTGCGCATCGTCGACGGCCGTCCCGTGGTCGCCGAGGACTCGGGGCCTGGGATCCTCGAGGATCTGACCGAGCGGTCCTTCGGCGTCGCCTTCGACGACCAGGGCCGGGCGGTGGAGACCGACCGGCCCGGCTCGTGCTGACTCGGCGTCGCCACACCACGTCGCCGGCGCCGCCGGGTTAAGGTCGAGCGGCCGTGCCCGACCTCCCTCCGGAACGCAACGCCCGGTTCGACGTCCTCCTCGAGGGCTCGCTCCGCCCGGGTGTGCGCAGCACCTGCACCCTCGTCCGCGACGGCGACCTGGTGGCGGTGGTCGACCCCGGGTTGGCCCCCTCGCAGGCGTCGATCCTCGACCCGCTGCGGGCGCTCGGGCTCGAGCCGGGCGACGTGAACGCCGTGGTGCTGTCCCACCACCACCCCGACCACACCGTGAACACGGCGCTGTTCCCCGACGCCGCCGTCCACGACCACTGGGCGGTCTACCGCGGCGACCAGTGGGAGATCGCGCGAGTGCGACGGGCTTGTGCCTCTCCGCCTCCGTGCAGCTGTTGCGCACCCCGGGCCACGCCGCCGAGGAGCTGTCGACGGTGATCGCCACCCCGGACGGCGTCGCCGTTGCCACCCATCTGTGGTGGACCGCCGAAGGGCCGGCGGACGATCCCTACGCCCCCGACCGGGAGGTGTTGCGGGCGTCACGGGAGCGGGTGCTGGCGGTCGCCGACGTCGTCATCCCCGGGCACGGGCCTCCGTTCCGACCCGGACTCCGGCACCCCGCTGTGATCGACACGGGCGACCGGCGTCGACGGCAGCGGTCACCCGATGCGCCCGAATCGACGGCTGGACGACCTCACCGCCTACGGACACCGACCTCGTCGAGGTGGGTGAGGAGGTCGGCGGGGTCCTCGTAGACGCGGAAGGCCCCGGCGCGCTCCAGCTCCTCCCGGCCGTAGCCACCGGACAGCAGCCCGATTCCCATCGCCCCGGCCCGCCGCGCCGCCAGCAGGTCCCAGACGCTGTCTCCCACCACCATGGCCTGGGTGACGTCGACACCGAGGCGCTCGGCTGCCGCCACGAACAGGTCCGGGTCCGGCTTGGCGTGCGCCACCTGGTCCCTGGTGACCACGGGGACGTCGTCGGGGACGTCGAGCTCACGCAACGTCGGGCCCGCAGTCTCCCGGTAGCCGCTGGTGGCGATCGCCCACGGGACGCCGGCATCGGTGAGGAACCCGAGCAGCTCCCGGGCCCCGGGGAGTGGCCGGACCCCGCTCGAGCGCGCCGCGTAGGCGGCGCCGTGCGCCTTCTGGAGCCGCGCCGTCTCGTCGGGTGTCAGGTCCCGACCGGTCTCCCGGGCCAGCGCGGTGGCGAACAACCCCCCGCTCATCCCGATCTTGCGGTGGATGCGCCACACCGAGATGTTGAGCCCGAGCTCGGCCAGCGCCTGCTGCCAGGCGAGCACGTGCTCGTACACGCTGTCGACGAGGGTCCCGTCGAGGTCGAAGATGAACGCCGGGGTGCGTTCCATCGGCGCCTCCTGCTGGAGCCGCGAGCCACGCTACCCGCCGGAGGACGGTCGGCCCGACAGCGGTCCGAGCCGATCGTGTACGTTCAGGAGGCGAGCAGTGGGAGCAGGGGACGTCGACCGAGCGGTCATCCGGTCCCCCGGACCTTGAAGAGAGGACAGGAGGGACGGCGTGGGCGCGATCAGGCTTCGATCCCGGCGGTTGGCGGCGATCTTCACGATGGGGCTGCTGGCGGGGTCGCTCCCGTTGGTCATGGCCGCCCCGGCGGCGGCGCAGACCTCGGTGTTCATCAACGAGATCCACTACGACAACACCGGCACCGACGCCGGCGAGTCGATCGAGGTGGCCGGCCCCGCCGGCACCGACCTCACCGGGTGGACGATCGTGCTGCTACAACGGCACGGGCGGCGCGTCCTACGACACCGATGCGCTGCCCGCCGGGCCGATCACCGACCTGGGTGACGGGTTCGGGGTCGCCGTCCTCAACTACCCGGCCAACGGCCTCCAGAACGGCTCCCCCGACGGGATCGCCCTGGTCGACCCGACCAACGCCGTGGTGCAGTTCCTCTCTTACGAGGGCGCCTTCACCGCGGTCGGCGGCCCGGCCGGCGGGATGCTCAGCGTCGACATCGGCGTCTCCGAGAACGGGTCGGGAGCGCTGGGCAACTCGCTGCAGCTCACCGGCACCGGGACCACCTACGAGGACTTCACCTGGGCCGCCGAAGCGCCCAACACCTTCGGCGCCGCCAACACCGGCCAGACCTTCGACGCCGGTGGGGGCGCCCCACCGTGGATCAACGAGATCCACTACGACAACACCGGCACCGATGCGGGCGAGTCGATCGAGGTGGCCGGTCCTGCCGGTACCGACCTGACCGGGTGGACCATCGTGCTCTACAACGGCTCCAACGGGGCTCGTGTACGACACCGACGCGCTGCCCGCCGGGCCGATCGCCGACCTCGGTGACGGGTTCGGCGTCGCCGTCGTCGACTACCCCGCCAACGGCATCCAGAACGGGCTCCCCCGACGGGATCGCCCTGGTCGACCCCTCCAACGCCGTGGTGCAGTTCCTCTCCTATGAGGGGACGCTCACCGCGGTCGACGGTCCGGCCGCCGGGATGACTCAGCGTCGACATCGGCGTCTCCGAGAACGGGACGGGAGCGCTGGGCAACTCGCTGCAGCTCACCGGCACCGGAACCGCCTACGAGGACTTCACCTGGGCCGCCGAAGCGCCCAACACCTTCGGCGCCGCCAACACCGGCCAGATCTTCGGCGACGGCCCGCCCCCTTCTCGTGCGAGGGCCCGGCCACGCTCACCCTGATCTCGGCGGTCCAGGGCAGCGGCGCGACCAGCCCGCTCGAAGGCCAGGCGGTCGTGGTGCAGGCGGCGGTCACCGCTTCGATGCCCGGGCTCTCCGGGTTCTACGTGCAGGAGGAGGACGCCGAGGCCGACGGCGACCCGGCGACGTCCGAGGGCGTCTTCGTGTTCTCCGCCATCCCGGCGGGTGTGGCGGTCGGCGACGTGGTCAGGATCTCGGCGACCGTCTCCGAGTTCGAGACCAGCGGCGGCTTGTCCAGCCTCACCGAGCTGACCGGCGCCACGATCGCAGAGTGTGCCGTCGACCCCGTCGCCGTCACCCCCACCGACCTGAGCTTCCCGGTGGCCGCCGCCGACGACATCGAGTCGTACGAGGGCATGCTCACCACGTTGCCCCAGGAGCTGGTGATCAGCGAGTACTTCAACTTCGGTCGCTTCAACGAGATCGTGCTGGCGCTGCCCATGCCCGGCCTCGACCGGCTGTTCACCCCGACGGCCGTGGTCGAGCCGGGGCCTGACGCCATCGCCCTCGCCGCCGAGTACGCCAAGCGGCGGATCACCATCGACGACGGGCGGAGCACCCAGAACCCCGACCCGGCGATCCACTCCGGCAACGGCAACGTTTTCGATCTGAGCAACCGGTTCCGGGGCGGTGACACCATCACCGGGATCACCGGCGTTGATCGACGACACGTTCGGCCTGTACCGGGTCCAGCCGACGCAGTACGGCACCTACTCGGTCGTCAATGCCAGGCCGCCGGCACCGGCGGACGTGGGCGGGAGCGTGACCGTTGCAGCCATGAACCAGCTCAACTTCTTCCCCACGCTCGACCTCGGGCCTGACATCTGCGGCCCGGCGCAGACCCTCGAGTGTCGCGGCGCCGACACCGCCGAGGAGTTCGAGCGGCAGCGGGTCAAGTTGCTGTCGGCGTTGAGCCAGCTCGACGCCGACGTCATCGGGCTCAACGAGATCGAGAACACCCCCGGCGTCGACCCCGCCCAGAACCTGGTCGACGGGCTCAACGACATCTTCGGGCCCGGAACGTACGCCACCATCGACACCGGGACCATCGGCACCGACGCCATCAAGGTGGGGATCATCTACCGCACCGCCACGGTGGTGCCGGTCGGCAGCCACGCCATCCTCGACTCGACGGTCGACCCGCGGTTCATCGACACCAAGAGCCGGCCGGTGCTCGCCCAGACCTTCGAGGAGATCGCCACCGGAGGCCGGTTCACGGTGGCGGTCAACCACCTCAAGTCGAAGGGATCGGACTGCAACGACGTCGGCGACCCCGACACCGGGGACGGCTCGGGCAACTGCAACGGCACCCGGACGCTGGCCGCCGAGGCCCTGGTCGACTGGCTGGCCACCGACCCGACGGGCAGCGGCGACCCCGACTCGCTGATCATCGGCGACCTCAACTCGTACGACAAGGAGGACCCGATCGACGCCATCCTCGCCGCCGGCTACACCGACTTGGTGGCGCAGTACCTCGGCGAGCACGCCTACTCGTTCGTGTTCGACGGGCAGGTGGGCTACCTCGACCATGCCCTGGCGAGCGCCTCACTGGCGCCCCAGGTGACCGGGGTGGCCGAGTGGCACATCAACGCCGACGAGCCCAGCCTGCTCGACTACGACATGTCCTTCAAGCTGCCCGCCCAGGAGGCCATCTTCGAGCCCAATGCCTACCGGTCCGCCGACCACGATCCGGTGATCGTCGGGTTGGACCCGGGAGCGGGGGCACTGCTCTGCGACGGGCTGGAGGCGACCATCGTCGGCGGGCCGACCGGCGAGGTGCTCAACGGCACCAGCGGCAACGACGTCATCTTCGCCGGTGGCGGCGACGACATCGTCAACGCCGGCAACGGCCATGACGTGGTCTGCGGCGGTTTCGGTGACGACACCATCGACGGCGGCAACGGCAACGACACCCTGCACGGCGACGACGGCGACAACACTGTTTCCGGCGGCGGCGGCAACGACACCATCACTACCGGCGGCGGCGTCGACACCATCACCGGCGATGCCGGCAACGACTCCGTCACCGCCGGCGACGGGGCCGATGCCGTCGACGGTGGTTCCGGCAACGACGCCCTCACCGGCGAAGGAGGCGACGACTCCCTCGTCGGCGGGACCGGCAACGACACCATCGACGGCGGGCCGGGGAGCAACACCATCAACGGCGGCTCCGGCCGCGACACGTGCGTCAACGGCCCGAGCATCACCGCCTGCGAGCTGCCGTAACGGCACGGCGACAACCGATGACGAGCCGACGGCACCGGCGACCGCATCGCCGGTGCCCTGGTCGGCCTGGCTGCCGGCGACGCCCTCGGCGCCGGGTACGAGTTCGGGCCGCCTCCGGCCGAGATCGTTCCCATGAAGGGGGGTGGCCCGTTCGGCTGGGAGCCGGGCGAATGGACCGACGACACCCAGATGGCGATCTGCATCGCCGAGGAGGCGGCCACCGGGTCGCTCGATCCGGTCGCCGTCGGCGAGCGCTTCCTTGGGTGGGTGCGTGCGGGCGCGCGACGTCGGCATCCAGACCCGGGCGGTGCTCGACGGGGCCTCGTCCGGCGCCGCCCTGCGCGGTCGAGCGGCCGAGCACTTCGCCCGGCACCCGAGAGGGGCGGCGGGGAACGGGTCGTTGATGCGCACCGCGCCGGTCGCCATCGCCCACCTCGGCGACGCAGGGCCGAATCGCCGAGGTCGCCATGGAGATGTCACTGCTCACCCACGGCGACCCCTTGGCCGGCGACGCCTGCGTGTTGTGGTGCCTGGCGATCGACGACGCCATCGCCACCGGCGAGATCCCGGACCTGGCCGCCGGCCTCGAGCGTATCGATCCCGGCCGGCGCGACTCCTGGGCGGAGCGCGATCACCCGAGCGGGGGTGGAGCCGCCTGGATCATTCACGCCGAACGGGTTCGTCGTCACCGCCCTGCAGGCTGCGTGGGCATCCATCGTGCAGACCCCGGGCGACCTGGCGCACCCGGCCCGCCACCTGGAAGCCGCCCTCCGCACCGCGGTCGGCATCGGAAACGACACCGACACCGTGGCCGCCATCGCCGGTGGCCTGCTCGGGGCAACTCACGGGGCGTCGGCGGTCCCGCCGTCGTGGCGGCAGGTGCTGCACGGATGGCCCGGATACCGGGCCGCCGACCTGGCGCGGCTCGCCCTCATGGCTGCGGGACGGTCGGTGGCTCCCGGAGACCTCCCGGAAGACCTGCTGAGCAACGGCCCCGCCTGAGGGGCGATGGCGGTGGCGGGATCAGGGGGCCGGGGCGCACTGGGCGAAGTACGCCGGGCTCTGGCCGCTGACTGACTGCGGATCGTCCACCAGCTGCACCCAACCGGTTTCGGCACGGGTCTCCCCTCCGAACACGAACGTGATGTCCGCCGAGTAGAGGGACGTCAGATCGATGACCACCGAGCCGCCGGGGCGGGGCACCTCGACCTCCTGGCCGATCGGGCCGAGCACGGGACCCTGGACCGTCAGGTCCCGCACCTCGACGATCACGTCGTCGACATGGGACCGGCAGACATCCTCGCCGTACGCCTCGATCACCGCAGGGGCCAGGTGGTCGTACAGCCAATCGGTATCACCCGAGGTGGTCGCCCGGTTGAAGCCGACCACGAACGCCTGCACCAGCGCCTGGACCTCGGCCGGCGCCTCGGGCGGGCCGGCCGGCGTCGTCGTGGTGGTCGCCGGCACCGTGGTGGTCGGTGCCACCGTGGTCGTCGGTGGCGACGTCGTTGTTGTCGTCGGCGGTGCCGTGGTGGTCGTGGTCGGCGCAGCCGTCGTGGTCGTGGTCGTCGGTGGCGACGTCGTCGTTGTCGTCGGCGCTGCCGTGGTGGTCGTGGTCGGCGCAGCCGTCGTGGTGGTCGGCGCCACAGTCGTCGTGGTCGACGTCGAAGTCGTCGTCGTCGTGGTCGGCGCCACCGTCGTGGTGGTCGATGTCGAAGTCGTCGTCGGCTCGGCCGTCGTCGACGTCGTGGACGTCGTGGCACCGGTCGTGGTCGTCGTCGCCGGGACGAATTGGATCCACGAGAAGGCCGGCTCGGTCGGCTTCCGCCTCGTCGCCGCATACCGCGATCAGGATGGCGATGAGAAGGACGGCGCCCACCCCGGCGGCGCCGGCGATGACCCAGCGACGTCGATCCTGGCCGGTGTCTGCGGTCTCTGTTGCCTCTGTTGGCTCCGGACCCTGGTCCATGGGTGCCTCCGATCGGCCACGCCTACGCCTCCGGGCGGTGCGCCCGGGGAACATAGTCGGTCAGCGCGCCGGACCCAGGGATCGATGTTGACGGCTGCCGAGCCGGGTGACGATGCCGTCTCGGCCGGGTCAGTGCACCGCTTGGAGGACCTTCGAGTCGACGGACCGGCCGCGGTAGCCGTCGTAGTCGGGGACGGTCCGCTGGTACCCGTCGACCATCAGCGACGAGGCGATGACGAAGTCGGCGGTCGCCCGGTTGTTGGCCACCGGGATGTTCCACACGACGGCGATGCGCAGCAGGGCCTTGACGTCCGGGTCGTGGGGCTGGGGCTCGAGGGGGTCCCAGAAGAACACGAGGAGGTCGACGGCGCCCCCGGCGATCATCGCCCCGAGCTGCAGGTCGCCGCCCAGCGGCCCGCTCTGCAGCCTGGTGACCGGGAGCCCCAGCTCGAACTCGAGCAGGGACCCGGTGGTCCCGGTGGCGACCAGGTCATGCGGTTTGAGCATGTCCAGGTTGTATTGGGCCCACTCGATGAGGTCGGCCTTCTTGTTGTCGTGGGCGACGAGGGCGATCCTCATCGGCCGGTGATTGGTGTGTTTCATCAGCTCCGCTCCCCTGGGTCGGCAGGGTCCTGGCCCGCCTACCCAGTGAGTTGCTTGGAATTGCTCGTCGATTGCATCGATACGGTTCGTTCCGTATCATAGCGGGATGGCGACCGATGGACAAGACGGAGCGTCTCGAATCGCATCCCCCTCGGATCGGGCCGGCGGCGTGATGCGGAGGGGGCGTCCTCGGAGCGAGCGGAAGCGCCGGGCGATCCTCGACGCCGCCCGGGACCTGCTGATCGAGGAGGGCTACCCACATCTCTACCTCGAGCACGTCGCCGCCAGGGCCGGCGTCGGCAAGGCGACCATCTACCGGCGATGGCGGTCGAAAGAGGAGTTGGTCGCCGACCTGCTCGACGAGCTGGCCTCGCCCCACATCGCCGTCCCCGAGACCGGGAACACCCGACAAGAGCTGGTGGCGGCGGTCACCAACCCGATGCGCGCTCTCACCGACACCGAGTTCGGCCCGGTGATCCGCGCCCTCCTGGGCCAGATCGCGGTCAACCCGACCATCGGCGACCCGTTCCGCGACACGGTGGTGCGGGCTCGCCGCGAAGAGGTCGCCCGGGTCGTGCGCCGCGGAATCGAGCGCGGCGACCTCCGGCCCGACGCCGACGTCGACATCGCCACCGAGCTCCTGGTCGGCCCCGTGTACTTCCGCTTGGTGTTCGGCGGCTCCCTCGACGGCGACCTGGCCGAACGGGTGGTCACTGCCTTCCTCGATGGCTACGCCGTGTCGGACGACGCGGGGCGGCGTTCCCGGGGAGTTGACGGAGCGGTCGTCCCGAGCCGATCCGGCGGGGTGGCCCTCGGTACGCTGGCTTGGATGTCCGCAGGCCGCACCCGCTACCGGTCGATCGACGACGACAGCGCGCTCTGGGACGGGTTCCCCTTCCGCCCGGGCGACATCGTCATCAGCACCCGCTCCAAGAGCGGCACCACGTGGATGCAGATGATCTGCGCCCTGCTGGTGTTCCAGACCCCCGAGCTGCCGGCGCCGCTGCACGAGCTGTCACCCTGGCTCGACTGGCTGGTCGACCCCCGACGACGAGGTCTGGCCCGGCTCGACGCCCAACATCATCGGCGGTTCATCAAGACCCACACGCCGCTCGACGGCCTCCCGCTCGACCGGCGGGCGACGTACATCGTGGTGGCCCGCCACCCGCTCGACATGGCGGTGTCGATGTACCACCAGGGCGGCAACATCGACCGCGAGCGGTGGCGCGAGCTGACCGGGCATCCCCGGAGCCGGACCGACCGCCGCCGCGGCCACCGCTCGACGAGTGGCTGCTGCGCTGGATCGAACGGCGAGCCGACCCGCCGAAGCGACCTCGACTCGCTGCCCGGCGTGCTGTGGCACCTGCCGACGCCTGGGCGAGGCGGCACGAGCGCAACGTGGTGCTCTTCCACTACGCCGACCTCTCCGCCGACCTCGAAGGCGAGATGCGGCGCCTCGCCGGCCGCCTCGGCATCGAGGTGCCGGAACAGACGTGGCCGATGCTGGTCGACGCGGCGTCGTTCGAGCGCATGCGGATCGCGCCGACGACCTCGCCCCGGCGCCACCCCGGCATCCTCAAGGACCGGGTCGCCTTCTTCCGCGGCGGCGGGTCGGGAGGCTCGCCGACGCGTCCTCGACAGGGATGCGCTCGCCCGCTACCACGCTCAAGTGGCGACGACTGGCCTCTCCCGCCGTCCTCGCCTGGCTCCACGGCGGTACCGGAGGCCGACCGCACCGCGGCAAGTGCCCCGCCGGCGGCCCAGAACCACCAGGCACATCGCTGACGCGCGCCGGCCCACCACACGAAAGAGCGAGCGCCGTCAGGCGCTCGCTCTGTTACGTTTGCGCTCGGGTCAGTGGACCTCGGCCGGGATCGCCGACTGCGTCGAGGACGCCGCCACAGACACCTTGCGGGGCTTCGCCTCCTCACGCATCGGAATGGTGACCGTGAGCACGCCGTCGTCGTACGTGGCACTGACGGCGCCGCTGTCGAGCTGGCGGCCGAGTCGGATCTGGCGCTGATGGGTGCCCGTCGGGCGCTCCCGCACCAGCCAGGTCACGTCCTCGGTGTCCTCGAACGAACGCTCCGCGGTCACCATGATCTGGCCGTTCTCGACGGTGACGTCGACCTGCTCGGGGCCGACGCCGGGGAGGTCGAAACGGAGGACGTAGGTGCCGTCCTTCTCGTAGGCGTCCATCGGCATCATGCCGGCACGCCAACGGCCTCCGAGCTTGACCGACGATGCGGTCGAACTCGTCGAGTGGCTCGGTGAATCGCAACATTGCACTGGCTCCTCTCTCGGTGACAGACCGGACCAACCCGATCTCACCAGTGCTTGCACGTTTATCTAAGTGTAGATCACTCAGATTACTTGTCAAGCGGTTCTGTGGCGGTGGATCCGGGCGGCGCGCCGTGGCGGCGTCGGGCAGCCACGACGGCCTGGCGAGAGAAGGGAACGACGGGTGATGCTGTTGGGACGGCCGAGCGCGCCCCTTCCGGCTCGCGCCGGCATCGTCCTGCTGCCGGACGTCAGCCTGAAGCGGACTCCCACAGGCCGGCCAGGTTGCCCTCCGAGTCGGTGAAGTAGGCGGCGAACCCCATGTCGGCGACCGGTTCCTTGCCGCGTACCGTCGACCCTCCCCCGGCCTCGATCGCCGCCAGGGTGGCGTCGATGTCGTCGACCTGGATCACGATCACCGGCACCGTCACCGGGTCCTGCCTCTGCCAGCATCCCGCCGCCGATGTAGCCGGGCTCGGTCGGCCCGACATCGCCGGTGGGGCCGGTCGACACCATGTTGTAGCCCAGGTCGGGCATCGACTGGATGTCCCAGTCGAAGATGCCCTTGTAGAAGGCGAGCGCCCGCTCGCCGTCGTCGAACGGGATCTCGAAGTGGACGACCTTGTCGGCCATGGGCACCTCCGGGGTTGCGTGCTCCACCCGTTCTACCCGACTTGCGCCGCCCGAAGCACCGACCCCGACGGTTGTGGGTAGCGTCCCTCGTGTCGAACAGGAGGCTCCCTGCCATGCTCCGTCCGTTTCTCCAGGTCGACGTGTTCGGGTCGGCACCGTTCTCGGGCAACCCGCTGGCGGTCGTGGCCGGCGCCGAAGGGTTGAGCACGGAGCAGATGCAGAGCTTCGCCCGCTGGGCCAACCTGTCCGAGAGCGTGTTCCTGCTGCCGCCGAAGAACTCCACACGCCGACTACCTGGTGCGGATCTTCACGCCGGCTCGCGAGCTGCCCTTCGCCGGTCATCCGACGCTGGGCGCCTGCCACGCCTGGCTGGAGAGCGGGGGACGACCACAGCGCCATGACGTGATCCTGCAGGAGTGCGGGGCCGGCCTGGTGCCGTTGCGCCGCAGCGGCGACGTGATCTCCTTCGAAGCCCCTCCTCTGGTCCGTTCGGGGCCGGCCGACGCCGGCCGACGCCGCCGACTGGTCTCGCCATGCTCGGGCTCGACCCCGACCGGGTGGTCGCCGTCGAGTGGGTGGACAACGGGCCGGGGTGGATCGGGGTCCTGGTCGACGACGCCGCCCTCGTCCTGGAGACGTCGCCGCAGATCGCCCGCTTCGAAGGGGAAGGCAGCTTCGACGTCGGGGTCGCCGGGCTGTACCCGCCCGGGTCGGAGTGCGCCCTGGAGGTCCGGGCCTTCTTCAGCGACGAGCACGGCAACATCAGGGAAGACCCGGTGACGGGGAGCCTCAACGCCTCGCTGGCGCAGTGGTTGCTCGGCACCGGGCGGTTGATGGCGCCATATGTCGCCGCGCAGGGGACCGCCATGGGCCGGGCCGGCCGGGTGCACGTCGACCTCGACGAGGAGGAGGGAACCGTCTGGGTGGGCGGCGCCACCGTGACCGCGGTGAGCGGCGAGATCGAGATCTGACCGGAAGCCCGATTACGCGGCGGCGGGCACGAGCGGCGGCGCCCGGCGAGCACGGCGCACCGCCGGCAGCAGCAACAGCGGCAGGGTGAGCCAGGCGGTCAGCGGCAGTCTGCTGCCGATGAAGATCAGCGCCGGTATCCCGTGGTACACGGTGCCATCCCGATCGGTGACGCCGGCCGGCCCTTCCCGGGCGTTCCCAGCCGGCGAGTCGACCACGGCGAAGCGGGCCAGCCAGTCGAGCCGGTGGACCGTCGAGGCGATACGGCGACCCGCGGGCGTCGCCAGGTCGACCGCGAGTGTCCGATCACGGGTCGAGGGCACCGCCCAGATGAGGAGGGCGGCGACGGCGAGGTAGGAGAACACCTGCACGGACGCGGTGAGCTCGATGGCGACGTGGAAGCAGACGGCGACCCACACCGCGGCGTACCGGGTGGCCCTCCACCACAGCCCGATGGCGATGAACAGCTCGGTGATCACGATCACCTTGGCCGCATAGGTGTGGAAGCCGCGGTCGGCGACGACATCGATCACCCAGCCCGGCACCGACCGTGCCGCCATCAGGTCCTGCACGCTCACCATCCGGTCCCAGGTGACCGTGCCGGCGAACCAGTCGGCGTCCAGCAGCTTGCTCAACCCCGACGCCCCGTAGACGGTGGCGGCCTCGAACCGGAGCAGCCACAGGGGCCAGCCCGGGGCCGTTTGGTCGAGGGCGGGCAGGCGGCGCCGGCGCCGCAGCCACGCGTCGACCGAGAGCTCCCGTCCGCACGGCACGACCGCCAGCGCCGCCAGCACGATCACCAGGTAGCCGCGGTTGTGGTGGTAGTGGGTCGTCGACAGAAAGAGGTTGTACGAGACGGCGGCGAGCACGGTGAGCGTCGCCGCCCGGGTGAAGAGCCCGATCGTCATCGCCACCGCGCCCACCGCACCGGCGACGAGCACGGTCACGTACAGCGAGCGGGAAAGGTCCGGGTACCAACTGGCGTACGGCTGGTGGAAGACGTCCCGGTAGATGACGCCGCCGGCCGCCTGCTCCAGGAAGGGCTGCAGATGGAGCAACACGATCGGGCCGGCCAGGATGCGGAGCACCGCCAGGGAGCGCATGGCCACCCGCCGGCCGAGCAACTCGTCGAGCCGTTGCACCAGCGAGGTCACGGTGCCCTCCGATCGCTGCGCAGCACCATGTGAAGCGGCCCGTCGACGTTTCGCCAGTACGTCACCGATGCCTCGAGATACTCCGTCTCGGTGTCGTCGGGAGTGTTGGCGGCCACCCAGTCGAGGGCGGCGGCGAGGAAGGCGAGCTGGCTGTCGATGCCGGCGTCGGCGTGGTGCCGGCCCGCCGGGTGGCGGAGCCCTCCCTCTGTCACCAGCGCCTCCCATTGGTAGCCACCCGGCCAGGGCTCGTCGATGGAGACCCGGGTGCCGTCGGCGGCGACCCTTACGATCTCGGCCTGCCAGGTGCTCGACTCGGGGAACATCTGGAACCCGAACTGGTCGTGGTCCGACGAGTAGGCGCGGACCACGAGCGACACCTGAAGCACCACAACGGCCAGGGCGATCACACGGCGGGCGACGATTCGGAGCCGCCGATCGGCGGGCTCCGTCCTCACCGGATCGTCGGCGATGGTCATCGGACCCTGGACGCTACCGGGCCGGTCGAAGTCGCCGGGGCTCAGAGTACGGCGAGCAGGTCCTCGACGAGGTCGGCCGGATCCTCCAGTCCCACCGAGAGCCGGAAGACGCCATCGCCGGCATAGCTGCGATACGCCGCCAGCTGGTCGCCCTCCAGCCGGTAGGTGCTCTCCATGAGCGTGGCGGTGGGCAGCCAGTAGACGAGGCTGCGGTGGTGGCCCAGCGACACGGCGTAGTGCCAAACCCGCAGTTCCTTCATCATCCGCCGGGCCACCGCCTCGCCGTCCTCCACCTGGAAGGTGAGCATCCCCGAGAAGCACGCCATCTGCCGTCGGGCCAGGTCGTGCTGGGGATGGGACCGCAACCCGGGGTACATCACCCGCAGGACCGCCGGGTGATGTTCGAGCGCCTCGGCGACGGCGAGCGCCCCCGCCTCGTGGGCGGCCATCCTGAGCGGGAGCGTGGCGGCGCCGCGCATCACCAGCCAGGCGTTGAACGGGGAGATCACCCCGCCGTAGTGGACGGTCGCCTCCAGGTCGAGGGCGGCCATCCGGTCGGCGCTCCCCAGCACGGCGCCGCCGAGGGCGTCGCCGTGGCCACCGATGTACTTGGTGAGCGAATGGACCACGTAGTCCGCCCCGAGCTCCAGTGGCCGGGTGGCCACCGGGGTGGCGAAGGTCGAGTCGACGGCGACGTCGGCGCCAGCGTCGTGGGCGAGCTCGGCCACGGCCCCGATGTCGGTCAACCGCATGATCGGATTGGCCGGCGTCTCCAGCCAGACGAGGTTGGTGCGTGTCTCCAGCTCCGTCCGCACCGCAGCCGGGTCGGAGGTGTCGACCAGCACGACCTCGATGCCCATGCGGCGCAGCGTGAGGCGGGCCAGCTCTGCGGTCCCCGGGTAGGCGACGTCGCTCACCACCACCCGGTCCCCGGACGACAGGCGGGAGAACAGCACGGCGGAGATGGCCGCCATACCCGAGGCGTAGGCCCGGCCGTCCTCGGCGCCCTCGAGCGCCGCCAGCTTCCGCTCGAGCTGCCGCACCGTCGGGTTGCCCCATCGGGTGTAGACGAAGGGCTGCTCGCCTTCGTCGCGGTCCATCGCCGAGAACGCCACCGGCTGGTCGACGACGAACGTGGTCGACATGGCGATGTGTGGCGACACGGCATTGGTGGACGGGTCGGGGGACTCGCCGGCGTGCACCGCCGCCGTCCGCAGCCCCACGCCGTCGGGCAGATCAGCGCTCATCGGCGCAGGTTACGACCGCCCGGCATGGCCTCGGTGGCCTCGTCCGTAGGATGCCGTCATGGCCAAGGAGTACCGGACGACGACGATGACCCGGGCCATCGGCCGGGTCATGTCGTGGCTCGCCCGTAGGGGCTGGGGACCGGCCACGATCCTGACCACGGTCGGCCGGAAGACCGGGACCGAGCACCAGGTGCCGGTGTCGCCCGTCGAGCTCGACGGCGCCGAGTACCTGGTCGCTCCCGTACGGTGCCGTCGGCTGGGTGAAGAACCTCCGCAGCCGGCCCCAGGCGACGCTCGAGCGAGGGGGCGAGGCCGTTGCCATCACGGTGCACGAGATCACCGGCGAGGAGGCGGCCAGGGTGGTGGCGACCTACCACGCCCGCGAGGGCTACGCCCGCCGGTACATGGACGTCCCCGACGACCCGGACGTCGCCGACTTCCTCGAACGGCTCGACCGGTTCCCCGTCTTCCGTGTCGAGCGGCCGGCGCCCCCGGCCTGATGAGGCCGTCGCCGTAGGTGCCGATGCCAAGTGGGGCACGACTTCAGGGGATGCCGGTCTCCGTCTCACAGCCGGAGGCGCCGTCGACGCCGCCCTGGCCGTTGCACACGTCGGTCGCCGGGCCACCGCTGAGGATGTCTTCCCCGTCGCCGCCGTTGAGGACGTCGTCCCCGCCGTCGCCGAAGATGCCGTCGCTGCCGGCGACGCCCTTCAAGAGGTCGTCGCCCTGGCCGCCGCGGAGCTGGTCGCCGGCGGCGTCGCCGCTGAGGAAGTCGTCACCGGTCCCGCCGTTCATGGCGTCGACCCCGTCTCCGCCGTAGAGGGCATCGATCCCCGGCCCGCCGTTGATTCGGTCGGCGCCGATCCCGCCGCGCAGCTCGTCGCTCGATGCGTCGCCGTTCAGCGCGTCGCCTCCATCGCCGCCGTTGACATCGTCGATCCCGTTGCCACCGAAGGCGGAGTCGGCGCCGATCCCCCCGTTCAGGGTGTCCGCGGCGTCGCCGCCGCGTAATGCGTCGTTGCCGCCATCGCCGTTCAGCGTGTCGCTGCCGCCATTGCCGTTCAGCGAGTCGCCGCCGTCCCCGCCGTTGAGGGTGTCCCCGCCGTCCCCTCCGATCAGCGTGTCCTTGCCGGCGTCACCCCACAGGTCGTCGCCGCCTCCGCCACCGTTCACCGTGTCGTTGCCGTCGCCGCCCTCCAGCTCATCGTCGCCCAGGTCCCCGTTCACGATGTCGTTGCCGTCACCCCCATCGAGCGAGTCGGTGCCATCGCCGCCGTTCAGTGTGTCGAGCTCAGCGCCTCCGTCGACCGCGTCCGCCCCGGCGTCACCCCACAGCTCGTCGGTGTCGACCCCACCTTCCAGGGAATCATCACCGCCGCCGCCGAAGACCGTGTCGGCGCCGCCGCCACCGGTGATGGTGTCGGCCCCTTCGCCACCGCAGATGATGTCGGCGCCACCGAGGCCGTTGATGACATCGTCGCCTTCGAGGCCGTCGATCACGTCCACGCCGGTGGTGCCGTTGATCGTGTCGGCGTCCGTGGTGCCCTCTACGGTGACCATCACCCCGTCGCAGGTGGACAGCCCGACCAAGCCCTCGGCGCCGACCTGTCCGCCGAGGGCGACGACGCCGTTGTCAGGCGCGGTTCCCACTGTGGCAACGACGGGAAGGGCGCCTTCGGTCAGCAGCAGCGCGACCCGCGAGTATGGCGGTGACGGAGGCCCTGCGCCGCGCCGTCCCCGAAGACGCGCCCTGCCCGATCATGTTCGCCCAGCCCCCCCTTGTGTACTGCGGGCACCGGCCCGCCTCCCTCGAACGAGGCGAGCCTACACAAGCTGTAGGCGCCTCCCCTCCGGCTCGAGATCAGTCGTCGAGCCGCTGGTCGAGGTGGACGGTCACCGTGTCTCCCTCGTGCTTGGCGATGGCGGCGCGCACTTCTGCCTTGACCGGCAGCTTGTGGGTGCCGTCGCCCATGGCCATGAAGGCGCTGCGGAACGGATGCCCATCGATGGTCCCGGTCACCTTGACCAGGCCGCGGGTTCCGAGGTACTCGACGGAGCCCGGCATGACCACGTAGGTCCAGCCGCCGGGGTTCGGGCTCTTCACCAGCGTCGCCGAGAACTCCCTGTCCAACCTGCTCATGGTGGCGACCTCCTCGCTCGTACTGTTGCAGACGGCGGTGCCGGCCCATTCTCATCGGCTCGGTGCCCGGATGGGACCTCGAATTCAGTCGGACACCGAAAACAGGCGGACGGTCAGGAACGCCGACGAGTCCTGCGACCATGTGACGTCCAACCTGGACGACACGCCCGGCGGCACCGATGTCGCCCGGCGGTCGACATCGCACATCTCTTAGGGAGGAACCGGAATGCCGAACATCATCCTGTGGGCGGGGGTATCGCTCGACGGCTTCATCGAGGGGCCAGGGCAGGACATCAGCTGGCACCGGGTCGACGAGGAGCTCCACCGTCACTTCAACGACGGCGCTCGGCCAGCTCGGGGGTTTTCTCAGCGGGCGGGTCACCCACGAGCTGATGGCCGGCTACTGGCCGACCGCCGATGCCGATCCGGCGGCCTCTGCCACGACGGTGGAGTTCGCCCGCATCTGGCGGGACATGCCCAAGATCGTGTATTCCCGGACACTCCAGCACGCCGACTGGAACACGACGATCGTCCGGGAGGTGGTGCCCGAGGAGGTCCGGGAGCTGAAGGCGGGCGCCTCAGGCGACCTGTCCCTCAGCGGCGCCGACCTGGCCGCCACCTTCATGCGCCAGGGCCTGATCGACGAGTACCGCATCTACGTCCACCCCGTCGCCATCGGCGGCGGCAAGCCGCTCTTCCCGACAGGCGTGCAAGTCGACCTGAGCCTGGTCGACACCCTGCGGTTCGGCAACGGTGTCGTCCTGCTCCGTTACCTGACGGCTCTGAGGTCGACCGACGGGCAGTGCGTCAGCCGGCCAGCAGCTCGTCGAGGCGCTCGTACCCCTCGATGATGCCGACCTCCATGCCGCTGGCGACGAAGGCGTCGCGATCCTCGAACGAGTCGACCAGAGAAGTCGCCGTGAGGCGGGTGCGGCCGTCACCGAGGTCCTCGAACATCACTCGCTCCAGGGCCACGCCGTCCGGCTCCCCCTCGAAGGTGAACGTCTGCACGATCAGCTCCGACGGCCGTACCTCGTGGAAGCAGCCGAAGAACCCGTACTCCACGCCGTCGGTCTCGGTGAAGTACCGGTACGACCCTCCGGTGCGACAGTCGTAGTGGTCCACCTGCATCGTGTGGCGGCGGGGCCCGAGCCACTGGACGAGGAGCTCAGGGTCGGTGTGCGCCCGGAACACCTTCTCCGGCGGGGCGTCGAACTCGCGGACGATCCGCACCAGCGGGACGTCGGCGTCGAGGATGATCTCGGTCTCGTGGGTACTGACGGTCATGTCGTTGCTCCTTCTTGGGGCATCGGGTCCACATCATCGGGCATCGCCTGCAAGGCGTTGTCGGGCATCGCCCGCAGGACGTCGTCGAGGCGTCGGTAGCGCTCCTCGGCCTGACGGCGGTAGCGCTCGATCCACTTGGTCATCAGGTCGAAGACCTCCGCCTCGAGGTGCACCGGGCGGCGCTGGGCATCCCGGGTCCTGGTCACCAGGCCGGCGTCCTCGAGCACCCTCAGGTGCTTGGAGACCGCCTGCAGGCTGACGTCGTACGGCGCGGCGAGCTGCCCAACGGTGGCGTCGCCCGATAGTGAGCCTCGCCACCAAGTCCCGCCGGGTGGGGTCGGCCAGCGCCGAGAACACCCGAGAGAGTTGGTCGCCAGCCACGTCCGTACCTCCCTTTGTCAACCATCTGGTTGAAGACACCGTATCACGATCCCCTCGCGTCGTCAACCAGTCGGTTGAGGAACCCGAACGACGAAGGGCTCATCGGGTGAGGAGCGCTCCCGGGCCCCCGGGGGCGGTCAAGGAGCGGCGGGCTCGGGCCGGCGGCTGACCGGGCACCCGCCCGGCGTCAGAGGTCGAAGATGGGCTTGGCCATCCTCGAGGCTTCCCACAGGTCGATACCGACGTCGACGGCGTGCTCGTCGATGGCGGCGAGCTCGTCGTCGGCGAATTCGGTGGCGCCGGCCGCGGAGACGTTCTCCTCCAGCTGGGCGATGCTCGACGCCCCGACGAGCGCGGACGTCACCCGGAGATCGCGCAGCACCCAGGAGATCGCCATCTGAGCCAATGTCTGGCCGCGTTCCGAGGCTATCTCGCCGAGGGCGCGGACACGTCTGATGACGTCCTCGCTCAGCCACGCCTGGTCGAAGGTCCCGGCCTGGGCGGCGCGCGAACCGTCGGGGACCCCGGCCAGGTACCTCCCGGTGGCGAGTCCCTGGGCCAGCACCGAGAAGGCGATGCAACCGACCCGCTCGTTGGCGAGCACGTCCAAGAGCTCGTCCTCGATCCAACGGTTGAACAGGGAGTAGGACGGCTGGTGAATGAGCAACGGCACCCCGAGTCCCCTCAGGATCGTCGAAGCCTCCTTCGTCTTCGCTGCCGAGTAGGAGGAGACGCCGACGTAGAGGGCCTTGCCGGCGCTCACCGCCGAGGCGAGGGCGCCCATGGTCTCTTCGAGGGGGGTGTCGGGGTCGACGCGGTGGGAGTAGAAGATGTCGACGTAGTCGAGACCCATGCGTCGCAGGCTCTGGTCGAGGCTGGCGGTCAGGTACTTGCGCGATCCTCCGTCACCGAAGGGGCCTTCCCACATGTCGTACCCGGCCTTGGTCGAGATCAGCAGCTCGTCCCTGTGCTGGTGGAGGCCGTTGGCGAGGATCTCTCCGAAAACCTCCTCGGCGTGGCCGTACGGTGGGCCGTAGTTGTTGGCGAGGTCGAAGTGGAAGATGCCCAGATCGAAGGCACGCCAGACGATTTCGGCCGCCTCCGCATACGGTCGGTCGATCCCGAAGTTCTGCCACAACCCGAGGGTCACGGTGGGCAGGAGCACCCCGCTGGCCCCACACCGCCTCATCGGCATCTCCTGGTAGCGCCCGCTGAAACTCATGGCGGCTGAGAGCGTACCGACGATGGCGGTCTGCCGTGCAAGCAGCCCCAGGTTTCACTGGAAGGCTCATCCGCTCGTGATCGGCTGTCCGAGCGCGATGACCAGGCCGACGACCAGCCCGATTGCGGCGATCGCCAGGAGGGTGAGCCGCACCGGGAGCACCTCGAACCGCTCGGAGATGGCGGCGAAGAACAGGACCATGGCGAACAGCAGCGTCGACAGGGTGTAGACGTCGGAGTACGTGTTGGCGTCCTGGCCGTCGGCGAAGAACGCATCGGCACGCAGTTCGAGCGCCTCGGCCTCCTGATCCGGAGCCAGCTGGTATTCCGGCATGGCGAGCGGGCTGGCCGGTGCGTCGGGGTTCTCCAGCGGGTCGAGCGCCATCCACGCCTCGTACGCGGCGGCGAATGACGGCGGGAATCGCTGCAGGTAGAAGTCGGCCAGCTCGTCGTCTCCATCGAGCAAGGCGTCGATGTGATTCTCGAAGAGCGTCAGGTCGGCGATGCGGATCTGGTTCGCCTCGGTGCGCTGCTGCGCCGCATTGGTGCGCGCTCCCGAGGCCTGCGTGTAGTTGCTCGACTGGATGCCGTCCCACAGGGAGGCCTGGTAACCGCTCCAAGCCGTCGCCAGCGCCGCCAGGCCGAGGAGGGAGACCGCCACGAATTCCAGCAACCTCTCGCGAGCCGAAGGCTTGCCGGTTCCGTCGGTCGGCTCGTCATGATCAGCCTCGTCGCCCATCGCTCGACCCTTCGTGTGGTGTACACCCGGCGCGGCCCGCGGTTCACGCGCCCGCCGTCGCCCAATCATCCCATCGGCATGACAGCGCCGCTCGACGCACCGTACGCTCTCGAGATCGAGGACGGCTTCTCGCCCTCGCCGTGGAGGCCGGAGTCACCCACCGGCACCGAGCCGGCCACCGGGACAGCTCAATCGGGAGCCTGCGATCACGTACGCTGGTTCAATGGCCGTCAATCGGAAGGCGAGGGCCGCCCGAAGACGCAAGCGTCGGATGGATCGCGTCGAGCACGACCTCAGCGACGATCAATGGAGGGCGCTCACGGCGGCATGGGGTGGCTGCGCGTACTGCGGCGTAACCGGCGAGCCGCTCCAGCGCGATTGTGTGCTGGCTCTCTCCCGGGGAGGTCGCTACACGCTCGACAACATCGTGCCGGCGTGCCGCTCCTGCAACACGAGCAAGTGCAATGACGAAGTCACCGGTTGGCTTCGACGGAAGCGACTCGACGAGCGTGCCTTCCTGCTGCGCCACCTCGAGATCAACGCGGAGCTGCTTGCGGGTTCTGAGCCGAGGCCATGACTCGGGAGCCAACCGCCGATGAGGAGACCGCGATGAGAGGCAGCTCATTGATCGACCCGACAGCGTGCTCGTGCCTCTTAATGGTCGATGGACCATCTCTGCGTCGAGGGTAAGGGCACGTCGCCGTACCCGTGACAGCGCGCCTCGCTCAGTTGAAACTCGAAGAGGACGTATCGATCGAGGGGCGCATAGCCGGCCGAGTCGGCCACGTGGGACCACATGTCACGATCGTCCACGGCGAACCCACGGCCACTGGCCCAGAACTCGCCACCCGAGCCCGCATTGTCCGGGACACCGTTGTGCATGGCGAACCATCCCCGCTCATCGAGGTCTCTCCTCTTGGGAGAGGTCGGCTCCATGAACAGGAACAGCCCGACGGCAGTGAAGATCGGTGTCACCGGATGGACCCGGGGTGCACCCGACCGACGAACCGTCGCCAGATATGCCGGCGCGGCGGTCAGTCGGCCTGCCCCGAACCGCGCCAGCTCGGGCTCACGTTCGGCGAACTCGCCCCAGCTGATCGTCGAAGGCGATCCTGTGCTCGACACGCCCTGCTCGTCTGGCAATGAACCGTCTCTACCCCTGCTCGATGCGGATCATGTTGCCCGCAGGGTCGCGCACCGCGGCGTCGCGCACCCCCCAGAACTGGTCGGCGGGCTCCGACAGCACTTCCACCTCGGGCGCGGCGGCGACCTTGTCGAAGGTCGCCTCGAGATCGTCCGAGCGGAAGAAGGGTCCGGGCAGCTCACCCTTGGCGAGCAAGGCGGCGAGGGCGTCCCCGTCCTCCTGGGAGCGGCCCGCATGCGGCTGCGACAACACGATCTTGATCTCGGGCTGGCTGTCGGTGACGAGGGTGATCCAGCGGAAGCCCTCGTTGGCGACTTCGTCACTCACCGTCAGGCCAAGAGTGTCGCGGTAGAAGCCGACAGCGGCGTCGGGATCGTCGACGTAGATGTGCACGGTGCTGAGTGAAATGGTCATGGCCCAACCCTACGAGGGTGTTCCTACGGTTGCTTCTCAGAAACTGCTCTGTTGCGCGCGCCGCCGACCGCGGCCTTGCGTGGCCGGGTCAGCACCATCGTCTGGCAGGGAGGCACCGCCCGCAACTCGTCGTGGTTGCGGGCGCGATAGGCGCTCGGCGTCTCGCCGACGACCTCGGTGAACCGGGACGGAGAAGGAGCCGAGACTCGTGCAGCCGACGGCGAAGCAGACCTCCGTCACACTCAGGTCGCCCCGGCGCAGGAGTGCCTTCGCCCGCTCGATGCGCCGGGTCATCAGGTAGGAGTACGGCGTCTCCGAGTACGCCTCGCGGAAGCGACGGCTGAAGTGGGCAGGCGACATGAACGCGGTGCGAGCGAGCGCCGGGACGTCGAGCGGCTCTGCGTACTCGCGGTCCATCCGGTCCCGGGCCAGCCGCAGCCGGCGCAGCTCATCGAGGTCGGCGCTCATGCAGCCAGCCTATACGTCGATCCCGACCGCCGAGCCCAGCGAGACAAGGGCGATCAGTGCGCCCCCGCGCAGAGCGTGGGTGTCGTGTTGTGGCAGGTCCTGCTACACGTATCCCTCTGGAACCGGTCCGAGAACCTCCATTCCGTACCGCTTCGCGATCGCGCCAAGCCGCTCGTCATCAACATCGCCAGACGCGATCGCGCCGGCAAGCTCGTCGAAGTACCCGACCATCGCCTGCGGCACCTAGAGGTCAGCTGCGGGGCCGCCTGGGCGGAGCCCGCTCGGTACGCCCGGCGTGGCCGCTGCCCGCTGCGATCGACTCATGCATGGAGCAGAAACGCCTTGACAATATTTCTTGTCAAGGCCTATCTTGGAGTCCGTGGACGAAGTTCGAGTGCTCTCTAACGCTGCCGCCGTGGAAGTGGCGCTCGATCCGATTCGGGCCTCGATCCTCGACGCGCTGACTGAACCGGGGTCGGCTGCCACGGTCGCGGCGGCGGTCGGGTCGACCCGTCAGAAGGTGAACTACCACTTGAAGGCGTTGGAGGCCCATGGGCTTGGTCGAGTTGGCCAAGGAAGCGCGTGTGGGGCGGCATCACTGAACGATTCGTGCGTCGTTCGGCGCGCCACCTCGTTGTTGCTCCCGACGTGTTGCAGAGCACTGCCATCGATCCGAACGAGGTCGCCGATCGTCTCTCCGCTGCGTATCTGATCGCGGTGAACGCTCGGACTGTGTCCGAGGTAGGGGCGATCGCCGGCAGCGCGGCGACTGGAACGCGTCTGCCGACCCTGACCGTCGACACGGTGATCGGGTTCAGATCGCCTGAAGATCGTGCCGCGTTCGCCACCGAGCTGCAATCAGCGGTCGCCGCGCTGGTCGCCCGATACCACCACGACGACGGCCGGCCGCACCGTCTGACCGTCTCGTCATATCCCCGACCCAAGGAGCCCTCGTGACCAATCCCGACCAACCCGACCGTGTCGAACACCGGATGGAGCGCACCTATGAGGTGGCCGCTACTCCGGAACAGGTGTGGGACGCGATCGCAACTGCCGATGGAGTCTCGGCCTGGATGGTGCCGACCCGACTGGACCCGCAGATCGGTGGCGCAGTGTCGTTCGACGTCGGCACATTCTGGTCGCACGGCATCGTCACCGATTACACACCCACGAGGCGCTTCGCTTACGCAGAACCGTGGCCGACCACCGACCACGACCTGTCGTCGGTCACCCCGATCGCTACCGAGTTCCTCATCGAATCAGCGTCCGGCGGCAAGTGCGTGATCCGCGTCGTCACGAGTGCTTACGGAAGCGGAGCGGATTGGGAGAACGAGTTCTTCGCCGAGATGATCGCCGACGTGATCCCAATGCTCGACAACCTCGCCACGCATTTCAACGAGGCGGCGTAGCGATGGGAACGCTGACCTCGGGCGTGCAGTCCACCCAAACGAGCACTCGCCGTCTTGTTCGAAGCGGAGCGCTCGCAGGCGCAATCGCTGCCGTCTGCACCACCGTCGTGGCAGCCATCGCGCGCGCTGCCGGTGTCAGTCTCGAAGTCAACGGCACAGCCATTCCGATCCCCGCGTTCGCCTGGTGGACCCTCGTCGGTGCCGCCGTGGGCGTCGTGTTGGCCCGACTCCTTGGCGAGCGCCGACGGTTCGTCGTCGTCACCACACTCGCCGTAGGCCTGTCGCTCATCCCGGCGATCGCAGCTCCCGACGACACCGCCACCAAAGCCGTTCTCGTGGGGACCCACCTCCTCGCCGCGGCCATCATCATCCCGACCCTCAGCCGGCGGCTCACATGGCCAGAGACCGCTAAGGAGGATAAAGGACAAGTGGACGTCCGCAAGTCACCATTGCGCCAGTCCGGGTTGCCGACCTGCACGACGAGGCGAGCGGATGCCGGCCTATGTGCACGTCATCTGTCCACCGGGCGCATCTGATCGACCACACCAAGAAGACTGCACCGACGATGGCAGGCCTCGTTCCGCGGTGTGCGCCGATCACCGAGCTTGGAAGTGACGGCAACGTCATGGGCGTCAACACGCACCTGCACTTCGACCACTGCGGCGGCAACCACCTCTTCGCCGGCAGGTCGATCTACGTGCAGCGCCGGGGCTCGGAGCGGAGCACGGATCTGGGACAACTACACCTCCGCGAGTGCGTGCCGCGCCGATGGGCAGTCCACCCCTGATGGCGATGTCGAGGATCGCCTCTTCGGCTCGCTACCCGGAGGAGGCGCAACAGCTCCTCGAGCGGTACGGTCATCAAGTGGCGGCGATGCGGACTATCCGTCGGGGCGACTACTCGATGTCTGCCTACGTAGCATCACGAGCCGTGAGCTGGAGAAGGAAGCGCCATCTCGCCCTCGACTGGGAGCCGGCTCCACAGGACACGAGCGTGGCGCCCACAACCGGAGTCATAACCACTGGCGGCGCTCATAGCCGACCCGAATTCGGCCGTGGAAGGCCCTCAGCGAAGTGCCGAAAGCCCTCTAGCAAGGTACTTGTCGTTGGTGGCGGGGGCGGGATTTGAACCCGCGACCTTCGGGTTATGAGCCCGACGAGCTACCAGACTGCTCCACCCCGCGGTGTGACGCTGATTGTACCACCGTGCCGAGCGGTCGGCTGACCGCCTACTGGGTCTCGCCTTCCTCGATGAGGGCGAGAGCCTCCTCCACCAGGGCCTGGGCCTCCTCGACGGCGACGGCGTACCCCGCCAGGTCGCCGGCGGTGAGGAAGGCATCCGCCTCGCGGAAAGCCTCGTCGGCGGCGTCGAGCAGGGCGACGACCTCGGCCGACAGCTCCCCACCGGGCTCGGTCGGCTCCGTGGGCTCGGTCGGCTCCGTCGGGTCGGTGGGCTCGGTCGGCTCCGCCAAGGTGCCGAAGATGATCTCCAGCGTCTCGGTGAGCGTCTCTTCCATCTCGATCTGCCCGTTGAAGGACACCACCACCCGCTTGAACTCGGGGATCCCGGCGCCACCGCCGCTGTTGGCCCTGATGTAGATCGGCTGGACGTACAGCAACGACTCCTCGATAGGCACCACCAGCATGTTCCCCTCGATGACGTCCGAGCCACCCTGGCTGAGCAGGGTGAACTGCGCCGAGATCTCGGGGTCCTGGTTGATGAACTGGCCGACCTGGCCGGGACCCTGTTGCGCCGACTGGGCGGGTAATCGGAAGTCGACCATCTGCCCGTAGTCGGCCGGTCCCGACTTGGCCACCATGAACGACACCATGTTGGGACGCGACTGCGGCGTGAACGGCTGCATGATGAGGAACGACATGTCCTCCTCGTTGGGCAACCGCATCAGGAGGTAGTAGGGCAGCATCGGCCGCACCGCCTCACCGGAGGTGGGGTCCACGAACCCACCCTCGCCACGCAGCTCCTCCCGCACCGTGTTCGACGGGTCGCTGGCGATCTCCCACGGGTCGACCCCGGAGAAGAAGTCGCGGGCATCGGTCATGTGATACAGCAGGTACATGTCCGACTGGACCCGGAACAGGTCCTCGGGGTAGCGCAGGTGCTCGCGGAGTTCCTCGGGGAGCGGCTCGGTGGTGAAGAGGTCGGGGAAGATGCTCCGCTGCGCCTGGATCAACGGGTCCGCCTCGTCGATGACGTACAGGGTCATCTCGCCGGTGAAGGCGTCGACGGTGGCCTTCACCGAGTTGCGGATGTAGTTGAAGTTCCCGGGCAACCCGGCGCTCTGGTTGAGCCGCGAGGTGTCGGCGAACGACGAGTACGGGTAGTCGTCGGACACGGTGTACAGGTCCATGACCCACACCAGGCGACCCCCGGAGATCACCAGGTACGGGTCGGCGTCGGCGTGCAGGAACGGCGCCACCTTGGCCACCCGGTCGCTGATGTTGCGCTCCAGGAGCACCTTGGAGTCGGCGCGCAGCTGCCCGGAGATCAGCACGTCGACGTCGCCGAAGCGCAGCGCCCATGCCGCCCTCCGGAAGCTGCCGCCGAGGTCGACCCCGCCGGACCCGTCGTAGCGGTTGCGCTCGACCTCCGACTCCCCCACCGGGTAGTCGACCTCGTCCTGGTTGGTGTCGACGATGAGGTAGCCGGCGTCGGCGGTGTCGGAGAAGTAGATCCTGGGCTGGTCGATGACCAGCTCCTCCGCCGATGTGATCGGCGGGATGTCACGGAGCAGGAACTCGGGTTGGCCGACGGCGTTGACGTCGTTGGCGGGTGAGAGCACCGCACCGAACCCGTGGGTGTAGACCAACGTCTCGTTGACCCACCCGCTGCCCGGGATGCTGTCCTCCGCCAGCTCGCGGGCCGACACCATCACCTGGGTCAGGCGCCCGTCCAGCGTGTAGCGGTCGACGTCGACGTCGTTGATCCCGTAGAACGTCCGGATGTCCTGCAGCTCCCGGTAGGTGGTGGCGAGCACCGTCGGGTCCCACAGCCGGATATTGGAGATGGTGGGCTCGTTGACGTCGAGGTCCTCGGCGGTGAGGTCGGAGGAGGCGGCGAAGTTGCGCACCTCGACCGCGGAGAGCCCGAACCCCTGACGGGTCGCCTCGATGTTGTAGCCGACGTAGGTCTCCTCCTTGTTGACCTCGTCGGGGACCACCTGGAACCGTTGGACGATCGTCGGGTAGAGGCCGCCGATCACGATCGAGGTGAACAGCCACAACCCGACCGCCACCAGCGGCAGCGTCCAACCCCGGAACCAGATGTTGACCAGCAGGATGATGGCGGCCACGATCGAGATCAGGATCAGCAGCCGTAACGCAGGCAGCTGGGCGTTGACATCGGTGTAGGTGGCGCCCACCGCCGCCCCCCGCTGCGAGTAGAGCAGGTCCCAGGTGTCCAGCCAGTAGCCGACCGCCTTGAGCAGCGCCAGCAGGGCGAGGAGCACCGAGAGGTGGACCTTCACTCCCGGGGGCGACGCGCCGCTGCTGGCCCTGCATCGAGATGCCGCCGTTGAGGTAGTGGACGACCGCCACCACCAGCAGGGTCACCACGAAGAGCTGGAACAGCCACCCGAACAGCGACCGGTAGAACGGCCGGTCGAACACGTACAGCCCGATGTCGTTGTGGTACAGCGGGTCGACGATCCCGAAGTCGCCGCCGTGGCGGAACATGAGGAAGTCCTGCCACCACAGCGAGGCGCCCAGGCCCAACATCAGCCCGAGCCCGAGCGCCACCACGATCCGCACCACCTGCTCCCGGGGCCCCACCCACTCGTGCCACCGTTCGAGCAGCTCGTCGTCGGGCCCACCGATGGACAGCAGATCGCGGGGGGACAGCCGATCGGCCAGCCACAGGTTGACCCAGATGAGGGCGGCGGCCACCAGCGTCGCCGCCAACACCAGCCACACCTTGGTGAGTGTCAGCGTGCGCCAGACCCCGGTGAGCTCGAGCGAGTCGAACCACAGGTAGTCCGTCCAGAACGTGGCGATCGACCGCAGCCCCAACAGCAACAGGACGAGGCCGACGACCACGAGCAGGATCACGCGGCGGCGACGACTGGTGCGGGGGCGGAGCGGCACCGGCTCCTGGTGGATCATCGCCCGGGATTGTAAGGAGCGGGGGCTCCTATCGAGCCACGACGTGCCCGACTGCCGATACGGTTCCAATCGTCGGTATCGTTCGGTACGTTGGGCGGATGGGCCAGGTAGCGGGGGGCTGATGTTTTCGACACGTGCCAGGTGGGCGCTGGTCGCCCTGTTCGTGGTGGTGGTTGCCGGCTGCAGCGGGGGCGAGGCCTCCGAGACCTCAGCCGCGCCGGCCCCGTCGACCACCACGACCGCCGCGCCGACCACCACGGTGGCTCCGGTCACCACGACGTCACTACCGCCGACCACCACGACCGACGACGGTCTGGTCGGCGACCCCGAGGCGCTGCGCGAGTCGTTCGAGGAGCTGGAGCGGCTGATCGCCGCCGACATCACCTACGACGAGCCGCGTGCCGATCCCCGATCTGACCAACCCCGATCCGGTGGTGGCCCTTGCCGAGGCGTTCCGCTTCGAAGTCTGGCTGATGGAGAACGGCCCGCACGTGTCCTGGGTCGAGGGATACAACTACCCGGAGAGCCCCGCTTCCGATCGGTCGGAAGCGACATGGATCCGTCTGGTTCGATCACCGATACTCGGTTCTCCGGGATCGTCGACACCTACGAGTTCGTCAGCGGCGAGGTCGTCCCAATCGATCGAGGCGCATCGCTCGAGCGACGGATCAGCTCGCAGCCCTGCCGGATGGGAGCGTCGCCGTGGCGTTCGCCGACCAGGGCGGACCGTATCCGAGGTCAACGTCAGCGACCGGCGAGGTTCTGGAGGACATCGGCCGCTGGGAGGGAGCGGCGTGGCCGTGCTCTCCCCCACGCGACTCGGTTGGATGCTGTTCAACGAGGAGCGCGCAGAAGTGTCGGTCGACTGATGAGGAGTCGAAGCACGTGCGTGGCTCTCGCGAGCCGTGCTATCGCACTGCCGGCTGCTCAGCGTCATGACTCACGGTACGGCGCCACCTGCTCTCGCGGTCGGGATCGGGCTCGCTCGACGCCTACCGGCTCGAAGGAGTCCTGCTGGTCGACGGCGGTCGAGCTGGTGCCGAAGCGGCGCAGCAACGGATGGAGCAATGTTCGATCGATCCATGCAGTCGATCAGCCGCTACCTCGACGCAGCCCCCTGGATCAGCCCGCCTGACGGGCACCGATGCATCGATGTTCGAAGAGTTCGACCACACGACGTCACGTCGGATACAAGTCGGAGATGGTCAATCTGTGGGCCGAGGCTGTCTGGCGATCCGGCGCAACTTGACTCACGATGCGGCTGACTTCTGCTCCACGATTCAGGAGGATGGCTGGTTGGCGGTGCCGGCTTCGATCGTGAACCTGATCACCGACCCGAACGACCTGATCCGCATCGAGTCGTCGGGCGAGACCACGTGCGAGTTCGGGGAGTTGCTCCTCGGGTCGGCGTCGTACGGGTACCGGTGGGACAGCGACGAATGGGTCTACGGGTTCGGCACCGACTGGCGGGACGTGTACGACAACTTCGACTCCTCGGTGTCGTCGAACATCGACCTGGCCTGCGTGGAGTTGTTCGAGCCGTCCGACATCAGCCGGGTGTCCGAGGCCACCCCCGACACGCAGGTCAACGTCAACCCCGCCCTCCGGGGCCTCACCCAGCTCGACCACTGGCTGTGGTACGACTTCACCGACCCCGACTCGTATCAGGTCGGGCCGCTCACCACGTCGGTCTCCGCTCTCGGGTTCACCTGGACACTGGAGACCAGCGCCTGGGTCGACCGGGTGATGTGGGACATGGACTGCGTGTCGGCGTGCGACTTCCGGGGGATGGCGGCCGACTTCTCCACCGCCGGGTACGAGTACGCCCTCGACCCGCCGGACACCGAGACCGCCCCGGCCGACGCCTACGACGGTGGCACCGAGTCGGCCGATGGAGCCGCCTTCGCCCATGTCTACACGCGTTTGGGCGATGTCACCATCTCGGCGGCGACGGTGTGGCGAGGCACATACGTCATCACCGACAACCTCCGGTTCGGGTCGGCAAGCTTCCCGGTCGTCTACGACCCGGTGGTCGTCGCCAACACCCACAGCATGCCGGTCGTCTCGATCCGCACCGAGCTGCGCAACGACCCATCCCGGCGGCTGACGCCCGCTCACCAACTTTGAGCGATTGACTAACACCGACATGGCGTCACTCGCTCAGAGTTCGCGCCGCCCCACAGTCCCATCCCCCGAACTTTGAGCGATTGAACCGACCAGATGGCGTCACTCGCTCAAAGTTCGACTGTGAGGACGACTTGCGGCGGGCGGCCGGTCGGTAGGTGGGTACGGTCCCTAGGCTGGCTCGATGCGGCGGGGCATGACCGGGCTGGTGGTGGCAATGACCGCGGCGGTCATCCTCAGCGGTTGCGCCGGCGACGACGACAACACCGAGGCCGCCCTGTCCTCGACGACGAGTCCTCCGGACCGACGACCACAGCTCCGACGACGACGGTCCCGACCACCACGCTCCCCCCGACGACGACAAGCACGACCGCCCCGACAGACACGACCGGCGCTCCCCCGTCCACGATCGTCCCTGTCCCAGGGACATTGGCGCTGACCCGGGTCGAGTTCGGCACCGACCCCTACGCGGTGGTCACCAACGTCGGAAACGAGCCGGTCGGCCTCGCCGGGAAGTGGCTGGTCAACGGCACCATGAGCGCCCAGCTCGACCCACCGGGCACCGGCACGATCCAGCCCGGTCGGACCGCGGTGATCGTGCTCGGCGGAGAGCCGCCGCCGCAGTTCGTGGGGGTCCAAGAGGTCATCGATCTGGGAACGGCACTGGGCAGCATCGATGCCTCCGGAGGCGAGCTCCTGCTGGTCAATGATCTCGCGCCGATCGACCAGGACTCCGTGATCGACTACGTCGCCTGGGGGGCCGGGCCGCATCTGAACCAGGCGACCGCCGACGCAGCCGGCATCTGGAGCCGGGACGCCTCGGTCGAGCTGGCGCCCGAGGCGATCTCGATCTCTTCGCCAGGCACCCTGGGAGGCGGGGTCGAGGACTGGAAGGCCGACGTCGGCGGCTGAGCCGCTGCAGCCCTCGGTCAGCCGGCCGGGGCGCCGACACGGGTGCCGCCGGCGCCGACCTCGACGAAGTCGAGGCTCCCGAAGCGGACCGTCACCCTCGCTCCACCCGCGGGGCGGTTGGTCACCACCAGGTCGCCCCCGGTGCGCTGCGCCGCCCGCCGGGCGATGTCCAACCCGAGCCCGGTGGAGCCTCCGGCGGACGCCCCTCTCCTGACGACGGCGGTGTCGGGGAACCCGGAGCCATCGTCCTCGACAACGAGCTCGACCCCGCCGTCCACCGGCTCGACGCTGATGCGATAGCCGACGCCCGAGGCGGTGTGGGCGAAGACGTTCTCGATCAAGGTATCGATCACCGCCCCCAACTCGGCGGCGCCGATCCCCACCCACTGTGCCCCGTCCGGCGTGTCGACCGAGGTCGGCCGACCCTGCTCGTCGGCGAGCACCTTCCAGTACCTCGCCCGGTGCCGCACCACCGCACCGAGATCGGCCGACGACCGCACCCCCGACTCGGCGGGACGGCGGGCCTCCTCGATCATCCGGTCGACCGCCTTCCCCACCCGGTCGATGTCGGCGGTCAACGCCGCCGCCTCGTCCCGGTCGCGGAGGGTCTCCGCCTGCAGCCGAAGAGCGGTCAGTGGGGTGCGGAGACGGTGCGAGAGGTCGGCGACGGACTCCCGCTCGGCGTTGAGCAGCCCGACCAGGCGATGGGCCAGGACATTGAACGCCTCGCCGACCTCCGCCACCTCCGGCGGTCCCGCCGGGTCGACCCGGGTTTCCAGGTCACCCCCACCCAGCGACCGGGCCGCCTCGGACAGGGCCGCCACCGGCCGCACGATCTTCCGCCCCAGCCGGTCGGTGGCGACGACGGCGATGACCACCAGGAAGACGCCGAGGGCGCCGAGCATCGCCCAGGCGATCGGGACGCCGCGTTGCAGCTCCTGGTCGGACACCACGGTCCGCACCACCACGGTCCGGATGGGCGGCTCGACTTCCCCCGGCGTGGGTACGTCGAAGGTGTCGAGCACGGGGACCAGCACCTCATAGCCACCCTCGATCTCGGTTGAGAAGGCGGCGCCCCGCCGCGCCTGGGGAAGTCCGGGCGACTCGTCGAACTCAGCCCCGACCGTCCGCTCGTCGGGGAACACCACAGTGAAGGCGCTCTCGCCCACGGAACGCCCGGAGCACATCGGCGGCGAGGTCGAGGCTGATGTCGGCGCCCATGGTCGCCGGAGCGACGGCCAGGGCGGCGGCGATGGCCTGGGTGTCCCGTTCGGCGCGGGAAAGGGCGCGATCGGCGGCCTGGTTGCGCACCACCAACCCAAGCGGCACGAGGAAGGCGACCATCACCAGGGCGGTCACCGACAACGAGACCATGGCGAGCTGGCGCCTCATCGCATCACCCCGGATCGACCAGCTTGACCCCGACCCCGAACACGGTCTGCAGGTACCGGCTGTCGGCGGCTGTCTCGCCGAGCTTGGTGCGCAGCCACGACAGGTGGACGTCGACCGTGCGCTCGCTCCCCCCGTACGGCTGGCGCCACACCGTGGCCAGCAGCTCGCGCTTGGACACCACCTCGCCCTCCCGCTCGGCGAGGAACCGCAGCAGGTCGAACTCCTTCGGACTGAGGTCGAGCTCCTGTCCTTCGAGCGTCGCCACCCGCGACACGGCGTCGACCCGCAATCCGCCCACCACCACCGGCCCTCCCCGAGGCCGATCGCCGACGGCGCGGCGGAGCACGGCGCGGACCCGCGCCTCCAGCTGCTCCACCGAGAACGGCTTCACCAGGTAGTCGTCGGCGCCGGCGTTCAGGGTCCGCACCACGTCGCTGTCGGCGCCGCGGGCGGTCGCCACGATCACCGGGGCCTTGGTGACCGCCCGGATCATGGTGAGCAGCTCGGCGCCGTCGAGGTCGGGCAGGCCCATGTCGAGGATGATCAGGTCGGGCGAGTCGCCAACCACCGCCTGCAGGCCCTCGAGCGCCGACCCGGACGATGTGACGTCGTAGCCGCGCTCGGCGAGCACCCGGGCGACGAGCTGCCGGATCCTCTGCTCGTCCTCGATGATGACGACCGAAACCACTCAGCTACTCCCTGTCGCACGCTGTCTCACCGGGAATCCCGGCCTGTCTAGTCTTCTGTCCCTCTCACCTTATACAATCCTTAACAGGTTGTTGATTGGCCCGAAAGGAGGAGTCGCGCACAATGCGGGCATTGCGGCAGAGACTCCTTCTCGTCGCCGGCTGGGTCGTAGCAGCTGTCGCCACCGGACTGGTGTCGGCGGGGGCCGTTGCTGTGGCGGGAGGCCAGGTCAACGACCGGCCTCTCAACCCACTCTCGGCGGCCGAAGTTGCTGCTCTTCCGGTCTTGACAGCAGACGACTGCGGGGAAGAGCCACCAGCCTCCGGTGGCTACACACTCCTGCTTCGCTGTCTCGACCTGGCGGGCAGCATCGGCGATACCGCACTGGTCGACGGACCGGCTCAGCCGGCGGAGAAGGAGTTGCCCTCCGGGGATGCCGCCTTCGTCGCCGACGGCCGCTTCTACGACGAGCGGGCCACCGGTGGCTACTTCGTCGACCAGCCTGCCAACGCGTCCGACGGGTCGCCGCGCTGAGCGCCGGCCAGGCCTCCGCTCAGGCGAGCGCCACCAGCTCCAGCATCGACTCGTCGAAGTAGGCGGCGGCACCCTCCGGCATGATCACCGCCCGGTCGGGGGCGAGGGCGTCGACGAAGTCGGTGTCGTGGCTGACGAGGATCAACGTCCCCTCGTACTGGTGGAGGGCGGCGAGCAGCGCCTCCTTGGACTGCGGGTCGAGGTTGTTGGTCGGCTCGTCGAGGAGCAGCACGTTGGGCGCGCCGACCACCACCTGGGCCAGCGCCAGCTTGGTCTTCTCCCCGCCGGACAGGGTCTCCGCCTCCTGGTCGACCTTGTCGGCCAGCAGGAAGTGGCCGAGCAGGGTGCGCAGAGTGACGTCGGGCAGCTCCGAGACCGCACGAAGGTGGTGGAGCACCGTGTCCTCGGGGACGAGCTGGTCGTGCTCCTGTGCGTAGTAGCCCAATGAGGCGTTGTGCCCCAGCGCCACCGTCCCCAGGTCGGGTTGCTCGACCCCGGCCAGGATGCGGAGGAGGGTGGTCTTGCCGGCGCCGTTGAGCCCCATGATGATCAGCCGCTCCCCGCGCTCCACGGCCAGGTCGATGTCGATGAACACCAGGTTGTCGCCGTAGGACTTGGCCAGCCCGTGGCCGGTGAGGGCGGTGCGCCCCGATGGGGTGGGTTGCGGGAACCGGACGGTCACCCTGGCACCCTTCTTCCCCACCTCGACCCGTTGCTCCTTGAGACGGGACACCCGGGTCTCCCACGACCGGGCCCGCTTCGCCATCTTCTCCGTGGTGCCCTTGAACCGGCGGATCCCTTCCTCCAACCGGGCGATGTCGGCGTCCTGGTGGCGTCGTTGGCGCAGCTTCTGCTGGCGGCGGGCCTCGCGCTCGGCGAGGAAGTACGAGTAGTTGCCGCGGTAGGGCTCCACCGACCCGTCCTCCACCGCCAGCACCGAGGTGATCGCCGAGTCGAGGAGGTGGAGGTCGTGGCTGATCACCAGCAGCCCTCCCCGGTAGGCGCCGAGGAACTCCATCAGCCACCCCTTGGCGTCGAGGTCGAGGTGGTTGGTGGGCTCGTCGAGCAGCAGGGTCTCGGTCTCGGCGAACAGGATCCGCGCCAGCTCGACGCGGCGCCGCTGGCCGCCGGACATGGTCACCACCAACTGGTCGAGCTCGTCTGCGCCGATGCCGAGCGAAGAGGCGAATCGCTTCGCCTCGGCGATGGCGACGTACCCGCCGGCCGCGGTGAACTCGTCGTCGAGCCGAGAGAACCGCCCGATCAGCCGGTCGCGCTCGGCGCCCGTGGTCGACTCCATCGAGTGACGGACGGCCTCCATCCGTCGTTCCAACGCCCCGATCGACCGGGCGGTCAGGATGCGCTCCAGGGCGGTCACCTGGTCGTCCTCGAGCTCTCGGAGAGCGGCCTCTTGCGAGAGGTAGCCGACGGTTCCCGAGCTGACCACCGACCCCTCCGCCGGAGTCGCCTCGCCGGCGAGAACCCGCATCAGGGTCGTCTTGCCTGCCCCGTTGTGGCCCACCAGGCCGACCTTGTCCCCCGCCTGCAGCGACAAGGACACGTCGGAGATGAGCCGGCGGGGGCCGGCGTCGATACAGAGGTCGCGGACCAGGATCACCCGGAGAGGCTACCTGTGGGACGTCACCTCATCGTAAGTAGCGGGGTAGGGGTGGGCGCCTCGTCAGCGACCGTCGAGCTCGCGATAGGCGCGCTCCATGGCCTCTGCGGTCACCGGGGCCGGGTACGGTGAGCGGGCAAGGTCGACGGCACCGAGCGGGACGCCGGCTTGGTGGGACTCCGTGGCCAGGGTGGCGACCGCTTCGAGGTCCGCCAGTTGCGCCGTCACCTCCACCGCCGTCATCACGCCGCCGTGCCCAGGCACGAACGTGGTCGACCCGCCGTCGATGACCCGCTGCAACGTGCCCGGCCAGGCGACCGGGTACCCGTCGCCGAAGTTCGGCGGGGCTCCCTGCTCGATGAGGTCCCCGGCGAAACACACTCTGACGGAGTCGACCTCGACCACCACGTCACCTTCGGTGTGGCCCCGACCGCGGTAGCGGAGCTCCACCGTCCGGTCGCCGAGGTCGAGCGTCTGCTCGTCGGTGAACAACATGTCGGGCAGCCGGATCTCGACGGCCATCATCTCGTCACGCTTGTCGGGGTAGCGGACGGCCACCTCGCGCTTGGCCTCCTCGCCCCGTTCGGCGAGCACTCGGCTGCACTCGACATGCCCCCAGATGGTGGCGTCGGTGAACTCGGAATTGCCGAAGGCGTGGTCCCAGTGCCAGTGGGTGTCGACCGCCCATCGGACCGGGAGCGAGGTCACCTCCCGGACATCGCGGAGGATCTCGGCGGCTTCCACCTTCGACGCCCTGGTGTCGACCACGAGCGCCCCGTCGGCGCCGACGACCAGCCCGACGTTGAAGTCCAGGAACTCGTAGTTCCTCCGGTAGACGCCCTCGGCGAGCTGGTCCCACATGCGATTGGAGGCTACGCCGCCAGGCGGAGACTCGGCGATGGGGGCTGGGGGTCCCCGATCGCACAGCGATGAGGCGTCAGCCGAAGAGCCATGAAACGGTCGGTAACCGCTCCTTCAGGGAGCCGGCGAAACGTCCGTAACCGATTCGACCCGAGGTGTTCACCGCGGGTTAACGCCGCCGAAACACCGGCGATGCACGGTCGTCCTGTCCGATCACATAGCCGTGGAGAGGGGTAGCGATGGACTCGGGATCGATCGCCTGGTTGTTGACCAGCTGCGCGCTGGTGCTGTTCATGACCCCGGGGCTGGCGCTGTTCTACGGCGGCATGGTGCAGTTCGAAGAACGTCCTCAACATGCTGATGAAGAACTTCTTCACCATCTCGATCGTCACCGTGGTCTGGACGCTGATCGGCTTCACGCTGGCTTTCGGGACCGACGCCGGCGGTTTCATCGGCGGGCTCGACTTCGTCGGGCTCAACGGGCGTCGAGGGCGACGGGCTCCTGTTCATGGTGTTCCAGATGATGTTCGCCATCATCACCCCGGCCCTGATCTCAGGCGCCGTCGCCGAGCGGATGAAGTTCTCCGCCTGGGTGGTGTTCACGACGTCTGTGGGCGCTGATCGTCTACCCGATCGTCGCCCACTGGGCGTTTGCCGCCGACGGATGGCTCTTCGCCTGGGGCGTCCGTGACTTCGCCGGCGGGCTGGTGGTCCACATCAACGCCGGGATCGCCGCCCTGGCCCTGGTCTTCGCCCTCGGGCCCGCGCAGGGGCTTCGGGACCGAGGCGATGCGAGCCGCACTCGCTGCCGCTGACCCTGATCGGCACGGGGATCCTCTGGTTCGGCTGGTTCGGGTTCAACGCCGGCTCGGCGCTGGCCGCCGACGGAATCGCGATCAGCGCCTTCGTCACCACCCAGATCGCCGCTGCGGTCGCCGCCCTGGCCTGGGTCGTGCGCCGAGTGGCTCAGGACCGGCAAGCCCGACCACGCTGGGAGCGGCCTCCGGCGCGGTTGCCGGGCTGGTGGCCGATCACACCCGCGCGCCGGCTTCGTGTCCCCGCTGGCGGCCATGGCGATCGGGCTGCTCGCCGGGGGTGTCTGCTTCTGGGCGGTGAGCCTCAAGTTCAGGTTCGGCTACGACGACTCGCTCGACGTGGTCGGCGGTCCACCTGGTCGGCGGCATCGTCGGCTCGCTCGCCGTCGGGGTCTTCGCCTCCGAGCGCGGTCAACCCGTCGACCATCGACGGCGCTCATCGGCGGCGGCCCCGAGCTGCTCTTCAAGCAGATCGTCGCCGTGGCCGTGGTCTTGGTGTTCTCATTCACGACGACCTACGCACTGGCCCAAGTCGTGAAGAGGATCGCCGGCCTCCGAGTCGACGAGGAGTCCGAGACCCACGGGCTGGACATCTCGGTCCACGACGAGCGGGGCTACGCCCTGGTCGACTGAGAGCAGAAGAGCGACGACCCAGAGCCGGCCGGGAGCCCCACCCCGGCCGGCTCTTCGCGTCAGGGGCGAGGCACGTCGGGGGCGACCTCGAGCGGTCCGAAGTTGGTGCCCCACCGGTCGTCGGCGAAGCGGAAGGCCGCCACCGCGTACGGCGCCAGCCTCGGCCCCAGGAACGGTTCCGAGGGCCGAAAGCGGACCAGGCTGCCCATGGTGGCGGGGCCCAACTCGACCGAGCCGACCGCAGTGCCGTCGCCCGATGCCTCGGTGAGCCCATCCGGGCTGCCGGACACCGCCACCACCACGGTTTCCGACGACCGCACGTCGCCGGTAACGGAGTACGCCGCCCCGGAGCGGGTCTGGTCGGCGGCGCCCACCAGCAGTCGCTCGAGGTCGGCGGCGGAGACCCCGAGGTCGACATCGCGGGCCACTGCCGCCTGCGCCAAGGTGATCGGCAGGTCGGGGAGGCCCTTCGCCATGACCGCCAGCCCGCCTGAGAAGCGCGGGTTCAGTTCTGTGGGCAGGAACCCTTCAGAGGTGAGGACGCCGTCGACGGCGAAGCCGCCGCGCATCCCGTACCGGTCGCCGAGCAGCTCCCCAACGCGCCCGGCAGCTGCTCGCATCTCCTCCCGATCCTGCGGTGACGGGTCCCACCAGGTAGACAGCCCGGCGAACAGGAAGCGACCCGTCCCCGGCCTGCGGAGGACGATCTGTTCAGCCGGTCGCAGGACGGCCACGCCGTCGGGGAGGACCACCCCGTGGATGCTGCACGGCACCCCTTCGAGGAACGGCATCACACGGACGTGCCGGGTGGACGGCTGGAACAACTCGATGGTGGTTGCGAAGTCCGCTTCGGTGCGGACCAGCCGCACCCGGTCGGCGCCACCGTTCATCCCTTCGGCGGCGTCCCCCGACCACACCGTGCCGTTCCCCCGGTCGATGGCGGCGTGGGCCGCAGCCAGCAACGCCCGATCGACCGGTACCACCACTGACGGCGCCCGCCTGACCCCTGCCGCATCCCAGAGCCCGTCGGCGATCGTCTTGTCCTCCAGAGCGGCGATCTCGCTCCGGCGACCACCCAGCGTCTCCCGGTCGAGGTAGCGGTCGGCGGTGGCGACCGGGTTCAGCAGACACAGGGCGCTGCCATCCGGGTCGAACGCCTCGACCGCCGCCACCGCCTCGGCCGGCGGATGGTCGGAGAACTCGATCGAGAAGCGAACCTCCTCGGTGACGGTCGCCGGCGCACGGCCGGGGACGACCACGATGGACACCTCGTCATTCCCCGGCAGCTCGCCCGTACCGACTCCCTGGGCGACGATCAGCACCTCGGTGACGCCGAACCCGACGAGCTGGCGGACCAATGCGGTGGCGCTGGCGGCGACCCCTCCGACCACGACGACCCGACGCCCTCGGACCAGAGCGGCGCAACGCTCGGTCAGGGCGCCTCTCAGGTCGTCGATCGCAGCCTCACGGGCAGCTCAAGCGCATGCGGGCGTTCTCGTGGTCCACCGGCTGCGACTTCGGGACTTCACCGTGGCGGGATCCACGCCGGGCGCCTCCGAAAGAGATGGTCGGTTGCCGGCGCCTGGGTTCTCGGAACCCTCCGGGCCGGCGGTGTGTCGGTGTGTGTGTGTGTGTGCGGGGTGAAGCTACCCGAGGAAGTCACCCGGCCGTCGACGGCCCGACATCTTCGGCTATCAGAGCCAGCCGGCGATGATCCCGGCGACGACCGCCACGACGGCGACCACCTTCATCCAGTTCTTCATTTCTGCATGCCGCGGTGAGCGAGCATCGGGATGTAGACCAGCAGCCAGAAGCCGCCGGTGAGGACACAGAGCGTGATGTGGAGGATGTGGTTGATGGGGCGGACCACCACCACCCGCTGCGGTGCCGGCATCAGCAGGACTCCGGCAATAGGAACTCGAGGCGCCCAGTCATGTATCGTTTCCCCCTGGTCCAAGGGGGCGTCGACTTCTTCCCTCACAGGTGAGGCGGCGGCCCCTGGCTTACGTCCGGACCATTGTCACCGGGTGCTGGACGCTAAGTCGTAGGGCGGGCGACCCGATCTCACACCTACGCGGCGTCGTCGATGCCCGGTTGCCGAGGTCGAAGCCGACGTGGACCGAGGCAAAGGTCGACGGCCCGATCCGTCAGCGATCATGAGTGCTTCTACGCTTGGCGTTCTCGAAGCGAGGTGTTTGGTAGCCAATGACGGAAGCGGAGAAGTGGCACATCCTGGCGCAGGTCCTAGCTGTAACGGTCCCGATGGGGACACTGATCGGGCTCGGCCTCGGCTGGCTCATCGGCGGCGACTCGGGCGAGTCGATGGCGGCGGGAGCCTTGATCGGTCTCTTGGTCACCGCAGGAATTGTCACCTTCGATGTGAGCTGGGCAGTCGGGCTCATTCCCCGTGGCTGGGGTGAGTCTCCTTTTCTCGTCGTGCTCGTCACACGGAGTCTCGTATGGCTGGCGATCATCGTCGTTGGGATCGGCCTGCCGCTCCTCACCGTTGCTGGGTTGTCGTTGACGGACCTGGTGGATGAGCAATTTGTCACTGTCGTCGCCGTGAGCTTCGTCGCCGCTCTGCTGTTCAACTTCGTGAGTCAGGTCAACCGACTCCTGGGCCGCAGGGTGCTCGTGCGCCTTATCCTCGGCCGGTACCACCGGCCTCGGGAGGAAGTCCGTGTCTTCCTGCTCATCGACCTTCGCGGATCCACTCAGATCGCCGAACGGCTCGGCAACCTGCGCTATCACGCCTTCCTGAGACGGTTCATCAGCGACGCCACAGGGAGCGTGGTGCGCTACCGCTGCGAGGTGCACCGTTACGTAGGCGACGAGGTGATCCTGACATGGACCGCAGAGGAGGGTCTCCTCAATGCCCGCTGTGTCAGGGCGGTGTTCGCCATCTCCGACACCCTGGAGGCAGCACGCACGGCATACGAAACCGACTTCGGTGTCATGCCCCGCTTCTGGGCCGGACTCCACCTCGGCCCTGTCGTTGCCGGCGAGATCGGGACGATCAAACACGAGATCGCTTTCCTCGGCGACACGCTGAATGCAGCGGCGCGCATCCAACAAGCATGCAAAGAGCTTCAACGCGAGTTCTCGCGTCGGCCGATGTCGTCTCGGCGCTCGACTTGCCAGGCGACATCGCCAGCGAGAGCCTCGGCCGGATCGAACTGCGCGGAATCGAGGACTCCGTGGAACTCTTCGCCATGACACGCTTCGCCGACCGGCACTCAAACAACGTGAACCGATCGGTTGATGCAGGTCCGATGCGCGCCGCATCGCCCGACTGTCACGAGCGGTCCTGAAGCGTCGGACAGTGTGTCCGACGCGCCGGGGCTGAGGATCGCGAAATCTCCGCTTCGGTCTTGTGCCGACCATGTGCCGACCCGTATCGCACTCAACCGCATCGACCGGGCACCCCGCACCGTCATCCAGACGCGAGCGGTGCTGTCCATTGCGATGAGCCAGGCGGTGGTGTGGGAGCTCATCACCTCAAACCCGGTGGCGGGGACCAAGACGCCGAAGGCGGACCGGCCCACCCTGGCGGTCCCGAAGGCGGCTCAGGTGCCCGACCTGCTCGCCGCGGTGCGGGGCACCCCTTGGGAGGTGCCCGTCGCCCTCGCCGCAGCCACCGGCGCCCGCCGTGGCGAGGTGCTGGCGCTGTGGTGGGAGAACGTCGACCTCGAGCGGGACCGGGGCCGTGACCGGGTCACCATCGTCGCATCGGTCGAGCGGTTCGGCGGGGTGACGCGGTTCAAGGACACCAAGACGGACCGGTCACGCCGCGAGGTGGCGCTCCCGACGTGGATGGTCGACCTGCTGCGCCGCCACCGTGTCGACCGGGCGCAGCGGCGCCTCACCGTGGGGCCGGCGTGGCACGGCACCGACGGGTGTGCCTGCGCCGGTAACCACGGCTCGCTCGTCTGTGACGACGGGATCGGGGGCCCGGTGAACCCGGACACCTTCTCGCGAGCGCTCAAGCGGGCGGCGGCCCGGGTCGGATTCGACGCCTCTCGGCTCCACGACTTGCGACACGCGGCGGTGACGACGCAGCTCGAGCGTGGTGTCCACATTTCCGTGGTGTCTCAGTCGATGGGGCACTCCTCGGAGGCGTTCACGATGGCGGTCTACGGGCACGTCAGCGACGAGCGCATCGACCCCACCGCCGATGCGCTCGAGTCCTACGGCGAGGGCTCACGCTGAGGGTTCGACGGCACCCCATGGCTCGACGGCTGAGGCCCTCGGGCCGGCGCAGAACGGTTCGAGCGTGCGCGACAACGGATGGGTACCGGTCGCGATCACGGCCGGCGTAACGGGGGAAGCCGCCCTCGCCGGCGACCTACCGCTCCACGGGACGGCAGATCGACTCCCAGCCGCGACTTGGTGGAGCGAGAGTTCGAGGCTGATCGCGATGTCCGCCTCCACGACCGGCGAACCGAGGCCTACGTCGACCTCGCCGCGATCAGCAATCGCCTGGTCGCGTACTTGTATGCCACGTACTTCGACCCGCTGGCACCGATCGAGGATCCGGACGAGGCCGAAACCGACGCCCTTCTGGCACGTCTCGATGTGGTCGCCAGCGTCTCTGTAACGGAGGCGAGCAAGTCCTTCGCGAACAAGTGCAAATCGCCCGTGCCAACCTGATCCCAGGCAGGTGTTCCACGGGGAGCGTAGGCTGGCCTTCTCTCGGGCGTTTCCACGACAGCGAGTCGCGCGGGACGGGCTCTACCTATGAGGAGGTCACGCAAAATGGCACCGGAACCCGTATTGGGCCGACAGAACCTCCCGATCCCTGATGCTCATCAGCCGTACCCTGGGCTGGTCGCCTATGACGCCAAGGATCCGGCGGCGAGCTTTGCGGCAACCGAGCCGCTGCGTCCCCCGGTGGGTGCTCCGAATGTCCTGGTGGTGCTTCTCGATGACGTCGGGTTCGCGGCATCGAGCGCGTTCGGCGGGCCCTGCGAAACTCCAGTCGCCGAGCGGCTCGCCGCGGGTGGGTTGAAGTACACCCGGTTCCACACCACTGCGTTGTGCGCCCCGACGCGTCAGGCGTTGCTCACCGGCCGCAATCACCACTCGGTGGGGATGGGTTGCATCACCGAGCTCGCCACTTCGGCGCCGGGCTACAACGGGATCCGGCCCAACACGGCCGCGCCCCTGGCGGAGGTCCTGAAGCTGAACGGGTACTCGACCGCGCAGTTCGGCAAGTGCCATGAAGTGCCGGTGCACCAGACGAGCCCGATGGGCCCGTTCGACGCGTGGCCGACCGGCGGCGGAGGCTTCGAGTACTTCTACGGCTTCATCGGCGGCGAGACGAACCAGTACTACCCGGCCATCTACGAGGGCACGACCCCGGTCGAGCCGCCCAGTACACCCGACGCGCGGGTACCACTTCACCGAGGACATGACCAACAAGGCCATCGCCTGGGTGCGTCAGCAGAAGGCGCTGATGGGCGACAAGCCGTTCTTCATGTACTTCGCGCCAGGCGCGACCCACGCACCCCATCAGGTGCCCAAGGATTGGATCGACCGCTACCGCGGCCGTTTCGATGCCGGCTGGGATGCGCTGCGCGACGAGATCTTCGCCCGCCAGAAGGCGCTCGGCGTGATCCCGGCCGACGCCGAGCTCACGGCGCGGCCCGAGGAGATCCCGGCGTTTGACGACATGCCTGACGAGCTGAAGCCGGTCCTCGCCCGCCAGATGGAGGTGTACGCGGCGTTCCTCGCCCACACCGACTACCACGTCGGGCGGCTCGTCGACACGATCGACGACCTCGGCATGCTCGACGACACGCTCGTCTACTACATCATCGGCGACAACGGCGCGTCGGCCGAAGGCACCGTCAACGGCTCGTTCAACGAAATGTTCATCTTCAACGGCGCCGCCTCCCTCGAGTCCGCCGAGTTCCTGGCCTCGAAGATCGACCAGTTCGGCGGGCCGGAGGCCTACAACCATTACGCGGTCGGCTGGGCGCACGCGATGGGCACGCCGTACCAGTGGACCAAGCAGGTCGGCGTCGCATTGGGGCGGCACCCGCAACGGCACGATCGTGCACTGGCCAAACGGCTTCACTGCCCGTGGCGAGCTGCGTTCACAGTTCTGCCACGTCATCGACGTCGCACCCACGGTGCTCGACGCCGCCGGTCTGCCCTCACCGACGTTCGTCAACGGTGTGCAGCAGATGCCTCATCACGGCACGAGCATGACCTACTCGTTCGACGATGCCGGCGCCGCGGAGCGCCACGACCTCCAGTACTTCGAGATGTTCGTGAACCGTGGCATCTACCACCAGGGATGGACCGCGGTCACCCGCCACAGCACACCGTGGGTCATCGAGCCCCGATGCCCGCGATCGACGACGACGTCTGGGAGCTCTACGGTCCCGACGACTGGACCCAGGCCCACAACCTCGCGGCCGACAACCCGGCCAAGCTCGCCGAGCTCCAGCGTCTCTTCCTTATCGAGGCCACCAAGTACAACGTGCTGCCCCTCGATGACCGGCGAATCGAGCGCTTCAACGCCGACCTCGCCGGGCGGCCCCAGTTCATCACCGGCAAGACCCAGCTGCTCTTCGGCGGCATGGGCCGCCTCAGCGAGAACTCGGTCCTCGTGACCAAGAACAAGTCACACGCGATCACCGCCAATCTCACCGTGCCCGAGGATGGCGCCGAAGGTGTGATCATCGCCCAGGGCGGCGCGTTCGCAGGCTGGAGCCTCTACGCCAAGGACGGCAGACCGAAGTACTGCTACAACCTGCTCGGGCTCAAGCGCTTCATCATCGAAAGCGACCAGACCCTTCCGCCCGGCGACCACCAGGTACGCGTGGAATTCGACTATGACGGCGGCGGTCTCGCCAAGGGCGCCACCATCAGCCTGTACATCGACGGCGTCAAAGTCGGCGACGGACGCCTCGACGCAACCGTCCCGATGGTCTTCTCCGCCGACGAGACCGCCGACGTCGGCCGCGACACCGGCACCGGCGTCAGCGACGAATACTAACCGGGCGACAACGAATTCACCGGCACCGTGCACTGGGTCCAGATCGACATCGACGACAACGCCGAAGACCTCGACCACCTGATCACCCGGAAGAACGCTGGCAGGTCGCGCATGGCCCGCCAGTGGCCGCAGAACCCATCGCGGACACAGCCTCGATGCCGACACGCTGGGATCACAGAGGGCCTTGCTGGTTCGAGGTAACTGCGAACAGGCAGCCGCCCTGCGATCCGTCCGTTCTGCTTCAGTTCCTCACGGGCGCGGCGCTTCTGACGGAAGCTGGTCGGCGAGTTTCTCGGCGAACGCTTCAAGCCGCCGCGTCGCCATGGGTCGGAGGTTGGTCGGCGGGATCTTCACTCCGAGATACCGTTCGCGGTACTCACCGGTGCCGAGGTACCTGATAAGTGAGAGCAGGGATCGCTCCCGCCCGCCGAGGTACGTGGTATGCGTCGTGCTGGCCCCATACTGACAGAGGTCGGCGGGATCAGAGGTCCAGTACCTGTGCCTTCTTGGCGGCGAACTCCTCTTCCGTAAGGATGCCTTGGTCCTTGAGGGCGGCGAGTTGCTTGAGCTCCTCAATCTGCCCACTTTCGGCAGCTTCCGGTGTGGATGGAGCTTCGGCTCGGAGCCTGGGCAGGTGCGGCGGCCGGCGGCTTGGGCAGCTGCGGCGCTCTTCTGCGCCGACTTGGCCCCCATGTGGGCTGCGGTTCCCGCGACGACTGCGGTGGTGGCCACTCGTGCCACGGGCCTGCGGCGACGAATCATGTCGAGCCTTCCTGTGTTGGTTCGATCAGGCTGGATGCGGCGACGGCGTCGCTCAAGGCGTCGACCGCTGCTTCGATGAGCTCGCGAGGGATATGGGGCGGTTCGAGCGGGTGGATTCGGCGCAGGTCGAGGGATTCCTCGAGTTGGCGTCCACAGTCAACCGGAAGCCCGGCGATGCGGGTCTTTTGGCACGCTTACCTGGCGGCGGAGGCTGCGTTGCAGGAGGTGGGGCGGCGTGACGAGTGTGAGGCCACCGGTGACCGGATCCTCGCCTCGCTCAACGACCCGGGGCTGCACCTCGAGACCTGAGCCTCGTTCCCGGCCGCCTGCCCTTCCATTATATTGCTTGCAACTTGACAGTGAGCTTGC
>CAWEUW010000010.1:0-63482 GCA_963812375.1 uncultured Acidimicrobiia bacterium | reverse complement strand
GATGCCGGCGCGTTGCAGGTGCTCGACCGCTTGCCTATGGGCGCCGACCGCCGCCGCCTCACGTCCCGCCACCGGCGCCCAGCGGGCGACCCCGTCGAGCATCCCGGCCTGCTCGGCGTGGTGGACGAGCCGGGCGGGATCGGCGTCGGTGCCCTCGAGGTGGGTGAACACCCGCCGGTTCTCGTCACGGCGACGGTCGGAGGCCAGCGACGCCTCGTAGGCCCGGCGCGCCAGCTCATGGCGAAACCGGATCGCCGTGGTCGTGGTGAGGATGAGCCCCGCAGGCTCTGCCTCGGCCAGGGCAGCCGGGAGATCGAGCTCAGCGCTTCGATCATCGTTCGCTCCGTCTCACCGGGCACCACGGCGACCACGGAGAGCACGTCCCGGGTCGACGGCGAGAGGTCCGCCGCCCGAGCCAGGGTCGAGTCGACCACGCTGCGCGGCAGGTCGAGGCCGCTGTCGAGTAGTTCGGTCACGAAGAAGGGATTGCCGCCGGTGATAGCGAGCACCTCGTCGACCGGGTGGTCGCCCGCCAGCGCCACCACGCCTTCTCGGGTGAGCGCCGGCAGCTCGATCCTCACCACCGAGCCCGGCGGGATCCCACCGAACGCAAGGCGGAGCGGATGATCTCCCACCAACGCCTCGGTGCGCGCGGTGACCACCAGCACGCCGTGGCCGTGGGCGGCGCGGCGCCCGACGTAGCGAATGGCGTCGATGGTCGCCTGGTCGGCCCAGTGGGCGTCCTCGATCACCGCCACCGCCAGGCCGGTGGGGGGAGACAGGGCGGCGACCAACGCCTCGTAGACGTCGAGGTGGCTCCCGTCGCGCAAGGCGGCGAGAAGGCCTGGATCGTGCCGCGCCATGTCGTGCAACGGACCGAACGTGCGTGGGGTGGCCAGGTCCTCGCAGGACCCCCACAGGACGACCGCTCCGTGGTGGCGAGCCAGGAACTCGTTGACCACGGTCGTCTTGCCGATCCCGGCCTCGCCACTCACCAGCACGACGCCGCCGCGGCCGTCCCCGGCCTGACCGGCCACCGCGGCCATCTGGTCGAGTTGCCGGTCCCTCTCGACGAGCACGGCGGGGAGGTTACGAGGTTTCCTGTCTCCTTCGCCCCGTCTGCGGGCCACTCCTCCCCCGATGGGCGGAGAAACAGTGAGATCAGTCGTAGATGCCGGTGAGGTAGGTGGTCCCGTCCCTCACCTCGCAGAGGAAGGCTCCGGCCGAGGTGACGATCTGGTAGCGGTCGGCAGGGGGCTCGCCGCTCCACCAACGGCCGGTCCGGCGCCACGGGCCCGCCCATGACAGCACCGGTTCCCAACGACTGCCCAGCCGGACCCGTTCCGGCATCCCCCCGTCCCACTCGACCACCAAACGGGTAGCGGTGTCGGGGACCAGGGCGGGCGACGGTGCCGGGATCGCCCCGGGCCACGGATCTGCGGGGTCACGGGCCGGGGAGGCGGGCGGGTCGTCCCAGCGTGCCCACGACACCCGGTCGCCCGGGTCCCGCCCACCTTGGGGACGGGCAACCCGCACCTGATCCTGGCCCACCAGCGCCTGGGTCTGCACCAGGGTGCGCCGGGAGTGGGCGTCGCGCCCGGCGTCCTCGTCGAGGGCGAGCTGGCGCCCTTCGTCGGAGAGGTCGGCCGGGGTCAGCCGCAGTCGCACCACTCCACCCTCGATACCCGGCCCGTCACCCCTTCTGGTCTCGTCGAGCCAGGCGGCCAGCTGCCAGCGCACCCGATCGCTCAACGACGCCTCATCGAACGGGTCCGGGCTGCGCCAGACACGCGATCGGATGACACCGGCGGCAGACTCCGCCTCGACGTCGACCCGGAACGGGGTCGACCCCTGGCGGCCGGCCCCGGCCAGCAGCCGGTGGGCCAGTGCCCTGCCGGCGAAGGCCGCCCGGTCGAGGTTGTCGATCGGAGGGTCGAACACCTCCTCGACCCCCAGGTCGACCGGGACCTGTCTGGGTCGCGGAGGTCGATCCTCACCCCGGGCCAATCGGTGCGCATCCAGCCCCTCGGCGCCGAAGCGCGACACCATCGCCTGGCGAGGCAGGTCGGCGAGCTGACCCAAGGTGGTGATCCCCAGCCAGCGGAAGGTGGCGGCCAGTTCCTCCCGACCCAGCGATGCCACGTCCAGCGAGCGGAGGAAGTCGTGGTCGTCCTCGACCACCAGCGGCTCCCCCACCGCCATCTCGGCGGCGCAACGGGCGGCGAAGGGGCCGGCGGCGAGCCCGATCCTGTGGCCAGGCCCGGCCACCGCCTCGATGGCTTCCACCACCCTGGCCACCATCGACCACTCGTCGCCGTAGTAGCGGACCGCCCCGGTGACCGGCGCCAGCAGCAGCCCGGGTTGCACCACCTCGACCCTGGGGATCAGGCCCTCGATCGCCCGCACCACCGGCTCGAACCTGATCGCCTCGTCGGTGGGATCGCTCACCAGGGTACGGACCGCCGGGCACAGGGCCTCGGCCTGACGGCGACGCATCCCAACGGTCACCCCGCCGAGGGCAGCCTCCCGGTTGACCGCCACCACCCGGTGGTCGGAGCCGATCGCCTGGGCGGGCTCACCCGGCGGCGTGTCGGGCCGGCGCAGCGCCCAGTCCGGGTACCACACGCAGAGCGTCCGCTCCATGGTCCTCCATCTCGATGATCCGGGTCATCCCCCTGACCGCCTTCCCCGACGCCTCCAGCACCAACCGCCGGCGTGCCAAGCGGCCATGACCCGCCTCGGTCCCCTCCCAGACCACCCGGCGCCCCTCCAACGTGAGTTGGGCCACCCCGCCGGGCAATTCCCCGGACAGCGGGTTGAGCACCAGCGGGGTGCCCCGGCGCCGCACCGTCCCGGCCAGGGTGCGCAGCGGGGCATCCGGCACCCGGCGGGGCACCTCGGCGTAGACGGCACCCATCCCGTCGAGCAGCCCGGCCACCACCCGGCTCCAGGTGACCGGGTCGTCGCAGCGCACCACCACCAGGCGGTCGAGGTCGATCCCCACCTCCCAGGCCGCCGCCGGGCACAGCCAGCCCCGCACGTCGACGCAGGCGATCATCCCCGCGGGAGCGGCGCCGGCCACCAGTGACAGCCCCAGCCGGGTGAGCCCCATGCCGGCTACGCCCCGCAACCCCACCACCTGCCCGGAGCCGGGGACCAACGAAGTGACCTCGCCCGGCCAGGTGGGCGACCTGAGCGGTCCCGCGCCGGTCATGGAGGTGGTCACCACTCTGGTCGCCGCCATGGTGCCTGACACCGCTCACCTGTCTGCCGGGCATCACACCCTAGTCGAACATACGTTCGACTGACAAGGGATATGAGTCGGCCTCACGAAAGTCACAGCCGGACCAGTCCCCCTTCCGTCAGACACGTGCCCGCCTTGGGTTGGAGCCCCATCTGCGGAGGAGGAAAGGGCGGCTGCAGGAGGAGGCGAGCGGCGCGAGCTGGGGATGCCACTAGGTACGCTGCCAAGGAAGAGCATGTCGAAAGGAGCTCCTTCGTGTCTGTTGCCAAGGTCATCGAGATCACGTCGACTTCCCCCGGGTCCTTCGAAGACGCCATCCGCAAGGGCCTGGCCAAGGCGCAGAAGACCGTGGACAATGTCAGAGGGGCGTGGATCTCCGAGCACAAGGTGGAGCTCGCCGAGGACGGCACCATCAAGCACTTCCGGGTCGACATGAAGCTGACCTTCGTCCTCGAGGATTGACACTCTCCTCACCCTCCTGGAGAGGAGTGGCTGCGACACGCGCCGAGGCCTGCACGGCAGACGAGGAGGGGTCACCCGGGCAGGAAACCTGTATGAGGCGCGGAGAACGAACAGAAGGGCCCTCCCGGTCGGGAGGGCCCTTCATCATCGACGTGAGACGCTTCTAGAAGCCGGTCTCGAAGTCGTCCTCGAAGGACACCACGGTGCGTGACCCCGACGATGCGGTGGTCTCGGCGCTGCGGGACTCGGTGCGAGCCTCGTCAGAGTGCCGGTTGCCCGAGGTCCGGTCGTCAGTGCGACGCTCCCGACCTCGTCCCCCGTCACGGCTGCCCCGGTCCCGGCCGCGGTCACGGTCACGACCGCCACGGTCGCGCCCGGAGTCGCGGCCACGGTCGCCGTAGCCACCGCCGCTGTCACCGGGCTCGAGCAGCTTGGCGCCGGGCTTGAGCTCGAGCTCGACGCCGTCGGCGAGGTCCAGGCTGACCTTGCCCCGGTCGTCGATCTCGCGCACCACCACCTGGACGTCGTCGCCGAGGGCGAGCACGTCCTCGACCTGGGCGATGCGGCGACCGCCACCCATCTTCGAGATGTGCAACAGCCCGTCGCGGCCGGGCAGGATGTTGACGAAGGCGCCGAACTTGGTGATGTTCACCACCTCGCCCTGGTAGGTCTCGCCGACGTTCGCCTCCGGCGGGAACCCGATGGCGAGAATTCGCTCCTTGGCGAGCTGCATCGAGGCGGTGTCGACCGCGCCCACCCGGACGGTGCCGTCGTCGTCGATCTCGATGGTGGCGCCGGTCTCCTCCTCGAGCTCACGGATGACCTTGCCCTTGGGCCCGATCACCTCGCCGATCCGGTCACGCGGGATCTGGATCGACTCGATCTTCGGGGCGTTCGGGGCCAGCTCGGGTCGCGGCTCGGCGATGACCTCGGCCATGGCCCCGAGGATGAACAGCCGCGCATCGCGTGCCTGGTGCATCGCCTTGATGAGCACGTCCGCCGGCAGCGACTCGATCTTGGTGTCGAGCTGGAGGGCGGTGATCATGTCGTGCGTCCCCGCCACCTTGAAGTCCATGTCGCCGAGGGCGTCCTCGGCGCCGAGGATGTCGGTGAGCGTGACGAACTGGCCCTCGTGGGCGATCAGGCCCATGGCGATGCCGGCCACCGGGGCGGCGATCGGCACGCCGGCGTCCATCAGCGACAGCGAAGAACCGCACACCGAGGCCATCGACGACGACCCGTTCGACATCAGCACCTCGGAGACGAGGCGGAAGGCGTACGGGAAGTCGTCCACGGGCGGGATCACCGGGAGCAGTGCCCGCTCGGCCAGCGCACCGTGCCCGATCTCACGTCGCTTGGGGCCACGCATGAAGCCGGTCTCGCCGGTGGCGAACGGCGCCATGTTGTAGTGGTGCATGTACCGCTTCTTCTCCTCGACCGAGATGGTGTCGAGCATCTGCTCCATCTTGGTCATGCCCAGCGTGGTCACGTTGAGCACCTGGGTCTCGCCCCGCTGGAACAAACCCGGACCCGTGGACCTCGGGAAGCACCCCGACTTCGACGTGCAGCGGCCGGATGTCGGTGAGGCCCCGGCCGTCGAGCCGGACGCCGTCGCGCACCACCCGGTCGCGCATCACGCTCTTCTGGATCGACCGGAAGGCCCGCTTGGCGGCGGAGGCCAGAGCCGGGTCGTCCTCGGGGAGGGCGAGCTCGGCCATCACCTCCTCGGCGATCTGCTTCTCGGTGCCCAGACGCTGGGTCTTGTCGGAGATGGTGCCCATCGCCTCGAGCTTGGGCCGGGCGACTGCGGCGACCCGCTCGTACAGCTCGGCCGAGTAATCCTCGACCACCGGCCACTCCACCGGCTCCGGCTCGCCGAGCTGGCGACGCAGCTCGAGCTGCAGGTCGATGATGGTGCCGATGTGGTCCTTGGCCTCCTCGAGGCCGCGGGCGACGGTCTCCTCGTCGCTGGCGGGGGCGCCGTCCTGGACGAGCCGGTAGCCGTTCTCGGTGGCTCCGGCCTCGACCATGGCGATGTCGACGCCTCCGGCGTCGTTGCGCTTCCCGGCGACGACGATCTCGAACACCGACTCGTCCATCTCCTCGAAGGTCGGGAAGGCGATCCACTCGCCGTCACGCAGCGCCAGCCGGACCGCCCCGATGGGGCCGAGGAACGGGATGGCGCTCACGGTCAGGGCCGCCGACGCCGCGTTGAGCGCGGGGACGTCGTACGGGTTGACCAGGTCGGCGGCCATGATCGTGGCCACCACGTGGGTCTCGCAGCGGTAGGTGTCGGCGAACGACGGCCGAAGCGGGCGGTCGATGAGGCGGGCGGTCAGCGTCGCCTTCTCCGTGGCCCGGCCCTCACGACGGAAGAACGAGCCGGGGATCCGGCCGACGGAGTACATCCGCTCCTCGACGTCGACGGTGAGCGGGAAGAAGTCCTGGCCTTCACGCACCGACCGGCTGGCGGTGGCGGTGACGAGGACTTCGGTGTTGCCGATGGTCGCCACAACGGCCCCATCGGCGAGTTGGGCGAGTTTGCCCGCCGAGAAGACGACTTCCTTGTCGCCCACCCGGGCTACGAACGGTGGTCTCTGCCACGCGTGTTCTCCTTGGTTGTCAGAGGAGACACGGACCAATTGGCAGTGGTGGGAGCTCTCGCAAGGGAGAGAGCGCCCGCCACTGACAACTGGTGGGTGTCCCCTGCTCCATTCGGGGCGCCTCCAGTGGGAGGCGGTCCCCGTGCGGCGGGACGACGATCGTCCCACCGGTTGGCACCCTCAGCGGCGCAGGCCCAGCCTGGCGATGAGGGAGCGATAGCGCTCGACATCCTGGTTACGCAGGTAGCCGAGCAGACGCCGCCGCTTGCCGACCATCATCAGCAGACCCCGCCGGCTGTGGTGATCCTTCTGGTTCGACCGCAGGTGCTCGGTGAGGTGGTTGATTCGCTCGGTCAGCAGCGCCACCTGGACCTCCGGCGAACCGGTGTCGGTGGTGTGCGAGCCGAACTCTTCGATGGTGGTCTGCTTGTCCTTCAACTGCGTGTCCTTCACGACAGGGGGCATGTCCGGCCCGGGGCTTCGGTGTCGCGCTGCGACGCTTGGGCCTCTCGCGTGTGGAGATGCGGCGGACGAACGTCCGAGCGCAGATTGTAGCCGTCGCCGGTCCGCTTCGCCAACCTAGGCAGCGGAGGCCGGTGGAGGCGTCGCTCCTGTCACGACGACGAGGAGGCGCAGAATCCGTCGACCTGCCGGTACGCCTCCGCCAGCACCGCGTCGACGGTCCCGGGTGACCACTCGGTTCCGCAACCCGACAGCGCCCGGGTCTGGGCGTCCTCAGGTGAAGGACCCTCGCTGATCAGCGAACAACAGACGGGCCCACACATCACCGGGAACCCCACACAGGACTCGGCATCCTGAGCCCACAGTTCGGTGCCGCCGAGGGCGAGGAACTCCTGATACGGGTCGTACCCCTCGGCGCCGGTCGTGCTCGTCGGTTGCGTTGTGGCGGTATTCGACGTTGCCGCCGACGAGTCGTCGTTGCCCGCAGCCGCCGACCAGGATCAAAAGCCCAAGCAAGAGGATCCACCGCATCACGGGGCCATCGTCGTCGGGTTCATCGGGCCATCGTCCCGGGTACGCGCCATGCAGCGTGGGGTGGCACGGCCCCGCGGTTCACCATGCGATCGAGAGATCCGGGGACGGTAAGTTGGCGGCGGCCACTACTCAACCGTCGCCGTCCGGCACCTCCGCCGGTGGCAGGTCACCGGGCCGCTCCGGATCCGGGACGGTCGGCAGTTCCGACGGCACCTGAGTCTCGGGGTCGGGCAACCCGGGGGCACCGTCAGGCACACCGGCGGGCAACTCATTCGGCACGTCCGGGGTCACCTCGTCCGGGATCTCCGGGGTGTCGGGGTCATCGGATGGCAGATCAGGAATCACGGCGGGGACCTCCAGCGTTGCTGACATGCGGTGATGCAGGGCGATCACCTACCCGGGTCCGGCAGTCGCCATGCATGCGGCCAGCGGGGTTGGCCCTGACCGCCCGCTGCACCGGGTCCCACCGGCGCCTGATCGTCCAGCCTCAACGCGTGCCCGTGCGCCGCGGGAATAGCCGGCATGCCTCCCGTCCCTCGTCGGCTCGGAGCGGAGGTCGGCGAGTAGGGTGCCGCTTCCCGCATGCCGAAGCGCCTCCCGCCCCACGAGCCGCCACCACCCACGGTCCTCGGGGGGGCCTGGGCCCGCTCACCGTCGGCGCCATCGGGATCGTGTTCGGCGACATCGGCACCAGCCCGCTCTACGCGCTTCGCGAGACCTTCACCGAGGAGCACGGGCTCCCGGTCAACGACACCACGGTGCTCGGCGTGCTGTCCTTGATCTTCTGGGCGCTGGTGATCGTCATCGCCGTCAAGTACGTGTCGGTGGTTATGCGTGCCGACAACCACGGCGAGGGGGGCATCCTCGCCCTCACCGCCCTCGTCACTCCGACACCCGAGGATCGGCTGCGTCGCGACGGCCCTGGTAGGGCTCGGGTTGTTCGGCGCCGCCCTGCTGTACGGCGACGGGGCGATCACCCCGGCCATCTCGGTGCTCTCCGCCGTCGAGGGGCTCGAGCTCGCCGCCCCGGACCTCGCCCGGTTCGTGGTGCCGATCTCGGTCGGGATCCTGGTGGCTCTGTTCGCCATCCAGAACCGGGGCACCCATGTCGTCGGCAAGCTCTTCGGCCCGGTGATGCTGGCGTGGTTCGGCACGATCGCCGTCCTCGGCCTGCTCAACGCCGCCGGCAACCCCGGGGTCGTCGCCGCCGTCAACCCGTGGTACGCCGTCGAGTTCTTCTCGGCTCACACCGGTCGGGCCTTCCTGGCGCTCGGGCTCGGTGGTGCTGGTGGTCACCGGCGGGGAGGCGCTGTACGCCGACATGGGGCACTTCGGGGTGAAGCCGATCAGAGGTGCCTGGTTCGCCGTGGTGATGCCGGCGTTGCTGCTCAACTACGCCGGCCAGGGCGCCCTCGTCCTCGACAACCCGGAGGCGGTCAGCAGCCCGTTCTTCCTGCTCGCCCCCGAGTGGGCGCTGTACCCGTTGATCGCGCTGGCCACCGCCGCCACCATCATCGCCAGCCAGGCGTTGATCTCCGGTGTGTTCTCCCTGACCCACCAGGCCGTGCAGCTGGACTTCCTCCCCAGGATGGATGTGCGCCACACGTCGGCCACGGCCTTCGGCCAGGTCTACGTCCCTTCGGTGAACTGGTGGTTGCTCGTCGCCTGTGTCGGGCTCGTGGTGGGGTTCCGGACCTCGGCGAACCTGGCCGCCGCCTACGGGGTGGCCGTCACCGCCACCATGTTCATCACCAGCATCCTGATCGGGGTCTATGCCCGGGAGCACTGGGGATGGAGCAAGGCGAGGACACGGGTGGTGGTGGGCGGGTTCCTGGTCGTCGACCTGGCGTTCCTCGGCGCCAACCTGGTCAAGATCCCCGAAGGCGGCTGGTTCCCCCTCCTGCTCGGCGCCATCCTCTACGGGGTGATGCGCACCTGGCGGGCCGGACGCGAGCATGTGGCGAAGGCTCTCCGCAGAGGCGAGCAACCACTGAGTGCCCTGGTCAACAGCCTGGCGCGCAAGCCCGGGCTGCGACGGATCCAGGGAACGGCGGTCTACCTCTTCCCCAACCCCGGGCGGGTGCCGCCGGCCTTCCTCGCCAATCTCCGCCACAACGAGGCGGTCCACGAATCCGTGGTGTTCCTCGCCGTCCGGGTGGAGAACACTCCCCGCGTGCCGTGCCCGCCGCGAGAAGGTCGTCCACCTGGGCAGCAGGTTCTTCGAGGTCACCCTGCGCTACGGGTTCATGGAGGAGCCGGATGTCCCGCTCGAGCTGCGCCAGCTGATGGCAGAGGTCGCCTTCGACCCGCTGCACACCACCTACTTCCTGGGCAAGGAGACGCCGGTGGCCACACCGGGCGTCGGCCTCGGCGCGCTCCAGGAGAACGTCTTCCGATATCTGCACCGGAACGCCCGCAGTGCCGCCGCCTACTTCAAGCTCCCCAACGATCGGGTGATCGAGATCGGCACCCCGGTCGACATCTGACCAGGCCCGCCCGTCAATCGGCGCCGGCCGTCGACCACCGCCTCGATCTCGAGCTCCACCAGCCACGCCGGATCGAGCAGCCCGGCCACCACCACCATGGTCGCCGCCGGGGCGGCGGGACCGAACAACTCGGCGTGGGCCCGGCCGACCGCGTCGGCGTCGTCGGCGTCGACGACGAACATCCGGGTACGAACCACGTGACCGGCCCCGGCACCGAGTTCGGCCATGGCGGCGAGCGCGATCTCGCCGCATCGCAGCGTCTGCCCATAGGCGCCTACTGCCACATCCTCGCCTTCCGGAGGGACCGGCGCCGTCCCGGCGACGATCACCCGGTCCCCCACCCGGACCGCCCGGCTGAACCCGTAGCGATGCTCGAAGGGCGACGCGGAGCGGACCGACCGACGGGTCACCCTAATGAACCGGCGTCCTGGTCGAGACGTGCCCTCGCCTCGGCGACGTCTGCCCCGATCTGGGCGACCAACGACTCCACCCCGTCGAAGCGCTGCTCGTCGCGGATGCGGGACACGAACTCCACGTCGACTTCCTGGTCGTACAGATCGATCCCTTCGCTGCCTTCCCCTTCGGGCCGATCGGCCAGGTCGAGCAGGTGGGCCTCCAGCACCTCGACGGTCCCGTCGAAGGTGGGGCGAACCCCGATGTTCGCAACTCCGGGGAGAACGCCGTCTCCCACCCTCACCCAGACGGCGTAGACGCCCCGCCTGGGGAGCGCCTGGGCTTCGACCAGCCGCAGGTTGGCCGTGGGGAAGCCGATGGCGCGTCCCCTCCCGTCGCCCCGCACCACGACGCCTCGCACGGCGAACCTGCGCCCGAGGATTCGCCCGGCGGCACCGAGGTCACCGTCGGCGAGCGCATCGCGGACATCCGAGGCGGTGAATGCGCCCTCGCCGTCACCGACGATGGCCACCGGCGCCAGCTGGAACCCATGCGCCGCTCCCATCCTGGCCAGCAGGGCGCAATCGCCCTGCTGGCGGTAGCCGAATCTGAAGTCCTCGCCCACCGACACGACGGCCGCAGCCAGGGCGTCGACCAGCAGCTCGGTGACGAACGCCTCCGCGGGCAGATGGCGCAAGGCGTCGTCGAAGTCGAGGATCGCCACCTGGTCGACCCTCAGCTCGTCGAAGAGCTCGAGTTGCTGGCTGAGGGTGGTCAAGCGCCGTGGCACTCGGTCGGGAGCGAGCACCGCCGCCGGGTGGGTGCGGAACGTGACCACGGTGAGTGCCAGATCGCGTTCGACCGCCTCCCGGCCAAGGGTGGCGATGACCGTTCGATGGCCGCGGTGGACGCCGTCGTAGACCCCGATGGTTACCGCCGACCTGCGCTCCGGGACCGGCCACGAGCCGTGCGGGCCCTCGAGCAGCCTCATCCCAACACCACCTCGGGTCGGGCGCGGGAGCCGTCCACGTCGTAGATCGCCAGCAGACCCCCGGCTGTGTCGGTGATGCGCACCGGCCCGTGGTCGGGAACGCCCTCGCCGAGGACGCTGCTGGGAAAGGCGATCCCGTGGCGGACACCCTCGGCCATGTCGTGGGTCACCACGACCTCGGGCAGCTCGGGGAGACCGCGGGCGGCAGGCAACACGAGGTCGCCGAGCCGTCCCGCGGCCGCCTCCTCGACGATGGCCTCGACGGAGAGGGCGGCCTCGACCCGATGCCCTCCGCTGGCGGTCCGGCGGAGCGCGGTGAGGTGGGCGCGGCCACCGAGGGCCTCGGCCAGGTCGTCGGCGAGCGTGCGGACGTAGGTGCCGGTGGAGCAGGTGACCCGGAACGTGACCTCCGGATAGTCGCTCGGGGCGAAGTCGAGGATCTCGAGCTCGTGGATGGTCACCGGGCGCGCCTGGCGTTCCACGTCTTCGCCGGCCCTGGCCAGGTCGTAGAGCCGGCGGCCGCCGACCCGCCGCGCCGAGACCATCGGCGGTACCTGCATCACGGTGCCGGTGAACCGGTGCGCCACCGACCGAAGGTCCTCCTCGCTGACCGCCATCGGCTCCCGCGACAAACACGGCCCCGTCGGCGTCGAGCGTGTCGGTGGCCACCCCGAACCGCGCCGTCGCCACGTACTCCTTGGGTGCCGCGGTGACGAACCGGAGCAGCCGGGTGGTCCGGCCCAACCCGAGCACGAGGAGCCCGGTGGCCATCGGGTCGAGGGTGCCGGCATGGCCCACCTTCTTCTGTTGGGCGACCGATCGGACCTTGGCCACGACGTCGTGCGACGTCCATCCCGGTGGCTTGTCCACCAGCAGGAACCCGTTGGGGCGGCTCATCCCATGGCCTCGCGTACCCGCTCGATCGCCCGTTCGATCGTACCGGGCACCGTGAACCCGGCGGCATTCCGGTGACCACCGCCGCCGAGGCTGGTCGCCACCGCCGCCACGTCGACCAGGCCGCGGGAACGGAGGCTCCCCTTGGTGGTCGTCCCGTCCAGTTGGCGGAGCAACAGCGCCACCTCGGCCTCCTCGGCGATCCTGATGAGGTCGATCAGCCCGTCGGCCTGCTCGTAGGCGACACCGGCAGCCGCCAGGTCGGCGGCGGTGAGACTCGACCACACCAGCGACCGCTCCGGCTCCAAGACGGCCCTGCCCAGAACGGCGGCAGCCAGGCCGAGGTAGCCGAACGGGACCTCGGCGAAGAGATGCTGGCCGATCCGGTCGGGTTCGACACCGGCGTCGAGCAGCCCGGCGGCCATGCGGTGCAGCTCCGGGGTGGTCGACGAGTACTGGAAGCGCCCGGTGTCGGTCACGATCCCGGCGTACAGCGCTTCCGCAACCGGCCGGTCGACCGGCCAGCCGAGATGGGCGAGGAGCGTCACCACCATCTGGGCGGTCGCCCCGGCGGTCGGGTCGATCCAGGCGACGTCCCCGAACGAGTCATGGGTGAGGTGGTGGTCGATCACGGCCACCTTCCCCGCCTGCTTCACCAGTGACGCGGCACTCCCCAACCGACTCTGCTCGGCGCAGTCGACCACCACCAGGAGGTCGAAGGCGGCGGGGACGCCGGCCGGGTGCTCGACCACCTCGGCGTCGAGAAAGCGCAGCGTGTGCGGCATGACGAATGGCTCGCCGAACGTTGCCCAGGCCGTCCGCCCGGTGAGACGGGCACTGCGAGCCAGAGCGACCATCGAGCCGAGGGCGTCACCGTCGGGGCCGACGTGGCCGACGGTGACGATGGTCCGTGCCTCGGCGACGGCGGCCGCCACCGCAGCCATCGCGCCGCGCCGCCGGCGACCGTGGCGCCGTCGGTGGTCCCCGGCCCGTCCTGTGAGGTCATTCGCACTCCTCGCCCGATTGTCGATCGGAGGCTCCTGTTCCAGCTCGTGGAGGATGCGAGAGAGCCGCAACCCCCGCTCCACCGCCTCGTCGACGGAGAAGGTGAGGACGGGGGTGAACTTCATCCGCACCTGGGCGGCGACACGCTGCTGGACGTGCGGTGCGGCGTGGGCGAGCGCAGCTGCGATGTCCGCCTGCTCCTCGTCGGTGCCCAGCGCCGAGTAGAAGACCGTGGCTCGCCTGAGGTCGGGCGAGGTGTCGACGCCGGTGACGGTCACGAAGCCGATCCGCGGGTCCTTGAGCCGGCCGACCTCCTCGGCGATCACCTCACGCAACAGCTCGTCCACCTTGCGCATCCTCGACGAACGGGGTTGTCTCATCGCCCCGCCTCATTCCACCGACTCGATGGGGCCGGCTGCGACGGACAGGACCTCGACATCGTCGCGGCGCTCCAGCCAGCGCTCGATCGAGTGGACCAACCGGGTGAGCTGGCCGGCTTCCCCGGAGACGGCGGCGACACCCAGGGTGAGCTTCTGCCACTTGTCCTGGTCGTCGACCTCGGCGACCGCCACCCCGAACGTGGAGGAGAGCTGGGTGGTGACCGATTTCACGGTGTGCCGTTTCTCCTTCAGCGACCGCGCTCCCCTGATCCGGAGCTCGACGCGGAGCGCGATGGCGTGCATGGGCGATCAGGTACGGGCGACTTGCCTGATCTCGTACGACTCGATGAAGTCGCCTTCCTTGATGTCACGGAAGTTCTCCAGACCGATGCCGCACTCGAAGCCGGAGCTCACGCTCGCCACGTCGTCCTTGAAGCGACGGAGCGAGGCGATCCGCCCGTCGTACACCACGACTCCGTCGCGGACCAGCCGGGCCCTTGCGTTGCGGTTGATGTCACCGTCGGTCACGTACGACCCGGCGATGGTGCCGAACCGCGGCGAGCGGAACGTCGCCCGGACTTCGGCCGAGCCGAGGAAGGTCTCGACCTCCTCCGGGGCCAGTTCGCCGACCAGGAGCGACTCGATGTCCTCCAACAGCTCGTAGATGATCAGGAAGGTGCGGATGTCGATGGCTCGATCCTTGGCCGCGGTGCGGGCGCCGGCATCCGGGCGGGTGTTGAACCCGTAGACGATCGCCTCCGACGCCTCGGCGAGGGTGACGTCGTTCTCGGTGATGCCGCCGACCCCGGCGTGGATGATGTGGACGGCGGCGTCTTCTCGCTTGATCTTCGCCACGGCATCACGGATCGCCTCCAGCGATCCGTGGGCGTCGGCCTTCACCACGATGCGCAGCTCGGCGTCGTCGCGGGTGCGGAGCTGCTCGAGGAGCTGGCCCAGCCGCTCGGTGGCCGTGGGGACGATCAGGTCATGGCTGCGTTGCTCACCCACCTTGGCCTCGGCCAGCTTGCGGGCGGCGCGCTCGTTCTTCACCACCTCGAACATGTCGCCGGCAGAGGGGACCTCGTCCCACCCCATGACGACCGCCGGGGTGCTCGGGCCGGCGTTGATGAGCCTCACGCCGTTCTCGTCGAAGAGCGCCCGCACCCGCCCGGCGACCGACCCGGCGACCAGGGCGTCACCCGGCTTCAGGGTTCCCCGCTGGACGATGACGGTGGCGACGGGGCCTCTGCCGACCTCGAGCTGGCTCTCGATGACGGTGCCGACGGCGGGTGCCGACGGGTTGGCCTGCAACTCGCCGACCTCGGCGACCAGCGCCACCATCTCGAGCAGCTCGTCGACCCCGAGCCCGTCGAGCGCCGACACCTCGGCCGACACGACGTCGCCGCCGAGGTCCTCGACGACGATGCCGTGCTGGGTGAGCTCGGCCCTGACCGAGTTCGGGTCGGCGGCGGGCAGGTCGATCTTGTTGATGGCCACGATGATGGGAACCCCTGCCGCCTTGGCGTGGTCGATGGCCTCGACGGTCTGCGGCTTGACCCCGTCGTCGGCGGCGACGACGAGGATGACGATGTCGGTGACGTTGGCCCCGCGGGCGCGCAGCGCGGTGAACGCCTCGTGCCCGGGCGTATCGATGAAGGTGATGGTCTGGCCGTCGCCGGCCTTCACCTGGTAGGCGCCGATGTGCTGGGTGATGCCCCCTGCCTCCCCGGCGACCACGTTGGTGGTGCGGATGGTGTCGAGCAGCCTGGTCTTGCCGTGGTCGACGTGGCCCATCACGGTGACCACCGGCGGCCGCGGCCGCAGGCTGGCCGGGTCGTCCTCGAACTCGACGCGGTGCGGGCCGCGGACGGGCTCCGCCTCGACAGGCTCCGCCTCGTCGACGAGCACCTGGTACCCGAAGCGGGCCCCCAGGGGCTCGAGCGCCGTCACCGGGATGGCACCACCCCCCGGGACCATCTCGCCCATCATCATCAGGGCCTTCACGACCTCACCGGTTCGTTCCCCGATCTGTCGGGCGAACTCGGCGGCGGTGACGCCCTCCTTGACGGAGATGAGGGTGTCCTCCTCTGCCTCGGACTCGGGCTCGGGCTCGGGTCCCGACTCGGGCTCGGGCCCCGGCTCCGGCTCGGACTCGGGCTCTGGCTCGGTGTCGGTCTCGGTGTCCTCGTCTCTGGCGGCGATCGGCACTTCGTCGCCGGCCGCCGGCTCGCCGGCGGCGGCGCCTGCCGAGGCGTCCTCGTACGCCAGGCGGACGAGGGCGACGGCATCGTCGTCGAGACCGGACGAGGCGGTCTTGGCCTCTATGCCGAGCTCGTGGACACGCGCCAGCACATCCTTGGAGTCGTGTCCAAGCTCTCGTGCCAGCTCGTACACCCGTAGCTTCGCCAACCGTCACCTCCGATTAGAGCCCCCGGACGGGAGCATTGTGCCACCGGGCCGTCAGGCGCCGGCGGGCTGGTCCTCGTCGACCTCGTCGTTTGCGGCGTCGGCGTCGCCGGTCTCATCGGCGACCACCGCGTCATCCGCGACGGCGCTGTCATCCGCGACCACCGCGTCATCCGCGACGGCGCTGTCATCCGCGACCACCGTGTCATCGGCGACGGCGCTGTCATCCGCGACCACCGCGTCATCCGCGACGGCGCTGTCATCCGCGACCACCGCGTCATCCGCGACGGCGCTGTCATCCGCGACCACCGCGTCATCGGCGACGGCGCTGTCATCCGGCGACCACCGTGTCATCCGCGACGGCGCTGTCATCGCGCACGACCGACGCGCTGTCATCCGCGACCACCGCGTCATCGGCGACGGCGCTGTCGCCGGCCTCTTCGCCGCCAGCGGTGACATCGCCCTCGTCGGCGGCACCTGTCGCCGCCTCGTCGGTGGCGCCTGTCGCCGGCGCGACGGCGGCCTCTTCCACATCGAGGCCCAGGTCCTGGCTCTCGGAGCGGATGTCGACCTTGTAACCGGTGAGCCGGGCGGCGAGACGGGCGTTCTGTCCCTCCTTGCCGATGGCCAGCGACAGCTGGTGGTCGGGAACGATCACGGTGGCGACCCGGTTCTCGTCGTCGAGACGCACCTCCTTGACCCGAGCCGGGGACAGCGCCTCGGCCAGGAAGGAAGCCGCCTCGGGGCGCCACTCGACGATGTCGACCTTCTCGCCCCTCAGCTCGTTGACCACCTGGCGGACCCTGGAGCCACGGGCGCCGACACAGGCCCCCACGGGGTCGACGTTGGGATCGTTGGACAGCACGGCGATCTTGGTGCGATGGCCCGCCTCACGGGCGATCGCCTTGATCTCGACGTCGCCGTCGACGAGCTCCGGCACCTCGAGCTCGAACAGCGACCTGATGAACTCGGGGTGGCTTCGACTGATCACGATCTGCGGGCCCTTGCCTTCGCCGCGGACCTCGAGGATGTATGCCTTCACCCGGTTGCCGCGCTCCAGCTTCTCGTAGGGGATCCGCTCGGAGGCGGGCATGATCGCCTCCGCGTTGCCCAGGTCGAGGATGGCGTACCGGTGGTCGGACTGCTGGACGATGCCGGTCACCAGGTCTCCCTCGCGGCCCTCGTACAGCTCGAAGACCTGCTCGCGCTTGGCGTCGCGCAGCCGCTGCAGGATCACCTGCTTGGCGGTCTGGGCAGCGATGCGGCCGAAGTCGTCCGGGGTGTCCTCCCACTCCCGCACCACGTTGCCGTCCTCGTCGAGGTCCTGGCCGTAGACGATGATCTCGGTGGTGTCGGCGTCGATGGTCACCCGCGCTTCTTCGGCGGCGCCCGGAGTGCGCTTGTAGGCGGACACCAGGGCGTTGGCCAGGGCGTCGAGGATCACGTCGGCGGGCACGCCCTTCTCTCGCTCGAGGAGCTCGAGGGCATCGAGCAGGTTGTAGTCCATCGCTGATCCTCTCTACCGGCGTCCGCCCGGCTTCGGAGCCGTTTCCCACGTGAACACGGTCCGGGCCGTCGCCACCTCGTCGAAGGGCACCGTGACCTGCCCCCCGTCCGTTTCCACGGTGAGCTCATCGGCGCCCACCTCGGCGAGGAGGCCGCGCAGATGGTTCGAGTCGCCCACCGGTCGCTTCGTCTTCACCCGCACTTCACGGCCTATCGCCTTCTCGAAGTGGCGCGGCCGCCGCAAGGCCCGCTCCAGGCCGGGAGAGGTGACCTCCAACGTGTACGAGCCGGCCACCGGGCCGCCCTCGCCGTCATCGTCGAGCAGACGGGACACCCCACGGGACAGCCGGGCGAGGGTGTCGACGTCGATCGGCTCGGGGGCGTCGACCACCACCCGCACCAGGGAGGCACCGCTGCCGCCCACGATCTCGAGGTCGTCGAGCTCGATCCCCTCGGCAGCCAGGTAGGGCTCGATGACGCCCCACATGCGCTGTGCCGGTTCGGCGGTCATGGTCTGCTCGCTCCTGTCCTCGGTCCCTTCGATCCCGGGCCACGACCGGCCCGTATCACCAAACGAGGCGGGCCCCGGGCCCACCTCGACGCGGCGATCTCAGTTGAAGGCGAGTATACCAGCCGGGCCGGTTGGGCCGAACGGCCCAGGGACAGTGAAATCCGGGTGGTGGACGCCACTTCGGCGGTTCGGCAGCTCCGAGCCGCTGCGGGACGTCAACGCAGGCTGGTCACCCGCTCGACGACGGCGGCGACGGCGTCTTCGAGCTGCAGCGTCTCGGTCTCGCCGGAAGCCCTCTCCGTGAGCTCGACCTCGCCGGCACCGACCCCGCGGGGGCCGATGGTGACCCGGAACGGGAACCCGACCAGCTCGGCGTCGGTGAACTTCACGCCTGGACGCAGGTCGCGATCGTCGAGGATGACGTCGATCCCGGCGTCGACCAGGCCCTGGTAGACCGCCTCGGCCGCCTCGGCCGACGGCTCGTCGTCCACCTTGACCAGGCTGACCACCACCTCGTAGGGAGCTACCGGCACCGGCCAGACGATGCCCTTGTCGTCGTGGTGGGTCTCGACCACCGCAGCCATGCTGCGGCCGACGCCGACGCCGTACGAGCCCATGAAGATGGGCGTCTCCACCCCGTTCTCGTCGAGCACCGTGGCGTCGAGGGGCTCGCTGTAGAACGTGCCGAGCTTGAAGATGTGCCCGACCTCGATGACCCGCTCGACCCGGAGCGGCGTGCCACATCGTGGGCAGGGGTCTCCCTCCCGCACCGTGCGCAGGTCGAGCCAGCGGTCGACGGCGATGTCGCGGGCCACGTCGACGCCGCGGAGGTGGACGTCGTCGCGGTTGGCTCCGGTCACCATGCCGCGGCGATCCTGGAGCGCCGGGTCGGCGACCACCGGAATCCCGGTCACGCCCACCGCCCCCAGGCTGCCCGGGCCGGCGCCGAGCAGCGGGCGGATCTCCTCCTCCGTCGCCGGGCGGAGCTTCGCCGTGCCCAGACCGTCGACCAGCTTCTGCTCCATCAGATCGTGGTCACCGCGCAGCAGCACCAGGGTCGGCTCACCGTCCACGACGTAGACCAGCGTCTTGATCTGGTCGGCGAGCGGCGGCGAAGTCGAAGCCTTCTGCGAGGGCGGCGATGGTGCGGATGCCCGGGGTGGGGAACTCGGCGATCTCGGAGTCGCCCGGCGGGTCCTCGACCGGGTCGAGTCGTGACGTGGCGCGCTCCACGTTGCCGGCGTAGTCGCCGGTCGGGCACACCGCCACGTCGTCCTCCCCCGCCGCGGACGGGACGGTGAACTCGACGGACTCGGTGCCGCCCATCGAGCCCGAGCTCGCCTCGACCGGGATGACCGGCAGCCCCAACTTGGCGAAGATCCGCGAGTAGGCGGCGTGGTGGTTGTCGAACTGGTGATCGAGGCCGGCCCGGTCGACGTCGAACGAGTACGAGTCCTTCATCACGAACTCCCGCACCCGCAGGAGCCCGGCCTTGGGCCTGGGCTCGTCGCGGAACTTGGTCTGCAGGTGGTACCAGAGCTGCGGGAGCTCCCGGTACGAGCGCATCTCGGCGGCGAGCGGCGTGAAGATCTCCTCGTGGCTCATGGCGAGCATCATGTCCGCCCCGCGCCGATCACGGAACTTGACCAGGATCCCCTCGACGTCGTCCCAGCGACCGCGTCCGCTTCCAGGGCTCGGCGGGGTGGACCACGGGAAGGAGGAACTCCTGGCCGCCGATGGCGTTCATCTCCTCCCGGATGATGGAGGAGATCTTGGTGGCGACGCGCATCCCCAGCGGGAGCAGCGAGTACGACCCGGCCATCAGCTGCCTGATGAACCCGGCGCGCACCAGCAGACGATGGCTCACCGCCTCGGCATCTGCCGGGTCGTCGCGTAGCGTCGGGATGAAGGCCTGGGACCAGCGCACCGTCGGGCTCCTGGGGGAAGCGGTGGCGGAGGATACCGGGACCTGGGGCCGTACCGCCGGAGGTTTCCGAACCGACTCGAGGACCCTCGACGCCGATCCCCTCCCCGGCAGCCGCGCCGGCCTCCGGCCCGATCCGCCGCCACCCCTCCCCTCCGAGAGGGGAGGCGAGCTATTCCTCGGCGACGCGGGCGACGGCGGCGCGGCGGTCGGCGGTGTGGTTGACGTCACCTTGGGACGTACGGAGCTCGAGGGCGGTCTCCTCGGCGATGTCGGCAGCCGATGCATCGGCGGCGGCGAGCCGTGCCTCCACCCCTTCCTCTGCCAGCCGGCGCGCCTCGTCGACGAGGGCGTCGACCATGTCCGCCTCGGGCACCACCCGAACCACCTGGCCCTTGATGAACAGGTGGCCCCTCCCCTTCCCTGCAGCGATGCCCAGGTCGGCCTCCCTGGCCTCTCCCGGCCCGTTGACCACGCACCCCATCACCGCCACCTGGATGGGCAGCTTCTCGGCCTCCAGCGCCTTCTGGGCGGCGGAGGCGACGGCGATCACGTCGACCTCGGCCCGGCCGCAGGATGGGCAGGCGATGAGGTCGAGGCCCTTGCGCTCCCGCAGCCCGAGGTACTCGAGCAGCGCCCGACCGGCCTTGGCCTCCTCGACCGGGTCGGCGGTGAGCGAGAACCGGATGGTGTCGCCGATCCCTTCGAGCAGCAGGGTGGCGATGCCCGCCACCGACTTGATCAGCCCCCCGGGCGGCGGGCCGGCCTCGGTGACCCCGAGATGGAGCGGGTACTCGACCGTCTGCGCCAACAGGCGGTACGACTCGACCATCGAAGGGACGTTGCTGTGCTTCACCGAGATCTTGATGTCGCGGAAGCCGACCTCTTCGAGCAGCCGGATCTCGTGGACCGCCGAGTCGACCAGTGCCTGTGGCACCGGCGCCCCGTACTTGTCGAGGAGGTCCTTGTCGAGCGACCCGGCGTTCACCCCCACCCGGATCGGCACCCCGGCGTCGAGCGCCGCCGTCGCCACCGCCTTGATGTGCTCCGGCTTGCGGATGTTGCCCGGGTTGAGCCGCAACCCGGCGACCCCGGCCTCGAGCGCCGCCAGCGCCAACCGGTACTGGAAGTGGATGTCGGCGATGATGGGCACCGGCGCCCTGGGCACGATCTCGGCGAGCCCTTGGGCGGCATCGACGTCGTTGCAGGTGATGCGAACGATGTCGGCACCGGCTCCCTTGAGGGCGTAGACCTGGGCCAGGGTCCCGTCGACGTCGGCGGTCTTGGTGGTGGTCATCGACTGCACCGAGACCGGGGCGCCTCCCCCGACGGCGACGTCGCCGACATGGAGCTGGCGCGAGGCGCGGCGGGCGATCGTCATGACAGGGTCAATGGTACGGGGGGGTGTTCCGATGTCTTGTTTCTCCTCCCCCCACGTGGTTGGAGGAGTGGCTGCGACACCGGGCCGCGGGCCTGCACGGCCAGACGAGGAGGGGCTTCGCCGGGGACGGAGAAGTCAGCCGGGGAGCTCGATGGGGCTCACGATGTCGAAGTAGAACCCCAGGATCCCGAGCAACACGATGAAGGCGAACACCGCCGCCGCCACCGGGAGCAGCTTGCGCACGTCGGCGGGCCGGCCCCGCACCTTCTCGTAGAGGGCGACGGCGAAGTGGCCGCCGTCCAGCGGGTACAGCGGCACGATGTTGAGCACGCCGACGAACACGTTCACCCAGGCGAGCAGCAGCAGGGCGATCTCCACGGAGCTGGCCACCCTGGTGAGGCCGATGGGGCTGATCGGGCGCACCGTGTCCAGGACCTCGGGGTTGTCGTTGACCGTCGCCCCGAGGATCGAGCCGAAGTTGGTGACCAGGCCACCGAGGCCCTTGACGCTCTCCGTGGTCGCCGTGCCGAGATCGGAGGCGGCCACGCCCAGCCCGGCGATGGGGCCGGAGCGCACCGCCACCGCCTCGGGGCCGACCCCGAGGAAACCGGTCTCGGTGCCGGTGTCGGTGGCAACCGCCAGTGTCGTCACGAGGTCGAGGCGCTCGCCGTCGCGCTCCAGCCCGATCTCCACCTCTTCACCCGGGCGGTCGTGGACCAGCTCGACGAACTGGTCCCACTCGTCGAGGGCGACGCCGTCGATCGCCACCAGGCGGTCGCCGGTCTCGATGCCGACGAGCGACGCCGGAGCAGGCACCACCGCGTCGGTCGTCGTCAACGTCACCGGGCGGCCGTCGCGCATCACGACGACCTGATGGGCGGTACCGGGGTCGGCGGCCGGATCGAGCCGGTCGAACGGCACCCCGTCGACCGAGACGACCTCGTCATCCTCCTCGAGAACCAGCGGAACCGCTTCGGAGCCGAGGTCGGCGACCACGTGGTGGACGCTGACGGCACCGATCGTCGTGGTCGGCTCGGTGCGCCCGTAACCGACCGAGATGCCGTAGAACAGGAGGAAGGCGACGATGAAGTGGCTGGCGATACCGGCGAGGACGACGATCGACTTCTGCCAGAAGGGCTTGCCGCGGTACGTGCGGTCCTCGTCTTCGGCGTCGACCTCCTCGAGCGGGTTCATGCCGATGATGCGCACGTAGCCGCCGAGCGGGACCGCCTTCACGCCGTACTCGGTCTCGCCCCTGGTGGTGGACCACAGGCGGGGCCCGAAGCCGAAGAACGCCTCGGTGGCCTTCATGTCGAAGTACTTGGCGGCGACGAAGTGCGAACCTTCGTGGATGACGATCATCAGGACGATCCCGATGATCATTACCGCTGGGCCCATTACCTGACTCTCTCCGGAGGAGGGGACAGGGGAACGGTACTCGCTCGGCGGTTCTATCCGATGGTGGCGGTGGCGACCCGGCGGGCCTCGGCGTCGGCGGCGAGCACGTCCTCGACCGAGCCCGGTACCCGGTGAGCCATGGCGGCGAGCGTCTCCTCGACCGCTCCGGCGATGGCGGTGAACCCGATGCGCTCGTCGAGGAAGGCGGCCACCGCCACCTCGTCGGCGGCATTGAGGACCGCCGGGGCGATCCCGCCCTGGCGCCCGGCGGCGTAACCGAGATCGAGGCAGGGAAAGGCGTCACGGTCGGGTGCCTCGAACGTGAGTGACCGTCCGCTCAGGTCGAGCGCCGGGATCACGCCCTGGCATGGCGCTCCGGGCCGGTCAGGGCGTACTGGATCGGGACCCTCATGTCCGGTTCGCCCAGTTGTGCCTTCATGCTGCCGTCGACGAACTCGACCATCGAATGGACGACGCTCTGTGGGTGGACGACGACGTCGATGGCGTCGTAGCCGACGCCGAACAGATGGTGCGCCTCGATCAGCTCGAGGGCCTTGTTCATCATGGTGGCCGAATCGATGGTGATCCTGGGGCCCATGTCCCAGGTCGGGTGGGCGAGCGCCTCGTCGACGGTCACCGCTCCCATCTCGGCGGCGGTCCGGCCCCGGAGCGGGCCTCCCGAGGCGGTGAGGACCAACCGGGCGACCGCCGCCATGTCCTCGCCGGCGAGGCACTGCCATATCGCCGAGTGCTCGGAGTCGACCGGGACGATCTCCCCGCCGCCCGCCCTGGCGGCGGCCAGAACCAGATCGCCTCCGGCGACGAGTGTCTCCTTGTTGGCGAGGGCGAGCCGGTTGCCGGCGGCGAGAGCGGCAACGGAGGGCGCCAGTCCGGCGCCGCCCACGATCCCGTTGACCACCACCGCCCCCCTCGTCGCCGCCAGACCTGCCACGGCGTCGGCGCCGACGCCGAGGCGCCGCCCCAGGGAGCTCGACGAGGGCGCCGGCGTCCGGGTCGGGAGGGTCGACGACGGCGACGGCGGCGTCGGGATGACGGGAGGCGATGTCGGCCAGCCGAGGCGAGAGGCGGCGGGCGGCGACGGCGACCACGTCGAACCCGAGCCGGTCGGCAACCTCGAGGGTCTGGGTGCCGATGGATCCGGTGGCGCCCAGCACCACCACCGGGGCGGCCGATCCGGTCAGGTGAGCAACCCCATCGCGTCGAAGATCACCCATGCCGCCGGTATCACGAACAGCAGGCCGTCGACCCGGTCGAGGATGCCGCCGTGGCCGGGCAGGATGGTGCCCATGTCCTTGACCCCGATGATGCGCTTCACCAGCGAGACGCTGAGGTCGCCCAGCGGCGCCAGGACGACGGTCGCTCCAGCCAGGGCGAGCATGCTGGGCAGGGTGAGCGGGCCGAGGAAGCTCAGCACGACGGCGGCGATCACGGCGACGGCGACGCCACCGAGGAATCCTTCCACCGTTTTCTTCGGTGACACCACCGGGGCGAGAGGTCGCGATCCCATGCTTCGCCCGACGAAGTACTGGCCGACGTCCATCGCCACCACCACGATCACCACGGCGGCGACCCACCATCGGTACTCGGGCGAGTCGACGATGGGGAAGACGAACGCACCGAGCATGGCCCAGGCCACCACCATGACGGTGAGGCCGCCGTCGGTGAGCGGGTCGGGATGTGACGAGGTGAGGGCGTAGTAGAGCGCCACGGCCACCAGGGTGGCGATGATGGCAACCGGGACGGCACCCAACCCCCAAACGGCGGCACCGACCAGCCCACCGGCGGCCCCGAGCAGCCCGAACAGGGACAGCGGGTGCTGTCCGGTACGCACCAGCACCGCGTAGAACTCCCCAGCCGCCAAGGCGAACAAGATCACGGCGATCACGGTGAGCCCCACCGGGTGGACCAGCGCGGCGGCGAACAGGACCAGCAGGCCCAGTGCCGTGATCGCCCGGAGCCCGAAGTCGGTGGCGGACCGGGAAGCCGGGGCGGCGGGAGCCGTGGCCGCCCCGGCAACGGCGGGAGTCGCCGCCGGCGGCGGTTCGTCGACGACGTCCTCGAGTCCGACCACCCCGGAGTCGAGACCCGGGATGCTGGCGGCGACGGCGCTGGGAGCGGCGTCGGGCTCGTTGAGGCCGAGATCGGCGAGTTCCAGGTAGTCCGTCTGCGACACCCGGATGTAGTGCTCGTCGGTGAACGTCGCCCAGTCGGCGGGCTCGTCCTCCGGGGTTGACGCGGTCACGCCCGAACGAGCCTCCTCTGCGGGAGCGGAGTCGCCGGTCGGCGCCGTCTGCCGCTCGCCGAGCTCGTTGCCGGCGACGGCAGGACCGAGCGCGTCGACGGGCGGGACGTCGCCGACGGCGAGCAGGTCGTCGTCGGCGAGGAGGTCGTCCTCCGCGAGATCAGGCTCCGCGACCCATTGATCGGGCCCGTCGGCGGGCTCGACATCCGCGGAGGCCCATGCCTCGGGTTCGTCGTCGGTGGGGACAGCCGTTTCCGTGGGCGGGGCGCCCCCCGCATCGGCGGCGGAATGGGGGACGGCTCGTCGCTCTCGTGCCAGGCAGCAAGCCCGGCGGCGTCGGCGTCACCGTCTTCTCCTCGAGCATCGCCGCCGGCGGCGAGCTCCTCGGCGGCGAACATGGCGTCGGTGCTCGGCGGGGGATCCCAGTCCGGGGAACCCGACGCCGCTTCGACGTCAGCGGTTCCGGCGGGCATGGCCACGGCGCCGAGACCGAGGTCGGGGCCGGGCTCGTCGGCGGCGTCTTCCGGGCGCTCGGGCTTCGACCGCCGCAGTCGTCCGGGCGGTCGGGCTCGACCGCTGGGGCGGGCCCACCGACGGTGGACGCTTCCTCTACCGGGTCGCCCTGCTCGGGGCGGGTTCCGTCGCCGTCGACTCACCCGCCGAGGCGTCGCCGGCCGGTGCCGCAGCCGATGCCTCCTCCGCCGGTTCCGGATCACCCCACGGCCACTCCTCGTCGTCATCGTCGTCGGCGACGGCGTCGGGCGTTTCCGGCGGCGGCGACTCTCCCATCTGGGGATCGACGGTGAACTCGGCGTGCTCGCCGGGTGCTGCGGACTCGGGGACTTCCAGGTCGTCATCGAGCGTGCTCGGGCTTCGGGTACCTCACCGTGGTGCTCCACCTCGAACACCGCGTCGACCGCATCACCGGACACCGGCCCGAGCTCGTCCGGGTCCGTGGGGTCAGGACCCTTGCCGGCGGGGGGCTCGCCGGTCACCCGAGCTCACACTTCCATCAGCTCCTCCTCCTTGTGGAGGAGGAGCTCGTCGAGGCGTTTGACGTGGGCATCGGTCATCTCCTGGAGCTCCTTCTCGGCGCGACGGATGTCGTCGTCCGAGACGTCGCCCTCCAATGCCTCCAGGTCGTCCTTGATGTGGCGGCGGACGTTCCGCACCGCCACCCTCCCCTCCTCGGCGAGGTGGCGCACCACCCGGATCAGCTCCTTGCGCCGCTCCTCGGTCAGGGCGGGGAAGGCGAGCCGGATCACGTTGCCGTCGTTGGACGGGTTGAGCCCGAGGTCCGATTCGCGGATCGCCCTCTCGATGGCGATGATCGACGACTTGTCGTACGGCGACACGATCAACATCCGCGCCTCGGGGACACTGAAACCGGCGAGCTGTTGCAGACGGGGTGAGAGCGCCGTAGTAGTCGACCTGGATCCGGTGGAGGAGGCCGGGGTTGGCCCGGCCGGTGCGCACCGTGCCGAACTCGCCGCCGGTGTGGGCGACCGCCTGGTCCATCTTCGCCATCGCTTCGTCGAGGAGCTCCTCGAGCACCGCCACCTCCGTGATCGCCGGACGAAGAGGCCGCCCGTCAGCGAACGAGCGTCCCCACCGCCTCGCCCCGCACCGCTCGGAGCGATGTTCCCGGGCTCGGTCATGTTGAACACCCGGATGGGGAGGTCGTTGTCCATGCACATGGTAATGGCGGTCGAATCCATCACCTGGAGTCTCTCCGAGATGACCTGGAGGTAGGTGACCTCGGTGAGCAGGTTGGCATCCGGTTGGTGCGAGGGTCGGCGTCGTAGACCCCGTCCACCCTTGTGCCCTTGAGCACCGCGTCGGCGCCGATCTCGGCGGCGCGCAGGGCGGCGGTGGTGTCGGTGGTGAAGAACGGGTTGCCGGTCCCGCCGGCCAGCACCACGATCCGGCCCTTCTCGAGGTGGCGGACGGCCCGCAGCCGGATGTACGGCTCGGCCACCTGCTGGATGGAGATCGCCGTCTGGACCCGGCAGTCGGCGCCGGCGCGCTCGATGCCGTCACGGAGAGCCAGGGCGTTGATCACCGTGGCCAGCATCCCCATGTAGTCGGCGTTGGCGCGGTCCATGCCCTGGGCCGCCGAGCTGAGCCCTCGGAAGATGTTGCCGCCGCCGACCACGACGGCCACCTGATGGCCCTCGGCGTGGACCGTGGCGATCTCCTTGGCGACGCTGTCGACCATCGCCGGATCGATGCCGTAGTTCAGGGTCGGGTCGGCGAACGCCTCGCCGGACAGCTTGAGGACGACGCGGTTGGCCACCGTCACCGCGTCGCCCTGGCCGACCTGGAGGCGGGAGAACCGTGCCACCGAGATGTTCTCGCCCATCTGGACACCGAGCTGGCGCACCATGTCGCCGACCGTCCCGTCGAAGTCGTCGGTGCGGACGAACGCCTGGTCGTAGAGCACGTTGTCACGGTAGAACGAGCCCACCCGCCCGTCGACGATCTTGTCGACGACGTGGTCGGGCTTGCCCTCGTTGCGGGCCTGAGCGGCGATCAGCTCCTTCTCCTTGGCCACGACGTCGTCCGGGCACGTCCTCACGCCGTACCCAGGTGGGACTGGCGGCGGCGATGTGCATGGCGATGTCGTTGGCCGCCTTCCGGAACTCGGCGCTCTTGGCCACGAAGTCGGTCTCGGCGGCCAGCTCGACGAGGACCCCGACCACGGGGCGTCCCGCCTGCGAATGCAGGTAGCTGCCGATGGCACCGTCGGTCTGGGCCCGGTCGGTCCGCTTGGCGGCGGCCGCCAGCCCTCGCTCGCGCAGCAGCTCGGTGGCCTTGGCTACGTCGCCGGCGGCGTCCTCGAGGGCTCGCTTGGCGTCCATCATCCCTGCCCCGGTCGCTTGGCGGAGCGATTGCACGTCCTTGGCGGAGATCGTCATCCGCCCTCGCCAACGGTGCCGACTCCGACGGCGTCGGCGTCGATCTCCTTGCGCCCCGCCTGGGAGAGGCCGGTGCCTGCCTTGGCGGCCTCGGCGATGATCCCCGCCAGCAGTTCGGAGGCGCGGATGGCGTCATCGTTGCCCGGGATCACCAAGTCGACGTCATCCGGATCGCAGTTGGTGTCGACCACGGCGATGACCGGGATCTTCAGCCGGTGAGCCTCGGTCACCGCGATGTGCTCGGTCTTGACGTCGATGATGAAGACGGCGTCGGGCGGCCGGTGCAGGTCGCGGACGCCGCCGAGCACCGTCTGCAGTTTCTCGAGCTCACGGCGGAGACGCAGGCGCTCCTTCTTGGGGAGCACGTCCATCTCGCCGGATGCCTCCATGCGCTCCAACTCGAGCATGTAGAGGATGCGCTTGTGGATGGTGGTGAAGTTGGTGAGCATGCCGCCCAGCCAGCGATGGTGGACATAGGGCATGCCGGCCGAGGTGGCCGCCTCACGGATCGGTGCCTGGGCCTGCTTCTTGGTGCCGACGAAGAGCACCACCCCGCCGGTGGCGGTCACGTCACGGACCAGGGCTGCGGCCTCCTCGACCTTTTGCAGGGTCTGGCGGAGGTCGATGATGTGGATCCCGTTGCGCTCCGTGAAGATGAACGGGCGCATCTTGGGATCCCAACGGCGCGTCTGGTGGCCGAAGTGGACTCCGGCCTCCAGCAGCTGCCGCATGCTGACGACAGACACTGTGGTCCTCCAATAGGGGTTGGTTCCTCCGCCCACCCTTCGAGCCCCCAGCGGAGCCGTGGCTCCGACCCGTGGGGATTGCGGTGGACGTGTGTAGTTGATTGCGATTGTAGCCCGCCGGGGGGACCAGCCCGATTCGGCCTGCAGTCCCTGGCTCGGCGGCTCAGGCCCGGGTGGCGGCGAGGAGCCGGTTCCGCAGGCTGATCACCACCTTGGCGTGAATCTGCGAGACGCGGGACTCGGTGACCCCGAGCACACCGGCGACCTGCTGCAGCGTCATCGACTCGTAGTAGTAGAGGGCGACGATGGTCCGTCTCCCGATCCGGCAGCGAGCGGACCGTGTCGTTGAGCACCCGGCGGAGCTCGGTGCGCTCGGCGGCGGCCTCCGGATCGACGGCGGCGGGGTCAGCCAGCAGCTCGCCGATGGGGGCCCCGCCGGCGGTGAGCTCGTCGAGCGCCACCAGGCCGCCTTCCGCCATGTCCGCCAGGGTGCCGCGCACCTCGCCGACGCCGACGCCGAGGTGGTCGGCGAGCTCCTCTTCGGTACAGGTACGTTGCAGCCGGTGCTCCAGCTCGGCTAGACCCTCCTGGAGCTGGCGGCCCCTGGCCCTGACCCGCCGGGGCACCCAGTCGAGCCGGCGCAGCTCGTCGATGATCGCCCCACGAATCCGAGCCGCCGCGTAGGTCTCGAACCTCAACCCCCGCTCCGGCTCGAACCGGTCCACCGCGTCGATCAAGCCGAGGGTGCCGTAGGAGATGAGATCCTCCCCGTCCACCGCCCGGCGCAGCCCTGAGCCGAGCCGGCCCGGCGACGTACTTGACCAGTGGGGCGTAGTGCAGGATCAGCCCGTGACGAGCCCTCTCGTCCCCATCGCCTCGCAGCCGCTGCCACAAGTCGTCGATGGCGCGGGCACCCGCCTCACGCCCTGGGGTGGCTTCGGTCATAGGTGGCCCTGAGATGGCGACGGGACACCGCAGTGTAGATCTGGGTCGTCGCCAGCTCCCGGTGGCCGAGCAGCTCCTGGACGGTGCGCAGGTCGGCGCCGTTCTCGAGGAGGTGGGTGGCGAACGAGTGACGAAGGGCGTGCGGGAAGGTCCCCAGCCTCGCCTGTACCACCCGGCGGATACCGCGCGGGTCGAGCCGGCCCCCTTTGACGCCCACCCACAATGCCTGCCCGGCGTTGGGTCCGGCGAGGCGGAGCCGGCCGCGGTCCAGGTAGTCGCCCAAGGCACGCCGCGCCGCCCCGGTGAACGGCACCTGGCGAGGCTTGCCACCCTTTCCGGTCACCATGAGGAAGTCGCCTCTCGGAACGTCATCGACGGTGAGCCCGGCCAGCTCCGACACGCGCAGCCCGGTCCCGTACAGCACCTCGAGGATGGCGCGGTCGCGCAGCGCCACCGGGTCGTCCCCGCCGCCACCGGGCCCGACGCGGTCGCCGAGCCGATCGAGGGCCCCGGCAACGGCGCTCGCCGGGAGCGCCTTGGGCAGGGTTGCCGGTCGCTTGGGACGGGCCAGACCCGCTGCCGGGCTGGCATCGAGCCGACCGCTCCTCACCGCCTCGGCGAGGAAGGCGCGCACCGCAGACGCCTTCCGCGCCACCGAGCGCGGGGCGTACCCGTCGTCCGAGAGCCGGGCCACGAAGCCTCTGACGGTGCGCCGGTCGACGTCGTCCAACCCGGTCACCCCCCGCCCGGCGCAGAACCGGGTGAACTGGGCGAGGTCGCCCCGGTAGGCGGCGACGGTGTGCTCGCTGAGCCGACGGCGTGACTTCAACCGGTCGAGATAGTCGGACACCTCCCCGGCCAGCGACTCCGTGTTGGCAGAAGGTGCACCGGCGGCGGCTGACAGATGTCTGTCAGGCTCGTCGAAAGCTGCGGGCGCGGTGTCGTGCATCGCCTCATGCTCCCCGCCCCGGCGGGCACCGTCAACGACCCTGGCGACCGGCTGTCTCGTGCTCGAGGATGACCGGTCCGGGTCAGCCGGCGGCGACGTTCACGTCGGGCCCGTCCGGTGCCTGGGGCGACCTTGGCCGGCGGACCGAGCACGAGGCTCAACTCCTCGATGAGGTCGTCGGGGTCGAGAACAGGGTGGGCGCCGTCTCGGATCAGCAGGTTGCAGCCCTTCGACGACTCCCGGCGCACGTCACCGGGCACGGCGAACACCGGGACGCCGTGGGCCAGGGCGTATCCGGCGGTGATGAGGGCGCCTCCGGTGACGCCGGCCTCGACCACCACCACCGCAGACGACAGCCCGCTGATGATCCGGTTGCGCAACGGGAATCGCCACGGCTCCGGAGCAGCACCGGGCGGGTACTCGGTCACCACGGCTCCCCCGGCCTCTACCAACCGGTCGCCCAGCGTCCGATGCTCCGGCGGGTAGTGGATGTCGGGGCCGCACCCGAGCACGGCGATACCGGCTCCCCCGGCGGCCACCGTGCCGGCGTGAGCGGCCCCGTCGATGCCGCGGGCGAGCCCGGACACCAGCACCCAGCCGGCGCCGGCGATCGCCTGTCCGTACTCGGTGGCGAGCTGGCGCCCGTAGGCGGTGCACCGGCGGGTCCCCACCACCGCCACCGCCGGGCCCGTGGGGAGCCGGCCACGGACGAACAGGACGTCGGGCGGGTCGGGAGTGCCGGTGAGGGAGTCTGGGTACCCGGGATCTCCCCTGAAGCGCACCTCGACGCCGCTCGATCCAGCTCGTGGCGACGGGTGGCAGCGTCGACGCCGGCGGCAGCCCGCACGCCGGCGGCTGCACCCTCGGGGTGCGACAGCAGCCAGGCGCAGGGTCCGCCGCGGGCCGTGCTCGGCCAGCAACCGGCTCAGCTTCTCCGGGTTCAAGCCGGCGAAGGCCAGGCGGAGGCGGTCGTCGTGGGCGAGGTCGTCCCCGGCACTCACTCGGCACCCCGGAATCGCAGCGCCTCGCCGGCATGGCTCGAGGTGACGACCTCGGACTCGGCGAGGTCGGCCACCGTCACCGCCACCCGGCGCGCCCGCTCCCATCCCCGGGCCGACAGGTTGAGCTCGGCGACCGCTCCGCTTCAGTCGGGCCACCGCCTCGGGCTCCCACTGCATGGAGTCGAGCGTCTCCCGGTCGAGGTCGCGGTTCAGCGCTCCCCGTGCCGTCTGGCGCTTGCGTGCCGCCACCACGCGGCGCAGCACTTCGACGCTCGGCTCACCCGGTGGGCCGGCCAGGTCGTCGGTGTCCAGCCGCCGCAGGTTCAACCGCAGGTCGATGCGATCGAGCAGCGGGCCCGAGAAGCGGCGCCGGTAGCGGTCCCGGGCGGGCTTCGCTGCAGTCGCAACCCTTGAGCGTGTCGCCGTGGTAGCCACAGGGGCACGGGTTGGTGGCCGCGACCAGTTGGAACCGGCACGGGAAGCGGACCGCACTGCCCTTGCGGGCAACCACGATCCGGCCCTCCTCGAGCGGCTGGCGCATGGCGTCGAGCAGATGCACCGGGAACTCGCCCAACTCGTCCATGAAGAGCACACCGAGGTGGGCCAGGGTGACCTCGCCGGGCACCGGGACCCCGCTGCCACCACCGAGGACTCCGGCGACGGTCGCCGTGTGGTGGGGTGCGCGAAAGGGCGGCGTCGGGTCGGCACCCCGGTCGAGCCCTGCGGCTCCCCAGGCGAGCGCCACGTCGAGCGCCTCGCCGTCGTCGAGGGGCGGAAGGATGCCGGGAAGGCACCGGGCCAGCATCGTCTTGCCGGCCCCCGGCGGCCCGGTGAGCAAGAGATGGTGACCGCCGGCGGCGGCGATCTCCAGTGCCCGCCTGGCCTCGACCTGGCCGCGCAGCGCGGCGAGGTCCGGGCCTCGATGCGGAGGCGGCGATGGCCGGCTCGGACGCCGCCCGACCTCCACCCCCTGGAGCACCGCCACCGCCTCGGCGAGGTCGGCCACCGTCGTCACTTCGGCGCCCGATGCCCAGGCGTCACCGGTGCCGTCGGCGAGCAGGCACCGCTTGCCGGTGCGGGCCGCCACCAGCGCCGCTCCGAGGCCGCCGACCACCGGTCGGATGTGGCCGTCCAGCGCCAGCTCGCCCAACGCCACCACGTCGACGTCGGCGGCGCGGACCGTCCCGTTGGCGGCGAGAAGCCCGAGAGCGATGGGCAGGTCGTATGCGGACCCACCCTTGGGCAGGTCGGCGGGTGAGAGGTTCACCGTGATCGAACGCGCCTTGAGCCGGAACCCGCTCGACGACAGCGCCGCCCACACCCGCTGACGCGCCTCGCGCACCGCGGTGTCGGGCAACCCGACGATGGTGAACCGCTCCCTTGGCCCGGCGACATGGACCTCGACTCTCACCGGCTGTGGCTCGACGCCGACCAGGGCAACGGAAGTGACCGAAGCGAACATGGCGCCACCGTATGGGATCGGTATGACACGAACCAGGGGTCTGGTGGGGGCCCCTGGCTAGCGTATGGAGCGAACCGCTACCCGACGGGGAGGAACGTGCCGCTGCCGGCGACGACGACCCGCGAGTTCGTCACCGGCCTCCCCAAGGCCGAGCTCCACCTCCACCTGGAGGGGACGCTCGAGCCGGAGCACCGGCTGACCCTCGCCCGACGCAACGGAATCGACATCCGTCAGGACACGGCGGCGGCGGCGGCGACCCGGCGATTCGACTCGCTGACCGGCTTCCTCGCCGCCTACTACCCGGCGATGGAGGTGCTGAGGCAGGCGCAGGACTTCTACGACCTGGCCCGCGCCTACCTGGTGCGCGCCGCCGCCGACGGCGTCCGCCGGGCCGAGATGTTCTTCGACCCACAGGCACACACCTCGCGCGGCGTGCCCTTCGAAGACGTGATCGCCGGGTACCGGCGTGCCGTGGAGGAGGCCGGAGAGCTCGGCATCGACGCCGACCTGATCATGTGCTTCCTGCGCGATCACACCGTCGAGAGCGCCGCCGAGACCCTGGAAGCGGCGATGCCCTTCCGGGACCAGATCCTCGGGGTCGGCCTCGACTCCGACGAGCGGGACAACCCGCCCGAGAAATTCGCCGGAGTGTTCGCCCGTGCCCGGGAGCTCGGCTACCGGCTGACGATGCATTGCGACGTCGACCAGGTGGGCAGCATCGACAACATCCGCACCGTGCTCCACGACGTCGGCGCCGATCGCATCGACCACGGCAGCAACGTCGTCGAGGATCCCAGCCTGGTCTACGAGCTGCGGACCCAGGGCGTCGGCCTCACCTGCTGTCCGCTCTCCAACCGCCTGGTCACCGCCGGCAACGACATGAAGGCGACCGAGATCGCCCATCTGCTGCGATCCGGAGTGCTGGTGACCGTCAACTCGGACGATCCGGCGTACTTCGGCGGCTACGTCGTGGACAACTACCTCGCCCTGGCCGAGGAGGCGTCGCTCACCCCCGCCGAGGTGGTGACGCTCGCCGAGAACTCCTTCGCCATCTCCTGGATCGACGACGAACGGCGGGACGGCTATCTGGACGAGATCGCCCGTTACGTCGACGGGTTCGCCGGCTGAGGGCAGAACGGCCGGTATCGTCCGCCCGTGCAGCACCCGATCCAGATCGTGTTCGACGCCAACGACCCGGCCCGGCTCGCCGACTTCTGGGCCGTGGCCCTCGGCTACGTGCGGCAGCCGCCGCCGAACGGCTACGACTCCTGGGAGGCGTTCGCCATCGACCGGGGGATCCCGCGTGACCAGTGGGATGCGATGGACGCGCTCATCGACCCTGATGGGGAGGGTCCCCGCATCCTGTTCCAGAAGGTGCCGGAGGGCAAGGTCGCCAAGAACCGGGTCCATCTCGACGTGCACGTCCCCGGCGGGCACGACCTGGAGTCGGAAGAGCGACACCGCAGGGTCGAGGCGCTCGCCGCCGAGCTGGCCACCGCCGGTGCCGCAGAGGTCGACCGGTTCGACGAGCCGACAGGGTGGTGGATCGTGATGCAGGACCCCGAGGGCAACGAGTTCTGCGTCGCTTGAGTCCGGGGCGGCGCGCCGTCTGCCCGGTCTTGGTCAGCCGACGACGGCCTTCAGCGGCCCTCGAAGTTGGCGGCTCGCTTCGTCTGGAATGCATCGAGGGCCTCGGCGGCGTCGGCCGACGACAACAGCACACCCTGGGCCTCGGTCTCGAAGGCGATTCCCTGCTCGAACGTCATGGCGGCGGCGCGGTCGATCCCGGTCTTGATGAAGTGCTGCGCCAGCGGCGCTCCGGCGGCCAACGCCTCGGCGACCTCCGCCACCGTTGCCGCCAAGTCGTCGACGGGCACCACGCGGGCGACGAGACCCATGTCGAGAGCTTCCGCCGAGTCGACGATCCGGCCGGTGAGTGCCAGATCGAGGGCCCGGGCCCGGCCCACGATGTGGGGGAGCAGCCAGGTGCCCCCGAAGTCGACGGTGAGCCCGCGTCTGACGAAGATCTCGGTGAACCGGGCACGCTCGGTGGCGATCACGATGTCGCACCCGAGGGCGAGATTCATGCCGGCGCCGGCGGCGATGCCGTCGACGGCGGCGATGGTCGGCGCCGCCAGACGGTGGAGCGCGGTGGCGGCAGCGCCGGGTCGCCGCATCCAATCCACGTTGGCGGACACACCGGCGCCGGGACCGAAGACGGCGTCCGCCAGGTCGGCGCCGGAGCAGAAGTCACCGTCGGCGCCGGTGACCACCATCACCCGCCGTCCCGAGTCGGCGAACTCCCGGAACGCCGCCGTCAACTCGTCCCAGCCGTCCGATGGGATGGCGTTCTTCCGGCCGGGATTGCTCAACGTCAGGGTGCGAACCGGCCCGTCGTCGGAAACCGTGAGCAGCGCCATGGGCCGGGAGCCTACCGAGCGACCCGACGCACCCGCCCTACCTCGAGACATGGCTCTTCGGTTGACGCCTCATCGCGGTGCGATGGGGGACCCCCAGCCCCCATCGCCGAGTCTCCGCCTGACGGCGTAGCCTCTGTATTGATGGCTCTTCGGCTGACGCCTCATCGCGGTGCGATGGGGGACCCCCAGCCCCCATCGCCGAGTCTCCGCCTGACGGCGTAGCCTCTTCCCATGGGCCTCAACCCGTTCCGCAAGCAACGCGTCTCGACCATCGACGTCGTCCTGGTGGCAGGTTTCGTCGTCCTCACGCTGGCCCTGGTGGCGTGGGGCTTCTTCGGTTGACCCATGGCACCCGGGCACGAAGGCGGCGCCACGCCGTTCGGCGAGGACGTCGTCTCGTCGGTCCAGCCCTATCAGGCCCGCAAGCCGTATCTCTGCCCTGGCTGCTCCCACTGGATCGAGCCGGGCGTCGGTCACGTGGTCGTCGTGCCGGAGTTGGCACCCGATCTCCGGAGGCACTGGCACCGTGGCTGCTGGTGGAAGGAGCAACGTCGGGTCGGGCGTTCCCCCGGGGCCGGGCCGGAGTCGATCGAGCCGGTGCGTCGCTGACGCCGAGGTCAGCCGAGGTCGCCCAGCCAGCGAACCGTCACCCGTTCGACACCGATGGCCACTCCGACGAAGTCGACCCGCATCGGCCCATAACGTGGGGCGAGCAGCCGGGCGAGCCGCGCCACCCTGGCCATCTTCTGCTGGGTGATCCGGTCCAGCGGGTTCTCGGCCGCCGCGTCCGGGCCGACGGTGCGGACCTCGACGGCAGCATGGCCGTCGGCCCAGCGCACCACGAGATCGATCTCGCCACCGCCGACCTCGACGTTGCGGGCGACCACGACCCCGCCGCGGCTGGCGAGGAAACGGGCAGCGACCTCTTCGCCCAGCGCCCCGAGACGGGCCCGGTCCCGACCGAGGCCGCTCAGATCTGGGAGGAAGGCTCCAGCTCTTCGATGTTGACGTCGCGGAAGGTCATCACCTTGACCCTCTTGACGAACCGGGCCGGCCGGTACATGTCCCACACCCATGCGTCTTCGAGCTCCAACTCGAACCACACGGCGCCGTCTTCCTGGCACGTCTGCACGTCGACACCGTTGGCGAGGTAGAAGCGACGCTCCGTCTCGATGACGTACCGGAACATCGGGAGGACGTCGCGGTACTCCTTGTAGAGGCGCAGCTCGACGTCGGTCTCGTATCGCTCGAGGTCTTCCTCGCCCACGGTGGCTCCTTGGAACGGCCGGCGTGATGTTACGCCATGGGCACCGCTGTGGAGGTTGTACCAGCTCGGTGTGACAGATCCGGGCTCACCGAGGCTGCGGGTCACCAATTCTCACAAGCCGCCCCATCGGTCGATCGGCCAGATGATCACGAACGCCTCACCGACCACCGCGTCCTCGCTGACCGAGCCGAACACCCGGCTGTCCTGGCTGGCATTGCGGTTGTCCCCCATCACGAAGATGGAGCCCTCGGGCACCGATTCCGGGCCGAAGTCGGGCATGTCGGTCCGCGGGTGCAGATAGGGCTCGTCCACCGGCTCGCCGTTGACGAGCAGCTCGCCGTCGCGTATCTCGACGGTGTCGCCGCCGATGCCGACCACCCGCTTGATGAACTCCGACTTGGGGGTGGAGAGCCCCACCGACTCCCGCAGGTTGCGAAAGACGGAGGCCACCACCGATTCCTCGGTCGGGACGCCGTTGGGATCGTCGAACACCACCACGTCGCCGCGGTTGATGTCGCCGAAGCGATAGGACAGCTTGTTGACGAGCACCCGGTCGTACACCTCGAGGGTGTTCTCCATGGAGCTCGACGGGATCCAGAACGCCTGGAAGAGGAACGTCTTGATGAAGACGGCGATGAGCAGCGCCGAGATGACGAGGATGGGGAACTCGATCCAGAGCCGGCGGGGGCGCGCCTCGCTCGGCGGCTCCTCGACCGGCATGCCCGGGTCGGGTGGAGACGGCACGAGGGCCGCGGGGAGCTCGACGGTGTCGTCCAGCCGTGATCGGGCCATCGGCTCGGAGCCCCCTGGCCCGGCCGGGAGCGGATGGTTGCTCACCGCACGAGCCTACCGGAACCCCGGGAGAAGCGATGTGGGACAGTCATCATGAGAACTCGGCCGGGTCGTACCCCGGCCCACCGAGGTAGTCGTGCCACAGGAGGCGCGCCGCCACCGCCCGCCACGGTCGCCACCGATCCGCCATCACGTCGGCGTCGTCATACGCGGCGGGTTCGGCACTTCCGATGGCCCGGCCGAGCGAGACCACCAGCGCCCTGTCCCCGCGGGGCCAGACGTCGGCACGCTGGTCGGCGAAGAGGAGGTAGTTGGCGGCGGTCCACGGGCCGACACCGGTGAGGCCGAGCAGCATCTCGGCGGCGGCGGCGTCTTCGAGCCCGGCCACCGTCTCGAAGGAGAACGATCCCTCTTCAACGGCGGTCGCCAGCAGCCGGACATAGCGCGCCTTCTGCCGGCTGAACCCGACGGCACGCAACTGGGCGTCGTCGAGGGTGAGGAACGGCCCGGGCGCCACACCGCCCAAGACCGTGGCGAGGCGCTCGAAGGCGGCCCGGCCCGACGCCAGCGACACCTGCTGTTCGAGGATCAGCCGCACCAAGGTCGGGAAGCCGGGGTCGCGGCGCCACAGCGGTGGCGTGCCGTTTCTCTCCCACAGGGCGGCAAGGGCGGGATCCGCCTCGGCCAGGGACGCACAGGCACCGGGAAGGGTCTGCTCGTCGACCCGCAGCACCAGCCCCGTCGGGGGTGCCGGGAGGCGGCTCATGGGCCGCCGAACCGGCACTCGCCGCGCAGCCTCAGCTTCGCTTCTCCTTGATCCGGGCGGCCTTGCCGACCCGATCGCGGAGGTAGTAGAGCTTGGCCCGTCGCACGTCGCCCCGCCGGGTCACCTCGACCTTCTGGATGATCGGGGCATGCACCGGGAAGATGCGCTCGACGCCGATGCCGAAGCTGATCTTGCGCACCGTGAAGGTCTCGCGGAGACCGCCGCCGCTGCGTCCGATGACGACGCCCTCGAAGACCTGCACCCGCTCGCGACCCCCCTCGACGACGCGCACGTGCACCTTGACGGTGTCACCGGGACCGAAGTCGGGCAGGTCGTGGCGAAGCTGGGCGGCCTCGATCTGGTCGAGCGTGTTCACGAGGGTCTCCACGGCGGGACGGGGAAGCAGGGACGGGACACAATGTTACCTGCGGTCGGATGGCGAGCGGAAATCCTCGTCCCCTGCCCCGCCGAGCAGGTCAGGCCGTCGCCGGCGGGTGCGCTCCAGCCGCTGGGCTCGGCGCCACGCCTCGATCTTCCCGTGGTCACCCGACATGAGCACCTCGGGTACCTCCCAACCGCGAAACTCGGCGGGCCTCGTGTACTGAGGCTCCTCGACCAGCCCGTGGCGAAAGCTCTCCGATTCGATCGACCCGGGATTGCCCACCACCCCGGGGAGCAGCCTGGTGACGCCTTCGATGATCGCCAGCGCCCCGATCTCGCCGCCGAGCAGCACGTAGTCGCCGAGCGAGACCTCGTCGTCGACCAGCTGCTCGGCCACCCGCTCGTCGACCCCCTCGTAGCGCCCGCACACCAGGGAGAGGGCATCGAGCCGGCTCCACCGGTCGAGATCGGCCTGGGTGAGGCGCCTGCCGGCGGCGCTGAGCAGGACCTTGTGCGAGCCATCGAGGGTGTCGAGTGCCTCGGCGAGCGGCTCCACCATGAGCACCATCCCCGGCCCGCCGCCGAAGGGCGCATCGTCCACCTGGCGATGAGTCCCCTTCCCCCAGCGACGGAGGTCGACCAGCTCGACCGCCAGCCGGCCGTCCGTGATCGCCCGCCCCACCAGGCTGGTGCCCAACGGCGACCCGAAGAACTCGGGGAACAGCGTGACGACGGAAATACGCACCCGCTGAGCGTAGGGCTCGAGGGCCTTGCTCATTCGCCTCGATGCGAACTTTGAGCGAGTGACGCCACCTGGTGTGTTCAATCGCTCAAAGTTGCATGGCGGAGCCCGGCGCGCTGGCGAACTTTGAGCGAGTGACGCCACCCGGTGTGTTCAATCGCTCAAAGTTGGACCCCGCTCCTCCGCCGGCACAACTTTGAGCGGTTGACATCGCTATCCGATGCAAAGCGCTCAAAGTTGCATGGCTGGGGCTATCGGGGATCGCGGGGCAGGCCGAGGACCCGCTCGGCGATGATGTTGCGCTGGATGAAGTCGGTGCCACCCCCGATCCGCATACCGGGGGCGCCGGCGAACCCCGAGTGCCACTGGCCGTCCCAGGCGTCGCCGGAGCCGTCACCCATCCCGGCGGGACCGAGGGCGGCCAGGGCGACATCGAAGATGTCGGTGAGCAGGTCGGTGGCCACCAGCTTCATCACCGATCCCTCGGGGCCGGGGAGCCGGCCGCGGGACAACGCCGTCATCAGGCGCAGCAGCGTGCCGCGCAGCGCCTCGGCGCGCGAGTAGATGCCGGCGTACCGCTCCCGCACGATCGGGTCGGTGGAAGCCCCGGTGTGGCGCAGCAGGTCGGCGAGCCCGGGGATCACGCGGGAGCCGCCGGTGATGACGTTGAACCGCTCCCACATGAACGTCGACACGACCACCCGCCAGCCGTCGCCGACCTCGCCGATCCGCATCGTGTCGGGGACGCGGACCCCGTCGAGGAACACCTCGTTGAAGTTGGACGAGTTGGTGATCTGGCGGATCGGCCTCGCCGACACCCCGCCGGCGCGCATGTCGACCATGAACGCGGTGAGCCCTGCGTTGCGAGCGGCATCGGGATCGTGGCGGGCGATGCACAGGCCCCAGTCCGAGCGGTGGGCGAAGGTGGTCCACACCTTCTGGCCGTCGATGACCCAGTCGTCGCCGTCCCGTACCGCCCGGGTGGAGAGGCCGGCGAGATCGGATCCGGCCGCCGGTTCGGAGAAGAGCTGGCACCACACCTCGTCGCCACGCAGCAGCGGCGGGAGGAGGCGGCGGCGCTGCGCCTCGTCGCCGTGTTGCAACACTGCCGGGCCGCACCACCCCAGCCCGACGAGAAGGGCGTCATGGGGGACGTCGAACTCCGACTCCTCGATCTGGAAGATGAGGTTCTCGACCAACGAGCCGCCCCGTCCCCCGTACTCCTCGGGCCAGGAGATGCCCGCCCACCCGGCGGCGTGCTTCACCGCCTGCCACCGCTTCGCCTCGTCGAGCCTGGCCACCTCCTCCTCGGGGCTCCACTCGGCCACGATCGACGAGAGCGCCAGGGCCGTCGGGGGCAGCCGGACGGCGTTGGCGTCGAGAAAGGCGCGTGCCTCGGCGCGGAAGGCCGCCTCCGCCGGGCTGTCGTGCGGATCCACCTACCAGTACTCCTCGTAGTGGACGTTGCCGTGCACACCTCTCCGGTCGACGGTGAAGCCGAGCCCGGTGAGGATCTCGGCCACGCCGCGTGGCTCCGGGAAGCGCAGCTCGGCGTCGTCCCCCACCACCTCGGGGAGCCCGATCATCGCCGGGTTGCCGCATGCGTACACCTGGGTGACCGCCGGGTCGAGCCCGGCGGGGAGGACCTCGCCGATGGTGCCGTCCTCGATGAGGTCCTGGATGTACCGCTTGGGCGCGTTGTCGTCCCGGGTGACCACCGGCAGGTACTGGTAGTTGGCGAAGCGCTCGGCGAGCTGGCGGTGGACGGCGTCGTACCCGAGGTCCTGCCGGTAGCGCACCGAGATCACCGAGACGATGGCGCCGCTGTGACCCTTTCCGAGCAACTCGGCGATCATCGCATTGTGGGGCGCCTCCCCGGTGCCCGTCGACAGGAAGACGACCTGGGTCATCGGGTCGGTCACGTGGGCGAGCGTGTAGCGCCCCGCCATCTTCTGCCCGAGGTAGATCCGGTCGCCTTCGGCCTTCAACGCCAACCGGGGGGTGAGCCCGGGGATGCGGTCGCCGGTGGGCGGCACCAGCACGACGTAGAGCTCCAGCTCGTCGTCCGTTCGGACGAGGTATCCGGAAGGATCGAGGATCGGGCTGGAGATCGAGTAGGAGCGCCGGATCAGCTTGTCCCACATCGAGTCGAGGTTGGGCTCGCGGGCCACGTCCGCCCGCGGCTCCCAGTAGCCGAGCCCCAGGGAGGCGTACTGCCCGGCCAGGTGCGAGGTGTCGCCGCGGTCGGGCCTGACCCGCAGCAACCACAGGTCCGAATGGGTGCGGTCGAAGCGAGTGATGGTGGCGTTGTAGTGCTGGGTGCGCAACGCCTCGATCGCCTCGTCGGTGCCGGCCACCGGCGCATGCGGGACCGGCTCGGGAAGGTCGGGGAAGCGGAGGGTACGGATGACGTCCCACGCCTGTCCCGGCGACAGGTGCACCGCATCGCCCTCGACCGGCGCCGGTCCGATGGCGAAGACGGCAGCCGTCGAATCGACCTCGCCGGGGGACGAGACCAGAGGGCCGGGCGGGACCCGGTAGACGACATGGTCGAACTGGAGCGACGGGGTCCTCCGGTCGCCGAAGTCGACCATCGGGAAGCCGCCGAGGTCCTCGATGGCGACCGGAGTGGCGCCCCAGAGGATGGTGAGGCGGCGCTCCGCCTCCAGCCTGAGCAGCTTGCGAGACGCCAACCGGGAGAACTCCGCCATGGTGGCCCCACCGACGGCGACCACGACGCGGGCGCCGGCGCCGGCAACGCGGATCGCCTCCTCGGCGACGCCGTCGTCGATGCCGACGACGAGCACGTCGGAACCCGCAGGTGGAGCGTCGAGGTGAACCAGGTGCACCCGGTCGGCGATGGAGGCCGGGATGGCGAAGCCCGGATCCGGGGAGGGAAGCTCGGTGCGGTCGGCCAGCACGGCGGCGGTCGCGGTGGCGACGAACCTGTCGGCGACCACCTCGACGCCGGCCGCGGTGGCGGTGATCCGCGGTCGGTGACGCCTGGTACTCGACGGTGAGGGCGTGCTGGCCGACCACCTCGGGGGCGGCCACCGACTCGTCGGGCTCGATGACGAGTACCCGAGCGAGTCCCGCCTCCCGGGCCTTCACTGCCAGCGACAGCCCGGCGAGGGTCCCGCCGACCACGATCAGGTCGTAGCCGCCGATGTCGGTGATGTCGCCTGCCACCGGGTCAAGCTAGCGGCGAGCCGTTCAGCCGGGGAAGAGCTCCGCCGGTGGGTCGACGGTGACCGAGGCCGACGTGACCTCGGGGACCAGGGCGGTGACGAACGGGACCTCGACGACGTCGCCGGCGGCGGTGGTCACCACCAGCCGGTCCTGGGAGCGCGCCCAGCACCACGTCGGTGACGAGCCCGAGCACGATGCCGTCGGGGGTGGTGACGGGGAGCCCGACGAGGTCCTCGGGCCAGTACTCGTCGTCGCCCAGGGGACGGCGGTCCTCGGCGGCGATGGTGAGCTCCCGGCGGCGCAGACGCTCGGCGGCGGTGCGGTCGGCGACGCCTTCGAGGTACACGATCACGCCATCGGGGTGTGGCTGGGACCGGACAACGGCGACATCCCCGGCCGCGCCCTCGACGCGGAGCACGCTGCCGACGGCAAAGCGGCTCGGGTCGTCGGATGTGGGCGCCACCAGGATGCCACCGCGGATGCCGTGGGCGCGCCTGACGAGCCCGACGGTGATGCGCTGCCCCGAGGTTGCGGGCCCGTTCACCGGGGTCACCGGCCGTCGATCGGCGGGACCGTTCAGTCGAGGAACTCGACCCTGACGTCGACGCCCTCCTCTTCACCGGCGGCGCCGATAATGGTGCGGATGGAGCGGGCGGTCCGGCCCCGCCGGCCGATGACCCGCCCCATGTCGCCCTTTGCGGTCTTGACCTCGGCGGTGGCGGCGGTCGGGCTGTCCTCGATCATGTCGACGGTGACCGCGGTCGGCTCGTCAACGATATTCTCGACGACGTATCGGAGGACCCGCTCGGCGATCTCGGGCTTGGTCATGCGGACTCCTCCTCGGTCGCGACGGTGTCTCCGCCGGCGGCACCCTCGGTGGATGCCGCTGCCTCGTCTTCGGCGACCGGCGCCTCATCGACCGGCGGTTCGGCAACCGGCGTTTCGGCGGCGTCGGTCGCAGCCTCGTCGACCGGCTCCGGAGCCGCTTCGGCGACCGGTTCGCCGGCGGCCTCGTCGACGGCGGGCTCGACGGAGTCTTCGGTGGCGGGCTCGACGGAGTCCTCGGTGATGTGCTCGATGGTGTGAATATCACCCTTGGCCACCCGGAAACGGGTCCAGGCCCCCGAGATCTCGAGCAGCTTGCGCGCCCGATCGGTCGGCTGGGCGCCCTTGCGGAGCCAGTCCACCGCCTTGTCGTTGTCGATCTCGATGAGGCTCGGCTGGCGGCGCGGGTCGTAGGTCCCGATCTGCTCGATGTAGGCCCCGTCGCGCGGACGGCGCGAGTCCATCACCACGACGCGGTAGCTGGGTTGCTTCTTCTTGCCCATCCGCGTGAGGCGGATCTTCACCGACATCCCTTCACCTCTTCCGTCTTCGGCCCATCGCCGGTGCGGCGAGCCCGGGGATCGGGCTCCGTCCGCCGGCGACGGCCTTCATCATCTTCTGCGCCTCGGAGAACTGCTTGAGGACCCTGTTGACGTCCTGGGGCCGAGTCCCCGATCCGTTGGCGATCCGGCGCTTGCGACTCCCGCTGATCGCCTTGGGGTCGCGGCGCTCCACCGGGGTCATCGAGCGGATGATCGCCTCGACCCGGCTCAGGTTGCGCTCGTCGATGTCGACGTCGCGCAGCAGCTGGCCGGCGCCGGGCAGCATACTAACCAGCTGTTGCAGCGGACCCATCTTGCGCAGCTGCTGCAGCTGGTCGAGGAAGTCGTCGAGGTCGAAGCTGGCGGTCCGCATCTTCTCCACCGTGACCGCGGTCTGCTCCTCGTCGTAGGTCTGCTCCGCCTTCTCGATGAGGGTGAGCACGTCGCCCATGCCGAGGATCCGGGACGCCATCCGGTCGGGATGGAAGACGTCCAGGTCATCGAGTCCTTCGCCGAGACCGACGAACTTGATCGGTTTGCCGGTCACCTCCCGGGCCGAGATCGCCGCCCCTCCCCGGGCATCCCCGTCGAGCTTGGTCAGCACGAGGCCGGTCAGGGTGGTCCGGTCGCCGAAGCCCTTGGCCACGTTGACCGCTTCCTGGCCGGTCATGGCGTCGACGACGAGCAGCACCTCGTGCGGCTCGGCCGCCTTCTCGATGGCGGCAAGCTCCCTCATCAGCTCCTCGTCGACCTGGAGCCGGCCGGCGGTGTCGATGATGACGACGTTGAGGCCCTCCTGGCGTCGCGTACTTCAGGGACGCCTTGGCCAGCCGGGCCGGCTTGCTCCTGCGGTCGGCGAGCACCGGCACTCGACCCGCCGCCCCAGCGTCTCCAGCTGGTCGATGGCGGCCGGCCGCTGCAGGTCGGCGGCGACCAGCAGCGGGCGCCGGCCCTTCCGCCTTGAGATGCTTCGCCAGCTTGGCGGCGGTGGTGGTCTTTCCCGAGCCCTGCAGCCCGGCCACCAGGATCACCAGCGGCGGAGCGGGCGGCCGGACCAGCGGAGCCTCCTCGCCCAGCGTGGTGAGCAGCTCGTCGTGGACGATCTTGACCACCTGCTGGCCCGGTGTCAGGCTCCCGGTGACCTCGACGCCGACGGCGCGGGCGCGCACCCGCTCCAGCATCGCCTTGGCCACCGACACGTTGACGTCGGCCTCGAGCAGGGCCAGGCGCACCTCGCGCAGGGCGGCGTCGACGTCCGCCTCGGTGAGCCGGCCCTTGGCGCGCAGGCGACCGAAGACGTCGTTGAGCCTGCCGGAGATGGCGTCGAACATGGCGGGAAGTGTAGGAGGGCGTCGTGACCGAGCCGCAGGGCGCGGTGGCGAGGCGACCGGTGCCGTATGCTCCCGGGGAACCTCTCTCCGACTCGAGGTCGTCCCACCACCATGCGCATTCGACACCTGACCCTGATCCTCGCCGTCCTCGCCCTCGCCGCCGCCTGCGGGGACGGGGACGACACGACTGGCACCCGACACGACCGGCCGGGCACGACCGGCCCCGGCACGACCGGCTCCGGCACGACCGGCGGGGCCGGCACCCCAGCCACCCCTGCCGACCTCGACGGGCGAACCCTGGTGGCCACCGGGGTGACCGAAGACGGCGCCGATCGTCCACTGGTCGAGGGCACCGAGCTCCGGGTCTCCTTCGAGGAGCCGGGCAACATCGGCGTCACCGCCGGGTGCAACAGCATGTTCGGTGCCTACACCCTCGAGGACGGCACGCTCACCGCCCCCAACCTCGCCTCGACGATGATGGCCTGCGAACAGGAACGGATGGACCAGGACGCCTGGATCAGCTGCCCTCCTCGGCGAAGGCGTCGATGTCGCCGTCGACGGCGAGACGGTCACCTTCACCAGCGGCTCCACCGTCATCACCTTCGCCGATGCGGCGGCGGGGACCGCCGACTCGGGCCTCATCGGCACCGTGTGGACCCTCACCGACCTGGTCTCGGCGGGTGGGAGCACGGTGAGCGTCGTACCCGGCGGGGTGGTGGCCACCTTCAGCATCGGAGACGACGGCACCTACCAGGTCGACACCGGCTGCAACATCGGCAACGGCATCGGCGACCGTCGGCGCCACCTCGATCGACTTCGGGCCGATGGCGCTCACCCGTCGCGCCTGCACCAGCGACGACGCCCAGCTGGTCGAGACGGCGATGACCACGGTCATCGACGGCGAGGTCGACTACGAGATCGTCGAGGAGTCGCTCAGGCTGACCAAGGGCGAGAACGGGCTCGTCTTCGCCGCCTCCTGAGCGCCGGCGCCGGCCGGTACCGTGGATCGGTGCCGGTCGAACCCGAGAGCGACTTCACCGAGGCCGTGGTGGAGGTCATCATCGCCATACCGGAAGGAACGGTGATGGCCTACAGCGAGGTGGCCGCCGAAGCCGGCTACCCGGGGGCGGCGAGGGCGGTCGGCAACGTGTTGGGGGCCGTGCCCGGACTTCCTTGGTGGCGGGTGGTGACGGTCGAGGGACGCCTGGTCCCCGGCGATGAGCGCCTCCATGCCGAGCTGCTCCGCGCCGAGGGGGTCAGGATCGCGAAGGGTCGGGTCGCCGGGCGTCAGTGACCGGCGCCAGTCGGCACCTCAGGCGTTGGCGCTCGACGACCAGGCGTCGGCGGCGGCGACCGCCACCCGGATCGCCCGGTCGACGGCGGCGTCCTTCTCCTCGAGCTGGGGACGCTCGTCCTCGGACCGGGCGGCGATGATGCCGCAGACGCAACCTGCGTGGAAGCCGTACACCAGGCCCATCTTGAACAGGGTCGCCGCCTCCATCTCGAAGTTGAGCACGCCCAGCTCCCGGTACTCGTCGATGCTCCCCCTCAGGCGCCGCAGCAGGTGCGGGTTGGCCGACGACGCCGAGCGCTCCTGGCCCTCGAAGAAGGTGTCGGTGGAGGCCATCACCCCGACGTGGTAGTCGACGTCGAGCCGGGCGGCGGCGGCCGCCAGGGCGACGGTGAGGAAAGGATCGGCCGCTGCCGGGAACTGGGGCGGGGCGATGTCGTCGGCCGCCCCCTGGTTGCCGAGCGCACCCAGGGCGACCACCACCGACCCGACCGTGACGTGGTCCTGGATCGAGCCCGCCGTACCCACCCGGATGATGGTGCGGATGCCGGTCTGCACCAACTCATTGACGACGATGCTCATCGACGGCGCCCCCATCCCGCTGGTGGCACAGACCACAGGAGCGCCGCCCGGCAGCCTGGCGAGGAAGGAGTCGAGGCCACGGTTGCGGGCGAGCACCGTGGACCCGTCGAGGTGCTCGCCGGCGATGAGCTCGGAGCGGGCCGGGTCGCCGGAGAGGAGTGCGATCGAGGTGCCGTCGGGGAGGTCGCCGCCGCCGAACCCGATGTGGTAGTGCCTGTCCTGCGTGGGGTCGCTCATGCCGCTCACGATAGGCGGCGGGGCGCTCCGATCCCGGCCGCAGGCGGATTGGAGTACCCGGGCGGCGTCTGGCAACATCGCCTTGACCGAGCCGAACAGGAGCCCGATGAAGATCGCCGTGCTGGTGAAGCAGATTCCGGACCCGGCGACGCCGTACAGCCTCGATCCGGCCAGCCACTTCGTGGTCCGACCCGCCGACCAGGTCCTCGACGACACCGACCGCTACGGGATCGAGGTCGGGCTCCAGCTGGCCGCCGCAGCCGGCGAGGCGGGCGAGGTCACCGTCTACTCGATGGGCCCTTCCGGCTCCATGCAAGGCATCCGCCAGGCGTTGTCGATGGGCGCCGACGCCGCCGTCGTGGTGGACGACCCGGCCCTGCGCGGGGCCGAGGCACTGCTCACCGCCAGGGTCCTCGCCGCCGCCATCGCCCGCAACGGGTTCGACGTGGTCGTGGCCGGAACCGAGTCCACGGACGGGTACACCGGGGTGGTGCCGCAGCAGATCGCCGAGCTGCTCGGCGTTCCGTCGCTGACGTTCGCCCGCAGCGTCGAGAAGACCGACGCCGGGGTCCGGATCGAGCGCCAGACCGCTACCGGCTACGACGTGGTCGAGGCGGCCACGCCGGTGGTGCTCTCGGTGACCGCCGGTTCGGTGGAGCCCCGCTACCCCAGCTTCAAGGGGATCATGGCGGCGAAGTCGAAGCCGGTGGAGACGCTCACCGCCGGTGACCTGGGGGTCGAGGTGTCATCCGCACAGACGATCCGCAGCGTGGAGCCGGTGCCGGCCCGCCAGGCGGGCGAGGTCGTCGAGGACGACGGCGAGGCCCACCTCCGGATCGTCGCCCTGCTCGAGGAACGGAAGGTGGTCTGATGGCGACCCTGGTCTTCTCCGACGGCACCGGCGAGGGCATCGCCGGGTCCGCCCTCGAGGCGTTGACAAAGGCACGGGCATGGGGCGATGTCGAGGTCTTCCACGTGGGGCCGCTCGACGACGCCGGCACCGCCGAGCTCGGGGCACACGGCGCAGCTCGCATCCATCACCTCGACACACCGAACGCCCTCCCCACCGCAGAAGCGGCGGCGGCGCTGGCCGGTGTGCTCCAAGCCTCGCAGGCATCGCTCGTCCTCTTCGGCATGGGCACCGTCGACCGGGACGTCGCCGGTCGCCTGTCGGCGCGACTGGGACGTCCGGTGCTGGCCAACGTCATGGACGTCGAGCTCGACGGCGGGACCGTCGTCGCCACCAACGAGATCCTCGGAGGGTCGGAACGGGTGGTCACCACCGCCGAAGCGCCCGCCCTCGTCATCTCCCGCCCCAAGGCGTACCCGGCGGAGCCTGGCGCTGCCGCCACCGCCGAGGTCGTCGACGTCGCCATCCCCGACGTCGGCGCCGCCGGCGAGGCGACCGTCACCGAACGGCACACCGAAGCCGGCGAAGGGCCCGACCTGGAGTCCGCCAAGGTGGTCGTTGCCGGGGGCCGCGGCCTCGGTGACCCCGCCCGCTTCGAGATGGTCGAGCGGCTGGCCGCGCTGCTCGGCGGCGCCGCCGGCGCCACCCGGGCCGTGGTCGACGCCGGCTGGGTGCCATACAGCTACCAGGTGGGACAGACGGGGAAGACGGTGAAGCCCTCGGTCTACATCGCCTGCGGCATCTCCGGTGCCATGCAGCACCTGGTCGGGATGAAGGACGCGTCCACGATCATCGCCATCAACAAGGACAAGGACGCCCCCATCTTCGGCATCGCCGACCTGGGCGTCGTCGGCGATGTCCACAAGGTCGTACCGGCCCTGATCGCCGCTCTGGAGGCTCGCCGCTGACCTGGGTGCCTCGCCACGGAGCCGCCTACACCAACAATACACAACAGGTGTATACTTGGTGTATGAGTAGGACCAACATCGAGCTCGACGACACCCAGCTCGCCATCGTGATGCGGCGCTACCAGTTGCGGACGAAGACCGAGGCGGTCGACATGGCGCTGCGGCGGTTGGCCGGGCAACCGCTGACCATCGACGAAGCGCTGGCGATCGCGCGGAGCCGGTGCTATCGACGGGGTGCCGTCAGACTCGGCCCCCCGGTGATCCTGGTCGACACATCGGCCTGGGTCGAGTACGACCGGGCCACCGGCTCAGCGGTAGATGCCCGGCTGAGTGATCTCATCGCCTCTGGCGGCCGAGAGATCGGCGTGTGCGAGCCCGTCCTGATGGAGGTCCTCGCCGGCGCCCGCGGCGATCGACAAGCCGAAGACCTCAGGCGCCTGCTGCTCTCGTTCAGCTGGCTCGGAGTCGACGTCGCCGCCGACTTCGAAGGCGCCGCTCGGATCTACCGGCGATGTCGGGCGGGCGGCATCACGCCGCGTGGGCTCGTGGACTGTCTCATCGTGGCGATCGCCCTCCGCACCGGGTCGGCGTTGCTCACCGCCGACGGTGACCTCCACCGCATGGCTTCGGTCGTGCCTTTGGACATCGAACCGGTCTGAGGATGCCGCGTCCGCCCCGTACCGGCTACTTCGTGACCACCCTCCCCGCTCGCCGGAGAGACCGCACGGGGAGTTCACGGCCCGCGATGGGGTAGGGCCCATCTGCGGGAGGAGGCGAGCGCAGCGAGCCGGGATGTCACGAGGAGACTCTCTCGGGCCGAAGGAGTCGGGGAGCAGATCGTCGAACCGGGAGAGGCGAACGCGCCCGCCCTGGCCCTGGAAGACCACCCACTCCACCCCGAACTCACGCATGACCTGGCGACAATTGCCGCAAGGGGTGCACTCGTCGGCATCGAGGCAGCCCACCGCCATCAGCGGCACCCGCCGTATCCCGTGAGTGGCTGCCGCGGTCAGCGCGTTGGCCTCGGCGCAGATCGTGCTGGCATAGGCGGCGTTCTCGACGTTGACCCCTTCGAACACGCCGTCGTCTGAGACAGCCACGGCCCCGACGCGGAACTGCGAGTAGGGCGCGTAGGCGTTCCCAGCCACCCGACGTGCCCGGTCGAGCAGTGCCCCCGCTTCCGCCTCGGTGGGAGGTGGCGCCACGGTCATGCGCCCAGCAGGGCGTCGACGAATGCCACCGGCTCGAAGGCGACGAGGTCGGCCATGCCCTCGCCAACCCCGATGAACTTCACCGGGACGCCCAGCTCCTGCTCGACCGCAACCGCCATCCCGCCCCGCGCCGTCCCGTCGAGCTTGGTGACGACGATCCCGGTCACCCCGACCGCCTCGGTGAAGATCCGTGCCTGCTCGATGGCGTTCTGCCCGGTGGTGCCGTCGATGACCAGCAACACCTCGGCGATCTCGCCGGCCTCGCGGCGCAGGACATTCGCCACCTTGCCCAACTCGGCCATGAGGTTCTTCTTCGAGTGGAGCCGGCCGGCGGTGTCCACGATCACCGTGTCGACGCCCCGGTCGCGGGCGGTCCGGTAGGCGTCGAAGGCAACCGCGGCCGGGTCGCTCCCCTCGGCACCACCCACCACCTCGACCCCGGCGCGGGCTCCCCAGGTGCGCAGCTGCTCGACGGCTGCGGCGCGGAACGTGTCGCCCGCCCCGAGGAGGACCGACCAGCCCTCCCGCTGGAGATGGTCAGCCAGCTTGGCGATCGAGGTCGTCTTGCCGGTGCCGTTGACGCCGACGACCAGCATCGCCGATGGCTTGCCGGCCCGGTGCAACGAGCGATCGCGGCCGGCCAGCACCTCGACCAGGGCCCTCTCCAATTCGGCCCGGGCAGCGACGCCGTCCTCCGGTCGGGCGGCACGCACCGTCTGCACGAGGCCGGAGGCGGTGGTCACCCCGAGATCGGCCGCCACCAGGGTGTCCTCGAGCTCGGGCCAGAACGAGGCGTCGAGCCGACTCCGGCCGACCAGCCCGGCGAGCCGCTCGGCGAGGTCGATCCGGGTCCGGCCGAGCCGCCCGCGAAGCGAGTCGGATACCGGCGCGACCGCGGCACCGGTACGTGCGGCGCGGCTGGTCCGGCGTTCCGAGGGGTTCCGCTCCGGCGGATGGGCGACGCCGCCATCCGACGACGAGCCCGATCACGGCGAGCAGGACGACCCCGACAACGACGACGATGACCAGCGGATCCATGGGTTCGAGGTTACCGAACCGGGTCAGCCCGGGATCGAGGCACCGGCCCGAATGCGCTTGCTGACCACCTGGGAGGACTCGCCCGGCTCCATGGTGACGCCGTAGAGCAGGTCGGCGGCCTCCATCGTCTGCTGCTGGTGGGTGACGATCACCAGTTGCGCCGAGCCGTGCAGCGTCTCCACCAGCCGCAGGAAGCGACGGAGGTTGGCGTCGTCGAGCGCCGCCTCCACCTCGTCGAGCACGTAGAAGGGGCTGGGACGCGCCCGGAAGACGGCGAAGAGGAAGGCGAGCGCCGCCAGCGACCGCTCGCCGCCCGAGAGCAGCGACAGGCGACCGATCTTCTTGCCCCTTGGCTGCGCCTCGAGCTCGACCCCGGTCTCCAGTGGCCGGTCGGGATCGGTGAGCCGCAGCCGACCCCTGCCTCCCGGGAACACCAGGGCGAAGTTCTCGGCGAACAGCTCGTCGATCTCCTCGAAGGCGCTGGTGAACAGCGTCGCCATCTCGACGTCGAGGGCGGCGATGACCTTGCGCAGCTGCGCCCTCGACTCCTCGAGGTCGGCCAGCTGGCCCTCGAGGAGGGAGACATGGGCGGAGAGCTCCTCGTACTCGGCGGCAGCCAACGGGTTGACCGGGCCCATGCGGCGCAATTCGGCTTCCCGGGCGGCCAGCACGACCTCGGCGTCGGCGTCGGGTTCGAGCGCCGGCCTCGGCGCCGCCAGCGCCTCGTCGGTCTCGGCATCGGCGTCGCGGCGCAGTGCCTCGACCCGTGCCTGGCGGGTGACCCGGATCTCGGCCAGCTCCACCGCCAGCGTCGACGCCTGCTCGCGGGCGGCGCCGGCGTCCCGCTCGAGCCGGCGCTGGCGCTCGTAGGCGCTCTGCAGCGCCTCGTCCGCTTCGGTGGCGCCGGCCCGTGACTCCCGCTGGCGGACCCGCAGCTGCTCGATGTGGCTCCGACTCTCCGTGACCGCCCTGCCGGCCCACTGCTCGACCTCGGCGAGGCGCTCGATGACACGCGGATCGACGGGGGCCTCGCCGGCCCGCTCGGCGTCGGTGGCGATCGTCGCCAGCCGGGACGCCAGCCAACGGCGCCGCTCGTCATGTCCGGCGACCACGGCGGCAGCATCATCGCGGCGAAGGCGGGCAACGGCGTGGAGCCGGGTGACCTTTGAGCGGCGGGCGTTGATCTGCCTCCCAGACCTGCTGGTGGGCCAGTTGCTCGCCCTCCAGCCCCTGCAGCCGTTCACGGGTCTCGGCGATCCGCGCCGCCCGGGCCGAATCGGAGTCGAGCAGGGCACGGTGGCGCTCGTCGAGCCGGACCAGTTCGGCTTCGCGCTCGGCTCGTGCCCTGCCGTTCATGGCGAGCGCCGCGCTGAGCCCGCCGAGCCTCGCCTCGAGCCGCTCCAGGGTCGCCCGGGCCGTTTCCTCGGAGGCTCGGCGACACGTCGAGCGCCCGGGCCGACGTGGTGCGCAGGCTGGCGGTGCGGGCCACTTCCCGGTCGGCCACCTCCGAGACGATCCTGGCCGATTCGAGCACGGCGTGGCCGGCCCCATCCGCATCGCCCAAGCGGAGCCCGTTGATCGAGACGAGGTCGCCCTCTGGGGTGACGGCGCGCAGTGACGGGTGGCGTTCGACCAGTCGCCACGCCGCCGACCACCCCTCGACGAAGACCACGTCGCCGAGGAGCCGGGTGGCCAGTGCCTCGTCAGCTCCCGGCCCGAGTCGATCGACCAGCGCATCGGCGCCCCACTCGGCGGCGACCCTCCGGGCCGGCGCCTCGATGGGGCGACGGTGGCCGACCACCAGTCCCACGCCCTCCGCGGCCGGCGGCCTTGACGATCGCCGTCACCTGCTGCACGGACCTCGGGGTCGGAGGCGACCATTGCCGCCGACCAACCGCCGAGGGCGGCGTCCACGGCGACGGCCATGCCCGGCGGGACGTCCAGGCGAGCCACGAGGGATCCGACGACCCCGTCGGCGCTCTCGGCGATCTGCAGCGCCTCAGGGTCGTCCAACGCCCTGCAACGCCGCCTCGTACGCCTCCACCCGGGCCCTCGCCTCGGAGAGGGCCACCCGGGACTCGAGGTCACGCTCCGCCGCCGACTCGCTCTCCGCTTCGGCCTCGAGGCGGTGGGCGACCGCCTCCTCGAACCGGTCGCGGGCTGCACCGGCGGCGGCGTCGACCTCGTGGATCTCCTCGACGACGGTCTGCGCGGCGTCGTTCTCCTCGGCGAGCCGGGCGACGACCTGCGCGGCGCCGTCCGGCGAGGCGCTCCGCCTCACGGCGATCACGCTCGGCGGCGATCTCGAGCGACCTCGAGATCTCCCCGCAGGTTCGCAACGACTCCCTCGGCAGGAAGCTGCGCCTGTTCGGCCAACGAGCGCTCTTCGTCCTCGAGGGCGTGGAGCTCGAGCTCCGCCCGCTCCGCCTCGGCCCTGACCACCGGGTCGAGCCGGTCCAGCTCGGCGAGGTCGACGACCACGGCGTCGTGCTCGGACGGCCACGTCGCGCCGCCGCTGATCGGCACCTTCGAGCCTGCCCTGCAACGAGCGGCGCCGCTCACGGGCCACCGTAGCGATGCGGGAGAAGCGCTCCGCCGCCGTCTCCAGCCGGGCGGCAGCGGCGGTGTCCGCCTCCAACACCCGCCCGACCTCGCTCGACCGGCGGCGGAGGTGGTCCAGGGCACCGACCAGGTCGGCCACGCTCGGTCTCGGCGGCGACGATCACCTTCTCCGCCTCGGCCCGTTGTGCGGCCGCGCCGGCCCTCCGCCCGTCCAGCTCTCGCAGCTCTTCGCCGCCCTGCCACAAGCCGCGAGCGCCCGGATCTCCTCACGCACCGAGTCGTGCCGCATTGCCGCCTCGGCCTGCCGCCGCAACGGGCGAAGCCGCTTCCTCTCCTGATCGAGGATGTCGGTGAGCCTGAGGATGTCGAGGCCGGTCTGCTCCATTCGGCGCACCGCCCGATCCCGCCGGCCTCGGTGCTTGGTGATCCCGGCCGCCTCCTCGATGACGGCGCGGTGCTCGTCGGGGCGGGCGTTCAGGATCTCGCCGATCTGACCCTGGCCCACCAGGGCGTGCTGATGCCGGCCCACTCCCCCGTCGGCCAGGATCTCGTGGAGGTCGAGCAGCCGGCACGGGGTCCCGTTCAGCTCGTACTCCGACGTGCCGTCGCGGAACAGGCGGCGGGTCATCGAGAGATCGTCGAGGTCGAGGGGCAGGAAGCGGTCCCGGTTGTCGAAGGTCAAGGTGACCTCGGCCCGGCCGACGGCGGGGCGGGTGGCGGTGCCGGCGAAGATGACGTCCTCCATCCGCGCAGTGCGCAGCGAACTGGTGGCCTGGGTCCCCATCACCCAGGCGAGGGCGTCGACGAGGTTGGACTTGCCCGAGCCATTGGGGCCGACGACGACGTTGACCCCCGGGTCGAACTCCAGCCGGGTACGGCCGGCGAACGACTTGAAGCCGACGAGCGACAATGTCTTGAGCAGCACGGCCCGCCGAGCTTACCCGGGGTCGAATCACATCCCTGGGATTCGCGATCTCGGCTCCAGCGATCCGAACCTGAGGCTCTGGCACATCGGAGCGATAGGTGAGAACCTCAGGCTCGCAGTTTCCTCACCCCTGGCACACCGGGCAGAAGTGGGTGCCCCTCGCCCGCAGCTCGATGCGCTCGATCGGGGTGCCGCAGCGACGGCAGGGCAGCCCGGTCCTGCCGTAGACCATGAGCCGCCGGGCGAAGTCGCCGGCCCGTCCGTCGGGGAGCAGGTAGGCGAGGTCGTCGAGGGTGGTGCCGCCCCACCGCAACCCGGCGTCGAGGGTCACCTTCACGGCCCGGCGCAGCCGGGCCACCTCGTCGGGGGTGAGCGACCCGCCCTCCCGGATCGGGTGGATCCGGGCGCGGAACAGCGCCTCGTCGGCGTAGATGTTGCCCAGCCCGGAAACGATCCGCTGGTCGAGGAGCAGCGCCTTGATCGGCGCCGTCCTGCCGGCCAGGGCCGCTGCCAGCGCCGGCGACCGGGGCAGGGCGGTGTGGGCGTCGGGGCCGAGCGCCGCCAATGAGGACTCGGCCAGCTCGTCGGGGGTGAGCGCCCACACGAACCCGAACGTCCTCGGATCGACCAGCCGCACCTCTACGAGGCCGCCGGCGCCACCGATCGCCACCACCACGTTGGTGTGGGGCGCCTCTACGGTTCCCGGGCGGGCGAGCTCGATGTGACCGGACATGCCGAGGTGGGTGACCCACACCATGTCCCGCTCTCCCCCATCACCCTCGAGGGAGGCGATGATGAACTTCCCGGTCCGGTCGACGCTCGCCACCCGGCGCCCGGTGGTGCGAAGGGCGAAGTCACCGGCCTGGGCCTGGTGGCGGACCATCCGCTCCCGCCTGACCTCGACCCGTTCGATCCGCCTGCCCTCGATCACCGGGGCCAGCGACGACCTCGTGGTCTCGACCTCGGGGAGCTCGGGCATCGCTCTGCTCAGCGATCGCCCAGGGCGGCCACGGCGGCGCGGGCGGCGTCCTGCTCGGCCCGCTTCTTCGAGCTGCCGCCGCCTTCGCCGAGCCGCCGGCCACCGGCGGACACCACCGCCCGGAACCGCTTGGCGTGATCCGGCCCGGACTCCTCCACCTCGTAGTCGGGCCGGAGGTCGGTGCGAGCCAGGATCTCCTGCAACCTGGTCTTGTCGTCGCGCTGCCCTGGTGCCGACGCCCGGGCGGTGATCGCGTCCGCCCACAGTCGCACGACGACCTGGGCGGCGGGCTCGTAGCCGGCCTCGAGGAACACCGCCCCGATCAGCGCCTCGACCACGTCGCTGAGCAACGACGGCTTGGCCCGACCACCGGTGGCCTCCTCGCCCCGGCCGAGGAGCAGCGCCGACCCGACCTCGAGCTGCAGGGCGATCTCGTGGAGGGTGCGCTCGCTGACCACGGCGGCACGGACCTTGGCCAGCTGGCCCTCGGGCAGGTCGGGATACGTCTCGTAGAGGTACCGGGTGACGGCGAGCTGGAGCACGGCATCCCCCAGGAACTCGAGGCGCTCGTAGTCACCGGCGTCACCGTGCTCCCCGGAGTAGGACCGGTGGGTCAAGGCTTCGCCGAGGAGTCGCCGGTCGGTGAATTCGTGCCCGAGGCGCTCCTCGACGGCGGCGATCGACGCCGGATCGACCACCTCACACCACCGACGACGTCGCCGCCAGCCTCTTCTCGATCTCGGCGGGCACGTGGTGTTCGGCGCTCTCCGCCGCCAGGGTGATGGCGTTCTCGATGGCGACCCTCGACGACGAGCCGTGGGCGATGACCACATTGCCTCTGACCCCGAGCAGCGATGCGCCGCCGGTGCTCTCCGGGTCGAGCCTGGCCCGCAGCGCCATCAGCGGTGGCGCCAGCGCCGCCAGCGCGTCCTGGTACTCGGGGCCGGAGACCGCCTCCAGCATGGCCCGCATGGTGAGCCGGGCCGCCCCTTCGGCGGTCTTCAGCATCACGTTGCCGGTGAACCCGTCGGTGACGATGACGTCGACGCGGTCGCCGGCGAGGTCGCGGCCTTCGACGTTCCCCACGAAGTTGATCCCGGGGACCTCGGTGAGCAGGCCGTGGGCCTCCTTCTCCAGGTCGCGGCCCTTGCCCACCTCCTCGCCGATGTTGAGCAGCCCGACCTTCGGGTCCGGGAGACCGAAGTGGGAGGTCGCCAGCAGCGACCCCATCACCGAGAACTGGACGAGGTGCTCGGGCCGGCATGACACGTTGGCCCCGGCGTCGATGATGACTTTCCCGATCGGGAGCAGGGTGGCGATGGCGGGCCGGGACACCCCCCGCAGCCGTCCGACGACGAAGACGGCGGCGGCCATGGCCGCCCCGGTCGACCCGGCGGACACCATCCCTTCGGCCTCTCCGGTCGCCACCAGGCGGGCGGCGACGGTCACCGATGCGTCCTTCTTGTCGCGGATGGCGGAGGCGGCGTCCTCGCCCATCTCGATCACCTGGGTGGCGGGGACCACGCCGATGGTGTCTGCGGCTCCCGCCGCCGCCAGCTGAGCGGTGATCAGTTCCGGGTCGCCGACGAGCACGGCGTCGATGCCGTTGCGCGCCGCGGCGAGTGTGCCGTGGACGATCTCTCCCGGCGCCCGGTCCCCGCCCATCGCGTCGACGGCGATCCGAGCCACGTGTCAGGCCGTGGGGACGACGGCTCGGCCGTTGTACGTGCCACACGTGGGGCAGACCCGGTGTGGAATGTGCGCCGAACCGCAGCGCGAGCAGGTGGCGATGGCGGGGGCGGAGACCTTCCAGGTGGCCTTGCGCCGCCGCGTCCTGGAGCGCGACATCTTCTTCTTTGGTACCGCCATGGCGGAGCATCCTCGCTGTGGAGATCTAATCCCCGGTCTCGAACACGTCCCGGAGAGCCGCAAAGGGCGAGTCCGACCGCCGTCCCGGAGCGGCGGTATTCAAGTCGTTTTGCAGGGCTTCGCCAAGTCCCTCACCCGGGGCCGGGTCGATCGATCCCGGAACCAGGCCCTGGCAGGGCGGGTCGCACCGCCACAACAACGGTAGGGCGAGCAACACCTCGTCGCGGATGATCGGCTCGAGGTCGAGCCGCTCGCCGTCGAGCGGATAGGCATCGCCGGCATCGTCGGTGCCGTCGTCGGTGGGACGGGCGAGCTCGACGACTTCGACGCGGTGGACGTGGTCCGTCTCGGCGAGGCAGCGAGCGCACGTCGACCGCATGGTGACCTCCACCGACCCACGGATGACGACGCCCCCGGGAACGGCGGTCAGCTCGAGAGCCGCCATCAGCGGAGGCTCGCCGATGGTGACCGAGTACTCCACCCCCCAGTCGACCGGCGCCTCCACCCGCACCGGGCGAACCTGGCCGGGGTGGCGGAGCAACTCCCCCACCGGCACCACGAACGGGGACGTCGCCGCCATGTCGCTATTCGGACAACGGGGGGTCGCGCAACAGCGCGTTCGGCATCGTCGGAGCGAGCCGCACCCCGCGGTGCGGCAGCAGCGCCGCCAATCGCTCAGCGCCGCGGAGGTGATCGATCGCGATCGCTTCGCCCCACGCGAGCGTGATCCAGCCCTTGAGCGGGAGCTCCGACGCAACACCGGCCAGCGGCAAGCGCCAGCGCTCGCGCGCGCCGACCCGGCCGAGCGGCTCTCCGACCCCGAACCGACGCGCCGCTTCGCCGCGGAGGTCTATCGACCGCGGCCCGGCGAGCACGTGGCCTGCGTCGATGACCAGCACGTCGTCACTGACCACCCCCACCCCCGACAGTGCCATCGCCGCCAGCGTCGTGCTCTTGCCGGCCGTCTTCTCGCCCGAGCACAGCCCATACGCCGCAATCGGCCACCACCCCGCCCCCGTGCATCCCCTCGCGGCCGAGCCCGCGGCGCCATGATCAGCGCCACGGGCGCGAGATAGCGGGTGCACGATCGCCCCGTCGGTCGTGTTCCCAGGTAAGCGCAGACGAGCCCGCGCCGTCGCGCGCTCCAACTCCGCGGACGCCCCGCTGGCGAGCCAGAGCCGGGCGTGGTCGTCCGTGACCTCCTCGATCGCCGGCCGCGCGCGAGCCGGTTCGCGCACAATCGTCAGCAGCGGCCAGGACTCGGGAGCATCGACGAGCAGGTGTGCGGCGTCCGGAACACCGGCCAACTCGAAGCCGTACGCGCCGATTCGTGATCGAGGGCCGGCCATGTCAAAAACCGCGACGCAAGCGGCACGATGTCAGAATCATGCCGTCTCCTCGTTTTACTGGACCTTGGTGGAGTGGGCGCATCCGTGTTCGTCCACGTATTGTGCGCAGTGTCTTAAACGGAACGGAGGTTGAAGTGACGTACCACAGGTCGAAACCGGAGACGTACGCGGCGCCCACGCTGATGCAGCTTGGCAGCGTGCACGGACTGACGCAGCAGACCGTCGATAAGACGCTGGGTGAGACCGACGGCTTCACGTTCCAGGGTCAGGGCATCACCAACGCCTCCCCGTGAGCTCACACGTGGCGCCTCGGCACGCGTGACGTGAGACCACACGTCACTTCGTAGTTGATCGTGCCGAGGGCGCCTGCCCAGTCCTCCGCGAGGATTCGCTCGGTGCCCCGAGTCCCCAGCAGCACCGCCTCGGTTCCGCGCTCGACCGGATCCTCGCCCAGGTCGACGGTGATGTTGTCCATCGACACCGTCCCGGCCATTGGCACGCGTCGACCGCCGACCAGCACGTCGGCGCGGCCGGTGAGCCCGCGTCGCACACCGTCGCCGTAGCCGATCGGGATCGTTCCGATCCACGTGTCGCTCTCGGCGACGAAGCGCCGTCCGTAGCCGGCGCTCTCGCCTGCCCGCGCCCTCTTGACCTCTGCGACGTAGCTCACGAGCTCGAGCGCAGGCTCGAGACCGTGCGTCGGCCGGATCGCGGTGGAACGGGTCCATGCCGTAGATCGCGATCCCGCAGCGGATCAGGTCGAGCCGTGCGGCGGGCTCCCGCAGCGTCGCGGCGGAGTTCGCGGCGTGGCGCATGACGCCAAGCGAGTCGGCCCACGGCAGAAAGCGCTCGAGCTGCTCGGCCATGAACGCGGGATCGTCGTCGGCGGTGGCGAAATGGGTCATCGCCCCTGCCAGCCTTTCGCCCGCGGCGGCGGCGACCCGCGATGCCTCTTCGGGATCGCGCGTGCCGAGCCGGCCCATCCCGGTGTCCAGCTTGACGTGGACGCGAGCGTCCCCAGGCAGGCTCGCGACGAAGTCCTCGCGCCAGGCGACCACGTCGGCGTCCGCCTCGAGCGCGATCGGGAGCTCGTCGCGGGAGAGCGCGCCCATGACCAGCAGCCGGCCTTCGAGCCCCGCGGCGCGGAGCTCCGCGGCCTCGCTGGCGGTCGCCACCGCCAGCCAGGACGCACCGCCGCGCCGTGCGGCCCGGGCAGCCTCGACCGCACCGTGGCCGTAGCCGTTCGCCTTCACCACCGCGCACAGCGGCGCCAGCGTGGCCAGCCGTGCGCAGTTGCGCTCGATCGCACCGGTGTCGACGCGCGCCTGCGCCCGCAGCACGGCGCTACTCCGCGGTCAGGGCGTCGAGCACGTCGATCCGCGTGACGACGCCGATCATGCGCCCGTGCTCGACCACCGGCAGACGGTTGTGCTTATGCCGCGCGATCATCCGTGCCGCCTCGGCCACCGAGGCGTCGGGGAGATCGTGATCGGGTCCTCGGTCATCACGTCGCTGGCCTTCGAGCCGACCGCCTTCCGCAGCCGCTCCTCGAACTTCTTCGTCGACTCCAGGAACACGATGCCCCCGAAGAGCTCGATGTAGTGCGGCAGGTGGAGGTCCTCTGACTCGCCGGCCATGATCAGGTCGGCCTCGGTGATGATCCCTACACATCGGCCGCCCTCGTTGATCACGGGCACGCCGGGCAGGTCATGGTCGCGCATCGTCTGCACGACCTGTTCGATCGGGTCATCCGGATACACCGCCGGCACGTTGACCTCCATGATGTCGCGCACCGTCGTCGGCATCGGCTTCAGGCGCTGAGCGCCGCGGGCAGCGCCGAGATGACGTCCGAAGCGATCACGCCGTCCGGCCCGTGCGGCGCGGCGGCGATCTGGCCCGCGCGCACGTGCACGTAGACCCCGGCGCACGCGCCCTGGGCGACCGGCATCCCCTTCGCCAGCATCGCGCCGATCACGCCCGCGAGCACGTCACCGGTGCCGGCGGTGGCCAGCCCGGGCGCGGAGCCGCGCGAGATCGCCACCCGGCCGGTCGGCGCCATCACCAGCGTGTCGTCGCCCTTGAGCACCACGAACGCCTTCGAGCGCGCTGCCGCCTCGCGCGCGCACGCGATCCGCGCGCGCTCGACCTCCTCCGAGGACAGCTCGAGCAGCCGCCCGAGTTCGCCGCTGTGCGGCGTGAGCACCGTCGGCCAGCGCCGCTGTGCGACGACGTCCTCGAGATGGCCGGAGAGCGCGTTGAGCCCATCCGCGTCGATCACGAGCGGGACGTCGATCCGCTGCACGACCGCGCGCGCGAGCGCCTGCGAATCCGGATCCTTCGAGAGCCCGGGGCCCAGTACGACCGCGTCGGCGCGCCCCACCGCCTTCAGTACGGCGTCCTCGCCGGACGCATCGAGGTGGCCGTCCCCGTCCTCCGGCAGTCCGACCATCATCGCTTCCAATAGTCTCACCGTGAAGCTCAGCTCGAGGCTGGCGGGAGCCCCGACCGTCACGTAACCCGCGCCCGCGCGCATGGCGGCGAGCGCGGCCATCGACGGCGCGCCGGTAAGCCCGCGCGAGCCGCCGATGATGAACACGTTGCCGGACGAGAACTTCGTCGATGCGGCGGTGCGGCGCGGTATGTCCCGCAGCACGCCGGCGCCGATCAGCCCTGCCTCGGGGCGCGCCGGGCCGCCGCGCGGGATGCCGATGTCGACCGTCTCGACCTCGCCCGCGTACTCCTTGCCGGGCCGGACATACAGCCCGACCTTCGGCCGGTGGAACGTCGCGGTCGCGACGCAGTGGACGGCCGGACCCGCGACCTCGCCGGTGGTGGCGTCGACGCCGGAGGGGATGTCGGCGGCGACCACCGGGGCGCGCGCGGCCTCCATCTCGGCGATCACCTGCGTCGGCGGGCTCGCGTGGCGAGCCCGAGCTTCCCGGTCCCGAGCAGCGCGTCGACGATCACGTGGGCCTTGTTCAGCCGGCCCGGCTCGAACGCGATCGGCTTGTCACCGGGCAGACGCTTGAGCTGCGCCTGCGCCTCGTCACCGATCCACTCGGCCGGCCACACCAGGTGCACCTCGACCTCGCGGCCGGCCGCCCGCAGCAGCCGCGCGGCGACGAGCCCGTCACCGCCGTTGTTGCCCTTGCCGCAGACGATCGTGATCCGTCCGGCGGGCGCGCGCCGCGCCACGACCGCGGCGAGGCCCTCGCCGGCGCGCTCCATCAGTTCCGCGGCCTTGACCTTCTTCTCCGCGATCGCCCAGCGGTCGAGCTCACGCATCTCCCCCGCCTCGAGCAGGGGCTCCATCCAGCGGGGGAGGCTCATCGCGGCGGAACGGTACCCGCCGCGAGGAGAATTAGGCCGGAAGGCCGCTCATGCTGCGCAGCCGCGAGGCGGCGCGCACGGCGTCCTCGCGCGAGTTCACCTCGAGCTTCTTGTAGAGATTCTTGAGGTGGGAACGCACGGTTTCCGACGAGAGCACGAGGTTCTTCGCGATCTGCTCCGTCGTCGCGCCCGTGGAGAGCAGGTCAAGAACCTCCCACTCGCGGTCCGTCAGACCGCGAGCGGACCGGCCGCAGGCCGGCGCCGCCGCTCGGGGCGGCGCGGTAGCGCTCGATCAGCTGCATCGCGAGCTGCCGCGAGATCGCCGCCTCGCCGTCGAGCGCGCCGCGCAGCGCGCGCGGGAGCGCCTCGAGCTCGACCTCCTTGGACAGGTAGCCGGACGCGCCGGCGCGCAGGCCGCGCAGGCCGAGCTCCTCGTCACCGGCGCCCGTCAGCAGCACCACGCGGATCGACGGGTCTGCTCGTAGATCCGGCGCGTCGCCTCGATGCCGTCCATCTCGGGCATCATGTAGTCCATCACCACGACGTCCGGGCGGTAGAACAGCGCCAGCTCGACGGCCTCGCGGCCGGTCGACGCCTCGGCGATCACGGTCACGTCGGCGCGCTGCAGGGTGTCACGGATGAGGCGGCGGACCAGCGGATCGTCGTCGGCGACGATCGTCCGCAGCGCCGTCTCTTCGTTCTTGTCGTCCTTGTCAATCACGTTATCGGATCCTCCGGGTCCGGTCCTGCCCGTGCGAATGGTACGTAGGTCATCGGCAGTCGTGGGGGAATTTTCTACCCGTGGGGCATCGGATATCCGTTTAGTGGGGCATTGATTCCCCCACGGCGGCGGCACGAACACGCCCTGCGGAGGGGCAAGACCACCTTCCACGGTGCCGCGACAGGCGTAGTCTGGTCCGTGGACAGTTGTTGGCGAAGCGACGTGGGCCGAAGTGAGTGACTCGCGCTCGATGACGTCGAATCTTCGGAGCTCCGGGACGAGCAGGGCATCGATCAGACCCTGCAGAACCTGTCCGCGCGCTGACGCTGAACCTCGAACTGCGCGCGCGCTACCGCGTGTTCGAGTTCGAAGCTCGCAGGACGGCCACCCTGTACCGCCGAGCTGTTCCGCGACCTGCGCGAGCAGGAGTCGGAGCAGATCGCCGCGTTGA
>CAWEUW010000009.1:0-700916 GCA_963812375.1 uncultured Acidimicrobiia bacterium | reverse complement strand
CGTCGGTTTTCCTCGGCGATCTGCTGCGCCCGGACCGGGTCCGCTCGGACATTGCGCTCGCCGGTGCGTGCCCACTCGAACACCTTCTGCTGCTCGCGCTCGATGACCGCCGTCTCATCGTCGCCGGCCTGCAGCTGTCCGCGGTCGGCGAGCAGCTTGAGCAACCCGGGGCCGGGACGACCAGTGTCGCCGTTGACCACGACGGCGGAGAGAACGACCCCGGTTCGCCCCCAGGCCTCGGCATTGAGGTCGTCGAGAAAGGACCCGTAGCTGTTGTGGCCGAGGCGTTTGCCGGTTTCGGTGGCGATGGCCTCGCCGACCGCGCCGTAGCTCAAGGTGTCGCCGCGCTCGGCGTGGTCGCGAATGACCCGCTCGGCAACCTCGAAGGCACGGCGATACTCCCGGTCCGTCTTACGGAGATAGTCCGTCATGCCTCACTCTGTCCGATCGATCGTCCGTCTTGACGCACTCGCCGAGGCGGCGAGAGGTCGAACGACGATCGTACTGGTCAGGAGCTGGAGCACGCCGAAGATGCAATTTCGGACTACCCGGGTCAGTGGCAGCAGTCGATGTTCCCGATGGGCTGCATGGGGTGGATGATGGCGACCACGGCGGTCCCGTCGGTGGCGGCCGTTGGGTCGGCCCGAGCTGTGAGGCCAGCGCGATGGCGACGACCGCGATGGTCGCGGCGACGACGCGGCGGAAGGTCCGGATACGCGGGGCATCGTTGTTCATGGTTCTCTCCCTCGTGACGGCAGCAGATCTGCCCTCGATTGTCAGGACAAGTCGATCACGATGAGCATCCCTGGATACGCGGATGTCGACCGGGGAGTGAGGGACCGCCGGGCGGTCGTCAGCTCCAGCGGGAGGCGACGACCTTGCGGTCGGTGAAGAACAGGTAGGCCTCGCCCCGCCCGTGGAGTGGTCCGTATGCCGACTCCTTGAGCCCACCGAGCGTGGCCCAGGCCTGGGTGGCGGGGACACCGACGTTGATCCCGATGTTCCCCACGGTCACCCGGGCCTCGAACGCCCTTGCCGTGGCGCCGCTCTCGGTGAAGAGCATGGCGGAGTGGCCGTACCGGCTGGCGTTGATCATGGCGATGGCGTCGTCGAGGGAGTCGGCGCGGCGGATGACGGCGACCGGCCCGAAGACCTCCTCGTGGGCGATCTCCATGTCGGCGGTCACGCCGTCGAGGATGGTGGGGCCGACGAACGCCCCGTCGGGCCATTCGGGCACATCGGGGTCACGCCCGTCGAGCAGCGGCACCGCGCCCTGGGAGACCGCGGTGTCGATCATGGCGACGATCCGGTCTCGGGCGGCGTGGGAGACGACGGGCCCGAGGTCGACGGTCTCGTCGAGCCCGCTGCCCAGCCGCCACTTCGAGGCGGCGGCGACCAAGGCATCGCGGACCGGCTCGTAGGCGTCGGCGACGGGGACCAGGACGGAGCCGGCGAGGCAGCGTTGCCCGCCCGACCCGAAGAACGACGACATCGCCGCATCGACGGTGCGGTCGAAGTCGGCGTCGGGCATCACCACGAAGTGGTTCTTCGCCGACGTCGCCGCCTGGGCGCGCTTGCCGAGGACCCCGGCCCGCCGGTACAGCTCGGCACCGACCTTGGTGGAGCCGACGAACGAGAAGCCCTCGGTGTCGGGATGCTCGAGCAGCCGGTCGACGACATCGGCGCCGCCGTGCACCAGGTTCACCACCCCCGGGGGGAACCCGCACTGGTCGATCAACTCGAAGATCCGGGTCTGGGTGATCGGCACCTGCGGGCTGGGCTTGTCGATGTAGGTGCAGCCGGCGGCGACGGCGTAGGGCAGGTACTCGAGGGGCACCATCGCCGGGAAGTTGAACGACGGCACCATGAAGAACACGCCGCGGGGGACGTTGGTGACCTTGAGGTCGAGGTCGGGCCCGATGTTCTCCTGGTGGTACCCGCGGGTGGCGGTGGGGATGGCGCACGCCGCCTCGATCTCGTCGGTCGCCCGGTCCATCTCGGCGCGGGCATCCTTCAGCACCTTGCCCATCTCCTGGACGAGCGAGCGGGCCAGGCTCTCCTTGTGCTCCTCCAACAGCTGTTTGAGCTGGAAGAACGGCCGGGTGCGCTTCACCGGCGATGTCGTCGCCCACGACGCGAAGGCCTCCCGGGCCGCCGCCACCGCCTCGTCGACGTCGGCAGGCGACGACTCGGGTACCCGGGCGATCACCGCGCCGGTCGCCGGGTCGACCACGTCCAGGAACCGGTCGGTCGTCGACGGGCGCCACTCGCCGCCGATGTAGTTGCGCAGCTCGCCGTAGTCACCGCTCGGGACCGGCACCGTCTCCGGCATCAGTGCAGGCCGTCCTCGCCGACCACGTCCTCGTGGCGCAACCCGCCGAGCCGGAAGTTGGGTCGACCCCGGTTGGCGGCGGCGACCACCACCACGACCTCGTCGGGCCCGGGGGCGTCGGGCACCCGCACCGTCATGGTGTCGTAGTGGGAGCGCACCTTGAGGGCGTCCTTGTGGGCGAGGGGGACGTCGATGGAGGTGCCCGGCGCCCCGCGCTTGCCCGTCGAGGAGATCCACGCCGCCCCGCCGCCGACCGCCGCCCGCACCCGGTCGGCCATCACCGTGGTCAGGAAGGCGTGACCGTGCTCGTCCTCGCCGTCCATGCCGACGATGCTCGCCTTGCCGTAGCTCTGGATCGGCCCGGCCATCGTCTCCACCAACAGCGCCCCCATCGTGTCGCCGAGCCCGACACTGAAGTCGAGGATCTCGCTGAGGTCGTCGGAGTACCGACCCGCATAGGGATTGTCGACCACCACCGCCACCGCCACCTTCCGGTACAGCGGCTCCACGGGTCTTCCGGCCTCGGTGAGCCCGTCCTCGACCACCCGCACGATCTTCCGAATCACCGGCATGGCACCGACGCTCCTGCCTGTTTCACTGTTAGCGACAATAGTAGGGTGCCCGGTTGCCGACCCCTGGGGAGGATCCCTTGACCAGCGGCGCCGCCCTCCATCCCGACCAACGGCTCGCCGACTCGCTGCGCAAGATCCGCGCCCCGTACGCACTCGACCCGTCGCTCCGGTTCTACTCGCCGCAGGCCAACCGGGACGCGCTCCGCCACCCCCGGGTTGCTGCCTGGCTCGACTTCGTCGCCGAGCGTTGGGAGCCGGGGCCCGGTGACCGGGTGGCGCTGCTCATCCCGTGCACCAAGTACAAGCCGTACAGCACGAGCCGCGAGCACCGTGCCATCAACGGGGCACTGCTCGCCGCCGGATGGTCCCCGGTGGGCGAGTCGTCGGCGCCGGCTGAGCTGCTCGCCGTGCTGGACCCGGGCGAGGACCCGGCGCTGCTCCACGAGGGTCCCCTGGCCAAGGACGGTCGTGCTCCTCGACCGGATCGTCATGTCCGAGCCGCTGGCACTCGTCCCCTACCCGTTCATCTACGAGTGGGAGGGAACGCAGAGCGTGGCCACCAGCTACGACGACCCGGGGCTGTTCGAGGGAAGGGGGACCTCGGTTTCGCCGGAACGACCCGACAGCACCGCCGTCGAGCTGTCCGGCGGGAAGTGGCGCTGGGGCCCGGCGGAGCGGGAGGCGTACGTCGCGGTGCACAACCATCTCAGCGGTGTCATCGCCCGTGTCCTCACCCGGGTCGGTCCCCGCTACCGGGCGGTGGGGGCGTGGGTGTCGCCCGGTCTCACCCATCGGAGCTTCCTCGCCGATGCCGCTCTGCGCGACGCCGAGGGGCTCCCGCGGTGGCGGCGGGGGACCGGCGGCCGGCTCCCGCTCCACGGCGTCCTCGACGAGCTGCCCGGAGCGGTCACCGTCATGCCCACCGTCGAGCAGCAGGAGCAGGCCCGAGCAGCGCTCGCCGGACGGCTGGCCGGCGAGGGACGACCCGCCGGCCGGGGAGCGGTGGCGGCGGTGTACGCCCGCGGCGACGGCCATGACACCCCGCTGGGGCTGCCCGAGTCGCTGGTGTTCCTCACCGACTGGCTCGACGGACTGCGCGTGAGGCGAGTTCACGATCCGAGGAATCCGCCGAGCACGGCGGGGACGGCGGTCTCCAACGTGCCCGGCTCGTAGCCACCCTCCTGGATGAAGACCGTGGGCAATCCGGCGAAGGCCACCCGTTCGCCGAGCCGCCGGTAGTCGTCGCCCTCGAGGGCGAGCACCCCGTGGGCGGCGTGGGTGTCCACCCCCAAGGCGACCACCAGCGCATCGGCGCCGTGCCGGCTGATGGCGGCCAGCGCCGCACCGAGCGCCTCGTCGTAGCCGGGCCAGCCGGTGCCGGTGGGGAGGGGCAGGTTCAGGTTGGCGCCCTCGGCGTCGTCCCCGCCGGTCTCGCCGGCGTGACCGAGGAAGTACGGGTAGTGCTCGACCGGGATCGCCGTGGATGGAGACGGTGAGGACGTCGGGACGGTCCCAGAACACGGTCTGGGTGCCGTTGCCGTGGTGGGTGTCGACGTCGAGGACCGCCACCCGCCGCCCCGTCGCCGCCAGGTCGGCGGCGGCGACCGCGGTGTTGTTCAGATAGCAGTACCCGCCGTAGGTCTCCGGCCCGGCATGGTGGCCCGGTGGGCGGGTGAGGGCGTAGACCGGTGAACCGTCCGCCACGGTGCTCGCCGCGGCGGCGGCACACGAGGCGGCGGCCAGCGCCGCCTGCCAAGTGCCGGCGAGGATCGGGTCGACGTCGTTCGAGTAGCGGCCCATCTCGGCGAGCACGCTGGCCGGCTCCGTCCACGGGGTCCCGGGCAGCGGCCGGATGTAGGCCACGGCCTCGGCGTCGGGCCCGGCGCCGGTGGCCGACCGCCATCGGGCGTGGGCGGTCTCCAGGAAGCGCAGGTACCGCTCGGTGTGCACCCGGGCGAGCGATTGGCGGTCGACCGGCTCGGGCCGGCGCACCTCGAGACCCTGCAACGAGCCGAGCCCGTCGAGGATGCGGTAGGCACGGGCGGCGACCTCGGCCGGGGGGAGCGACCGGCCGCCGAAGATGTGCGGCTCCACCGGGTCGTGGAGGCGGTGGGCCGGGTCGTGGAACACGATCATCGCCACCTTCTCCTCCGCCGGCGCCCGGGCGCGCCCGGCACCGGGAGTGTAGAGTGCTGTCTCTAACAAGGCACAGAGGCGAGGGACGGGTCGACGTTGGCGAGCGGCCAAGCCGGTAGCGGTGGGATCGGCGTCGCGTCGATCATCGGGTTCACCGGGATCTCGGTGCGCTTCGGGGAGGTCACCGCCATCGCCTCGTTCGACCAGGTGGTAGCCCCGGGGGAGTTCGTCGCCCTGGTGGGACCATCCGGGTGCGGCAAGTCGACCGTGCTCCGTCTCGCCTCGGGTCTCCTCACCCCGAGCTCGGGCACCGTCGACCGGGGCACGACCAACATCGGCTACGTGTTCCAGGACGCCACCCTGATGCCGTGGCGCACGGTGCGGAGCAACGTCGAGCTGCTCGGCGAGCTCGAGGGCCTGTCGAAGGGCGAGCGAAGCGCCCGGGCCACCAGCCATCCTCGAGCTGGTCGGGCTCACCGAGTTCGCCGGCCACTACCCGCTGGCGCTGTCGGGCGGGATGAAGATGCGGGCCAGCCTGGCCAGGTCGCTCCTGCTCGCCCCGGACCTGTTCCTCTTCGACGAGCCGTTCGGCGCCCTCGACCAGATCACCCGGTCGCGGCTCAACGACGAGCTGATGGCGCTGTACTCGGCCCAGCGGTTCGCCTCGATCTTCGTCACCCACTCGGTCAGCGAGGCGGCCTTCATGGCGAGCCGGGTGCTGGTGATGAGCCCCCGCCCCGGCCGGGTAATCGCCGAGTTCACCGTCCCCTTCGAGTACCCGCGTCCGCCCGAGGTGCGCTACGAGCCGGAGTTCGCCCGGCTGGCCGGGGACATCGCCGAGTCGCTGCAGGAGTCGTCGTGAACGTCGCCGTCGAGGAGCAGGCGGTCGTCGGGCAGGAACCGGCGGAGCGGAACCGGGTCGCCGAGACCATCCGGATCGTGGTCCCGCCGGTCATCGTGTTCTTCTTCGTCATCGGGATCTGGTACCTGGTCACCTACGTCGTGCTCGACGAAGGCCGGCGCTGGCTGCTTCCCCCGCCGCACGAGGTGGTCACCGAGGGATTCCTGGTCGCCGAGACGTTCGGGGAGATCATCGACGGGCTGTGGGAGAGCACCAAGGTGGCGCTCATCGGGTTGACCCTCGCCTTCGTGGTCGGCTTCGCCATGGCGCTGGCGATGAGCCAGGCGAAGTGGATCGAGCGCTCGCTGTACCCGTGGGCGGTCGCCTCGCAGACCATCCCCATCCTGGCGCTGGTGCCGATGATCGGCTTCTGGTTCGGCTTCGGGATGAGCGCCCGGGTGATCGTCTGCTTCATCATCTCCCTGTTCCCCATCGTCATCAACTCGCTCAACGGCCTCCTCAGCGCCGACCGCGGTCTCCACGACCTCTTCACCCTGCACGGCGCCGACCGCCGGGTGCGCACCAGGAAGCTGCAGATACCCGCCGCCCTGCCCAGCATCTTCATCGGGCTGCGCACCGCCGCCGGGCTGTCGGTGATCGGCGCCATCGTCGGCGACTTCTTCTTCGGGCGCGGTACTCCCGGTCTCGGCCTGTTGCTGGAGCGGTACGCCTCCCGCCTCCAGTCGGCCGAGCTGATCGCCACCGTGTTCGTCGCCTGCCTGCTCGGGCTGGTGGTGTTCTGGGGATTCGGGCTGCTCGGCCGGCGGCTGGTCGGCACCTGGGACCCCGCCTGGGCAGGCGAGCGGTGAGGAGACCTGTCGAGCAACGCATTCCCGCCGATGAAGAGAGACGAGAGACCCCATGACACGAGGAGAGGAGCGTCGATGAAGCTACGACTGCTGGCAATGCTGGCGGTGCTCGCCCTGGTCGTGGTCGCCTGCGGAGGCGACGACGACGACAGCGACACCACCGGGGGCGCCACCGACACAACTGCGGCGACCGGCACGACCGCGGCGACCGGCACCACGGGAGCGACCGGCACGACCGCGGCCACCGGGACCACCGGGGCGGCCGCCGCCTCCCTGGCAGGCGTCTGCCCCGACCCGCTGGTCATCCAGCTCGACTGGGAGCCGGAGTCGGAACACGGCGGGCTGTACGAGATGGTCGGCGACGGCTACGAGATCGACACCGAGTTCAAGCGGGTGACCGGGCCGCTGGTGGCCGTCCGGGGCCGACACCGGCATCGACGTCGAGATCCGCATCGGCGGCGCCGCCGTCGGCTTCCAGCAGACCGGCGCCCTCATGTACGAGGACACCGACATCTTCCTCGGCATGATCCGGCTGGTCGAGGCGATGGAGTTCCACGAGGACCTGCCGGTGGTCGGCGTGCTCGCCATGTTCGAGAAGAGCCCGTTCTCGGTCTACTGGGACCCGGAGACCTATCCCGACGCCGACGAGGTCGCCGACCTCAGGGAGGACAACGTCACCATCATGCTGGGCCGTCCCGACCCCTTCCAGGACTACTGGCTGGCGGAGGGGATCATGGACGAGTCGCAGATGGACCTCAGCGACATGGCCAAGCCGGCCGCCTTCATCGGGCACAACGGTGAGTGGGCCGAGGCCGGGTTCGCCACCGCCGAGCCGTTCCTCTACGAGTTCGAGGTGCCCGAGTGGGGCCGCCCGGTGCGGGTCCAGCTCATCCACGACACCGGATGGGAGGAGTACTTCCAGACGATGGCGGTGCGCACCGACGACCTGAGCGCCGAGGCCGACTGCCTCGAACAGCTGGTGCCGATCATCCAGCAGTCGATCGTCGACTACTACGCCGACCCGACGGCGACCAACGCCCTCATCCTGGAGCTGGTCGACGCCTACGACACCGGCTGGGTGTACAGCCAGGAAGGCGCCGAGTACTCGCACGCCAAGCAGCTCGAGCTGGGGATCGTCAGCAACGGCGAGAACGCCTACATCGGCGACTTCGGGCCGGAGCGGGTCGCCGGGCTGATGGGCCTGGTCGACGAGGTCACCGAGATCGACGTCTCCGGCGTGACCCCCGAGGACGTGTACACCAACGACTTCATCGACCAGTCGATCGGGTTGGCGGGATGACCACCGACCAACTCCGGATCGGTCTCGCCCAGCCGCGGGTGATGACCGAGCCGGACGGCGAGGCCAACGTGGCCCGGGCAGCCGAGCTGGCTGCCCGGGCCGCCGGCGACGGGGTCCGGCTGCTCCTCTATCCCGAGGGCTACCCGGGGCCGGTGCTGCGCCGCCCGTTCGACGACTACGACGCCGGCGACGCCATGGCCGAGGCGGCGAGGCAAACGGCATCGCCCTGTGCTGGAGCCGGATCGAGCTGTGCGACGACGGGCTCCGCCGGCTGGTCGTCTACGTGGTCGACGCCGAGGGCAGGCAGCTCCTCCGCTACCCGCGCGCCCACCCGGCCGCCATCGACCCCGCGGAGACGGGTGGGGCGTGGATCGCCCCCGGCGAGGGTCTGGCGATGGTCGAGGTGGAGGGCGTGCCCGTCGGGGTGATCGTCTGCTCGGAGCTGTGGGTGCCGGAGCCGACCCGGGTGCTGGCACTCCGCGGCGCCGAGCTCGTCCTGTCGCCCGCCGGTGGCGGGTTCACCACGCTCACCGAGAACTGGCAGCTGGTCGCCCGGGCGAGGGCGATCGAGAACAACATGTACGTCGCCCTGACCAACAACCTGTGGGGCGACGAGCGGGGTGCGGCGATGATCGCCGGGCCGGAGCACGTCGTCGCCTCGTCCGGCTACGAGGAGCTGGTGACGGCCACCCTCGACCTGACCCGGGTCCGCTGGCTCCGGGAACGGGACGACTCCATCGTCGAGCCCAAGCCGTTCGCCTCGATTCCCGGGCTCACCCGGTACCGGCGACCCGAGCTGTACGGGGACCTGGTGGCGCCCGGTGACGACTACGACTTCTCGACCGATCGCAGCGAGCAGACGCTGAGCACGCGTGTGAGTGCCGCCACCCTGATCCGGGGTGGGCACGTGCTCACCTCGGACCGGCCCGAGCACATCGTCGACGGCGCCGTCCGGGTGGCCGGCGGGCTCATCGACGCCGTCGGCGACTGGGGTGAGCTGCGTGCCCGCTACCCCGATGACGCCGTCGCCGGCGGGCCCCACGACGTGGTGACCCCCGGGTTCGTCAACACCCACGGGCACTTCTCCGAGGGCCTGATCACCGGCATCGCCAAGCAGCACACCCTCTGGGAGTGGATCGATGCCCTCATCGCCCCGGTGGCGCCGCACCTCGACGACGAGACCGCCTACGCCGGCACCCTGGTCGCCGGGATCCAGATGCTCCGCAGCGGGATCACGCTCGCCAACGACATGTTCGTCTGCGACCCGAGGCCGGACGGCCCCACCACTCCGGGCGTGGTGCGGGCGCTCGACGAGCTCGGGTTGCGCGGCGTCGTCTCCTACGGGGCCGGGGACGTCCGTGGCGCCGCCCTGCCCGCCATCCTCGACGAGCACCGGGCGTTGCAGGAGGCCGCCGCCTCCAGCCGGCTGAGCCGTTTCCGGGTGGGGATCGCCGCCATCGGCGCCCAGTCGGACGAGCTGTTCGCCGAGAGCGTCCGTCTCGCCGCCGAGTCGGGGGCCGGCTCGCACATCCACCTCCAGGAGATCCGCGAGGAGGTCACCACGGTGCGGGGACGGTACGGCGTCACCCCGGTGGCCCACGCCGCCCGGTCCGGGTTGTTCGCCGCACCGACGATCGCCGCCCACTGCGTCTGGGTCGACGCCGACGACCGCCGGCTGCTCGCCGCCAACGACGTCGGGGTCGCCCACAACCCGGTGTCGAACATGATCCTCGCCTCGGGGGTGTGCCCGGTGACCGAGCTGCGCCGGCTCGGGGTGGCGGTGGGGATCGGCGTCGACGGTCCCGCCAGCAACGACCGGCAGGACATGCTGGAGGCGATGAAGACTGGCGGTGCTGCTGCAGCGGGTCGACGCCCTGCAGGCGACGGCGCTGTCGGCGCGCCAGGCGCTCGAGATGGCGACCATCGGCGGGGCGGCCGCCCTTGGCCTGTCGGGCGAGCTGGGCAGCCTGACCCCGGGGAAGGCCGCCGACGTGGTCGTGTTCGACGGCGACGACCCGGCGCTGGCCGCCATCCACGACCCCTTCGCCGCGGTGGTGTACGTCGCCGGCCCGTCCCAGGTCCGCGAGGTGTGGGTCGCCGGCGAGCGCTCGGTTGTCGACGGCGAGGTGGTGACGGTCGACATCGCCGAGGTCGCCGCCCGGGCCAGGGAGCTGTCCCGGCGGCTGGTCACCCGCGCCGGGATCGGCTGACGGCGTAGCCGGGCGGGTGCGTCGCCCGGTCAGCGACCGACGGCGGCCTCGATCCTGGTCAGGAAGCTGGCGGACGAGACCGGGTCCAGCTCCCACTCGATGAGGATCGGATGCGGCACCGTGGCGAGGATCGCCGGGTCGAGCTGGGCGGCGTTGGTGTAGACGACGGCGTCGTAGCCGGCGATCGCCGCCGGGTCGTCGGTGCGCGAGTTGTGGGTGTCGACCTCGGCCAAGGAAGAACTGCTGGGTGAGCGACAGCATCCGCTCCTTCCCTCGCTCGGTCGGCGCCGTCACCACCACCCGGGCCGACGAGTCGAGCAGGGCGATCCGGCGGAGCGCCGCAGGGGCCGGTTGGAAGTTGAGCTCGACGACCCGGGCGAAGTCGCCCACCAGCCCGTTCAGCTCGGTGATGTGGAAGAGCGGGGTGACGATGACGTCGTACTGATGGTCGACGTGCTCCGGCACGTCGTCGAGGAGCATCGGGATCAGGTCGACGCCGGTGGCGTTGGTGACCGTCCGGGACATCTGCTCGAGGTCGACCGTGTTGCACTCGATGAACAGCACTTTGGGGTCGGCGAACACGGTGTCGAGCGTGCTGTCCACCAGCCGGCGGACCTCGGCCGCCGACATGCCCGAGGACCTGAGGTTGACGATCGCCCGTTCCAGCAGCCCGGCGTCCCCGCCGCGGTCGGCCGGTCCGGGGATGTCCATGGTGGCGACGTACGTGCCCTGGCGGGGCACGGTGCGCACCACGCCGCTCTGGGCGAGCCGGTGGAGCGCACGGTCGACGGTGCTCGGGTTCGAGCCGAGCTCGCCGGCCAGTGTCCGCACCGAGGGCAGCTTGCCCCCCACGGGGTAGGAGCCGCCCCGGATGCGCGCCAGCAGACGGCGGTGGACGTCGTCGACGCTGAGCGGGCGCAGGTTCATCGGACGGCTCCGCTGACCACCGTGAGCGGCGGATCGAACTCTTCGACGGTGACCTCGGCCAGCCCGGCCTCCTTCATCATCGCCACGAGATCGGCCCGAGCGTACGCGTTGCCGCCGGTTTCCAGCGCCATCATCAGGTCGAAGAGGGGGCCGAAGGCGCCCGGGCCCGAGTCCCCGGCGAAGTCGTTCACCACCACCCGCCCGCCGGGCCTGACCGCCCTCGCCGCCGCGGAGAGGATGCCGACCGCCGCCTCCCGGTCGAGGTCGTGGACCAGGTGGGACACCAGGGCGGCGTCCTGGGAGCCGGCCGCCACCCCGCAACTCGGGTGCGCCAGGACGTCGGCGGCGACGATGGTGACCGGGACGCCGGCGAGCCGGGGCTGCGCCCAGGCGACGACCTCGGGCAGGTCGACCAGGGTCACCGTCGAGCCGGCTTCGGCGAGCAGGCGGCTGTAGGTCCCGAGGCCGCCTCCCACGTCGACCACCCGCCGGCCTGGCGCCAGGGCGGGCATCCCGGCCAGGTCCGGCCCCGTCCGCCGGGCGAGCACGTCGAGCGCCACGAGGAAGGCCTGCGCCTGGTCGGGCTCGGTGACCAGCCGTTGCCGCCACGGGGCGAGACGGGGCCGCCCGGTCCGCACCGTCTCCGCCAGGTCGAGCCAGGTAGCGGCGAAGAAGCCCTCCTTGTCGACCACGTGCCGGAAGTCGCCGCTCGATCCCAGCTCGGTGGCGGCGAAGGGGGTGGCGAGGTACCCGCCGGGGACGCCCGTCGCCAGCCCGATCGCCTCGATCGCCGCCAGCAGCTTGGCCAGGGCGGCCTCGGAGACCTCGAGCGACGAGGCGAGCTGCGCCGGCGTCCGCGGCTCGGTGGGCGACAGGGCGTCGAACAGGCCGAGCCGGGTGGCGGCGGTCACCACCGCCGCCGGCTGGTACCCGGTGAGCACGTCGACGAGCTGGTGGATGGTCTCGATCACGGTCACCTCCGCAGCGAGCGGTAGAGGTCGAGGGCGGCCTTCACCGAGGCGAGCCGTCCGCCACCGCCGCCTCGGGGTCGGGTCCCGTCGCGGTCGGCGATGAGGGCCCTGGCGGCGTCGCGCCCGGGAATCCCGGACAGCCCGCCGCCGGGATGGGTGCCTGCGCCGGACAGGTACAGCCAGGGAATCGGCGTGCGGTGGCCGGCCAGGCCGGGCGGTCGCCATCCCAACGTCTGGTCGAGGGTGAGGTCGAGATGGTTGGGGTTCCCGCTCTCGGATCCGAGGCGGGCCGACCAGTCCACCGGGGAGGTGACGGCGACGGCGGTGGCGTGGCTGCGCAGCTCGGTGCCGGTGATGGCGGCGAACCCGTCGAGGAGGAAGGCGGCGACGTGCCGCTCCAGGTCGGGTGACCACGGTCCGGCGGCCGGTCGGCGGGGCATGAAGGCCGAGATCCAGACGACGGCGCCTCCGGCCGGCGCCGCCGTCGGGTCGGTCTCCGACGGTGACGCCCACATGAACGCCGGGCTGGTGGGCACCCGCCCGCCCAGGATGTCGGCGTACGAGCGGCGCAGCGACTCGGGATGCTCCTGGACCATCCAGATGGCCTCGGGCGCGGCGTCGATCGGCCCGAAGGACGGCCGCTCGGCGAGCGCCAGATCGACCTTGACCTCCCCGACGTTGAGGGCACCGTCGTGCACCCGGGCGGCGGCTGCCGCCAGCGCGGGATGGGGGTCGCCGAGCAGACCGGCGGTGCGGCGCACGTCGACCGAGGAGACCACCAGGTCGGTGTCCACCGTGGCACCTCCCTCGAGCCGGATCCGGCGGCCGGCCCCGTTCTCCTCGATGGCGACCACCCTCGACTCCAGTGCCACCCGGCCCCCGGCGGCTTCGAGGGCGTCGACCAGCGCGGTGACCAGGGCGGCGGAACCGCCCCGGGGACGGCCCGGTGCGGTGCCGTGGGAGGCGGGGAGGAGGAGAGCGAGCGGTCCGGTGCCCGGCATGAAGGAAGGCACCTGGGAATGCGCCCCGTACATGGCGACGGCGCTGATCAGGTGCGGGTCGTCGAGGTGCTCGGCGAGCACGGCGTCCGCCGAGGCGACGACGATCCGCATCAGGTCGTCGCCACCGGGCAGCCGGTGGAGCGCGGCGGCCAGCCCGGTGAGCGTCGGGGGCGTCTCGAACCCGTCGAGCAGCGTGTAGAGCGCCGACCCCGTGCTCATCAGGCGGCGGTAGCCGTCGACGTCACCGGTCGGCGCCAGGGCCTCGGCGACCTCCCGCTCGTCGACGGGGAACACCAGGGTCGTACCGTCGCCGAAGGCGGCGCCGACGCCGACGCGGCGACGGTGGTAGGTGAGCCCGTACTCGGCGAGACCGAGCTCGTCGGCGACGTCGAGGACCATGGAGTGGTCGACGGCTCCCCGCTCCAGGTAGTGGCCGCTGTCGAGGCGCTCGGTCCAGATGCACCCGCCGGGCTCGGCGTTGGCCTCGAGGACGAGGACGTCGAGGCCGTGGCGGGCGAGCACGACGGCGGCGACCAGGCCGTTGTGGCCGGCACCGACGACGACTACGTCGTGGCGATCCACGAGAGACCCTTGTCGACCAATCCGGAGGCGACGGCGAGCTCGACGGCGAGCGGCCGGCACCGTTCGATCTGCTCCCGCTCGTCCAGACGGGTGAGCGTCCCGTCGGCGACGAGCTGGGCGCCATCGACCCACACGTCGCTGACCGTCCGCGGCGAGGCGGCGTACACCAGCTGTTGGTAGGGGTCGTGGATGGCGGCGAGCTCGACGGTGCCGCCGAACAGCACGACGTCGGCGCGCTTGCCCGGTTCGAGCGAGCCGATGTGGTCGTCGAGGCCCAGGGCGGTGGCCCCTCCGATGGTGGCCATCTCGAAAGCGTCCCGTGCCGAGATGACGTCTGGGTCGGTGTGGTGGACCTTCTGGAGGAGGGCGGCCATCTTGGTGGCCTCGAGCATGTTCTGGCTGTCGTTGGACGCCGCCCCGTCGGTGCCCAACCCGACGCTGAGCCCCGCCGCCCGGAGACGAGGGACGGGGCACACCCCGGAACCGAGGATCATGTTGGCGACCGGGTTGTGGGCCACCGCCACGTCGTGCTCGACGAGGCGGCCGATGTCGGCCTCGGTGACCCAGATGACGTGGGCCCCGACCACGGCGACGTCGAAGAGGCCGATGTGCTCGGCGTGCTCAACGGTGCGACGACCCCAGCGTCCCGAGGCGGCGACGATCTCCTCGCGCACCTCGGCCAGGTGGGTGTGCACCGCCCACCCCCGGAGCCGGCACCGATCGATCCCGGCCTCGAGCAGCTCGTCGGTCTGGCCGAGAACGGTGCCGATGCCATAGCGGAACTCCACCAGCGGGGAGGCTGCCGGCGGCGGCGGCCAGGTCGTCGTGCTCGGCGAGGATCTCGGCGACGGTCAGCGGCTCCATGTCGGTCGGGCCGTCCAGGCCGTTCTCGGCACCGAACGACACCACCCCGCGCAGCCCGGCGCGCTCCAGCCCGGCCACCACCCCCAGCGAGGCACGCGATCCGGGTGAGGAGTGGCAGAACATGTCGTTGACGGTGGTCACGCCGCTGTGCAGCAGCTCGATCGCCTTGAGGACGGTGCCCTCTTCCGCCATCTCCGCGGTCAGCCGTTCGCCGACCGGGGTGACGATCCGGCTGCCCCACTCGAAGAGGGTGAGCTCCGATCCCATCCCGGGGATCAACGCCTCGGAGAGGTGGGTGTGGGCGTTCACCAGCCCGGGGGTGACGATCCCGGTCCCGTCGCCGACGACGGCGGCCTCGGGGTGCCTCGCCCGCAGCTCCCGGTAGGGGCCGATAGCGATGATCAGGTCACCGTTGAGCAGCACCGCCCCGTCGGCGATGTCGCCGGCCGCGCCCATGGTGAGGACCCAGGCGCCGCGGACGAGCACTCCGGTCACGACCGTCGTCCCTGGTCGGCCAGTGCGCCCCGCAACGCACCGATGAGCACGTCGATCTCGCCCTGCTCGACGATGAGGGGCGGGGCGATCCGGATGGTGCCGCTGGCGTTGAGCATCGAGCCGACGATGACGCCACGGTCGGCGAGGAGGTCCACCAGCGGTTGGGCCAGCTCGTCGGGGGCGATGTCGACGGCGTACCACAGCCCGATGCCGCGGATTTCGGTAACCCGGTCGGGGAACTGGTGGCGCACCGACTCCAACTTGCGGCGCAGGTAGTCGCCCATCTGCCGCCCCCGCTCGATGAGCCCCTCGGACTCGATGACGTCGAAGGCGGCCACCGCGGCGGCGCAGGCGACCGGGTTACCGCCGAAGGTGGTGAGGTGGGAGAGCGGCGGGTCGAGGAAGGTGTCGAAGATGACCCGGCTGGAGAGAATCGCCCCGAGCGGGAGCCCGCCGCCGAATGCCTTGGCCAGGGTGACGATGTCGGGAACGACGTCCCACTGCTGGAACGAGAACCAGTGCCCGGCGCGACCCATGGCGCCCTGGATCTCATCGGCGATCAGCAGCGCCCCGCGTTCCGTGCACAGCCGTCGCAACCCGGGGAGGAACTCGTCGGAGGGGATCCGGACCCCGCCTTCTCCCTGGACGGGCTCGACGATCACCGCCGCCACGGTGTCATCCAGGGCGGCGTCGACGGCAGGCAGGTCGTCGAAGGGCACGAACCGCACCCCCTCCAGCAGCGGCTCGAACGGCTTGCGGTACTCGTCCTTCCAGCTCACCGACAGCGACCCGAAGGTCCGGCCGTGGAATCCCCGCTCGAAGGCGATGAATCCCGGCCTCCCGGTGTGCTTGCGGGCCAGCTTGAGGGCCCCTTCGTTGGCCTCGGTCCCCGTGCTGGTCAGGAAGGCGACCTCGAGGTCCCCCGGGGCAACCCGTGCCAGGCGCTCGGCTATCTCGACCTGCCCGGGCACCACGAAACGCCCGTAGACGTTGACGTGGGCGTACTTCCCCATCTGCTCACGCACCGCGGCGACGACCTTGGGGTGGGAGTGGCCCACGTTGGACACGGCGATCCCGGAGATCATGTCGAGGTAGAGCCGGCCGTCGGCCATCTTGAGCGTGCAGCCCGACGCCTCGGCGACGACGAGCTCCTTGCGGCCCGGGATGGTCTGGGAGAGATGGGCGGCGAACCCGTCGCGGAGCGCCTCGATCGCTTCGGCGGTGTGGGTCGGAGTGGTGGGAAGTCGGGTCATCGCGTCCTCAACCGTCGTCCCGGTCGAGGTGGTACCACGGGATGGTGAGGCGCTCCAGCAGGGCGATGAGCCCGAAGAAGCCGACCCCGAGCACCGACAGGGTAAGGATGATGGCGAACACCGCGTCGGTGTTCACCGCCCGGTTCTCCAGCAGCAGCAGGTACCCGAGGCCACCGCGCGCCCCCACCCACTCGCCGAACACGGCGCCGAGGACGCTGAAGGTGGCGGCCACCTTGGCCCCCGTGAAGACGTAGGGCAGCGCCACCGGGATCCTGACCTCACGGAAGATCCTGCCCTTGCCCGCCCCGAACGAACGCACCAGCTTCACCATCTCGGGATCGACCGATCGGAGCCCGTCGGCGGTCGCCACCGCCACCGGGAAGAACACGATGAGCGCCACCACGATCACCTTGGGGAGAAGGCTGAACCCGAACCAGATGACCAGCACCGCCGCCACCGCCGGGATCGGGATCGTCTGGCTGACGATCAGCCAGGGGTAGACGGCGGAGCGCACCATCGTGGAGTAGGTGATCAGGATCCCGATGGCAACGCCCACCATGGTGCCGACGACGAACCCGAGGAGCATCTCGAGCAGGGTGATGGCGGCGTTGCGCAGGATCTCCGCCGGATCGGCGAAGAAGGCGGCGATCACGTCGGTCGGCGCCGGGAACAGCCGCTCGTCGGCGTCGAACACGATGGTCGCCAGCTCCCAGGCGACGACGACGAGCAGTCCGAAGACGACCGCCGGGACGAGCCGGCGCAGGGTGGTGACCCCGCGCCCGGCCGCGTCGGGCTCGGGGGCGAGCAGCTCGAGCTCGGGTCGGGTCTCGGGGGTCATGACGGTGCCTGGTCCGGGTGGATGTAGTCGAGTGCCCGGCGCTTGAGGACGGCGAACTCGGGGGCGAGGACCGTCTCGTACGGCCGGGGGCGGGGGAGCGTCACGTCGATGACGGTGGCGACGGCGGCGGGCCGGGAGCTGAGCACGTACACCCGGTCGGAGAGGCGGATCGCCTCGTCGACGTCGTGGGTGATGAACAGCACGGCGGCGGCACTCTCCTGCCAGATGTCGAGCAGCCACGCCTGCATCTGGATGCGGGTGAGTGAGTCGAGCGCCCCGAACGGCTCGTCGAGCAGCAGGATGTCGTCGCCGGAGAGGAAGGTCCGCGCCAGGGCGGCGCGCTGCCGCATGCCCCCCGACAGCTGGCTGGGATAGTGGTCGACGAACTCGGCGAGCCCGAACCGGCCGAGGATGTCGATCGCCAGCCGCCGGGCCTCCCGGCGGGGGGTGCCTTTCACCACCCGACCCAAGGACACGTTGTCGGCGACCTTCTTCCACGGCATGAGCAGGTCGCGCTGCGGCATGTAGCCGCTCCGTCCCAGCCGTTGCGGGCTGCCGTCGATGCGCACCACCCCCTCGGAGGGCTCGTCCAATCCGGCGATGATGTTGAACAGCGTCGACTTCCCGCACCCGCTGGGGCCGAGCAGGCTGACGAACTCGTGGGGGCCCACGGCGATGTCGACCCGGTCGAGCACCGCCATCGTGCGCCCACCCCGGCCGAACGCCTTGGACACGCCCCGGGCGTCGATCCGGGGGAGCGGCTGGTCGGTCATGGTCCTGTCCGCCGGACCGGAGAGCCCACGTCGGTGTCGACCCTCCAGCCCGACCTGGTGATGGTCATGGCATGAATTGGGTGGTGAGCAGGCCCTCGGGCATCGACTCCAGGATCCCCACCCCGGTCGCCCACTCCAGGTACTCGGCGAAGGCGGCCTCGTCGAGCGTTCCGAAGTTGCCGTCGGCGCCGAGGAAGTAGGGCTCGACGTTGGCGAACTCCGCCGAGGCGAACTCCACGTCGATGCCGTCGGCGTTGTCGGCGAGGTTCTGCACGGCGGCGTCGGGGTCGTCGAGGGCGAAGGCGTATCCGCGGGCGACGGCGTCGTAGAAGGCCTGGAGCATGTCGCCCTCGTCGGCGACCCGGGACTCGGAGGTGAAGAACACCAACTCCGGGTACGGCGGTGCCCCGAACTCGTCGGCGCGCCACACCACCGGGGTCTCTCCCTCGAGCTCGAGCACCACCGCCTCGGCGCTCCAGAACCCGATGGCGGCGTCCACCGTCTGGCCGATGAGGTTGCCGACGGCGTCGAACCCGATGGTGATGAACTCCACCGTGTCCGGGTCGACTCCGGAAGACTCCAGGATGAACCGGGCGATCGCCTCGTCCGACGGGACGCCGGTGACACCGATGGTGGAGTCGGCGAGCTCCGACGGGTCGGTGACGCCGATGGCTTCGGTCGACATCAGTGCTCCGAGCGGGACCTGCTCGAGGGCCATGAAGATCTGGATCTCCTCGCCCTGTGCCCGCAGCGACGCCACGTCGGCCACCGGGGCGATGCCGACGGTGGCCTGGTCGGCGACGACCAGCCGGAGGGTGTCGGCCGAAGAGGTGGGCGGCTGGATGTCCACGTTCAGGTTCGCCTCTTCGAAGTAGCCCTCGGCGAGGGCCGAGTAGATCCCGGCGTGGATCCCCCCGGGGACGAAGTCGAGGATCAGCGAGATGTCGGTCATCTCGGACATGACGGCGAACTCGCCCCCACCGGTCGTGGTGGAGCTGGCCCCGCCGACCGTGGTGGAGGTTCCCCCAGCCGCCGCCGGCGCCGTCGTGGTTGCCCCGGCTGCCGCCGTCGTCACTGCCGCTTCGGTGGTCGACGTGTCGTCGTCGCCGCCGCAGGCAGCGACGAGGAGGGTGAGGGCTGCGAGGAGCCCGACGATCTTGATCAGCCTCGGGTACATGTGCTCTCCTTGTCGGTCAGGGTGTCGGGGTGTCGCCGAAGCGAGCTTCGAACCAGTTGACGGCGCGGGTCAGCTCGGGGTCGGTGTGCTCGAGGCGCCGCGCCCAAGTCGAGGCGTCACCGGGTGGCGTCGCCGTCGACCGGGTGGCGACCCGGGCGCGTTCTTCCAGGTAGTACAGACGGGTGGCCGCTTCGACAGGGTCCCGTCCGACGGCGAGCGCCCCGTTGGCGCGGAGGATCACCGAGGCGGCGCTCCCGAGGGTACGGGCCACCTCGGCCCCTTGCTCGGGGGTCGTCACCAACTCGATGTCGTCGTGGACCCGGACGGGGTGGCCGGCGAGCGCACCGAGGCCGTGGAGCAGGGGGAGGTCGTCGACGCCGACTCCCCAGTCGACGACGAAGGGCGGATGGCCCCGGCAGATGCCGCCCACGTCGGGTCGGGCGGCGTACACGGCGGCATGGAGCGGGGTTTCCAGCGGCGCCAGGTCGACGGGGCCCTCCACCGGCCCTTTCTCGAGGTCGACGACAACGACGCTCCCGGCGGTGGCGCCGAGCATCGGCGCCACGCTGGTGATGGCGAACCCGGATGCGGTGCGGGCGGACACGTGCCCGAACGCCCCGACGAGACCGGCGCGCGACAGCATCCGGGCGACCCGGGCCACCTCGGTGCGCAGGGCCTCGGTCACGATCCGGAGACTGCGACAGCAGGAGGGCGCACGCCGCGGATGGCGATGAACCGGGTCCGGGTCATCTCTTCGTAGGTGTAGCCGATCCCCTCGCGACCGGTGCCTGCCAGCCCGACACCCCCGAAGGGCACGACCGGGGGCCGGTAGTTGTTGGTGCCGTTGACGACGACGCCACCGACCTCGAGGCGCGAGGCGATCGCCATGGCCCGGCCGATGTCAGCGGTGTAGACCGCTGCGGTCAGCCCCAGGCGGGACCGGTTGACCGTCTCCACCGCCTCGTCGTCCGAGGAGACCGGGATCACCGGCACCACCGGCCCGAAGATCTCGTCGTCGGCGGCTACCGCGGCGGAGGTGGGGACGGCGCCGACGACGGTGGGGGCGAACCACGGGCCGTCGGCGTCGCCGGAGCCGAGGACGAGATTGCCGCCTTCGGACACGATGCGCCGCACCTGGGAGGCGACCCGATCGGCGCTGGGAGCGTCGATCAGCGGGCCGAGATCGGAGGTCGGGTCGACCGGGTCGCCCATGGCAACGCCTCCCAGCGCCGACTCGAGCCGTTCGGTGACCTCGCCGGCGACGGTGTGGTGGACGACCAGGCGCTTGGTGGCGGCGCACGCCTGGCCGTTCATCAGGAGACGACCACGCACCGTCTCGGCGATCACCAGGTCGAGGTCGGCGTCGGCAAGCACGATCGAGGCGCCGTTCCCGCCGAGCTCGAGGTGGAGGGGACGCAGGAGATGAGCGGTGGCGGTGGCGACCGCCACCCCGGCGCCGACGCTCCCGGTCAGCGACACCGCGTCGACCCCGGGGGCGGCACACAGCGCGGCGCTGAGCTCCCTGGCCCCGGGCGCCACCTGGAGCACCCCGTCGGGCAGGCCGGCGCGTCGGATGAGCTCGGCGGTGCGCACCGCCGCCAGCGGGTTCTGCGGGGGTGGCTTGAGGATCACCACGTTCCCGGCGGCTAGGGCGGCGGCCGCCTTCTCCACGGTGAGCTCCACCGGGAAGTTGAACGGGATCACACACACCACCACGCCGAGGGGGACCCGCTCGACGATGGTCAGGTCACGTTCCCCGCCGGGCAACGCCCCGGTGGGGGCGAGGTAGCCGGCGTCGAACCGCCCGATGCCGGCGTTGGCGCGCAGCAGCGAGGCGGCTCCGGCCACCTCCTTGCGTGCCTGGGCGATCACCTTGCCGGACTCGCGGGCGTGGAGCACGGCCAGATCGTTTGCTGCGGAGTCGACCAGGACGGCGGCACGCTCCAGCAGCGTCGCCCGCTCGTGGGGGGCGGTGCGCGACCACGAGGCGAGCGCCCTGCGGGCGGTCGTGACCAGATCGGGCACCTGATCAGGGTCGACGGCCTCGACCACGCCGACGGATTCACCGTCGGCAGGAGCAAACACGGTGTGGGGGATGCCGGTCAGGGCTCGCTCCGTACCCGCAGCATCATCGACGTCGGGTTGAAGTCGTTGCACGGGGTGAGGTCCTGGGGACAGGCGGAGAGGAGCGCCACCAGGTCGTGGTGGGCCTGCAGGGTGATGGTCGAGCCGGCGCCGTGGGCCGCCCGGTCGGTGACCACGCCGAGGTCATCGGTCACCCGGTTGTGCATGAACACGTTCCAGGCCATCTCGCCGTGGATCGCGAAGTCGACACCGAGCAGGTCTCGGGCCTGCTCCAGGTTGCCCAGGCAGTGGGGATGATCGGAGAGCCCGTAGTCACGCTGGTAGCGCTCGTGGTCGCAGCAGGGGACGACGATGTCGTGCCGCTCGACGTCGTCCCGCACGATGGTGAAGATCGGGTTACGGCGGTTGGTGAACACCACCGAACCCGTGTGCAGCCCGATCGAGGCGTTGCAGGACGCGGTATGGGTAGGCGACAGGTACTCGGCGGGATTGTCCTCGAACCAGGCGATCAGGTCGCCTACCTGGTGGCCCTCCACGTCGACGATGTCGAGCAGCTGGCCCTCAGCGACCCGGACCCCCCGACCCTCGCGGGCTGGGACCACGATCTCGACGAGGCTCATTCGTTGGCTCCTTCACACGTGCGCCGAGCCGGGAGGCTCGTCGATGGGCGGGTCGACGTCGACCTGGCGGGCGGCGGCGGGCGTGTTGCGGCTGCGCAGCGCCCGGATCACGCCGTCGATCATCACACAGGAGATCCCGGGGATGTCGCCCCGGGCGAGCGCGCCGAGCGCGCTGTCCGCCTCGCTGCCCCACGGGGCGTCGAGCACGACCAGGTCGGCGGGGGCGCCTTCCATGACGATCCCGGCGTCGAGGTCATAGACGGCGGCGACGTTCCCCGCCGCCCAGCACCACACCCGCTCGGGAGCGACGCCGCCCAGCGACGCCAACTCAGCCACCGTCTTGAGGACGCCGAGCGGCATCACGCCGGTCCCGGTGGGTGTATCCGAGCCGATGATGACCCGCTTCTCGGCGTCGATCTGGCGGACGATGGCGACGATGTCGAGGGCGGATCTCAGGTTGCCCGCCTGGACAAGCTGGAGGACCAGGTCGGTCTCCCGGATGATCCGCTCGACTCCCTCGGCGTCGAGCGACGTCGGCCCGCCGTTGATATGACCGCACACGTCGGGGGCGAGCAACATCAGGTGCTCGGCGGTGATCGGCTTCGACCCGGGGATGGAAGCCCCGCCCGAGTGGCACATCACCACGATGCCCGCCTCCTGGGCGGCCCTGACCTGCGGTAGCCCGTCGGCGGGATCGTGATAGAGGCCGAACCCGAACTTGGCCAGGCGGACGCCCTCGTCGGCGAGCTGGCGGAAGTCGTCGGCGGACAGGGTGGGCTCGAGGACCACGGCGCCCCCGTTCACCTTCATCCCGTTGGGCCGGTACGTCGACCACGACCGCTGGGCGAGAATGGCCAGCGCCTTGACCCCGGCGGCGTCGTGGGGGCGTCCGGGGGCGTGGATCTCTCCGGGTGAGATCACCTGGGTGATCCCCCCGTGGACGTACGACGCCAGGAACCCGACCGTGTTCTGACGTGGGGTGTAGTCGCCGAGGACGACGTGGCAGTGGCTGTCGATGAGCCCGGGGGCGACGGTGGCGCCGCCCACGTCGACGACCCGCTCGGCGCCGCTGACCCCGCCGATCCGGGTGATCCGCCCGCCTTCGATCAGGATGCTGTCGGCGTCGACCAACGGTGTGTCGAGGTCGCCGCTGAGCAGGGTCCCGATGCCGACCAGCGCGGTGGAGGACGGCTCGGGCATCTGCTCAGTCCCGCCGGCTCTTCGCCGCGATCAGGCTCACGTCGTCGCCCGCGCCGCCGGCGGCCAGGTCTCGTCGAACAGCCCCGGCTCGAGGCCGTCGAGATAGCCGACGACTCATCGGTGTCGGTGACGTCGACGTACTTCATGTGGAGGTCCATCAGCGCCACCTTGTGGGACAGCACCGACCGGTCGAAGGTGGCCTCGTGGGGGATGGTCACCCGCACGTCGTAGGACAAGGCGTCGACCGCGGTGGCGCGGACGCACCCGCTGGTGGTCGACCCGGTGACGATCAGCGAGTCGGCGCGCGAGGTTGGTGATGTGGCTCATCAGCGGGGTGCCGAAGAACGCCGACGGCTTCCGCTTCTCGATGAACAGGTCGCCGGGCAGCGGCGCCACCTCGTCGACGATGTCGTTGCCCCGGTGTCCGATGACGTCGACGTCGTCCTCCGCCCGGTGGCTCTTCAGCGACCAGATGCCCAGGTCGAAGCCGTCCTCACGGCGGGGATTGGTCGTGTAGATGATCGGCAGGCGCTTGCGCCGGGCCGCTTCGAGGATGCGGGCGATGGCGGGTATCCCCGTCGTCCAGGCGACCTCACCGCACGAGTACCGCCACCGCTTGATCGACTCGAGGATCGGTTCGGCCCGGTCGCCGCAGAAGTTGTAGTTGACGTCGATGACCATGATCGCCGGGCGTTCGCCGAACCCGGCACGTCGCCCCCAACCGGCGGCCTCGAACACGGCGCGGTCCGTGTCGCCGAGGACGTCGTCCCAGACGGCCACGCCTCAGACCTCCTTCACCGACGTGTAGCGGAGCGTCTCCTTGGCGAACCCGGGCCGTTCGAAGTCGTCGGCCAGCATCCGGCGCGGCCGGGGGAGACGGACCGGGCTGGTGACCTCGAGCGCCCTTCCGGCACCCTTGACCCGGCGTGGGAGGTACTGCCCGGCCGGTTCGCCGACCGGGCGCATCCCGGGGGAGTCGTCCGCCCACTGCGCGGTCACCCGGCCTCGGAGGATGGTCATGACCGGCCAGCCGGTGAACTCGTGGCCCTCCATGATCGACCAGCCCGACCGGGTGTTGATGTGCTCCTTGCCCACCGTCACCTCACGACCGACGTCGACGATGACCATGTCGGCGTCGAAACCGGGGAGCAGCGAGCCCTTCTGTCCCCACAGGCCCGACGTCCTCGCCGGGTTCTCGCACGAGATCTGGACGAGGCGCTCCAGGCCGATCCGGCCCTTGTTGACCCCCTCGGAGAGGAGCACCGGCAGGAACAGCTCGACCCGGGAGAAGCCGGTGCGGCAGTCCCAGATGTTCGGGTTGTACATCTCCTCGTACGACGACGGCTCCCAGCCCACCACGTGGTCGGATCCGACGACGTCGACGATGCCCTCGGCGATCGCCATCCACAGCGCCTCGATGTTCTCCCGCCGGCGGAGCGGGACATTGATCCGCCAGCCTCCCTCGGGCTCGGTGAACAGCCAGGCGGGACCGGTCTGGGCGTACAGCTCGAGACCCTCGGCGCGGGCCTTGAGGACCTCCTCGAAGCTGAGCTGCGTCGTGCAGTGCTGCAGGTACAGCGGGACATGCCCGGGGGTCTGCATGGCCAGGTAGGCGTAGGCCCGGATGTGCTGGGCCTCGAGGAAGTCCGGCGATCGGTCGGTCCACGCCCCGAAATCGGTGCGGCCCGAGGCACGGAGGCGCTCCTCGAAGACACGGCCTATCTCCCAGTTCTCCGGGTGGATGTGGACGATCCCGGGATAGCCGAGATGGCCGACCGCCTCCATCACCTGGTACACGGTGCCGTCGTCGATCCCGGTGCCCAGCCCGGCCCGGCGGCTCGGCCAGTTGCTGTCCTCGTCGTCGGCCATCCCCTTCATGCCCCGGGTCTGCAGGTACAGCTTGAAGGAGGTGACCCCGTGCTCCTCGGCGTACTGCGGGATCTCCCGGGCCTGCTGGTCGGTCTCCAGCATGTAGGTCAGATAGGCGTCGGTGAAGGAGACGTCCTCGATCACCTTGCGGGCGGAGGGGAACGACTCGTTGAACGAGACGACGTCGGCCTTGCTCACGACCTCTTTGAACGGCTCGGTCCCCATTCGAGTCACCGGCGCCTGGATGCCCCAGGTGGTGACCCCGGCGCAGGCGGCGGCCTTGGACTCGGTGGTCATGTCGTACACGAAGGGCACGTAGCAGCCGGGGTGCGCCTCGGAGTCGACGATCCCGGGCAGCACGAAGTTGCCCTTGGCGTCGATGGTCTCCTTGGCGGCGGGCAGCATCTCCTCGGGGGCGAGGGCGACGACCTTGCCGTCCTTGACACCGACGGCGACCCGGTACCGCCCGCCCCCGAGCACCACCGTCCCGTTGATGACCTTCAGGTCGAGATCGTCCATGCCCTTGTCCCTCCGTCGAACGGGATCAGCCTCGTGTCTCTTGTTGCTGCCAGAGATTCGAGCTTAGCCAGCGGGTCGGGCGCCCGGCGTGCCCGGGCGATGAAAGGGCGACCGTACGCCCGCCTCGAACGCGGCGGAGCGTTTGATCCCGATCGAAGGAGATCACTCGGTGGCGATGGCAGCCAACACGTTCATGCGGGCGGCTCGATGGGCGGGGTAGACGGCTGCCAGCACTCCGGCGAGGGCGGCGAGGGCGAGCGTCACCACCAGAGGGATGGTCGGAACGGTGAACGCGGTGACCGAGAACTCCCCGGAGAGCGATGACATCACCGCCCGGGCGAGCACCAGGCCGAGACCGACGCCGCCGGTGGCGCCGAAGAGGGCGACGATCATCGCCTCGCCTCGAACCATGGTGCGGATCTGCCCCGGCGTCTGGCCGACCGCTCGCAGCAGGCCGATCTCATGGGTCCGTTCGTGGATGGACAGCGACAACGTGGTGGCGATGCCCATCAGTGCAATGACGATCGCCATGACGAGCAGCACGTAGACGACGGTGAGGATGACGTTGATCTCCCCGGCGATGGAGTCGGTGAACTCCTCGTTGGTCTGCACGTCGGGGGCATCGAATGCGTCGGCTACCTGCTGGACGGCCGCCTCGCCCTGGTCGACGGTCACGCCGTCGGCCAGTGTTATCAGCATGTTCAGATCGGCCGGGCGGGAGGTGTGCGACAGGAACGCGTCCCGTGGCAGGGCGATCCCTGCCCCGGCGACGACATCGCCGTTGCCGTAGACCGCCCCAACCGAGAGTTGCTCCGTGACGCCGTCCGGGTACTCGACGGTCACTACGTCACCGAGGGCGAGATCGTGCTCGTCGGCGTAACCGACCTCGACGGCGACTTCGTCGGCCCGGAGCTCCTGCACTGACCCCTGCTGCACGTCCAGGTCGATGACCGCCTCGATGGACCCGGGGTCGATCGTGGTGGCGCGCATGTCGATCCCGTTGATGCGTACCGGTGCCGTGCCGATCGGCGACGCCGCGGAGACCTCGGGCAGTGCAGCCACCGCGGGCGCCAACTCGGTGCTGAGACCCCCGCTGCCTTCGCCGACGATCACCAGGTCACCGGCGAACTGTTTGCTGACGGCATCCTCGATGGACTGGAGCAGCGAGGCGGCGATGACGGTGAACGAGCGTGACCACGGCCACCCCGATCATCAGGGACGTGGCGGTTGCCGCGGTGCGTCGGGGGTTGCGCATGGCGTTGCGTTGGGCGAGCAGCCCGCTGATCCCGCCCGCCGCCAGCGGGGCGCCGAGCACGGCGGCGGCGGGCCGGGCGACGACCGGCCCGAGCACGACGACACCGATGAGGGTCACCAGTGCTGCCAGCCCGGTGACCGCCGGCGCCCCGGTGCGTGCACCCACGATGCTGGCGACGACGCCGGTGCCGGTCATCACCGCACCGACGACGGCGCGGCCGGTCGAGGTCGCCGATCGGTCGACGGCGACTTCCCGCAGGGCGGCGAGCGGTGCCACGTGGGACGCCCGGATCGCCGGCGCCAGGCTCGCCAGCAGGGAAGTGACGACGCCGACGGCGAGAGCGGCGACGATCGTGGCCACGTCGAGGCCGGACCCGGCCGGTGGGACGGCCAGGTCGAGGCGGTCCATGAGGGCGAGCAGGCCGACAGCGAGTCCGAGCCCGGCGGCGATCCCACCAACCGAGCCCACCACCCCGACCGCCAGCGCCTCGACGGTCACCGCCCCGAGCACCTGGCCGCGGGAGGCACCGAGTACCCGGAGCAGGGCCAACTCACGGGTCCGGTGCGCCACCAGGATGGTGAAGGTGGTGTGGATGGTGAACGCCGCCACCACCAGCGCGACGAACGTGAAAATCAGCAATGCCTGCTGGAAGGCCTCGTAATCCTCCCCCTGGGCCTGCTCGGCGATCTCCCCGGTGAACGCGTCGCCGGTGATCGCCTCGACACCATCGGGGAGCACCGCACCGAGCCGGCTGACCAGCTCCAGCTGGCTGATCCCCGGTTCCGCAGCCACCGCGATGCTGGACGCCATGCCGGGCTCGGGGAGGAGGAACCGCTCGGCGAACTCGGTGGTGAACGCAGCGTAGGTGGCCGAGCCCTGGCTGTCGGCGCCCCCGAATGTGGCCAGCCCGACAACGGTCACATCGATCGGGTCGGGCGTCAGCACCACGGTGGTGTCGCCCACCGCCAGGTCGCCCTCGTTCGCCGCCGCGCGGTCGATGACGACCTCACCCGATGCGGCCGGTATCCGGCCCTCGGCCAGGTGATACGGGTTGAGCCGTTCGTCCTCCACCCAGTTGCCGGTGGTAGTGGTGGGCCCGCTGCCGCCGACCTGCTCGCCATCGGTTCCGACGATGCGGCCGGAGCCCTCGATGCGCGGCGCCACCGCGGCGACACCATCGACGGCGGCAAGGGTGTCGGCGAGCGAGCGGTCGACCAGCCCCCGCTCGGGGAGGTCCCCCGAGCCGACCACGACGCTGGATCGCACCACGGCATCGGTGCCGGCATACGCCGTGGTGACGAGGTCGGTGAAGCCCGTGGTCACCGCGCGTATCGAGCACCAGCGTGCCCGTCAGGAACGCCACACCGAGCAACACCGCCAGGCACGTAGCGAGCAGGCGACGCCGGCGGGCGGCGATGGATCGCATCGTGCTCCGCCACACGGTCAGGCTCCCAGCTGCTCAGTAGTAGTGACGTCGCCCACCAACTTTGAGCGATTGACTACACCAGATGGCGCCACTCGCTCAAAGTTCGGCAGTTGGCAACGCCCGGTCTCCGCAGTCGGGTCGAGCGTGTGCTCGACGAGGCCTCGGTCGCCGAGGATCACCACGGTGTGGACGCCGACGGCGCGTGATGTCTCCTCGCGTGGACCATGTCACCGCGGTCGGGTAGCCTCGCTCCGCTGATGATCTCCGCGTCCGGGAGGCGAGGCCGATGACGACCGGTGTCCAGAAGGCGAAGCCCGAGTGGTACGGCGCCGACAGCGCCACGGTCGCCTCCGCGGTCGGGGCCGATCTCGACAACGGCCTGAGTGCCGCCGAGGTGGCGCGTCGCCTCGCCGAGCACGGGCCCAACAAGCTGACGGCGGCGAAGGGCGAGACCGGGTTCCAGGCGTTCCTCCGCCAGTACAAGGACTTCATGCAGATCATCCTCCTCGGCGCCGCCGTGATCAACCAGGTGGTCACCGGGGAGGCCGGCACCACCGTCCTCCTCGCCGGGCTGACCCTGGTCAACGCGGTCATCGGCCTCCGCCAGGAGGCGCAGGCCGAAGAGAGTGTCAAGGCGCTCGCCCAGATGATGAAGACCATCGCCAGGGTCAAACGGGACGGCCAGGTGCTCGAGATCGACGCCGAGCAGCTCGTCCCCGGCGACCTGGTGCTGGTGGAGGCGGGGAACGTGGTGCCCGCCGACGGCCGGATCACCCTGGCGGCGACCCTCGAGATCGAGGAAGCGGCCCTCACCGGGGAGAGCCTGCCGGTCGGCAAGAGCGTCGAACCGGTCCCCGGCGACGACGTCCCCCTCGGCGACCGCACCTGCATGGCGTACATGAACACGGCGGTCACCCGGGGCCGAGGCGAGATCGTCGTCACCGGCACCGGGATGAACACCGAGATCGGCCACATCGCCGACCTGCTCGCCGGGACCGAGGCCGAGAAGACGCCGCTCCAGAAGCAGCTCGACAGCCTCTCCAAGATCATCGCCAGCATCGCCGGGGTGGCGCTCGCCCTGGTGGTGGTGATCGGCCTGGTTCGCGGCGACGACTTCGACGAGCTGTTCATCACCGGCGTGGCGCTGGCCGTGGCCGCCATCCCCACCGGGCTCCCCGCCGTGGTCACCGCCCTGCTGTCCATCGGCACCCGGGAGATCGCCAGCCGCAACGCCATCGTCAAGCGCCTCCCGGCCGTGGAGACGCTCGGGTCGACATCGGTGATCTGCTCGGACAAGACGGGCACCCTGACGCTCAACAAGATGACCGCCCGGGAGCTGGCGATCCCCGGCCACGAGGTGTTCACCATCACCGGCGAGGGCTACTCCACCCAGGGCGAGGTCAAGCACGTCGGCGGGGGAAGCTCGAGCTCGACCCCTACCTCCTGCCGATGGCCCTGTGCGCCGACGCCGTGCTCGAAGGGGAGAGCCTCATCGGCGACCCCACCGAGGGAGCGCTCATCGTGCTGGCGGCGAAGGGCGGTCTCGACCTCGACCGGACCCGGCAGAGCTACCCGCGCATCGCCGAGGTGCCGTTCGACTCCGAGTACAAGTTCATGGCCACCTTCCACGAGATGACCGGCGCCGACGGCCGCCCGGTGGTCCGCTGCTACGTGAAGGGCGCCCCCGACGTGCTCATCGCCAAGGGTGGCTCCTACCTGGCCGCCGACGGCACCGTTGCCGCGGTCACCGACGAGAACCGCACGCTGGCTTCCGATGCCAACGACCGGCTCGCCGACGCCGGCGAGCGGGTGATGGTGGTGGGCTCCCGCGACTTCGACCCTGCCGGCTTCGACCCGGACGGCAACCTGATCGACCTCGTCGACGACCTCACGCTGCTGGCCATGGTGGGGATCGTCGACCCGCCCCGGCCCGAGGCCAAGGTGGCCATCGCCGAGTGCAAGGCCGCCGGCATCCGGGTCCGGATGATCACCGGCGACCACGCCACCACGGCGGCGGCCATCGCCCGCGAGCTAGGGATCGAGGGCGAAGCGATCACCGGCGCCGAGTTCGCCGCCATGAGCGACGACGAGCTGGTGGCGCGGCTCCCCGACATCGGGGTCATCGCCAGGGTCGCCCCCGAGGACAAGCTCCGGCTGGTCAGGCTGCTCCAGCAGACCGACAACGTGGTCGCCATGACCGGCGACGGCGTCAACGACGCCCCGGCGCTGAAGGCGGCCGACATCGGCGTCGCCATGGGCATCACCGGTACCGAGGTGTCCAAGGAGGCGGCGGTGATGATCCTCACCGACGACAACTTCGCCACCATCGTCGGGGCGGTGGAGTACGGGCGGGCCCTCTACGACAACCTGCTCAAGTACCTCCGCTTCCAGATGTCGACGCTGGTCGCCTACATCGCCATCTTCATCGGCGCCGGGCTCTTCGCCATCGCCGGCGGCATCCCGCTCAACCCGGTGCAGATCATCTGGCTGAACATGGTCATCGACATCCCCATCGCCGTCGCCCTCGGGTTCGACGTGCCCACCCGGGGCCTCATGGAGCGCGCCCCTCGACCGGTGGGCGCCCCGGTGCTGTCCAGCGCCAACTGGGTCAGGCTGTGCGTCCAGGGGCTGGTGATGACGGTCGGCACGTTGGTCGCCTATCAGATCGCCGAGCCCGAGTACGGGCCGGCGGTGGCGAATACGGTGCTGCTCACCACGCTGTCGCTGTTCCACCTCGCCGCCGGGTACCTCGCCCGCGATCAGGTGGGCACCATCTTCAATCGGGCGACGCTGCCGGGCGCCACCCAGCTGCGCCGCTACGGCCTGGCCCTGCTGGCCATCATCGCCGTCACCACCATCGGGTTCCTGCAGCGAATCGTCAGCACCGTCGACCTGACCTTGTCGCAATGGTCGATCTGCGCCGGCATCGCCGCCAGCCTGGTGGTGGTGGAGGAGATCCTCAAGGTCTTCCTGCGCCGGCGGGCCGCCACCGGGCAGGATCAGCCGATCGAGGCGGTGCCGGCGACGGCGGCAGCGACGAGCAACGAAACAGGTCGACAGGCCGCGTAACACGAGAGGAGACAACAGCAGTGACCCACCACACCGAGGCAGAGATCGGGCCCATCGACTACTTCGTGGTCGAGTGGCCGGCCGGGAAGCAGCCGACGGGGGAGGCCTTCCCGTACCTCGTCGACCTGGTCGACCGAGGGCTCATCCGGTTGCTCGACCTCGTCTTCGTCCGCAAGGAGGACGACGGCACCATCGTCGGCCTCGACCTGAGCACGATGGGCGATGACGCACAGTTGACCGTGTTCGAAGGGGTCTCGTCGGGGCTGATCGGAGAGGACGACATCCAGGAGACCGGCGGTGTCCTCCAGCCCGGAACCTCCGCCGCCATGCTGGTGTACGAGAACACGTGGGCGGCGCCGTTCGCCACCGCGCTGCGCAACAGCGGGGCGCAGCTGGTCGCCAACGGCCGCATCCCGATCAATGCCATCATCGCCGCGTTGGACGAGCTCGAGGCGACCGAGGCCTGAGCGGCCTCTTCGAGAGAAGGAGAAACGAGATGGGATTGGTACGTGGGATTGCTCGCACCGCGGCGATCGCCGGGACGGCGACCGCCGTCTCCAACCGGGTGTCGCGCCGTCAGGCCAACCGGTGGTCCGAGCAGGCCGCCGCCGAGGAGCCGCAGCCGGAACAGGTCGTGTATGTGCAGGCGGAGCCGGCGGCGCCGGCAGGCCCGAGCACCGACGACAAGCTCGACCAGCTCAGGCAGCTCGGTGAGCTCAAGACGGCCGGGGTCCTCACCGAGGCCGAGTTCGAGGCGCAGAAGGCGAAGATCCTCGCCGGCTGAGTAATCCCCTCGGCGCCGGTCTTCGGCCCTGGCGGGCGCCCGTCACTCGGGTGGGGTGCTCTCGTCGTGCCCGTCAGGGGGCGCAGGATGGGAGTTGTGCCATCGCCGCCGCAGCCAGCGACCCCTGTCCGCTATGGAGTCGGACAGCTCACCGACGATCCTGCCGCTGGCGACCGCCCAGGCGAGGAGCTGAGTCCCGCAGAGGATGCCGAGCGCCACCCCGAAGATCGATCCGACCGTGGCGACGAGGTCTTCGCCACCGCTGCCTCGGGCGAGCTCGGTGAGGCCGATGAGGCCGAGCGCACCAGGGACGAGGAGCCAGAACCCGGGCAGGGACAAGGCGTGGGTGGGCAGGGCGGCGGGCACCAGGCGGGCGGTGACGAAGGCGGCCACGGTCATGACGGCGGCACCGACGAACGCGCTCACATAACCCCCGAAGGCGGCGTTGCCGAGCACCTGACCGACCCACGCCGCGTAGAGCACGACGAGGAAACCGAGGGAGGAACCGCGCGGCGCCGAGTAGGCGACGACCACGCCGATGGCGAAGACGAGGACACCCAACCAGGGTGACCACGCTCCGAGCAGATCGGGCGAGCGGGACAGCACACGCGACGGCGGGACACCGACCGCTTCGATCCCGGCGAGGATCCCGAAGGCGAGCAACGCCAGCTGCACGCCGCCCGACACCAGCCGGCTCGCCCCGGAGACCATCTGACCCGCCGCCAGCTCGAGCACCGAGGTGGTGAGGGCGGCACCGGGGAGGAAGATCACCAACGAAGCCACCATCGCGGCGAGCCCCGGGTCGGTGATGTCGTGCCTCACCGCCAGCGCGCTCAGCGCCGACACCGAGAAGGCGGCGATGACCGGCGCCAGGATCTGGAGGGTGGGTTGCCCCCTGGTGAAGTAGCGCAGCGTCCCCACGAGCACGCCGAACACCGCCGACGCCACCACCTCGCGCGGCGCCGGATGGAGGATCAGGCACACCCCGACCGTGAGCACGGCGTATCCGAGGATGCTCTGTGCCCACCCGAATCGAGGAGGGAGCCGGCGGATCTCGGCGAGCCGGCGGAGTCCTTCGGCGGGCTGCACTCGTCCTCGCATCGCCTCGAGGACGAGGGTGTCCAGGGCGGCGATCTGATCCAGCCGGGGCGCCCCGCCGAGCACCGTCGTCAACTCGACCATCGCCGGCTCGCCGGTGCCCATCGTCACCATCAGGTACGTCGGGAAGGCGCTCACCGTGACCGATTCGGCGCCGAAAGCGCGGGCCACCTCGGTGAGTCGCTCCTGGACCGAGTGGACCGGCTCGCTGGCCGCGTTCATGGCGGCTCCGAGCTGCACGACGAAGGTCTGCAGGTCGTGCAGCTCGTCGCCTCGAGGTGAAGTCATGTCCGACCGACCGATCGCTCGTGTGGCGGCGCACCGCACGCCCGCACCTGATGGTCCCGAAGTTAGGACACGGTGAGGTCGGCTGCCTGTCGGGTCTCCGCCTTGGCGGCCGGTGGCGGACAGCGTGGGCCGCTACGGGACTACGCTCCGCCGCCGTCGACTCTATAGAGTTTGTTAGCGGATCGGCCGGTTGCCGCTCAGATGGCGGTTGCCCACGCTGGGAGGGATGCACATGGCATTCAATCTGAGGAACCGGAGCTTCGTGAAGGAGCTCGACTTCACGCCCGAGGAGCTTCGCTTCCTGCTGAAGCTCTCCAAGGACCTGAAGGCGGCCAAGTACGGCGGCTACGAGCAGAAGCGCCTCGTCGGCAAGAACATCGCCCTGATCTTCGAGAAGACGTCGACCCGGACCAGGACCGCCTTCGAGGTGGCGGCCTACGACCAGGGTGCCCAGGTCACCTACCTCGAGCCCTCGGGATCGCAGATCGGGCACAAGGAGTCCATGAAGGACACCGCTCGGGTGCTGGGTCGCACCTATGACGGGATCGAGTACCGCGGCTTCGGTCAGGACACGGTCGAGACCCTGGCCGAGTACGCCGGGGTCCCGGTGTGGAACGGGCTCACCACCGAGTTCCACCCGACCCAGGTGCTCGCCGACGTGCTCACCATGACCGAGCACTCCGACAAGCACCTGTCCGAGATCGCCTACTGCTATCTCGGCGACGCCCGGAACAACATGGGGAACTCGCTGATGGTGGGCGGGTGCAAGTTCGGCATGGACGTCCGCCTCTGCGCCCCCGAGCACCTGTGGCCCGAGGAGGACCTGATCAAGACCTGTCGGGGCATCGCCGAGGAGACCGGCGCCCGGCTCACCCTCACCGAGGACGTCGACGAAGGGGTCGACGGTGTCGACTACCTCTACACCGACGTGTGGGTGTCGATGGGGGAGGACCCCGGCGTCTGGGAGGAGCGCATCGAGCTCCTGAAGCCGTACCAGGTGAACGCCGACGTCGTCGCCCGGACGGGAAACCCCCGGGTCAGGTTCATGCACTGCCTACCCGCCTTCCACAACCGGCAGACCAAGGTCGGCGAGGACATCTTCGAGCGGTTCGGCCTCGACGGGATGGAGGTGACCGACGATGTCTTCGAGTCGGAGCATTCGATCGTGTTCGACCAGGCCGAGAACCGGCTGCACACCATCAAGGCCGTGATGGTGGCGACGCTCGGGGATTGAGGGGGCCGGCATGAGAGTCGTGGTGGCGCTCGGAGGGAACGCCCTGCTCAAGCGGGGCGAGCCGCTCACTGCCGATGTGCAACGGGCCAACGTGCGTGCGCGCCGCCCCGGCCCTGGCGGCGATCGCCCGTGAGCACCAGCTGGTCCTCTCCCATGGCAACGGCCCGCAGGTCGGCCTGCTCGCCCTCCAGGCGGCGGCTTACGAAGAAGTCGAGCCGTACCCGTTGGACGTCCTCGGCGCCCAGACCCAAGGCATGATCGGCTACGTCCTCGAGCAGGAGTTGGGGAACCTCCTGCCGTTCGAGGTGCCGTTCGCCACCCTGCTCACCATGATCGAGGTCGATCCGGCCGATCCCGCCTTCGATGACCCGACGAAGTTCGTCGGTCCCGTCTACGACAAAGCAGGCGCCGATGCGCTGGCCGCCGACAAGGGCTGGGTCTTCAAGCAGGACGGGGACCGATGGCGGCGGGTCGTTCCGTCGCCGGAACCGCGGCGCATCTTCGAGATCAGGCCGATCCGTTGGCTGTTGGACCAGGACGTCCTCGTGATCTGCGCCGGCGGCGGGGGCGTCCCGACCATGTACGACCCGACCGCGGACCGGTTGCTGGTCGGCGTCGAGGCGGTCATCGACAAGGACCTCGCCACCGAGCTGCTGGCGCGGGAAGTGGCCGCCGACCTCTTCGTGATGGTGACCGACGTCGACGGGGTGTACTCGGGCTGGGGGACGCCCGAGCAACAGAAGCTGGAGCGGGTCACCGCGGCCGAGCTCGACGGGCACGACTTCGCTGCCGGTTCGATGGGCCCGAAAGTCAAGGCGGCGATCCGATTCGTCGAGCGCACCGGCAAGCGTGCCGCCATCGGCGGCCTGGAGGAGATCGAGGGGATCGTGGCCGGTGCGGCGGGCACCCAGGTGGTGCCCGGGTGAGTCACTTGGAAAGGAGCTGACGATGGAGTTCGGGGTCCACTCGGAGGTCGGCAAGCTGCGCAAGGTGATGGTCCACAGGCCCGAGCTGAGCCTGCAGCGGCTGACCCCGTCGAACCACGACGACCTCCTGTTCGACGACGTGCTCTGGGTGGAACGGGCGCAGTACGAGCACGACCAGTTCGTGGAGAAGATGCGTCAGCACGGAGTGGAGGTCTTCTACTTCCGCGATCTCCTCGGGGAGGCACTTGCCGCCAGCGAAGAGGGGCGGGGACGGCTCATCGAGCTGGTGGTCTCCGAGTACACCGTGGGCGTCTCGCTGGTGGACGACGTCCGGGCGCGGCTGTGGGGCATGGCCCCCGACGAGCTCGCCAGGCATCTCATCGGCGGCCTGACGGTGGCCGAGTCGGGGCTCGACCTCGGCAAGCTGGGCTCGTCGTCGCTCGGCGCCGCCGCCCTCGACGACCTCAGCGCCTTCGTCCTGCCGCCGCTGCCCAACACGCTGTTCACCCGTGACTCGTCGTGCTGGATCTACGGAGGGGTGTCGGTCAACCCCATGTACTGGCCGGCGCGACGACTCGAGGCCTACAACGTCGCCGCCATCTACCGCTACCACCCCATGTTCGCCGAAGCCCAGTTCGACTACTGGTACCCGCCACTGGGCGACGACGGCAGGTTCCAGGCGGCGGACTTCGGGCGCTCCTCGCTCGAGGGCGGCGACGTGCAGCCGATCGGCAACGGGACGGTGCTCATCGGGCTGAGCGAGCGGACCCAGGCACGGATGATCGAGCAGATCGCCCGGGCCCTCTTCGCCAAGGGCGCCGCCGAGCGGGTGATCGCCGTGGTGATGACCAAGGATCGGGCGCACATGCACCTCGACACGGTGTTCACCCTGCTCGACCGGGACAAGGTGACCGCCTACCCGAAGGTGATCGACCAGGTGCGGGCGATCAGCCTGCGCCCCGGTCCCTCCGAGGGGCAATTCCACGTCACCGAGGAGAAGGGGTTCCTCCCCGCGGTCGCCGACGCCCTGGGCGTGGCCGACCTCCAGGTGGTGGAGACCGGAGGCGACACCTACCAGCAGGAGCGCGAGCAGTGGGACGACGGCAACAACGTCGTGGCCCTCGAGCCGGGCGTGGTGGTCGCCTACGAGCGGAACACCCACACCATCGCCGCCATGCGCCGCGCCGGGGTCGAGGTGGTCACCATCGAGGGCTTCGAGTTGGGCAAGGGTCGGGGCGGGGGGCACTGCATGACCTGTCCGCTGCTCCGAGACCCGCTCTGAGGAGGTCGGAGGTGAGCGATACGGCACGGTGGGTGATCGCCGTCGTGGTGCTGGTGCTGGTGGTCGGGATCATCGCCTACGCCAGGGGCGACGAGCACCACCGCGGAGACGAGGTCGGGGCGCTCGACGCCCGCACGCACGTGGCAACTGTCATCTGAGACCGAGGCGGCCCAGGTGATGACTCCGAGATCGGGGGACGATCGCCGGGGGAGCCGGTGGCCCAACCGATCCCCCGTCGGGTGGCGCTCGACCACCGACGCTGCTCGACGCGCTCCTCCCCATCGTCGTCCTCATCGGGCTGATCGCCCTGACCATCGCCCTGTTCGGCGTCAGCGCCACCGACGGCCCCTTGCAGGTGGCGCTGCTGCTCAGCGCCGCCTTCGCCAGCCTCATCGCCTTCAAGAACGGATACAAGGTGGAGCAGGTGGCGGACGCCATCGTCGAGGGCGTCTCGTCGGCGATGAGCGCCATCTTCATCCTGCTCGCCGTCGGTGCCCTGATCGGCACCTGGAACATGGCGGGGACCATCCCGACCGTGGTCGCCTACGGGATCCAGTTCATGAGCCCGAACTGGTTCTATCTCGGCACCGCGGTGATCTGCGCCCTCGTCGGCATGGTCACCGGGAGCTCGTGGACCACCGCCGGGACCCTCGGGGTCGCCTTCGTGGCGATGGCGGGAGTCATGGGTCTGTCCGCACCGATCACGGCAGGGGCGGTGATCAGCGGGGCCTATTTCGGCGACAAGATGACCCCGCTGTCGGAGACCACCATCCTGGTCCCCAAGCTGGTGGGGGGCGGTCTCACGGTGGCGGAGCACGTGCGCAACATGTTCTGGACCGCCGGGCCCGCCTTCGGGATCAGCCTCGTCATCTTCCTCGTGCTGGGTCTCGTCTCCGACCCGGAGGGTGAGGCGAGCACGGACGCCGCGGTCGAGGCCCTGGAGCAGGCGTTCAACATCTCCGCCGTCACCCTCCTGCCGTTGCTCCTCCTGGTCCTGTTCTCCATCCGGAAGGCCCCGCCGTTCCTGGCGATCATGGGGTCGGCGCTCTTCGCCGGGATCCTCGCCTGCTTCATCCAGTGGGACTCCGTCGAGGCCTTCGTCGGCGACCCGAGCCTCGGGCCGGTGGCAACCGGTATCGAGGCCAACTACGCGGCGATGGCCACCGGCTACGTCAGCACCACCGGTGTCGCCGCCGTCGACGACCTCTTCTCGCGGGGGGATGGCCAGCCTGCTCACCACCGTGTGGCTCGTGCTGGCCGCACTGGCGTTCGCCGCCGTCATGGAGCGCGCCGGATTCCTCCAGCGGCTGCTCGCCCCGATCGTCAGCAGGGCGAGGTCGAGAGGGCGCCTGATCCTCGCCGTCAACGCCAGCGGGATCGGCCTCAACGTCATCGCCGGAGACCAGTACGTCGCCGATGTCCTGCCGGCCCGGATGTTCCGGGAGGAGTTCGAGGAACGCCGGCTGGCGCCCCAGGTCCTGTCGAGGGCGGTGGAGGACTCGGGGACGGTGACCTCGGTCCTCGTCCCGTGGAACACCTGTGGCGCCTACATCGCGGGCGTGCTGGGGGTGCCGACCGCCTCGTACCTCCCCTTCTGCTTCTTCAACATCCTGAGCCCGATCCTCGACGTCACCTACGGGTTCATCGGTTTCAAGGTGCCGACGCTCCCGCCTCGGGAAGACGACTCCGGATGGCGCCGGCACCCGACCCGAGACGACGACCGACAGCCAGATTGGAGGTACCGATGACGAATGAGACGACGGCGGGACCGGAACCGGGAGACGGAGAAGAAGCGGCGCTTCACCCTCCCGTCCGCCTACACCATCCTGTTCGCCCTCATCGTGCTCGCCGCCATCGCCACCTGGCTGGTGCCGGCGGGCACCTACGACCTGAACGAGGAAGGGGAGCCCCTGCCGGGCACCTACCACGAGGTGGAGTCGAACCCACAGCGGATCGTCGTCGACTCGCTCACCGCCCCGATCAACGGCCTGTACGGCATCGAGGACGAGACCGGCAACATCAACTACTACAACAGCGGGACGCTGTTCGGCGCCATCGACGTCGCCCTGTTCATCATCGTGATCGGCGGCTTCCTCGGCGTGACCATGAAGACGGGGGCGATCCAGGCGGGCATCGGCCGCCTGGTGGCGCGGCTCCGGGGCCGGGAACGCCTGCTCATCCCGCTCCTGATGACGGTGTTCGCCATCGGCGGCACCACCTACGGGATGGCGGAGGAGAGCCTCGCCTTCTACGCCCTGGTGATCACGGTGATGATCGCCGCCGGCTACGACGCGCTGACCGGGGCCGCCATCGTCCTGTTGGGGTGCGGCATCGGGACCCTCGGGTCGACCATCAACCCGTTCGCCACCGGCATCGCCTCGGGTTTCGCCGGCATCTCCATCAGCGACGGGCTGATCGGCCGGTTGGTGATCCTCATCGCCGGCCTCGCCGTCGGCATCTTCTTCGTCATGCGATACGCCGCCCGCGTCAAGCGAGACCCGGCGCGAATCGATGGTCGCCGACATGAGGGAGGCGAACGAGGCGCACTTCCGCGCCCAGGAGCAGGGCGACGGCACGGTGGTCATGACCGGCACCCACAAGCTGATCCTGGCGGTGTTCGGGCTGGCGTTCGTGGTGATGATGTACGCGGTGATCCCGTGGGCCGACCTCGGGCTGCCCTTCCCCACGCTGTGGTGGTGGTTCCCGGAGATGACGGCGTCGTTCCTCCTGTTCTCGGTCATCATCGGTCTGATCGGCCGGATGAACGAAGGGGAGCTGACCTCGACCTTCGTCACCGGGGCCGGCGACCTGCTCGGGGTAGCCCTCATCATCGGGATCGCCCGGGGCATCACGGTGATCATGAACAACGGCCAGATAACCGACACGGTGCTCCACTGGGCGGAGGTCGCCCTGGGGGACGTCGGTCAGGCCGCCTTCGCCATCGTGATGTACGTGCTGTTCCTGCCCCTGTCCTTCCTGATCCCTTCGTCGTCCGGCCTGGCGACGGTGGCGATGCCGATCATGGCCCCGCTGGCCGGGTTCGTCGATGTGCCGGAGCGGTTGGTGGTGACCGCCTACCAGAGCGCTTCCGGGCTGATGAACCTGTTCATCCCGACTTCGGCGGTGGTGATGGGTGGGCTGGCCATCGCCCGGGTCCCGTACGGCCGCTATCTGCGATGGGTGTGGCCGTTGCTGGCCATCCTCGCCGGGATCACCATCGTCGTCCTCGGCGTGGGTGCGCTGCTCGCTTGAAGAGGGTGTGATGTCCCGAAGCGGAGACGCCGGCGAACATCGAGGAGCTGATGCCGCACGTCCTCGCCGACCTGGTCCGGCTGTGCACGATCCCTTCGATCGCCTTCGACGGTTACCCGGCCGCCCCGGTCGAGGAGATGGCGGCCACAACTCGGGACCTGTTGCGGGACGCCGGGCTGGCCGACGCCACCCTCTGTGAGGTGCCGGATGGGTACCCGCCGGTCCATGGGGAGATCCCCGGACCGGAGGGGTCACCGGTGGTGATGCTCTACGCCCATTACGACGTGCAGCCGGCACCCCCGGAGCAAGGCTGGACCTCGGATCCATGGACGCCGACGCGCAAGGAGGACGGCCGGATCTACGGCCGGGGGGTGGCCGACGACAAGGGGGGCATCGCCATCCACCTGGGCACGTTACGGATGTTCGATGGGAAGCCACCGTGCACGGTGCGAGTCATCGTCGAAGGGATGGAGGAGACCGACAGCAACCTCGAGGCGTTCGTCGAGGCCAATCCGGGTCTGTTCCGGTGTGACGTCTTCGTTGTGTGCGACATGGGGAACCTGCGGGTCGGCGAGCCGACGCTCACCACCACGCTGCGGGGCGGGGCCGAGTGCATCGTGACCGTCCGCACCCTTGCCCACCCGCTGCACTCCGGCGAATTCGGCGGGGCGGCGCCGGATGCGATGATGGCCCTGGCCCGGCTCCTCGCCAGCCTCCATGACGACGAGGGCAACGTGGCTGTGGAAGGGGTGTCGGGTTTCGACTGGGTCGGCGATGGACCTGACGCCGGAGGACTTCGCCGCCCACGCCGACCTGCTGGAGGGGGTGGAGCTGACCGGGTCCGCATCCGTGGGATCCCGGCTGTGGTCCCGTCCCTCGGTGTCGGCGATCGGCGTCGACATGACCACCATCGACGGCTCGTCCGGTGTGCTCGTCCCGGAGGCTCGGGCGAAGCTGTCGATGCGCATCGCGCCCGGATCCGATCCGACCGAGGAGCTCGACGCCCTCGTCCGTCACCTGGAGAGCCACGCCCCGTGGGGAGCCCAGGTCACCGTGGAGCGGACCGATGAATGGCCAGGTTTCCGGTGCGCCACGGACGGTCCCGCCTACGCCGCCGCCCGCCGGGCGTTGGAGACGATGTACGGCCGGCCAGCCGGTGAAGCGGGCTCGGGCGGATCGATCCCGCTGCTGCAGACCCTGCAGAAGGTGGCACCCGACGCCGAGTTCATCCTGTGGGGCCCCCAGGACATGGCACGATCACGGATCCACGGGTCCGACGAGAGCGTTGACCCGGCGGAGATCGAGCATCTGATCATGGCTCAGGTCCTGCTCCTCGAGGAGCTCGGCGCATACCGAGGGTGATGACGAGGGAGCGCGGTTGCTGTGACGGCCGCGATGCCTGTCCCCAGATGACCCTGCTCAGCGGGGATCGCTTCCTGGTCGGGCAGGTCGATCATCGCCGGAACCACCGATTGATAGGCTCGTCGATGCATGCAACAAAGGGAGCAGACCATGACCGGCGCACCTGAACCCGAGACTCCGGCACCGCGCAATCAGCAGTGGTGGCTGGTTGCGCTGGTAGCCGTCGTCGCAGCTGTCGTCACAATCGTTGTCATCCTCATCCTGACCGGCGGCGACGATGCGGAACCCTCCGGCACCCGAGGTACCGTCGGGCACCGAGGCACCCGACGACGGGACCGAGGCACCCGACGCAACCGAGGCACCCGACGCAAGCGAGGCACCCGACGCAACCGAAGCGTCGGCGGCGAGCATCAGCACTGCGGCGCAGAGGCCGCACGGATGGGTGGCCAATGGGCGGGACTCACCGGATCAGCCGCACGAGGCATGAAGACTCGCCGCACCTGACTGCAGAGATGTCAGGCCGCCTTCGCCATCGTGGCGTACGCAGCTTTCGGGTGCGCTGGCGGCCTGAGCCGGGCGCGGCGTAGGGTTCTCCGCGTGGAGAGCGGCCTGAGGACACGGAGCAAGCACATCCCGTCCCCCGTCTGGGGCCGACGGGGGATCTGGGGCGACACGGCGGTGGCGTCCCATGACCGAGACCCCGTCTCCCGGCGCCAAGCTGTCGGTTCGCCAGGCGGCCTTCATCGGGGTCGGCTCGATGGTGGGCGCCGGCATTTTCGCCCTGCTCGGGGCGGCCGGAGAGGTCGCCGGAGCCGCGGTGTGGTTGTCGTTCCTCCTGGCCGGCGTGGTCGCCGGGCTCCAGGGCTACTCCTTCGCCAAGTTCGGTGCCCGGTACCCCTCCGCCGGGGGCCTGCTCGAATACGTCGCCAGGGGCTACGGCCAGGGCCATGTCACTGGGATCCTCGCCTGGTTGATCTACGCGGCCAACGCCATCGTCACCGCGATGGTGGCGGTCTCCTTCGGGAGCTACGCCAGCTCGATGTTCGCCGATGGCGGCGAGGCCTGGATCAAGGTGTTCGCCGTCCTCGTGCTGGTGGTGATGACCTTCCTCAACGTCGCCGGCTCGCAGGCGGTGGCCCGGGCACAGACCATCGTTGTCTACGTGGTCCTCAGCATCCTCGTCGTCTTCGCGGTGACGACCCTGGCCAACCTCGAGCCCAGCCTGCTCGCCACCTCCGGTTACCCGCCGTTCCGTGACATCGTGTCCAGCGTCGCCCTCACATTCTTCGCCTTTCTCGGCTTCGGCGTGATCACCTTCACTGCCAAGGACCTCGCCGACCCGGCGCGGCAGCTACCCCGGGCCGTCTATCTGGCGCTGGGCATCGCCACGGTGATCTACATCGCGGTAGCCCTGGGCGTCTTCGGCACGTTGAGCGTCGAGGAGGTCATCGCATCGGGAGGCACCGCCCTGGCGGTCGCCGCCGAGCCGGTCCTCGGTCAGGCCGGGTACTGGCTGATGAGTGTCACCGCGTTGTTCGCCACCGCCGGTGCCACCAACGCCGGCCTCTTCCCCGCCACCGGGCTCGCCGACGAGATGGCGGCCACCGGTCAGTTCCCCCCGGTCATGGCGACACGGTGGCAAGGGCGAATCCCTGCCGGGCTGCTGGTCACCGGCGGTGTCGCCCTCGTATTGGCGATAGGTTTCGATCTGACCGCCATCGCCTCGATCGGCAGCGCCATTGCCCTGCTGGTGTTCACCCTGGTGTCCGTCGGGCACCTGCGGGTGAGATCCGAGACCGGCGCCAACGTGATCCTGTTGGTGCTGGGTGCGCTCACCGCCGGTGTGGTGTTGGTCACCTTCGCCTTCACCACGCTTCCCGAGGAGCCGGGCACCGCGGTGGCGCTCGTCGTCATCCTGCTGATCGCCGTGGTGCTCGACCTGACCTGGAAACGCGCCCGTGACCAGGCGACCAACAGGTAGGTGCGAGCAGGCTGGGTGACGCCGGACGACGTCAGGCGAGGGCAACGAAGATCACGCCGAAGCCGTTGACCGCCCAGTGGAGGAGGATCGGCGCCAGCAAACTCCCACTGCGCACCCGGAGCTCGCAGAGCAGCACCCCGGCGAGCCCTGTGAACACGACGGTCACCGCCACCAGCAGCGCGTCCCCGCTGCCGCCGCCGACGGTGTCGGTGACGACCTCGTTGGCGGCGCTGCCTCCCAGCGCCGGCAGCACATGCCACAGGCGCGAAGATCGCCGAAGACACCAGGGTGGCGAACCCCTGACCGCGGGCTCGCCGCAGCAGGCTCCACAGCACGCCGCGGAAGGCGAACTCCTCGCCGAGCACCGTCCCCAAGGGGACTACGACGAGGCTCTGCAACAGCACGTCGCCCCACGACCCGTCGTCGGAAGGGGTGACGGCGTCGCGGACCGCCGGGATGGCCAGCGCCACGAGATACCCGGCGGCGACGATCGCAGCAGCAGCCGCCCCCCAGCGCAGCCCGCGCCCCCAAGTGCGACGCGCCAGGCCCAGGTCGTCGACGGTGAGACCGGCCATCTTCGAGATGGCAGCCAGAGCGCACACCAGCGCCAACACCACCACGCGTCCCCAGCCGGGTGCGACCTGGTTGGCGACGACGTTGGCGAGGACGAGGGCGAGCAGCGTGAACGCGATGGCGGCACGGACCGGCACCGCCCCATCTTGCCCGGAGATCGTCCTCGGGGGCGGCCACGACGTGAGCCAGCGCGATCCAACTTTGAGCGAGTGACGCCCTGTGGTGTAGTCAGTCGCTCAAGGTTGTCCACACACCCACGGGCGTCACGCCCAGTCGAGCCCTTCGGTGGGAGACGCCGGTTCGATGTCGGGGAGGCGGACCATGCGGAACGAGTTGAAGATGCCGAGCAGCCCGGCCAGGAGGGGGATGAGCAAGGCGACCTGCAACGCTCGATCGCGCGCCTCCCGGTTGATGGCGAGGATCTCGTCCTGGACCGCCGGAGGCTCCTCGGTCAGCACAGCCTGCAGTTGGGTGTCGCTGACCACGTTGGCGTCCTCCTCCAACGCCGCCGCGATCTGCTGCTGCTGATCCTGGGGGATCACCGCGCTCGACTCGGTGAGGTTGGTGAGCGAGAACGCCAGGGTGGCCAGCATGATCCCGCCCGCCATCGCCAACCCGAACGACAACCCGAAGGATCCTCCGGCCGAGTTGACGCCGGCCGCTTCGCTGACCCGCTCCTCGGTGATCGGGGCGAGCGTGAAGTTGTTGAGCTGCGACACCAGCAACCCCAGCCCGGAGCCGACGATGAGCAGCGGGACGAAGAGGTACCACCCGGACTCTGCTCGGGGCACGATCGGGATGATCACAGCAGTCCCGATCACGCTGAGGAAGAACCCGACCCGGATGATGCTTGCCGGCCGCCTCGACCCGGCCCTCTTCCCGGCCACCATCGCCACCGCGAACATGCTCAGCGACAGCGGCGCCAGCGACAGGCCGGCGAGCATGGCGTTGTACTCGAGGGTGATCTGGAGGAAGATCGGCAGCGCGATCATCAACCCGCCCAAGGTGATCTGTTGCATCATCTGCTGGGACACGCCGAGGCGGAAGTGGGGAAGCCGGAACAGGTCGGGGTCGAGCAGGGCCGGCTCGCCCCGTTGCTTGCGCCGGACCAGCCACCTCGCCAGACCACCGAGGGCGGCGGCGCCGACCAGCATGATGCCGAGGACGGATTCCGCGCCCTCCTGCCAGGCGAGGATGCTGAGGACGATCCCCCCCATGCCGACCACCGACAGCAGGGCGCCGACCAGGTCGATCTGTCGCGGCCCGGTGTAGGCCACGTCCCGAACCCTGCCGATCTGGGCGAGCACCACGGCGATGACGACGACCTCGAGCGCGAAGCCGACCCTCCAGGAGAGGTAGGTGGTCACGGCGCCACCGAGCAACGGTCCCACCGCGGCGGCGATCGCTGCCGATGCTCCCACCAGCGCGTATGCCCGACGCTGGGCGGCGCCTTCGAAGTTGCCGTGGATGAGCGACTGCATCGCCGGTAGCAACAGAGATGCGCCGAGCCCGCCGATGATGGCCCAGAAGATCACGATGGTGATCAGGTTCTGGGCGACCGTCATCGCCAGCGCCCCGATGGCGTAGGCGAGGAGGCCGAGCACGTAGGCCCGCTTCCGCCCGATGAGATCGCCCACCTTGCTGCTGATCAGGATGAAAGCCGCCGATACCAGGGCTTCGAGGGCGATCGCCGACTGGACACCGCTCACCGTCGTGTCCAGGTCGGTGACCACCGCCGAGATCGACACGTTCATCAGCGACGTGTCGACGACGAGCACGAACATGGCCGTGGCCAGGAGCACCGCCAGACGCTGGTCACCGGACTTGCTCGACCCCTCGGCGACGGCGCCGGCGTCCTCGTTCATCGCATCTCCCATCGTCGAATCGCCAGGTTTCCCGGCGCCGGCACCGTCGTGGTGCACGGCGACGAGCCGTTGATCCCGGTCAACGTACACGAGGCGCGCCGAGATGGCTGGATCATGGGCCGGAGGCGCCGACCTTCGCCCGTCCGCTGGCGGCTCCGGTGTCCAGCGCGACGAGCTCGAAGGTCATGATCGACGATGGGCAGGGCGGCCAGCGGAAGGAGGATCACCGCCGGGATGGCGTGCACGAGCGCGTCGAGCGCCACATTGCCGGTGGGGGTGACGTTGGCGACGACCGCAATGACGACCTCGGGTATCACGAAGGCGGTGACGGCGACCAGCGCCACCCGCCACGAGTGCCCTCGCACCAGGTGGTAGCTGCGGGCGAAGGTGGCCGGCACCGGGCGGCGCTCGAGGTTGACCAGGGGCAGCACGACGGCGAACCAGGTCATCACGACGAGGCCGGGCACGACGAAGGCGGCGAGACCGGCGAGGATCAGGGCGGTGAGCAGGAGGTCGGCGGCGATCAGCCGAGCCCACGGGAGACCACGTACCACCTCGCCGAGGCTCGGCCTCCGGTGACCGTGGCGGTCGGCGGAGACCACCCGCTCGAGCACACCGGCGAGGAAGTGGTGGGAGAGCGAACCGTAGACGAGCGACGATCAGGACACCCCCCGAGATCACCGCGCTCCCTTCGACGAAGTCCTTGAGGCTCGGTGTGACGTGCAGGACGATCTCGGCGACCACGATCGGGACCTCGATTGCGGCGGCGAGGATCGTCAGCGGGCGAAGGTCGCGTCGCCAGATCGAGACGGTGTCCGACAAGATGCTCGCCAACGACAGCGTTCGCACGCCGGGATCGTAGGAACGCTCATCACGGTGGGTGACGACCGTCCCGAGCGGACCGCTGGTCCGACCCGAGCCGGCGCTGGCGGCCGCCAGGGGAGAATGGGAACGTGAGCGGCCAGTCCCCATCCCCGACCGCGCTGGCATGGAGCGCGGTGACCGCGCGGCGGATGGCGCGCCATGCGTTGCGCGAACCGGCTTCCGACCTGGGGCCTGCCGACATCGTCGGCGTGATGTGTGGAGCGCATGCCCAGGTCATGAGCGCCGCCGAATTCTCCATCGGTCGGCGAATCGCCGGGGCGACCCGCTCCGACGTGCAGCGTGCCCTCTGGGACGATCGCACGCTGGTGAAGACCCTCGGCCCGCGGGGCACCGTCCACCTGCTGTCCACCGCCGACCTGCCGATGTGGACCGGGGCGCTGTCGACCCTTCCCATGTCGACACCCCGGCATCCCGACCCGGTTCGCTTCACCCCTGAGCAGGCCGAAGAGGTCATCGCCGCCATCGGCGACGCCCTCATGGAGGATGCGTTGACCGTCGACGAGCTGACCGAGGCGATCGTGGAACGAACCGGCCGCTGGGCAGTCGAACGAACCATGGACGCCTTCCAGGACAAGTGGCCGCGCTGGCGCCAGCTGACCGGCGTGGCGGCGCATCGCGGAGTCCTCTGCTTCGGACCGAACCGGGATCGCCATGTCACCTACACCAACCCGCATCGCTGGCTGCCCGGCTTCCAGCCCGCCGAAGGCGACGCCGCCCTCCGCACACTCCTTGCCCGGTACCTCTACGCCTATGGCCCGGCCACGCCCCGGCACTTCGCCCAGATGGCTCAACGTCCCGCACCGTGACGCCGCCGACCTGTTCGACAAGGCGGCAGGCGACCTGGAGCAGGTCGAGCTCGAAGGCGCCCCGGGTTGGGTGGTGGCCGGGGACAGCGAGACGCCGCCGGACCCGCACCGGGGCATCCGCCTGCTGCCCTACTTCGACGCCTTCGTGGTGGCCAGCCAGCCTCGGGAGCGGCTCTACCCGGGCGCCGCCGCCGGACGAGCCCTCAGCCCGTCGGGCCAGGCCGGCAACTACCCCGTGCTGCTGGTCGACGGGGTGGTCGGCGGGGTGTGGCACCAGCGGCGCTCCGGACAACGGCTCGCCGTCACCGTCGAGCCGCTCCGGGACCTGACCGCGGCGCAACGGCGTCAACTCGACGAGGAGGTGGAGCTGCTCGGTGCGGTCATGGAGGCGAAGCCGACCCTCACCGTCGGTACCGTCGCCGTCGGCCCCCATGCCTGAGCGGTGATCGGAACCAGGCTTGGACCTCGGTCCGGAAGATGACATCGTTGTCGGCGACCGAAGTATCCCGAAGAGAAGGCGAAGCGTGAGAGCAGTCGTCCACACCAGGTACGGGGACCCCGATGTCCTGCAACTCACCGAGGTCGAGCGACCGATCCCGAAGGACGACGAGGTGCTGGTTCGGGTGCGGGCCACGACGGTGAACCGGACCGACTGCGGCTTTCGCCATCCCCGGCCCTTCTTCGTCCGGTTCTTCAGCGGCCTGGTGCGCCCGAAGTACCGCATCCTCGGCTCCGAGTTCGCCGGGGAGGTCGTCGAGGTCGGCGCCGCCGTAACCGAGCTCGCCATCGGTGACGAGGTGTTCGGGGTCAACGCCGACCGGTTCGGTGCCCACGCCGAGTTCATCCGGGTGCGCCAGGACGCCCCGATCGCCGCCAAGCCGGACAACGTCAGCTTCGAGGAGGCGGCGGCGGTGTCCGACGGCATGATCCTGGCGCTGACCGGCCTGCGTGCCGCCGGGGTGGACGAGAGCCGGCGGATCGTCGTCTACGGGGCGTCGGGATCGATCGGCACCGCGGCGGTGCAACTCGCCAAGCATCTCCTCGGCGCCGACGTGACCGCGGTGTGCGCCACCGCCGCCGTCGACACGGTGCGTTCGCTCGGTGCCGACCGGGTGATCGACTACACGCAGGAGGACTTCACGGCGAGGCGGCGAGATCTACGACGTGATCTTCGACGCCGTCGGCAAGCACTCGTTCCGCCGCTGCCGAGCCTCGCTGAAGCCGGGCGGGGTGTATGTCATCGACCGATCTCGGCTTCCTGTGGCAGGTCCCGATCCTGTCGCTGGCGACCCGGTGGCTCGGCAGCAAGCGGGTGATGCTGCCGATACCCCGCTACCGCAAACAGGAGGTGCTCCTGCTCAAGGAGCTCCTCGAGGACGGCAGGTACCGGGCCGTCATCGACCGGAGCTACCCGCTGGAGCAGGTGGTGGCGGCAACCCGGTATGTCGAGACCGAGCAGAAGATCGGCAACGTGGTCCTGACCGTCGCCTGACATCGGCATCACGCCGCGGTGCGGCGTTTGTGGCCGCGCTCAGAAGTCGATACGCATGACGACGCGTCGCTTGGTGGGATGGCTGACCTCGGTGAACCCGGCCGCCTCGAAGATGCTGCGGGTGCCGACGAGCAGTTCTCCCCACATGACCTGCTGCCCGGGAGCGACGATCATCGGGTAGCCCTCGATGGCCCGAGCGCCACGCCCGCGGGCGAAGTCGACCGCAGCCCGGGCGAGTGCGTAGCTGACGCCCTGGCCGCGATAGCCGGCTCGGGTGACGAAGCAGGTCACCGCCCAGACGCTGTCGTCGGTCTTGTCCTCGTCCCGGCCGTCCCAGGGCACGCGGTAGACCCTGAGTAGGCCCGTGTAGGAAGTGCGAGGCTCGACGGCACACCAGCCGGCGGGCTCGCCGTCGACGTAGGCGACGAGGCCGCTGGTCGTGCCCGACTCCGGGTGGCCGCAGTCCGTCTGCCGGCGGAGGCGCATGGCCCGCTCCTGGCGGGGGAACGAGCGGAACGCCTCGCCAGGCTGCAGCTTGAAACGCTGGCACTGGCACATTGCCGCATCCCCGCGTTCGCCGAATACGGCCTGCAGGTCGTCGCACGACGCCTCGTTGGCCGGCCTGCAGACGACATCGAGGAGCTCATCCGCCACGGCCGGCCCAGTTCAAGACACGAAGGGCGCGGCAGCGTGTTCCACCGACTGGGTTCGCCCGGGTTCTCCATGGAGAAGGGCAGCCCGTCGGGATGCGGGTTCTGCAAAGGCCAGCGACCGTCGTCGCCCCGGTTCCTCTCCACCACCTCGAAGGCTTCAGCCATCCGATCGTCGGGCTCGACGCCGGCGTTCCTCAGGTAGTCGAGGCCACGGAGGACGTCGTAGTGCCACCCGGGCGGGTACGAGAACAAGGTCCAGTCCGGCTCGATCACCTCACCGGTCGACAGTCGGCGGAGGAGACGACGCTCGAGGAGGTACTCCTGTGCAGTGAGACGGGCGGCGGTCACCTCGGTCGAGCCTCCCGTCGCCCGTTCGTGCTCCAGCAGGCCTTCCAGCACGTCGATCGTGGTGTGGAACGACGACCGGGTGGATCCCCGCTCCGCCTCGCAGTTCCAACCCCCGTCATCGAGCTGCTCGCCGAGTAGGCGGTCGACGACTCCCTGGACGTCCTGGCCGAAGTAGGCGCCCGAGAGAACCACCTTGCCGTTGATGCACGGCTCGACCTCACCGGTGAAGAACGGCTGGTTGCCCTCGTAGAAGCGGACGTTGTCCCGCACCAGGGCCACTGCTCTCCCCGCTTGCTCGCTTCCCGGGTCCAGGCCGAGGTCACGCAACTGCGCCAGCCCGTACATGGCGGAACCATCGACGGTCTCGACGAACATCTTGGGTTCCTCGATGTCGCTCCATCCTCCGTCCGGCCTCTGGAGGTCGAGCAACTGGGCGCCCCAACCCTCGGTGGCGACCCTCGCCCGCTCGGCGGCGATGACGTCGTCGGGCGCATGAGTGAGATCACGCATCACCTGCCAGCGAATCGAGGGATCCGAGTCGAGCAGCCAGTCCGTCACGTTCATCGAATCACTCCTGGGTTGCGGACACCGTACGGTGGCGCAGATTGCGGACACATCATGTCCCCGATCGCCGCGTTCGAATCGAGTGAACCGGGGGTCACTCGAGGGCGAACGAGCCGGTGACGATCTCGCCGGCCGGCCGGTACGTCCCCATCATCACGCCAGTGGTGGAGACCATGCTGTCCACAAGCTCCAGGCCGGCTGGGATGGTGCCGTCGGCGAAGAGGTGCTTGCCCGATCCGATGACCAGTGGGAACACCCAGAGGCGGTATAGGTCGATGAGGTCATGGCGCAGGAGAGTCTGGATCAGGTCCCCGCTGCCGTGTACCTGCAGGTCCGGACCCTCACTCTGCTTGAGGGCGGCAATGCCTTCGGCGGCGTCTCCCTCGATGAGCACCGACTCGGCCCAATCCAGCGTCGGGCGGCTCCGTGACGCCACGTACTTGGTGGCGTCGTTCAACGGCCCGCCTCCGGCCTCCTCCGGGGCATTCGGCCAGTAGGCGGCGAAGATGTCGTAGGTCTTCCGGCCGAGCACCAGGTCGAACGGCTCGCTCATAGCCTCGCCCATGACCTCGCCCATCTGGTCGTCCCAGTAGTTGACCGACCAACCGCCGTGGGCGAAGCCGCCGCTGTCGTCCTCCCCGGGACCGCCCGGTGCCTGCATCACCCCATCCAGGGTCAAGAACGTGTTCACGATCAACCGTCTCATCTCACCCTCTCCTCTCGAGCGGGTCCCGGTGCGGGCCCACCGTAGAGGGGTCGCCGACCCCGACGTCCGAGTCGGTCTGGCGAGGTGCGACACTCCCGGTCATGGCTGACAACGACGCGGTGCACGCACTCGCCGGGAAGGGCGTGTTCCTGGGCACGTGTTCGTGGACCGACAAGACGCTGATCGATGCGGGCACCTTCTACCCGGAGAAGGGGATGTCGGCGGAGGAGCGGCTCGGGTTCTACGCCGAGCGATTCCCGATCGTCGAGGTCGACGCCACCTACTACGCACCTCCGTCCGAGCGGGTGGCCGGGTTGTGGGTGGACCGCACCCCGGACGATTTCGCCTTCGACATCAAGGCGTTCCGGTTGTTGACCCATCACCCGACCCCGCCGAGCGCGCTGTGGAAGGACTTCCGTGAGGCGCTCCCGGAGGAGCTGGCCGCCAAGAACAACGTGTACCTGCGGGACCTCCCCCGGGAGGTCCAGGCGGATGCGTTCTCCCGGTTCGGGGAGGCGCTGTTGCCGCTGCACTCGGCCGGGAAGCTGGGCTCGGTGCTGATGCAGCTCCCCCCGTACGCCTACCCGACGACGGGGCAACTTCGGGTACCTCAAGTGGGCGGCCGCCCAGTTGCCGGAGTACCGGTTGGCGGTCGAGTTCCGTAACGGTCGATGGTTGGACGAGGAGCACCGCGACGAGACGATCTCGTTCCTGGACCGGCACGACCTCACCTATGTGGCCGTCGACGAGCCGCAGGGTTTCGCCTCGTTCGGTGCCCCCGGTGGCGGCGGTGACCTCGGATGTCGCCGAGGTGCGGTTCCACGGCCGCAACGCCGACAACTGGGAGAAGAAGGGCATCACCGCCGCCGAGCGGTTCCGGTACGACTACGACCGCCCGGAGTTGGAGGAATGGGTGGCCAGTGTCCGCGAGATGCTGGCCTCGGCGAACCGGGTCAACCTCCTGATGAACAACTGCTACGCCGACTACGGCATCCGCTCCGCCCGCACCATGGCCGAAGTCCTCGTCGACGCCGGCCTCGCCTGAGCATCAGCCGTCGGCTCACTTGCGGGCGATGAACACGACCATCGGGTCGTCGGCGGTTGCCGGGCGACCGGTGTAGCCGGCCTGAGCGACGACGTCGTCGAAGCCGGCTACCTCCAGCATCTGCAGGACCTCGTGGTAGAAGTACAGGTTCTCCTGGAGCTGGTGCTCCTCCTCTTCGACGGCGACCCCGTCCTGCCACAAGGTGACCCGGATCTGTGCGGTGGCCCGCTGATCCATCGGGTCGAGGTCGACCAGCCGGCTGTTCAGCTCGAGCTCGTCGCCGTTCCGCGCCGGCGAGCGGCTGCCCGGCCTCCCGCCACGGCTGCGGAAGCCGCTTTCTGCCTTCCGGCAACCAGAAAGGCCACCGGTGCACATCCTCGTAGGGCAGGTCGTGGCTGAAAACGAGGGCGCCGCCGGGGGCGAGTTGTCGGTGGCAACGGCGCAGCGCCTCCACATCGTGGGCACGTTGCCCGCCGAGGCCGAACGAGTCGCAGATGTAGATGGTCCGGTAGGCGACGGGCAGGTCGAGCTCATGGAACGCCTGCTCGAAGAGTTGGACGGTGAGCCCTTCCTGCGTCGGCTTGTTCCCGGCAGTGGGCCAGCATGTCGGCGGAGATGTCGCAGCCATGGACCTCCAGCCCCTCGCGCACCAGCGGCAACAGCAGCCGCCCAGTGCCGCACCCGAGGTCGAGGGCCGGCTGCCCGTCTCCCTCGACCCACGATCGGTAGAAGGCCAGCTCCTCCGGCTCGGGCGGGTTGCACTCCGCCCACCACCGCGCCACCAGTCCGTAGTGCCATGTCTCCGGGCTCGCCATGCCGCTAATCGTACCGCGACGGGCCCTGCCACGGCTAGGAGTGGGTGTCTCGCGTCGCCAGTTGCCGGTGGCCGCGATGGCCGTGCACAGCGATCGGGGCTAGTACGGCGCCTTGATGTCCGGCAGCATCGGGAAGTGCCGTGTGTTCGTCGTCAGCAGATCGGCCTCGAGCAGGAGAGCGGTGCCGGCAATGAGGTAGTCGGCATCGTCGATCCCGCTGTGCGCCGCGCGATGTCGGCGGGCAAGCGCTCCGGCGACTCGGGCGACCGCCTCATCGACCGGGATCCAGGCCAGTGCCGAGAAGATCAGTCGTTGTCTGGAAGCCGGCGAGCAACTCGGGCTGACGACTCCACCGGTGGCGAGCGTTTCGATCGCACCGGGTAGGTTGCGGGGATGACGATCGACGAGCTCTACGGCGTACCGCTCGAGGACTTCGTGGCGGCACGAGACGAGCTCGCCAAAGAGCTCATCGCCGCCGGTGACGGGGACGAGGCGAAGCGGGTCAAATCGCTCCGCAAGCCGACCGTGACGGCGTGGACCCTCAACCGGCTCGCTCGAGAGCGGCCCGAGCTGATGGCGGCGCTGGCTCGACGCCCACGCCGGGCTGCGGTCCGCCGACTCGGCGACGGCGCTGCGGGCAGCATCCGGAGGCGCGCATGGCCGCCATCCAGCTGATCATCGACGCTCCCGAGGGCGCTACGGAGGCGGTGCTGAAGAAGATGCGGAGCACTCTGCTGGCCACCGCCACCGACCCGGCGGCCGAGGAAGCACTGACCGCCGGCCGGCTCCAGACCGAGCTCGAGCCCGGTGGTCTCGGGGGCTTCGACATGGGAAGTCGGGTTCACCACGACCGCCCCGGCCCCGGCGAGGAAGCTCCAAGTCCAAGGCAGGCGACCGAAAGAACGCCGAGAAGCCGGAGAGCGCCAAGACGATCAAGGCCCGGGAACGTGTTGAGCGAATGCAGCAGGAGGCGGATGAGGCCGCAGCCGAGGCGACGACCTTGCGCGCCGAAGCCGATCGCGCCGAACGGCTGGCGGCGTCGGCCGAAGAGCGGGCCGCCAAGAAGCAGGCCGTCGCCGAGAAGGCGCGCCAGGAGCTCGAGGCGAACTAGGCGGGTCGGTTGCTCCAAGAAACGGCATTGCCACGAACTCGACCATGCCGAGCCCCCTCCTGCGGGCGGGGGCCACGCTTTGATAGCCTCGTTCCAATTCGAGTTCATGCTTGCTAGGAGTCGCCCGTGACGGTTGACGCCGGACCAGCCTCCAAGGAGCTGGACGCCTTCATCGAGCGCTATCAGCGCAACCGGGACCGGTGGGCCTGGGGGTACTACGCGGCGAGGGGAAGCGTCATCTTCCTCGGCGCGGCGATCCCGGTGATGACCACGCTCGACTCGTTGCCCAAGACGGCCATAGCAATCGCCGGAGGATTGATCGTCGTCATCGAGGGAGTGTCGCGGCTCTGCGGGTTCCACGATCGCTACATCGCGGCCAGGGTCTTGTACAAGAGCCTCATCAAGGAACGAGTGCTCTTCCAAGCTTCGGCGCCCCCGTACACCGCGACGAGAGACGCGCGTGAGCGCGCTTTGGCAGACCGCTTGGTGCGGTTACTGGACATGTACGACATCCAGATCTACGACCTCCTCACCAAGCCGGACACTGCGGACGAGCCGGCACCGAAGAACGCCGAGAAGCCCTGAACGCGGCTCACAGCCCGATCGTTCAAATCGGCTCGGCGTCGACCAGCAACGGGACTATCGCCGCGTCGTCCCGGTGTGCACCGAGCCGGGCCATGGGTGCCTTCCCCTGAAGCTGGGTCGGCCCAGAGCCGTTCGCGCAATCCGGAGGCCCTCTGGACCGAGCGGGTGACGGCAGCCCGGACGGTCGCCTCGTCGGCGACCAGCCAGACCCTGTCGGAGGCGCGAGTCGCCGCGGTGTACAACAGCTGCCGGGTCACGAAGGGGGTCGGCTCACCGGGGAGGACGACCACCACCGAGCCGAACTGCGAACCCTGGCTCTTGTGGATGGTCATGGCGTGGACCGTGGTGTGCTCACCGAGGTGGCTCAACGGGAACATGCGGAGACCGCCGCGGTCGAACACGGCGCGAAGCCCGTCCGGGGTGTCGACGCAGACGCCGATGTCGCCGTTGTACAGCTCGAGGGTGCGGTCGTTGCGGGTGATCATCACCGGACGTCCCTGGTACCACTCGCCCTTGTACCGGAGGCCGGGGAACCGCTCGTCGAGGGTGGTCTCCACTTCCTGGCGCCAGCGGGAGACTCCGCCCCGACCCTCCCGGCGAGCGCACAGCACGGCCACCTCGGGGAGGGCCGCCAGCGTGGCCTCGGCATCCCCCGACGCCGCCAGCTCGACCAGGCGGGTGCGGTGCTCGACCACCTCGTCCCACAGCGGGCCGAAATCGGGGTGGGTGCGGTCCTCGACCCAGCGCAGCTCGTCGTGACCGCCCGCCAGCTGCTCGACGGCGGCGTCGGCGTCACCGCGACGGACAGCTTCGGTGAAGCCGGCGATGACGCCTTCCTCCCCGAAGCGGCGCACCCGGTCGAGAACCACGACGCGCCCGGCGATCGGTGGCGCCTCCGGCGTCGCCGACCCGGGCTCCACCGCCGGTCCGGCGATGTCGGCGAGCACCGTCCCCGCTTCGATCGACTCCAGCTGGAACGGGTCCCCGACCAGCACAACCGAGGCGTCGTCGCGCACCGCCTGCAGGAGCTTGGCGGCCATCGGCAGGGACACCATCGACATCTCGTCGACGACCACCAGGTCGTGGGGCAACCGCCGCCGGGCGTCATGAGCGAAGCGTCCCCGCTCCCGGCTCCAACCGAGCAGGCGGTGGATCGTGCTCGGATCGACGGCCCGCAATCGGTCGCCCACCACCGGGTCGTCGACCCGAGCCGCCAGGTCAGCCAGGCCCTCGCCGACCCGGGCAGCCGCCTTCCCTGTCGGGGCGCACACGGCGACCAGTGGGAACGGCGTCGCCAGCGTCGGTGGCGAGCGCCGCCAGCAACGCCCCGATGGTGAAAGTCTTGCCGGTGCCCGGGCCGCCGGCGATCACGGTCACGTCGCCGGTGGCGGCCTCCACCACCGTGTGGCGCTGCCGGGCGGCGTCGGGGCCGAGCAGCCGGTCGAGCATCGCAGGCGCCGCCGGGGGCAACTGCCGGGCCGGGCGTCGGAGCCGTTCCGTGATCAATTCGGCGACCTGCTCTTCGTAGCGGAGATAGCGCTCGAGGTACAGACGACCGTCGATCAGCGCCAGCGGCTCATCACCGGTGCCGTCACCGACCAGCACGCTGCCGGCGATGGCGGTCGACCACGCCTCGGGGTCCGGCCACGGCAGCGAGTCGACCACCTCGGGCTCCTGCCCGTCGACCACCACCGCTTCCCGCAGCGTGGCCACCTCGATGCAGACGTGGCCAAACCGCGTGCCTCGGATCGTCAGGGCTGCCGCCAGGATCGTCCGCGGGTCGGTCTCGCCGAGGAGGCGAGCGATGGTCTGCGCCGCCAGAACATCGACCGGGGCGAGGACCCCGGCGTCGTTGAAGGCGGCGAGCAGCCCGTCGGCGGCCACCACCGCGGAACGCGTTCGGCGGCGGCGAGGAGGCGTTCGGTCACCGGGCCGGTGTTCACTGGTCCTCTCCTCGGAACAGGCGGCTCAACGCCACGATCATCTCGGGCGGGGGCGCCCAGCGAGAGACGCCGCAACGCTCGCCGTCGACGACGGGGGCGTCGGCGCCGGCCATGCCTCGCACGAACAGGTACATCGAGCCTGCCAGGTGCACCGACGGGTCATAGCCGGGCAGCCGCCACTGCAGGTAGCGGTGCAGCGCCACCTGGTAGAGGGTCGCCTGCAGCACGTAGTCGCCGTCGATCATCGCCGTCGCCATCGGACCGGGCCCGTAGTCCTCGGGCCGCGCCGTCGCCCCGACCGTGGGCAGGGCGTTGGACTTGAAGTCCATCACCACGAAGCGCGGGCCGGACGACCCGGGCAGTGCCGCGGTGAGGTCGATGCTCCCGGTGAGGTAGCCGCGGAACCGGTCCGAGGTCCAGGCTCTCGAGATGGGTGGCGTAGGCGCGGAACCGGTCGTCGGGGGGAAGGTGGGCGAGCATCACCGCCCCGATGTCCCGCAGGGTCACCGCCTCCGAGCCGGTGCGGACCGGCAGCTCGAACGAGAGTTCCTTGAGCAGCCGGGTGTCGGCCAGGTCGCGCAGGCGGACGGCGTCGGGCTCCGGGCCGAGCCGGGTGTGGATTGCCGCCACCAACGCCGAGACGAGAGACCCGGTGTCGAGATCCCAGGGGGCGCCGATCCGCGCCGCGTCGATGGCGGTACCCAGCGCGGCGTCGAGGGCGGGGTCGTCGAAGCGGGTCCGTTCCAGGATCTCGTGGACCAGCGTGCCGAAGCGGGCACCGCGGGGCAGGTCGGCCATCGGGAGCGCCAGCGCCGGAGCCGCCGGCTCCTCGTCGGCGACCTCGGCCTCGTCGGTCCGCATCAGCTCGTCGGCGGCGTCGGCTGGAGCCGTCAACGGGTGCTCCGGGGACAGCGAGCTGAACGAGACCCGGCGCCACTCGTGGTCGAGATGGCGGGTGAATCTCGCGCGGTCCAGTGCGACCGGCTCGCCGCCGGCCGGCTGGTATGTCTCGACCGGCGGCGGCTCAGGAGCGTCACCAGCTCGATGGTGCCCTCGCTCTCCACCGGGAGCCACGCCGGGTCGCGGCCGCCGGCGGTGACCAGGCCGGTGAGCGTGTTCTCCGACGCCCCTGGGCGTCCTCGAGCCACCACACCACCAGGTGGTGCTCGGCCCGGGTGAGGGCGACGTAGAGCAGCCGGCTCTCCTCGGCTTCGTCCTCGGCCAGCGCCAGCGCGGCGTGATCGGCGTAGTCGGGTGACTCTCCACCGCCGACGTCGATGAGGCGGCGCCGGGGCCCGGTCCCGGCCACGTGCGATGGGTCGTGGAAGACCGGGATCGCCGGCGGCTTCCGTACCCAGCGATCCCAGGTGAACGGCACCAGCACCACCGGCCACTGCAGGCCCTTGGCGCCGTGGATGGTCTGCACGGTGACGGCGGCGGCGTCGGTCTCGAGACGGCGCTGACGTGCCTCCGGCTCCTCCACGTTGCCTTCGGCGCGTTTGCGGGCCTCGGCGATCGCCGCCTCCAACCAGGTGCGCAGTGACCCCATGCGGCCCCGTCGCCATACGGCGTGCATCTCCTCGGCGATGTGGGTGAGGTCGGTCATGGTCCGCTCCCGTCGGGCTGCGCCAGCACACGGGCGGAGAGGCCGGTCTCACGGTCGACGGCGGCGACCAGCGGCGGCACGCCCTCGTCGACGAGCAGATCGTGCCACCGGCGCATCTTCTCCTGGAGGTCGAGCACCGCCTCGTCGGTGAAGCCGGCGACCTCGGTGACGGTGTTCCCGACCAGCAGGGTCGTCGCGGCCATTCGCACGTAGTCGCTGCGCTCCGGGTGCTCCACGGCGAGGAGGAAGCGCCGCCACTCCTCGGCAGCGGGGTGGCGAACACCCCACCTGCCCTGGCGGCGACCGAAGGTACCCGGCGGCGGCTCAGCTGCTGGCGAACCAAGTCGACCTGCGCGGGTGCGGCACAGCACGGCGATGTCGGCCGGGCCGAGCGGACGGCCGGCGTCGCCGTCGGTCACCGTCACCCCGCCGGCGAGCAGCCGGACGACCTCGGCGGCGGTGTCGGCGGCGACCATGTCGCGAGCCGACCACACGATAAGCGCCCAGGCTTGGCAGCGCGTGATGGGGAGGTCCTCGTGGAACCGGCGGATCGACAGCGGGGCGACACCGTGGATTCGCGCCGGTCTCGTGCGCCGGAGCGGCCCGAACGGGTGGTAGGCGATCCGGTCGTCACCGAAGGTAGCCCCGGTGAACAGAGTGTCGAGAGCGGTGACCAGCGGGCCGTCGCTGCGGTAGTTGATGTCGAGGGTGCGCCGGGCGTCGGCTCCTCCACGGCGGCGAGATAGGACTCGACGTCGGCACCGCGGAAGCTGTAGATCGACTGCTTGGGGTCGCCGATGACCACCAGCCGCGACGGGTCGAACACCGCCCGGATCACGTCCCACTGGATGGGGTCGGTGTCCTGCGCCTCGTCGACGAGGGCGACCGAGTAGCGGCGGTGCAACAGCGCCCGGGCGGCGGCGCCGATCTCCGGGTCGGCGAGGGCATCAGCCACCTCGACCAGGCCGTCGTCCCAGGTGCCGGTCCCCGCCAGGGTCATTCGTCGCCGCAGCTCGGCCCGCATCGCGTGGGCCATCTCGACCCTGGTTCGCGCCGAGCCGGTCACCTCGGCTGCGTCGGGGACGATTCGGGCGTCCGGGACGGCCATGACCGCGCCGCCCAGCGCGGCGACGGCCTTCGGCGCGAGAAGACCGGTGGCGTCGGCGGCGAAGCGGCCGACGACCAGGTCACCGGCCACCTCGGCGAGCAGCGTTTCGTCGATCTCGTCGGGCTCCAGGTCGGGGGAGAGGCGTGCCCGTAGCCCGAGCTGGGCGAGGAGCCGGGAGGCGAAGCCGTGGATGGTGAAGATCTGGGCCCGGTCGAAGCGGGTGACGGCGACCGCGATGCGGGCGGCGAAGGCCTCGCGGTCGGCCGGGCGGCGGCGAGCAGCGCGGCGAGGGCGGCGTCGGCGTGGTCGGCAACGCCGCCGCCGAGCGCCTTCGACGTGTCCACCAGGCGACGCCGCACCCGGTGGCGCAGCTCGGCGGTGGCCGCCCTGGTGAAGGTGACCACCAGGATCTCCTCGAGGTCCAGGCCCTCGACGGCGACCAGCCGGGTGAGCTCGGCGGCGATGGTGAACGTCTTCCCGGTGCCGGCGCTGGCCTCGACGACGGTGCGCCCCGGTCCGAGCGGCTCTACCGGGTCGTAGGGGCGTGGGGTCACAGCGTCTTCTCGATGGTCAGGGCGATGATCGGCTCCCAGAGCCGGGCGGCGTAGTCGGCGAAGCCGGTCTCGAGGAGGGAGTCCACGTCGGCATAGGTCCAGCAGCAGCGAATGCGCCCCGTCGCCCTTCTCGCGGAAGCGACCCCCCCAGGCGTCCCTGGCGTCCGCCATGGCGCCGGTTCGGTTGTTGTTGACACGTCGCTGCCAGATGTAGGCGGTCTCGCACGGGATGGGCAGCGGGGCACCCTGCCCCTCGTCGTACAGGGCGACCAGGTCGGTGAGGAGGCGAGCGCGTTGCCGCTCCGTTCGGCCGGGTCCCCCGAGGGCAAGCAAGGTGACCGCCTTGTGGCTGTCACCGTCGCCACGGCCCAGAAGCACCGCCGTCCAGGCGATCCCCGGTTCGATGGCGGTGAGGAATGCCAGCTCGACGAAAGCCCGCAACCGAGGTTTCCCCTTCAGGTGCGACGGGGTGACGGTGACGATCTGCGCCTGGTCGGCGTCGGCGAGGACGCTCCCTTCGACGAGGCGGTCTCCGATCCGAAGTGAGCCGGGCCACGGCCGCTGGCGCTCCGGGGCGTATCCCCGGGCACGGGCGGCGTCCCACAGACTCCGGGCGGCGTCGACGGATGCGTCGAGGTCGTCGGTGCCGAGCGCGCCGGCCGGGAGTGCCCCGCTGTGGCGCTCCCCGGCGGCGACGGCGGCGACGTCGTGGCCGGCGAGGAGAGCGGTGAGGATCCGGTTGGTGGCTGCCCACCTGGCGAGGCTCGTCAGGTCGGCGGGGAGCGTGTCGTCCGGCACGTCACCGGGCTCGGGTATCGAGAAGCCGAGGCGGGCCTTGGCGAACCGGCCCGCCGGATGCTGCAGGAAGGCGATGAGATCGTCGAGCTCGATCACCGGTTCAGGGTCGACGTCCGGCCACGTCACCGGCTGCGGCGACGCCGGGGTGTAGCGGTCCTGAGCGGCGACGGCGCCGGCGAATTGCATCGGATCGAAGCCCCACGGCCCGGCGGGGCCGAGCTGGGACTCCATGAAGTTCCTGGCGGCGAAGGACTGCAGAGGATGTTCGATGACGATCGAAGCCATCGCCTCGTCGCCGACCATCACCGCAGCGGTGTCGACCAGTTCGGCGATGGGCACCGCCGGTGGGTAGGCAGCGTTGGTGAGTTGATCGTGTCCCGAGTAGGTGACGACCAGGTGACCTCCTGCGGCCATCACTGCATCCAGGAGCAGCTGGCGGTCCTCGCTGCCCCGGTCGTGGTCGCCGACCACCTCGTGGTCGACGAGCAGATCGTCGCCGTCGCCGCGGCTCGACCGGGGGAAGCGGTCGTCGTCCATGCCGAGCAGGCAGACCACGCGGTACGGCACCGACCGCATCGGCAACAGGGTGCACACGGTGACGTCGCCCGTGCGGAAGTGGAGCGGGCTGGGCCGGTCGTCCACCCACGAAGCGGCGGCACGCCTCGCCTCGGCGAGACCGATCATCGGGTCGGGGCCGGACGCCGCAGGGACAGGGTCGGATCCTGGCGGAGGGGGGCCAGATTCTGCCGGTGAGGGGAAAGTCTCGGTGAGCAGCCGCCCCAGCTGGACCCACTGCCACTCTTCGTCCCAACCCGGAGCTGCGAGCAGACGGACAGCAGTTGCGATGGTCGCCGCCCAGGCGGACATCGGCTGGGGGTCGCCGAGCATTCCACAAATGGCGGCGATCCGGTCGATCAGCGCGGCGAGCAAACCGACCGGAGTGGCGTCCTGGCCCTCCACCCCGTCGAGTGGGGCGACACCGGCGACCACCCGCACCGGGCTGTCGGAGTAGAACACCCCGGTGAGCGCCCGGTCCATGGCCTGCCGCCAGGTGCGGTCGGGGTTGGTACCGGCACCCCACCGCTCTCGGTCGGCGCCGTCGATGCCCCAGGCGACGTCGGTGTCGTCGATGACGTTGACGATCTCGCCCGCTACCTCGGCATCGAAGCCGAACCTCTGTTGGACCGCCGGCTGGGTCACCAGCTCGCGGAGGGCGCTCGCCTCCAGCCTCGAGTCGGCGAGGTCGAGGACAGTGGCGGCGAAGCGCACCAACGGGTTGGTGGCGGCCGGGGAACGGTCGGCGATGCGCACCCGCAGGTCGGGTAGGGCATCGTCGACGGGATGTCGGGTGCCGGCGGGGAACGCCGCTTCGATCAGCGGGGCGAACGTGGCGAGGTCAGGGCTCATCACGACCACGTCGCGGGCCTCGAGCGTGGGGTCGGCGGCGAGGAGGTGCAGGACGGCGTCACGGAGGACCTCGACCTGGCGACGGGGCCCGTGGCACACGTGCACCTGGATGGAGCGGTCGTCACCGCTCGTCACGCCGGCGGAGATGGCGTCATCGAGGATCGCCGGTCGATTGGCGCCGATGTCGTGCTGTAGCCGGTGGAGCAAGGTGGTGGGCGGTGCCAGGTCACCGGGGGCCGGCTTCCCGGTTATCCCGGGGTGGCCGAGCACGACCTGGAGCTCGCGGGAGTCCTGGCCCCACGAGCGGAGCATCGCATGGTCGGGCAGCGCCGCCGTGGTGTCGTCACCGCGGGGCAGCCGCCGGCGACCAGATCCGATGCGCTCGGCGCACGCCCGCCAGAGGGCCGGGGACGGGTGGAGCAGGTAGAGGTGGACGTTGCGGTGGGCAGCGACAGCATCGAGCACATCGAGGTCGAGTGGGTCGACGGCAGTGAGCCCATAGACCCCAAGGGCGCGACGAGGTCGAGGACGACGTCGTCCGACCGGATGGGGTCGAGGCCTTCGGGAAGCACCTCGGGGAGCGCGGGCACCCCGTCCGCTCCCGGACCGCGCCCCAGAGACGAGCCTGCCACTCGGAATCCTCGGGGAGCGCGCCTCCGTCCGGGTCGACGAACCGTCCCGAGGCCCAGGCGCTGATTATCGCCGGCCGGCGGCGGGCGTAGCCGTCGAACAGACGGGCGACCTTGCGGGCGACGGACAGCCGGTCCGGCGTCGGCGCCAAGTCGCCGCCGGGCCCGGCCAGGTGGCGGGCGATCAGCCGCATCCACGGCTCCTCGACGTGGGCGTCGATCGCCTCTACCAATGCCGCGATGAGCGCGGTGCGTTCCCAAGCCTGCGCCGAAGCGTCCAGGCCGGGAACCGACCGCAGCACGCCGTTGACCAGGTCATGTGGTGAAGGGAAGCGGACGTTGGCGCAGATCCCGTCGCCCGCTCCGCGCGTCCCGAGCTCGGAGGCGATCCGCTGCGTCAGCCACCGCTCGATGCCGCGGGTGGGCCCGCCACCAGCTCGGCTGCGAACGGGTCGTCGAGAGGCGTCGCCAGCAGGTCGCACAACTGCCCGACGAGCACGTCGGGGTGCGCGGCGACGTGTACCGACATCGTCATCCGCCGCACCTCGCCGAAGCGTCGTTCTCCGTCATCCGTTCCGCACCGCCCACGACCCGGAACCTATCAGCCGCCTGTGACACGATTCCCGGGTTCACGACCCCGGGTCGCCGAGTACCGCCCTGCTCCACGTCGACCTCGTGGTCCCGTTGGTTGCCGCCGGATGACGATCCGACACGCCTCCCGGCATGCCGGCCGACCGTCGGGCGGTGACGGGCGCTGAGCGTCGTCGGTTTGACGGCGCCCCGAGACGGGGAGAGTCGACCACGTTGCCAACTCGGGAGAGAGCCGATGTCTTGCGATCACTCGCCGTGCGGTTGCGCGGCGACCGACGACGGGTACTGCGGCTCGGAGTGCCGGACGATGGCTTCCGGCGATGCGCCTATGCCGGTCTCCGCCGACCCGTCCCGCACCGACTGCGGATGCGGTCACGAGGCGTGTGTGATCGAGGTCCCGTCGAACTGAGCGTCCGATGGGGTGTCGCCACTCCCGGAGATGTCTTCCGGGTGCCACGTAGCCGCATCCACGATCGAGGAGAACATGCATGGCCGCCGAGTTCGGGATGACACTCTCGAGTGAGGAACACGCCCCCGAGGACCTGGTCCGTTTCGCCGTCGACGCGGAGCGGAGCGGATTCGACTTCGTCTCCATCTCGGACCACTACCACCCCTGGATCGACGCCCAGGGCCACGCCGGGTTCGTGTGGGCGGTGCTGGGGGCGATCGCCCAGGCGACCGACGCCATCGAAGTAGCCGTCGGTGTCACCTGCCCGACGACCCGCATCCACCCGGCGATCCTGGCCCAGGCGACGGCGACCACCGCCCGGCTCCTCTCCGGCCGTTTCGTGTGGGGCGTGGGGTCCGGGGAGGCCCTCAACGAGCAGATCCTCGGTGACCCCTGGCCGCCCGCCGACGTCAGGATCGAGATGCTCGAGGAGGCGATCGAGGTGGTCCGCAAGCTCTGGCAGGGCGAGACGGTGACGCACCGTGGCCGGCACTACACCGTCGAGGACGCTCGCATCTACGACCCGCCGCCCAGCGAGGTGCCGATCGTGGTGTCCGCCTTCGGCCCGGAGGCGGCCGAGATGGCGGCTCGCGCCGGAGACGGATTATGGGTCACCGGCGCCGATCCGAAGTCGATCTCTGTCTTCGCCGAAGCTGGAGGCACCGGCCCCGTCTATTCGCAGCTCGGCGTCTGCTGGGCCGCCACCGTGGAGGAAGCGGTCGACACCGCCCACCGGGTGTGGCCCAACACCCGGGTACCCGGTCAACTCAACCAGGACCTACGGACCCCGGCGCACTTCGAGCAGGCTGTGGAGATCGTCACCCCCGAGATGGTCGCCGCCGACGTCCTGTGCGGACCCGACCCTGGACCGGTGATCGCCGCCATCGACGAGGCCGTCGACGCCGGCGTCGATCACGTGTACCTCCACCAGATCGGCCCGGACCAGGCCGGATTCCTCAGGTTCTGGAGCGACGACCTCGCCCCCGAGGTGGATCACCACCGCAAGCCTGCTTGAGCGCCGGCGCGTCGAGCCACGAGGTTTGCCGGTCGAAAACAGGGGGAAGCAGTGACCGGAGATCGATGAGAGGAGGCCTAGGTGCCGCAGAAGGCATGGAGCGCCAAACGGGAGCGGCAGTACCAGCACATCAAGGAGAGCCTGCGTGAGCAGGGCCGCTCCAAGGACAAGGCCGAGGAGATCGCCGCCAGGACCGTCAACAAGGAGAGGGCCAGGGCCGGCGAGGCCAAGGAGAGCTCACGGCTCTCCCGGGAAGACATCTCCTCCGGCCGGCGGGGCGGTCTCCGGTCGGGGAGCGGGCCGGGGGGTCGGACCCGCGACCAGCTCTACGAGGAGGCCAAGGACATGAACATCCCCGGCCGGTCGAAGATGAACAAGGAGCAGCTGCGTCGCGCCGTGAATCGAAAGTCCGGCCGGCGTGGTTGACACGGAAGGAGCCGATTCGATGAACAGGAACATGACCATCGCACTGGCGGTGCTCGCCATCGCCGCCCTCACCGCCTGGTTCGTGCGCAGCCGGAGCGTCTGACCCCGAGGCCGGCGCCACCGCGGCTGAACGGCTGTGGGTCTGCGCCCCATCGGGCGCAGACCCCTCGGGGGGAGTGCCCCGTCTATGGTGTCACCGCTGACGTGGTTCAACCGAGACCCGGAGATGACCCCGAGATGACTGCGCCGACCCTCACCGACGACCAGGTCGCCGAGATACTCGCGCTGACCAAGCATTCCGACACGGTCGAGTTGAAGCTGACGGTTGCCGACTCCGACATCCGCTCGACCGGGAACGCCCTGGGAATGGACCCTCTGCAGGCGGAGATCCGCCAGGTGGTGTTCTTCGACACACCCGCACTCACCCTCAGCGTGGCCGGGCTCGTCGTGCGGGCGCGCCGCATCCAGGGTGGGGAGGGCGACACGGTAGTGAAGCTCCGCCCGGTCGTCCCGGACCAACTGTCGAAGGAATTGCGCCGGTCGGCGAGCTTCGGGGTCGAAGTGGATGCCATGCCAGGCGGTTACGTCTGCTCGGGCTCGATGAAGGGCTCTTCCACCGCCACCGACATTCGCCAAGTCATCCTGGGGGAGCGCCCGGTCAAGGACCTGTTCTCCAAGGAACAGCGTACCGTGTTCAAGGCGCACGCACCTGAAGGCATCGGCCTCAACGATCTGGCGATCCTCGGTCCGCTCAACCTCTTCAAGCTCAAGTTCACCCCGGAGGACTTCGGTCGCAAGGTGGTCGCCGAGATGTGGTTGTACCCGGACGGGTCGCGGATCTTCGAGCTGTCCACCAAGTGCAAGCCGAGAGAAGCGTTCCAGGTTTCCGCCGAGGCACGCGGATTCCTGACACGCCACGGGGTGGATCTCGGCGGCGAACAGCAGACGAAGACGAAGACGGCGATGGAATACTTCGCCGGGCTGCTCAAAGCCGCCGAAGAGGGCTGATCAATCGATCCGCTCATTCGTAGCGGTGGCGGAACATCAGGGCCATCCGGGGACCGGCGCCGGCAGTTTTCGGCACGGTGTGTTCCCAGTCACGCTGGCAGGACCCACCCATCACCACCAGGTCACCTCTGCCCAGTGACCACGACCGCGACCGGCCGCCGCCTCTGGGGCGGATCATGAAGCGCCTCGGCTCGCCGAGCGACACGGTGGCGACGATGGCGTGAGGCCGCTCCCGGGCCACCCGGTCGCCATGCCAGGCAACGGAGTCCCGCCCATTGCGATACCAACCGGCCGACACCTGGTCGAGTTCGATCCCATAGCGCTCCGACAGCAGGTCGACCAAGCCGGGTAGGACGGGATGCGTCTCGAGCTCGACCCGGCCCACCAGGCGCGGCGTGCGCACCTCGCGGTCGTACATGTGGACCACCGGCTGCTCCCAGGCGACCCGCTCGGCCAGCGCGGCGAAAAGCGTCTCGTCGCCTGACAGCCACCCGGGTGCCACATCGACCCAGGCGCCGACGTCGAGCCGGACCCGGCCCAGCGAGGCGAACGCCTTGTCCGGGGAGGGCTCGCACCCACCGAACAGCGTGGCTGGGCCAACGGATCGAACATGTGTTCGTATACTAACAACCCGGCCGGTGAACGTCTATCCGTGTAGGGGTGGACTCGTCGATGCGACTAATCGGGCCCGGCCGGGCGATCCGATGCGGAGGATCAGGACACCGGCGTCCAGGTGCCGCACCCGGTTGAAGTGAAACCGGCGTCGCGATCGGCGATGTCGACGATCACGGAGCCATCGACGGCGTCCTCGTCGATCACGGCGTCGGGCTCCCCGGTGAAGGCGGAGAGGCGCGCCCAGGAGCAGCCGTCGCCACCCGGTGCGGCGTAACGGCCCGCATCGACATGGGCGCCCACCGCCCAGGTGCCTGGCGGGGCATCGGTCATCGGCGTCGCCAGATCCGTCAGCGCAAACCAGTCACCGCAGCCTGCGGTGACCAGGGCGACGTCGCTGTCGACCACCTCGACGATCCCGTGGGTGTCGACGCCGACGTCGGCGATCACCTCCTCGTCGGTGCCCCCGGTCCCGGCAAGCCTCTGCCACGAGCATGCCGGGTCCTCACCGGGCTCGGTCGTCGGCAGTAAGCCGGTCTCGTAGGTGCCGGCGGCGATGTCGACGCCTACCTCGTGGGTGCCGTCGGAGAAGAGGGCTTCGGGAGGCGATTGGGTGGTGGTCGTCGAGGGCGCCACGGTGGTCGTCGTGGTCGGTGGCGTCGTAGTGGTGGTGGAGGGTGTCGCCGTCGTGGTCGATGACGAGGGCGCCGAGGTGCCTGGAGCCTCTGTGGACGCCGTGGGAGCCGTCGACGATGTCGACGTGGTGGACGAGGCCGGCAGGTCGTCGTCGTCTGACGTGAGGCGGGCGATGCCGAAGGCCAGGAGGGCGGCGAGCACCACCCACAGGGCGATCGCCCAGCCGGTACGCCACCACGGGGTCGGTTCCGGCTCGTCCGGACCGGCAGGAGGGGGAGGCGGTGGTGGGACCGGGGGCTGGACCAGCGTGGCATCGTCTGGCCCTGGGGCGCCGGGGGTCTCGGGCATTTCCATGGTGCTGTCTTCGGAACCCGGCCCGCCGGTGCCTGCCGGTGGGATGGGGTCGTCGCCGCTGGATGGGGGGAATCCCTGGTCGGTCATGCTTCGCTCCGCTCGTTGGCAGCACAGGCGTACGGCCACACTAGACCGAGCCTTGGCAGCGGTTTCGACCAGGGCGTTCCGGCGATTGCCGGATCAGGCGATGGTGACAGACCGTCGCTGTACCAGACATGCCGCCGTCCGCCCGACTAGGTTGAGAGGGCCAGCGCCGAAGTGGATCGAGAGGAGCCGGGCGTGGCGAGTCCCTCGGTCGACGACGTCGTCGTCACCCTCGCCGAGCGGATCGGCGGGCAGCCGCCGGGGAGCCGCCTGCCGTCGTGCCGCCGGCTGGCCGAGGACCTCGGGTCGAATCCGAGCACGGTCAACCGGGCACTCCACCGCCTCGCCTTGGGCGGCCTGGTCCGCAGCGAGCCGCGGCGGGGCACCTTCGTCACCGCTCGCGTGGTGCCCGGCCGGTCAGCGACATCGAGGTCGTCGACGCGCTGGTCGCCCTGGTGCGGTGGGGCAGGGCGGGCGGTGTCCCGGTGGATCGGATCGACCGACTCTTCCGAGAAGTCCTCCAGGGTGGCGCCGGGGCGCTGCGTGTCGGTTTCGTCGAGTGCAACACCGTCGACGCCACCGATCTCGCTGCTCGCCGTCACCAACGCCACCGGGGTGACGCTGAAGCCGGTGCTGCTCGACGACATGGACGACGGCGAGGGATGGCCGGACGCCTTCGACGTCCTGGCTTCGCCGCTCTACCACCTCGCCGACATCAAGGCGAAGACCGGGTCGCTCGATCGGGTGGTCGAGGTCGTGGTGCTCCCTTCGACGGCGACGATGCGCCGGCTCGCCACCGTCGAGCCGAGCGCAGTGGTGACCGTGGTGTCGCCCACCGAACGTGGACTGGTGCTGATGACCGCCATCGCCCGCCAACACTTCGCCGGCGAGGTCCGGCCGATGCTCGTCCCCGGCGACGGGACCCTGCCCGACCAATCGGACATCGATGTGCTGCTTTACAACGCCGCCACCCGGCTGACGCCGGAGGCGGTATCCGGCGTGCCCAGCTCCTTCCGGCTCGAGTGGGAGCTGGACGCCAGCTCGGCCGCCAGCTTCCCTGCCAGGGTCGAGGCGGTCGCCAAGAGTCTCAGGGAGTCCGCCGGCGCCGAGCGGGTGGCGCAGCTCAGCGGATGATCGGCAGCACGTCGGCGGCGGTCGCCCGTCCCCCGAGCATCCGTGCCAGGTCGGGGCCGGCACCGGTGCGCACCGCCACCTCCGCGAGGAGATGCAGCGTGTCGGTCAGCGCCTCGGGTGGCGGGCGCCAGTCGACGGAGAGCGCCGCCGCCATGTCCATGCCGTGCATGACGAGCTCCATCACCCGGGTGCGGAGGTAGTCGACGAGCCGGATCGCGCCCCACGGCGTCGAGACCGTCGTCTCCCCATCGGTGGTGGCCAGGAGGGCGGCCACCCGGGCGACCGTCGCCGAGAACTCGCCACCCGGGTCGTCGCCGAGGGCGCCCACCGACTCGCGGCCTCGGGCAGCCACCTGGGCGTCGAGCTCGGGTGGCGACGGCGGGCGTCGAGGTAGGCGGCGACGTAGGCGGCGGCGTCGTCGAGCTGGGTCGGCCCGGCGGCCCCGGCAGCGACGTACTGCTCCACCGTGGTCAGCGCCCGCATGGTGTGGGCGGCCAGCTCGATGACCGTCCACTCGCCCAGTCCGGGCGCGGCGGGGTCGTCGATAGAGGCGACCAAGGCGGCAACTCCGTGGGCCGTCGTGGCGTAGGTGGCCACCTGGTCGGCCCAGGCACCTCCGGCCGTGCAAAGTGCGTACTCATCGTTGGCATTCTCGCCGAGCGTTGCGTGGCGCCGGGACGCGGAGGGCCCCCGGATGAACCGGGGGCCCCTTGCGGTCTTCGTGGTCAGTTCGGGTTAGGGCGCCGCCGTGGTGTCGACGATCAACACCGTGGTGCTGGTGTCGTCGCGGTGTCGCCGTCGTCATCGTCGTCGCCGCAAGCGGCGGCGCCGGCCGACAGGGCGAGCAATGCGGCGAGCACCAGGCTGGTCGTCTTGCGCTTCAGCATGAGGCGGGGGGACCTCCTTTTCGGGAGACGTGGTCCGTCTCAGGTCGTGTGCACCATACCTGCCCACCCCGTCATCGGGCCAAACGGGGGCCGAGCTCGATCCCGGCGAGGGCCTCGAGCGCCTTGACCAGGGCGTGGTTTCCCTCGCCACCCAACCCGCGGTGTTGCAGCGTGCTGTAGAGCTGGTGAACCAGGGCGGTCGTGGGCAGAGGCACCCCCAACGACTCCGCCGCCTCGAGGGCGAGCCGGAGGTCCTTCTGCTGCAGGTCGATGGTGAACCCTGGTCGCCAGTCCCGGCGGATCATCTGCGGGCCCCGGTTCGTCAGCATCCACGAAGACGCCGCCCCGCCCCCGACGGCGGCGAGTGTCTTCTCCAGGTCGAGTCCGGCTGCCTGGGCCAGGAGCAACGCCTCGGAGGCGGCGAGCTGGTTCACCACCACCAACACCTGGTTGACCAGCTTGACCAGCTGCCCCGACCCGACCGGGCCGACGTGGGTGACCGTGGTGGCATACGCCTCCATCACCGGCTGCACGGTCGCGTAGTCCTCCGGGTCGGCGCCGACCATGACCGACAGCGTGCCTCGCACCGCACCCTCCGAGCCGCCGCTCACCGGGGCGTCGACCCAGGCTCCGCCGGCGCCGGCCACCAGATCGGCGAGCCGTCGGGTCTCTGCCGGGCTGATGGTGGAGTGGTCGACCACGATCGACCCGGCCGCCAGTCCCTCGAGGACACCCGATGGCCTGGTCACAACCTCGGTGACGTCGGGGGTGTCCGACACGCACAGCATCATCAGCCCGGTGCGGGAGGCGACGTCGGCGGGGTCGGTTGCCGCCTCCGCCCCTGCGGCGACCAGCGGCGCCGTCCTTGCGGGGGAGCGGTTCCACACCACGACCCGGTGCCCGGCGTCGAGGAGGTGGCCGGCCATGGGGCCACCCATGGTGCCCAGCCCGATGAAGCCGATGGCGGTGCCGTCAACCGGCATCAACGGTCACTCCCGGAGACGGAGCCGCCCGGTAGGCACCGAGAACGCGGTCGCTCGTGTTCGGCCAGGCGGTGAGTGCCCATGGCCCGAAGTCACGCTCGGTGAGACCGACGGTCGCCAACCCGGCGCCGGGGTCGGCCCACAGGAAGCTGCCGGTCCTGCCGAAGTGGCCGAAGGTCTCGGGCGAGTTGCCGCTCCCTGTCCAGTGGGGATGCTTGTCGCCCCGGATCTCGAAGGTGAGGCCCCACGGGCAGGGGTCGAAGAAGCGCACCCCGGGGACGACCCCGGCGAGGTCGGGGAACTGGACGCTGGCGGCCGTCGCCATGGTGCGCGCCGAGACCAGGGTGGGGGAGAGGAGCTCCCGGGAGAGCCGGGCCAGGTCGGCCGCCGAGCTCCACACGCCGTGTGCCGGCGACCCGACCAGCCTGGTCGACGCCATCCCGAGCGGGAGGATCACCCCTTGGTCGAGGTAGTCGGCGAACGGCATGCCGGCCCGGGCGGCGAGATGATCGGCGAAACGGTCGATCCCGGGATTGGAGTAGATCCGGCGGGTCGCCGGGGGCACCGTGGATCGGCTCTCGTCGTAGGGGAGCCCGGAGGCGTGGGAGAGCAGGTGACGGACCGTCGCACCGGGTGGGCCGGCCGGCTCGTCGAGGTCGACGGTGCCCTCCTCGAGCGCCACCAGTGCCGCCATGCCGACCAGCAGCTTGCTCACCGAGGCGATGGGCTGGACCCGGTCGAGGTCGCCGACGCCACCGAGTAGGGAGTCGGCGTCGGACACGGTGAGAGAAACGGTATCCACTGGCCACGAGGCGACGAACGCGGTGAGGTCGTCCACGAGGTCACGGTAGCGCCGGGTGCTCCGGTCACACCGGGGAGTGCGACCGGGTCGCGGCTCCCGGCTCCTAGTCGCCCATCACCCCGTCGGTATCGAAGTCGGACGCCTCCGACTCGGCGATCGACCGGTAGAACGAGTTCCGGCGACGGAGCACGGCGGCCCCAGCAAGGCCGAGGCGAAGGAGGCGGTGAGCACGGCGAGCTTGACGCCGTCGATGCGGGCGGTGTCACCGAAGGCGAGCTCACCGACCAGGAGAGAGACGGTGAAACCGATCCCCGCCACCATCGACAGCCCGGACATGTCGCTCCAGGTGATGCCGGCGTCGAGCTTCGCCCGGGTCAGGCTGGCGGTGAGCCAGGTGGCGACCATGATCCCCACCGGCTTGCCGACGACCAGCCCGGCGAGGATGCCGATGGCGACGGGATCGGCCATCGTCTCGAGGAGGCCGGGCCCGCCGACGAAGGTGACCCCGGCGGTGAGGAGGGCGAACAACGGCACGGCGACTCCTGCGGAGATGGGTCTCCACCGGTGTTCCAGGTCCTCGATCATCGGCTCACCGGCCTTGCCGTGCAACGGGACGGCGACTCCGAGCAGGACTCCGGCGATGGTGGCGTGGACGCCGGAGTCGTGCATCAACACCCAGGCGGCGACCCCGACGACTGCGGCGAGGATCCAAGGCGGGCGCCGCCGTCGGGCCAGCCAGCCGAAACCGGCCACGCAGGCCAAGTGCTCCCGCCAGAGCGGCCAGGTCGACGGCGGCGGTGAAGAAGACGGCGATGATCAGGATGGCCACCAGGTCGTCGACCACCGCCAAGGTCAACAGGAAAGAGCGCAGCCCAGCCGGCAAATGGCTGCCGAGCACGGCGAGGACGGCGAGGGCGAAGGCGATGTCGGTGGCGGTGGGGATCGCCCAGCCGTCGAGCGAGCCCTCCGGGCCCAGGTTGACCAGGACGTAGAGGAGGGCGGGGATGGCGACCCCGCCCAGCGCGGCGATCACCGGCACCACCGCCCGGCGTGGATCCCTGAGATCGCCCTCCGTCAGCTCGCGCTTCAGCTCGAGCCCGACGACGAAGAAGAAGACCGCCAGCAGCCCGTCGGCCGCCCAGGTCGCCAGGTCGAGGTCGAGGTGGAGCGCTGCCGGGCCGACGACCGTGGATTTCAGCGCCTCGTACGACTCCCGCCAGGGCGAGTTGGCCCAGATCAGAGCCACCACGGTGGCGCCGATGAGCAGCAGACCGCCGACGGTCTCCGTGCGGAGGGCGTCGGCGACGAACCGGATCTCGGGCCAGGACTCGGGACGCCGGAACAACGGGCTCTTCGCGGTGGGTGACGGTTCCGTTCCGGCCTCTCCGGTGTGGCCGGCGAGAGGGTAGTTGTTGATGTCCCGCAGCTCAGGTCCGACCATCAAATCGAGTATATGCAAGATATATTCACCTACACTCTCGCAAATGCGAACCGAGTACCGGATCGGTCAGGTCGCCGACCTGCTCGGCGTCAGCCCGGACACGGTGCGGCGATGGGCCGACTCCGGAAGGCTCGCCATGCACCGCACTCCGGGTGGCGAGCGGGTCATCGAGGGCGCCGCCCTCGCCCGCCTGCTGGTCGAGGAGGCACCGACCCGCCACCCGGAGACGGCACAGTCGGCCCGCAACCGGTTCCCCGGGGTGGTCACCTCGGTCGAGAAGGACTCGATCATGGCGAAGGTCGAGATCCACGCCGGTCCCGCACCGGATCGTGTCGCTGATGAGCGCCGAGGCCGCCGACGACCTCGGCCTGGTCACCGGTGCCTACGCCGTAGCGGTGGTGAAGGCTACCAGCGTCATCGTGGAGACCCCTGGCGGAGCGTCATGAAACGTGCCCTGGCCATGCCTGGCCGTCCTGACCCTGCTCACCGCCGCCTGTGGCGGCGACGACGAGGCCGAGGCCCCCAGCGAGCCGATCCTCGTGCTGGGGGCGGCTTCGCTGACCGACGCCTTCACCGACATCGCCGCCGAGTTCGAGGCCGCCAACGAAGGAGTGACCGTCGAGCTGTCCTTCGGGGGCAGCTCGGCCCTGGCGACACAGATCATCGAGGGGGCGCCGGCGTCGGTGTTCGCCTCGGCGAGCGGGACCCAGATGACCGCCGTGGTCGACGAGGGGCTCAACGACTCCGAGCCGGTGATCTTCGCCACCAATGTGCTCGAGATCGCCGTCTCGCCCGAGGCCGAGGGCGAGGTGACCACCATCGACGACTTCGCCAACGAGGAACTCCTCCTGGGGCTCTGTGCCGAAGACGTTCCCTGCGGCACGTTCGCTGTCGAGATGTTCGACAACGCCGGGATCACCCCGTCCATCGACACGTTCGAGCCCGACGTCCGGGCGCTGTTGGGCAAGGTGGAGAGTGCCGAGCTCGACGCCGGCATCGTGTACCACAGTGACGTGGTCGCCTCCGCCGGCGGCGTGGTCGGGGTCGAGATCCCCGAGGACCAGAACGTCGTCGCCTCCTACCCGATCGCCACTCTCACCGAGGCGACCGACGCCGAGTGGGCCCAGGCTTTCGTCGACTTCGTCATGTCCGACAGCGGGCAGGAGATCCTCCAGAGCTACGGGTTCTCCGCACCGTGAGCCAGCGCCGCCGGGCCCGGCGCCGACCGCCGCCGGCGGTGCTGGTCCCGGCGGTGATCGGTCTCGCCTTCATGGTCCTGCCCTTCGTCGGCCTGCTGATCCGAACCCCGTGGGGTGAGCTCGCCGAGCACCTCAGCGACCCGTTCGTGCTCGCCGCGCTCCGGCTGTCGGTGGTGACATCGCTGGCGGCAACCGCGCTGTGCCTGGTCATCGGCGTGCCGCTGGCCTGGCTGCTCGCCCGCACGACTTTCCCCGGGCGGTCGGTGGTCCGAGGCGTCGTCCTCCTGCCGATGGTGCTCCCCCCGGTGGTCGGCGGTGCCGTCCTCCTCTTCGCCCTGGGCCGGCGGGGGCTGGTCGGGCAGTGGCTCGACCGCCAGTTCGGGTTCCTGCTCCCGTTCTCCACCTGGGGGGTCATCGTCGCCGTCACGTTCATCGCCATGCCCTTCCTCGTGATCACCGTGGAGGCCGGGCTCCGCGGCGCCGACCAGCGGTTCGAGGAGGCGGCGGCCACGCTGGGGGCGTCGCGGCTCGCCGTGCTCCGGCGGGTCACCCTCCCCATGGCGTGGCCCTCGATCGTCGCCGGGGGGGTGCTCGCCTGGGCCAGGGCGCTCGGCGAGTTCGGGGCCACCATCACGTTCGCCGGCAACCTGCCCGGTCGCACCCAGACCATGCCGCTGGCCGTCTTCGAGGCGCTCGAAGCCGACCGGGGCTCGGCGTTGGTCCTCAGCCTGATCCTGGTGGCGGTGTCGTTGGTCGTGCTGGTGGCCCTGCGCGACCGTTGGTTCCGAGTGGGATGAGCCTGGTCGCCGACGTCCGGGTGCAGCGGGGGGCGTTCGCCCTCGACGCGTCCCTCGTCGGTGGGCGACGGCGAGTTGGTGGCGCTGCTCGGGCCGAACGGCGCCGGCAAGTCCTCGATGTTGCGGGCGATCATCGGGCTTGACCCGGTGGACGGCGGTCGGGTATCCGTCGACGGGGTGGTGATGGACGATCCGGCCGCCGACGTCTTCGTCCCGGTCGAGGCGAGGCCGATCGGTCTGGTGTTCCAGGACTACCTGCTGTTCCCCCACCTCAGCGTCGTCGACAACGTCGCCTTCGGCCTCCGTTGCCACGGCATGGGACGGTCGACGGCGACGGCGAGAGGCGATGGGGTGGCTGGAGCGCTTCGGCCTGCTCGAGGCGGCCCGGCGGCGGCCCGCCGAGCTGTCGGGAGGCCAGGCGCAGCGGGCGGCGCTGGCTCGTGCCCTGGCCACCAGCCCGCGGGTGCTGTTGCTCGACGAGCCCCTGGCCGCGTTGGACGTCGCCACCCGAAGGCAGGTGCGCACCGAGATGGTCGCCCACCTCGCCTCGTTCCCCGGTGCTCGGGTGCTGGTCACCCACGACCCGGTGGAGGCGGTCGTCCTCGCCGACCGGATCGTGGTCCTCGAGGAGGGGAGGGTGTGCCAGGAGGGGACCGCCGCCGACATCCGCCGGCACCCGCGCTCCGAGTACACCGCCCGCCTCGTCGGGGTCAACCTGCTACGGGGAAGGGCGGACGGCCACGACGTGGTGCTGGCCGGCGGCGCTCGGGTCCACCTGGCCGAGCCGGCGACCCCCGGCGAGGTACTGGTCCTGGTCAGGCCCCAGTCGATCGCCCTCTACACGGGACGACCGGAAGGCACCCCCCGCAACGTGTGGCGACTCACGGTTCTCGGGGTCGAAGGCGGAGGGGAGCGGGTGAGGGTGGAGCTGGGCGGCCAGGTGCCACTCACCGCCGAGATCACCCCAGAGGCGGTCGTCGCCCTCGGCCTGGCTCCCGGCGCCGAGGTATGGGCGTCGTTCAAGGCGACCGACGTCGAGGTATACCCGGCCTGAGGACCGGTGGCGGAAGCGAGCGAGGCGGGCGGCCGGGGGACGTGGCCGCCCGCCTCGAACCTCGACCTGTCTAGAACACCCGGTACGAGATCTCGGCCGGGGCCAGCATCAGGTCCTTGAGCTCGTCGTCGACCTTGAGCAGCGTGAGGTGCGCCCCCGCCATCTCCAGCGAGGTGCAGTACTCGTTCACGTAGCTGCGGAAGACGTTGATGCCCTGGTCGGCCAGCTTCTGGTGGGCGATGCCGTAGAGCAGGTACAGCTCGCTGATCGGCGTGCCGCCCAACCCGTTGATCATCAACGCCACCTCGTCACCGGACCCGTACGGGAGGTCCGGGACCACCGCGTCGAGCAGGATGTCGACGATCTCGGTGGCGGAGACGATCTTGACGCGCTCGCGTCCCGGCTCGCCGTGGATGCCGATGCCGATCTCCATCTCGTCTTCGGCGATCTCGAACAACGGCTCGCCACGGACCGGCGGGGTGCACGAGCTGAGGGCGATGCCCATCGTCCGTACGTTGGCGATGACCTTCTCGCCGATCCGTACCAGCTCCTCGACCTCGTCGCCGCGCTCCGATGCGGCGCCCACCGCCTTGATGACGTAGAAGTTGCCGGCCACGCCTCGCCGCCCGACGGTCCAGGTCGAGTCCTTCACCGCCACGTCGTCGTTGACGAGCAGCGCCCCGACCTTCATCCCGTCGGCCTCGCACATCTCCTTGGCCATCTCCCACGCGGTGCGGTCACCGGTGTAGTTGTTGACCAGGTGGAGGATGCCCTTCGGCGAGTAGAGCAGCTTGCTCGTCTCGTAGACGAACTCGACCGGCGGACCGGCGAACACGTCGCCGGGGCAGGCCCCGTCGAGCATCCCCGGGCCGACGATCATGGTGTGCGCCGGCTCGTGGCCCGAGCCCGAGCCCTGGATCACCGTCACCTTGTCGTCCTTGGGGATGTCGGCGCGGTAGATGAGGTTGTATGCCGGCTCGTACTTGAGCGTTCCGCCGCTCGCCAGCTGTATGCCGGTGAGCATCTCGGGGACGAACTGACGGGGGTCGTTGACGAACTTCTTCACTCGTCGGCCTCCTGTTCCATGGTGTGCCTGTTCTGTTCTTGCCTATTCGGGATGCCGGTCGCGCCAGGCGGCGCTGACGGCCTGGAGGATCACGCCGATCGCCGTCGCACCGGCGTCGACCGACTCACGGCTGCGGTCGCCGGTGTAGGCGGCCCTCCCACGCATGGCGAGCATGCCCAGGGTGTCTTCCGCAGCCTTGACGGCGACGTCGGCGGCCTTCTGCAGTGCGACCGAGCCGTCCTCGCCCGCCTTGAAGCTCTCTTCGAGGCTGTCGACCGCCGGGACCAGGGCATCGAGCAGGGTCTTGTCGCCGAGCGACGCTTCTCCCCGGTGCATGATCCCTGCGATGGCGGCCCGCAGGATCTCGATGACGTCGTCCGAGGTCAGCGCCGCCTTGTCGCCGGCGGCGGCCGCCGCCCGCATGAAGGCGGTGCCCCAGATGGGGCCGCTCACCCCGCCGACCTTGCCCGAGATGACGAACCCGATCTTCTTGAGGATCGTCCCGGGGTTGGTCCGGTCGAAGGTGTCGTAGTCGGCGACCACGACCTCGAAGCCGTTCCTCAGCGAGAAGCCGAAGTCGCCGTCGCCGGCGACCGCGTCGAGCTGCGCGAAGTGGTCTGCGTTGTCGACGATCGTCGTCGCCATCGTCTGGATGACGAGGTCGAAGTCGTCGAGCGCAGTTCCTGCCATACGAACCTCCTCGGTGCCGGTTGATCGGTTGACGTCGTCGGACGCCGCCTCGGGTCAGGACTCGAGACAGCGTTCCAGATCCGCCAAGGTGATGTAGTCGCCGGGTTGCGCCCCGCTCCGGTTCGCGATCACGCGGGCCGGCTCGCCTCCCGGGTCGCCCAGCGACGATACGACGAGTGTTGCTTCGCTGTTGTCCTCCTCTTCCGTGTATCCGTTGACCGTCATCACGCAACGGAGCCCGGCGGCCACCGCCGCCAGCAGGCCGTTGCGCGAGTCCTCGATGACCAGTGCGTCGTCGGCGCCCACCCCGAGCCGTTCCAACGCCAGCAGGTAGATGTCCGGGGCCGGCTTCTTGTCGGCGACGACGTCGCCGGCCAGCACGACGTCGAACCGGGCGGCGCGTTCCGGCCCGGCCGCCTGCTCGAGGATGGCCCTGCACCGAGGGCTCCGCCGAGGTGGAGGCCACCGCCACCTCCCAGCCGGCGTCCTGCGCCTCGGCGATGATCCGCCGGATGCCCGGCCGGGTGGGGAGCTTCCCGGCGGCGACCATGTCGGTGTAGATGGCCGTCTTCGCCTTGTGCCACCTGGCCAGCTCGGCGGCGCGCCCCTCGTCGTCGGCCGGGAGCCCGTTGGCGGCGGCGAACTCGGCGGTGTAGTCGGTGGCCATCCGCTCCTTGCCGCCGGCCGTCTTCAGCTTCACCGCGTACTCCTGCTCGTCCCAGTCGAGCGGGAGCCCGAACTGCTCGAACGTGGCGTTGAAGGCGACCCGGTGGCCGTCGCGCTCGGTGTCGGCGAGGACGCCGTCGCAGTCGAAGATGAGCGCCTTCACCACGCCTTGCCGTCGCTCCCGAACATGCGGATGTGCTCGCGGGTCATGTCCATCACCGCCTCACGCTGGACGGCGAACTGGGAGGGTGGGTCGTACTTGCCCGGGTTCTCGGTCATGTGGTCGTATCCCGACTGCATCAGCCGGATCTTGAGCGCCGTCGAGATGTTGACCTTGGCGCAGCCGCGGGCGATGAGGTCGGTGAACTGCTCGGGGCTCATCCCGGTGCCGCCGTGGAGCGCCACCGGGATCCCGGTGGCCTCCACCAGGTCGGTCACCCGCTGGTTGTCGAGCTTGGGGGCCCGCTGGTAGGTGCCGTGGGCGTTGCCGATGGCCGGGGCGAACACGTCGATGCCGGTGTACGTGACGAAGTCGACCGAGGTGGCCAGGTCCTGTTCGGACGCGACGTCCTCGTCGCCGAGGTCCTCGGTCCGCTTGAACCCCTCGATCTCGCCTTCGACGAGCGCCCCGTACGGCTCGGCCTCGGCGACCACCTCGGCGCACTGCTCCTTGTTCTCCTCGACGGTGAGGTTGGACCCGTCGAACAGCACCGAGTTCCACCCCTTCTCCAGGCAGAGGGTGATCACCTCGCGCTCGGGGCAGTGGTCGAGATGGAGTGCCACCGGCACCGCCAGCCCGGCGGTCATCGCCATCCACATGGCGTAGAGGACGTCGGCGCCGATCGACTTCACGGTCTTCACCGATGTCTGCACGATCATCGGCGACCGGAGCTCCTCGGCGGCGGCGAGCACCGCCTCCATCGACAGGTCGTTGACGACGTTGATCGCCGCCACGCCGTACCGCTCCTCGAACGCCCGGTTCACGATGTCCTGGGTCGGGACCACCGGCATTCATCCACCTCCTGCCATGGCCAGGTCGAGCACCCGGCCCCCGTTGGCTTCGTCCACGATGAGCACGTCGACGATCCCGGCGCGCAGCACCCCGAGGATCGCCAGAGGCTTCTCCTCGCCGCTCACCACGGCGATCACGGTGTCGACGGCGCGCAGGTCGTCGATGGAGAGCCCGATCAGCCGGCTGCTGTGCGGGGCGACGATGTGCTCGCCGTCGACGTCGACGTAGTTGCCGAGCACGTCGCCCACGGCTCCCTGGCGACGGAGCCGCCCGATCTCCCGCTTGGTGAGGCATCCGCTGCGCACCATCGTGCAGGCGTCGTCGGTGCCGCCGATCCCGACCAGGGCGACGTCGGCGTCGGCCGCCACCTTGAGGGCGTGGGCCACGGCGTCCTGCTCGAGCAGGCGGTCGCGCATCTCGGCGCTCTCCACGTATGCCGGGGCGTAGAGGCTCTCCGCCTGCCCACCGCACCGGTCGGCGAGCGCCCGGCAGATCTCGTTGGGGTTGGTGGGGGAGTCGACGCGGGGCGAGCCGCCCATGGCGCTGGCGAACACGCAGTCGATGGTGGCGCCCGGTCGGAAGTAGCGGGGCACCGCTCCCGTGTCGCGCCCGTGGCTCACCGCCACCACCGAACCGTCGTGGAGGCGGCGCTCCAGGTAGCGGGCGGCGCTGCGGGCGACGGCGGTGCGCTGCGTCTCGGCGTCGGCACTGGAGGGGCTGACGATGGCCTCGGCGAGGTCGAAGGTGTCGACCAGGCGGCGCTCCAGGTCGAGGTCGAGGCCCATGGGCACCTCGATGTGCACCTCGACGACACCGGTGGCGCGGGCCCGGTCGAGCAGCCGCTGCACCTTGGGGCGGGACAGCCCGAACTCGCCGGCGATCTCGCTCTGGGTCCTTCGGTCGATGTAGGAGCGGTGGGCGATGCGGGCGAGCAACTCGTGCTCCTCGCGGCTCAGCTCGGCGACCACCCGGATCCTCCCCTCGGTGGCGGCGGTGAGCATTTGCTCACAGCCGCACAGGTGCTCACGCTAGCGGCCCGGCATGGGAGATGTCGGGCCGAGCTTTCCCGATCGGTGGCGCCCACCACCGGCGGCGGGATGGTCAGGAGGTGCGGACCCGGTTCCCGGAGACGTGTGCCTCGATACAGGCCAGGGCGAGCTCGAGGGCGCGGGCTCCCGCTCGGGCGTGCACCGGGGGTGCCGCCCCGGACCGGAACGCCGGGACCATCTCGTCGAGATAGCGCTCGAACATGGCGTGAAAGGCCCGGTCGGGGTCGTTGAAATAGCCGGCGGTCCACACCCTCCGGGTCTCGTCCCCGCGTGCCGAGAACGTGTAGCTCGCCACCGTGTCCTCGATCACGATCCGGCCGTCGGTCCCGTTGATCTCCAGGTGATGCGTACCCGGGTAGGCATACGAAGAGTCATAGGACCCGGTGAGGGAGCCCACCCCTCCATGGGAGAAACCGAGGGACACGGCGATCGTGGAGAAGCCGCGACCCGTCATGTCGGTCATGTGCGCCGCCACGCTCGAGATCGGTCCGCACAGGTGCTCGAGCATGTCGAACCCGTGGCACTGCGTCTCGATCAGGTTGGCGTGGGGGTCGGCGCTGGTCCCCGCCTCGCCGCCGAACCTCCAGGTGGCGAAGACCACCTCGCCCACATCGCCGGACGCGATGGCGGCACGTGCCATCTGCACCGGCCGGGCGTAGCGATGATTGAAGTTGATGGCGAAGAACAGGTCACGGCTCGCCGCTTCGGCGAGGAGCAGCTCGGCCTCGTCCCTGTCGAACACCAACGGCTTCTCCACCAGCAGCGGGAAGCCGGCCCGGATGATCCGGAGAGTCGGGCTCGAAGTGGCCCTCGTTGGGCAGGCAGACCGAGACCAGGTCGGGCCGCTCGCGGTCGAGCATCGCTTCCAGGTCGGTGTACGGCGTGGTCCCGAACTCGGCGGCGCGCGCCTCGGTCTTGTCGGGGGTGCGCCCGACGATGGCGACGAGCGCGGAGTCGGGTCGGGCGGACCACACCCGGGCGTGCTCCCTGCCCCACCACTCGCCGGTGCCGACCACTGCGACCCGGATCCGATCAGACATCGCCACCTCCCCGTCGCCAGACTCCGCGCAGGAGCTCGGCCGCCTCCTCGGGGACGACGTCGTTGATGAACGCCCCCACCAGCGTCTCGCTTCCGGCGAAGTATTTGAGCTTCTCGGCGGTGCGCCGCACCGACACCGTGGTCACCCGCAGATGGTTGAGGTCGGGGTCGGCGTGCACGGGTGCCTGGAGCCACCCGGCGGTGTACGGCATGGGACGGCCGAAGAGGCGGTCCAGCGCCGACACGGCATCGGCCTGGAGGACCATCAACTCGGTCAGCTGGAGCGGCTCGAGGTCGGAGAGGTCGGAGACGTGCTCCACCGGATAGGTGTGGATCTCGAACGGCCAGCGGGCTGCGTGGGGGACGAACGCCACGAAGTGGTCTGAGCGGGCCACCACCCGGACCTCGTCCGTGATCTCCCGCCGGACGACATCGCAGAACAGGCACGATCCGTGCACGGCGCGGTGGCGGCGAGCCGAGTCGAGGGAGCGGGTGATCCGCGCCGGCACGAACGGGTAGGCATAGACCTGGCCATGGGGGTGGTGCAGCGTCACCCCGATCTCCTGGCCCCGGTTCTCGAAGCAGAGCACGTATTCGACCCCCGGTTCCGCGCCGAGACCGACGGTCCGGTCCACCATTGCCCGACCGACGGTGGCGAGTCGCTGCTCGGAGAGCGTGGCGAACGATGCGTCGTGGTCGTCGGTGAAGCTCACCACCTCACAGCGGCCCCCGGTGGTGGGCGCCCCGCGTCCCTCGGTGGCCGTGGTCTCGAACAGGTGCGGGGTCAACGACGGGAAGCGGTTCTCGAATACGGCGACGTCGTAGTGACGCGCCGGGATCTCGGTCGACCTCGCCACGGTGGACGGGCAGAGCGGACACTCGTCGGATGGGGGGAGGTGGGTCCGCACCTGCCGGTGGGCGGCGATGATGACCCACTCGTCGTCGATCGGATCGTGGCGCAGGGTCGAACGGGCGTCGACCGGTTCGATCTGGCGGAGGTCGGCGTCGGAGTGGAGGCGACCCGGCTCGTCGTCGAAGTAGAGGATGCGCCGACCGTCGGCCAGCAACCGTTCGGTCCGCCACGTCTGCGTCCCCGGTTCGGGCAGGGGAGGGTGCGTCATTCCCGACCCCGCGACTCCAGGAGCCGCTGCACCACGATCACCACGATCAGGAACACGCCGCTGACCACCTGCTGGATGTACGAGGAGAGGGTTCCCACCTGGTTGATGAGGTTCTGGATCACCGTCAGCAACAGCACGCCGGCGATCGTCCCCCCGAGCCCACCGGACCCTCCGGTGAGCAGAGTCCCGCCGATGACCACGGCGGCGATGGCGTCGAGCTCGAGCCCGATCCCGATGGTGGAGAGCCCCGACGACGACCGGGCGGCGACCAGCATGCCCGCCAGCCCGGAGAGGAACCCCATCATCGTGTACAAGAGGACCTGGGTCCTGACCACGCGCAGGCCCATCAACTTGGCGGCCTCCTCGGACCCGCCGATGGCGAAGACGGTCTGGCCGAACCTGGTCCGGTTGAGGAGCACCCAGGCGATCACGAACACGGGCACCACGATCCAGGCGGGATAGCCGATGCCGAGGAAGGTGCCCTGGCCGAGCTCGATGATGTTCGTCCCGGGCTCGATGAGGTGGGTGACGTTGCCGTTGTCGGACACCTTGAAGGCGAGTCCGCGGGCGAACAACAGCCCGGCCAGGGTCACGATGAAGGGGGCGAGCCGCGCCCGGCCGATGAGGGCGCCCTGGATCATCCCGATCCCGGAGCACACTGCGAGCGGGACCAACAGGGCGGGCAACGAGCCCCACCGCGAGGCGTAGGCGGTGAGGACGGCGGCGAGGGCGAGCATCGAGCCCACCGACAGGTCGATGCCCCCGGAGATGATGACGAAGGTCATCCCGATGGCGATGATCGCCAGGAAGGAGGCGGAGACCGCCAGGCTGGAGAAGTTCTGCCGGCTGGCGAAGCTGTCCCCGAACACCAGGGCGCCGCCGATCACGGTGACCACCAACACCGAGGCGGCGGCGTAACGACGGAACAGCTCGGCCCGGCCACCCAGGCCGCCGATCACACGCTCCGAGCTGGTGTCCGCCACCGGCGGTGTGGTGGTCGGAGTCATGTCGGGGCCCTCTTGCGCTGCAGGTAGACGGCGGCGACGATGATCACGGCCTGGATCATCCGGGCGTCGGAATCCGACAGGTTGTGGCGGATGAGCGTGGCGAAGATGAGCTGCATCAACAGCGCACCGGCCACGGTCCCCAGGACCATGATCCGACCACCGGTCAGCGGCGTCCCCCCGACCACGACCGCGGTGATCGCGCTCAGCTCGATCAACAGCCCGACGAAGGAAGGGTCGGAGGCGCCGGAACGGGCGGTGGCGAGGATCCCGGCGATGGCGGCGAACGTCGCGCAGAGCACATAGGCGAGGATCAGGGTGCCTCGCACCGGGAGCCCGGCGGTGGTCGCCGCCTCCGGGTTGCCGCCAACGGCCAGCAGCCGCAGCCCGAACACGGTGCTCCGCACCAGCACCGCGGTCACCACGGTGAGGGCGAAGGCGATCAGCACGGCGACGGGAACGGGCCCCACCGTGCCGGAGGCGAGGACTCGGAACGTCGGGTCGAAGATCTCCACGAGACGACCGTCGGCGATGACCAGCGCCACCCCTCGTCCGGCGACGAACAACCCGAGCGTGGCGATGATCGGCTGGACGCGGAACACCGATACCAGCACGCCGTTGAGCAGTCCGGCGAGGACTCCGATCAGCACCGCCATGGCGATGGCCAACCCCGCCCCCTGGTCGAGGAACACCGGGATCACCGCCGCCGACAGGGCCATGACCGCAGCCGACCGACAGGTCGATCCCGCCGGTTCCGATGACGATGGCCATGCCGAGCGCCACGATCAGTACCGGAGTGACCTGGATCAACTGGAGGCGCACGTTGTTGACGGTGCCGAAGTTGGGGGTGAACAGCAGGTTGAACAGCAGTACGAGGCCGAGGGCGAGGTAGACGCCGCGGTCGCCGAGCAGGCGGCCGAAGCGGGTGCCGTCCCGGGCTACCGCCGGCTCGAGGGTCGTCATGGGACGTCGCCTTGTGGATCTTCGGCGGCGGCGTGGGCGACCAGCTCCATGATCGCCGACTCGGTGATGTCGTCGCCGGCGAGCGTCCCCACCACGGCTCCGTCGCGCAACACGAGCACCCGGTCGGAGCCCTCGACCACGTCCTCCAACTCGGACGAGATGAGGATCACCGCCAACCCCTCGTCGGCCAGGTCGCCGATGAGACCCTGGACCTCCGCCTTCGCCCCGACGTCGATGCCGCGGGTCGGCTCGTCGAGGAGCAGCACCCGCGGGTCGGAGCAGAGAAGCCGGGCGATGAGCACCTTCTGCTGGTTGCCACCACTGAGCTCGGAGATACCCCTCGTGGTGTCGGTGACCTTGATCCGCAACCGCTCGGCGAAGTCGTCGGCGGATCGCTGCACCTTCCGCCGGGAGACGAAGCCGAACCGGGAGAAGCGGTGCAGGGACCCCAGCACCAGGTTGTCGGCGACGGACAGCGTGGCGACGACCCCCTCCTCCTTCCGGTCCTCGGAGAGCAGCCCGATGCCCGCCTTCACCGACGACGGCGGCGAACCGAGTCGAACGGGTGTCCCATCCACCTGGACCTCTCCGTGATCGACGGGCTGGGTGCCGAAGATCGCCTTGACCGTCTCGCTCCGGCCCGACCCGAGCAGGCCGGCCAGCCCGACGATCTCTCCGCGGCGCACGTCGACGCTGACGCCGTCGAGCACACGGCGCCTGCTGAGGTCGATCGCCTCGATGACCGGGGTCGAGGACTCGATCGATGCGTCACGATCGAACCGGGTGACCCCGCGGGCCCGGACGTCGCCGATGTCGCGGCCCAGCATGTGGGCGATCAGTTGGAGGCGGTTCAGCTCGGCGATTTGCCCGGTGTGAACCCGGCGACCGTCGCGCAGGACGGTGACCCGGTCGCACAGCTCGAACACCTCCTCCAGCTTGTGGCTGACGTAGACGACGGCGACACCGTCGTCGCGGAGATGCCGGACCATGTCGACCAGTCGCTCGACTTCCCGAGGCTCGAGCGACGAGGTCGGCTCGTCGAGGACGACGACCCGGGCATCCGCAGACACGGCGCGCACCACGGCGATCATCTGTTGGGTGCCGACCCCGAGGGTGGCGATCGGACGCCGCACGTCCAGGTCGATACCGAACCGGCCGAGCAGCTCGGTGGCGCGTTCGCTCATCGCCTTGATGTCGAGCAGTCCCCAGGAGAGCGGCTCCCGACCCAGCGACAGGTTCCGGGCCACCGACATCTGCCGAACCAGGTTGATCTCCTGATAGGTGGTGGCGATCCCGGCGGCGAGCGCATCACGCGGGGTGGAGAAGCTGACGCTCTCACCCATGAGCCGAATCTCGCCGGCGTCGGGTTGGTAGACCCCGGTGACGACCTTGATCAGGGTCGACTTCCCGGCGCCGTTCTCCCCGACCAGGGCATGGACCTCACCCCGGCGCAGTTCGAACGAGACGTCGTCGAGGGCGACAACACCCGGGAAGGTCTTGCGTAGGCCGCGGACATCGAGTGCGAGGACCGAGCTCATCGGGGTCACCTCGGACATCGAACGGGGACGACCGGCCGCCGGTGGCGGCGACCGGTCGTCCCGCTCTCGGTCTTCCGATCAGTACGCGTTGACCAGTTCGGCCTCGGCGTTCTCGGAGGTGTACTCCTTGTCCGAGATGATCGTCACCTCGGGAACGCCGGCGCCACTGTAAAAGTCCTCCAACGCCTGGAAGGCCAGCGGCCCGAACCTCGGGTTCGACTCGATGACTCCGCTGATCCAACCGTCGATGATCCCCTGGACCGCTCCCTGGGTGCCGTCGATGGTGATGATCTTGACGTCGCCCGGGGCATACCCGGCCGCCTGGAGGGCAGCCACGGCCCCCAGCGCCATCTCGTCGTTGTGGGCGTAGATCGCATCGATCTCCGGGTTGGAGGCGATCAACTGCTCGGTCACCGTCTGTCCCATCGCCCGCTCGTAGTTGGCGGCCTGCTCGGCGACGATCGTGATGTTGTGGTCGACCTCGTCGAGCCGCTCCATGAATCCGTTGTTGCGGTCGGTGGTGACGTTGACACCGGGGGCGCCCAGGAGGATGGCGAGGTTGGCCTCACCGCCCGTTTCCCGGATCATGGCGTCGGCGGCGCGCCGGCCCTGCTCGACGAAGTCCGAGCCGATCCACCCGATGTAGTCGGTGCATGCCTCCTTGGTGGTGAGCAACCGGTCGATGGTCATCACCGGCACACCGTTCTCCTTGGCGTAGTCGAGTGCCGGGTCGAGACCCTCGGAGTTGAGCGGCGAGATGATGAGGACGTCGGCACCCTGGTCGACCATCCCCTGGATGTCGGAGATCTCCTTGTTCAAGTCGGACTCGGCGTTGGTGGTGATCAGCTCGATGCCTCGCGCCGCCGCCTCGTCCTTGATCGACTGCGTCTCCGCGATGCGGAACGGATTGGCTTCGCGCTCGGACTGGGCGAACCCGACCAGCGCCGTTGACAGGTCGAGTTGCTCGACGCCGCCGTTGTATGTCTCCCAGGTGCAGCCTTCGCCTTCGGTTCCCTCGACCACCTGGCCGGAGCCGGAAGAGGTGCCGGTTGCCGCGCCGGTGGTGCCGGTGGCTGCGCCGGTGGTTCCGGTGGCTTCGCCCGCGGTGGTGGCCACGGCGTCGACGGCGGTGGTATCGCCTCCCTCGGAGTCCCCACAGGCCAGCAGGACCAGCGCCATGACCGGGAGAAACACCCAGATCGCCCGATGTCTCCTCACTGTCTACTCCTTCGTCTCGGGTCCACGTGGGACCGGGCCCGTCGCCCGTATCGACACGGGTTGACGGCTTCTGCGCGGAGCGTATCAGTTTCTGCTCCACGGATGCGATCGAATCTGATGGCATTTGACTCGTATGGGTCGCAGACGTGCGCGGAAGTGCAAGAATCTGGCGATGGCGCTGGTAGGGTCTGCGACGTGATACCGGCAGAGCGGAGACAGCGGCTGCTCGCCTGGGTCCGGCGGCAGGGCGTGGTGTCGCTGGCCGAGGCCTCGGACGAGCTCGGCGTCTCCCTGGCAACGGTGCGGCGCGACCTGGACGATCTGGCCGGCCAGCATCTCCTGGTGAGGACCCGTGGTGGCGCCACCGTGCCCGACGGCTATTCCGACGAGCCGACCTTCATGGAGAAGTCGACCGAGGCGCGCCTGGAGAAGGAGGCGATCGGCCGTGCCGCCGCCGAGTTGGTGGCCCCCGGTGACCCGATCCTCATCGGCCCGGGCACGACCACGCTGGCGCTGGCCCGGCAACTCCGGTCGATCGGCGACCTCACCGTGGTCACCAACTCACTGCTGGTCGTCGAGGCGTTGCTCGACGCCCCCGGGATCGAAGTGATCATGACCGGTGGTTCCTTCAGGCACTCGATCCGGGCGTTGGTCGGACCCGGTGTCACCGAGAGCCTCTCCAGGCTGCGGTTACCGACGGTGTTCATCTCCGGTAACGGGCTGAGCGCCACCCGTGGCCTGAGCACTCCGGACGTCCTGGTGGCGTGGGCCGACCGGGATCTCCTCGCCTCGGCGGAGCGGTGCGTCGTGCTGGCCGATCACACCAAGTTCGGCAAGGAGAGGGTGTGGGTCACCGCGCCGCCGGAGCGGATCGATGTCCTGATCACGGACGACGCAGGCACCGCCCGACGAGCTGAAGGCCCTCGCCGACGCCGGCGTGGAGACCATGGTGGCGTCAGGGCAACCGACGCCGGACCTGTTCGGGTGACTCAACCGGCCTGACCGTCGGCGCCCACCACGGCGACACCGGCGGAAGGGCGGCAGACGAAGCAATCCGGTTCGACACCGGTGCGCGCCCGGTACCCGGTGGCGATCTCGGTGATGGCGTCGGCGACGCCGCCGGCCTCGAACAGGGCGACGACACACCCACCGAATCCGGCTCCGGTCATCCTGGCCCCCCAGCAACCCGGTTGGCTGGTCGCCAGCTCGACCATCAGATCCAGCTCGGGGGTCGAGACCGAGAAGAGGTCACGCAGGCTCCGATGGCTGGCCACCATCAGCCTGCCCACCGAAGCCAGGTCGCCCGACTCGAGCGCATCGGCGGCATCCCGGACCCGGCCGTTCTCGGCGACGACATGACGTGCCCGAGCCCAGTCCTCCGGCGACAGGGTCTCCGGCCGGGTCTCCACGTCGTGGGGCGTCACGTCCCGGAGGGCGGCCACCCCGTAGGCCGCCGCCGCCCGGTCGCAGGCCTGGCGCCGATCGCGGTACGCCGAGGAGACCAACCGCCGGCGGGTTCTCGTGTCCAGCACCACGACCACGGCTTCGCGGGGAAGTCGACGAGGGACGAAATGGAGAGTGCGACAGTCGATCTCGAGGACGTCGTCCGCGCTGGCGCAGGCGACCACGAGCTGGTCCATGATCCCGCAGACCGTGCCGACCCATTCGTTCTCGGCTCGCTGGCAGAGCAGAGCCGCCTGCACCGGGTCCCACGGCTTCCCCGCCACGGAGCTGATCACCCGGGCGATCCCCAGCTCGAGGGCGGCCGACGACGAGAGGCCACCGCCCGACGGCAGGTTCGAGTCGATCAGGATGTCGAGCCCCGGTCCCTCGTACTCGGAGAAGTGGAGTACGCCCTTCAGGTACTCGCCCCACCCATCCCCACCACGGCTGAATCCCGGACAGGTCGAAGGCCACGACCTCGGCCACGTCCCGTGATCGGGCGACGACCTCGCCGTCAGAACGGGCACGCACCGCGATGACGATGTGTCGATCGATGGCGAACGGCATCACGAAGCCGTCGTTGTAGTCCGTGTGGTCACCGATGAGGTTGACCCGACCCGGGCTCCGCACCATCACATCCGGCGCCGACCCGTAGACGGCTTCGAACTCGGAGGCTACGGCGACCGCGTCCATCAGTCCGGGTCGGCAGGCGGCGGGGCGATCATGGGTCGAGCGAGCATACCGGGGAGTCTCACCGCTTCCCGCTGGGCGACCGTGGGGGCGGCTGCCGGCGTGGTCTCGGTGCCCGAATCGGCGCGAACCTGAGGTTCCTGGGCACCGCCGCGGTCGATGACTCTCTCGAGTTGGGAATCGGGCGGGGGTCGAGGGCGACGGACGGGCACACGGCTTACGCTGCCGGCACCACGCCGGCGAAGGGAACGATCATGTGTTTCGACCTCGACTCGACGCCGCCGCTGCCGCCGGTGACCGGTGGCGCGCTGGTGAGCCGCCGGTTGGTGCTCGAGGCGGCCGACGGCAACCGCCTCGCCGCCTACGAGTCGCTCCCCGAGGGCGACGGCGGGGCGGCCGTGGTGGTGCTACCCGACGTGCGCGGCCTGTACCCGTTCTACCAGGACCTCGCAGACCAGCTCGCCGGCGCCGGCCATCACGCCGTCGCCATCGACTACTTCGGGAGGACCGCCGGGGTGGCCGAGCGCGATGACGAGTTCCCGTACAAGGACCACGTGGCGGAGACGACGGCGGCAGGGGTCGTCGCCGACGTCGCCGCCGCCGTCGCCCACCTGAGGGCGTCCGGCGCCGAGCGCCCCGTTTTCACCGTCGGGTTCTGCTTCGGCGGCTCCTACTCGTGGTGGCAGGCGGCCGCCGGACACGGCCTTGCCGGGGCCATCGGGTTCTACGGCCATGCTGCCCGGGAGCGCGGTCCCGGTGAGGGGAGCGTCATCGACCACGTACCGGAGATGACGGCCCCGATCCTGGCGTTGATGGGCGGTGACGACCCGGGGATCCCGCCGGAGGTGAACGAGGCGTTCGAACGGGCGTTGCATGATGCCGGCATCGAGCACGAGATCGTCACCTACCCGGGGGCGCCCCATTCGTTCTTCGACCGCAAGCAGGTCGACTTCGCCGCCGAGTCGGCAGACGCCTGGCGCCGGGTGCTCGAGTTCATCGCCGGTCATCTCGACCGGGAGCTTCGGTGAGCGACCAGTGCTTTCCGCCCGATCACCGGCCTGAGGGAGGCTCGAGATGCCCGGCTGCTGCGATCCCGACGAGTACGCCAACGGTGTTCACGCCCCGCCGGGCGCGGCGGGCGGTGCGTCGATACCTCGACCGGGGGCTCGGTGGGACTGCCGGCGACCTGGCCGGAGCGGTAGCCGAGACCGGCATCGACGGCGCCACCGTGCTCGAGGTGGGTGGTGGCGCCGGCACCATCCAAGTGGAGCTGCTGCGGAGAGGGGCCGCCTCGGCGGTCAACATCGAGCTCTCCCCCGAACTGGGAGGCACCCGCTGCAGAGCTGGCTCGACGAGGCCGGGGTGTCCGACCGCGTGGCCGCGCCGGGTCGGTGACTTCGTCAGCATCGCCCCGACACTCGAAGCCGCCGACGTGGTCGTGCTCCACCGCGTGGTGTGCTGCTACCCGGACTGGAGGGCGATGCTCGTCGCCTCGCGCGCGCCTCGCCGATCGGGTCGTCGCCCTCACCTTCCCGCTCGACCGGTGGTGGGTGCGGTGGTACATCCGGGCGGGCAACCTGCTCATCGGCGCCACCGGATCCACCTTCAGGGGATTCGTCCATCCCGCCGCCCCCATGCTGGGCGTGCTGGGTGACGCCGGGTTCGCCGTCGACCCATGACCGCAAGGGCGCCGGTGGCGCACGGTCGTGCTGGCCAAGCGGTGACGGCCAGCCATGGTTGTCGAACTTCGGCGATCACCTGTCGCTCCGCTGCCAGGACCTCAGGTTCGGCGTAAGACCGGGCGCGTCAGGCAGGTGGCACCACCCTCGGCCTTGAGAGTGATCTCGTCGCCGACGTACGTGCGCACGTCGCAACCGGCGGCGACCAGGGCAGCCTCGGTGACCGGGTTGTCCCGGAGCATGATGCAGCGACGGGGAGCGGTGGCCAGCACGTTGGTGGCATGGGTGGGCAGCTCGTCGCCGGGGACGTCGATCAGCTCGATGCCGCGCTCGTCGAGGAGTTCGACGAAGGCCACCGGGAGCAGCGGGCGATAGGCGACCGCCAGGTCGTCGTCGAGCATGCTGGCCAGCGACATCAGGTGGAGACAGGCGTCCGGCCCGGTGTTCCAAGGGAGCGGCACCGGGATCACCTCGACCTCGGGAAGCAGGGCGGCCAGCTGGTCGAGGCCCGATCGGTTGGTGCGGAAGCCCTGTCCCACGGCGAGGGTGTCGTGGTCGAGCCACAGCAGGTCGCCACCCTCGGCCGTGCCGGGTGCCTCGATCGCTCCCGCCACCGGCACCCCGGCGGCCTCGAGGGTGTCGGCAAGCGGGGCCTCCTCGCCGCGCCGCCGTTGCTTGCCCATCCGAAGGACGATGGTGCCCCCATCGGTGACCAGCACCGGGTCGTGGACGAAGACGGCGTCGGCGTGGTCGGGCAGGGGTGCGTCGTGGAAGACGATCTCGATGCCGTCGTCGACCAGCATCGCGGTCAGCGCGTCGTGCTCGGCCACCGCCGCCTCGACCTCGGGGCGGCTGGTGTAGTGCCACAGGTCGGGATCGGCGGCGAAGGCTGCGTCGGGACGGCGTACCACCACCCGGCGAAGCGGCGCCACCATCGACTGCGCCCCATACGAACTTTGAGCGGTTGACATCGGATAGCGATGCAAAGTGCTCAAAGTATGGCTGCCCACCGCAAGCTGTCCACCAACTTTGAGCGATTGACATCGGATAGCGATGCAAAGCGCTCAAGGTTGGTCCCCGTACCGGCCGGCGGTCTGTGGGATCACGGCGACGGCGGTGATCTCGACCAGCGCGCCCGGCTCGACCAGGGCGGCCACCCCGATGAGGGCCATCGCCGGGAAGTGGAGCCCCATCCGGCGGCGCCATATCGCGCCCAAATCCCTCCGTGACGCGCGATATCCGTCGATGTCGGTGGTGAACACGGTCATGGCGACGACGTGCCCGGCAGCCCCTCCAGCCGCCTCGACCACGGTCAGGACGTTGCCCAGGGCGGCGTCGAACTGGGTGGCAAAGTCCCTCACCGACGACCGAGCGCGCATCGGCGTCGACGGCGATCTGGCCGGCGACGTGGAGCGTGCGACCCTCGGCGGCGACGATTCCATGGCTGAACCCGACTGCGGGAGCGAGCCCTTCGGGGGCGACGATCCGGTGCGGGGTGCTCACCGGCCCTTCCAGTCCGGGTCGCGGCCCTCCGTGAAGGCGGCGTGGAACTCGGCGTGGTCGGACGACGTCATCAGCAGCGCCTGGGTGATCGCCTCCAGCTCGACCGCCCCGGCCAGGTCGAGGTCGAGCTCCCGGGTGAGCAGCGTCTTGGTGGCTCGGTAGGCGAACGTCGGGCCGGAGGCCAGTCGGGCGGCGATCTCACCGGCGGCCCCGGCGACGTGGTCGACCGGCACGACCCGGTTGGCCAGCCCGATCCGCTCGGCGGTGGCGGCGTCCACCGGGTCTCCGAACAGGAGGATCTCGGTGGCCCGCCCCGCCCCGACGATGCGGGGGAGCAGGTAGGCGGCTCCCATGTCGCCCCCGGCCAGCCCGACCTTGGTGAACAGGAAGTGGAACCGGGCGGTGTCAGCCACCACCCGCAGGTCGGCGGCCAGGGCGATCACCGCACCGGCCCCCGCCGCCGTCCCGTTCACCGCCGCCACGATCGGGATGGGGCACTCCCGCATGGCGCGCACCACGGCACCGGTCATCCGGGTGAACTCGAGGAGATCCCGGGCGTCCATCGCCAGCAGCCGGCCGATGATCTCGTCGACGTCGCCGCCCGAGCAGAACCCCTTGCCGGCGCCGGTGATCACCACCGCCTCGACGTCGTCGCGGTGGGGGAGCTCGACGAGGAGGTCACGCAGGTCGGCGTAGACCTCGAAGGTGAGCGCGTTGAGCTTGTCGGGCCGGTCGAGGGTGATGGTGGCCACCCGGTCCGCCACCTCGAACCGGAAGTGGTCCCAGTCGTCGGTGAGGGGGGCGCCGGCGCGGAACGGGCTCACTGCTGGAGGTCCCCGCCGTCGATCAGGATCGACTGACCGTTGACGGCGGCGGCGCCATCGCTCACCAGGTAGGCGACGGCGGCGGCCACCTCTTCGGGTTCGATCAAGCGGCCCAACCGCGACCGCCCGATGAGGACCGTCATCGCCTCCTCCTCGGAGCGCCCCGTCTTCTCCCGGATCCGGGCGACGGTCTGCTCGGTCATCGGGGTGCGCACGTACCCGGGGCAGACCGAGTTGGCGGTGACCCCGGTGCCGGCCAGCTCGGTCGCCAGCGACCGCATCATCCCCAGCACGGCGTGCTTGGAGGCGGCATAGGCCCCCATGTACGGCCCGCCCTGGTGGCTGGCGATCGAGGCCACGGTGACGATGCGGCCGTGGTTGCGGGCGGTCATGCCGGGGAGGACCTGCTGGATGCACAGCAGCGGCCCCAGGGCGTTGACCCGCATCAGCCGGTCCCACTGCTCCAACGGGATCGAACGCACCGGGGCGGAGTCGGCCACCCCGGCGTTGTTGACCAGGACGTCGAACGGCCCGGCGGCGGCGAATGCGGCGGCGATGCTGTCCGGATCGGCTACGTCGCACACCACCGTCTCCACGTCGCCGGCGACGGTGGCGGCCGCCTTGGCCAGCGCCTCCGGATCGCGCCCCATCGCCACCACCGAGAAGCCGTCGGCGGCGAGACGCTCCACCACCGCCAACCCGATGCCCTTGTTGCCGCCGGTGACGGCCGCCCGCCGTTCGCTCATGTGCCCGCCACCCTACGAGATGCGCCGCCTCCTGGGGCTGGCCGCCCAGGTAGGTAGCCTGTGCTCATGGCTCTTCGGCTGACGCCTCATCGCTTTGCGATGGGGACCCCCAGCCCCCATCGCCGAGTCTCCGCCTCGGCGTAGCCTCGCGAATGCGCCTGGCCTGCATCGGTGGCGGCCCCGGCGGCCTGTTGCTGGCCGCCCGGCTCCGCCGGCTCGCCCCCTCGATCGAGGTGGACGTGTTCGAGCGCAACGGACGCGACACCACGTTCGGTTTCGGGGTGGTGTTCTCCGACGAGACCCTCGAAGGAGTCGCTGCCGCCGACCCGGAGGCGTTCGCCCGGATCAGCGCCGAGTTCCGCTCGTGGAGCGACATCGACATCCATCACCGCGGGGAGTGGGTGCGCTCCACCGGGCACGGGTTCTCCGCCATCGCCCGACTCCGGCTGCTCCAGATCCTCGCCGGCGCCGCCGCCGAGCGTGGCGCCGAGCTCCACTTCGAGCGGGACGTCACCGTCGCCGACCTCGACGGCTACGACGTGGTGGTGGCCGCCGACGGAGTCCACAGCGCCACCAGGGCGGCCGGCGCCGAGGTGTTCCGGCCCACCGTCGAGACCGGCAGCGCCCGGTTCATCTGGCTGGGCACCCGCAAGGTCTTCGAGGCGTTCACCTTCGTCTTCGAGGAGACCCCGCACGGCGTGGTGCAGGCCCACTGCTACCCGTTCGACGAGAAGACCTCCACCGTGGTCGTGGAGATGGGCGAGGAGACCTGGCGGCAGGCCGGGCTCGACGCCACCGGGCCGATCCCGCCCGGTGAGTCCGACGAGGCGGCGCTGGCCTTCGCCGAGGACGTGTTCGGGGCGCATTTCGACGGCGAAGGCGTGATCGGCAACGCCTCGGTGTGGCGCACGTTCCCCACCGTGCGGTGCGAGCGGTGGCACGACGGGCGGGTGGCGCTGCTCGGCGACGCGGTGCACACCGCCCACTTCTCGGTGGGGTCGGGGACGAAGCTGGCGCTCGAGGACGCCATCGTGCTCGCCGATGTGCTCGCCGGCGCCTCCGATCCCCACGACGTCCCCGCCGCCCTCGACAGCTACCAGGAACAACGCCAGCCGCCGGCCGCCTCGCTGCAGCGAGCCGCGGACACCTCGGCCGCCTGGTTCGCCTCGGTGCCCCGGTACGCCGGACATGCCGATGGAGCAGTTCGTCTTCCAGCTCCTCACCAGGTCACAACGGATCACCTACGACAACCTGCAGCTGCGCGACCCGGAGCTGATGGACCGGATCCGGCACTGGTTCCACGGCTCCCGCCCGGAGGCCCATCGCCCGCCGTCGGTGGACACCCCGCCGATGTTCTACCCGTTCACGCTGCGCGACCTGAGGCTGGCCAACCGGGTCGTGGTGTCGCCGATGGCGCAGTACTCGGCGGTCGACGGGATCCCCGACGAGTGGCACCTGGTCCACCTGGGGAGCCGCGCGGTCGGCGGCGCCGGGCTGGTGATGACCGAGATGACCTGCGTGTCGCCGGAGGGACGCATCACCCCGGGCTGCACCGGGCTGTGGGACGACGCCCAGCAGGAGGCGTGGGCGCCGATCGTCGACTTCGTCCACCGCCACACCCCGGCCAGGATCGGCCTGCAGCTCGGCCATGCCGGGCGCAAGGGGTCGTGCAAGGTGCCCTGGGAGGGTGACGGCGACGACGAGCCCCTCGACACCGGTAACTGGCCGCTGCTGGCGCCCTCGGCGGTCGCCTGGGCGCCTCGCAACCAGGTGCCGGCGGCGATGGACCGCGCCGCCATGGACCTGGTCCGGGACCAGCACGTCGCCGCCGCCGAGCGAGGCGCCGACCTCGGCTTCGACCTGCTCGAGCTGCACTTCGCCCACGGGTACCTGATGTCGAGCTTCCTGTCGCCGCTGTGCAACCGGCGTGACGACGAGTACGGCGGCCCCGTCGGCAACCGGCTCCGCTACCCGCTCGAGGTGGTGCGGGCGGTCAGGGCGGTGTGGCCCGACCACCTCCCGCTGTCGGTCCGCTTCTCGGCCACCGACTGGATGGCGGGCGGCAACGACGGCGACGACGCGGTGGCCATCGCCGCCGCCATGGCCGGCGCCGGGGTGGACGTGATCGACGTCTCCACCGGCCAGGTCCACGCCGACCAGCAGCCGCGCGTACGGGCGGCTGTACCAGACGCCGTTCAGCGACCGGATCCGCCAGGAGGTGGCCATCCCGACGATGACCGTGGGTGCGGTGTCGAGCGTGGACGACGTCAACACCATCGTGCTGTCCGGCCGGGCCGACCTGTGCCTGCTGGCGCGCTCGCACCTGGTCGACCCCTACTGGACGCTCAACGCCGCCATCGACCAGGGTTTCGACGGGCACCCGTGGCCGGTGCAGTACCTCTCCGGGAAGACCGCCCGAAGGCGTGAGCAGGACCCGCTGCGCCGCATCGACGACGGCCCGGCGGAGCCGTGACCGCCTGGCCGGAGACGCTTCCTCGCCCGACGGCGCTCCGTGACGAGGAGCTGGCCGAGTACGACGCCACCCGCCGGCTGACCGCCGAGCGGCTCGCCGCGGCGGCCGCCGCCGGGCCGGAAGGGCGACTCGACCGGGCGCTGATCGCCGCCCTGGCCGGGGCCGGCCTGGTGCAGCGCCTGTTCCCGGCCTCCCACGGTGGGAGCCAGCCCGGCGAGGTCTCGGCGGTGACGCTGTGCCTGCTGCGTGAGGCGGTGGCGGTCGAGTCGCCGGAGGCCGAGACGGCCCTGGCGATGCAGGGGCTCGGCGCCTACCCGGTCCTCCAGTCGGGGCGGGCGGAGCTGGCGCGCCGTTGGATCCCGGAGATCGCCACCGGCCGGGCGGTCCCTGCCTTCGCGCTGACCGAGCCCGGAGCCGGCTCGGACGCGGCGGCGCTCGAGCTGGCGGCGGAACCCGACGGCGACGGGTGGCGGCTCACCGGCGAGAAGACATGGATCTCCAACGCCCCCGAGGCCGACCTCTACTCGGTGTTCGCCCGCACCACCCCCGGGGCGGGCGCCGCGCGGCGTCACCGCTTTCGCCGTCCCCGGCGACTCCGCGGGGCTGTCGGGCAGCCCGCTCGACCTGCTCGCCCCCGCACCCGATCGGGTCGATCACCTTCGACGGGGTGTCGTGCCCGCCGACCACGTGCTCGGCGAGCCCGACCGGGGCTTCGCCGTGGCGATGCGCACCCTCGACCGGTTCCGGCCGTCGGTGGGCGCCTTCGCCGTCGGGATGGCGCAGGCGGCGCTGGAAGCGGCCATCGCCCACGCCGAGGCAGCGCCAGGCGTTCGGTGGCCCGCTGCGCGACCTGCAGGCGGTGGGCCACAAGCTCGCCGAGATGGCGACGGCGGTGCACGGCGCCCGGCTGCTGGTCTACGACGCGGCCCGGCCTTCGACACCGGGGCCGAGCCGCTCACCGATCCGGGCGTCGATGGCCAAGCTGGCCGCCACCGAGATGGCCCAGTAGGTGTCGACGACGCCGTCCAGATCCACGGCGCCCGCGCCCTCGAGCGCGGCCACCTGCTCGAACGGCTGTACCGCGACGTCCGCGCCCCCCGGATCTACGAGGGCGCCTCCGAGGTCCAACGGACGATCATCGCCCGCCGCCTCTACCCGAAGGCCTGACCACCCACCTCCAATCAAACTTTGAGCGATTGACGGCGTGGGGCGTGTTCAATCGCTCAAAGTTGCGTCGGCTGAGCGACGGTGGATTCGAACTTTGAGCGAGTGACGCCATCTGGGTGTGTTCAATCGCTCAAAGTTCGTCGGTGAGATGGCGGAGGGCGGAGCGGTCGACCTTGCCGAGATGGGTCCTGGGGAAGTCGTCGACCAGCACCACCCGGCGCGGGTGCTTGTAGGGCTCGAGCCGCTCGAGCACGTGCTCGACCAGCTCGGCCTCCAACCCCGGCCGTCGCGCCGAGACCACCACGAACGCCACCGGCTTCACCAGCCCGGCGGCATCGGGCACTCCGACCACCACGCACTGCTCGACCGCCTCGTGGGTCAAGCAGGCAGCCCTCCACCTCCTGGGGGGCGAGCCACCGCCCGGAGACCTTGAGCGCCTCGTCCGCCCGGCCGTGGTGCTCGAGGTACCCGTCCTCGTCGAACCGCACCAGGTCGCCGCCGGCGACCCACTCGCCCCGGAAGGTCTCCATGGTCCGGGGCAGGTCCTGCCAGTAGCCCGAGCGCCCGCGAACCGCCGCGCACCCAGAGCCGGCCGATCTCGCCGGCGGGCAGGGGCAGCGCCGTCGTCGTCGCGCACCTGGACGTCGAAGCCCGTCGACCGGCCCGGCCCAGGGTGCCCGGCTTGACCTCGCCGGGGCGGTTGGTGACGAAGACGTGCCACATCTCGGCCGTCCCCAGCCCGTCGAGCAGCTCCACCCCGAAGGTGTCCATTCCACCGCTGCGTAGAGCTCGACCGGCAGCGCCTCGCCGGCCGATGTGGCGAAGCGAAGGCTCGACAGGTCGGCGTGGCGGCCGGCGGGGTCGGCCAGCATCCGGCTCATCATGGTGGGGACGGTGATGAGGATGGTGGGGCGGTGCCGGGCGATCTGTCCCACCAGCACCTCGACCGTGGGCTGCTCGGGGAACAGGACCGCCGAGGCACCCACCGAGAACGGGAAGAAGAGGTTCGACCCGGTGGCGTAGCCGAAGATCAGCTTGGGGACCGACAGCGTGATGTCGTCCTCCCGGTAGCCCAGCGTCTCGTGGGCGTAGCGGAACGTGGTGTTGAGGAACGACCCGTGGGTCTGCACCACCGCCTTGGGGACACCGGTGGTACCCCCGGAGAACAGCCAGAGCGCCGGGTCGTCGCGGTGGGTGGGGGCCGCGGGGACATCGGCGGCGAGGTCGAGCCCGTCGTCGGGCACCGGCAGCAGGCCGGGTGGCGACGTCGAGGCAGCCACCGCGGCGGACACCACCGGGCCGAGCCGGGCCTCGTGGACCACCGCCTGGGGAGAGGCGAGGTCGAGGATCTCGGCGATGCGCCCTGCAGCGAGCTCCGGGTTCACCATCACCACCACGGCCGCCAGCTTCAACGTCCCGAACAGCGCACCGACGTACTCGGCCCGGTCGGTGAGCAACAGCACGACACGGTCCTCGCGGTGAACCCCGAGGTCGGCCAGAGCGGCGGCGAACCCGCCGGCGAGGCCTTCCACCTCGCCGTAGCTGTAGGTGCGGTCGGCGGTGCGCAGCGCGATGCGGTCGCCCCGGCCCTCACCGATCCGGTCCGCGGAGGAAGGCATCGGCGATGTTGACCCACTCGGGGACGGCAGCGGGACGCTCGTTCACGGCGATGCGCATCGTACGGCGAGCCACAGGCAGACGGCTCGGGCCCGGTCGAAGGCGGTTGCCGACACAGGGGGCTGGGGCGAAGATGTCCGTGATGTCCCAGGAAGCTGCTCGCCCAGCCCCGCGGAGCCGGCCGCAGCCCCGGACCGGCGGGGAAGCCGCCGTCACCGAGGCGAGCGGAACGTCGGAAGGATCGTGGGGATGAGCGCCGCCAGCGACCACCAACCGGTGTACTACCACGACTACCTGCAGCTCGACCGGCTCCTCGGTGCCCAACGCCCGCTGTCCACCGAGCAGGGTCGCCACGCCCACGACGAGCTGCTGTTCATCGTCGTCCACCAGGCCTACGAGCTGTGGTTCAAGCAGATCCTCCACGAGCTCGAGGCGGTGCGCGACGGTGTTCGACCAGGCGACGGTGCCCGAGCGGAGCATGGGCCGGGTGGTGGGCCACCTGGAGCGGGTCCACGCCGTGCAGCGGGTACTCATCGACCACCTGGACGTGCTGGAGACGATGACCCCGCTCGACTTCCTCGAGTTCCGCGACCTGCTCGTCCCCGCCTCGGGGTTCCAGAGCCTCCAGTTCCGCCTGATCGAGAACCTGCTCGGGCTCGACCCGCGGCCGCCGGATGCTGATCAACGCCTCCGAGTACGTCACGAGGTTCAGCGACGAGCACCGGGCGCTGCTCGAGGCGTCGCACCACCGGCGCAGCCTCTTCGACCTCGTCGAGGCGTGGCTGGAGCGGACCCCGTTCCTGCAGGTGGGCGAGTACGCCTTCTGGGACGCCTACCGGGAGGCCGTCGACACCGTGCTCGCCGGGGAGCGACTGTTGATCGAGGGGAATCCGAATCTCTCCGACGAGGGCCGCAAGGAGCAGCTGGTCAGATTCGACGCCACCGCCGCCACCTACGCGTCCCTGTTCGACGACGACGCCTATGCCGAGCTCCAGGAGCAGGGCCATCGCCGGTTGAGCCGCAAGGCGTTCCTGGCCGCCCTGCTCATCAACCTCTACCGCGACGAGCCCATCCTCCACCTCCCCTTCCGTGTCCTCCAGTCGTTGATGGACGTGGACGAGGGGTTCACCGCGTGGCGTGATCGCCACGCGGTGATGGTGAGGAGGATGATCGGCGGCCGGATCGGCACCGGGGGCACCAGTGGGCACGACTACCTGGAGCAGACCGCCCGCAGCCACAAGGTGTGGGGCGACCTCTACGACCTGGCCACCTACTACATCCCCCGCACGCGCCTGCCGGACCTGCCGCCGTCGGTGGCCGAGGCGATGCGGTTCCACTTCGACGTCACCGGCGCCCCGCCGCCGGCCCCGTGAGCCACGCCGGGCTCTTCTCGCGGTTCCGCGGCGACGGCAGGCTGCACTTCGCCGCCCACAGCCACCATCCGTGGCCCGACGTCACCTTCGATGCCCACCAGCAGGCATGGCTCGACGCCGCCGAGCTCATGGACGACAAGTGGGAGCGCGTGCTGGGTGAGGTCGTGCCCGAGGCGCAGCGCCACATCGCCGGCCGGCTCGGCCTACCCGACCCGACAACGATCGCCTTTGCCCCCAACACCCACGAGCTGGTGACCCGGCTGGTGTCGACCCTGCCGCCTCCGGTGCGGATCCTCACCACCGACGGCGAGTTCCACAGCTTCCGCCGGCAGCTGGCGAGGTGGGAGGAGGGCCGCCGGGTGGCGGTCACCCGGGTGCCGGTGGAGCCCTTCGACACCTTCCCCTACCGGTTCCTCGCCGCCGCACGCCACCGGGAGCACGACCTCACGTACGTGAGCCACGTCTTCTACGACACCGGCTACGTCGTGCCCGACCTCGAAGGGTGGGCCCGGGCGCTGCCTCCCGACGGCCACGTGGTCATCGACGGCTACCACGGCTTCATGGCCATCCCTACCCGGCTCGACGCCATCTGGCGACGGGTGTTCTACGTCGCCGGCGGGTACAAGTACGCCATGGCGGGGGAGGGCGCCTGCTTCATGCACTGCCCGCCGGGGACCGTGCGGCGTCCCATCGACACCGGCTGGTTCGCCGGTTTCGAACAGCTCGAGGAGACGGCCGGCGGGGTGCGGTTCCCGGAGCACGGAGGTCGTTTCTGGGGCGCCACCTTCGACCCGAGCGGGCTGTACCGGTTCAACGCGGTGCAGCGCCTGCTCGACCGGGAGGGGATCGACGTCGAGTCGATCCACCGCCATGTGACGGCGCTGCAGAAACGATTCCTCGGCTCGGTCGCCGGGCAAGGCCTCGACCTCGGCGAGCTCCTCCCGCCTGAGGGGGCGTCCGGCGAGCGCGGCCACTTCCTCACCTACCGGACCCATGAGGCTGCGATGCTGGCGGCGATGCTGGCCGAGCGTCGGGTGACGGTCGACCGGCGGGGAGACCGGGTCCGCATCGGCTTCGGGATCTACCACGACGACGACGACGTCGACCGGCTGGTCGGCATCCTCAATGACACGGTGACGATGATCACCGCAAAGGAGGCGGCGCAATGAGCGAGGCGACCAAGGTGCTGCTCGAAGAGAGCGAGATGCCGACGCAGTGGTACAACGTGGTGGCCGACCTACCCCGAGCCGCCCCCTCCGGTCCTCCACCCCGGCACCCACCAGCCGGTTGGTCCCGACGACCTGGCTCCGCTGTTCCCGATGGCGCTGATCGGCCAGGAGGTCACCGCCGACCGGTACGTCGACATCCCGGGTGAGGTGCTCGACGTCTACCGGTTGTGGCGGCCGTCGCCGCTGTACCGGGCGCACCGCCTCGAGAAGCTGCTCGATACCCCCGCCCGCATCTACTACAAGTACGAGGGGGTGAGCCCGGCTGGGTCGCACAAGCCGAACACGGCCGTGCCCCAGGCGTTCTACAACGCCGCCGAGGGCGTCAAGGGGCTCGCCACGGAGACCGGAGCCGGCCAGTGGGGGAGCGCACTCGCCTTCTCCTGTGCCCAGTTCGGGCTCGAGTGCGAGGTCTGGATGGTGCGCGCTTCGTACGACCAGAAGCCGTATCGCAAGACGTTGATGGAAGTCTGGGGGGCGACCGTCCACCCCAGCCCCTCCGACGTGACCGAGGCGGGCCGCACCATCCTCGCCTCGAACCCGGACAGCCCCGGATCCCTGGGGATCGCCATCAGCGAGGCGGTGGAGCGGGCAGCGAGCGACCCGGACACCAAGTACTCGCTGGGCAGCGTGCTCAACCACGTGCTGATGCACCAGACCATCATCGGCGAGGAGGCGCTGCTCCAGTTCGCCAAGATCGGCGAGACACCCGACCTGCTGGTGGGCTGCACCGGCGGGGGCTCCAACTTCGGCGGGCTGTCGTTTCCGTTCCTTCGCGAGAAGCTCGCCGGGAAGATGGACCCGACGATCCGCTGCGTCGAGCCTGCCGCCTGCCCGTCCCTGACCAGGGGCGAGTACCGCTACGACTTCGGCGACACCATCGGGATGACCCCGCTGGTGAAGATGCACACGCTCGGCCATGACTTCGTCCCCGACCCGTTGCACGCCGGTGGGTTGCGGTACCACGGGATGGCGCCGCTGGTCTCCCACATCTACGAGCTCGGCCTGGCCGAGGCGGAGGCCATCAACCAGCGCGAGTGCTTCGACGCCGCCCTCACCTTCGCCAGGACGGAGGGGATCGTGCCCGCCCCCGAGCCCACCCACGCCATCGCCGCCGCCATCCGCGAGGCGAATCGGGCCAAGGAGTCGGGTGAGGAGACGGTGATCCTCACCGCCCTCTGCGGTCACGGCCACTTCGACATGTCCGCCTACGAGGCCCATCTGGCCGGGCGGCTCGAGGACTATCGAGTACCCCGCGGAGCGGGTCGCCGAGGCGATGGAACGGGTCCCCGAGGTCGCCGGAGTCTGATCCATCTCTTTACCCGGGCCGACTTCGCCGGCTCCGCCGGCAAACAGGCGCCGGTCGGCCCTCCTCCGCACATGGGGCCCCTACCCCATGGCGGCTGTGCGTCACCGTCGATCGGGTGAGTCCTACGAGGCCAGGCGCGCCACGTCGACGGCGATGCCCACCAGGAGGAGCACCCAGACGACGGCGATGAACACGGTGTAGTGCCACCGGAGGCGGTGGTCGGCCAGCCAGAAGCGGCGAAGGCTCTGGTAGCCCAGCACGATGGCGAGCACCGACAGCGTGATCGACACCGGCGCCGCCACCGCCCCGGAGAGCCCGATCAGGGGAACGGCGAAGGGCACCACCAGATAGGTGAAGATGCACCGGATGCCGGAGATGATGATCGAGCTGCGCAGCTTGTTGCGGGCGTCGAAGACTGCTCCCGGCACCGGGTCTCCGTGCACCCTGAGCAGCCGGCGCATCGTGCGGTCGCCGGCGGAGTACTGGCGGGTGGCGGTGGCGGTCACTGAGGAGAGGCTACGCCGTCAGGCGGAGACTCGGCGATGGGGGCTGGGGGTCCCCCATCGCTCCGCGATGAGGCGTCAGCCGAAGAGCCATGAGCAGATGCTAGGTGGGTGGAGCCACACCGCCTCCCGGTAGGCGGCTGCGATCTCAGCGCACCGAGGACGGGGTGAGGTGCCGTTGGAGGACACCCCATGCGGCCGGGTGGCTGAGCTCGTCGCGCATCGTGCGCAGGGTGCGGAGGAACACCGGGATGGAGGCCTCGGTCGACATCGGGTTGGGGCGGGCCGCCTCGAGGATGTGCTCGTCGGGACGGAGGATGAGGATCTCAGTGGAAGGCCATGCCTCCCTGATGCGCTCCAGCTCGATGTCGAGCGCCTGCCGGCCCAACCGGTCGAGGGCCTCCTCGTAGAACCGGGCGCGGCGGCGGGAGTCGAGCGCCGCCATCGGGGCGAGGATGAGCAGCAGGTCGAGCGGCTCGCCCATGCCGAGCACGAGGTCGGCACTGGTGCCGCTGGCCATGCCCCCGTCCGAGTACCAGCGGCCGTCGATCATCACCGGTTGGTAGATCATCGGGACCGCCAGCGAAGCCGCCACGGCATCCTTGAACGGGACCTCGGGCGCCGCGTCGGTGCCGAACGCGGCCCGGGTCCTGGTCACCAGGTCGAAGCCGACCACCACGGTCGGTCGATCCGGCCATCCCGACGCCATCTCCTCGCCGATCCGCTCTTCGATCCACTCGATGAGGCCCTCGGTGGAGTAGAGGGCCGGGCTCCCCGCCAGCATCCGCAGATCGGGTCCACCGGTGATCCCGGGGAGCACCCCACGCCGCAGCCACCGTCCCACTCCGGCGGGTCGGGCGCGTCGGTAGCAGCGGGCCTTGAGCCGTTCGGTCGCCTCGGCACGGGAGCGGGCGCCGTCGATGAAGGTGTCGATGGTGAGGTGCCCACCGCGCAACATGGCCGCGGTGAAGGCGCCGCACGAGGTGCCCACCACCACCGCAGCGTCGTTCGGATCCCAGCCCGTCGCCATCTCGAGAGCCAGGAGGCACCCGAGGTGATAGGACGCACCGGTGACTCCACCACCTCCGAGTACCAGCCCCACCGAACCCATCGTCCAGTCACCTTAGATCGTGCTGTCCACTTGCCAACGGTTCTCCCGGCCTAGATTTCTCCGAGGCCGGAGGTCGTCCGGCCTCCTCCCGCAGATGGGCCCCTACCCCATCGTGGGCCGTGGTTGTTCTTGCTTTGCCCGGACTCGAACTGCCGTCACGTTCTACCCTGCGGCCATGAAGGTCCGCACCGCCCATCCGTCTGATCGGGACGCCATCGAGGTGCTGCTGGCCCGACGTGAAGAGGCGGACGGGCACCCTGCGGTCAGCGAGCACAAGGCCATCCGGCTGCTGTCGCATGAGCAGATCGGGCGGGTCGTCGTCGACGGCGGCAACCCGGCACCCTCCAGGCTGGTGGGCTACGCGGTGGCCTCCCGTCACCCGGCCGCCGCCGGCATCCCGCATGGGCATTGGACCATGGAGATCGTGTCCGAGCCGGGGCACCCCGGGGAGATCGCCATCGTGCGGATGCTGGTGGAGACGGCCCCGGACGTGATTCCCGACGACGCCCCGCTGACGCTGTGGGTGTGGCGACAGGCGGAGACGGCGGCAGTGTCGACCCTCGGCCTCGGCAGGGTGCGCATGCTGGCCGAGATGGGGCGGGACCTGCCCACGGGGATCCCGTGGGCGCTGCCCAAAGGCGTCGAGCTGCGGCCGTTCCGACACGAGGATGGCGCCGCGTGGCTCGACGCCAACAACGCCGCCTTCGCCGGGCACCCGGAGAACGGGGCTCTCGACGCCGACAATCTGGCCAAGCGCCTCGCCCAGCCCTGGTTCGACGCCGAGGGTTTCCTGCTCGCCTGGGAAGGGGACAGGATCGCCGGCTTCTGTTGGACCAAGGTGCACGAGGACGGCAGGGGAGAGATCTACATACTGGCGGTGGTGCCCGAGGCGCAGGGTCGCGGGCTGGGCAAGGCGCTCCTGCTCGCCGGGCTCGACGACCTCAACCGGCGGCACAACGTGAGTGAGGCGATCCTGTACACCGACGCCGAGGACGGGCGTCGCCGTGGGGCTCTACGAGGCGACCGGGTTCGGGACGGTGCGGATGCTCGAGGAGCTGACGCTGCGGCGGTGAGGCCGGCCGGTTACCCGAACGGCTGGCCGCACGACGGACAGCGCCGGTCGCTCTCCGACGTGGCCGCCCGGCACCACGGACACGGGAGATCGGATCCGAGGGCGAACCCGCCTTCCCGATCATCGTGTGGGTCGGGGCCGATCGGGTCGAAACCCACCCGGGCACCGGCCGCCACCAGGGTGCCGCGCCGGACGGGCGCCGGGGCTTCGGTCGAAGGAGCAGCCCTGGTGAGCGCCACCACGATGCCGGCGATCAGGCCCGCCGCGGCCACGATCTCGAGCATGCCCGACCCCTCCTCGGTTTGGCTGCTGGCAAAGGCTAGGGAGCACAAGCACGGTTTTCGCGGATTTCACGGTTGTCCCCCTTTCTTCTTTCTCTTCTTCCGATGTCTGCTTTCCCTTCCCCCTCTGGGGGAAGGGTGGCCGCAGCATGGGCCGAAGGCAGCTCGGCGGACGGGAAGGGGTCCGAGCCGGCACGGCAGTCGGGAACGGCGGTAACCCTGCCCGTCCGGGGAGGGGAACTCCGTTCGGCTGTAGCCTGTCGGCTCCCCGAACCCCGGAGCCGGCTTGGCGTTCAACCTCACCTTCCCGGACGGCAGCGTCCACGAGTTCGCCGACGGCACGACCGGCGCCCAGGTGGCCGCATCGATCGGGCCGCGGCTCGCCGAGGCGGCGGTGGTGGCGAGCCTCGACGGTGTCCTCCTCGACCTCTCCCGGCCATTGCCCGGCGACGGCGAGTTCGCCGTGGTCACCGACACCAGCGACGAGGGTCGTGCGGTCATCCGCCACTCGTCGGCCCATGTCCTCGCCCAGGCGGTGCTCGACCTGTACCCCGGGGCCGCCTTCGCCATCGGCCCGCCCATCGAGGACGGCTTCTACTACGACTTCGACATCGGTCGCGCCTTCCACCCCGACGACCTCGAGGCGATCGAGGCTCGGATGCACGAGATCATCGCCGAGGACCAACCCTTCGAGCGCCAGGTCGTGGCGACCGCCGAGGCCAGGGAGCTCTTCGCCGGCCAGCCCTTCAAGGCCGAGATCATCGACGGCGTCGACGAAGCCCAGGGCGCCGGGGCGGAGGAGGTGAGCCTCTACCGCAACCTCGACTTCGTCGACCTGTGCCGGGGCCCCCACCTGCCGTCGACCGGCCGGATCAAGGCGGTCAAGCTGCTGCGGTCGTCCGGGTCGTACTGGCGCGGGGACGAGAAGAACCCGCAGCTGCAACGCATCTACGGCACCGCCTGGGAGACCCCGCAGGCGATGGCCGACTACCTCGATCGGGTCGAGCAGGCCAGGCTTCGCGATCATCGGAAGCTCGGGCACGACCTCGACCTGTTCTCCTCCCCGCCGGAGTTGGGACAGGGGCTCGCCGTCTGGCACCCGAACGGCGGGATGCTGCGCAAGGTGATGGAGGACTACAGCCGGCGCCTCCACACCGAGTACGGGTTCGACTTCGTGGTGAGCCCGCAACTGGCCAAGGAGGAGCTGTGGGAGACCTCCGGCCACCTCGGCTGGTACGCCGACAACATGTACCCGGCCGTGGTCGTCGACGAGGGCGAGCGCTACCGGGTGAAGCCGATGAACTGCCCCTTCCACGTGCTCATCTACCGCAGCGCGGCGCGCTCGTACCGCCGGCTCCCCATGCGGCTGTCGGAGCTCGGGGCGGTGTACCGCTACGAGCGCTCGGGCACGCTCCAGGGGCTGCTTCGGGTCCGGGGCCTCACCCAGGACGACAGCCACACCTTCTGCACCAGGGAGCAGCTCGCCTCGGAGTTGGAGCGTCACCTCGACTTCGTGTTGACGCTGTTCGCCGACTTCGGGTTCGAGGAGATCGAGGCCGAGCTGTCGACCCGTGACGAGGACAAGTGGATGGGGGACCTGGATCTCTGGGACGAGGCCACCAAGCTGCTCCGGCTGACACTGGAGAAGCGCGGAGTCGACTACCGGGTCGGCGAGGGCGAGGCGGCGTTCTACGGGCCGAAGATCGACGTCCACGTGAAGGATGCCCTGGGACGGCGGTGGCAATGCTCCACGATCCAGCTCGACTTCAGCACGCCGCAGCGCTTCGACCTCGAGTACACCACCCCCGAGAACACCAAGGCGCAGCCGGTGATGATCCACTGCGCCAAATTCGGGGCGGTGGAGCGGTTCGTCGCCATCCTGGTCGAGCACTACGCCGGGGCGTTCCCCGCCTGGCTGAGCCCGATCCAGGCAACCGTGATCCCGGTGGCCGACCGCCACGACGGGTACGCCGCCGAGGTCGAATCACTCCTCCGCAGGGCGGGGTTGCGGGTCGAGCTCGACCTCAGCGACCAGTCACTCGGCGAGAAGGTGCGGCGAGCCATCACCGACAAGCACCCGGCGGTCATCGTCGTCGGCGACCGTGATGTCGAGGCCGGGAGCGTCGGGCTGCGGCTGCGCGGAGACGACGCCGAGCGCCGGGGAGTGCCGGTCGATGAGGCTGTGTCCGAGCTGGCGGCTCTGTGCACGCCACCTCGATGACCGTGGAGGCCGTCGTTGGCGGCTGACCGTCGCCGCGCCGGCCGGCGAGGGATCGAGATCCCTCCCGACATCGCCGAGGGTGTCGCCGTGCCCGAGGACCTCGACGCCGAGGTGCTCGACCCCCATGCCGTCCCCGACCCGCAACGGCGCCGTCGGGCGGCGTTGGTGTACGTGGTTGCCGCCGTCCTGACCGCCATCGGGGTGCTGGTCGGTGCCCTCCCCACCGGGATGTGGCTCACCGTCGGGCTCCTCGGCGCCATCGCCGGGTGGTACCTCCTCGGGGCGTGGCACCTGGCGGTGCGTGAGGGCGCCGCCCTCGAGGCTGCCAACCGGGCGATCGGGTTCCCGGTCGGACATGCGTCCGCCAACCTCGGCTTCAGGGGCTGGCGGAGCCGGCCCATCTGGAACGTCCTGGTGTTCTCCGCCGACGACCCGCCGTCGCGCCGCGGGCTGGTCCGGGTCGACGGCATCGACGGCTCGTCGATCATCGACGGCTCGGTCGTGGAGACCTACGTGGAAGACGTCCCGCCCGGGAGTGGTGACGTCCCGGGCCGCCGGGTCGCGCTCTAGCGCTCGTCGAGGGGGACGAAGTCGCGCATCGCCTGGCCGGTGTAGATCTGCCGGGGCCGGGCGATCTTGTTTTCGCCGTGCTCGTGCATCTCCATCCAGTTGGCGATCCAGCCGGGCAGGCGCCCGATGGCGAAGAGCACGGTGAACATCCGGGTGGGGAAGCCCAGTGCCCGGAAGATCAGCCCCGGAGTAGAAGTCGACGTTGGGATACAGCTTCCGGCTGACGAAGTAATCGTCGCTCGAGCGCCGCCGTCTCCAGTTGATGGGCGATCTCGAGCAGCGGGTCGTCCTTGCTCACCGTGCCCAGCACGTCGTCGGCGAAGCGCTTCAGGATGCGCGCCCGCGGGTCGTAGTTGCGGTAGATGCGGTGACCGAAGCCCATCAGCCGGTATGGGTCGTCCTTGTCCTTGGCCCGGGCGATCGCCTTCTCCACCGTCATGTCGGGGTCGACGTGGATGGCCTCCAGCATCTCGACGACCTCTTGGTTGGCGCCGCCGTGGAGCGGGCCCCACAGGGCGTTCATCCCGGCGGCCACGGAGGCGAACAGGTTCGCCTGGCTGGAGCCGACGAAGCGCACCGTCGCCGTTGAGCAGTTCTGCCCGTGGTCGGCGTGGAGGATGAGCAGCACGTTGAGTGCCTTGGCGATGATCGGGTCGATCTTCTCCTCCTCCACCGGGAGGGCGAACATCATGTGGAGGAAGTTCTCCACGTAGCTCAGATCGTTGCGCGGGTAGACGTAGGGCTGGCCGATCGACTTCTTGTACGCCCAGGCGGCCACCGTCGGCATCTTGGCGATCAGCCGGGTGGCGCTCTCCCGCACCGCTTCCGGGTCCTTGGGGTTGTAGTACGGCTCGTAGAAGGTGGAGATGGCGTTGGTGGCGGAGGACAGGATCGCCATGGGGTGGGCGCTGCGGGGGAAGGCGTCGAAGAACCGCTTGAGCTCCTCGTTGAGCAGGGTGTGGTGCCGCACCTTGGCCCGCCACCCCTCCAGGGCGACCGTCGTCGGGGAGCTCGCCGAAGAGAAGGAGATACGCCACCTCGAGGAAGCCGCATTGCTCGGCGAGGTCCTCGATCCGGTAGCCACGGTGCCACAGCGTCCCGTTGCCGCCGTCGATGTAGGTGATGGCGCTCTCGGTGCTCGCCGTGTTGGCGTATCCCGGGTCGAAGGTGACGTAGCCGGTGTCGCCGCGCAGGGTGCGGACATCCAGCCCGACGTCACCGATGGTCGACTCGACCACCGGCAACAGGTAGCCCTCGTCGCCGATGCGCAGCTCCGGCTTGGTCTCCGTCATCCAGGTCCTTTCACCGACGAGGAAAAACGCGGGTTCGGGGGCGCGGCGAGTGTAGCTCCGCGCCCGGGGCGGCCAGTCGGGATGCACTTCGACCGGGCGGAGCTCACCACATCGGACGGCTGGGCTCCTCCCCGTCATCCGTGCCGGTCTTCGGCCCGTGTCGCTGCCACCCCTCCTCCACTAGGCGAGGGGAAACGGAACCCGGTGGGCAAGCTGGTAACTTTCCGGGCCGGAAGGAGGACGAGTTTGCTCGACCTCAAGGGTCGGAGCCGGCTTGCTCCGATGCTCGACGCCATCGCGGTGGCGCTGTCGAAAGCGCGGCTGACCCCCACCATGGTCACGGCCGCCGGGCTCGCCGTCACCATCGCCGGGGCCGTGTTGATCGCCGTGCAGCGTTACACCCTCGGGGCGATCGTCACCGCCGTCGGCTGCATCCTCGACACGCTGGACGGCCCGCTGGCGAGGCACCAGGGCAAGGCGTCCATCCGGGGCGCCTTCGTCGACACCATGGCCGACCGATTCGGGGAGATCGCCATCTGGTCGGGGCTGGCGTTCAGCCTGCGCGACGAGGAGCCGGCGCTGATGCTGTGCCTGTTCGCCCTCGCCTTCTCGCTGCTCACCCCCTACGTGCGGGCGAAGGCGGAGAGCTGGGGCGCCGAGGGCCGCGGCGGGTGGATGGGCCGGGCCGAGCGGATGATCCTGATCCTCGTCGGGGTCTTCGCCACCGGGGTCGGTGGCGGCCTGCGTGTGTTGTACCCGGTGCTGTGGGTGTTCGTCGTGCTCGCCGGCTTCACCGTCTTCCAGAGGATCCGTAGGACCTGGGAGCAGCTGGAGCGGTGAGCCGCTTCGACGGGTTGGGCACCTATGCCCTGTTCCGGCTGTCGGCCGGGATCCTCTCGCTGCTCCCCGAGCCGGTGGCCCGTCGGTTGGGGGAGGGGCTGGGGTGGGCAGGCTCGTTCGTCGTCCCCGGCCGGCTGGCCCTGGTGCGGCGCCACCTGGCGCGGGTGGTCGGCGAGGAGGAGGCGACGAGGCGGCGGGTCCGGCGGATGTTCGCCAGCTACGGCCGGTACTGGGCCGAGGTCTTCTGGGTGACCCCACGGCGGGTCACCGACATCCTCGCCACCAGCCGCCTGATCAACCCGGAGCGGTTGGAGGCGGCGGCGCAGTCCGGGAGGGGAGTGATCCTGGCCCTGCCGCACACCGGCAACTGGGAGTCGGCGGGGGCCGCCTCCGCCAGCCACGGGGCGCCGGTCCTGGCGGTGGCGGAGGCGTTGCCCAATCGACGCCTCATCGAGTGGTTCATCGACCTGCGGCGCAAGGTTGGGATGGAGGTCGTGCTCGCCGACGGCGACCGCCACGCTGACCACCACCCTCGTCCGCCGGCTGAAGGGCGGAGGCACCATCGCGCTGGTATCAGACCGCGACCTGTCGGGACGGGGGGTGCCGGTGACGTTCTTCGGCGAGCAGACGACGCTGCCGGCGGGCCCGGCCACGCTGGCCGAGCGCACCGGGGCGATCCTGCTGCCGGTCGGTTGCTACTTCGAGCGGGGCCGCGGCAACCGCTTCGTGATCGAAGAGCCGATCGAGGTGCCCGACCTCCCCACCCGGGAGGAGCGGGTGGTGGCGACCACCCAGGCGCTCGCCGAGGTCCTCGAGATGATCGTGGGCCGCGCCCCCGAGCAGTGGCACCTGTTCCAACCCAACTGGCCGTCCGACCGGCTGCCGCGGTGAGCCCCCCGCCGGACCGGCGAGACCTCCACGTCGCCCTGGTGTGTCCCTACGACCTGGGACGCCACGGCGGGGTCCAGGACCAGGTGCTCGAGCTGGCCCGGTGGCTGGGCGAGGAGGGGCATCGGGCCACGGTGGTCGGGCCGGGAGAGACCGAACGGGAGGGAACGGTCCTGGTCGGCCCGGCTCGGGTCGTCCGGGCGAACCGCTCGGAAGCACCGGTCGCCCTGGGGCCGGGGGTGTGGTCCCGGGTGGCGGGAGCCCTGGCCGGGGTCGACGTTGTCCACGTGCACGAGCCGCTGATGCCGGCGGTGTCGCTGGCGGCGATGCGGGCCGGGCCTGCCCCGGTCGTCGCCACCCTCCACGCCGACGCCACAGCCATGGTGCGGCGGGGCCTCAGGGTCGGCCGGCCGGTGGTGCGCCGGCTGCTGCGGAGGGCGGCGGTGGTGACCGCGGTGTCGCCGGTGGCGGCGGCGGTGGTCGCCGGCGCGGTGCCGGTGCGGCTGGTTCCCAACGGCATCGACACGGCCCTGTGGAGTGACCGCGGGAGCGGGCGTCCGGTCAAAACTCCGGCGAAGCGACCCGGGTCTGTGGTTTTCGTGGGACGGGACGACGCCCGCAAGGGCCTCGACGTGCTGCTCGCCGCCTGGCCGGCGATCGCCGCCCGGGTGCCCGGGGCGTCGCTGGAGGTGATCGGCAGCAGCCGGCCCGGCTCGGCCCCGCCCGGTGTCACCTATCGGGGACGGGTGGGCGACGACACCAAACGGCGGGTCATGGGCTCCGCCGAGGTCCTGGCCGCCCCCAACACGGCCGGCGAGAGCTTCGGGATCGTCCTGGTCGAGGGCATGGCGTCCCGGTGTGCTCTGGTGGCGTCGGCGCTCCCCGGGTTCGTGCACGTCGGAGGGGACGCCGCCCGATGGGTGGCCCCGGGTGACGCCGCCGCCTTGGCGGACGCCGTCGCCGGGCTGCTCTCCGATCCGGTGACGCGTGGCGCGCTGGTGGAGCGGGGGATCGAGCGGGTCGCCCGCTTCGACCGCAGCCCGGTGCTCGCCGGGTACCTGGAGGCCTACCGCGACGCCCTCGGTGATCGAACCTGAGCCTGCCGTACACTGTGGCCGGTGGCCTATTCGCACATCTCCGTCGCCGATGGGCCGGTCACCAGGATCACCCTCGACCGGCCCGAGCGGCGCAACCCACTGAGCCTCGACACCATGACCGAGGTGGCCGCCGCACTGATCGCAGCCGGCGCCGACCGGTCGGTGGCCGCCGTGGTCATCGCCGGCAACGGTCCCGCTTTCAGCGCCGGGCACGACCTCAAGGAGATGGTCGGGCGCGACCACTCGTTCTACGAGAAGCTGTTCGACGCCTGCACGGTGATGATGGAGACGATCCACGAGATCCCGCAGCCGGTGATCGCCAGGGTCCACGGCATCGCCACCGCCGCCGGGTGCCAGCTGGTCGCCGCCTGCGACCTGGCCGTCGCCGCAGAGAACGCCACTTTCGCCACCCCCGGGGTGAAGATCGGGCTCGTTCTGCTCTACGCCGATGGTGCCCATCTCTCGGGCCGTGGGTCGGAAGCGGGCGATGGAGATGCTGCTCACCGGCGAGCCGATCTCGGCGCGGACCGCGCTCGAATGGGGCCTGGTCAACCGGGTGGTGCCGGAGGAGCGGCTCGATGAGGAGGTCGACGCCCTGGTCGCTGCGGTCACCCGGTACAGCCCGGCGGTGCTGGGCATCGGGAAGGCCGCCTTCTACCGCCAGATCGACCTCGCCGAGCCCGCCGCCTACGAGCACACCAAGGCGGTGATGGCCGCCAACGCCGGCCTGGAGGACGCCCGTGAAGGCATCGACGCCTTCCTGGGCAAACGACCCCCGGAGTGGCCGGCCTCACCACCGGGCTGAGTCGCCGGGACCGTCGGGTGGCGCCGGTAGAATCGAGGCTCATCGTCCCGGAGCGTGAGATGCCCACAGCCGAACGCGGCACCGACCTCGTCAAGCGCGGCCTCGCCGAGATGCTCAAGGGCGGCGTGATCATGGACGTCGTCTCCGCCGATCAGGCGAAGATCGCCGAGGAGGCCGGAGCGGTGGCGGTGATGGCGCTGGAGCGCGTCCCCGCCGACATCCGCGCCGTCGGCGGCGTGGCCCGGATGGCCGACCCGGCCAGGGTCGAGGAGATCATCGGCCGCGGTCTCCATCCCGGTGATGGCCAAGGCCCGTATCGGGCACTTCGTCGAAGCCCAGGTGCTCCAGGCGCTCGGGGTGGACTACATCGACGAGAGCGAGGTCCTCACCCCGGTCGACGAGCACCACATCGACAAGCGCGCCTTCACCGTCCCCTTCGTGTGCGGTGCCAAGGACCTCGGCGAGGCGCTGCGGCGGATCGGCGAGGGCGCGGCGATGATCCGGACCAAGGGCGAGCCGGGCACCGGCAACGTCGTCGAGGCGGTGCGGCACATGCGGATCATGAACCGCCAGATCGGACGGCTCACCACCCTGGGGCCCGACGAGGTGATGAGCGCTGCCAAGGAGCTGGCCGCTCCGTACGAGCTGGTCAAGGAGGTCTCCGAGACCGGGCGACTCCCCGTGGTCAACTTCGCCGCCGGCGGCATCGCCACCCCGTCCGACGCCGCCCTGATGATGCAGCTCGGTTGTGACGGGGTCTTCGTCGGTTCGGGCATCTTCAAGTCGGGCGACCCGGCAGAGCGGGCCCGCGCCATCGTCGAGGCGACCACCTTCTTCCGCGACGCCGACAAGATCGCCAAGGTGTCCCGCAACCTCGGTGAGCCGATGGTCGGCATCAACGTCGACACCCTCCAGCCCCAGGATCGGATGCAGGACCGGGGGCTGTGACCGATGCGGATCGGCGCGCTCGCCCTCCAAGGTGACTTCCGCGAGCACCTCGCCGTGGTCGACCCGGCTGGGCCACGAGGCAGCGGAGGTGCGCACCCCCGAGGAGTTCGGGCGGGTCGACGCCCTGCTCATCCCCGGCGGCGAGTCGACCACCATCGGGCGGCTGGCGACCATCTACGGGCTGCATCGACCCGCTCCGGGAGCGGGTCGGCGATGGCATGGCGGTGCTCGGCACCTGTGCCGGGATGATCTTCCTGGCCGAGTCCACCACCGGCGCGGTGCAGCCGCAGTTGGGCGTGCTCGACGTCGTGGTCGAGCGCAACGCCTTCGGTCGTCAGGTCGACAGCTTCGAGGCCGACCTGGACGTCGCCGGGTTCGACCGTCCGGTCCACGCGGTGTTCATCCGCGCCCCGTGGATCAGCAAGGTCGGCGGCGCCGTCGAGGTGCTGGCCACGGTGACCGAGCCGGGGACCGGCGACACCCACCCGGTGTTCGTCCGCCAGGGGAAGGTGCTGGCGACGTCGTTCCACCCCGAGCTCACCGGAGACGACCGCATCCACGAGATGCTGGTGGTCGCCGCCGCCGAGGACGGCTGATGGCCGGGCACTCCAAGTGGGCCAACACCAAGCACCGCAAGGAGCGGCAGGACGCCAAGCGGGGCAAGCTGTTCGCCAAGCTCATCCGAGCCGTCGAGGCGGCCGCCCGCCAGGGCGGCTCCGACCCCGACGGCAACGCCGCCCTCTACAACGCCATCCAGAAGGCGAAGGACGCACTCGGTGCCCAAGGACAACATCGAGCGCGCCGTTGCCCGCGGTGGGGGCGGGCTCGACGGGGTCGCACTACGAGGAGATCTGGTACGAGGGGTACGCCGCCGGCGGCGTCGCCCTGTACATCCTGGTCCTCACCGACAACCGCAACCGGGCCGCCGCCGATGTGAGAGCCACCTTCAACCGCCTGGGCGGATCGCTGGGCGAGCCCGGCTCGGTGGGGTACCTGTTCGAGCAGAAGGGGCTGATCGTGGCCACCGGCGACGAGGAGACGGTGATGCTGGCGGCGCTCGACGGCGGCGCCGAGGACGTCACCGGATCCGGCGACCAGTGGGAGGTCGTCTCGGCGCCCGGCGACCTGTCGTGGTGCGAGCCTCGCTGGAGGAGGCCGGGATCACCGTCGAATCACGCCGACGTGACCCAGCTGCCGACCACCACGGTGGCCCTCGACGAGCCCAATGCCCGCAAGGTCCTGCGGCTGCTCGATGCGCTCGAGGACCTCGACGACGTCCAAGAGGTCTTCGCCAACTTCGACATCCCCGACGAGGTCCTCGAGTCGGTCGGATAGCCCACCTCCTCGGTACGTTGCGAACTTTGAGCGATTGAACCCCTCTCGTGTAGTCAATCGCTCAAAGTTGGGAGGCACTGCGGCCATCGCGTCGAACTTTGAGCGAGTGACGCCATCGGTGGGTTCAATCGCTCGTTGGAGGCACCGCCATCCGCGAACTTCGGCGACTACGCCATGGTGTGTTCAATCGCTCAACGTTGCGCACGGGGATGGGGTACTTGGCCGAGGCGTGGGCAACCGGTACGCTCACCAAACGTATGTTCGTCCTCGGCATCGATCCCGGTCTCGACGGTCACCGGTTACGGCGTCATCGAAGTCGGCTCCGGGGAACCCCGGGCGGTGGCGGCCGGGGTCATCCGCACCGACCCTGGCGGAGCCGATGGCGAGACGCCTCGCCGACCTGCACACCGACATCACCGACGTGGTGCGCTCCCTGGAGGTGGACGAAGCAGCCGTCGAAGAGGTCTTCGTCAACCGGAACCTGCACACGGCGATGGCGGTGGGCGGGCATCAGGCGTGGCGATGCTGGCGCTGGCCCAGGCGGACGTGCCCGTCACCGAGTACACCCCGAGCGCGGTGAAGTTGACCGTCACCGGGTCCGGTTCGGCCGGCAAGGCTCAGGTCGCCCGGGTGGTCGCCATGCGCCTCGGCCTGGTGGAGCCTCCGTCACCGCCCGACGCAGCCGATGCGCTCGCCGTCGCCCTCTGCCACTCCCAGGCGCTACCGATGCGGGTGGCGCTGGGACGGTCGGCGGCGCGGGGTGGCCGGTGAGCCATCTCGATGCCGCACCGTTGGCCGACCCGGCCCCGGCAACGCCATGATCGGCAGGCTGCGCGGCTCGCTCGTCGTGAAGCAGCCGGAGCGGGTGGTCCTCGACGTTGCCGGGGTGGGCTACGAGGTGGCGGTGACCCCGCGGGCCCTGCTCGACCTGCCCGGGATCGGCGAGGACGCCGTGCTCCACGTCCATCTCCACGTGCGCGAGGACGCCCTGGCGATGGTCGGCTTCCCGACCGAGGAGGAGCGGGACACGTTCCGGGTGCTGGTGGCGGTGCCGGGGATCGGCCTCAAGGTGGCCATGGCGATCCTGGGCACGCTCGCCGTGCCCGACCTGCGGCGCGCCGTGCTCACCGACGACGTCGCCACCCTCACGATGGTGCCCGGGATCGGCAAGCGCAGCGCCCAGAAGCTGATGCTCGAGCTGCGCCCCCGATTCGACGGCGACGATGCGGTGGTGGCGACGACCGGCAACCTGTCCGAGGTCCGCGCCGCCCTCGAAGGGCTCGGCTATGAGGCTGCCGAGATCAGCGCCGCCGTCTCCGGGCTCGAGGCGGCGCAGCCGGTGGAAGACCTGCTTCGGGCCGCGCTGCGCCGCATCGGCGGGGCCGACGATGCGTGAGGAGAACCTGCTCGCCGGGTCGCCGCTTCCGGGCGAGGCCGGGTTCGACGCCGGGCTCCGGCCCCGGCGCATGAGAGACTTCGTCGGACAGGCCGCCCTCAAGGAGCGCCTGGAGATCCTGATCCAGGCGGCCCGGGCCCGCGGTGAGCCCATCGACCACGTGCTGTTCTCCGGCCCACCGGGGTTGGGCAAGACCTCGTTGGCGGGGATCCTCGCCGCCGAGATGGACGTCACCCTGCGGATCACGTCGGGCCCTGCGTTGGAGCGCCCCGGCGACCTGGCCGCCGTCCTCACCAACCTCGAGCACGGTGATGTGCTCTTCGTCGACGAGATCCACCGCCTCGCCCGCCCGGTCGAGGAGGTCCTCTACCCGGCCATGGAGGACTTCGTCCTGGACATCATGGTGGGCAAGGGGCCGGCCGCCCGGTCGATCCGGCTCGACCTGCCGCGGTTCACCCTCATCGGCGCCACCACCCGGGTGGGGCGGGTGGCATCGCCGTTGCGCGACCGGTTCGGGTACGTGGCCCGCCTCGATTACTACCCGGCGGTCGAGCTGGCGTCCATCGTCACCCGCTCGGCGGAGATCCTCGAGGTCTCGATCGACCCGGGGGGCGCCGAGGTGATCGCCCGCCGCTCGCGCGGCACGCCGCGGGTCGCCAACCGGTTGCTCCGTCGGGTGCGGGACCACGCCACGGTGCGGGGCGACGGGACGATCGACGCCGCCGGAGCCGACACCGCCTTGGGGGTCTTCGAGGTCGACCGGCGGGGCCTCGACAAGGTCGACCGGTACATCCTGGAGGCGATCGTCCACAAGTTCGGGGGCGGCCCGGTGGGGCTCTCCACGCTGGCCATCGCCGTCGGCGAGGACCCGGAGACCGTCGAGGACGCCTACGAGCCGTTCCTGCTCATGGAGGGTCTGTTGCAGCGGACCCCGCGGGGCCGGGTGGCCACCGCCAACGCCTACGTGCATCTCGGCGTGGATGCCCCGCCCATCCCGCCCGACTCCCAGGGCTCGCTGCTCGACGGTTGAAGTCGGTCGATCTGGCGCTGCTGCAGCACCACAAACGGCCCACGATGGGGTTGGGGCCCCATCTGTGGGAGGAGGGCCGACGGCTCTGGTCGGCCCGGGCATTCACAGCCGGCCGTGAGCCCCCATGATGGCGACCAGGCGGTCGTGGTCGATGGCGTGGGCGGTGATCCCGTCCCGGCCGACCATGGTCTCGGCGGCGAGCAGGGCGTTGGTGATCGCCCCCTCGGTGGCCTCGGCGGTGGCCTCCAGGAGCGGGTTGATGTGATCATCGACCACCATCGTCAGGTCCGACGGTCGGGCGGGGATCGTCCTCACCGCCTCCGTAGGAGAGCCCGCGGTTGCCGGTGGCGAAGGCGAGGAACAGGTCGCCCGAGCCGTGCGACCCGTAGCTGCCCATGCGGGCCAGTCCCATGCCGACCCGCTGCGCCAGCCGGGCACACTGGTGGGGGAGTAGCGGGGCGTCGGTGGCGACGATGGCGATGATCGAGCCCCCCTCCGGCATCGCTCTGGCGTTGACCACGTCCAGCTCGTCCCACGGCGAGGGGACCTCTTCGTAGGATATGGCCGCCCCCACCGGCACCCCGTCGATGCGCAACAGCGCTCGCTCCCCGTAGTTCGCCTGGACCAGGACGCCGACGATCCAGTCGCCGGCGCGTCGTGAGGCGGTGCCGATGCCGCCCTTGAACTCATGGCAGATCATCCCGGTCCCGCCACCGACGTTGCCCTCGGCGACCGGTCCGGCGGCAGCCGAGGAGAACGCGGAATGGACGTGCTCGGGGCGGACGTGGAAGCCGTTGATGTCGTTGAGGGCGCCGTCGTAGGTCTCACCGGCCACCGGGAGCGCCCAGATGGCATGGCTCATGTCGTGCGACCGCGCCGCCGACTCGATCAGGGCGTCGTGCACGACCCCGACGCTGTGGGTATTGGTGATGCCGATGGCACCGCCGAGCATCCCCGCCTCCCGGATCCACTCCAGCCCGGTCAGCTCGCCGTTGCCGTTGAGCCGGTGCGCCCCGGCGAACACCGGCTCGGTCCAGACGTCGCCGTCGTGGGGGATCACCACGGTGACCCCGGTTCGCACCGGCCCCTCGCCGGGCCGCAAGGGGCCGTCACCGCTGACCAGCGTGGTGTGGCCGACGCGGACCCCGGCGACATCGGTGATGGCGTCGAGGGGGCCGGGTTCCATGCGCCCGATTCGGATGCCGAGGTCTCCGGTGCGCACCGGCGGAGCGTAGCTGTGCTCATGGCTCTTCGGCTGACGCCTCATCGCGTGTGCGATGGGGGACCCCCAGCCCCCATCGCCGAGCCTCCGCCTGGCGGCGTAGCCTCTTTGCTCATGGCTCTTCGGCTGAAGCCTCATCGGTGTGCGATGGGGGACCCCCAACCCCCATCGCCGAGCTCGGCCTGACACCGGGACCTCTGCCGGGTCGGCCTAGCCTCGGTCGAGTGCGGGTCGACGACTTCGATTACGAGCTACCGGACGAGTTGGTGGCACAGGAGGCCATCGAGCCTCGCCACGACGCCCGACTGCTGGTCACCGCCACCATGGAGGACCGCACCGTCGCCGATCTGCCCGCGCTCCTCCGCCCGGCGACCTGCTGGTGGTCAACCGCACCCGGGTCAGGGCCGCTCGCCTGATCGGCACCAGGGTCGACACCGGCGGGACCGTCGAGGCGCTGCTGCTCCGCCGCGTCGACCCGGAGCGATGGGAGGTGATGCTGCGGCCATCCCGGCGGATCCGTCCCGGCGTGGCGCTGCGCTTCGATCGGATCACCGGCGAGGTGCTCTCCATGCCGGACGAAGGCGTCGCCGTTGTCCGGCTCGCCGCCGACGATGCCGACGTCGACGATCTCCTCCCCGAGGTGGGCTCCCTGCCGCTGCCCCCGTACTTCCATGGTGAGCTTGCCGATCCGGAGCGCTACCAGACCGTCTTCGCCAAGGACATCGGGTCGGCGGCGGCACCGACGGCAGGGCTCCACTTCACCCGTCCCCTCCTCGACCGGTTGGCCGCCGCCGGCATCGGACTGGCGGAAGTCGACTCTCGACGTCGGTCTCGACACCTTCCGGCCGATGACCGTCGACCTGGTGGCCGAGCACCGCATCCACCGTGAACGGTACGAGGTGCCGGACGAGACCGCCGTCGCCGTCGCCGACACCCGGCGTTCCGGCGGAAGGGTGGTGGCGGTGGGGACGACGGTGGTGCGCACCCTCGAGACGGCGCCGGCGCCTCCGGGAGAGTCTCGCCCGGGGAAGGCTGGAGCGAGCTGTTCATCGTCCCCGGCCATCGCTTCACCGTCGTCGACGCCATGCTCACCAACTTCCATGCCCCCCGCACCACACTGGTGGCGCTGGTCGCCGCCGCCATCGGCCCGGCGTGGCGTGACGTCTACCGGACGGCGGTCGAGCGCCGCTACCGCTTCCTCTCCTTCGGCGACGCCATGCTGATCGACCCGGTGGGCGCGGCGGTGACGGGAGCCGTCTGGTGGGAGCGCTCGTCCGCCGACGGGGCGGCCCGGACCGGGATCCTGCATACCCCGCACGGCGACGTGCCCACGCCGGCGTTCATGCCGGTGGGCACCCGCGGCGCAGTGCGCACCCTCGATACCGCAGACCTGGAAGACCTCGGCACCGACATCGTGCTGGCCAACACGTACCACCTGGCGCTCCGGCCGGGCGCCGATGCGGTGGCCGCATTGGGCGGTCTGCACCGGATGACCGGTTGGACCGGGCCGATGCTCACCGATTCCGGTGGGTTCCAGGTGTTCTCGCTCGACCCGGTCGTCACCGAGGAGGGCCTGCGGTTCCGCTCCACCTACGACGGGTCCACCTTCGACCTGACGCCCGAGTCGTCGGTGGCGGTACAGGAACAGCTGGGGGCGGACATCGCCATGGCCCTCGACGTGCTGGTCGGGCTGCCGGCGCCGCGCCACCTCGTCGAGGAGGCTTCCGAGCAGACGCTGCGCTGGGCGGAGCGATCGGCCCGAGCTCGCTCGCGCGCCGACCAGGGCCTGTTCGGGATCGTCCAGGGCGGCACCGAGCTCGACCTGCGGGCACGCTCGGCGGCGGCGACGGCTGCGATCGGGTTCGACGGGTACGCCATCGGCGGGCTGGCGGTCGGGGAGGCTCCCGAGGAGCGCAACGCTGCCGTCGAGGCCGTCGTCGGCGAGCTCCCCGACGACGCCACCCGCTACGTGATGGGCCTTGGCGACACCGAGGGGCTCCTCGACGCAGTGGCCCGCGGCGCCGACCTGTTCGACTGCGTCATCCCCACCCGGCTGGCGCGCCACGGCAAGGTGCTGCACCCCGATGGCGACTTCTCCGTCAAGCTCGCCCGCTGGGCCCGATCGACCGAGCCGCTGGACCCCGCCTGCGCCTGCTCCACGTGCCGGCGCTATCCCCGCGGCTACCTGCGCCACCTGTTCGCCGTCGGCGAGGCGACCGGGCCACGCCTGGTCACCATCCACAACCTGCACTACACCCTGCAGCTGATGCGCTCGATGCGCACCGCCATCGCCGCCGGGACCTTCTCCGAGTTGCACGCCGGCCTGGTCCGGCGCCGGCGGCTCGCCTCCATCCCGGAACGGGCCACCGGATACGGATTGCGGATGAGACGTAACTAACCTGACGGTGCACCCGGCGCGGCGTCCGTGCCGGGTTCCGTCCGCAAGGAGGACTTCGTGGGATACCTCGCCACCGTGCTGCTCGCCACCGAAGCGGCCGAGTCGGAGCCGTCTGGCTCGGTGTTGACGCTGGTGCTGCCGCTGCTCGTGCTTGGCGGTCTCTTCTACTTCATGATCGTGATGCCGCAGCGGCGCCGGGTGAAGGCCGCCGATGCGATGCGGAACTCGGTCGATGTGGGCGACGAGGTGCGCACCATCGGAGGGATGTACGGCCGGGTCATCGCCATCGACGACCACGACGTCACCCTCGACGTCGGCAACGGCACCAAGGTCAGGTTCGTCAAGAAGGCGATCGCCGACCGCGTCGGAGGCGACACCGGGTGAACCGCCGCCGCTTGTGGGCCTCCATCGTGGTCATCACGGCCATCGCATGGGGGTCGGCGATCTACGCCGTGGTCACCGGCTGGGGACCGACCCTGGGACTCGACCTGAGGGGCGGCTTCTCCGTGACCCTGGTCGCCCCTGACGGCACCGACGCCGCCGTGCTCGACAAGGCGGTGGAGATCATGCGCCAACGCATCGAGAACCTCGGGTCCGTGCAGGAGCCGGAGATCTCGGTGCAGGGCAACCGCTCCATCCTGGTCCAGCTCCCCGGGGTGGAGGACCGCGACCGCGCCCTGGATGCGGTGGGCACCACCGGGACCCTCAGCTTCCGCCCGGTGCTCGAGGTCGGCGTGGTCAGCCCCGCCTTCACCAACGGCACCCTGCCGCTGCCCGAGGAGCTGCAGGGCACCACAACGACCACCGTTCCCGAGGGGACATCGACCACGCTGGGCGACGGCTCCACGACCACCACCGGTCCCGACGAGACGTCGACCACCACGACCACGGCTGCTCCGGTCATCCCTGACAACATGGACCCGGAGACCGGGCTCACCATCGTCGACGACGTGGACGCCGAGGGGTACCTGCAGGGACGCGACGGGCTGGTCTACCACGTCGGCCCGGCGTTCCTCACCGGCCAGGACCTGACCGGGGCCCAGGCAGGGTTCATCGGCAGCCTCGACGGAGGGGTCATCGTCGACCCCGAGTTCACGTCGGACGGCGCGGTCAAGTTCGAGGACGCCACCGCCATCCTCTCCCAGTACCCGGTGGGCGACCCGCGACGCCAGATGGCGATCGTGGTCGACGGGGAGGTCAACTCGGCCCCGGCCATCGCCGAGTCGGTGGCGCCGGGCGCCCCGCTCGAGGCCGACCAGGTCTACATCACCATCGGCACCTCGGAGAACGCCCAGGCCGAGGCCGATGACCTGGCCACCATCCTGCGCTACGGCGCCCTGCCCACCACGCTCGAGCGGGAACGGGTCGAGTCGGTTTCGGCTTCGCTCGGCGAGGACGCCCTCCGCGCCGGGTTGATCGCCGGCATCGGCGCCCTCGTGGTGGTGGCGATCCTGTTCGTCCTCTACTACCGGGCGCTGGGTCTGATCGCCGTCGTCGGGTTCAGCATCTTCGGGTCCCTGCTCTTCCTGGTGTTCGGCCTGTTGAGCGAGTTCCAAGGAGCGACGCTCACCCTGGCGGGGGTCACCGGGATCATCGTGTCGATCGGGATCACCGCCGACTCCTACGTCGTCTTCTACGAGCGGGTCAAGGAGGACCACCGCAAGGGCCGGGCGCTACGCCCCGCCGTCGACCACGGCTTCAAGCGGGCCTTCCGGACCATCCTCACCGCCGACTTCATCGCCTTCGCCGGCTCGGTCCTGCTGTGGATCCTCGCCATCGGCCCGGTGAAGGGTTTCGCCCTGGCCCTCGGTCTGTCGACGCTGATCGACGTAATCGTCGCCTGGTTCTTCACGAGGCCGGCGGCGATGCTGATGGTGCGAGGCCGACTCGGTGAAGGCCCGGGGTACCTCACCATCGAGTCTGCGATGGGTGGGCCGGCTCCGCTCGCCGCGGAAGGGGCGGAGGCCCCGGCATGAGAGAGCTGCTCGGCAGGCTGCACCGCGGGGACACCGACTTCGACTTCATGTCGCGGAAGAACCTGTACTTCACCATCGCCGCGTCTGCTGGTGGGGATCTCGGTGTTGTCGATCGCCATCCGCCAGTTCGACCTGAGCATCGAGTTCACCGGGGGCACCTTCCTCGAGGCGCCCAACTCCAGCCGGTCTCGACCTGGGCGGATACCGCGATGCCGTCGCCGCCGTCGGGCAGGGCGACGCCCGCCTGCAGTTCGTCGGCGACGACGACGAGGGCGTGACGCTGGCCACCGAGTCGCTCGGCAACGAAGACCTCGATGCCCTCATCGAGGCGTTCGCCGATGCTGCCGGCGTCGACTCTGACCTCGTCACCGTCGACGCCGTCGGTCCGACCTTCGGGGCCGAGATCACCCGCCGCGCCATCCAGGCGCTGGTGGTGTTCCTGCTGGTGGTCGCCGCCTTCATCTCCCTGCGGTACGAGTGGAAGATGGCGGTGACCACCCTGGTGGCGGTGTTCCACGACCTCATCGTCACCGCCGGCATCTACTCGATCCTCGGTTTCGAGGTGACCCCGGCGACGGTGATCGCGGTGCTCACCATCCTGGGCTACTCGCTGTACGACGGGGTGGTGGTGTTCGACAAGATCGACGAGAACGTCCATGCCCTGGGCGAGAAGCTCACCTTCACCGAGATCACCAACCTCTCGATGAACGAGGTGCTGATGCGGTCGTTGATCACCGTGCTGACCACGCTTGATCCCCATCGGCACTCTGCTCTTCGTCGGCTCGTTCCTCCTCGGCGCTCGACCGCTCGAGGACTTCGCCCTCGCCCTCTTCGTCGGGGTCGCCGCCGGCACGTTCTCTTCGCTGTTCCTGTCCACCCCGCTGCTGGCGGTGTGGAGGGAACGGGAGCCGCACTGGCAGCGCATGCAGCGCCGGGCAGAGCGCCGCAGCGGCGCGCCGGCAGCGGGGGTTGCCGGCCCGCCTGCCTTCGACGACGAGGTGGTCGTCGCCGCCCCCGTCGCCACCGCCACCTCGGGCGAGGTGATGACGCAGGTCTCCGGCGACGTGGTGGCCCGCCCGCCCCGCCAGCGCCGTAAGCGCCGCTGAGCATCGATCCAGCGTCGCTGATCACCGGTGCCGGGAGCTCGGCGACCGGGCGGTAGGATCATGGAGTGACCGCCGACCTCATCCGCGGCCTGATCAGAGACGTCCCAGATTTCCCCAAGGCGGGAGTGATGTTCAAGGACATCACCCCCGTGCTGGCCGACGCCGGGGCATTCGACAGCGCCCTCGACCTGATCATCGGCCCCTTCCGCGACACCGGCGTGACCAAGGTGGCCGGCATCGAGGCCCGCGGCTTCATGTTCGCCGCCCCCATCGCCTGCCGGCTCGACGCCGGGTTCATCCCCATCCGCAAGCCGGGCAAGCTCCCTCGTGAAGTCGTCGAACAGGAATACGCCCTCGAGTACGGCACCGACGCCCTCCAGGTCCACGCCGACGCCATCGCCGCAGGGGACCGGGTCCTGGTGATCGACGACGTGCTCGCCACCGGGGGCACCGCGGCGGCGTCGGTCGACCTGCTCCACCAACTCGGGGCGGACGTGGTCGGGGTGTCGGTGCTGCTCGAGCTGGTCTTCCTCGGCGGGCGGGCCAAGCTCGACCATGTCGCCTTCCATGCCGTGGTCAGCGATGGCGAAGTCTGAGCCCGCCGCGGCGGCACCACCGTTGACGGTCGACCCCGAGCCGGACGCGCTCTTCGCCCAACTGGTCACCGAGTTCTCTCCGTCCACCCCGACGAGGACACCGGGCCGATCGTCCGAGCGTACGAGCTGGCCAAGGTGCTCCACGCCGGCCAGAAGCGGGCGACCGGCGACCCGTACATCGTCCACCCGCTGATCGTCACCGGCATCCTCGCCGGCTACGGGATGGACTCGGCGACGCTGCAGGCGGCGCTGCTCCACGACACCGTGGAGGACACCCCGGCGACCCTCGACGCCATCGCCGCCGACTTCGGGGAGGAGGTCGCCTCGCTCATCGACGGGGTGACCAAGCTGGACCGGATCGAGTTCTCCTCACGGGAGGAGGCCCAGGCCGCCACCATCCGCAAGATGGTCATCGCCATGGCCCGGGACGTCAGGGTGCTGCTCATCAAGCTGGCCGACCGGCTGCACAACATCCGCACCATCGACCCGCTGCCGCCCGAGAAGCAACGCCGCATCGCCGAGGAGACGCTGGAGGTCTACGCCCCGCTGGCGCACCGTCTCGGCGTGCAGGAGATCAAGCACGAGATGGAGGAACGCTGCTTCGCCGTCCTCTACCCGAAGCGGGTGGCCGAGCTGGAGGCGCTGGTGGCGAAGAGGGCCCCGGAGCGGGAGGCGTCGATCGAGAAGGCGACCCTCGACCTCCAGGCAGCGCTCGAAGCCGCCGGGATCGAGGCGGACATCAGTGGCCGGCCCAAGCACCTGTACTCGATCTACCGCAAGATGGTTACCAGCGGGCTCGAGTTCGAGGACATCCACGACCTCATCGGTATCCGGGTGCTGGTCGACGACAACGCCGGCTGCTACGCCGTCCTCGGGCTGGTCCACAGCATGTGGCCGCCGATCTCGGGGCGGTTCAAGGACTACATCGCCATCCCGAAGTTCAACCTCTACCAGTCGCTGCACACCACGGTGGTCGGGGCCGACGGCAAGCCGCTCGAGGTGCAGATCCGCACCAGGGACATGCACCGCAAGGCGGAGTTCGGCATCGCCGCCCACTGGCGGTACAAGGAGACTGGCGGGGGCCGACGTCCCCTTCGTCGGTGACCTCATCCACGAGGAGGCCACCGATCCCCAGGAGTTCCTCTCCAACCTGAAGCTGGACCTCTACCAGGACGAGGTGTTCGCCCTCACCCCCAAGGGCGACGTGCTCACCCTGCCAAGGGGCTCGACCCCGGTCGACTTCGCCTACAGCATCCACACCGACGTGGGGCATGCCTGCGTCGGCTCCAAGGTCAACGGGCGGTTGGTGGCGCTCGACACCGAGCTCGCTTCCGGGGACATCGTCGAGATCATCACCTCGAGGGGCAAGGACCCACGACCGTCGCGGGACTGGCTCGACTTCGTCAAGTCGGGTCGGGCGGCGGGCAAGATCCGCCGTTGGTTCACCCGGGAGCGCCGCGACCAGTCGCTGGCCGACGGCAAGGAGTCGGTGGCCAAGGCGCTGCGCAAGGAGGGCATCAGCCTGAAGGCGGTCGATCGTGACGGGCTGCTGCTCGAGGTGGCCGAGGACCTGGGTCACCGGGACCTCGACGCCATGTACGTCGCCATCGGCGACAACCACGTCAGCATCAACACGGTGATGCGGCGGCTGGAGCGGTTGATGGCCGGCGCCGAGACGGGGGACGACGAGCTGGAGTCGGTGCCTTCGCTGCGGCCCCGACCCCGGCGGCTCGGCGGCGGGATCATCGTCGAGGGGATGGAGGACCTGCTGGTGCGGCTCGCCCGGTGCTGCTCTCCGGTACCCGGCGACGACATCGTCGGCTTCGTGACCGTGGGCCGCGGGGTCTCGGTCCACCGGGCCGACTGCGCCAACATCGGCGCCCTGGGGGAGCGGGCGGAGCGGATGATCGACGTGTCGTGGTCGCTGCACCAGGAGGGCTCGTTCACCGTCTGGTTCCAGATCGAGGCCCTCGACCGGCCCAAGCTCCTCCGGGACGTCACCACCGTGCTCGGTGAGCTCGGGGCGAACATCGTCGGGTCGTCGTCGGTGACCGGCAGTGACCGCATCGCCGTGATCCGGTTCGAGATCGAGATCTCCGACACCAACCGGCTCGAGCGGATCCTCGCCGAGCTCCGCGGGATCTCCGGTGTGTTCGACGCCTACCGGCTGGTGCCGCAGACCACGTGACATCCCGGGCCGACTTCGGCGGCTAGTGCCGCCGAACAGACGCGGTCGGCCCTCCACAGCGGGGCCCCTACCCCATCGTGGGCCGTAGCGCGGCCTGCACCTCCGAAGAGGCTGACACTCTCCGATGGGGATCCGAGCCCCATTGCGGGCTGGACATTCCCGCCGTGCTGCGCACGGCTCCTCCCACAGATGGGGCACTACCCCATCGTGGGCCGTGTTGTCGCCCCTACCCGACGTGCGTTGGTGGCAGACTCGGCCGGTGGCGGTGCTGATCGACGGCAAGGGCCTCTGGGTGGCGGACACCAACTGCTACGTGGTGGCCGCCGCGCCCGGTGAGCCGTGCGTGATCATCGACGCCCCTCCGGACGTCGCCGGGATCGGGCAGCTGGTGTCCAAGCACCGTCTGGTGCCCGCCGCCCTGCTCGCCACCCACGGCCACGTCGACCATGCCGGCGGGGGAGCGGTGGCGGCCGGTTACGGGATCGGCGCCCACCTCCACCCCGACGACGAGTTCCTCGCCCTCGACCCCGCCGGCCAGATCCGGATGCTGTTCGGGCCGGTGACCGACGACCAGGCCGCCGGCTTCCGGTTCCCGTCCGACTACGTCCCGCTGGTCGCCGGGGACCGGTTGGAGCTCGCCGGGCTGGCGATCGACGTGATGCACACTCCTGGCCACACCCCAGGCCACTGCTGCTTCCATCTCGCCGGCGAGGGGGTGCTGTTCACCGGGGACCAACTCTTCGCCGGATCGATCGGCCGCACCGACCTACCCGGTGGCGATCTCGACTCCCTGATTCGCTCGATGGCCGGCGTGCTCGCCCTCGACGACGCCACCCGGGTCCTCCCCGGCCACGGGCCGGAGACGACGGTGCGTCGCGAGCGGCTCACCAACCCGTTTCGGCACCTGTGGGAGGCTTGACGGCGCGGAGCCGGCGACTGCGGCAGGCCTATCAGAGGGTGCCTCGGCAAGGTGGAAGCAGGACCCCCTCCCCGTCCCCTGCTCGCCTTCGGCGGGACCCCGACACCCCTCCCCCAAAGGGGGAGGGGGAAAGGGTTTCAGGGCGTCAGGCCTTGGAGGTGGCCCTCCGGTACTGGCGCACCGACAGGGGCACGAACACCGCCATGATCACCACGATCCAGATCATGGTGTACAGGATCGGGTTCTGCAGCGACCAGGCGTCCGATGGCGTTATCCCAACCGCCGACAGCGCCTCGGCCGACGGCTGGTTGCCGAACAGCTCGCGCACCGCCGTGGTCAGCGCCGACACCGGGTTCCACTCGGCGAAGGTCTGCAGCGGGCCGGGCAGGTTCTCCAGCGGCACGAAGGCGTTGGAGATGAACGTCAGCGGCATGATCACCATGAACGCCGCGTTGTTGATCACCTCGACGCTCGGCACCAGCAGCCCGACGTAGGCCATCACCCACGAGAAGGCGTAGCTGAAGAGCAGCAGGAGCAGGAACCCGGAGACCACCTCCAGCGGCGAAGTGTGCACCCGCCACCCGACGAGGAGCCCGGTGAGCGCCATGATCCCGATCGAGCACACGTTGTAGACGACGTCGCTGGCGGTCCGACCGGCGAGCACCGCCGACCTCGACATCGGCAGCGACCGGAACCGGTCGATGATGCCCTTCGTCATGTCCTCGGCGATGCCGGCGCCGGTGAAGGTCGAGCCGAACACCACCGTCTGGGCGAAGATCCCGGCGATCAGCCATTCATTGTACGGAACACCAGGGACGTTGATCGAGCTGCCGAACACGTAGACGAACAGCAGCACGAACATGATCGGTGACATGAGGACCCAGACGAGCACCTCGGGCACCCGCTTGATCTTGATCAGGTTGCGCTTGGCGACGACTGCGCCGTCGGCGAGCGCCCAGCCCAGGCTGGTCATCGCAGCACCTCCTCGTGCTCAGCGGCGGTCTCGGCGTCGACGGCGGCCTCGTCCTCTTGAGTCCACTCGGCGGCGTGGCCGGTGAGGCTGAGGAAGACGTCGTCGAGGGTGGGGCGGCGCAGCCCCACGTCGGACAGCCCGATGTTCAGGCCGTCGAGGTCGAGCAGCACCTGCCGCAGTGTGTCGGCGCCACCCGGCACGGGCACGGTCATCCGCCGCGACCGCTCGTCGAGCTGCACCCCGTTGAGGGAGTAAGCCGCCAGGACCTTGCGCGCCTCCGGGATGTCGGCGGCGTGGTTCACCACCAACTCGATCCGCTCGGCACCCGCCCGCTGCTTCAGCTCGTCGGCGGTGCCGCGCTCGATGCACTTGCCGTGGTCGATGACCACGATCTCGTCGGCGAGCAGGTCGGCTTCCTCCATGTACTGGGTGGTGAGCAGCAGTGTCGTGCCCTGCCCGACCAACTCCCGGATGACGTCCCACATGTCGGAGCGGCCCCCCGGGTCCAGCCCGGTGGTCGGCTCGTCGAGGAAGAGCACCGTCGGCTTGGCGACCAGCGCCCCGGCCAGGTCGAGCCGGCGCCGCATACCGCCGGAGTACGTCTTCACCGGGCGGTCGGCGGCCTCCTCGAGGTCGAACCGCTCCATCAGCTCGACGGCCCGGGCCCGGGAGGGCGCCTTGCCCATGTGGTACAGGCGGCCGATCATCTCCAGGTTCTCGGTGCCGGTGAGGTACTCGTCGACGGCGGCGTACTGACCCGAGAGCCCGATGCGCCGCCGTACCTCGTCGGGATCGGCGGCGACGTCGATGCCGGCCACCCACGCCGAACCGCCGTCAGCGGGCAGCAGGGTGGTGAGGATGCGGACCGCAGTCGTCTTGCCCGCCCCATTGGGCCCCAACAGGGCGAGGACGGTGCCCTCGGGCACGTTCAGGTCGAGCCCATCGAGGGCGGTCAGGTCTCCGTATCGTTTCACCAGTCCGGTGGTGAGGATGGCTCCTTCGGGGGGAGCCGTTCTCGCATCGGCCACGGTGCCTCCTTCCGATTCGTTGTCGGCAGAGTCGCGTGCGCTGCGGGCCAGCGCTTACTGAGGTTGGACGACGCCACACCCCGGAACTCATCGGTCGACCTCCTATCGGTCGACCAGGCGTCGATGACGACGGGGTCACGAGCCGGGGCGGCGGCGCCAACCAAGTCTAGGATACGAAACCATTAGGTCAGAACATGACCGCAAGATGGGAGAAGCTCGATTTCATGGACGTCACCGGGCGGATGCTGCGGCTCCTCTCCCTGCTCCAGACGCACCGTGCCTGGTCGGGGGCGGAGTTGGCGGAACGACTCGAGGTGAGCCGGCGGACGCTGCGCCGCGACATCGACCGCCTGCGCGACATGGGCTACCGGGTCAGCGCCCGCCGCGGCTCGGACGGCGGCTACCGGCTCGAGGCCGGCGCCTCGCTGCCGCCGCTGCTGTTCGACGAGCAGGAGGCGGTGGCGATCGCCGTCGGGCTGCGGACGGTGACCGTGGGTGGCCTGGCGGGCATCGAGGACATCTCCGTGCAGGCGCTGGCCAAGCTGGAGCAGGTACTCCCCGGCGAGCTGCGTGCCAGGATCAGCGCCCTCAACACGTACACCGTTCCCCTCCCGGCCGGCGGGCCCTCGGTGGATGCGGCGACCCTGGCGGTGATCGCCCAGGCGTGCCGGGACCAGGAACGGCTCCGGTTCCGGTACACGACCCGGGACGGCGTCGAGAGCGACCGGCGCGTCGAGCCGCACCGGTTGGTCCCGAGCGGAAGGCGGTGGTACCTGGTCGCCTGGGACCTGGAACGCGACGACTGGCGCACCTTCCGGGTCGACCGCCTGGACGAGGTCACCCACACGTCGTGGAACTTCGACGCCCGCACCCTCCCCGCCGACGACGCCGCCGCCTTCGTCGCCGAGGCGCTGGCCGCCGCCCCGGCGCGGTACGAGGCGGTGGTGACCCTGCACGCCCCGTTCGAGGAGGTGGCCGAGGGATGGCGGCACTACGGCGGGAGCGGCTTGGAGCCCGTCGACGGCGATCGTTGCCTGCTCCGCACCAAGGGCGACCATCTCGGCTGGTTGGCGGCGAGCATCCTCCTCATCGGGGTCGACTTCGAGGTCCATCAGCCGGCGGAGCTGGTCGAGCACATCCGCGGGCTCGGTGCCCGGCTCACCGCCGCCGCCGCTTCGGGCTGAGCGCCTGACCACCACCCGCCGGCAAACTTTGAGCGAGTGGCGCCACCAGGTGTCGTCACTCGCTCAAAGTTGGAGTCGCCATGGCACGACTACCGTTACCGGCCGCACCGGTGTCCCGGTTCCCCCGTTCCCTTTCCCGACAGGAGCGCCCCCGATGGCGACCACGTACCGTGACACCCACGCCGGGCTGCTGCGCGCCGCCGATGCCGGGCGCACCGTCCGGCTGGCGGGATGGGTGGCTCGCCGCCGCGACCACGGCGGTGTGGTGTTCGTCGACCTGCGCGACGCCTCGGGCCGCGCCCAGGTGGTCGGCAACCCCGAGGAGCAGCCCGAGCTCGCCGAGGTCCTCCACGGGCTCCGGCCCGAGTACTGCATCGCCGTCACCGGCACGGTCCGGCTCCGGCCCGAGGGCACTGCCAACCCGGACCTCCCGACCGGCGAGATCGAGGTCGTCGCCGAGCGACTCGACGTGCTCTCGGCAGCCGCCGCGTTGCCCTTCCAGCTCGACGAGCGGACCGATGTCGACGAGTCCCGCCGGCTCCAGTACCGGTACCTCGATCTGCGCCGCCCCCGGATGCGGGACAACCTGGTGGCCCGATCCAGGGTCGTGGCCACGATGCGCCGCACCATGGACGACCTCGGCTTCCTCGAGGTCGAGACGCCCACTCTCATCGCCTCGACCCCGGAGGGCGCCCGCGACTTCCTGGTTCCCAGCCGGCTGCGCCCCGGGGAGTTCTACGCCCTCCCGCAGTCCCCCCAGCTGTTCAAGCAGCTGCTGATGATCGCCGGGGTGGAGCGCTACTACCAGGTGGCCCGCTGCTACCGCGATGAGGACTTCCGCGCCGACCGCCAGATCGAGTTCACCCAGCTCGACTTCGAGGGGGCGTTCTGGGGCCAGGACGAGGTCCTCGCCACCCTCGAGCAGGTGGTCGCCGCCGTGGTGGCAGAGGTGCGCGGCGAACGACCGGTGACCCCGATCCCGCGGCTCACCCACGCCGAGGCGATGCGCCGCTTCGGCACCGACAAGCCAGACCTGCGGTTCGGGATGGAGCTGGTCGACCTCGGCGACGTGTTCAGTGACACGGGGTTCGGCGCCTTCAAGGCCGTGCTCGACGAAGGCGGCACCGTGGCCGGGATCAATGCCGGCCCCCTCGGATTGAGCCGGTCCGGGCTGGATGCCCAGGTGGAACGGGCCCGCTCGCTCGGCGCCAAGGGCCTGGTGTGGATGGTGGTCGAAGATGAGGGCACCCTGCGCTCCCCGGTGGCCAAGTTCCTCGACGAGACCGAGCAGGCCGCCCTGGTGGCCACCATGGACGGGCAATCCGGTGACCACCTCCTGCTGGTCGCCGACCGCCCGAAGGTGGTGGCCTCGGTGCTCGGCCAGCTCCGCCTCGACCACGGGCGCCCCGAGGGTCACGACCAGCTCGCCTTCCTGTTCGTCACCGACTTCCCGGTCTTCGACGTGGGCGACGACGGCTCGTTGTCGCCGGCGCACCACCCGTTCACCTCTCCGGTCTCGGTGGCCGACATGCGTGACGCCCCGGAGGCGGCGCTTTCACAGGCCTACGACCTGGTCCTCAACGGGGCCGAGCTCGGCTCGGGGAGCGTCAGGATCCACGACCCCGATGCGCAGGCGGCGGTGTTCGAGGTGCTCGGCATCGACCCGGAGGCGGCGCAGCGGCGATTCGGGTGGTTCCTCGAAGCGCTCCGCTACGGCACGCCGCCGCACGCCGGGTTCGCCATCGGCATCGACCGGCTGGTGTCGATCCTCCAGGACGAGCCCAACATCCGGGAGGTGATGCCGTTCCCGAAGACGCAGACCGGGGCCGACCCGCTCACCGGCTCGCCGTCGACCGTCGAGCCGGCCCAGCTGCTCGAGCTGGGGATCGACATCCGCCCCGAGGTGTCGGCGGCGCGCCAGGCCGAACTGCACGACGGAGACTCCTCCTAGGGCCGGGCCGTACCATGCGCGGGTGACCCAGGAGCCCGACCTCTTCGCCGCCGACCGCGCCGCAGCCAGGTCGGCGGCGGCACCGCTGGCGGCGCGGATGCGCCCGGCCACGCTCGACGAAGTGGTGGGCCAGGGACACCTGACCGACCCGGGGACGGCGTTCCGGTCGATCGTGGAGACCGGCCCGGTGTCGATGATCCTGTGGGGACCGCCGGGGACCGGGAAGACCACGCTGGCGCGACTCGTCGCCTCGGCGTCGTCCGCCCGCTTCGAGTCCCTCTCGGCGACCTCCGCCGGGATCAAGGACGTCCGGGCCGTGCTCGACGAGGCGAGGCGGCGGCTCGAGGAGGGGCGGGGCCGCACCGTGCTCTTCATCGACGAGATCCACCGGTTCAACAAGACCCAGCAGGACGCCCTGCTGCCCGGGGTCGAGGACGGGATCGTCATATTCGTCGGCGCCACCACCGAGAACCCCTTCTTCGAGGTGAACTCGCCGTTGGTCAGCCGCAGCACGCTGTTCCGCACCAACCCGCTGACGCCCGAGGCGGTGGCCACCCTGGTGCGCCGGGCCGCCGACGACCCGGTGCGGGGATTGGGCGGCTCACCACCGGTCGATGACGAGCGTCATCGCCTTGCTCGCCGAACGGGTCGGCGGCGACGCCAGGTTGGCGCTCAACGCGCTCGAGGTGGCGGCGCGGATCGCCGCCGGGCGCGGCTCGCCGATCACCGAGGCCGAGATCGAGGAGGCGTTGCAGCGGCGGATCATCCGCTACGACAAGGCGGGCGACCGCCACTACGACGTCGTCTCGGCCTTCATCAAGTCGCTGCGCGGGTCGGACGCCGACGCCGCCCTCTACTGGCTCCACACCATGCTCGAGGCGGGGGAGGACCCGGAGTTCATCGCCCGGCGCATGATCATCCTCGCCTCCGAGGACGTTGGGTTGGCGGACAACCGGGCGCTGGGGCTCGCCGTCGCCGCCTTCGACGCCCTCCGGGTCGTCGGCCTCCCTGAGGCGTCCTACGCCCTCTCCCATGCCGCCGTCTACCTGGCGCTGGCTCCCAAGTCGAACAGCGTCGCCCTGGCGATGCGGGCCGCCCGGCAGGTGGTGGCGGACACCCCGGCGGCCGAGGTGCCCGACCACCTCCGATCCGCAGCTACCCCCGGCGAGAAGGCGCTCGGCCACGGCGTCGGCTACCGGTACCCCCACGACAGCCCGAACGGCGTGCTCCCTCAGCAGTACCTGCCCGACGAGGCGGGCGACACCATCGTGTTCCGGCCCGGGGCCCACGGGGAAGAGGCGGCGCTGGCCGAGCGCCTGGCGGAGGTGGACCGCATCCTGGGAAAGCGGCGCTGAACGGTGACGGTTGGCCGGGCGGGTCGGTGGCTACCATCGCCGGCGTGCTGCTGCGGATCCGCTGGTTCCTCTTCGGCGTCATGGGCGCCCTGCTCGGCGCCGTCTACGCCGGGGTGAAGGTGCGCCGCGCCAAGCGGCGGCTGTCCCCGGCGGCGCTGGCCACCAGCGGCAGGCAGGCGATGGCCTCCATGCTGGATCGGACGGCCGATCGGATCGACCCGCCGGCAGCCACGGCGCCCTGACCGGCGGCCAATGGGCGACGTCATCCCCCCACGCACGCTGAAGGGCTTCCGCGACCTCCTTCCCGCGGCGGCGATACGCCGGGAGAGACTGGTGTCGGCTGCGATCGAGGTCTATCGGAGCTACGGCTATGCGCCCATCGACACGCCGGCGTTGGAGCTGGCCGAGATCCTCACCGGTGGCGGGGGCGCCGACGCCGAGAAGCAGATGTACCGGTTCGAGGACGCCGGCGGGCGGGAGGTGGCGATGCGCTTCGACCTCACCGTGCCCCTGGCCCGCTTCGCCGCCCAGCACATCGACGTCCTGGGGACCCCGTTCAAGCGGTACCACATCGCCCCGGTGTGGCGGGGGGAGAACCCGCAGAAGGGCCGGTACCGGGAGTTCGTCCAGTGCGACTTCGACACCATCGGCACCGAGAGCGCCGTGGCCGACATCGAGACGGTGCTGGTGGTGCACGACCTGTTCGCCGCGGTCGGCGCCGGCCCGTTCACCATCAGGGTCAACGACCGTCGGATCCTCAACGCGGTGCTGGCGGCCACCGGCCTCGCCGGCCGGTCGGAAGCCGTCCTGCGGGCACTCGACCGCATCGGCAAGGTGGGTGCGGAGCGGGTGGCCGCCGACCTCGAGGCGCAGGGCGCACCTCCGGACCAGGTGGACAGCCTGCTGGCCACGGTCGATCCCGGGGCTGCCGGGGGTGATGCCCTCGATCGCCTCACCGACGCGGTCGGTGGGGACGAGGCGGCGCAGACCGCCATCGGCGCCCTCGGCATGCTGCTGGAGGCCGCCGGCGCCGTCGGGATCCCGGCCGGGCGGATCGTCGTCGACGGGTCCATCGCCCGTGGCCTCGACTACTACACCGGGATCGTCTTCGAGACCTACCTCGACCAGCGGCCCGACATCGGGTCGTGTTGCAGCGGCGGGCGGTATGACGACCTCGCCTCCCGTTACACCACCCGTCGCCTTCCCGGGGTGGGGGGCTCGCTCGGCGTCGACCGGCTGCTCGCCGCCATCGAGGAACAGGAGGACGGTGAGGGTGCCGTCACGGTGCCGGTGCTGATCACCCGCTTCGGTGACGAGGAAGTCGTCGGGCTGCTCGCCCTGGCCGACTCGATCCGGCGCGCCGGCATCGGCGTCGAGGTGTACCCGGACGCCGACAGGATCGGCAAGCAGCTCCGGTACGCCGACCGCCGCCGCCACCGATTGGTCGTCATCGCCGGCTCCGACGAGCGGGCCGCCGGCACGGTGACGCTGAAGGACATGGCCAGCGGCGAGGAGCGGCCGGTCACCGCCGAGGCGGCGGTCGAGGAGATCGGGCGCGCCCTCGAGGCCGGGTCGGGGACCACCCCCGGCATCTAACCTGCCCGGCCATGCACGGCGACCAGATCCGCGAGACGTTCACCGTCGTTCTTCGCCGAGCGGGAGCACACCCCGGTCCCCAGCGCCTCGCTGATCCCGCACGACCCAGCCTGCTCCTCACCGTCGCCGGGATGGTCCCCTTCAAGCCCTACCTGCTGATGGAGGTCACCCCGCCGTACCCGCGGGCGGTGAGCATCCAGAAGTGCCTCCGCACCGAGGACATCGACATCATCGGCACCACCGCCCGCCATCTCACCTTCTTCGAGATGCTGGGCAACTTCTCGCTTCGGCGACTACTTCAAGGAGCAGGCGATCCCGTGGGCCTACGAGCTGGTGACCGAGGGCTTCGGGCTCGACCCGGACCGGCTGTGGTTCACCGTGCACCTCGACCGACGACGAAGCGCGAGTCGATCTGGATCGATGGGGTCGGCGTCCCTGCCGGAGCGGGTGCAGCGGCGAGACCGGGACAACTTCTGGCAGATGGGCGTCGCCGGCCCGTGCGGGCCCTGCTCCGAGATCTTCTACGACAAGGGACCCGGCCTACGGCGCCGACGGCGGCCCGGTGGTCGACGAGGAGCGGTTCGTCGAGATCTGGAACCTGGTGTTCATGCAGAACATCCAGGACGAGCCGTACCACGTGATCGGCGACCTGCCCGCCAAGAGCATCGACACCGGCGCCGGGCTGGAACGGCTGGCCACGGTGCTCCAGGGCGTCGACGCCCTGTTCGACACCGACCTCGATCCGCCCGGTGCTCGCCACCGCCGAGGACCTCACCGGGGTCGCCTACGGCGCCGCCGCCGGGTCCGACGTCAGCCTGCGGGTGATGGCCGACCACGCCCGAGCGGTGAGCTTCCTCCTCGCCGACGGCGTGGTCCCGTCCAACGAGGGCAGGGGCTACGTCCTCCGCCGCCTGCTCCGCCGGACGGTCCGGCACGCCCACCTGCTCGGGTCGGAGCAGATGGTGATGTCGCGCCTGATCAACCGCACGGTGGAGGTGATGGGCCGGGCCTACCCGGAGCTCGCCGCCAAGGAAGCCGCCATCGTCGAGCTGGCCGAGCGGGAGGAGCACGGGTTCCGGCGGACGCTGGCTTCGGGCCACCAGCTGCTCGACGCCGATCTGGCGTCTGCCCAGGAGGCAGGTGGCACGCTCTCCGGGGAGTCGGCGTTCAAGCTCCACGACACCTACGGGTTCCCCATCGAGATCACCGAGGAGATCGTCGCCGAGCGGGGGATGACGCTCGACCGGGCCGGCTTCGACCGGCTGATGGAGGAGCAGCGGGAGCGGGCCAGGGCCGCCTTCAAGGGAGGCGCCGCCGCCGACGCCGCCGACGCCTACCGCACGCTGCTGCGGGGCATCGCCCCGACCGACTTCACCGGCTACGACCACGAGCATGGCTCGGGTCGGGTGCTCAGCATGATCAGCGAAGGCGAGACCGTGGAGCGCGCCGAGCCCGGACAGCCGGTCGAGGTCTATCTCGACCGCACCCCGTTCTATGCCGAGTCCGGAGGCCAGGTGGGCGACACCGGCATCATCGTCACCCCGACCGGGAAGGTGGCGGTGGCCGACACCACGTACTCCGTTCCCGGGGTCCACGGGCATCGGGGCACGGTGGTGGAGGGGTGGGTCGCGGTCGGGCAGGACGCCGAGCTCGCCATCGGCTCCCTGCGCCGAGAGCGCATCCGCAAGAACCACACCGGCACCCACCTGCTCCACTGGGCGCTGCGCGACGGGCATCGGCGACCACGTCCACCAGGCCGGCTCCCGGGTCGAGCCGGACAAGCTGCGGTTCGACTTCAGCCACTTCGAAGGGCTCGACGACGAGGCACTGGCCGACGTCGAGGGCAGGTCAACGCCCGCATCGTCGAGAACGCGGCGGTCTCCACCGTGGTCACCACCAAGGAGGAGGCCGAGGCGATGGGGGCGCTGGCCTTCTTCGGCGACAAGTACGGCGACGAGGTCCGCGTGGTGCGCGCCGGCGACTACTCGATCGAGTTCTGCGGAGGCACCCACGTCCACACGACCGGTCAGGTGGGGCCGCTGATCCTGGTCAGCGAGGGCTCGGTGGCGGCCAACACCCGACGGGTCGAGGCGCTCACCGGGACCACCGCATACGAGTACCTCACCGGGATGAGACGGGCGCTGGAGCAGACCGCCCGGGTGCTCCGGACCCAGCCGGGCTCGGTGGTCGAGGCGGCGCAGGCGCTGTCCGACCGGCTCGACCAGCAGGAGGAGCGGCTGGAGGCACACGCCCGGCAGGCGGCGGCCGGGGAGGCCGGCGCGCGCTGGTGGAGGCCGGCGACCGGCATGGCGACGCCGCCCTGGTGGTCGGCTCCCGTCCCGGCCTGTCCTCAGACGACCTGCGCGCCCTGGCGCTGCAGGTCCGCCACCAGGCCGGGTCGGGCATCACCGTGCTCGGCACCAGCCGGGAGGGCAAGGGCACCGTGATCGCCGTGGTGAGCCGGGACCTCGTCGAGGCCGGCGTCTCGGCGGCTGACCTGGTGCGCCCGGCGGCCGAGGTGCTCGGCGGAGGAGGCGGTCGTGACCCCGAGGTCGCCCAGGCGGGAGGCCCCCACGGCGACCGGCTGGAGGCGGCGCTCGAGGCGGCGCGGGCGGCGGGGCAGGCGGCGCTGCTGGCCCGATGACCCGGGCCGACGGCGTGCCGGGCCGGGCCGCGTCCTCGGGATCGACCCCGGCGAGCGCCGGGTCGGCGTCGCTTTGTCCGACCCCCTCGGTATCATCGCCTCACCCTTCGCCGTCCTCGACCGCAGGAGCGGCGACTTCCTGGGAGAGCTGAAGACGATCCTGGTCGACCACGAGGTCACCAGGGTGGTGGTAGGTCTCCCGGTGTCGCTGTCCGGTGAGGAAGGACGGGCCGCCCTCCGAGCGAGGGAGCTGGGAGAGACCGTGGCCCGGGAGATGCAGGTGCCTGTGGAGTTCCATGACGAGCGATTCACCACCGTGCTCGCCGAATCGGCGCTGCTCGAGGCCGACATGCGCCGCGACGCCCGCCGGGCGGTGCGCGACAAGGTGGCGGCGGCGGTGATCCTGCAGAGCTGGCTCGACGCCAGGCGGAGGGAGCAGCCGTGACCAGTCCTTCCGACCACCAGGCGCCACCGACCGAGGGCCCCGAGCTCGAGAACGCCGGCAACTTCGGGCCCGAGGACGTCTGGTACGCCGAGGTGCCCCCCGGATACCGGCCCCCACCGCCGCCACGCCCACCAGGTGTCGTCGCCGCCCGGATCCTGGGAGCGCTGGGGGCCATCGCCGTGGCCGCCTTCCTCATCACCGTGGGCGGCGCCACGCCTCGCCGATCTCGCCGCCGGGGACCCCCCCGAGGCCGACCTGATCGCCGCCGGCGCCCCCGTCGCCTTCACCGTGCCCCAGGGCTCCACCGCCGCCGGCATCGGCGCCCTCCTCGAGGAAGCGGGGATGCTCGCCGACGGCGGCGACTTCGAGCGGTTCGTCCTGGTCGGTGGTGTCGCCGACGAGCTGAAGGCCGGGGACTACGACCTGGTCGGGGGGATGACGGTCGAGGCGATCGCCGACCTCATCGTCGCCGGTCCCCCCGCCGTCGACGTGTTCCAGCTGACCGTCATCGAAGGGCTCCGCATCGAGGAGATGCTCGAGTCGCTGGCCAGCCAGACCGACTACGAGGTGGAGGATTTCGCCGCCCCCCTGCTGGACGGCACCGTCACCTCGCCGTACCTCCCCGAGGAGCTCCCGGAGGGCACCCCTCCGCTCACTGCCTGGGAAGGCCTGCTGTTCCCGTCCACCTACGAGTTCCGAGCCGACGCCACGCCGGAGCGGATCCTGTCGCGGCTCAACGACGAGATGATCTCCCGGATGAACGAAGTCGACTGGAGCGAGCTCGAGGCGGCCGGCTTCACCCCGTACGAGGGGTTGATCATCGCCTCGCTGGTCGAGGAGGAGGCGAAGCTCGACGAGGACCGGCCGCTGATCTCCAGCGTCATCCACAACCGCCTCGCCGAGGAGATGGCGCTCCAGATCGACGCCACGATCATCTACGCCCTCGGCGAGAACCCCGGCCGGGTGCTCGACGAGCACCTCGAGATCGACTCGCCGTGGAACACCTATCGCAACCCGGGCCTGCCCCCGACCCCGATCGCCGGGGTGCGCGGCGCCTCGCTGCAGGCGGCGGCGCACCCCGAGGACACCGAGTTCCTCTACTACGTGCTGATCGACGAAGAGGGCCGGCACGGCTTCTCCACCACGCTCGAGGAGCATCAGGAGAAGGTGGAACAGGCGCGGGCGGACGGCATCCTGCCGTGAGGCTGGCCGTGGTCGGCGACCCCGTCGACCACTCGCTCTCGCCCGCCATCCACGCTGCGGCGCTGCGCGCCGCCGGCATCGCCGGCAGCTACACCAGGATCAGAGTCGACGCCGCCGGGATGGCCGGCGTGACCGCGGCGATCCGAGGGGGCGGCCTCGACGGAGTCAACGTGACCATGCCCCACAAGGGCTTGGCGGCGAGCCTGGTCGACGGCACCGCCGGTGCCGGCGAGCCGCACCGGGAGCGCCAACACCATCACCCGCGTCGGTGACCGGCTCATCGGGCACAACACCGACGTATCCGGGGTCTGCGCCGCCTGGGGCGGCGCCGGGCTGCCCGTCGACCGGCCCGTCCTGGTGCTCGGCGGCGGAGGTGCGGCCGCCGCGGCGCTGGTGGCGATCGAGATGCTGGGCGCCGGCCCGGTGCGGCTCGCCGGTCGGCGTGGCGACGCGCTCCGGGCCCTGGTGGCGACCGTCGGGGTGGCGGCATCGGTCGAACCGATCGAGGAAGCGAGCGCCGACGGCGTCGTCGTGGTGAACGCCACCCCGCTGGGCATGCAAGGGGAGTCCCTCCCCGTCGAGGTTCGAGCGGCCTCCGGTCTCGTCGACCTGGCGTACGGACCTGGCCCGACCCCGGCGGTCGTGGCCGCCCGGGACGCCGGGATCCCGGTGGTCGACGGAGTGTCGATGCTCATCGCCCAGGCTGCCGGGTCGTTCCGGCTGTGGACCGGCAGGGAAGCGGATGTCGCCGCCATGACGGCGGCGGCCCACACCGCGCTCACCCGAGGGGCCGGCAACCCGGTCGCCGGCAGCCGGTGAGCGCGCCGGCACTCGTCGCTTCGGTCGTCCTCGGCGCCGCTGGCGGGGTGGTGGCGGCCTGGATCGCCGACACGGTGCTGGCGGCGCGTGACGACGCACCTCCGGCGGCGCCCCGTTGGGTGCCGGCGGCTTCGGCCGTGGTCGGCGCCGGGCTCTTCCCACTGGCCGTCTGGGTGGCTGGAGACGTCTGGCTGGTCCCCGCCTTCGTGGGCTTCGCCGTGCTCACCCTCGCCCTGACCGTCACCGATCTTCGGGCGCAGCTGATCCCCGACCGGATCAACCTCCCCGGGTCGGCGGCGTGCGCGGTGCTGCTCGGGCTCGGTGCCTTCGCCGCCGGCCAGCAGGCGGCACTGGGTCGTGCCGCCCTCGGGGCCGTGGTGTGGGCCGCCTTCGCCCTGATCCTGTTCGTGGCGGGCCGGGGGAGGAGCTTCGGGTTCGGTGACGTCAAGCTGGCCCCGGTGCTCGGGCTGTTCACCGCGTTCGAGGGCTGGGAGGCGTTCGGCGTCGGGATCTTCGCCGGGATCGTGGTCGGTGGGGCCGCCGCCCTGGTGCTGGTCGTCGCCCGGTTGCGCGCCGCCCAGGACCACTTCGCCTTCGGGCCCGCCCTCGATCGCCGGCGCCTGGATCGGCCTCACCCTGGGCGATCGCCTCGCCACCTGGTACCTGGGCTGACCGGCGGTAGCATCGCGCCATGCTCCGTTTCCTCACCGCAGGGGAGTCGCACGGCCCCGGGCTGGTCGACCATCGTCGAGGGACTGCCCGCCGGGCTCCCATTCGTCACCGACGACCTCGCTCTCCAGCTCGCCCGGCGCCGCCTCGGGTTCGGTCGGGGCAAGCGGATGGCGATCGAGCGCGACGAGCTGGAGGTGCTCGGCGGAGTCCGCTTCGGGATGACCCTGGGGTCTCCGGTCGCCGTGCTGGTCCGCAACACGGAATGGCCGCGCTGGCGCGATGAGATGTCCCCCGAGCCCGGCGAGGCTCGCACCGCATCGCGGGCGCCCGCTCACCGCTCCCCGACCCGGCCACGCCGACCTCGCCGGGATGCAGAAGTACGACACCCACGACGCCCGAGACATCCTGGAGCGGGCCTCGGCGAGGGAGACGGCGGCCCGGACGGTGGCCGGCTACCTGGCGAGGACCCTGCTCGAAGCCATCGGGGTGCAGGTGCTGAGCCACGTCGTCGCCATCGGCGAGGCGGTCGCCCCGGACGGTCCCCTCCCCACCATGGCCGACCTCGACGCCATCGACTCCTCCCCGGTGCGAGCGTTCGATCACCGAGGCGGAGCAGGCGATGGTCGCCGCCATCGAAGCCGCCCATGCCGAGCGGGACACGCTCGGCGGGGTGGTCGAGGTCCTCGCCTACGACGTCCCCACCGGCCTGGGGAGCCACGTCCACTGGGATCGCCGGCTCGACGCCCGGCTGGCCGGGGCGCTGATGTCGATCCAGGCCATCAAGGCGGTCGAGATCGGCGACGGGCTCGCCTCGACCCGTCGGCGCGGCTCGGCCGCCCACGACGAGATCGGGCACGACGGCGATCGGTTTCACCCGGGCAACGGACCGGGCCGGTGGTGTCGAGGGCGGGATGTCGATCGGCGGCACCATCCGGGTGCGGGCCGCCATGAAACCGCTGTCGACGCTGATGCGGCCGCTCGACACGGTGGACGTCACCACCAAGCAGGCCGAGAAGGCCATCCGGGAGCGGAGTGACGTGTGCGCCGTCCCCGCCGCCGGGGTGGTGGCCGAGCAGATGGTGGCCGTGGTGCTCGCCCAGGAGGCCCAGCGCAAGTTCGGCGGCGACACGGTGACCGACCTGGTGGAGGCGGTCGCCGCCTACCAGAAGCGCCTCGCCGCCTTCTGACCGTGGCCTGCGCCGCCCGGCACCGGGCACCTCTGGCTGGTGGGCATGATGGGCGCCGGCAAGTCGACCGTTGGTGCGTTGGTGGCGGACCGGCTGGAGATCCCCTTCGTCGACACCGACGCGATGGTCGAGGAGGAGACGGCGATGCGCATCCCGGCGCTGTGGGTGGTCGACGGAGGAGTGACCTTCCGGAGGATCGAAGCCGCCGCCGTCGCCACGGTCGCCGACGGGCCCGGGCCGCGGGTGGTGGCCGCCGGCGGCGGCGCCGTGCTCGACCCGACGTCCGTCGACCACATGCGCCGCTCCGGCCTGGTGGTGTGGCTCGAGGCCGATCCGGCCGAGCTGGCCACCCGGGTGAACGCCGAGGGACGGCCGCTGCTGGCCGGTTCCTCTCCGGAGGCGACGACTCACCGCCATGCTGGAAGAGCGGCACCGAGTTGTACACCGCCGTCGGCGCACCACCGCGTCGCTACCGGCGGGAGGTCCGTCGATGACGTGTGCACAGAGGTGGTGGAGCTGTGGCGAGCCGCCACCTGATCACCGCTGGCGGCGACGTGGTCACCGAGGTGACGGTCGGCCGCGGGGTGGCCGTCGACGGGTCGCAGGTCGTCCCCGAGGGCGTCGAGGGGAGGCGGGTCGCCATCCTCACCCAGCCGGCGACCGGTGCGACCGCCCATCGACTCGCCGGTTCGCTGGCGAGCGCCGGGCTCGACGCGTCGGTGGAGGTCCTGCCCGACGGTGAGGCGGCCAAGGCGCTCGCCGTGGTCGAGGGCGTGTACCGCAGGCTGAACGAGCTGGAGCTGACCCGGCACGACCTGGTGGTCGGTGTCGGCGGAGGCGCCCTCACCGACGTGGCCGGCTTCGTCGCCGCCACCTACCTGCGCGGGGTCGAGCTGGTGCTGGTGCCCACCACGCCTGCTCGGTGCCGTCGACGCCGCCATCGGTGGCAAGACCGCGGTCAACGTCGACGGCAAGAACCTGGCCGGGGCCTTCCATCACCCGGTGCGGGTGCTGGTCGACCTCGACGTCCTCGACCTGCTCCCCGCCGAACTGCGCCGCCAGGGATCCGCCGAGGCGCTCAAGGCGGGGTTGGTCGGCGACCCTGCGCTGGTCGACCTCTACGAGCGCTGGGGTCCCGATGCCCCGCTCGACGACGTGGTCAACCGGGCGATCGCGGTCAAGGTCGCCGTGGTGAGCGCCGACCCGACCGAGCGGGGACGGCGCGCCTGGCTCAACTACGGCCACACCGTCGGCCACGCCATCGAGGTGGTTGGCTCGCTGAGCCACGGCGATGCCGTCGCCGTTGGGATGGTGGCCGCCGGGGAGGCGTCGACCCTGGAGTGCGGTTTCGGAGAGGCGGAGCGGGTGGTGGCGGTGCTCCGGACGACTCGGGCTGCCGGTGGCGGCCCCCGGCCTCGATCCGGGTGAGGTGCGGCGGCTGGTGGCCCTCGACAAGAAGCGAGACCTCCGAGGGATGCGGATGACGCTGCTGCGCGCCGTCGGTGACCCTGTCGTCACCCCGGTCGGCCCCGCTACCGTGGACGCCGCGCTCACCGCCGTCGGGATCGGCTGAGCCGGCCCGCCGACCGCAACACGGGAAACGACCCGAGGGGGGACCTGCAACCATGGACCATGCTCGCCGCCTCCACCGGCTGATCGCCGAGCGGGAGCGCCCGCTGCTGGTGTCGTCGCTGGTCAACATCCGCTACCTCACCGGGTTCACCGGCACCGCCGCCTGCCTGCTGGTCACCGCCGAGGAGTGCGTCTTCGCCACCGACGGCCGCTACGGCGAGCTGGCCGAGGAGCTCGCCGGCGAGCTCGAGGTGACCCGGGTGGAGGTGTCGACCACCGGGATGCTCGATCTCCTCGCCGGGCTGGTGGGGAGCACCGACCGAGGTCGACCTCGAAGCCGACCACGTCACCTGGTCGTTCCTCACCTCCCTCCAGGACAAGGTGGGCACGACCCTCCACCCGACCACCGGGGTGGTCGAGGCGCACCGGCTGGTGAAGGACGCCGACGAGGTGGAGGCGCTCACCGCCGCCGCCCGTGCCGGTGATGCCGCCTTCGCCGGCATCGCCGGCCTGGCGGCCGGCGCCGCCACCGAGGCCGAGCTCGCCGATGCCCTCGTCGAGGCGATGCGGGCGGCCGGGGGAGACCAGGCGGGGTGGCCGCCGATCGTGGCGGCCGGCCCGAATGCCGCCCGACCCCACCACCAGACGGGTGGTGGCCCGGTCGGTGACGGCCTGTTGCTGCTCGACTACGGCTGCCTGGTCGACGGCTACCACTCGGACATGACCCGCACCGTGTGGCTCGACGGCGAGCCCGACGACGAGCTGCGCAGGCTGTTCGATGCAGTCCTCGAGTCGAACGAGGCGGGAATCGCCGCCGTCCGCCCCGGAGCCACCGGCGACGAGGTCGACGAGGCGTGCCGGGCGGTCCTCCGTCGCCACGGGCTCGAGGACCACTTCCTCCATTCCACGGGTCATGGCGTCGGGCTCGAGATCCACGAGGCGCCCGTCGGCGCGGCGCAAGTCCGAGGACGTCCTCGAGCCGGGCCATGTGCTCACCGTCGAGCCCGGGGTCTACCTTCCCGGCGTCGGTGGCGTCCGCATCGAGGACATGGTGGCGGTCACCGATGCCGGCCACGACGTCCTCACCGCCTCACCGAAGGAGCTGGCCGTCGGATGATCTCGACCAACGACATACGCCCCGGTATGGCGCTCAACCTCGACGACGGCCTCTACGCGGTGATCGAGCATCAGCACGTGAAGCCGGGGAAGGGCAAGGCGTTCGTGCGGATGAAGCTGCGCAGCCTGGGCGGAGGCGGGGTGGTCGACCGCACCTTCCGGGCGGGGGAGAACGTCGGGCTGGCCCGCATCGACCGGCGCGAGTACCAGTTCCTCTATCGGGACGACCTCGGGTTCCACTTCATGGACGGACAGACCTACGACCAGATCGTGGTCGATCCCGAGCTGGTCGGCGCCACCGCCGACTACCTGGTCGAGGGCATGACCGCGCAGATCCCGATCCACGACAGCATCCCGCTCGGGATCGACCTGCCCGCCTCGGTGGAGCTCGAGGTGACCTACGCCGAGCCGGGGGTGAAGGGCGACCGGGTCTCCGGGGCCACCAAGCCGGTGACCCTGCAGACCGGTCTGGTCATCCAGGCTCCCCTGTTCGTCGAGCAGGGCGACATGGTGAAGGTGGACACCCGGAGTGGCGACTACATCACCCGGGTGTCCTGACCATCCCTGCCGGCGAACCACCGCCCACCGCCAAGCTCTCGACCAGGGAGGAGGCCCTGCAGGCGCTCTATGCAGCCGACACGCTGGGTGGGGACGCTGTCCGTGGACGGGCTCTCCACCAAGGGCGCCCGGCTGGCGACCGCGGTGTGGGATCGTCGCCACGAGCTCGACCAGGCGATCGCCTCCCGGTCGCTCGGATGGCGGGTGGAGCGGATGCCGGCCGTCGACCGGGCCATCCTCCGCATCGGCGCCCATGAGTTGCTCGACACCGACCTCCCCGTCGGGGTCACCGTTTCCGAAGCGGTCGAGCTGGCGAAGAAGTACTCGACCGCCCGCAGCGGATCGTTCGTCAACGGCGTGCTCGGGACAATGGGTCGCGACCTGGCGGAGAACCGCAGCAACCCTGAGGAGTCGCCGCCACCCTGATCCAGGACGTGCCACCGCCGCGCAGAGGTCCCGGGCCGATGCCAACGCGCTACCGGAGGTTCATGTCCTGGTTACCGGAGTCCCCTCCCCGGCTGCCCTGCGGCCTTCGGCCGGTTCTGCCAGCCACCCCTCCCCTTCACAGGGGAGGGGAAACGGGGCGAGAGTTTCGCGAGCTGGCCCTGGATGACTTCGCTGCCGGGCGTGGCGATGCTACGGTCACCTCGACCAGACCTTTAAGCCCGGTCCCGTGAGGCCGGAAAGGAAAGGAGGGCCCTTGTCGCCCGATCGGCCCGCGCCAGCCGGTTCGTCCGCACCGGAAAGCACGTCGCTCCCGGCACCTGCCCACGTTCTCGGCCCCGAGGACATCTCCCGAGCGCTCCGCCGCATCGCCCACGAGATCGTCGAGCGCAACCGCGGCGCTCGACCGGCTGATCCTCCTCGGCATCCACACCAGGGGAGTCCCCCTCGCCGCCCGCCTGGCCAAGTCCCTCACCGAGGTCGAGGGCACTCCGGTTCCCCACGGTGCCCTCGACATCGGCATGTACCGCGACGACCTCGACTCCAGGCCGACCACGCCGCTGGGACGCACCGAGATCCCCGAGCCGATCGACGGGCAGACCGTGGTCCTGGTCGACGACGTCCTCTACACCGGGCGAACCATCCGGGCGGCGCTCGACGCCCTCACCGACCTGGGCCGGCCGGGGACGGTGCAGCTCGCCGTCCTCGTTGACCGCGGGCACCGCGAGTTGCCCATCCGCGCCGACTACGTCGGCAAGAACCTCCCGACAGCCCCCGGGGAACGTGTGTCGGTGCGGCTCGACGAGGTCGACGCCGGCGACGCGGTCGTCATCGAGCCGGCAGTGATCGAACGGGTGACCGGCGATGGCGGGGAGGTGGGGGAGTGAGGCACCTGCTCACCACCGAGGGCATGGAACGATCCGAGATCGAGGGCTACCTCGACGACGCCGACATCTTCGCAGAGGTCCTGCGCGCGACCCATCCCGAAGGTGCCGGCACTGCGCGGCAAGACGGTCGCCACCCTCTTCTTCGAGGCGTCGACGCGCACCCGGATGTCCTTCGAGAAGGCGGCCAAGGCGCTGTCCGCCGACACCATGTCGTTCTCCCCGGGCACCTCCGTCGCTCAAGAAGGGCGAGAGCCTGAAGGACACGGTGCTCACCATCGAGGCGATGGGGCTCGACCTGATGGTGGTGCGCCACGAGGCGACCGGGGCGCCATGGCGGGTGGCCGACTGGTCGGCGGTGCCGGTGGTCAACGGCGGCGACGGCTGCCACCAGCACCCGACCCAGGCGCTGCTCGACTGCCTGACGCTCCGGCAACGGTTCGGCAAGCTCGACGGCATCAAGGTCGCCATCGTCGGCGACATCCGGCACAGCAGGGTGGCCCGCTCCGACATCCACGCCATGACCGCTCTCGGCGCCGAGGTCACCCTCGTCGCACCACCGACGTTGCTCCCCCTCGACACCGGCGGCTGGCCGGTGGAGGTCACCAGCGACCTCGACGAAGCCCTCGGAGGCCTCGACGCCGTCTACCTCCTCCGGGTCCAGGCGGAGCGGGGCGGCGCCTCGGTGTTCCCATCGTTCCCGGAGTACCGGCGCCGGTTCGGGATGACCAGGGAGCGGCTGGCGAGACTGCCCAAGGACGCCGTCGTCCTCCATCCCGGGCCGATGATCCGTGGCATCGAGATCGACGCCGAAGTGGCGGACGACCCGCGGGCACTGGTCCTCGACCAGGTGACCAACGGCGTGGCGGTGCGGATGGCGGTGCTCTTCCAGCTCCTCGGTGGCGAACATGCCGGCTGAGCGACCACTCCTGATCATCGGGCGGCACGGTCCTCACCGCGACGGGACCGGAGGCCGTCGACATCCTCGTCGAGGCCGGCGTGGTGTCCCGGATCGGCGCCGGGCTCGAGCCGGACGGCGCCGAGCGTCGTCGACGCCTCGGGCTGCTGGGTCGGCCCCGGCCTGGTCGACCTCCACGCCCACCTCCGCGAGCCGGGCGAGGAGCACAAGGAGGACATCGCCTCCGGCTCGGCCGCCGCCGCCGCAGGCGGGTTCACCGCGGTGGTGGCGATGCCCAACACCGACCCACCGGTCGATGCCGGGCACCTCGCCCGCTACGTGGCCGACCGGGGACGCCAGGTCGGCCTGGTCGACGTGGTCGCCGCCGGCACGGTCAGCGCCGGCCGAGCCGGATCGCGACTGGCCCACCTCGACGACCTGTGGGAGGCCGGGGTGCGGCTGTTCACCGACGACGGGGACACGGTCGCCGACGCCGGCCTGCTCCGACGGGCGATGGAGTACGTGGCCGAGATGGGCGGGGTGGTCGCCCAGCACGCCGTCGACCCCGGGCTGAGCCGGGGCGGGCACATGCACGAGGGGCCGCTGTCGTCCCGCCTCGGGATGCAGGGGATCCCGGCGCTGGCCGAGTCGGTGGTGGTGGCCCGCGACCTGGCGCTGGTCAGGCTCACCGGGTGTCGCTACCACGTGCAACACGTCTCCACCGGAGAGTCGCTGGCCATGGTCGAGGCGGCCAAGGCGGAGGGGCTGCCGGTGACCGCCGAGGTGACCCCCCACCATCTCGCTTTCGACGACTCGGCGGTGGCAGACGATGGACCCGGTCTACAAGATGATGCCGCCGTTGCGATCCGCCGGCGACGTGGAGGCGCTCCGTTCGGGCCTGCGCCGCGGGGTGATCGATGCCGTCGCCACCGACCATGCCCCGCACGCCGCCCACGAGAAGGAGGTCCCGTTCGAGGAGGCCCCCAACGGGGTCACCGGGCTGGAGTGGGCCGCCGCGGCCGTCATCACCGAGGTCGGCCTCGACCAGGCCGGGCTCTTCGCCGCGCTGTCGACGCGGCCCGCCGGCATCGCCGGGCTGGCCGAGCACGGCCGGCCGGTGGAGCAGGGCAATCCGGCAAACCTCACCGTCATCGACCCTGAGGCGCGGTGGGTCCCGGTCTCCACCCGGTCCCGCAGCGCCAACTCGCCCTGGCTGGGAAGGCCGCTGACCGGACGGGTCGTGCTCACCGTCCGGGCCGGGATGACCACCTTCGCCGCCGAGGCGCTGCCGGCACCGTGAGGCGAGGGGCCATGGATACCTCCCTGCTGGTCCTGGCCGACGGCACCGAGTTCGAGGGCTTGGCGGTGGGGGCTCCCGGGGTGGCGGTGGGCGAGGCGGTCTTCAACACCGCCATGACCGGCTACCAGGAGGTGATCACCGATCCCTCGTACACCGGGCAGGTGGTGGTGATGACCGCGCCCCACATCGGGAACTACGGCGTCACCGACGCCGACGACCAGTCCGCCGCCGGCGGCTGCGCAGCCCTGGTGATGCGGGCGGTGACCCGGCGTCACTCGAGCTGGCGGGCACAACGGTCGCTGGCCGATCACCTCGCCGATCGCGGGATCGTGGCCGTCAGCGAGGTGGACACCCGCATGCTCACCCGCCGCCTCCGCGCCACAGGGGCGATGGCGGCGGCGGTCGGGCCGCTCCGGCGGGTCGACGAGCTGCGTCACCTCGCCGCCACCCACGGGACCATGGAGGGGCGGCAGCTGGGCATCGACGTGTCCACGGACCACGCCTACGGCGTCGGCGCCGGGGGCGCCGGCCACATCGTCGCCTACGACCTCGGGATCAAGCGGGACATCCTCTCCCAGCTCACCGCCCGGGGGCTCGACGTCGAGGTGGTCCCGGCGACCACACCGGCCGTCGACGTCCTCGCCAGGCGTCCCAACGGCGTGTTCCTGTCCAACGGGCCCGGCGACCCCGCCCCCCTGGGGCCGCGTAGTCGACGCGGTGTCCGGCCTGCTCGGCGAGGTCCCGATCTTCGGGATCTGCCTGGGCCACCAGGTGCTCGGCCTGGCGCTCGGCGCCCGCACCGAGAAACTCCCGTTCGGCCACCACGGGGCCAACCATCCGGTGCGTCGCCTCGCCGACGGCCACGTCGAGATCACCTCGCAGAACCATGGCTTCACCGTCGACCTGTGGAGCCTGACCGGCGACGCCCCGCCGGCGCTCGCACCCGGGTCGCTCCCCGGGCCCGATCTCCTCCCGGGCGTCGTGCGAGTCGGCGTTCGGCCGGGTACGCGCCACCCACCAGAACCTCAACGACGGCACGCTGGAAGGGCTGGAGTGCCTCGACGTGCCGGCCTTCTCGGTGCAGTACCACCCGGAGGCCGCACCGGGGCCCACCGAGGCCTCCGCCCTCTTCGACCGGTTCGCCGGCTTCGATCGGAGCCGGCTGATGCCCGCCCGCGACGACCTGAGGTCGATCCTGGTCGTCGGGTCGGGCCCGATCGTCATCGGCCAGGCCTGCGAGTTCGACTACTCCGGCACCCAGGCGGTCCGGGCGCTGCGCGGGGAGGGGTACCGGGTGGTGCTGGTGAACTCCAACCCGGCGACGATCATGACCGACCCGGACCTGGCCGACGCCACCTACGTCGAGCCGATCACCGCCGAGATCGTCGCCGCCATCATCGCCGAGGAGCAGCCCGACGCCCTCCTCCCCACGCTCGGCGGCCAGACCGCGCTGAACGTGACCACCGAGCTGGCCGGGCTCGGGGTGCTCGACCGGCACCGGGTGGAGCTGATCGGCGCCGGCCTCGACGCCATCGCCGCCGCCGAGGACCGGGGCCGGTTCAAGGCGTTGATGGATGGCGGCCGGGATCGCCACCGCCCGGGCCCGGTCGGTGACCTCCGTCGAGGACGCGCTCACCGCCGCCGAGGCGCTCGGCTATCCGGTGATGGTCCGCCCCAACGTACATCCTCGGGGGCGGGGGACCGGCCTCGCCTCGAGTCCCGGCCGAGTTGCGCCGCGTGGCCGACGTAGGTCTCGACGCCTCCCCGGTGGGCGAGGTCCTGGTCGAGGAGTCGATCGCCGGGTGGAAGGAGTTCGAGCTCGAGGTGATGCGGGACTCGGTGGGCAACGCAGTGATCGTCTGCTCGATCGAGAACCTCGATCCCGATGGGGGTCCACACCGGGGACTCGATCACGGTGGCGCCGGTCGATGACCCTGTCCGACCGCGGAGTACCAGGAGATGCGCGACGAGGCGATCGCCTGCCTCGGGCTGGTCGGGGTGGCCACCGGCGGGTCCAACGTCCAGTTCGCCGTCGATCCGTCGACCGGCCGGCGGGTGGTGGTCGAGATGAACCCGACGGGTGTCCCGCTCCTCGGCGCTGGCGTCGAAGGCCACCGGGTTCCCCATCGCCAAGATCGCCGCCCTGCTCGCCGTCGGGCTACACGCTCGACGAGATCCGCAACGACATCACCGGAGCCACCCCGGCCTCGTTCGAGCCCGCCCTCGACTACGTGGTGGTGAAGGCGCCCCGCTTCGACTTCGCCAAGTTCCCGGCGATCGCCAGCCTCGGCTGGGCACGTCGATGCAGAGCGTCGGCGAGGCCATGGCGATCGGACGCACCTTCCCCGAGGCCCTGCAGAAGGCGTTGCGCAGCCTGGAGGCGGGGCGGGCCGGGCTCGACGCCGACCCCGGCGAAGCCCCGGCTGATGGCGATGGACGACGGCGACCTCGATCGACGCCGTCGCCACCCCCAGCCCCGACCGGGTCTTCGCACGTCGCCGAGGCACTGCGGCGTGGGGTCACCGTCGAAGAGGTGGCGATGCTCAGCGGCTACGACCCGTGGTTCGTCGAGGAGATGGCCGCGATCATCGGCATGCGGCCCCGGCTCGCCGCATCGGGCTCCCCGACCGGTTGACTATCCAGGCGCAAGCGGCTCGGGTTCTCCGACCGCCAGACTCGCCCACCTCTGCCGGAGTCGACGAGGCCGCAGTCGACGCCGACGGGCGGCCGCCGGCACGTCGGGCCGACCTACAAGACCGTCGATACCTGCGCTGCCGAGTTCGTCGCCTCCACCCCGTACTTCTACGGCACCTGGGAGGACAGAGGACGAGGCGCCGCCGCCGGAGCCGCCACCGGCGTCGTGGTCCGGGCTCGGGGCCGAACCGGATCGGGCAGGGGATCGAGTTCGACTACTGCTGTGTCCACGCCTCGTTCGCCCTGGCCGAGATGCCGGCTTCGAGACGGTGATGGTGAACTGCAACCCGGAGACCGTCTCCACCGACTACGACACCTCGGCCCGGCTCTACTTCGAGCCGCTCACCGCATCGAGGACGTGCTCGCGGTGCTCGAGCGGGAGCGCCCGGTGGCGGTGATCGTCCAACTCGGGGGGCAGACCCCGCTGGGCCTGGCCGAGGCGCCATCGCCGCCGCCGGGCATCGCCATCGCCGGCACCTCGCCCGACGCCATCGCCCTCGCCGAGGACCGGGAGCGGTTCGCCGCGCTGTGCCGTGACCTCGACATCCCGCAGCCGCCGCATGGGGCATCGCCCGCTCGAGTCGACCAGGCGGCGGAGGTGGCCGGCGCCGTCGGCTACCCGGTGCTGGTCCGCCCTTCGTTCGTGCTCGGGGGTCGGGCGATGCGGATCGTCTGCCGACGAGGAAGAGCTGCGCCGACGCACCTCGCCCGGGTGTCGGGCGGCCCGGGGCCGGGATCGATCTCTCGGCGGCCCCGTTGCTGATCGACCGGTTCCTGGAGGCGGCGATCGAGGTCGACGTGGATGCGGTGTTCGACGGCGCCGAGGTACTACGTCGGCGGAGTGATGGAGCATGTCGAGGAGGCCGGTGTCCACTCCGGCGACTCCGCCTGCGTCGTTCCTCCACCAGACGCTCTCCCCCGACGAGGTGGAGCGGATCATCGACCTGACCGGCCGGCTGGCGTTCGGGCCTCGGGGTCCGGGGACTGCTCAACATCCAATTCGCCGTCCGTGACGGGGACGTGTGGGTGCTCGAGGCCAACCCGCGTGGGTTCGCGGACCGTCCCGTTCATCTCCAAGGCAACCGGCGTCCCGCTGGCCAAGGTGGCGACCCGGGTGATGATCGGGGCCACGCTCGTCCGACCTGCGGGCCGCGGGGTATCCCCGCCGCCGCAGCGGGCCCACCTCGGGGTCGCCATCAAGGAAGCGGTGCTGCCCTGGGAGCGGTTCCCCGGCCGAGGACAGGGTGCTCGGCCCGGAGATGCGCGCCACCGGCGAGGTGATGGGGTGGGCGCCGACCATCGGTGGGGCCTACGCCAAGGCGCTGCGGGGCGCCGGGCACGTCATCCCGACGTCCGGGACCGTGTTCCTGTCGCTCGACGATCGCGACAAGCCGTCGGCGGCCTCGCTGGCCAGGGACCTCGCCGGGCTCGGGTTCCGGGTGCTCGCCACCCATGGCACCGCCGGCCACCTGGCGAGCCAGGGCGTCGCCGTCACCCATGTCGACAAGGTGGGCGAGGGTCCCTACGACCCGGTGCGGCTCATCGAGCTGGGCGAGATCGACCTGGTGATCAACACCCCCGGCGGTTCGCGCTCCGCGGGGACGCCGCTCTCATCAGGGCCGCCGCCACCCGCCACGACGTGCCCTGTGTCACCACCGTCCGGGGTGGGCGACTGCTGGTGGAGAGCCTCCGCTGCGGTCACGAAGCGGTCCAGGTCGTCAGCCTGCAGCAACACCACCGGTCCGCCGCCGAGGTCGCCGCCGGGTGAGCGGCGTGGCCGTCGACCTGGCCGTCGCCCTCGGGGGCCACCGGTTGCGTTCGCCGCTCATCGCCGCCTCCGGGACGGTGGGGTCGGTCGTCGACTTCGCCGCCACCGCCCCGTTCGACGCCTACGGGGCGGCGGTGGCCAAATCGGTCAGCGTCGAGCCGTGGCCCGGTCGCCCCGCTCCTCGGATGGCGCCGGCGGGGCAGGGCATGCTGAACGGGATCGGCATCCAGAACCCCGGGATCGACGCCTGGATCGCCGATGTCGGCCCCCGGATCGGTTCGGCAGGCGTGGAGGTGTGGGGGTCGGCGGTGGGGCACCGGCCCGACGAGTTCGGGGAGGTGGCCGCCCGGCTCGAGGCGGTCGGCGTCGCCGCCATCGAGGTCAACCTCTCCTGCCCGAACCTGGACGCCCCGAACGGAGCGCGGCGCATGCCCTTCGCTCTCGACCCGGTCGCTGCCGCCGCCGTCGTCGCCGCGGTGCGGGAGCGGGTGGCCGGCCCGGTCGGAGCCAAGCTGTCGCCCAACGCCCCGGACATCGTGGCCGTCGCCGCCGCGGTGGCGGAAGCGGGGGCGGACTGGGTGGTCCTGACCAACACGGTGTGGGGAGCAGGGATCGACATCGAGCAACGACGACCGGTCCTTTCCGGAGGCGTCGGCGGGTTGTCGGGGCCGCCGCTCAAGCCGATCGCACTGCGCGGCGTGCTCGAGGTGCGACTCGGCCTTCCCGATCTCCCCATCGTCGGCGGCGGGGGGGTACGGACCGGAGAGGACGTGGTCGAGTACCTGATGGCGGGCGCGTCGGCGGTTGCCATCGGCACCGCCCACTTCGCCTCACCGAGGGTCGGGGAGCGGGTCAGGCGGCAGCTCGCCTCGTGGTGCCGGCAACACGATGTGACCCGGGTCGCCGACCTGACCGGTGCCGCCACGGGCAGGGCGACGCGGTGAGCCGCACCGACCCGCCCATCCTGGTCGCCCTCGACGTGCCGACCGCCGAGCGGGCGCTGCGACTGGCCAAGGACCTCGCCCCCTACGTCGGGGGGTTCAAGATCGGGTTGCGCCTCCTCTATGGGCCCGGTCCGGGGACGATCGCCGCCCTGGCCGGCCTGGGCAAGCCGGTGTTCGCCGACGCCAAGCTCCACGACGTTCCCTTCCCAGGCCGAAGCCGCCGCCGCCAGGCTCGGGGAGATCGGGGCACGTTGGGTCACCGTCCATGCCACCGGCGGGGTCGAGATGCTGGAGGCGGCGGTGGCCGGGGCCGCCAAGGGGTCGTCGGGTCGCTGCGGCATACTCGGCGTCACCGTGCTCACCAGCCTCGACGAGCCGGCACTGAAGGAGATCGGGGTCGACCTGAGTCCCGGCAAGCTCGTCTCCCGGCTGGCACGGCTCGTCGACGCCGCCGGGTGTGAAGGGGTGGTGTGCGCGGCGCAGGAGGTGCGCGTCGTGCACGACGTCGCCGACCGACTGCTCAAGGTGGTTCCCGGCATCAGACCGGAAGGCTCGGTCGCCGGTGACCAGCGCCGCACCGGCACCCCGGCGGACACCCTGGCCAGGGGCGCCGACTGGCTGGTGATCGGGCGTCCCATCGTGGAGGCAGCCGACCCCGTTGCCGCCGTCGCCGGGATCGTCGCCTCCCTGGACCCCTCCAGGTGTATCGGCCGGGATGACCCCCGGGGGAGCTCGGATCGATTACCGGAGGGTCGGCGCTGACCGCCCCTAACCTGGGCACAGCCGACCCGACGGAGGGGACCATGCTGCCGCAGACCACACCCGAGCAGCGCGAGGCCGCCCTGGAGAAGGCCCGCGCCGCCCGCCGCCATCGGGCCGAGATCAAGGAGCTGCTCAGCACCGGCAGCCTGACACTCGGCGAGGTGATCGACCGCGCCGAGTGCGACCCGGTACTCGCCGGGACCAAGGTGACCCCACTCCTGGTCGCCCTGCCCGGGATGGGCAAGGTGAAGGCGAAGCGTCTGATGGAGGAGATCGGGATCCACGAGACCCGGACACTGCGAGGCCTCGGCTCCCGCCAGCGCCAAGCACTGCTCGACCACTTCGGCTGATCGGGAGCGCGGTTGGCAGACCCCGACGCGTCGCCGCTCATTGTCGCCATCTCGGGCCGGCCCGGCTCCGGCAAGAGCGTGGTGGCCGAGGAAGCCTCCACCCGGCTCGGGTTGCGCCACGTCTCGGCGGGCGACTTCATGCGCGACATGGCGACCGAACGGGGCATGTCGATCCTCGAGCTGTCCCGGGTCGCCGAGGTCGATCCCTCCATCGATGCCGAGATCGATGCCCGCACCGTCCGGCTCGGCGCCACCGGAGAGAGCTTCGTCATCGACTCACGGATGGCGTGGCACTTCATCCCCGAGTCGGTGAAAGTGTTCCTCGACGTGAGGACGGACGTCGCCGCCGAGCGTATCTACGCCTCGATGCGGGAGACCGAGCGGGAGAACGTCGATCCTGCCGCCACGGAGGCCGCTCTCGTCGAGCGGACGACGTCGGAGGCCGATCGCTACCTCCGGTACTACGGCGTCGACTACCTGGACACCCGCCACTACGACGTCGTGATCGACACCTCAACGATGCCGGTGGAAGCCGTCGTGGACCTGCTGCTGGCGCAGGTTCGGTCGATCCGAGCCCTGCACGACGGCGGAGAGGGCCGGGAACGGGGCCGGACGGGGCTATGATGGGCGCCTCCCCGCAGCCGCGGGCGAGGCACCCGTATCCACCAGGAGATCGCCGACGATGATCGAGCCTCCCATCGGCCGTGTGCTCGAGAAGACCAACTCACGGTTCGGTCTCGTCGTGCTCGCCGCCCGCCGAGCCCGCCAGATCAACGCCTACTACAACGAGCTGGGCGAGGGCCTGGGCGGGTACGTCCCACCTCAGGTCCACACCCTGTCCCGCCAGCCGCTGTCCATCGCCCTCGAGGAGATCGACAACGACAAGGTGGTGATCGACCGGGAGGTCGAGGAGGAGCCGGAGGCCTGATCCGCTCCCGACCACCTCGGCATCGACGACTGGGCCCGCACTGCATGGGTATCGCGCTGATGCTCGCGGGGCCGCCACGTCGTCCTCGGCGTCAGCGGCGGGGTCGCCGGCTACAAGGCCGCCTACCTGGCACGCCGGTTGGTGGAGGCCGGGGCCGAGGTGCGCACGGTGATGACCGAGAGCGCCACCAGGTTCGTCGGGGCGCAGACGCTGGCCGCCATCACCGGCACCGCCCCGGTGATCGGGCTGTTCGGGGCGGAAGACGTCAGCCCGCACACCACGCTCGCCCGATGGGCCGACGTCGTCGTTGTCGCCCCGGCGACGGCGGCGACGCTGAGCCGGATCGCCACGGGTCTCGCCGAGGACGCCCTGTCGGCAACCGTGCTCGCCGCCTGGGGGAAGCCGGTGGTGCTGGCGCCGGCGATGCACACGGAGATGTGGGAGCACCCGGCCACCCGGCGCACGGTGGCCACCCTCGAAGTCCGACGGCTACCACATGGTCGGCCCCGAAACCGGCGCCCTGGCCGGCGGTGACGAGGGACCGGGCCGGTTGGCGGAGCCCGAGGACATCGTCGTCCGCCCTCGACCGGGTGTTCGGCGGAGGCGACCTCACCGGGTGGCGGGTGCTGGTTTCCGCCGGAGGCACCCGCGAGGCGATCGACCCGGTTCGCTTCATCGGCAACCGTTCCTCCGGTCGGATGGGCAACGCCATCGCACTTGCCGCCGCCGAGCGGGGAGCGGCGGTCACGCTGGTCACCACGATGGCCCCGGTGGAGCACCCCGACATCGCCGTGCTCGCCGTGGAGACCGCAGACGAGATGGCGACCGCCGTCTGGAAGACCGCCGAGGACGCCGACGTGGCGGTGCTCGCCGCCGCGGTGGCCGACTTCAGGCCCGCCGACCCGTCCACCGGCAAGCTACGCCGCACTGACGGCCCGCCCGAGATCGCCCTGGAGCCGACCCCGGACATCCTCGCCGGGGTCGCCAGGATGCAGCCCCGTCCCTTCCTCGTCGGCTTCGCCGCCGAGACCGGGTCGCTCGACGAGGCGGTCGCCAAGGCCAAGCGGAAAGGGCGTCGACCTCCTGGTGGGGAACGACGTCTCCGACCCTGCCTCCGGGTTCGGGACCGAGACCAACCAGGTGGCTGTCATCACCCCGGACGGCGTCACCGACCGGTGGCCGCTCTTGACCAAACGTGAGGTGGCCGACCGGTTGTGGGACCGGGTCGTCGCCATGCGGGGGAACGCTCCCTGACCCGGATCGTCCGGGTCGTCCCCAACGTCCCCACCTTCGCCGTCGACGGAGGGTTCCGCTACGCCGTGCCCGACGACCTCGACGGGATCACCCTGGGCTCCATGGTGCGCGTCCCGCTGGCCGGTCGCCGCACCCGCGGGTTCGTCGTCGAGGAGCGCGACGGCGACCCCTCCTCGCTCCGCCCGGTGCTCGGTCGGGTGGGCGACCTCCCGATCCTCTCCAGGGGTCTGATCGAGACGATGCGATGGGCCGTCGGTCCACTACGTCGCCCCGTTCTCCGTGATGCTGTCCAAGGCGGCGCCTCCCAATGTGCCCCGTCGGGTAGCGGTCCCGGGAGCGGACGCCACGCGACGTCCCCGCTCCGCTCGAAGGGTGGGCCGACCGCGACCCCGCAGGCCGCACTCCGGCGCAATACCTGGTGGGCGGAGGGCCATGGGGCATGCCGGTGGCCGGGCTGGTCGCCCCGGTCCTCGCCTCCGGCCGCCCGGTCGCCGTGGTCATGCCCACGGTGGCGGAAGCCCACACCCTTGCCGAGGTGGTGAGCGAGGCGTTGGGCATCGTCGCCTGGATGGGCACCTCGGCGGAGCCCGCCGCCGCCGTCACCCGGGCGTGGGCCGCACCGGTCTGCGCCGAGGGCCAGCTCGTCGTCGGCACCCGCGAGATCGCCCTGTGGCACCTCGGTGGTCCCGGGCTGGTTGTGGTCGTCGAAGAGGGTCGGGCGGCGATGAAGTCGCCGCAGACCCCGACGGTGGGTGTACGCGAGGTGGTGCGACGGCGGTCGGCGGCGGAGCGGTTCGCCACGGTGCTCGCCGGCCCGGTCCCCACCGTCGAGGCGCTGGCCTCCGGCGTCGAGGTCCACCAGCCGAATACCAGGACCTGGCCGCTGGTCGAGGTGGTCGACCGGGCCGAGGAGCCTCCCGGGTCGGGAGTGCTGCTCGAAGCCACCGTGCGGGCGGTGGCGGCGGTGGTCCGTGGCGGGGGCACGGTCTTCGTGTTCGTCACCAGGCGTACCGAGGCGGCGGCGTTCCGCTGTGTGGCCTGCGGGACGTTGCGCACCTGCCCGGCCTGCGGTGCGGCCGCCACCGGGAGCCTCGCCTGCCGGCGGTGCGGCGCCGATCTCGGCTCGTGCGGCGATTGCGGGCGGTCACGTTTCCAGGCTCTCGGAGCGGGCGCCGGGCGGGTGGTGACCGAGCTGCAACGACGGGTGAGGGCCGTGGTGGCGATGGTGGGGGAGGAGACCGGAAGCGGTCGGGCGGCCCAGGTGCTGGTCGGCACCGAGGCCGACCTGCCCGCGGTCGGCATGGTCGACCTGGCCGTGGTGGTCGACGCCGACGGGCTGGTGCTGGCCCCGCACTACCGCGCCGAGGAGGATGCCCTGCGCACCCTGGCACGGGTGGCGACCACGGTCGGACGGGGTCGGGGTCGCCGCTGCCTGGTACAGACCGCCCAGCCGGGCCACCGGGTCTTCGAGGCGCTGCGCACGCGGCCGCCCGCTCCCGCTCCTGGAGGCGTTGCTCGAGGAGCGCAGGGCGGTCGGCTACCCGCCGGCCGGCGAGCTGATGGCGGTGGAGATCGCCGGCGACCCGAGGGCCGCCGACATCGAGCTGCGTGCCGCCGCCGCCGCCGGCGTCGATGTCCTGGTCCCGCCCCGGCCGGCGCCCGGGCCCGCTGGCTGGTGTCCGGGGGTGACCTCCGACCGCTCAAGCTGGCCCTGCGGCCGGTCGTGCAGTCGTGGCGCGACCGCGGGATCAGGGTTCGCATCGACGTCGACCCGGTTCGCCTCTGACCGATTCCAGGCGACCCACCGGCTGGGTGACCGCGCCGGCAGTCCCTCTATGCTCCCCGGGCAGATGGCCCTCTTCCCGATCAGGACCTTCGGGGACCCGGTGCTCAACCTGGTCGCCGACCGGGTCGACGACATCTCCAGCGCGCTCGAGCGCCTGGTCGACGACATGCTCGAGACCATGTACGACGCCCCCGGGCTCGGGCTGGCGGCGCCGCAGATCGGTGTGTCCAAGCAGATCTTCGTTGCCGACGTCGGTGATGGGCCGTTCGTGATGATCAATCCGGAGTTGACGGAGGTGGGCGACGACGACTGGCCCTTCGAGGAAGGCTGCCTGTCGGTCCCGGGCAGGTATTGGTCGATCGACCGCCCCGCCTATGCCGCCGCCAAGGGCATCGGCCTCGACGGCCACCCGATCGAGCGCGCCGGAGACGAGCTGATGGGACGGGTGCTCCAACACGAGATCGACCATCTCAACGGGACCCTGCTCCTGGAGCGACTCCCCAAGCGAACCCGCAAGGCGGCGCTACGCGACCTGCGTCGGGAGGCGCTCGGGCTGGACGTCGGCGCGCCGTGATGCGGGCTGCGCCGACCCGGGGCGGCTGATGCGAGCCGTCTTCCTGGGCACACCGGCGGCGGCGATCCCCTCCCTGGCGTCGCTCACCCAGGTGATCGACGTCGCGTCGGTGATCACCCGACCCGACCGGCGGCGGGGTCGAAGCGGCGCCGCCGCCGCCCCACCGGTGAAGGTGGCCGCCCTCGAGTGGGGTTTCCCCGTCGAGCAACCCGACACCGCAGCCGAACTGGCGGCCGTCCTCGGCGAGACCGGCGCCGATGTCGGTGTCGTCGTCGCCTACGGGCGTCTCCTCGACAGGTCCGCCCTGGCGTCCACCAGGGTTGGCTTCGTCAACGTCCACTTCTCGCTGCTTCCCCACTGGAGGGGGGCGGCACCGGTGGAGCGGTCGATCATGGCGGGCGACACCGTCACCGGGGTCAGCTTGATGCGTCTCGACGAGGGCCTCGACACCGGGCCGATCATCGCCGTCGACGAGACCGACGTCGCCGAGGACGACACTGGTGGGTCGCTGACCGCCCGGCTCGCCGATCTCGGAGGCCAGCTGCTCGCCGGCCACCTGCCCGACTACCTGGCCGGGTCCCTCCTCCCGGCCGATCAGATCGACACCGCCGCCACCTACGCCCCCCGATTGTCCACCGACGAGGCGCGACTCGACCCCGACCTCCCGGCCGCCGTCCTCGCCAGGACGGTGCGGGCACTCCATCCCCGCCCGGGCGCCTGGGTCGCCCTCGAGGGCGCCCGGCTCGGCGTGCTGCGCGCCGCCGACGTGCCGAGAGGCCCCGACGCCGGGACGATCGAGCGGCTCGACGGGCTCCCGGTGTTGGGCACCGCGGAAGGGGGACTGGCTCTGCTCGAGGTCGTGGCGGCGGGCCGGCGATCACAGCCCGGGTCGGCGTGGATGCACGGGCGGCGCGGCTCGCCGGCTCTGATCGACCGGTGAACCGAGTCGAAGGCGGGCCTCGTCCGATCCCCTCGGTGATGCCTCGACGGGGTCAGCCGGCCAGTGAGGCGGCGAAGCCCCAGGGGTGGGTTCAGGTGACGACGGTGCCCGCGATGCCCTCGGCCGGCTCGGGGTAACGAAGGTCCATGGCTTCCAGCGTCTCGACGATCGTCGTCGCCACCACCAGGTCGCGGTACCACTTGCGGTTGGCAGGAACGATGTACCACGGGGCCGCATCGGTGGACGTCCGGGTGATCGCCTCGCCGTAGGCGGCCATGTAGTCGTCCCAACGGCTGCGGCTCTCCAGGTCGGACGGGTTGAACTTCCAATGCTTGGCGGGGTCGTCGACGCGCGCCTGCAGCCGGGCCGCCTGCTCGTCCTTCGAGATGTTGAGCATGAACTTGAGGATGGCGGTGCCCTCGTCGACCAACATCTGCTCGAAGGCGACGATGTGGTCGTAGCGGCGGCGCCACACCGGTTCGGGGACGAGACCCTCGACCCTCACCACCAGAACGTCCTCGTAGTGGCTCCGGTTGAACACGGTGATCTCGCCGTCACCGGGGGTCCGGGCATGCACCCGCCACAGATAGTCGCGGGCCAGCTCGAGCTCGCTGGGGGCTCCGAAGCCGTGGACCTTGACCCCCTGCGGGTTGACCCCGGAGAACACCTTGCGGATCGTCCCGTCCTTCCCGCCGGTGTCCATGGCCTGGAGCACCACCAGCAGGCTGTGCCTCCCGTCCGCCCAGAACAGCTCCTGGGCCGCCTCCAGGCGCTCCCGGAGACCCTCCAGGTGCCGGCGACCCTCCGCCTTGCCGCCGTCGAAGCCGGACTTGTCGTCCGGGTCCCGGGTCGCCAGGTCGACGGCGGACCCCGGGACGACCCGGTGCCGTTCCATCGTCCCGAGCTCGGTCATCGCCGCAGGCTAACCGGCAGACTGCTTCCCGGTCGCCGGGCGGCAGCCCGGGTACGCTTGCCGCCGTGCCGTCCCCCCGCCCCGTCAAGATCGCCCCGTCGATCCTCGCCGCCGATTTCGCCAGGCTCGGCGAGGAGATCGCCGCCGTCGCCCCCCACTCCGACCTCCTCCACGTCGACGTCATGGACGGGCACTTCGTGCCCAACGTGTCGCTTGGCATACCGGTCATCCGGTCGATCCGGCGGGTGACCGACCTCCCCTTCGACTGCCATCTGATGATGACCAACGCCGATGCGTACTTCGAGCCGCTCAAGGAGGCGGGCGCCGACCTGGTCACCATCCACATCGAGGCGTACCCGGACCCGACGGCGGCGGCGGCGCGGGCGAGGTCGACCGGGCTCGGCTTCGGGCTGGTGCTGAACCCGCCGACGCCTCCCGAGTCGGTCGTCCCCTTCCTCGAGTTGTGCGACCTGGTGCTGGTCATGTCGGTCGACCCCGGCTTCGGCGGCCAGCAACTTCCTCCCCTCGGCCCTGGACACCGTGCGTCATCTGAGAGAAACCCTTGATGAGCGAGCCCTCGAGGTCGATATAGAGATCGACGGAGGCATCGGCCCGGACACCGTCGGCGCCGCCCGCAGGGCGGGGGCGAGCGTGTTCGTGGCGGGCAGCGCCATCTTCGGCGCCGCCGACCCGGTGGCCGCCGTGGAAGAGCTGCGCCGAGCCGCGGAGGGGTGAAGAGGGCCATGTACGGAGGTTTGGGAGGCCCGCCGCCGGCGGTGCCTCGGCTGACGTCGCCGGCCTGAGCCGCATGCGGCAACGGATCCTGGTGATCGACGACGATGCCGACCTCACCCGACATCTGGGTGAGCGCCTCGGCGCCGCCGGCTTCACCGTCGACGTCGTCCCCGACGAGAACGCCGCCCTGGCCGAGCTGGGGGAGCGGAGCCACGACCTGGTGCTGCTCGATGTGATGATGCCCGATGGCGACGGGTTCGACCTTCTCCGCCGGATCATCGGCGACCGGCGAGACGCCCCGGTGCCGGTGATCGTCCTCACCGCCGGAGGGCGGATGGGCGAGGCGATCAAGGCCCTCCGGATGGGTGCGGACGACTACGTGGTGAAGCCGTTCGACTCCGACGAGCTGGAGGCCCGGATCCACACCGTGCTCCGCCGTACCTGGCAGATGCGCGACCTGTCCCCACTCACCGGCTTGCCGGGCAACCGGGCGATCGCCGCCGAGCTCGGCCGGCGAATCGCCGCCGACGAGCCCCTGGCGGTGGCGCACGTCGACATCGACGACTTCAAGGCGATCAACGACGCCTACGGGTTCCTACGCGGCGACGGGGTGATCACGTTCTGTGCACGCTGCCTGCGCCAAGCCGCCGGCGACACCACCGACGCCTTCGTCGGGCATGTGGGCGGGGACGACTTCGTCGTGGCCCTCGGCCCCGATCGGGTGGAGCCCTTCTTCGCCATGGTCTTCGAGACGTGGGAAGAGGGGATCGGCGGTCTGTACGACGCTGCCGACCTGGCCCGGGGCGGGATCACGGTCATGGACCGGCTCGGCGAGGAGCGGCTGCACCCGGTTGCCTCACTCTCGGTCGGGGTGGCCACCAATGCCCGGCGCCGGCTCGAATCACAATGGGAGGCGTCCGCCGTCGCCGCCGAGATGAAGGAACACGCCAAACAGCACCCGGGATGCAATCTCCGGATCGACCGGCGCACCGAATGAGCCGCAGCTCGTTCCCTCCATGATGCCCGCCGCTACGTTGCCGGCGACGGTGTGTAGCATTCGCCCGGTCAGCAACAGAGCCCCCTTCAGGGCAGGGTGAAATCCCCGACCGGCGGTGAAAGCCCGCGACCCCCACGGAGCCGGACCGGCTCCAGGGGTGGACCCGGTGGAACTCCGGGACCGACGGTGAGAGTCCGGATGGGAGAAGGAGGGCGTGGTGCCGTCTGGCGCCCACGGCAACCGAGTCGGTTGGCCGCAGCCATGGCTGTGGGCGATGGAGCGCGCCATGGAGGCCGCCGCCGGGTTCCGTCCCCATCCCAACCCGAGGGTCGGCGCCGTGGTCCTCTCGCCCGGTGGGAGCCTGGTCGCCGTCGCCGCCCATGAAGCGGCCCGGCCTTCCCCACGCCGAGGTCCTGGCACTCGCCGGGGCGGGTATCGAGGCCCGGGACGGCACGCTGGTGGTGACCCTCGAGCCGTGCTCCCACCACGGGCGCACCCCACCGTGCGTCGACACGGTGACCGCGGCCGGGATCGCCCGGGTGGTGGTGGGTGCCCCCGACCCCGACCCCCGGGTGTCCGGGGCCGGCATCGCCGCCCTGAGGGCGGCCGGGATCGATGTCGAGGTGGGGGTGCCCGGTGTCGACGCCGAACAGGTCGATCCCGGGGTACTTCCACCACCGCCGCACGGGCCGGCCGCTGGTCACCCTGAAGCTGGCGGCGACGCTCGATGGGCAGACCGCCGCCGCCGACGGCACCTCGCGTTGGATCACCGGTGAGGAGGCGCGGGCCGACGCCCACCGGCTGCGGGCCGCCGCCGATGCGGTGATGGTCGGGGCAGGTACGGTGCGCGCCGACGATCCGTCTCTCGACGTCCGCTCGCCCGGGTTCACCGGCACCCAGCCGCGTCCGGTGATCGTGGCCGGGGACCGCCCCCTGCCCGCCGCCCGTGCGCTGTACGCCAGGGACCCGCTGGTCTATCGCCTCGGCCGGGCGGCGAGCCCGGGAGCCGTCGAGACGGTCGACGTCCCCGACCTGCACGCCGTGGTCAAGGACCTGGGGGCCAGGATGGTGGTCGACGTCCTGACCGAGGGCGGACCGACCCTGGCCAGGTCGCTACTCCATGCCGGGTTGGTGGACCGCTTCGTGCTCTACCTGGCCGGGCGGTTCGCCGGAGGCGTTGGCCGCCCGATGTTCGACGGCGTGTTCGGCACCCTGGGAGACACCGTGGGCGCTCGGGTCGACGAGGTCACCACGCTCGGCGACGACATCCGCGTCAGCGGCACGGTGTCCTGATGTTCACCGGGATCGTCGGCGAGCTCGGGGTGGTGGAGACCGTGGAGGGGTCCGACCAGGGCGCCCGGATCGTGCTGTCCGCCCCGGGCACGGTGCAGCGGGATGGCGGTGGGCGACTCGCTGGCTGTGAACGGGGTTTGCCTCACCGCCGTCGTGCTCGACGGGCCACGGGTCACCGTCGAGTTGGTGGCCGAGACGCTGGCCCGCACCAACCTCGGCGAGCTGTCACAGGGCGATGCCGTCGACCTCGAGCGCCCGATGGCGGCCACCGGCCGCTTCGACGGTCACGTCGTCCAGGGCCATGTCGACGGCACCGGCCGCGTCGTCTCGGTGGCGGATGAAGGAGCCGGCCGGCGGCTGCGCATCGGGCTCGACCGTTCGCTGACCCGGTACGTCGCCGAGAAGGGGTCGATCACGGTCGACGGGGTGAGCCTGACGGTGACCGCGGTCGGCGGCGACGACGATGCCTGGTTCGAAGTGGCGCTGATCCCACACACACTCGACATCACGGTGCTCGGGCGGCGACTGCCTGGCGACACCGTGAACCTGGAAGTCGACGTGATCGCCAAGTACGTGGAGCGACTCATCGGCGCCGTCCGATGACCGGGCGCCTTCACGGGGACCGAGGAGCGCCGGAGACCCGGCAGGCGGTGGAGCGCGCCCTTGCCGCGCTCGGCGCCGGCGGGTTCGTCCTCGTCGTCGACGACGAGCGCCGCGAGAACGAAGGCGACCTCATCCTGGCCGCCGAGGCCGCCACCGTCGCCCAGCTCGCCTTCATGGTCCGCCACACCAGCGGGTTGATCTGCGTCCCCATGACCGGCGAGCGGATCGACGCCCTGGCACTTCCGCTGATGGTGGGCAGGAACACCGAGGCACACCGCACCGCCTTCACGGTGTCGGTCGACCTGGTCGAAGGCACCACCACCGGGATCTCGGCGGCCGACCGTACCGCCACCATCCGGGCGCTGGCCGACCGGCGCTCGGAGGCGGGCGACTTCGCCCGTCCGGGTCACGTATTCCCGCTGCGGTACACCGCCGGCGGTGTGCTGGTGCGCCCCGGCCACACCGAGGCGACCATCGACCTGCTCCGCCTGGCCGGGCTCTCCGAGGTCGGGGTGCTCTGCGAGCTGGTCAACGACGACGGCACGATGATGAGGGGTTCGCAGCTCGACGACTTCGCCGCTACCCACGGCATCCCGATGCTGTCGATCGCTGCGCTCATCGAGCACCGTTGCCGGACCGAGTCGCTGGTCGTTGCCGAGGGCGAGGCACGGCTCCCCACGCTCCACGGCGACTTCCGGGCCCTCGGGTTCCGTTCGACGGTGGACGGCTCCGAGCACATCGCCCTCGTGATGGGCGACGTCGCCGGTCGCCAGGACGTGCTCACCAGGGTCCACTCGGCCTGCTTCACCGGCGACGTGCTCGGCTCGCAGCGGTGTGACTGCCGCGCCCAGCTCGAGGCGGCGATGGCGCGGATCGCCGACGCCGGGGTCGGGATCGTGGTCTACAACCGGTCCCACGAGGGGCGGGGGATCGGGCTGCTCAACAAGCTCGCCGCCTACCGCCTCCAGGACGAGGGCCACGACACCGTGGAGGCCAACACCGCTCTCGGGTTCGACGCCGATCAGCGCGACTTCGCCCTGGACGCCCAGATCCTGGCGGCGCTCAAGGTGTCGAGCGTGGCGTTGATGACCAACAACCCGGAGAAGGGCCGCCAGCTGGAGCGGTACGGCATCACGGTCTCCCGCCGGGTTCCGCACGTGGTCGGTGTCGGCCCCCACAACGCCGGCTACCTGGCCACCAAGCGAAGCAAGCTGGGTCACATCATCGACGGCGATGGCCCTCCGACGGGAGCCGGTGAGTGAGGGTCGACGCCGCCGCCACCCCCGTCGACGCCGACCTCGGCGACCTCAGGATCGGAGTGGTCCGGTCGCTATTCAACGCCTCGGTGACCGACGGGCTGCTCGACGGTGCCCTGCACTGGCTCGAGTCCGCCGGGGTGGCCTCGGTGACGGTCGTCGACGTCCCCGGGGCATTCGAGCTCCCCGTGGCCGCCGCCGCGCTCTGCGCCGACCACGACGCCGTGGTGGCCCTCGGGGCGGTCGTCGCCGGGGAGACCGATCACTACGAGCACGTCGCCCGTGCCGCCTGCGACGGGCTGATGCGGGTGATGCTCGACACCGGCGTCCCGGTCGGGCTCGGGTTGCTCACCGTGCGCGACCCGCAGCACGCCGTCTCCCGCTCGCTGCCGGGCACCGACAACAAGGGCGCCGAGGCCGCATCGGCAGCGGCGACCACAGCCGCTCTTCTCCGTGATTTGTGACCCTTGTCGTCGTAGAAGCCGCCGAAGTCGGCCCGGGCGACAACACGGCCGCCGTGGGGTAGGGGCCCCACGTGCGGAGGAGGGCCGACCGGCGTCTGTTCGGCGGCGGAGCCGCCGAAGTCGGCCCGGGCGACAACACGGCCGCCGTGGGGTAGGGGCCCCACGTGCGGAGGAGGGCCGACCGGCGTCTGTTCGGCGGCGGAGCCGCCGAGTCGGCCCGGGCGACAACACAGCTATAGTTCACGCTCACAACCGACATGCAAGCGGGGGCGCTGCCTCCCACCCGGCCACCGACTCGGGGTGCGCCGCGGTCATCGAACCGATGGGGCAGCGCGCACGCGCTGCCCTTTTCCCATGGCCGTCAGGCCGCGGCGAGGGGCACGGTCGGGACCGACGACGAGCAGGCTGCTCCCGGGAGGTAACGCATCACAACCAGAGAACCGAGGGTCAACGAGCGCATCCGCGCCCGTGAGGTCCGGCTGGTCGACCCCGACGGGGGCCAGATCGGGCTGAAGTCCATCGAAGAAGCCCGCTGGCTGGCCGATCAGCTAGGTCTCGACCTCGTCGAGGTGGCGCCCGACGCCAAGCCACCCGTCGTCCGGATGATGGACTACGGGAAGTTCAAGTACGAGCAGTCTGTGAGGGCGCGTGAGGCCCGCAAGAAGCAGACCAGGACCGTGATCAAGGAGGTCCAGTTCCGCCCGAAGATCTCGCAGAACGACTTCGACGTGAAGCGAAAGAGGGTCGAGCGGTTCCTCGGCGAGGGCGACAAGGTGAAGGTGTCGATGAGGTTCCGAGGTCGAGAGGTCACCCACCCCGAGCTGGGCCGGGAGGTCCTCGACCGTCTGGCCGCCGCCATCGAAGGGCACGGGACGGTGGAGACGGCGCCGACGATGGACAACCGCCAGATGACGATGGTGCTGGCCCCGGTCAAGAAGGTGAGACTGCAGGCGACCGATGGCCACGTCCCGGGCGGGAACGTCGAGCCGCCGGTCGTTGCCGAGCCCGCCGGAGTGGACTCGGTCGAGCCCGAGCCGGCTGAGCCCGAGCCGGTCGAGGCGGTTGAGGTGAGGTTGAGCCGGTCGAGGTCGAGCCGGTCGAGGTCGAGCCGGTCGAGGTTGAGCCGGTCGAGGCCGAACCGGTGGCGGAGCCGTCGACCAGCCTGAGGCGGAGGCCGAGGAGACCTGCCGAGGCGAACCGAGGGGTGACCATCAGGTCACCGTTGCAGGAGAGTGTGACGTGCCGAAACAGAAGACACACCGGGGCGCCGCCAAGCGGCTGAAGGTCACCGGGTCGGGGAAGATCAGCCGGCGCAACGCATGGCGGGGTCACAACCGGCACAAGAAGAGTGGGAAGCGGTGGCGCCGCGTCCAGGGCGAGACCGTCCTGAGCGGCGGCAACGCCCGGCGTGCCGCCAGGCTGCTGGGAAGGTAGGAGAGATCCCATGGCGAGAGTGAAGCGATCGGTCAACGCCGCCAAGAAGCGCCGCAAGGTGATGGCGCGCGCCGCCGGCAACACCGGGGCGCGCAGCCGGCGGTACCGGGCCGCACGCGAGCAGAACCTCAACTCGCTCCAGTACGCCTACCGCGACCGGCGGGCACGCAAGGGCGACTTCCGCCGCCTCTGGATCACCCGGATCAACGCCGGGGCCCGCCTCCACGGCAGCACCTACTCGCAGATGATGGCCGGGTTGAAGGCGGCCGACGTGGAGGTCGACCGCAAGATGCTGGCCGAGATGGCGGTCAACGACCCGGACGCCTTCAAGGCGCTGGTCGAGGTGGCCAGGTCGGCGTCGCCGACCCACTGACGGCAACCGCGGCCGCCGAGGAGATCCCATACCCGGGCCCACGCTGACTTCGGTCCGCAACCCCCGGGTCGTCGCCGTCCGGCGGCTCCACCAGCCGGGCCGGCGCCGCGCCGAGGCCGTCACCGTGATCGAAGGCCCGGCACAGATCGCCGACGCGGCCAGGGCGGGGGCGCCGCTGCTCGAGGTGTTCGCCCTCGACCCGGGCGACGTTCCCGCCGCGGTGGCGGCACCGGTGACGCTGGTGTCCGAGGCGGTCCTCGGCCGGATGGCGGGGACCGTCCACCCGAGGGGGCCGCTGGCCGTGGCGACCGTGCCCCCGTCCGCCGCCCTCAGGTCGAGGGACACCGTGGTCCTCTGGGACATGGCGGATCCCGGCAACGCCGGGGCGATCGTGCGCTCGGCGGCCGCCTTCGGCTTCGACGTCGCCGTCACCCGCCAGGCAACCGACGTCTGGTCGCCGAAGTCGGTGCGGGCGGCGGCGGCCACCCAATTCCGCACCTCGGTGATCGAGCTCGGCGACGACCCGCTCGGGGAGGTCGTGGCCGCCGGTCTGGCTCCACTGGCGACGGTGGTCGAGGGCGGTGAGGACGCCGACCGGTTGGTCGTCACCGGCGCGGTGGCGTTGTTGATCGGTTCCGAGGCACACGGGCTTCCCGAACCTGTCGTCGGTGCCGCCAGATCGGTCACCTTGCGCCTGGGCAATGACGTGGAGAGCCTCAACGCCGCCGTCGCCGCCGGGGTGATGATGCACCACATCCGCTCGCTGCGGCGAGGTCGTCGATGAGGCGCCGGCCCACATCGGGGCGGCCCTGCCTTCGGGCACCCTGAACCGGGCGGCGCATGCCAGCCGATAAGCTCCCCAGCCCATGGAGACGGCAGCAGCCCTGCGCCAGATGATCGACGACGCCCCGGCGCGGATCGCCGAGGTCGAGTCACTCGATGCCCTGGAGAACCTCGAGGACGACCTGCTGGGTAGGTCATCGGCGATCGCCGCGGCTCGCCGAACCCTCGGCTCGCTCGATCCGGAGAGCCGGCGCAACCTGGGTCTCCTGGTCAACGAGGCGGCTGCCGTCCTGACGCCCGCGCTCGATGCCCGGCGCGGCCAGCTGGAGCAGATCGAGCGGGCCTCCCGGCTCGCCGCCGACGCCGTCGACGTGACCCTGCCGGGGCGCCCCACGGTGCCCGGCACGGAGCACGTCATCCGAAGGGTGATGGACGAGATCGTCGAGGTCTTCGTCACCCTGGGGTACACCGTGGCCACCGGCCCGGAGGCGGAGACGGACTGGTACAACTTCACCGCCCTCAACTTCAAGCCGGGCCACCCGGCTCGCGCCGAGACCGACACTCTCTACCTCGACTACGGCGACGTCGAAGAGGGGGTCCTGCTGCGGACCCACACCTCGCCGATGCAAGCCCGATACATGGAGCAGCATCCGCCACCGGTGCACGTGGTGGTACCGGGCCGGGTGTTCCGTCGCGACCAGTTCGACCCCACCCACTCACCGGTCTTCCACCAGGTCGAGGGATTGGCGGTCGCCGCCGACATCACATTCGCCGACCTGAAGGGCACGCTCGCCCACTTCGCCAGGGAGATGTTCGGGTCGACGGCGAAAGTCAAGTTCCTCCCGCACTACTTCCCGTTCACCGAGCCGTCGGCCGAGATGTACGTGGAATACCGGGGCTCATGGCTCGAGCTGCTCGGGTGCGGGATGGTCCACCCGGCGGTGTTCGAGCACGTCGGGTACGACCCCGACGCCGTCACCGGCTTCGCCTTCGGCGTGGGTGCCGATCGTGTGGCCATGGTCCGCCACGAGGTCAGCGACATCCGCCACCTGTTCGACCCCGACCTCCGCATCATGGGCCAGTTCCGATGAAGGTGGATGGGACGGGGCACGCTGCGACGGGGCCCATCCCATGAAGCTGACCATGCGCTGGCTGGCCGACTTCGTCGAGCTGCCCACGGCCGATCCCGCGGAGATCGCCGGCGCACTCGAGTCGATGGGGCACGAGGTCGAGGCGTACCACCAGTTGACCGCCGACTTCGAGAGGGTGGTGATCGGCCGGGTCACCGGGATTGCCGCCCACCCGGACGCCGACAAGATCCGGGTGTGCACCGTCGACGTCGGCGACCCGGCCGGCGATTCCGAGATCGTCTGCGGGGCGTGGAACTTCGCGGTCGGCGCGCGTGGTGCCGGTGGCGCTGCCCGGCGCCAGGCTCGGCGAGGCAACGATCGAGCGGCGGAGCATCCGGTCGGTGGTCTCCAACGGGATGATCTGCTCGGAGCGGGAGCTGGGCCTCGGTGACGAGCACGCCGGGATCATGGTCCTCGACGCCGAATTCCCGGAGGCGGCGGCGACGCTCGGGTCTGACTTCGCCGCGATACTCGACCTGCCCGACACGCTCTTCGACGTGGACATCACACCCAACCGGCCCGACTGCATGTCGGTGCTTGGCCTGGCGCGAGAGCTCGCCGCGTACTACCGGATCGGGGTCGAGGAGCCGACGATCGAGGTCGACGAGTTGCCTCCGGCGTCGACCGTCTCCGTCACCATCGACGACCCGATCGGTTGCCCCCGCTTCGTCGGGCGTGAGCTGCGGGACGTCACCGTCGGCCCCTCACCGCTGTGGATGCGTCTCCGCCTGCGCCACGCCGGCATCCGTCCCATCAACAACGTGGTGGACGCCAGCAACTACGCGATGGTCGAGCTCGGGCATCCCACGCACGCCTTCGACCTCGACCGCCTCGGGGACACCGTCGTCGTCCGGCGAGCGGCGGCGGGGGAGCGGGTGGTGACCCTCGACGACCAGGACCGGGAGCTGCTGTCCGGTGACATCGTGGTCGCCGATGCCGCTCGGCCGGTGGCCATCGCCGGGGTGATGGGCGGCGCCGACTCCGAGATCCACGACGGCTCCACGCGAATCCTCGTCGAGGCCGCCTACTGGGACCCGCCCGCCATCCTGGCCACCTCCCGCCGCCTCGGCCTGCGGTCGGAGGCGTCCGCCCGGTTCGAACGAGGGATGGACCCGAACTTCTGCCACCTCGCCGCCGACCGCGTTGCCCAGCTCCTGGTCACCACCGCCGGGGCGACGGTGGTCGCCGGCCGCGTCGACGCCTACCCCAGCCCGATCGAACCTCGAACCATCGCCCTGGCCGAGGACGAGATCGAGCGACACCTCGGGATCAGGCTGGAGCCGGGTGAGTCGAAGGAGTTGCTCGAGCGCCTCGGGTTCGCGGTGACCCCCGGAGACCCCCTGATGGCGACCGTCCCCACCCGCAGGCGCGACATCGAGCGGCCCATCGACCTGGTGGAGGAGATCGGGCGCCTGGCCGGGTTCGACCGGATCCCCGACCGGGTGCGGACCGGCCTCGGGGGCGGGCTCCCCCCAGTCGAGGCCCGACAAGGCGAGGCTGCGCCGGTTCATGGCCGGATCCGGGTACTCGGAGATCCTGACCTTCTCGTTCATCGGGGCCGCAGACCTCGACGCCCTCGACCTGCCCGAGGACGACCCCCGTCGATCGGGCATCGCGGTGGTGAAGCCGCTCCACGACGGCAACGGGGTGATGCGCACCACGTTGCTGCCCGGGCTGATCTCCGCCGCCGCCCGCAACGTCAACCAGCACATCGAGGACGTCGCCCTCTTCGAGACCGGCACCGTGTTCCGTCGCGGCCCGGGCCCGATCCCCGACCAGCCCGAGCATCTCGGGTTCATCCGGGTGGGCATGGACGGGGGCGACTTCGAGGTCCCGGGCCGTCCGGTCGACGTGCGCACCGCCACCGGGCTGTGGGAGGGGCTGGTGGCCGCCATGGGGATCCCCGATGCCGTCGTCCGCCGGGGATCGGCTCCCGAGCTGCACCCGGGTCGGGCCGCCGAGGTCCTGGTGGGTGACACCGTCGCCGGGATGGTGGGCGAGCTGCACCCCTCGGTGGCGGAGAGGGCCGGGCTCCCCGGCCGGGTCGCCGTCGGGGAGATCGCCATCGCCCCCCTGGTGGCCGAGAAGCCGGTGTGGCGGCTGGTTCCCCCCAGCCCGTTCCCGCCGAACATCTTCGACCTCGCCTTCGAGATCGACCCTGCCACCTCGGCCGGCGAGCTGCTGGCCGCCATCCGGCGGGGTGCCGGCGACCTGTTCGAGGCACAGCGGGTGTTCGACGTCTTCTCCGGGGGGCCGGTCGAGCACGGCCGCACCAGCATCGCGGTGCGGCTCACCCTGCGCGCCCCCGACCGGACCCTCACCGACCGAGAGCTGGCCCCTCTGCGGCGGGCGATCGTCGACACGGTGACCTCTTCCACCGGGGCGACACTCCGGGGGGAGGTGTGACGTGGCCGTCCTCCTGAAGCCCTCCGGGACATCGCTACTCCACCTCGCCGGGTGAGCGGTTCGCTGCGCAGGCTGCTCGATGACAATCCGGTCACCGTCGCCCCGCGGCTGCTCGGGATGCGGGTACGCACCCGCTTCGGTGGGGAGCTCACCGAGGTCGTGCTCGACGAGGTGGAGGCCTACGCCGGGCCGGGGGACCCGGCCAGCCACAGCGCCAACGGCCTCACTCCGCGCAACCGCCCGATGTGGGGTCCACCGGGGACCCTCTACGTCTACCGGTCGTATGGCCTGCACTGGTGCATGAACGTGGTCACCGGCCCCCGCGGCGTTCCCGGGGCGGTGCTGCTGCGGGGCGGGAGGGCTGTCGAGGGCGAGCCCGTCATGGCCCTCCGGCGGGGTCGGGCCGACCACCTGGCGGACGGTCCCGGCAAGTTGTGCGCGGCCCTCGGTGTCACCGGGGATCACAACGCCACCTCGGTGCTGGGCGGGCCGGTACGGCTGCTCGCCCGCCGCGGCCCGGAGCCGGGGTTCGCCGCCACGCCCCGCATCGGCATCACCCGCGCCACCGACCGACCGTGGCGCTTCGTCTCCGCAGCCGGCCGGTAACCTCGCTGCCCCGGAGGTACCCGCCGATGCTCCCCGTCGACCGACAACTCGATCACCTGGTGCAGGGCATCGACACCATCCTGCCGGAGGACGGGCTCCGCCGGCTACTCGAGGAAGACCGGTCGCTCCGGGTCAAGTTCGGCATCGACCCGACCGCCCCCGACGTCACGCTGGGATGGGCGGTCGTGTTCCGGCTGCTGCGACGGTTCCAGGAGCTGGGCCATCTCGCCGTGCTCATCGTCGGCGACTTCACCGCACGGGTCGGTGATCCCAGTGGTCGTGACGACACCCGCAGGCGTCTCGACGCCGGCACGGTCGATGCCTTCGCCGATCGCTGCCTCGACATGGTCGGCGACCTCCTCCTCCCCGAGCCGCTCGAGATCCGGCGCAACTCCGAGTGGCTGGCCCCGATGACCATGGAGGGTGTCCTCGAGCTGTCCTCGGCGGTGACGGTCGCCCAGCTCCTCGAGCGCGGCGACTTCAAGGAGCGATGGGGCGCCCATCGCCCGATCTCCCTCGTGGAGTTCGTCTATCCGCTGCTCCAGGGCTACGACTCGGTAGCGGTGGCAGCCGACATCGAGCTGGGTGGCGCCGACCAGTTGTGGAACCTGGCCATGGCCCGTGGCATCCAGGAGCGGTTCGGGCAGCCGCCGCAGACGGCGATGACCGTGCCGTTGCTGGTGGGCACCGACGGGACCAGGAAGATGTCGCAGAGCCTCGACAACTACATCTCGATCCGCCACCCCGCAGAGGAGATGTTCGGCAAGACGATGAGCATCCCCGACGAGGCAATGGAGGAGTGGTTCGTGCTCGCCGCCGGGACCGGAGAGGCAGAAGCGGCGTCCATCGTCGCCGACGTCGCCACCGGTGTCCGCCATCCGGGGGAGACCAAGCGGCTCCTGGGGCGACGCATCGTCTCGCTGTACCACGGTGCGGCGGCGGCGGAGGAAGCCGAGGCGGCGTTCGATCGGCTGTTCGTCGACCACCTGGCGCCCGAGGAAGTCGACGCCGTGACCATCGAGAGCGATGCGGTCGATGTGGCCCTCCCCGAGCTCCTCGAGCGCGCCGGCCTGGTCGGGTCGCGCACGGAGGTGCGCCGGCTCATCGGGCAGGGGGCGGTGAAGATCGACGGCACCCCGGTATCGGCCGAGCGCCTTCCCGCCGACGAGGTGGTCGGTAAGATTGTCCAGGTCGGGAAGCGCCGGTTCGTTCGGGTCGAGCGATCGTGAGCCGGCACCGACCACGGCTTTGGTGGCAGGGCAGGAGAGGCTGTGAACAAGACCCGCAACGTGCTCGCCAACGTGCTGATCGTTCTCGCCGTCGCCATCGCCGCCTGGTGGCTGCTGCGCGGTGTCTTCGGGTTCATCGTCGGCATCTTCTGGTTCCTGGTCGCCGCCGGTCTCGTCATCGGCGTGCTCTACCTGGCCGGCAAAGTCCGGGGAAGCGGCGGGAACACCTGAGGCCGTCGCGACGGTTGACCATCCCGGCAGGGGCCGCGCCAGTGACTTGCGGAGCACCCTGGCCTGTGGCACAATCCGCCCAGCGGCCGGCTCGCGAGCCGGTTGCTTTGCACGCCCACGTCTGGGCGGACAAGGATCAGGGGCCACGGTGGGAGCGTCACGCGCCCACCTGTGGCTACGGGCTCCTTGACAACTGAACAGCGTGTCAAAAGCCAGCATGCGCCCTCCATGGCGACCCGCCTCGTGCGGACCGCCCTCTGGTCGGCGCAGCACAAGCCAACCGTCTGCATCCCTCGGCACGCCGAGGAGCCGGGGTTTCCGTCCCCTGGTGCAGACGACCTTTGAGTCTGACTCCACCGTCGCTTCGGCGACATCGGAATCAGGTTCAACAACTCTCGATGGAGAGTTTGATCCTGGCTCAGGACGAACGCTGGCGGCGTGCCTAATGCATGCAAGTCGAGGGAGAACCGTCCAATCCGTAAGGAGAGGACGGGGAAACCGGCGAACGGGTGCGTAACACGTGAGGAACCTGCCCTGAAGACCGGGATAGCCCGGGGAAACCCGGATTAATACCGGATGATCTCATCGGACCGCATGGCCTGATGAGCAAACAGTCCGCTGCTTCAGGATGGCCTCGCGGCCTATCAGCTTGTTGGTGGGGTAACGGCCTACCAAGGCTTCGACGGGTAGCTGGTCTGAGAGGACGATCAGCCACACTGGGACTGAGACACGGCCCAGACTCCTACGGGAGGCAGCAGCAGGGAATATTGCACAATGGGCGAAAGCCTGATGCAGCGACGCCGCGTGCGGGATGACGGCCTTCGGGTTGTAAACCGCTTTCAGGAGGGACGAAAATGACGGTACCTCCAGAAGAAGCCCCGGCCAACTACGTGCCAGCAGCCGCGGTAACACGTAGGGGGCAAGCGTTGTCCGGATTTATTGGGCGTAAAGGGCTCGTAGGTGGTTCAGCAAGTCAACTGTGAAAGTCCGGGGCTCAACCCCGGGAGGCCAGTCGAAACTGCTGTGACTAGGGTCCGGTAGAGGTGAGTGGAATTCTCGGTGTAGCGGTGAAATGCGCAGATATCGAGAGGAACACCAGTAGCGAAGGCGGCTCACTGGGCCGGTACCGACACTGAGGAGCGAAAGCGTGGGGAGCAAACAGGATTAGATACCCTGGTAGTCCACGCCGTAAACGTTGAACACTAGGTGTGGCGGACTTATCCACGTCTGCCGTGCCGCAGCTAACGCATTAAGTGTTCCGCCTGGGGAGTACGGCCGCAAGGCTAAAACTCAAAGGAATTGACGGGGCCCCGCACAAGCGGCGGAGCATGCGGCTTAATTCGATGCAACCCGAAGAACCTTACCTGGGCTTGACATCATGGGTCTACCTGTGGAAACACAGGGTGCTTTGCGCCCATGACAGGTGGTGCATGGCTGTCGTCAGCTCGTGTCGTGAGATGTTGGGTTAAGTCCCGCAACGAGCGCAACCCCTGTTCTACGTTGCCAGCGGATAATGCCGGGGACTCGTAGAAGACTGCCGGGGACAACTCGGAGGAAGGCGGGGACGACGTCAAGTCATCATGCCCCTTATGTCCAGGGCTGCACGCATGCTACAATGGGCGGTACAACGGGCAGCGATCGCGCGAGCGTGAGCGAATCCCTTAAAGCCGTCCTCAGTTCGGATTGGAGTCTGCAACTCGACTCCATGAAGCCGGAGTCGCTAGTAATCGCGGATCAGCAAAGCCGCGGTGAATACGTTCTCGGGGCTTGTACACACCGCCCGTCACATCACGGAAGTCGGTAACACCCGAAGTCAGTGGCCCAACCCTTGTGGAGGGAGCTGCCGAAGGTGGGATCGGTGACTGGGATGAAGTCGTAACAAGGTAGCCGTACGGGAACGTGCGGCTGGATCACCTCCTTTCTAAGGAGCATTCTCGAGCCGCCGAAAGGCCGGCTCGGAAGCACCTAGTGGATATGCTGGTTACTCGGCGTCGCACCGTAATCGTGCCACCGCAGTCTCGCGAGCTCGCTCCCCACCAGGGGAGGGATGTTCGGTCGAGCCGTCGGAGGACCGGTGCGTCGGCGACGTCGGGCACGCTGTTCAGTCGTGAGGGAGTCCGTTGCCGGCCCAGCCAACAGGCGTGGGCCGGCTTCGTCGACCTCGACGCCCCTTGAGAACTGCATAGCGAGCACGAGAAGTCAAAGTATTCTGTGCAATCCAAGCTACAAAGGGTTGTCGGTGGATGCCTTGGCGCTAGGAGCTGAAGAAGGACGTGGCAGGCTGCGATAAGCCTCGGTGAGCTGTCAAGCAAGCATCGACCCGAGGATGTCCTAATGGGGAAACCCGGCTGGGGTAATGCCCAGTCACTCTGGTCTGAACACATAGGGCCAGCAGAAGTAACCGGGGGAATTGAAACATCTCAGTACCCCGAGGAGAGGAAAGCAACAGCGACTCCCTGAGTAGCGGCGAGCGAAACGGGAAGAGCCTAAACCCACATGGTGTGATAGCCCGATGGTGTTGCCATGTGGGGGTCGTGGGACCCGTCAGACGGAGCATCGGATCCGTCAGAGAGTTACCAAGCTCGGAGATAGCCGAAGCCGTCTGGAAAGCGGCGCCATAGGGGGTAACAGACCCGTAGGCGAAATCTCTCGAGCCTCTCGATGGTGTTCCCAAGTAGCACGGGGCCCGTGAAATCCCGTGTGAATCTGCGAGGACCACCTCGTAAGGCTAAGTACTCCCTAGCGACCGATAGCGGACCAGTACCGTGAGGGAAAGGTGAAAAGCACCCCGGTGAGGGGAGTGAAATAGTACCTGAAACCGGCAACTTACAAGCAGTAGGAGGGGTCTTCGGATCCTGACTGCCTGCCTTTTGAAGAATGAGCCGACGAGTTATCGATGCGTGGCAAGGTTAAGCCGAGAGGTGGAGCCGCAGCGAAAGCGAGTCTGAATAGGGCGTCAAGTCGCGTGTCATAGACCCGAAGCCGAGTGATCTATCCATGGGCAGGGTGAAGCGAGGGTAAGACCTCGTGGAGGCCCGAACCCACCTAGGTGAAAACTGGGGGGATGACCTGTGGATAGGGGTGAAAGGCCAATCAAACTCGGCGATAGCTGGTTCTCCTCGAAATAGCTTTCGGGCTAGCGTCATGCGTTCCGCATTGGGGGTAGAGCACTGATTGGGCTAGGGGGCCAACAAGCTTACCGAACCCAGTCAAACTCCGAATCCCAATGCGCCAAGCATGGCAGTCAGACCTTGTGGGATAAGCCTCATGGTCGAAAGGGAAACAGCCCAGATCGCCAGCTAAGGTCCCTAAGTTAGTGCTAAGTGGGGAACGATGTGGAATTGCCCAAACAGCCAGTAGGTTGGCTTAGAAGCAGCCACCCTTTAAAGAGTGCGTAACAGCTCACTGGTCGAGTGGTTCCGCGCGGATGATGTAACGGGGCTCAAGCACTACACCGAAGCTGCGGGATCTCTTCTCAACCCAGGCGTGGACTCCCGAGGGACCCACGTCCAGGGGAAGAGATCGGTAGAGGAGCGTCGAGCGGCCAGGGAAGCGGCGGCGGAAGCCAGCCGTGGAGGCCGCTCGAGTGAGAATGTCGGCATGAGTAGCGAATGAGGAGTGAGAATCTCCTCCGCCGGATGTCCAAGGGTTCCTGGGGAAGGCTCGTCCGCCCAGGGTTAGTCGGGACCTAAGGTGAGGCCGAAAGGCGTAGTCGATGGACAACGGGTTGATATTCCCGTACCACCATGTGCGCGCCCAGACCGAATCCGATTTGCTAAGGAAAGCCCTTCGGGGCCTACCGAACCAGTCGGTATTAGGTCAGCGATGGGGTGACGCGGAAAGGTGAGTGGACCCGGGCGTTGGTTGTACCCGGGGTAAGCATGCGGAGCGAGGCCCAGGCAAATCCGGGCCTCATGAGCTCGAGGTGCGATGCCGAGCCGATTCAGGTGAAGCCACTGATCCTATGCCGCCGAGAAAAGCCTCTAGCGAGCTCACATGGTGCCCGTACCCTAAACCGACACAGGTGGACAAGTAGAGAATACTAAGGCGAGCGAGAAAACTCTGGTTAAGGAATTCGGCAAGATGGCTCCGTAACTTCGGGAGAAGGAGCGCCCCGGTAGAGTGAAGGACCTCGCGTCCGGAGCTCGAGGGGGCCGCAGAGACCAGGCCCAAGCGACTGTTTACTAAAAACACAGGAGCGTGCTAAGTCGCAAGACGCCGTATACGCTCTGACGCCTGCCCGGTGCTGGAAGGTCAAGAGGAGAGGTTAGCCCTTTGGGCGAAGCTTCGAATTCAAGCCCCAGTAAACGGCGGTCCTAACTATAAGGATCCTAAGGTAGCGAAATTCCTTGTCGGGTAAGTTCCGACCTGCACGAATGGCGCAACGATTTGGGCACTGTCTCAACCAGAGACTCGGCGAAATTGCACTGTGAGTAAAGATGCTCACTTCCCGCGACAGGACGGAAAGACCCCGGGACCTTTACTGCAGCTTGACATTGGAGTTCGTCATGTGATGTGTAGGATAGGTGGGAGGCTACGAAGCTACGGCGCTAGCCGTGGTGGAGCCACCGTTGAAATACCACCCTTCTCATGATGGTCTTCTAACCTCGGTCCGTTATCCGGATCAGGAACAGTGTCTGGCGGGCAGTTTCACTGGGGTGGTGGCCTCCTAAAGTGTAACGGAGGCGCCCAAAGGTTCCCTCAGCCTGGTCGGCAATCAGGCGTTGAGTGTAAGGACACAAGGGAGCTTGACTGCGACACCTACAAGTGGAGCAGGTACGAAAGTAGGGCCTAATGATCCCTTGGCGGCATGTGGATGCGCCAAGGCCAACGGCTAAAAGGTACCCCGGGGATAACAGGCTCATCCCGCCCAAGAGTCCATATCGACGGCGGGGGTTGGCACCTCGATGTCGGCTCGTCTCATCCTGGGGCGGTAGCACGTCCCAAGGGTTGGGCTGTTCGCCCATTAAAGAGGCACGCGAGCTGGGTTTAGAACGTCGTGAGACAGTTCGGTCCCTATCCGTCGCGGGCGCAGGAGATTTGAGGAGATCTGTCCCTAGTACGAGAGGACCGGGATGGACGGACCTCTGGTGTGTCAGTTGTCTTGCCAAGGGCACGGCTGATTTGCTACGTCCGGAACGGATAAGCGCTGAAGGCATCTAAGCGCGAAGCCGTCTCCAAGATGAGATCTCCCACCGGATTAACCGGGTAAGACCCCTGGTCAGAACACCAGGTTGATAGGCCAGAAGTGGAAGCACAGCAATGTGTGGAGCTGACTGGTACTAATACGTCGAGGGCTTGGGTTTGAATACCGACGACTCTCTCGTGCTCGCTATGGAGGGCTCAAGGGCTCTCGATCCGTTTCGGTGGCCATGGCGGCAGGGACCCACCTGTTCCCATTCCGAACACAGAAGTTAAGCCTGCCAGCGCCGATGGTACTTGGGCCGTAGGGCCCCGGGAGAGTAGGTCGCCGCCGAGCATCATTGGACGAGGGGTCACCCAGCGATGGGTGGCCCCTCGTCGCGTGCCGAGCCCTACGCTCTGCCGGGAGCGAAGCGAGCTCGAGCGGAGCGACCCCAGAGAACCGATCGAACCGATCGCAGACCCGACCGAGGAGAGCCGTGGCCGACAAGCGCGAACGATCGTCGTCCGAAGGTGGACGACCGGCGAGGAAGCCGGCCGGGAAGCACGGCTCGGGCAAGCCGAAGCCAGGGGGCGGAACGACATCGGGCAACGCCCGTTCCGGCGGGGCAGGGACCGGTCGAGGCTCTCGCACCACGGACCCGAAGCACGGCGACCACCCCGCTCCCGCCAAGCGCAGGCGCGACCTCACCGGTGCCGCCGCCAACCTCCCGAACTGGGTCATCGAGGACCTCGCCAGGGTCACCCCGGCGAACCGTGTGGCCGGTGCCCTCGAAGCGCTGGGAGAGGCATCCGAGGCACTCGCCGACGGCGCCTATCGCCGGGCGGTCCGCCATGCCAAGACCGCCAAGGAGCTCGCTCCGCGGGACGCCACCGTCCGGGAGACGCTCGGGATCTCCGCCTACCGGGCGGGCGACTGGCACACCGCACTCACCGAGCTGCGCGCCTACCGGCGCCTCTCCGGCGAGACCACCCACGTACCGGTGGAGATGGACGCCCTCCGCGCCCTCGACCGACCCGCCGACGTCCGAACCGCCTGGGAGACGCTGCAGCAACGGGGCGGTAAGCCGGCGGTGCTGAAGGAGGGCCGGGTGGTGTACGCCTCCCACCTCATCGACCGCGGCGATCTCGACGGGGCGTGGGCGCTCGTCGACCCGGGCCGGATGCAGGGAAATCCGTTCGAGGAGGACCTGCGGGTCTGGTACGTCGCCGCCCGGGTCGCCGCCCTCCGGGGAGACGTCGCCAGGGCCGGAGCCATACGGTCGGCGATCCTCACCAACGACCCGGCGTTCCCCGGGATCGACGAGCTCGAGGCCCTCATCTCCAAAGGCTGAGGCCACCATCCGGACTGCCCGGCCCAGGCGCGATCGGCCCGTGGCGCGTTCGTGTCACACCGCAGGCGATACCTTCCTGCATGAACCCGCACTCCCCGCCGACCAGGGAGATGCGTGATGCCCCGCACCAGCCAGCGAGCGACCACAGGCCCCGCAACCGAGCGGGCCGCCACCGGCGAGACCAAGCAGCCGGCCCCGACCCGGAAGGCCGCCCCGGCACGAAGCCGGGCAACGGCCGACAAGCCGGCCCGGGCCAAGCGATCCACGAAGAGTGGAGGCAAGCCCAACCGGCGCAGCCGACCGAACCGGCTCGGAGCAAACCGGCGAGGCCACCGCCGACCTCATCGACGTGAACCTCGTCGTCCTGAAGGGGCGGCTCGCCGCCGACGCCGAACATCGCACCTACGAGTCCGGAGCCACCGCCCTCCGCCTCTTGGTGACGATCCGGCTCAGCGAGCCCCGGCAGCGGATCGACGTGATCCCGGTGACCATGTGGGACCCGACCCGGGAGCTGGTCCGGAAGCCGCCGGTGCGGGGTGACCACGTCTGGCTCACCGGCAACGTGCAGCGTCGGTTCTGGGAGACGCCGGACGGCCGTCGCAGCAGGGTGGAGGTGGTGGCCCACGAGGTGAAGCGGGTCGAGCCCGCCGCCGGCGACCCGACCGGGTAGAGGGCCGGGGCCGGCGGTCGACGGTAGATTCGCCCCCATGGGCAGGGTGACCGTCGCCGCCGGTTCGCAGCTCGCCGCCGATGCCGGGGCCGCCATCGCCGACGCCGGGGGAAACGCCGTCGACGCCGCCGTTGCCGCGGTCATGACCACGATGTGCACCGACCCCGGCATCGTCGCCCCCGGGGCGTGTGGATTCGTCACGGTCCACGCCGCCGATGGTGAGCCGGCCGTCTTCGACGGGTACGCCGAGATGCCGGGCAGGAGCGCTCCGCCGGAGGCGTTCGGGTCGGGACGACCCATCCGGCTCGACTACGGCGGCGGCATCGACACCGTGGTGGGGTACGGGTCGGTGGCGGTGCCCGGGATCCACGCCGCCCTCGAGGAGGCTTGGCGGTTGTACGGCAGGATCCCGTGGCGCCAGCTCTTCGAGCCGGCGATCGCCGCGGTCCGTGCCGGCTTCCCGTTGTCGCCGCCGGCCGCCGAGTACCTCGGCTTCGCCCACGACGCCGTGTTCGGCTGGCAGGAGGAGTCCCACTCGGTATTGCATCACCCCGACGGGTCGCCGTACCGCGCCGGTGACATCGTCTCGGTCCCTCATCTCGCCGACACGCTCCAGCTCATCGCCGACGAGGGAACAGACGCGCTCTATCGCGGCGACCTCGGCGCGGCGATCGTCGATGCGGCGGCGGCCGACGGAGGACTGCTCGGCCGCGACGACCTCGCCGCCTACAGGGCGTTCCGGCGCCGGCCGCTCGGCTTCGACCTCGGCGGCTGGTCGGTGTGGACCAACCCGCCGCCGGCGGTCGGCGGCTCCACCATGGCGGCGGTGGCGTTGCTCGCCGTCGCCTCCGGTTGGGCCGGGTGGAGCCAGGCAGACGTCGCAGCCCTCGTCCGGGTGCAGCGGGCGGTGCTCGACTACCGGCGCAGGGAGCTCACCGTGCCCGGTGCCATCGGCGACGCCATCACCGACCTGCTCGAGGCGGCGAAGGCGGGCGACATCGGCCGTTTGCTGTCGTCCCCGTCGACCTCGCACTGCTCTGCGGCAGACAGCGAAGGCACCGTCTGCGCGGTGACCGTTTCCGCCGGGTACGGCTCCGGGGCGATGCCGCCCGGGACCGGCTTCTGGCTCAACAACTCGCTGGGCGAGCTCGAGCTGCATCCAACCGGGTACCACGGGCTGGCACCGGGCACCCGCCTGATCTCCAACATGGCGCCGACCACGGCACGCAACGGTGAGAAGGCGATCGCCGTCGGCTCGGCCGGCGCCGATCGGATCACCACGACGCTGAGCGCCATCCTCCTCAACACCTTGGTGTTGGGGATGCCGCTGGACACCGCGGTGCACCACCCCCGTGTCCACGTCGAGGTCTTCGAAGGCGTCGACCTCATCGCCCACGAGCCCGGGATCCCGGTGGAACCGGTCGACGGGCTCGGCCGGCGAGCCTTCCCGCCGCTGTCGATGTACTTCGGCGGCGCCCAGGCGGCCTTCACGGACGGGCACGGTCGAGCTGGACGCGGTGGCCGATCGACGCCGTGACGGCGGGGTGGCGACCGGCGGCAGCTGAGCCGGTTGCCACCGATCGATCACTGGATCGGCCAGGGGTATGCCGGGCGGTCGCCGGGCGGATCGGGGTGGTGTCGCCGCGCCAGCAGCGACTCGACCCTGGCCACCGTCGCCGCGGCGGCGTCTTCACCCAGGTCGTCGCCGATCGCTTCTGCCCACTCGTCGCCCAGCCGTGCCCGTAGCTCCTGCAACCGGTCGAGCTCGGCTGCCGGGACCGGGCGCCCGGCGAACGCCCACAGCACGGTCCGCAACTTGTCCTCGGTGTGGAAGGTGAGGCCGTGGTCGATCCCCACCATGCCGGTGCCGTCTGACCGGCGCAGGATGTGGCCCAGCTTGCGGTCGGCGTTGTTGCACACGACGTCGAGGACGGCCAGTGCCCACAGGGACGGGTCGCCGCTCCGCACCAGGGGGAGCGGGTCGAAGTCGTCGTCGGTGTCGACCCAGCGCTGCACCGCTCCCGGCCCGTATACCCCGTCGCCGACCACCGTCTCGGGCACCCATCCCGGGGCGATCACATCTGCCACGCGGGAGGTCCACACCTCGCGCCGGCCGAGGGTCCGGGGGTCGAAGTCCCACAGCGGCTGGACGCCGGCGTCGGGCTTGTAGACGACCCGCTCGCCGTCGGCCGTCGTCCCCAGCAGGGTCGCATTGGAGGCGGCGACGTACCGACCCTCGACCTCGGTGACCACGGGACACCACCTCGCCGCGTCCGTGCTCAGGGTCGGTGCCCCCGCAGGTCGCCGTTGGTCAGCGGGCAGGGGTGACCATCGGGATCCATGGCCAGCCCGCACCGCGGGCAACGAGGTCGCCCGGACATCACGGCGACGGCCGCCACCCGAGCCGCCGCCCGGAGTTGGGCGGTGCTCATCACGTGGGTCACCGAGACCGCGCCCGCCTCGGTGGGCACCAGGGTGACGGCAACGATGCCGGTTTCTGCGTCGTAGGCCAGCTCGAGCTCGGAAACGCGGAACGCCACGACGTCCGGCTCGGCCAGCTCGCCGACCTCGAAGTCGTCGCCGGCCTCTTCGAGCTCGTGCTCGACGAGGATGCGACCGGCGTCGACGGCGAGGGCGGCCACCTGGCCCTTCTCCACCAGGTACCACGACCGGGAGCCTTCGGCATCGACCTGCAGATAGAAGGTGCGGTACCCCGGTTCGCCGATGAACCCGGGGATGAAGCTGTCGACGAGGCGGGGTTCCGTCATCCCGGCACCAGGTGGTGGTTCACCCTGGGCACGCGAACGAAACCATCCGTCAGCTCGATCTCGGTGAGGCTGGTCGGACCGACCTCGAGCCGGTGAAGGAGGTCGAGTGGCATGCCGAGATAGTGGCACAGCAGGGCGCGGACGACGTCGGCGTGGGTGACCACCACCACGGTCTCGCCTCGGTACGCGCCCGACCAGCTTCTCGGTGGCGGCCACCGAACGCTGCCGCACCTCGTCGAGGGTCTCGCCGCCGGGGAACCGGAACCGGGCCGGGGACGCCATCAGGGTTCGCCACGCCGCCAAGCGACGCAGGTCGGACAGCTTCCTTCCCGACCAGGCGCCGTAGTCGACCTCGGCGAAGGCCCTGTCGACCCGTGCTCGGAGCCCCGTCGCCCGCCCCACGAGGGCGGCGGTCTGCCGGCACCGTTCCATCGGCGAGGTGACGATGGCGGCGGCGGCGGAGTCGGCGAGGGCGCGGCCGGCGACCCCGGCTGCCTCCACCCCACCCGGAGAGAGTGGGATGCCGGGCAGGCGCCCGGACAGCACCTTGCCCGTCTCGGCGGTGGCGGCGTGGCGAACCAGGAGCAGTCGCATCGCCCCGGAGCCTAGGAAGGTCCCGATGCGCCGCAGCACCCCTCAGTCCGTCGTCGCCGCCAGGGCAGCGTGGGCAGCCGCCAATCGCGCCACCGGGACCCGGAACGGGGAGCAGCTCACGTAGTCGAGCCCGTAGCGGTGGCACAGGGCGATCGAGGCCGGGTCTCCGCCGTGCTCGCCGCAGATCCCGGTCTCCAGCCCGGGCCGGGCCTCGCCGGCCGGCGGCCACCGCCATCTCGATCAACCGGCCCACCCCGGCGTCGTCCAAGGTGGCGAAGGGGTTCGCCTCGAACACCCCCTGCTGCGACGTAGGCCATGAGGAAGCCGGCTTCGGCGTCGTCACGGCTGATGGCGTAGGTGGTCTGGGTGAGGTCGTTCGTCCCGAAGGAGAAGAACTCGGCGGTCTCGGCGATGCTCTCCGGCGGTGAGCGCTGCCCGTGGCGTCTCGATCATGGTGCCGATCTGGAACGCCAGCTCGACCCCCTCGCTCCTCCAGCACGGCGGCGGCTGTCCTCCCGGAGCAGTGCCCGCTGTCCCGGCAACTCCCCGCCGTCGACCACCAGCGGGATCATCACCTCCGGCCGGACGTCGACCCCGCGCGTCGACGCACGTCGCACGCCGCCTCGATGATCGCCCGGATCTGCATCCGGCTGACCTCGGGGTAGACGCACGCCGAGACGGACCCCACGCAGCCCGAGCATCGGATTGGTCTCGCGCAGGCGCTCGACCGCGTGCACCAACTGCTCGGAGTGCTCCAGCCGCCGAGCGACTCGTCGATCGCCTCCAGGGATGCGGCGGCGCTGGCAGCCGTATCTTGCGATCGGCCACCTCCTTGACCAGCCCCTCCTAGGCGGGAGGAACTCGTGCAGCGGCGGATCGATGAGCCGGATCACCACCGGCTGGCCGTCCATCGCCTCGAACAGGCCGCGCGAAGTCGGCACGCTGCATGGGCAGGAGCTGCATCGAGCGCCTCGCGGCGATCGGTCGGGCTCGCGCCATGATCATCCGCTGCACGATCGGCAGCCGTTCCTCCTCGAAGAACATGTGCTCGGTGCGGCACAGCCCGATGCCCTTCGGCGCCGTAGCGACCGGGCCCGCGTGGCGTCGGCGGGATAGTCGGCGTTGGCCCGGACCCCGCAAACGGCGGAACCCGTCGGCCCAGCCGAGCAGCGTCGACCAGCCAGCCGGGTCCGACGAGGTCGGGGACGAAGGTCTCGATCTCGCCGGCGTACACCTCGCCGGTGGTTCCGTCGATCGAGAGCCCAGTCCCCCTCGGCCAGGAGGGCGTCGCCCACGCGGACCACCCGGTCGATGAGATCGATGTCGAGGGTGCGACATGCCCGACCACGGCCGGCTTGCCGAACTGGCGGGCGACCAGGGCGGCGTGGCTGGTGCGGCCCCCGCGGCTCGTGAGGATGCCCTCGGCGGCGATCATCCCGTGGACGTCGTCCGGCTTGGTCTCCGGCCGGACCATGAGCACCTTCGCGGCCCTCGCCGTGCCCAGCGCTCGGCCATGTCGGGGTCGAGGGCGACGATGCCGACGGCTGCGCCCGGGGAGACGTTCAGCCCCGGACCCCAGCACGGCGTCCCTCCGCGATGGCCGCGTCCGAGCCGCCACCGCCAGCTGGGGATGGAGGAAGAAGTCGACCTGTTCGGTCGTGACCCTGGATACCGCCTCTTCCCGGGAGATCAGCCCCTCGTTGGCCATGTCGACCGCGATCCGCACCGCCGCCTGGGCGGTCCGCTTGCCGTCACGGGTCTGGAGGAGCCACAGCTTGCCCTCGCTCCACCGTGAACTCCATGTCCTGCATGTCGCGGTAGTGGCGTTCCAGCGCCGTGGAGATCCTCGCGGAGCTCGTTCGTAGACGTCGGGCATCTCCCTGGGCGAGGTCGGTCGATGTCCTCGGTCGCCCTCGTCCCGGCGACCACGTCCTCCCCCTGGGCGTTGAGCAGGTAGTCGCCCTTCGATCTTCGGCTCGCCGGTGGCGCCGTTCCGCGACATCGCCACCCCGGTGGCGGAGTCCGTCCCCATGTTGCCGAACACCATCGCCTGGATGTTGACCGCGGTGCCCAGGTCGTGGGCGATGCCGGTGGCGTTGCGGTAGTCGATGGCCCGCTTCCCGTTCCACGACCGGAAGACCGCCTCGACGGCGAGACGGAGTTGCTCCATGCGGGTCGTCGGGGAACGAGCCGGTGGCGATGGGCTCCCTGAACTTCTGGGCGATCCTCCGCCAGCTCGCTCGGCGCCGAGCTCGGTGTCGCTGGTCACCCCGGCGCCGTGGCGGGCGTCGCCGAGGATCTGCTCGAACAGGCTCGTCACGGTGACCCAACACCACCGAGCCGAACATCTGCACCAGCCGCCGGTAGGAGTCCTGGGCGAAGTGGGGGTCTCCGCTGAGCGGCGGCGAGACCGACGACGACCCGCGTCGTTCAGGCCGAGATTGAGGACCGTGTCCATCATCCCCGGCATCGAGAACTGCGCGCCGGAGCGGCACGACACGAGCAGGGGCCGCTCCGGGTCCCCGAACACCTTGCCGGTCTGGTCTTCGATGTGGGCCAGGGCTTTGACCAGCTCTTCGTCCCGAGGCCCGGCGGCAGCTCACCGTCCGCCTCCAGGAAGGCGTTGCATGCCTCGGTGGTGATGGTGAAGCCGGGGGGCACCGGTACCCCGAGGCGTGACATCTCGCCGAGGTTGGCGCCTTTGCCCCCGAGCAGGGCTCGCACCGCCTCCCACGACCCGCCGACAGCTGCCTCCCGCCTCGTCGACCTCGTCGAACCTGTAGATCCAGCGCATGGCGCTCCTCTGGTGTCAGCGGGTGACCGCCGCCGGACGGCGCCGGCTCACCCCTGGTGACGTTCGTACGTCACCAGTGTCTTCATGTAGTTGGCCCGTTCGAAGGCAGTCGGGTCGGGGACGGCAGCCTGGCTCAGGCTTCCCTTCGCCTGCGTCACCGACGAGTAGCCGTTGGTGTCCAGCCAGCCGCTGAGGCCGGCCCGCACCGTGGCCAGGTGGCCGGGTCCGTGCCGGAGCAGCGCCGAGGCCATCATGGTGACGTCGGCGCCTGCCAGGACGAGCTTCACCACGTCGGCCGCGGTGTGAACCCCGGTCGTCGCCGCCAACGACAGCGTCGACCCGCCCGTACAGGATGCCGATCCAGGTGAGGGGAAGCCGAAGCTCGGCCGACGTCGACAGCACGAGGTTGGGCTTCACCTCGAGGGTGTCGAGGTCGATGTCGGGCTGGTAGAAGCGGTTGAACAGCACCAGCCCGTCGGCCCCGGCATCGGCGAAACGCACCGCCATGGACGCCATGGACGAGAACGCCGGGCCGATCTTCACGGCCAGCGGGATCGACACCCGGCGGCGCACCTGCTCCACCAGGTGGAGGTATTCATCCTCCACCTCCCGGCCATCTCGCGTGACGTCGGCGGCGATGCTGTAGATGTTGAGCTCGATGGCGTCGGCGCCGCTGTCCTCGATCTTGGCGGCGTATGACGACCAACCGCCCCAGCTCGCCCCGTTGAGGCTCCCGACCACCGGCACCGGGAGCTCCTGCTTGGCCCTGGCGATGCCGCCCAGGTATGCCTCGGTCCCGGTGTTGTAGGCCTCCATCGGCGGAAGCTGCCCACCGGTGAACTCGGGGGAGAGCTCGGCGCCGAGATCGGTGATGCCGGCCACGACCAGGGCATCGTGCACGATCTGTTCCTCGAACACCGATGGCAGGACCACCGCCGCCGCCCCCGCCTCGACCAGAGCGTGGAGCGTGTCGATGTCGCCCGTGAGGGGCGAGGCCGACGGGACGAGAGGGCTGGCCAGGTCCATGCCGAGGTAGCGCGTGGTCAGGTCCGGGGTCATACCGGCTCCTCGGTGGAAGCTCTCGCCGACCTCGTCGGTCACCCCGTAGACGGCGCTCCGCTCCACGTGCACCATCTGCTCGTACAGGTGCCAGCGGTCGTCGATGTCACGTCTGCGCCCGCGCCATCAGCTCCTCGGCATGCTCGGGGTTGGAGCGTTGCAGCATCGAGAAGCGGGCCTCGCGTGGCGGCGAATTCACGGAAGGGGAGGGTCGGCGCCCTGCTGTCGAGGCGCAGCGGCAGGCTCGCCCGGCGGCCATCGCTGCCGGGTCGTACCGGAACAGCGGCCAGTAACCCGACTCGGCGGCCGCCTTCTGATGGCGCATCTGCTGCGACATGTCGATCCCGTGGGCGATGCACGGGCTGTAGGCGATGATCAGCGACACCCCGGGGTGCGCTTCGGCCTCGGTGAAGGCCTTGACCACCTGGGTCATGTTGGCCCCCATCGCCACCTGGGCGACGTAGACGTCGCCGTAGGCCTCGGCGATCAAGCCGAGGTCCTTCTTTCCGGTGGCCTTCCCGCCAGCGGCGAACTTGGCCACCGCGCCCGCGGGGTGGCCTTCGAGGCCTGACCGCCGGTGTTGGAATACACCTCGGTGTCGAGCACCAGGATGTTGACATTCCGCCCCGAGGCGAGGACGTGGTCCAGCCCGCCGAACCCGATGTCGTATGCCCAGCCGTCGCCGCCGACGATCCACACGCCGGTCTCCACCAGGGCGTCGGCCAGGCCGGCCAGCATGCCGGCGTCGGCAGCCGGTCATCGCCGCCAGCGAGGAGCGGAGCATCTCGACCGCGTTCACGTTGGGCGGCGATGCCGATCTCGCCCGACTGGTCGGCGTCGAGGAGTCTCGGCGGCGAGCGGCCCCAGCTGGTCCGCCATGGCGGCGACGAGCCGCCGGGCCGTCGCCTTCTTCTGGTCGAGGGCGAGCCGCATCCCCAACCCGAACTCGGCGTTGTCCTCGAACAGCGAGTTGGACCAGGCCGGCCCCCGACCCTTGGCGTCGGCGGACCACGGCGTGGTGGGGAGGTTGGCTCCGTAGATCGACGAGCAGCCGGTGGCGTTGGCCACCACCGACCCGGTCGCCGAACAGCTGGCTGAGCAGCTTGAGGTACGGCGTCTCCCCGCACCCGGCGCACGCCCCGGAGAACTCGAACAGCGGCTCCAGCATCTGGGAGCCCTTCACCGAGCCCACGTCGATCTCGGTCCGGTCGCGCTCGGGTATGGACAGGAAGAAGTCGAAGTTGGCCCGCTCGACGTCGAGGTGGTCGGCCTTGGGGCGCATGTTGATCGCCTTGAGCTTCGCCTCCTCCTTGCTCTTCGCCGGGCAGATGTCGACGCACACCCCGCACCCGGTGCAGTCGTCGGGCGCCACCTGCACGGTGAGGTGCAGCCCGCCGAAGTCGCGGGCCTTGCCCGCCTTGGTCTGGAAGCCGGCGGGGGCGTCAGTCGACCTCCGACGGGTCGAACACCTTGAACCGGATGGCGGCGTGCGGGCACACCAGGGCGCATCGGGCGCAGTCGATGCAGATGTCCGGCTTCCCAGATGGGGATCTCGTCGGCGATGCTCCGCTTCTCGTACCGTGCGGTGGCTGTCGGAAAGGTGCCGTCGACCGGGAAGGCGCTCACCGGCAGCCGGTCGCCCTGCCCGGCGAGGATCACGCCGGTGACCCGGTGCGACGAAGTCGGGCACCGTCGGGGGGCACCGCGGGGCGGAGCCGCCTGGTGGCGGTGACGGTCGCCGGCACCGGGACCTGGTGGAGGCCGAGAGAGCGCGCGTCGACGGCGGCGTGGTTGCGCTCGACGACCACGTCCCCGAGCTTGGCGTAGGCGGTGGCGATCGAGGCCTTGATGGCGGCGATCGCCCGGTCGACGGGCAGCACGCCGCTCAGGGCGAAGAAGCAGGTCTGCAGGACGGTGTTCACCCGGCTACCCAATCCCAACCTCGCCGGCGATGCGTGGCGGCGTCGACGGTATAGACCGTGATGTCGAGGTCGATGATCCGCTGCTGGGTCTCGCGCGGGATGCGGTCCCACACCTCCTCTGCCGGGTACGGGCTGTTGAGCAGGAAGGTGGCGCCGTGGCTCGGCCCTCTCCAAGACGTCGAGCTTCTCCAGCAAGCCGAATTGGTGGCAGGCGACGAACTGGGCCTGCTCGATCAGGTACGTGGAGCGGATGGGGTCGGGGCCGAACCTGAGATGGGAGACGGTGACCGCCCCCGACTTCTTCGAGTCGTAGACGAAGTAGCCCTGGGCGTTGAGGTCGGTGTGGGTGCCGATGATCTTCACCGAGTTCTTGTTGGCCCCGACCGTCCCGTCGCTGCCCAACCCGTAGAAGATCGCCCGCACCGTCGACTCCGGCTCGGCGCCAGGTCGACTCGCACCCTCAGCGAAGAGCCCGAGACGTCGTCGTGGATGCCCACGGTGGCATGGCGGCGGGGAGTGGCGTCAGCCAGATCGGCGAGAACGGCTTCCGCCATCGGCGGGGTGAACTCCTTGGAGGACAGCCCGTAGCGGCCGCCACCCCGATGGCGGCGACGTCCCCCCGCCCGGTCTCGGCCAGCGCGGCGACCACGTCGAGGTAGAGCGGGTCGCCGACCGCTCCGGGCTCCTTGGTGCGGTCGAGGACGGCGACGGAGCGCGGTGGCGGGCAGGGCGGCGAAGAAGGCGTCGACGTCGAACGGGCCGGTACAGCCGGACGGTGAGCAGGCCGACGCGCTCGCCGGCGCGAGGTCGAGCGCGCCGACCGCCTCGCCGGCCGCCCCGGCTCCGCTCCCCATCATCACCAGCACCCGCTCCGCCTCGGGGTCGCCCTCGTAGTCGAACAACCCGTAGTGCCGGCCGGTCAGCCCACCGAGCCGGTCCATCTCGGCGGCGACGATCCCCGGCGTGGCGTCGTACCACGGGTTGGCCGCCTCCCGCGCCTGGAAGAACACGTCCGGGTTCTGGGCGGTGCCCCGGATCACCGGTCGGTCTGGGGTCGAGAGACGCGAGCCGGTGAGCGGCCACCAGTTCGTCGTCGATCATCTCCCGCACCACGTCGTCCGGGATGGCGTCGATGGTGGCCACCTCGTGCGAGGTCCGGAAGCCGTCGAAGAAGTGGAGGAACGGCAGCCGGCTGCGCAGACGTGGCGGCGTGGGCGATCAGGGCCAGGTCGTGCGCCTCCTGGACCGAGCCGGCGCAGAGCATGGCGCACCCGGTCGGGCGGGCCGCCATCACGTCGCTGTGGTCGCCGAAGATGGAGAGGGCGTGGGTGGCCACGGTCCGGGCGGCGACGTGGACCACCGTCGGGGTGAGCTCGCCGGCGATCTTGTACAGGTTGGGCAGCATCAGCAGCAGGCCCTGCGATGCGGTGAAGGTGCATCCCAACGCCCCCGCCTGCAGGGCCCCGTGCAGCGCTCCGGCGGCGCCGGCTTCGCGACTGCATCTCGACCACCTCGGGCACGGTGCCCCAGAGGTTGGGCCGCCCGGCCTGGGCCCAGGCGTCGCCCAGCTCACCCATCGGCGACGCCGGCGTGATCGGGTAGATCGCCATCACCTCGCTCAGGGCGTAGGCGATCCGCGCCGCCGCCTCGTTCCCGTCGACCACGATGCGTCGGGTCCGTCCGGGGTGCGTCGGGGACGGCGAGAGGTCGGCTGGTGGAGGCATTGCCATCGATTGTCACCGGGGCCGGGCGGGGTGGCGAGGGCCAATGGTTCCTCCGGGCACGTCCGTCCGACCGTGTCCGCCTCCCGCCCCACGGGCCCATCATCGAGACGGGCGTTACGATCCACCGTGGGTCGCCGCGGCGTCCCGTCCGATTGGAACCCGAATGCGGAGGGTGGAGCGATGACGAGACGATGGTTGCTCGGGCTGCTGATGGTGATGGCGCTGCTGGCGGCGGCGTGTGGTGGAGACGACGACTCCGATAGCGGAGGTACGGGTGGCGACACCACGGGGGACGCCGCCGGTGCCGGGGTGTGTGCCGAGACGGACGCCTCCGGTGACCTGCTTGCGGAGATCTGCGAGACGGGGACGATCCGGGTCTCCACCGACCCCGCCTATCCGCCACAGTCGTCGCTCAACGAGGAGACCGAGGAGTACGAGGGCTTCGACATCGACGTCGCCACCGAGATCGCCAACCGGCTCGGGGTCGAGGTGGCCTGGGAGGCACCGGCGTGGGACGTCATCACCGCGGGCTCCTGGAACGGGCGGTGGGACATGAGCGTGGGCTCGATGACCCCCACCAACGAGCGGCAGACGGTGCTCGACTTCACCGCGCCGTACTACTTCACCCCGGCGGTGGTGATGGTGCACGAGGACAACACATCCGTCACCGATCTGAGCACCGACCTCGACGGCGCCACCATCGGCGTGTGCAGCGCCTGCACCTATGACTTCTTCCTCCAGAAGACACTGGAGATCGAAGGGTTCGAGTTCGACTTCATCATCGACGATGCCGAGATCACCGGCTACGACACCGACACCACCGCCCTCCAGGACCTGGCCCTTGGCGACGGGACCCGACTCGATGCGGCGATCACGTCCCTGACCGTGGCACAGGGATACGCCGCCGAGAACCCGGTGAAGATCGTCGGCGATCCGGTGTTCTTCGAGCCGTTGGCGGTCGCCTTCGACAAGAGCTCGGAGCTCGACGGGGCCAGCCTGGCCGCCGCGGTGAACCAGATCGTGGAAGAGATGCACGCCGACGGGACCCTCACCGCGTTCTCGGAGGAGTGGTTCGACGGTGTCGACCTGACCACCCAGTAGCCGTTGTCCACCGACCCCGCCCCAGGGCCGCCTTCGCTCGGCGACCGCTACGAGACCTGGTCGCAGGCCAGCGCTCGGGTGCCGTTCCGATTGAAGACGGCCCTGGTCTGGGTGGTCATCTTCCTTATCCTCGGGTTCTTCTTCTCGGTGGCCGGCTTCGACACCGCGTGGATGGCCGACAACCTCCGATTCATCGTCGGTGGGCTCCAGTACACGTTGATCATCGCCATCGCCGGCATCGTGCTTGCGGTGCTCCTGGCAACCCTGGGCGCACTGGGCCGGCTGTCCACCAACCCGGTGGCGTTCGGGGTGTCGGGGTTCTACACCTCGTTCTTCCGGGGCACACCGCTGATCGTCCAGATGTTCCTGATCTACCTGGCGCTGCCCCAGATCGGGATCAACGTGACCGATCGGTTCCCCGGGATCCCCGACCGCCTCGCCGAAGTACTCGTCCTCGCTCCCGCGGTCGCCGGGATCATCGCCCTCGGTCTCAACTACGGCGCCTACATGACGGAGATCTTCCGCGCCGGGATCCAGTCGGTGGGACCGGGGCAGGGAGAGGCGGCCGAGGCGCTCGGGATGAACTATCGACAGCGGATGCGCCGTGTGGTCCTGCCCCAGGCGTTCCGGGTGATCGTCCCGCCGACCGGGAACGAATTCATCGCCATGATGAAGGACACCGCCCTGGTGTCCTTCCTCGGCGTGGCGGTGAGCTCGGCGGAGATCTTCCGGAGGGCACAGCTGGTGGGCAAGCGGGACTTCAAGAACCTCGAGGCGTACATCGTGGCCGCCGGGCTCTACTGGGCGTTGACCGCCGTGTTCACCTACTTCCAGGCCAAGCTGGAGAAGAGGCTGTCGGCCGGCTACGTCCGCACCGTCGACCCACGCATCCCGCCGCGCTTCGTGGTACCCGCCCCGACCGGGCTCGATCAGATGGGGGACGAAACGCCATGACGGCAGTGGAGGCGAGGCCGGATTCATCGCCGATCGTCAAGATCGAGCAGCTGTGCAAGGACTTCGGAGACGTCGAAGTGCTCACCTGTATCGACATGGCCGTTTCGCGCGGCGAGGTCGTCGTCATCTTCGGACGCTCCGGGTCGGGCAAGTCGACTCTGCTGCGCTGTATCAACTTCCTCGAGGACCCCTCGGACGGGATCATCGAGGTCGCCGGCATCCGCCTCAGCGGTGGCCACCGCACCCGCCGCAAGCGGGACCAGATCCGCCAGCTCCGGCACCACGTGGGGATGGTCTTCCAGCAGTTCAACCTCTTCCCGCACATGACCGCCGTGGAGAATGTGATGGAGGGGCCACGCACCGTCAAGAAGCTGCCGGAGGAGCAGTGCCGGGCCGAGGCCAAGGAGCTCCTGGCGCGCGTTGGGTTGTCCGACAAGGCGGACGTCCACCCGATCCGGCTCTCCGGCGGGCAGCAGCAACGGGTGGCGATCGCCCGGGCCCTGGCGATGCACCCCGACGTGATGCTCTTCGACGAGCCCACCTCGGCCCTCGACCCGGAGCTGACCGGCGAGGTTCTGGCGGTGATGAAGGCACTTGCCACAGACCTGCACATGACGATGATCGTGGTCACCCACGAGATGGGATTCGCCCGAGAGGCAGCCGACCGGATGATGTTCTTCCACGAGGGTGTGATCCTCGAGTCGGGCACCCCCGACGAGATTTTCAACCACACCCGTCAGGCCGAGACCCGGAGGTTCCTCGACGCGGTCCTGTGACGGGCCGCGGCGGCGCCGGTCGGTACGATGGCCCCATGGACGCCGGGCAGTTTCTGAGGCTGGCGGTCGACCCGGTGCGACTCCACCTCCTCGGTCGGGCGGTGAGTGGGCCGGTCGACACCGCCGTCGCCGCCGGCGATCTCGGAGTGCCAGAGCGGGACGTGGTCGTCGCCCTGGGCAAGCTGCGGGCCGCCGGGTTGATCGGCGACGACCTGACATTGGACCAGGCGGCCCTACGCGATGTGGCGGCATCCCTTCCCCGCCAACCACCGATCGACCCTGCCCTGCTCGGCGAGGGTTGGACCGAGGAGGAGGCCGAGATCCTCAGCCGGTTCTTCTCCGGCGGACGGCTCAGCTCGATCCCGGCGTCCCACGGAAAGCGGCTCGTCGTGCTCGACCGGCTCGCCCAGGAGTTCACCCCGGGGCTGCGGTACCCGGAGGCGGAGGTCAACTTCACCCTGCAGATGTTCAACGCCGACTATGCCTCGTTGCGACGCCACCTGGTCGACGAGGGCCTTCTCACCCGGGCCGACGGCGTCTACTGGCGCACCGGAGGCCGCCATCTCCCGCTGAGCCCATCCGAGTCCTCCATGCCTGAGCTCTCCCATGACCCGCAGCCGGCCGAACCCGCCGGCTGAGCGGTCGCTCACCAGCCCGATCTGGATCCTGGGTCACCTGGTGGCCCTGGCCGCCATCGTCGGCTTTGTGATGCTGGGGGCGTGGCAGCTCCGTCGTCATGACGAGCGGCGCACCCTCGACGAGCGGATCACCGAACGGATCGCCTCGGCTGCCCTGCCGGTGGAGCAGCTCATCGCCGAGTACGGCGAGGACGGGGACGCCCTCGACCTCCGCCCGGCCATCGCCACCGGGACCTATCTCCTCGACGAGGAGGTGATCCTCCAGGCACGCACCCTCAACGGCCGGTCGGGCAACGAGGTGCTGACGCCGCTCGACCTGGGTGACGGCACCGGGCTGATCGTCGACCGCGGCTGGGTGCCCCTCGACGTCTCCGGGCCCCCGGTGGCGGGCGCCGAGCCACCGCCGGCGGAGGTCACCGTGACCGGGTATCTGCGCCCGACCCAGGTGCGAGGCCGTTTCGGGCCTGTCGACCCGCCCACAGGCGATCTCGACCGGATCTCCCGGGTCGACCTCGACCGCCTGCAGCGTCAGCTCGACCTCGACCTGCTCGGTGTCCACCTCGTATTGGCCGAGCAGGACCCTCCCCAGGTGGGAGAGCTCCCCCTCCCGCTCCCGGCACCCGAGGCGGGCGGCGGCCCGCCCCACCTCAGCTACGCCTTCCAATGGTTCGCCTTCGCCGGGGTGGTCCTCGTCGGCTACCCGATCCTGCTCCGTCGCACGGCGAGGAGGCCGCCACCGCCGGACGCCGGCCCCAGGGGCGTCTAGTTTGGCGGGATGACCACCCGGATCTACTCCACCGACGCGTACGCCAGCGAGATGCAGGCCTCGGTCGCCGCCGTCGACGGCGACGACGGTCGCATCCTGCTGGACAGCACCGTCTTCTACCCGGGTGGCGGGGGCCAGCCGCACGACCTCGGTGACCTGTGGATCGGGGACGACCGGATCGAGGTGACCAGGGTCACCGCCGACCGCGACGGGGTGTGGCACTGGGTCGGCGGCTCCATCCCGTCGGTCGGCACCGTGGTCACCGGCAGGCTCGACTGGGAGCGCCGCTACCGGCTGATGCAGACCCACACCGCGCTCCACACCCTGTGCGGCGTGGTGTGGAACCGCTACCGGAGCCCGGTCACCGGAGGCGACATGAAGCCGGGGGAAGGGCGGCTCGACTTCGAGCTCCCCGACTGGGACCCCGAGGACAAGGCGCCGTTGGAGAACGAGCTCAATGCCGAGATCGCCCGGGGGCGGCCCGTGGAGGTCTCGTTCCTGCCCCGCGACGAGGCCGATCGGGACCCGAGCCTGATCCGCACCAAGGTCAGCCTGCTCCCACCGTCGCTGCGTGAGGTCCGGGTGATCGACATCGTCGGGCTCGACCGGCAGGCCGACGGCGGCACCCATGTCAACTCGACGACCGAGGTTGGCCGGGTGCGGGTGGCCAAGATCGAGTCCAAGGGCAAGGGTTTCCGGCGCATCCGCCTCGAGATCGCATGACCATTTCCCCCTCCCCTTTCAGGGGAGGGGTGCCGACGAAGGAGGCGGGGAAGGGTTGCCGCTGTCCGTGGTCGGTGGCGCCTTGATGGTTCTGCCCTGCAAGTTGGCGAACGATCGTTCGTTCGTTCGCTAGGATGTCGGGTATGCCAACCACCGTCGCCGAGGTCGACCAGCAGGCCCGGTTCGAGGCGTTGATCGAGGCCGAGGAGAAGATCGAGCCCACCGACTGGATGCCCGACGCGTACCGGAAGACGCTGATCCGGCAGATCGCCCAGCACGCCCACTCCGAGATCATCGGGATGCAGCCCGAAGGCAACTGGATCACCCGGGCCCCGACGCTCAAGCGCAAGGCGATCCTCATGGCCAAGGTCCAGGACGAGGCCGGCCACGGGCTGTACCTCTACTCGGCCGCGGAGACGCTGGGGGTCACCCGGGACGAGCTGGTCCGGCTGCTCCACACCGGCGCCCACAAGTACTCCTCGATCTTCAACTACCCGACCCTCACCTGGGCCGACATGGGCACCATCGGCTGGCTGGTCGATGGCGCCGCCATCACCAACCAGGTGATGCTCACCCGGAGCTCATTCGGCCCTTATGCCAGGGCGATGGTCAGGATCTGCAAGGAAGAGTCCTTCCACCAGCGCCAGGGCTACGAGATCATGCTCACCCTCTGCCGCGGATCGGCCGAGCAGAAGGCGATGGCCCAGGACGCCCTCGACCGCTGGTGGTGGCCGTCGCTGATGATGTTCGGCCCCCACGACACCGAGTCGACCCACACCGAGCAGTCGATGGCCTGGAAGATCAAGCGGGTCAGCAACGACGAACTCCGCCAGCAGTTCGTCGACATGACCGTGCCCCAGGCCGAGTACCTCGGGCTCACCATTCCCGATCCCGACCTCCGCTGGGACGAGGAAGCCGGGCACCACCGGTTCGGGGAGATCGACTGGGACGAGTTCTGGACCGTGGTCGGTGGCGACGGGCCGATGAACCGGGAGCGCATCGCCGCCAAGAACCGGGCCTGGGACGAGGGCGCCTGGGTACGCACGGCAGCGGTCGCCCACGCCGCCAAGCACGAGGGGAACGCCACGTGAGCTACGAGGTCCCGCTCGCCCCCGGCGAGCAACTGCCCGACCTGCCCGATCGCACCGGGGCGTCGACGTGGCCGCTGTGGGAGGTGTTCATCCGGGCCCGGCGCGGGCTGAGCCACGTCCATGCCGGCAGCCTCCACGCCCCCGACCCGGAGACGGCGTTGACCAACGCCCGCGACGTGTACACCCGGCGGGGCGAGGGGGTGAGCGTTTGGGTGGTCCGCTCCGACCAGGTCACCGCCTCCGACCCGGACGACGCCGCCGAGATGTTCGAGCCCTTCGGGGAGCAGCCCTACCGCCACGCCACCTTCTATCAGATCCCTGACGAAGTGGGGCACATGTGACCGTGACCGTCCCGAGCGGGGTCGCCACCGCCTCCTTCGACTATGTCCTCAGGCACGGCGACGACAACCTGGTCCTCGCCCAGCGGCTGGGGGAGTGGATCGCCGCCGCCCCCGAGCTCGAGCTGGACATCGCCCTGGCCAACATCGCCGTCGACCACCTGGGCGTCGCCCGCTCGCTGCTCGCCTACGCCGCCGAGATCGAGGGCGCCGGCCGCGACGAGGACTCGCTCGCCATGGGTCGCAGCGAGCGCCAGTTCACCAACCTCCTGCTGGTGGAGCAGCCCAACGGCGACTTCGCCGTCACCCTTGCCCGCCAGCTCTTCTTCGACGCCTATCAGGTGGAGCTGTGGCAGGCGCTCACCTCCTCGACCGACCCCACCCTGGCCGGGGTGGCGGGCAAGGCGGTCAAGGAGGCCGCCTACCACCTTCGCTTCAGCTCCGACTGGGTGGTCCGGCTCGGCGACGGCACCGACGAGAGCCACCACCGGATGCAGCAGGCGGTCGACCAGCTGTGGCGCTTCACCGGCGAGATGCTCGTCGGCGATCCGGTGGACGTCGCCATGACCGCCCTCGGGGTCGGGCCCGACCCGGCCACCTTCGCCGCGCCGTGGACCGACCGGGTGACCGATGTGTTGCAGAAGGCGACGCTGGCAGTGCCGGCCGACGACTTCGTCAGGCTGGGCGGCCGCTCCGGGCTCCACACCGAGCACCTCGGGCACCTGCTCGGTGAGATGCAGTGGATGCAGCGCAGCTACCCGGGCCTGTCATGGTGAGCGGCACCATGGTGACGGCTCTGGATGCCGACCTGCTCGATCGGGTGCGCTCCGAGCTCGCCTCGGTCGTCGACCCCGAGATCCCGGTGCTCACCATCGCCGACCTCGGCGTGTTGCGCGGCACGGCCGTCGAGGACGGTCGGGTGGTGGTCACCATCACGCCTACCTACTCGGGATGCCCGGCGATGGACGTCATCCGCGCCGACGTCGCCGAGGCGCTCCGGCGGGCAGGCTGCATCGACGGCGAGGTGCGCACCGTGCTCGCCCCTGCCTGGACCACCGATTGGATCAGCGAGGCAGGGCGGGAGAAGCTGGCCGACTTCGGCATCGCCCCGCCGCGCCGGCTCCCCACCGCACCGGTGCTCTGTCCCCGATGCCGCTCGGCGAACACCCGGACCGTCTCCGAGTTCGGCTCCACCGCCTGCAAGGCGCTGGTGGTGTGCGAGTCCTGTGGCGAGCCCTTCGACCGCTTCAAGGAGCTCTGAGCACGTCCGTGTCCGCCCCGGTGTTCCACCGGCTGACGGTGAGCGACGTCACCGCCGAGACCGACGACTCGGTCGCCGTCACCTTCGCCGTCCCCGACGAGCTGGCCGGCGACGTTCGCCTACCTCCCGGGCCAGCACGTCACGGTGCGGGCGATGATCGACGGCGACGACGTTCGGCGCAGCTACTCGATATGCGCCGACGCCTCCACCTCGGTCCTCCGAGTCGGCATCAAGCAGCTTCCCGGAGGGGCGTTCTCCACCTGGGCCACCACCGACCTGCGGGTCGGCGACGAGCTCGACGTGATGCCACCGGTGGGGGAGTTCACCATCACCCCCGACCCCAGCCGGGCCCGCCACTACGGGGCGATCGCCGCCGGAAGCGGGATCACCCCGGTGCTGTCGTTGGTGGCGACCGTGCTCGCCGTCGAGCCGGAGAGCCGGTTCAGCGTCATCTACGGGAACCGGGGGGCGAGCTCGATCATGTTCCTCGACGAGCTGGACGGGCTGAAGAACCGCCATCCCGAGCGGCTCCACCTGGTCCACGTCCTCAGCCGGGAGACCGGGATCGTCCCGCTGCTCAGCGGGCGCCTCGACGCCCCGAAGCTGGCGGAGCTGCTCGACCGGGTGATCGACGCCGCCACCGTCGACGAGTGGTTCCTGTGCGGCCCCTTCGAGATGGTCGCCACCGCCCGGGCCGTGCTCGAGGCCAGGGGCGTGGAGCCTGAGCTGGTCCACGACGAGCTGTTCTTCGCCGGGCCGCTCGATCCGGCGACGCTGCCCCCGCCGCCCGACCACGCCGCCGGCACCGTGGCGCTGTCGTTCGTGCTCGAGGGCCGGCGGTCCGAGGTGAGGATGCTCCCCGAGACGTCGGTGCTCGATGCCGCCCTCTCGGTGCGCCACGAGCTGCCGTACTCCTGCAAGGGCGGGATGTGCGCCAGCTGCAAGGCCCGGCTCGTCGACGGCACCGTGGAGATGGCCAAGAACTACGCCCTCGTCGACGCCGATCTCGACGCAGGCTTCATCCTCACCTGCCAGTCCCATCCCACCAGCGACCGGGTCGAGGTCGACTACGACCAGCGCTGACGAGGTGGAGCAGGCGCGGGCTAGCCTCCCGCCACGATGCTCGGTGGGGTGATCTTCGATCTCGACGGGACCCTCGGCGACACCCTCCCGGTGTGCTTCGTCGCCTTCCGTGCCACGTTCCATCGCTTCCTCGGGGTCACCTACACCGACGAGCAGATCCGGGCGATGTTCGGCCCCACCGAGGAGGGCATGTTCCTGGAACGGACACCGGACGCCTTCGACGAGGCGCTGGCCCACTACCTCGAGGGCTACGCCGCCAACCACCACCTGTGCCCGACGCCGTTCGCGGGCATCGTCGACCTGCTCGACCGGCTCGACGACCGCGGCGTCCCCGTGGCCGTGGTCACCGGGAAGGGCCCGCACAGCACCCGGATCTCGCTCGAACACTGGGGTTTGGAGGGTCGGTTCGACCGGGTGGAGCCCGGTGGCGACCACGGGGCGGTCAAGCCGGAGCGGATGACGGCGGTGGTCACCGGCTGGGGCGTCGACCCGGCCACGGTGGTGTCGATCGGCGACGTGCCCGGGGACGTCACCGCCGGGCGTGTCGCCGGCGTGGTACCGGTGGCGGCGGCCTGGTCGCCGCTGGCCGACCGCCGGGCCTTGGCCGCCGCCGGGCCCGATGCCGTCTTCGACCAGGTCAGCGACTTCGCCGTGTGGCTGGCGCAGCGTTGAGAGCCTGTGCGGTTCCGGCCCTTGGAGAGCACCCTCGACCCAGATGATTGTATAATGCTGCTGCTGCTGCCATAATGATGACATGGCGTCGATCACCATCCGCAATGTGCCCGACGATGCCCACGACGAGCTGGCGTCGCGCGCCGCCGCTTCGGGCAGGTCGCTGCAGGAGTTCCTCCGCAAGGAACTGATCGCGCTCGCCGCACGGCCATCCGTTGACGGCTGGCTGGAGAGAGTCGGCGACCGAAAGCGGGCGACCGGGACGACCCTGTCGGCTGTCGAAATCCTCGACGACCTCGGCGCAGATCGCCGTTGACCGTCGTCGTCGACGCTTCTGTCGTGGTCGCCGCCCTGGTGGATTCAGGAGACGACGGCAGCTGGGCCGAAGCCGTGCTCGCGCGCCGAGGACTTGGCGGCACCTCACCTGATGCCCGTCGAAGCGGCGAACGTGCTGCGACGCAGCGTCGCCGCGGATCGCCTGTCGGCCGATGCCGCCGCCCTCGCCCATGCCGACCTGCTCGCCCTTCCGGTCGTCCTGTTCCCCTACGCGCCGTTCGGGACCAGGGTGTGGGAGTTGCACGCCAACCTGACCGCCTACGACGCCTGGTATGTGGCGTTGGCCGAAGCGATCGATGCCCCGCTGGCGACGCTCGACACTCAGATTTCTCGCGGCACCCGGCGTACGCTGCCGGATCCGGACTCCGAGCTCCGACGGGGAGTGAGCCGATGGAGGTGAAGGCGTGACCGACCCACCCCGGATCACGTTGGCGACGGTGGTGCTCGACTGCGCCGACGCCAACGCCCTCGCCGACTTCTACGGGCGCCTCCTCGGCTGGGAGGTCGCCATGCGGGAGCCGGACTGGGCGCTGATGCGAGCGCCCGACGGCGGCACCGGGCTGGCCTTCCAGTCCGAGCCCTGGTACCGGCCGCCGGTCTGGCCCGAGCGCCAGGGCGAGCCCGAGAAGATGCTGCACCTCGACTTCTGGGTCGACGACCTGGACGCCGCCGTCGCCCACGCCGTCGCCGCCGGCGCCACCGTTGCCGGGTATCAGCCCCAGGAGACCGTGAGGGTCCTCCTCGACCCGGCCGGCCACCCGTTCTGCCTGTTCCTCGACTGAGCGTCGGCTGCCGATCTCCACTGAGCGTCGGCTGCCGATCTCTCGACGAAGGCGCCGCCTGGCCTCGAGGGCGTTGATCTCCGACACTCGACGCTGTATGTGTATGCTATGCGCATGGCGCGCGTCAACATCTACCTCCCCGACGAGCTCGCCGAGCAGGCGAAGGATGCCGACCTCAACGTGTCCGGGCTGGCCCAAGAGGCGATTCGCCGTCACCTCCGATCGGCAGAGACCGCCCGTTGGCTGGACGAGGTGTCGGCGTTGCCCCCGATCGAGGTCGATGCCGAGGTCGTCGCCGCCGCCATCGCCGGGGCCAAGGACGAGATCGAGGGCCTTGCCTGACCCGGAGCCGCTGGTCATCGACGCGTCGGCCGTCGTCGACTTGCTGCTCGCCGGCCGACGGTCCGCCCGCATCGCCGACCGGGTGCGCTACGCCGAGTTGCACGCACCGGCAAACCTGGACGCAGAGGTGCTATCGGCCCTGGCGCGGCTTCACCGGGCGGGCGTGCTCACCGCGGCTCAAGTCCCCGGTCGTTTGAGGCGGTTGGCCGGCGCACCCATCGATCGGCACGCCCTCGCCGACCTGCTCGAAGGCGCCTGGCAGCGACGCCACAGCCTGCGGGTGGTGGACGCCCTCTACGTGGAGTTGGCCGAACAGATCGGCACCACTGTGGTAACGACCGACCGGGGCATGGGGACCACGGACCATGCCGAGCTCATCGTCGACTGAGCGACCCTCAGCTGCCGATCTCGTCGACGAGGCGGGTGATCCGCTCCACGAACGCCTCCCGGTGGTGGCGGTCGAATTCCGCCCAGGTGGCGAAGGTTCGTGGGTCCTCGACCCGGTCGACGAAGATCATCCCGTCGAGGTGGTCGACCTCGTGCTGGTAGGTGCCGGCGGTGAGCCCGGCCACCTCGGCGACGAACTCGCCGCCGTTGCGGTCCCAGGCTGTCGCCCGCACCCGGACATGGCGGCGCAGGTCGCCGCGCAGGTCCGGCACCGAGAGGCATCCTTCGTTGTTGTCGTAGGTCTCGTCGCCGAGGTACTCCAGCGTGGGGTTGACCAGCACGGTGAGCGGGATCGCCGGCTTGTACGGGTAGCGCCGGGCAGTCGCCTCGCCGACCTCGATGGCGCAGATGCGCACCGACCGGCCCACCTGGTTGGCGGCGATCCCGGCGCCGGCGGCGTGGCGCATGGTGTCGATCAGGTCTTCGATGAACCGCTGCATCTCCGCCGACGCCAGCTCCTCCCGGGTGATCGGCCGGGTCGGGGTGCGCAGCACCGGGTCGCCGATCCGGGTGATGGGGAGGACGCTCACCCGGTGTCCCCGGTGTGCCGGTCGAAGCTGGGCACCCCGCCGACCCACACCGACGAGCACAGCCCCATCCCCACCCAGTAGCCGATCTCGGCCGGCCGGTCGACGTCCCACACCGCGAGGTCGGCCCGCTTCCCTGGCTGCAGGGTCCCTCGGTCGGCGAGACCGAGGGCCAGGGCGGCGTTGCGGGTCACCCCGGCGAGCGCCTCCTCGAGGGACAGCCCGAGGAGCACCGCCCCGAGATTGACGATCAGGGCCAGGTCGGCGACCGGGGAGGTGCCTGGATTGCAATCGGTGGCGAGCGCCATCGCCACCCCGTGGCGGCGCATTGCCTCCACCGGTGGGCGGGCGGTCTCGCCCAAGGTGTGGGTGGCCCCGGGGAGGAGCACCGCCACCGTCCCCGCCCCTGCCATCGCCGCCACCTGGGCCTCGGTGGCGTGCTCCAGGTGATCGGCGGACAGGGCGCGGTGGGATACGGCGACGTCGACGCCCTCGTCGGCGGAGAGCTGGGCGGCGTGCAGCTTGACCGGTAGCCCGTGGGTGGAGGCGGCGGTGAACACCGCGTCCACCTGGGCGGGGGTGAAGGCGAGGTGCTCGCAGAAGGCGTCGACGGCATCGACCAGCCCTCTCTCGACCGCTGCCGGCAGGATCTGCTCGACGATCAGCCGGACGTACCCTTCGGGATCGTCGCCGTACTCGTCGGGGACCACGTGGGCGGCGAGCAGCGTGGTCATCACGTCAACCGGGCCCTCCGCACCGAGTCGCCGGGCCACCTCGAGCATGCGCAGCTCGGTTCCCAGGTCGAGCCCGTAGCCCGACTTCACCTCGATGGTGCTGGCCCCGCTGCGGTGGATCCGGTCGAGCCGTTGCCTGGCGCTGGCGAGCAGTTCGTCGCTCGACGCCTCCCTGGTGGCCCGCACGGTGGAGCGGATGCCGCCCCCGGCGGCGGCGATCTCGGCGTACCCGGCGCCGGCGAGCCGCCGCTCGAACTCTCCGGACCGGTCCCCACCGAAGACGAGATGGGTATGGCAGTCGATCAACCCGGGGGTCACCAGGCGACCGCCGAGGGAGCGCACCTCGGCTCCCTGGGGAGCGTCGAGGTCGCGGCGATGACCGACCCAGGAGATGGCACCGTCGGTGATCACCAGGGCGGCGTCGTCGACCAGGCCATAGGGCTCCCCGTTCTCCGCCATGGTGGCGGCGGCGGTGTCGACCAACACGGTGCTCGTCGGTCGTCCGCTCACTCCAGCACCGCCCGCACCGCCCGGTCGATCCGGGCCGCCACGTGATCGATCTCGTGATGGGCTCCCGAGGAGACGATCCGCCGCCCGGCCACGACGACGTCGGTCACCGCGTACGCCGAGGCGCCGAACACGATGCCGGCCACCCCGTCGGCCGGCGACCAGCCGGCCAGGGTCGGGGCCGCGGTGTCCAGCACCACGAGGTCGGCAGGGGCGCCCGAGGTGAGCCCGCGCTCGGCGGTCCCCACCGCTCGGGCACCGCCGACCGTGGCCGCCTCCAGCAGCGAGGTGGGGGAGTGGACCCCGCGCCGCTGCAGGCGGAGCCGGTCGTGGTACTCGATGGCGCGGGCTTCCACGAACAGGTCGATGACCGCCTGCTGGTCGGTGCCCACCGCCAGCGTCGACCCGGCGGCGGACAGCTCGACGAAGGGCCCCAGCCCGTCCCCGAGGTCGGCTTCGGTGGTGGGGCAGGCGACGACGCTCACCGCGGCGTCGCCGAGGACGGACACGGCGGCATCACCGAGATGGGTGGCGTGCACCACGGAGGTCGCCGGGCCGAGCGCGCCCGCCTCGGCGAGCAGCGCGGTGGGTGACCGCCCGGTGGCGGCCATCGCCGCCTCGTTCTCGGCGACCTGTTCGGAGAGATGGACATGGAACGGCAGCCCGTGGCCGGCGGCATACCCGGCCACGACCTCGAGGTCGTCGACCGGCACCGCCCGCACCGAGTGGGCGGCGGCTCCGATCCGCACCATCGGGCTGTCACCGTAGAAGCTGCGCAGCGACTCAACGCGCTCCGCCCAGCGTCCCGCGTCGCCGTCGCCGAAACGGCGGGGAACGCCCTCCAAGGTGTGTCGAACCCACCCCTCAGGTAGCAGGTGTCGAGCAGGACGAGCAGGATCCCCGCCCGGTGGGCGGCATGGACGATGGCGTGCCCCATGGCGTTGGGGTCGCCGTAAGGGGTGCCGTCGACGTCGTGGTGGACGTAGTGGAACTCGGCCACGGTGGTGATCCCGGTGAGCACCATCCCGGTGAAGACTGCGGTGGCCAGCTCCGCCAGGGTGTCGGGGTCGAGACGGCCCGCCACCGCCAGCATCCCTCCCGCCATCGCCAGAAGTCCCCGCCATCGTCGTGGGTGCGATGGCGCAACGCCCGGTGGAAGACGTGGGAGTGGGCGTTGACCAGCCCGGGCAGGGTGACCCCGTCGAAGCGGACCGCCCGGTGGGGTGGCTCGATGCCGGCGGCCACGTCGACGATGACCCCGTCGCGTTCCACGATGGTGACGTCGGACACCAGCCGGTCACCGCCCAACCAGGCCCAGGTGGAGTGGAAGGCGGTCACGGCAGCATCGGGATGCGCACCCCCCGCTCCCGAGCCACCTCGACCGCCCTTGGATAGCCGGCGTCGACGTGCCGCATCACCCCGGTGCCGGGATCGCTGGTGAGGACCCGCTCGAGTCGCTCGGCGGCGAGGTCGGTGCCGTCGGCCACCACCACCATCCCGGCGTGGATGGAGCGCCCGATCCCGACGCCGCCACCGTGGTGGACGCTCACCCAGGACGCCCCCGAGGCGGTGTTGAGCAGGGCGTTGAGGATGGGCCAGTCGGCGATGGCGTCGCTGCCGTCGGCCATCGCCTCGGTCTCCGATCGGGGGAGGCGACGCTGCCCGAGTCGAGGTGGTCGCGGCCGATCACGATCGGTGCCGACACCTCACCGCGGCGGACCATGTCGTTGAAACGAAGCCCGAGCCTCGCCCGCTCTCCGTATCCGAGCCAGCAGATCCGGGCGGGAAGGCCCTGGTACGCGATCCGCTCGGTGGCGAGGGTGATCCACCGGGCGAGGCCCTCGTCCTCGGGGAACGTCTCCAGCACGGCCCGGTCGGTGGTGGCGATGTCGGCGGGGTCACCGGACAGCGCCACCCAGCGGAAGGGCCCCTTGCCCTCGCAGAACAGCGGCCGGATGTAGGCCGGGAGGAAGCCGGGGTAGGCGAAGGCGTCCCGGAAGCCGCCGAGCAGGGCCTCGGCGCGCAGGCTGTTGCCGTAGTCGAACACCTCGGCTCCCCGCTGCTGGAACCCGACCATCGCTTCGCAGTGGCGGGCCATGCCGATCGAGCCCGCCGGGTGAACTCGTCGGGATCCTCGTCGCGGAGCCGGGCGGCGGCCTCCAGCGACAGGTCGGGAGGGATGTAGCTGAGCGGGTCGTGGGCCGAGGTCTGTTCGGTGACGATGTCGGCGGAGAGATCCAGGTCGAGCAGGCGCGGGACGAGCTCGGCGGCGTTGCCCACCACCCCGACCGACAAGGGCTCGCCGCTCGGCCTTGGCGCGCTCGCACCGGGCGATGGCGTCGGCCAGGTCGTCGGCCCGCTCGTCGAGGTAGCGGGTCTCCAGTCGCCGCTCGATCCTGGTGGGGTCGACGTCGATGCACAGCGCCACCCCGCCGTTCATGGTCACCGCCAGCGGTTGAGCTCCTCCATCCCGCCGAGGCCGGCGGTGAGCGTGATGTGCCCGCCAGGATCCCCGAACCGCCTGCGCCCGATCTCGGCGAAGCACTCGTACGTGCCCTGCACGATGCCCTGGGTGCCGATGTAGATCCACGCCCCGGCGGTCATCTGCCCGTACATGGTGAGGCCCTCGGCCTCGAGCCGGCGGAACTCGGCCCAGGTGGCCCACTCCGGAACCAGCAGCGAGTTGGCGATGAGCACCCGCGGTGCCCACTCGTGGGTCGGAACACTCCAACGGGTTTGCCCGACTGGACCAGCAGGGTCTCGTCCGACTCGAGGTCGCGCAGTGTGGCCACGATGGCGTGGTAGGCCTCCCACGCCGCGCCGCTCGGCCGGTGCCGCCATAGACCACGAGCTCGTCCGGGTGCTCGGCCACGTCGGGATCGAGGTTGTTCATCAACATCCGCATGGCGGCCTCCTGCGGCCATCCCTTGCAGGTGAGCTCGCCGCCTTGGGGTGCGCGGATCACGGGACACCTCCTTCTTGGTCGATCGGGCCGCCGGCCGGCGGGCGCCGGTCGAGGTACCGGCGGAGCAGGCGCGGTAGAGGTGTCGTGGGCGCCGGGTCGACCTCCCCGGCGTCGATCTCGTCGCCGATCCTGGTGGCGAGCATCTTGCCGAGCTCCACACCCCATTGGTCGAACGAGTTCATGCCCAGATACCCCCTGGACGAAGACCTTGTGCTGGTAGAGGGCGATCAGCTGACCCAGCGCCAAGGGTGGAGAGCTTCGAGGAGGATGGTCGAGCTTGGTCGGTTCCCAGGGAAGGTGCGGTGCCGGGCGAGGTCAGGGGGCGCACCCTCGGCGAGCACCTCCTCGGTGGTCCTCCCGAAGGCCAGCGCCTCCGCCTGGGCGAGCAGGTTGGCGGTCAGCTTGTCGTGGTGCCCGCCTGGATCGGCCACCGGGCGGCACAGCCCGATGAAGTCTGAGGCGACCGTCGCCATGGCATGGTGGATGAGCTGGAAGAAGGCGTGCTGGCCGTTGGTGCCCGGCTCTCCCCAGACCACCAGGGCCGGTGTCAAAAGCCGACCGCCCAACCGTCGATCCGGACCGACTTGCCGTTGGACTCCATGTCGAGCTGCTGGAGATAGGCGGGGAAGCGGGCCAGCTCGCGGGAGTAGGGGAGCACCGCCAGCGTCGGGATACCGAGGAAGTTCCGGTTCCACACCCCGAGCAGCGCCATCAGGACCGGAAGGTTGCGGTCGAGCGGTGCGATGCGGAAATGCTCGTCGATGATGCGGAAGCCGGCCGGCGTACTCTCCCGGAAGCGGTCGGCGCCGATGGCGACCATCAGGCTGAGCCCGATCGCCGAGCACAGGCTGTAGCGACCGCCGACCCAGTCCCAGAAGGGGAACATCACCTTCGGGTCTATACCGAACCGGGCGACCTCCCGCTCGTTGGTCGACAAGGCCACGAAGTGGGAGGCGACGGCGCCCTCGCCGAGGCGATCGACCAGCCACTTTCCGGCGCTGTGGGCGTTGGCCAGCGTCTCCGCCGTGGTGAACGTTGTGGAGGTGACGATGAACAGCGTCGACGCTGCATCGTTATCTTGAGGGTCGGCGCCCAGGTCGGCCCCGTCGACGTTGCAGATGAACCTCGCCTCGACGTCGCCGTGGCGGCGCCGGTGGAGGGCCCGCGTGCTCATCGCTGCCTCGAGGTCGGACCCGCTCGATGCCGATGTTCAACCACCGTGTGGAAGCCGCACGCCGGTGGCCTGGTTCGATCATCGGCGTGGATCCGCCTCGGCGAACGAGGCCATGGCCATCGACGACGGCGTGGACCTCTGGGCACGATGTCTGCGTCGACGGCGATCATGGTGCCGGTGGAAGCTCGGAGGGCGACGTGGAACACTGCTGGTCTGTGGCGTCGATCTCTGCGGCGAACATTGTGTCGCGATGCCGGGCGACGTCGGCGGCGATGGCCAGGTCGACGAGGAAGCAGCACCGTCTCCGTGGTCACTGCTGCTGGGCGTAGTCCAGGCACAGGTCGCGGCGGTCGCTGCTCATGGCCACGCCCCGATCCGGGTCGGGCGGCAAAGAAGTCGGTGGAGATGACGTCGACCTGATCCGCCCGGCCTCGGCGGGCGAGCGCGCTGTGCACTCCGGCCGGTCCGGCTCACTGCTGTCGGGGTGCCGCCGCGACGAGGCACCGCTGCGATCCTCCTCCGCCCTTCCGCCGCCCCCGCTTCTTGGAGAATTGTTGTCATCTTCTGGAACCCCGAGCTCGGCGCCGAGAATGGACGAGACAGCGAGTCGTCGATCCTCGAGACGCCGCCCAGCCGTGCCGCCTGGCGGTACCTCTGGTCGCGGTACGAGTAGATCGACCACAGCTTTGGAGCCGGGGCGGCGGCGATCCGGCCGCGGGCGAGCACTTCTTCGGCGACCTCGAAGGCGATGGCATACACCAGGTACTCTCGACAGCTCGACCGAGATGGACGCCGCCGCTCGAACTCGTCTGAAGTTGCCAATGACGAGCGTTGGAACGGTTCGACCGGCGTTGAGGAGCGCCCGTCGTGGGGCCTGCGCCGGCATCGAGGCCGGGCGGGGTTCATGGGCGCTTGCTCGACGGCCATGCTGCTGGCTCGACGATCCTGAAGACGACGAGCCGGGCGCGGATCAGGACCCGGTCGAAGATGGTGGAGGGTCTGGGTGAGCAGTGGGGCGACGATGGAACCAGTGAACAAACGAGGCTGATGATGCTGCCGACGATGAGGATGGGAAGGGGTCCCGCCTGGCCTCGTCGAGCAGCTCCGCCTCCATGGAGCTGCTCCCTGCCGCCGTGGGCGAACGTGATGAAGCTGTTGTGGTTGGCCCCCCCGTCCTTCCTGATCCCGTCGTGGAAGTTGCTCAGCGGTTCGGCGCCGTTGTTGAGCACTTGCTGCAGCGACCTTCATCCTCACCTTCGCCGCCTCGACGTCGTCAAGCTCCGGGGCCCTCGCCGCCGGTCGCCGGCAGTGTGGTCGAGCCCGAGGTTGGAGATCTGCGCACTGCGCAGCCCGAGCCAGGTCCTTCGCTCGACCTCGGGGTCGGCGTGGCGGCGATGGCTTCTTCCGGATCAGGTCGACATGGTGGCGGTGACGTTGATGTTCAACTCCGCCCTGCGATCGAAGTGCTGTCATCATGCCGGCCCCGCGGTCCGCTCGGCGGGGCGTGGTCAGCGCCGCGGTCGAGCTTGCCTTCGTTTCCTGCTCGAGTCCCGCAGGAAGCCGAACAGCCCCGGAGGATCATCGGGACTCAAGATCAGCAAGGCGGCGACGACGATCAGTTTTCACAGGACGGTCCGCCTCTGGCGTTCGGCGGTCGTCTTTGGCCTCCTCTGGCGAGGATGGCTGCAAAACTGTTGGAGCGAACGGTGGCCTTCTTCGGGTGGAGGCGAGCACGAGCGGGGCAGCACCACGCGCATCTCGACGAACTGGCGGGCGGGGACGTCGTGTGCCTCCAGGGTCGGCGTGACACCGTCGTCACCGAGCGACGTCTCGCCGTTCACCGTGCTCGGGTGGCCGAACACCCTCACGTCCCCGGGCTGGAGCGTCCCCGGGTAGGTGAGCGACGAGGTGAGCAGGTCGACGGTGGTGTCCCAATGCTCTCCCCAGACCTTGAGGTTGATGTCCACCACGTCGTCGTAGGCGACGGTGAGGCCGGTCATCCGATACGAGAGGGTGAAGCTGCGCTCTTCGGAGGAGGCCGAGTAGTGCCACACCACCCGGGTCACCGACCCCCGGTCCTCGACGCCGTAGGACCCGGGCACGTCGAAGGAGCCCAATTCGGTGCTGGCACCCGGGGTGAACGGCTGCCCGCCTTCGCTGACCACCACGTCGCTGACCGCTTCCCCGGCCCGGAGAGGGATGTCACGGAAGGCTCCGCTGTACGACCCGTCGAACGAGAAAGTGAGCAGCTCACGTACCTCGAGGGAGCCGTCCGGGAGGAGGGTGATGTCGACATCGACCTCAGGGAACCAGGAACGACCGGGCGAGCACCGGTGCGGCGGTGGCCAGCACCAGGACGATGACGGCGGAGGCCAGCGCGGCGGCGAAGCCTCGGCGGCGCTGACGCGCGGTTCGCACCTCCGGCGGGGCCAGACGGTGCCCCGTCAGCTTCAGAACTCCACTTTCGGCGCCGAGCGGCCCTCATCCTCGACCTCGAAGAACGGGCCACGCTCGAAACCGGTCATCCCGGCCACGATGTTCGACGGGAACGTCTCGACGGCGTTGTTGAGGCTGAGCGTCGAGTCGTTGAAGATCTGCCGGGACACGGCGATGTCGCCCTCGATCTCACCCAGGTCGGCCTGGAGCCGCTGGAAGTTCTCGGTTGCCCGCAACTCCGGGTAGTCCTCGGCGAGAGCGAACAGGCTGCGCAGGGCGCCGGTCAGCATGTTCTCCGCCTGGGCCTTGTCGGCGACGCCGGAGGCCGAAACGGCGGCGTTGCGGGCCTCGACCACGGCCTCGAACGTCCCCTTCTCGTGGGCGGCGTAGCCCTTCACCGTCTCGACGAGGTTCGGCACCAGGTCGTGGCGCTTCTTCAGCTGCACGTCGATCTGCGCCCAGGAGTTCTGGGTCCGGTTACGCAGCCGGACGAGGCGGTTGTAGGCGACGACTCCCCAGATGACCAGCAGGATCAGGACGGCAATGGCGATGTAGACGAAGAGCATGGGCGCATCGTACGGTGCCGGGTGAAGCCATCGCCAGCGGCGCCGGGTCGCGACCTCCCGGCGCCGACGGTATCGTCGGCGGAACAGCGACGGCGAGGGACGGGTGATGGGCGACGAGGTTCGGAGCAATGTCGAGCGGCTCCACGAGGAGCTCACCCAGGCGGCAGCCGGTGGTGACGAGCACGCCCAGGAGATGCTCGACCACGTCGGCGCCTACCTCGACAACGACCAGCCGTCGGGCGACGACCACGAGGACCTCCACGAGCGTCTCCAGGAGGCGTTGGTGAGGTTCGACACGGACCACCCGTCGCTCTCCGGCGCCATCCGGGGCGTGATCGACTCGCTGGGCGCCGCCGGCATCTGACTTCCCGGCAGCCGCCGGTGACCGTCGGTAGCTAGCGGGCGGGCAACCGGTTCAGCGCCTCCTGGGCGGCGTGATCGGGCGGGAACACCGGGTAGAGGACCGACTCGACCCGACCGTCGGACAGGATCATGGTGAGCCGCTTCAGCAGCGTGACCCCGGCCGCCTCGAAGGTGGGCAGCCGCAGGGCACCCGCCAGCCGCAGCGCCGCATCGCTCAGCAGCAAGTAGGGGAGGGCCAGCCGCTCCGTCGCCTCTCGTTGGTAGTCGGTGTCCTGGGTCGACAGCCCGTAGACGCGGACATCCGCGGGCGGCGAACTCGGCGGCAAGGTCGCGGAACCCGCAGGCCTCCGGCGTGCAGCCGCGTGCCCCGGGGATGTCGTCCCAGTCGGGCACCAGGGGAGCTTCGCCGGGCCTTCCGGTACGCGGGTAGGCGAACACCACCACCGTGTGCTCGGCGCTCTCCGCCGCCAGGTCGACCGTCGAGCCGTCCGTTGCCGGCAGGGCGAGCAGGGGAAGCGCCAGCCCGGGGAGGTGGTCGGCGGCGCCGTCGTCCTCGGGTACCGGCAGGTCGTCGGGCAGGTCGGTCGGCGAGGGCGCGTCGGTCATCCCTCCGATTCTGACACGGGACCGCCGGCTCGGCGCTCCGCCGCCCGGGCGTGCGCTTCGAGACCCTCGAGGCGGGCGAGCAGGACGGTGTCCTCGACCAGGGCGGCCGGGTCGTCCAGCCGGGTCCAGGTGGGGGAGCGGAGGAAGGTCGACACCGACAGGCCCGACTGGAACCGGGCGCCGCCCCCGGTGGGGAGCACGTGGTTGGGACCGGCCCCGTAGTCGGCGAACACCTCGGCGCTGCCCCCACCCACGAACAACGACCCGAACGAAGTCAGGCGGCCGGCAAGGGCTTCGGAGTCGTCGACGTGGAGGGCGACGTGCTCCGGGGCGAGCCTATCGGAGAGGTCCACCGCCTCGTCGATGGAGCCGACCACCGCGCTGAAGCCGTGCCCCAGAGCCGCCGCCACCGTTGCGGATGTGGGAAGGTCCTCGAGCTGAGCGGCGATCTCCTCGGTCCACGGCATCGGCCAGGGCGACGCTGGTCCGTCACCAGCATGGGGACGGCGTCCGGGTCGTGCTCGGCCTGGGCGAGCAGGTCGGCGGCGACCACGGCGGCGTCGGCGCCACCGTCGGCGATCACCAGGATCTCGCTGGGCCCGGCCAGCCCGTCGATGCCCACCTCGCCGTAGAGGTACTTCTTGGCAGCGGTCACCCAGCGGTTGCCCGGCCCGACAACGACGTCGCTTGGGGGCGACACGGTGCCGAAGGCGAGGGCGGCCACCGCCTGCGCCCCGCCCACCCGGAGCAGACCGTCGGCGCCGCCGAGTGAGGCGGCCGCCACGGTGACCGGGGTCGGCCGGGGGGAGGCGACCCACACCTGCCCCACCCCGGCCACCCGGGCCGGGACCACGGTCATCAGGACGGTTGAAGGAAGCGGGTACCTGCCACCGGGGGCGTAGGCACCGGCGGAGGCGACGGGGAGCCAACGGTGGCCGGCGCGGCCTCCCGGGACGGCCAGGTCAGGTCTCCAAAGCCCGGCCCGCTGGGCGGCGGCAAACCGCCGGATCCTCCGCGCGACCTGCTCGAGCATCTCCCGCTGGCCTGCGTCCAGCGATCCTCGCTGCTGCGTCAAGCTCGTCCCGGTCGAGGACGATCGACTCGAACGGGCGGAGGTCGCCGAAGCGCTCGGCGTGGTGGCGCAACGCCGCCTCACCCCCCGACCCGCACGTCCTCGACGATGGAGGCGGCGGTGGCCAGGGTGTCCGGATCGACCGGCCGGCGGGCGAGCCGTGCCGCCGCCGAAGGCTCGACCCGGGGGAGCAGGCTCAACGGCCGATTCCCTTGGCCACCATGGGACGCCTGGCTCAGCCGCCGCTCCCCGACGGTCGAGCTCGGCCATGATGCGTTGCAGCGGGACCCCGGAGGCGGCGGCCTTGACCATCAGGAAGTAGAGGAGGTCGGCTGCTTCGGCTGCCACCGCCTCGGGGTCCGTCGACGCCGGCGAGCTCGGTGGCCTCCTCGACCAGCTTGGCGGCGAGCAGCAGGGTGGGGCGCTCGAGCAGTGCGCCGGTGTTCGACGCCGGATCGGTGCCCGCGGAAGATGGCCGCCAGCCGGCGCTCGAGCCGACCCAGCCCCCGATCGGCGCCCCGAGCAGGTGCGCTCGCCGGTGTGGCAGAAGGCGTCGTGCTCGTGGACGGTGAAGCGGAGCGTGTCCCGGTCGCAGTCGACGTCGACCGCCAGCAGCTCCTGGACCGCCCCCACGTCTCGCCCTTGACCCACCTGCCCCGGGATCGGCTGTGGTACACCCCGCGCGGGTCTCGATGGCGGCGGCGAGGCTCCCGGCGTCCGACCATGCCAACCCGAGGGCGAAGCCTCCCTCGTCGGTGACCACCGTCGGCCACAGCCCGTCGATCCGGTCGGACACCAGCACCGCCGCCACCGCCTCGGCCAGCCCGATCCGACCGGTGTACAGCGCCATGCCCACCTGGGCGTCGGCGCCGATACGGTCGAGGGCGGCGATCTCCTCGGCGGTGGTGATCCCCCCGGCGATGGTCACCCGGGTGTCACCGGCGGCGGCGACAACGGCCTCGGCCCGTGCCAGATCGGTGCCCGCCAGGTGCCCCTCCCGCTCGACGAAGGTCACCAGGAGGCCACCGCACAGCGGACGCAGCTCGCCGATGCGGTCGATCAGGTCGCGGCCGGTGGAGCGTCGCCACCCGTGGCTGAGACCATGTCGTCCCGGGCGTCGAGCGCCACGACCACGCGGTGGCGGGGGAGGGCGCCGAGCAGCTGCGGCGTTGCCGCGGTCCCGATTATCACCCGTTCGGCGCCTCGGTCGAGCCAGAGGCGGGCGGTGGCGAGGGTCGCGGATGCCGCCACCGACCCGGACCTTGGCTCGGGTGCACAGCTCGGCGATCAACGCCTCGTTGGAGCCCTCGCCCCGGGCGGCATCGATGTCCACCACCGCCACCTCGCCGACTACCGAGAAGCGCTCGAGGATCGGCCCGGGTCACCGGCCTCCAGCGCCAGCGCCTCTCCTTCGACCAGCTGGACGGCCCGGCCGCGCGAGATGTCGATGGACGGGATGATCACGGCCGCACCACCACTCCCGCCCCGGCGAGAACGGCCTTGATGTCGGCGATCGTGGCGTCGCCGTCGTGGAGGACGGAGGCCACCAGCACCGCCGACGCCCCCGCCCGTAGGGCGGCGACCATGTGGTCGGCATTGGCTGCGCCACCCGAGGCGATCACCGGGACATCGACTGCGGCCGACACCGCGGCCACCGACCGCGGTGTCGTAGCCGAGGCGGGTCCCGTCACGGTCCCAACTGGTCAGCAGGATCTCGCCGGCACCGAGCGAGGCGCCCTTGGCGCACCAGTCGACCACGTCCAGCCCGGTCCGTCTCGTGCCGCTCTCGACCACGACTTCCCACGATCCGGGCGAGGTGGCTGCGGCGTCGACGGCGAGCACCATGCACTGCGCCCCGAAGCGGCCGGCCATCTCGCCGATGAGCTCCGGCCGGCGGATGGCGGCGGTGTTGACCCCGACCTTGTCGGCGCCGACCTCGAGCAGCCGGGCGGCGTCGTCGACCTGGCGGACCCCGCCGCCGACCGTCATCGGGATCGACAGCACCGGGCGCACCCGACGGACGGTGTCGACGGCGTGTCCCCTTCCCTCCGGGGTGGCGGACACGTCGAGGACGACCAGCTCGTCGCCCCCTTGCGCCTCGTACCGGATGGCCGCTTCCACCGGGTCGCCCGCCAGGCGGAGCTGCTGGAAGCGGATGCCCTTCACCACCTCGCCGTCGCGGATGTCGAGACATGGGATCACCCTGGCGGAGAGAGTCATGCCGCCTCCAACCACCGGCTCAGGACGCCGGCCCCCCAACGCCCTGACAGCTCCGGGTGGAACTCGACTGCCAGGACGGATCCCCGCTCCAGGGCGGCGACGAACGGACCACCGTGTTCGGCGACGGCGATGGCCCATCCCGCCGGCGGCGCCTCGTACCGGAACGAATTGGCGAAATAGGCCCAGCCGGGGGCGAGGTAGCGGGACCCGGCCGCGGGCTCGACCTGGTTCCAGCCGAGCTGCGGCACCCGCACCCCGGCGGGAAACCCCGACACCACAGCCGGGAGCACGCCGAGACCGGCGACCCCCGGGCTCTCCGTGCTCGACTCCCCGAGGAGCTGCATCCCGACGCACACCGCCAAGGTGGCTCGGCCGGCGTCCACCCGGTCCCTGAGGACGTCACGCATCCCGGCCGCATCGATGGCGCCCATCGCCGAACCGAAGGCGCCGACCCCGGGCAGGACAACCCGGGCAGCCGCCTCGACGTCGTCGGGCGTGGCGGCGTCCCGTGGCTCGACGCCAAGGCGACGGAATGCGGCGCGGACGCTGGCCACGTTGGCGGTGCCGGTGGGCACGATCACCAGGTCGTCTCCGGTGGTCGCCCTCACTGCAGTGTGCCCTTGGTGCTCTGGATGCCGCTCCCAGTGACCGACACGGCGGCTCGCAGGGCGAGGGCGACGGCCTTGAAGGCGGCCTCCGCCTTGTGGTGGTCGTTGTCGCCGCGGATGAGGTCGACGTGGAGCGCCATCCGTCCCTCGATCGCCAGCGAGCGGAGGAAGTGCACCAGGTTCTCGCCGGCCACCTCGCCGAGCATCTCCCGGGCGAAGGGGATGGCGATCTCGGGCCACGGTCTCCCCGAGAGGTCGACCACCGCCCGTGCCAGGGATTCGTCGAGCGGGGCATAGGCGTGACCGAAGCGGGTGATCCCGGAGCGGTCGCCCAAAGCCTCGTCGATCGCCCGACCGAGGGCGATGGCGCAGTCTTCGACCGTGTGGTGGTCGTCGACTGCGAGGTCGCCGGTGGCGCGGACCTCGAGGTCGAACCGCCCGTGCCGGGCCAGCGAGTCGAGCATGTGGTCGAGGAAGCCGAGCCCGGTGGCGACCACCGCCCGGCCCTCACCGTCGAGGTCGAGGCGAACGGTGACTTCGACCTCGGACGTCCGGCGGGTGACGGTTGCGGTCCTGGTCATCGGACTCGTCCTTTCCGGGCGGCCAAGACCCTCTCGAGCACCGCCACCAGCCGGGCGAAGTCGGCGCGGTCGCCGGGGAGGCTGATCCGCACCATGTCCTCGATCCCCGGGCGGTCGGCGAAGCCACGCAGGGCGACTCCCATGGACCGGGCTCCTCGGGTCACCAGAGCGGCGTCGGGACACCGGGTCAGCACGAAGTTGGCCTGGGAGGGGAGGGGAGTGGTGCCCAGCCGCTGCAGGACGCCCATCAACTCGTGGCGCTCGGCGCGGACTTCGGCCACGAAGCCGTCGAGCGCTTCCCGAGGAAGGCCCAGCCGCGCCTCGGCCATCGCCGCCGACAGAGCGGCAACCGGATAGGGTCCGCCCTGGGCGCCGATCCGTGCCACCAGCTCGGGCGGGCCGAGCAGGTAGCCGACACGGAGCCCGGCCAGGCCATACGCCTTCGACAGGGTGCGCACCACCACCGTGTTGCCCAGTCCCAGGGCGACGGGGGACAAGTCGTCGTCGGCGAACTCGCCGTAGGCGGCGTCGAGCACGACGTGGGGAGCGGCCGCGGCGACCCGCTCGAGGTCGTCACCGGTGAGCACGGCACCGGTGGGGTTGTTGGGCGAGACCAAGAAGGCGGTGGCGGGAGCGGCAACCGCAGTGGAGACAGCGCCAGTAGGGAAGGGCGCCGACAGCCACGGCACCTCGGTCAGCCGGGCACCGACCTGTCCCGCATAGACGGGGATCATCTCGAAGGTCGGGGTGGTGGTCACCGCCCGACCCCCACTGCCCACCAGTGCCAGGAAGCACCGGTGCAGGGCGTCGTCACCGCCGGCGGTCACCAGCACCTGGTCCGGGTCGACCTCGTTGAGCTCGGCGAGCCGGCGGCGCAGCGCCGCGGTGTCCGGGTACCGCGACACCAGGGGGCCGAGCTCGGGCAGGGCGGAGAACAGGGCGGCGGCATCGGCGCGGCCCTCGTTGCGCGACAGGTCCAGGTCGAGTGCCGGATCGGCCACGGGAGGGGAGTAGGTGCCGGGGACGGTCATGGGACGATCTGCTCCAGCTTGGAAACGGTGAGGTCGGTGGCGCCCAGCTGCTTCAGCAGCGGGATGAGACGGGGGAGGTCGGCCTTGGGGACCGCCGCCTTCACCGCCATCCCTGCGTCACCGTGGAGCGTCGCCATGGTCGGATGGCGCATGCTGGGAAGCGCGGCCACCACGGCCTCGAGGCAGTCGAGGGTCACGTTGAGCTCGACCATCACCCGCTTGCGGGCTTCGATCACCGATCGGAGGGTCAGCACGAAGTCGTCGATCACCGGCTTTTTCTCCGGGTCGTCGAGCGCCCCCGGCCCGGCGTAGAGCCGGGTCGACGAAGTGAGCAGCTCGTCGACCTCGACAAGACCGTTGGCGGCCAGCGTCTCCCCGGTGGCGCTGTTGTCGACGATCACGTCGGCGTCCTCGGGCGGGAACACCTCGGTGGCGCCGTAGGAGTGAACGAAGTGGGCGTCGAGCCGGCGCGCCGTGATCCAGCTCCGGGAAAGCCGCTCGTACTCGCTGGCGACCACGAGCCGCCGCTCGGGGAGCCGCCCGTTCTCGAGGAGCTCGGCCGGGGCGGCGGCGACGATGCGCACCGGGTCGAGCCCGGTGTTGATCAGCTCGACGAGCTCGGCGCCCTGCTCGACCACCCAGTCGGCCCCGGCGAACCCGAGATCGCGGGTCCCGGCGGCGAGCATCTCGACGATGTTCTGCGGCTTGAGCAGCTTCACCTCGAAGCCGGGCTGGGACGACACCGGCCGGTACCCGCGCACCCCGAAGTGGAGCCGCATCCCGGCCGAAGCGAGCAGGTCGACGACACCCTGCTCCATGCGCCCCTTGGGGAGCGCCAGGTGGACGGTCGCTGGCATCGCGGGCTTCCTTCCCGCCGGATCGCCGGTCGGAGCCCTCGGAACGAGAAACGCCGACCCTGCGGGCCGGCGTGGTGCTGGTGGCTTCGGTGCCTAGGTGCCCAACATCAACCGACCCGGGGCGGGTGGTGGTGATGACGGTGGGCGTGGCCGAAGCGGTTCATCGTGGTGGGCAGCATAGGGCACGATGTCCAGCCCGCAAGCCGCCTGGCCGGGAAGCCTTCACCGCGTCAGGGAATCACGTTGGCGTTGCGGAACTCCTCCAGCACCGCACCGTCTCCCTCGATGGCGACCGCAGACCGGTCGAGGGGCCGTCGCCACACGAACAGCAGGAGAGCGCCGGCAGGCCCGGAGACCACGGCGTCGGTCGGCGCGTCGATCCCCTCGCCCAGCTCCCAACCGGCGGCGACGGTCCAGCTCCGACCGGTGTCGGTGGCACGCAGCCCCACATTGCCCTGGAGCGTGCCACGGTCGGCGGGGGAGCTGCGACGGGGAAAGACGGTGAACACCTCGTCGACGCCGTCGGCACACACGTCCGGGTCGAGGTCGGCAAGCACGTCGTCCGGCGCCAGCACCGACCTCAGATCCCACAGGTGCACAACGGTCTCGTGCAGCTGACGACGGTGCCAGTAACGCACGATGCGATCGTCGGGGTGGTGGGTCCAGCATGTGCGTTCGGGATCGGTCGAGGCCAGCACTTCCAGCAGCCGCGACCGCCCCGCCCGGTACCACACACCCGGCTCGACAGTGAGCTCGGGCCGGTTGGAGCGCGCAGCCCGACGACCGGTGACCACCGTTTCCGCCGCCCAACGATGCACCTCGCCGAGGTGGGCGGCGAGATCGGCGACGTCCCAGCTCCTGAAGGTCGGGGGCCTGCCGTCCAACGGGGCGACATCGAGCGTGGCGGCGAACCGGTCGGTGACCGCTTCGAGGGCCGCCAAGTGCTCGATTGTGGCGGCGGACTCGGTCGACAGCATCGCCGGGCAGGCTACCGGCGCAGGACGCCGGCGGTCGGGGGCGACACTGGGATCGCCGTGTGTGGCCGAGCTAGGTGACCAAATCGGTCAGGAATCGAGAAGCGTGGTGGCCGCGCCTCGCTTAGGGTGATCGACATGGACATCACCCTTCACTCGACATACCTCCCATGAGCACGGCCACGAAGACGGACACGAAGCCGGCGGCGCGGCACGTCGCCGACAGCCACGATCTGATCCGCGTGCAGGGCGCCCGGGTGAACAACCTCAAGGACGTCACCATCGAGCTGCCCAAGCGCCGGTTGACCGTCTTCACCGGCGTCTCCGGCTCGGGCAAGAGCTCGCTGGTCTTCGACACGATCGCCGCCGAGTCGCAGCGTCTGATCAACGAGACCTACAGCACCTTCGTGCAGGGTTTCATGCCGACGCTGGCCCGACCCGAGGTCGACCTGCTCGACGGGCTGACGACGGCGATCATCGTTGACCAGGAGCGGATGGGCGCCAACGTCCGCTCCACCGTCGGCACCGCCACCGACGCCAACGCCATGCTGCGCATCCTGTTCAGCAGGCTCGGACAGCCGCACATCGGCCCGCCCAACGCCTTACTCCTTCAACGTCCCCTCGGTGCGGGCCAGCGGCGCGATCACCGTCGAGCGGGGCGAGGGCAAGACGAAGACCGAGAAGGCGACCTTCACCCGACTCGGCGGCATGTGCCCGCGGTGCGAGGGCATGGGCTCGGTCACCGACTTCGACCTGACCGCCTCTGTACGACGACAGCCTGTCGCTCAACGAGGGCGCACTCACCATCCCCGGCTACAGCATGGAAGGCTGGTACGGCCGCATCTTCCGCAGCTGCGGCTTCTTCGACCCGGACAAGCCGATCCGAAAGTACACCAAGCGGGAGCTGCACGACCTCCTCTACAAGGAGCCGACCAAGATCAAGGTCGAGGGGATCAACCTGACCTACGCCGGGCTGATCCCGTCGATCCAGCGGTCGTTCCTGTCCAAGGACGTCGACTCCATGCAGCCGCACATCCGCGCCTTCGTGGAGCGGGCGGTGACGTTCCAGACCTGTCCCGAGTGCGACGGCACCCGGCTCAGCAAGGAGGCCCGGTCGTCGAAGATCGACGGGAAGAACATCGCCGACGTGTGCTCGATGCAGATCAGCGACCTGGCCGACTGGGTCCGCACGCTCGACGAGCCCTCGGTGGCCCCCGCTGCTCGCCGGCCTGCAACACGTCCTCGACTCCTTCGCCGAGATCGGGCTGGGCTATCTGTCTCTCGACCGCCCGTCGGGCACCCTGTCCGGGGGAGAGGCGCAGCGCACCAAGATGATCCGCCACCTCGGCTCGTCGCTCACCGACGTCACCTACGTCTTCGACGAGCCGACCATCGGGCTGCACCCGCACGACATCCAGCGGATGAACGACCTGCTGCTGCAGCTGCGCGACAAGGGCAACACGGTGCTTGATCGTCGAGCACAAGCCGGAGGCGATCGCCATCGCCGATCACGTCGTCGACCTCGGCCCCGGCGCCGGCTCGGAGGGCGGCACAGTCTGCTTCGAGGGCACCGTGGAGGACTTGCGGGGGAGCGGCACCACCACCGGCCGCCATCTCGACGACCGGGCCGTCCTCAAGGAGTCACTGCGCTCGCCTTCCGGCGCGCTGGAGGTCCGCGGCGCGTCGACGAACAACCTCCAGGACGTCGACGTCGACATCCCGCTCGGCGTGCTCGCCGTCATCACCGGGGTGGCCGGCTCGGGCAAGAGCTCGCTCATCGACGGCTCGGTCGCCGACCGTGACGGCGTGGTGGTGATCGACCAGGGCGCCATCCGCGGCTCCCGGCGCAGCAACCCGGCGACGTACACCGGGCTGCTCGACCCGATCCGCAAGGCGTTCGCCAAGGCCAACGGCGTGAAGCCGGCGCTGTTCAGCGCCAACTCGGCGGGCGCCTGCCCCAACTGCAATGGCGCCGGCGTCATCTACACCGACCTGGCGATGATGGCCGGGGTCGCCACCGTCTGCGAGGAGTGCGAGGGCAAGCGGTTCCAGGCCGCGGTGCTCGAGTACCGGCTCGGCGGCAGGAACATCGCCGAGGTGCTCGCCATGTCGGTGACCGAGGCCGAGGAGTTCTTCGGCGCCGGCGAGGCCGCAACCCGGCGGCGCATGCCATCCTCGACCGGCTCGCCGACGTCGGGCTCGGCTACCTCAGCCTCGGCCAGCCGCTGACGACGCTGTCCGCCGGCGAGCGGCAGCGGGTGAAGCTGGCCACCCAGATGGCCGACAAGGGCGGCGTCTACGTCCTCGACGAGCCGACCACCGGCCTGCACCTCGCCGACGTCGAGCGGCTCCTCGGTCTGATCGACCGGCTCGTCGACTCCGGCAAGTCCGTCATCGTCATCGAGCACCACCAAGCGGTGATGGCGCACGCCGACTGGATCATCGACCTCGGCCCCGGCGCCGGACGTGACGGCGGCAGGGTCGTCTTCGAGGGTGCACCGGCCGAGATCGTCGCCGATCGATCCACCCTCACCGGCGAGCACCTGGCCGAGTACGTCGGCAGGTGACCGAAGGCCTCAGAGGTCTGTGTCCCATAATCCACGTTATGTCAACTTGCTGGGTGTGTCAGCTTCATGATGTCGTCACCGAGGCAAGTCGAAGCGCAAGCTGAACACGGTCAGCAGTCCGCCAGGGCTCCTAGGGCTCGGCAGATCGTCCGTTCGCGCCGTTCGGCGAGGGCGCCGATCCGGGTGGTCAACAGCCGTTTCGGGATCGGCTGCAGGTTGTCGAAGGACGCCACGCATTCCTCCGGGAGGCCGTCGCTCGGTCCCAGATCGATTTCTGTCGAGATGCGACGGATGGTGCGGGTGACCGGCGCCACGACGATCGTCGACAGCACCGGGATCGCCTCGGACCGGGTGACGACCAGCACGGGTCGCCGCTTGTCGACGGCTTCGGCCCACCAGAGATCACCCTGAGCGATGGTCACCACGGCTCGTCGGTGATCATTTTGACCGCCGCCTGCTCGGCCCAGCTCACTTCCTCCTCGGTCTGGGGCTGCGCCTCATACCCGGCCACGATGGAGGCGGCGATCCGCCGGCGACGGTGGCCATCGAGGAGCAAGGCCAGGGCCTGTCGCACCGCGTCCGATCGAGACTCGACGGCACCCTCGGCAACGAGTCGATCGACCTCCGCCACCGTTCGATCGTCGAGTCGCGTGACCAGTTGCGCCATATATTCAGCATAACGATATGCATTACGAATTGCTATGCAGAGTTCCGCTCTGGGACCCCGGAGGGTTGGCTACGGTTCCGGCGATGGCGATCGAACCGGATGTCAAGGACTGGACCTGGGTGCTCAACGAGCGGTGCCTCGAGTGCGGCGAGGACGTGGCGACGATCCCACCAGACGATGTCCCCAGGCTGATTCGCTCCACCGCCGACGTGTGGACCGAGGTCCTGTCGCGTGATGACGTCGGCGAGCGTCCGTCCCCCGATGTGTGGTCACCGCTGGAGTACGCCTGCCATGTCAGGGACGTGTTCGCCCTCTTCGACCGGCGGCTCGCCCTGATGCTCGCCGAGGACGACCCGCTCTTCGCCAGCTGGGACCAGGACGCCACGGCACTGGAGTCGCGCTACGACTTGCAGGTCCCGGCGAAGGTGGCGGTCGAGCTGCGTGCCGTCGCCGAGGCCTTGGCGACTCGTTTCGAGGGGGCCTCGGCCGACGACTGGCTGCGTACCGGCCGGCGCAGCGACGGCGCCGTCTTCACCGTCGGCACCTTCTCCCAGTATCTCCTTCACGACGACCTGCACCACCTCAACGACGTCGGAGCGGCCCGGCCTCCGTGAGCGGCGCTAGCTTGACCGCAGCGCACCAGGAGGAATGGCTATGGCGTTGACCAGCACCGGATCGGCCCACTGGGAAGGCGACCTACTAAGCGGCAGCGGCCACACCACTTTGGAGACCAGTGGAGCCGCCGGCCCACTTCCCATCACCTGGCAGGCTCGCACCGAGGATCACGGTGGCCTCACCAGCCCGGAAGAGCTGATCGCCGCCGCCCACGCCTCGTGCTTCTCGATGGCGCTCTCCCACGGTCTCGCCACCGCGGGAACCCCGGCGACCAGCCTCGACACGTCGGCGACCGCCACCTTCGACAAGACCGACGACGGCTGGCGAATCATCGCCATGGCCATCGACGTGGTCGGCTCGGTGCCCGGCGTCAACGAGGCCGGCTTCAACGCCGCTGCCGAGGGTGCCAAGGTCGGCTGCCCGGTCTCGGCGGCCCTGACCGGCAACGTCGAGCTGAGCGTCACCGCCCGGCTCGCCTGACCGGCGGGCCGGCGAGCTGCGATCAGCTCTTGGGTGGGCCGCCGCCGGCCGTAAACCGCCTCGTCCGGCGATGAACGTCGGCACACCGAGCCCCAGCGGTCCACCGCCCGGACGTGTCAGGCAGTTCGAGGTGCTGCCTCCGGAGCCTGAAGGATCGGGGAGTCGCGCCGGAAGCCCCAGATCGTGCAGTAGATGCCGAGGAAGGCCTCCCAGATGAACTCCGGGGCGACACAGGAGGGCTCGCAGCGCGCTCCCTTCGTCCCACCCGTCGACGAGCGTGAGAATGCTCCCGATCAGGAGGATGGGCCCTCCGATCATCCCGAACCAGGTCATGCGCCGTGGTACGAGGCCGGATTTGTACATCAGGTACCCGAGTATCAGCCCATTCCCAAAGGGGACGACGAATCCGGGGCCAAACAGGAACGTCCATTCCTTGAGCGACCCGAGCGACACGGCGAGGTCGGCTGCATCCGGGGAAGCCTGGCGCAGGCTCACCACCCCGAGCACGAAGATGATCCCGGCGGCAATGAAGACGCACTCCATGATTCGAGCGGCGACGTAGCCGAGTGCGAGGAACTTGCTCTGTCGCCGTGCGATCGGGTAGAGGACGACGGCCGTTCCGATGTTGGCGATGATGAGAGCAAACTCCAGGAGGGCTGCAAGGTAGATCCGGTTGTCATTGCCGCTCCCCGCGATGTAAGCGGCCGGGTCGTCGGTGACCGACTGGAAGAGGAGGTAGGCCGGGATCGAGGTGAGGAACGTGATGATGAACAGGATCCCGAAGATCCGGGCGTCCCTCTGATCGGTTTCCATCGAGCCCTCCTTGGCCGCTTTCCCGACTGCGCGGTGTCCGGCTGGTTGATCGGGGTCTTGGTGGGGCCGCCGTCGTCAGCGGGGGATCCGGGTCCGCTTGAACTCGTTGAGGTCCGCCCAGCGAACCATGTCTATCACCCTGGAGACGTCGCCGCGGTTGTGACGCTCCATCAGCCGGACGAACACCGCCTCGTCCCCGGCGATGAACGTCGGCACACCGAAAACGCCCCATCGGGCCACCGATTCGTCGTGCTCCGCCGCCAGCCTCGCCATCGGCCCACCACCGGCCACGTCAACGGCGACCCGGTCGGGGTCGACTCCCACCGTGGCGGCTACTCCCTGCAGCACCGACTCGTCCTCGATCGACCGACCCTGACCGTGCCTGGCGTCGAACAACGCCTTGTGGAAGGCGAGGAAGCGGTCGGGCTCGCCGTCACGTACCGCAACGCCCCACTGCAGGGCGAGCACTCCCCCGGTCCCGGTGGACCCCGGTTCCCGGTCCCATACGTCCGGCTGTTCGGGGTCGACGTGGACCTGCGACAGCGAGAAGGGCCGGAACTCGACGTCCCAGTCCACCCCGTCCTCGATTGCCTCCGCCACCGTCTCATTGGCGATCCGGGCGAACGGGCACAGGTAGTCGAAGGTCAGGGCGAAACGAACGGTCACCAAGCTCTCCTTTGGGTCATCGGGATGCTCAAGAGACCTGCCCGGGCTCGACCACGGCGACGACCTGACCAGATGCCACCACGTCGCCGACACCGGCGATGGCGGTCACCGTACCCGGCTCGACGGCGCAGATCGTGTGCTCAAGCTTCATCGACTCGACAACCACCAGCGCATCACCGGCGGTGACCACGGCGCCGGGTTCGGCCAGTACCGCCACCACCCGCCCCGGGACCGGGGCGGTGAGGGAACCCGAGGCGATGGTCGTCGCCGGCGGTCGGCTCCGTGACGCCTCGATCAGGTCGACGGCGCCCTCGACGCCGTCGACGGTGACCCGGACCTGCCCAGAGCCGGGCCACACCGACACCTCGAACCGCCTCTGCACCCCGTCGACCTCGACGTCCACCGACCCGTCGCCGAGTCGGGCCATGGCGTAGCGGCGATCGCCGACCGTGGCCCCCATGTCGGGGAACACCCGGTAAGCGACCTCCACCCGTTCGCGCCCGTGATCGAACAGCCTCACCTGCGGGTCGCCGGCCACGTTGCGGAACCCGGCAGGAATCGACCGCATCACGCCACGGCTCTGCTGCGCCCGATCCGTAAGCATCAACACCGCAGCCGCCGCTGCCGCACCGATCGTCCCCGGTGCCCACACCGGCTCCCGGAGGTCGCCCCCGACCCGGTCGAGCCAGGTCGTGTCGACCTTGCCGCCCACGAAGTCGGAGTGGCGAAGCACTCGGACGAGGAGGTCCGGTTGGTGGCGACCCCGTGGGCCTTGGGCCGCGCCAGGGTGGCCGCCAGCAGCCCGACTGCGTCGCCCCGGGACCCCCGGTGGGCGATCACCTTCGCCAGCAGCGGGTCGTAGTGGGCCCCGATCACCGACCCGGAGTCGACCCCGGCGTCGACCCTGACGCCGTCGACGCCCGGTACCTCGAACCGGTGCAGCACACCCGACTGCGGTAGATCGCCGGTAGCCGGGTCCTCGGCCAGCAGCCTGGCCTCGACCGCATGGCCGGAGATGGCAGGCGGGTCGGCTTGGGCCCCGATGCGCTCGCCGCGGGCGATGCGGATCTGCTCTCGACCGATCGATCCCGGTTTCGCCTCGGTCACCGGGTGCTCCACCTGGAGGCGGGTGTTCATCTCCAGGAACCACCAGGCCCCGTCGGGGGCGACGAGGAATCGACGGTACCGCCCCGACATACCCGACCGCCTTGGCCAGCCGGCAGGCGGCCCCGTGCACTCGTCGCGCAGCTCCGGGTCGAGACCCGGCGCGGGCGCCTCTTCGATCACCTTCTGGCGGCGTCGCTGCACTGCGCTTCGCGGTCGTACAGATGGACCACCCCGCCGGGGACGTCGGCCAGGACCTGGACCTCGATATGGCGGGCGTCATCGATCAACTCTTCCACGTACACCCGGTCGTCGCCGAAAATCGAACGTGCCTGGCGCGAGGCCGTGTCGACGGCGGCGGCCAGGTCGTCGGGGAGCTCGACCCTGGCCATCCCCTGCCCCCTCCCCGGCGACCGCCTTCACCAGCACCGGGTAACGCCATGGCGCTCCCCGACCTCACCGCCCGGGGCCGCCTCGATCCCCGCCCCGGCCGCCGCTCGACAGCGCCGCCAGCTTGTCGGCCATGGCGGCGATCACCGCCGGCGGCGGGCCGACAAACACCAGGCCGGCTTCGGCGACGGCATCGGCGAAGACAGCGTCCTCCGACAGGAAGCCGTACCCCGGGTGGACGGCGTCGGCCCCCGTCCGTCGCGCCGCGGCGACGATGGCGCCGGCATCCACGTAGGCCCGCTCCGGGGACCCGGGCAGCGGCACCGCCAGGTCCGCCTCGCCGGCGTGGAGAGAGTCGGCGTCGGTGGTCGAGTACACCGCCACGGTGCCGATACCCAGCCGACGGCAGGTGCGGAAGACCCGCCGGGCGATCTCGCCCCGGTTGGCAACGAGGAGCCGCCTCACATCCGGAACACCCCGTACCCGGTGGCGCCGGAGATCGGGGCCGAGTGGATCGCCCACAGCGCCATGCGAGCACGTCCCTGGTGTGGCGGGGGTCGATCACCCCGTCGTCGAGGAGGCGGCCGCTGGTGTAGGCGGCGGCCGACTCGTGGTCGATCTGGGCCGTGATGGCCGAGGTCCGGGCGGCATCCGCCTCCTCGTCGTAGTCGATCCCTCGAGCCTCAGCGAAGGCGCGACACCATGGACACCACCCCGGCGAGCTGGTCGGCTCCCATCACCGCCGTCCGGGCATTGGGCCACACGAAGAGGAACCGAGGCCCGAGCCGGGCCGCACATCCCGTAGTTGCCCGCCCCGTAGGACCCGCCGATCTGCAGGGTCAGGTGGGGCACGGTGCTGTTGGCGACGCCGTTGATCATCAGCGCCCCATGCTTGATCATCCCGCCCTGTTCGTACCGCTCGCCCACCATGTAGCCGGTGACGTTCTGGACGAACGGCAGGGGAATCTCCTGCCGGTTGGCGAGTTGGATGAACTGCGCCGCCTTCTGCGACTCCTCCGAGAAGAGGATGCCGGCGTCGTTGGCGAGGATCCCGATCGGGAAGCCGTGGAGATGGGCCCAGCCGGTCACCAGGTTCACCCCGTAGTGCGACTTGAACTCGGTCAGCTCGGACCCGTCGACCAGGCGGGCCAGCACCTGGCGAACGGGGAAGGGCACCCGGAGGTCGGCGGAGACGATGCCGAGCAGCTCCTCGGCCGGGTACATCGGCTCAGCCACGGGGCGGGTCGGGCCCGGGCCCTGCCTGCGGAATCCGAGGGCCCGACGGCCTCGCGGCCTACTCGAACGGCGTCGTCCTCGTCCTCGGCCGGATAGTCGGCCGAGCCCGACACGGCGGCGTGCATGGCGGCACCGCCCAGCGCCTCCTCGTCGGCGTCCTCGCCGGTGGCCATCTTGACCAGCGGGGGTCCGGCGAGGAACACCTTGGATGAGCCCCGGATCATCACCACGTGGTCGGACATCCCGGGCAGGTAGGCGCCACCGGCGGTGGAGTTCCCGAAAACGATGGCGATGGTGGGGATCCCGGCCGCCGACAGCCGGGTGAGGTTGCGGAACGTTGCACCGCCGGGGACGAACATCTCCGCCTGGTTGGGGAGGTCGGCCCCACCCGACTCGACCAGGTTCACCAGCGGCAGGCGGTTCTCGGCGGCGATCTCCTGGGCACGGAGTCCCTTCCCCAGCCCGATCGGGTTGACCGCCCCGCCCCGGACGGTCGGGTCGGAGGCGACGATCATGCAGGCCACATCGGCGATCACACCGATCCCGGTCACCACTCCCCCACCAACGGGGAACTCGGTGGTGGCGCCGCGATCGGGGACAGCTCGAGGAACGGGCTGTCAGGGTCGACCAGCCGGTCGATCCGCTCCCGGGCGAGCAGCTTACCCCGGGAGCGGTGTCGGGCCACGTACTCCTCGCCGCCGCCGGCCACGGCCTCGGCGACCAACCGCTCGAGCTCGGCGACGTGTGCCAGCATCGCCTCCCGGTTCGAGGCGAAGGCATCGGACGAGGCGACAACGGAGTCGGGGATGACGGTCATCGACCCGGGAAAGGTAGGGCCGCCACCGGGACGCAGTGGGGCCCGGGCCGCTTCCGCCTGCCCGGGCCCCGCTCGAGAGATGTATCTCAGCCGACCAGGTTGAAGCTGGCGATCGCCTGGTCGAGGGCGTCCAGATCGGCATCGGTGACCATCTGCACCATCATCAGCACGGTTACCGAGCCGTCGGCTGGTTGCGCCGCCAGCACCAGGAGGTCGGCGGAGCCACCGCCGCACTCCAGCCACTTCTGGTACTTGCCGGTGAACACCGGGTCCTCGTAGTCGCTCGATCCCGCCGTCCTCGCAGTCGTTGCCGAACGCGTTCTCCGCCAGCGTGCCGTCGACGTCGTTGCTCGGGTCGAGGGCGATGTAGAGCAGCCCGGGGTCGGTGTACCCGTTGAGGAACCCGTCGAGGCTGGTGGCAGCGGCGATGTACGGGATCTCCTCGCCGTCGATCTCTGCGGGCACGGTGTCGCGTTCGGACCACTCGACCGGCACGCTCACGGTGATGGTGCCGGTGTCGTCGGTGACGCTCTCGTACTCGCTGTACGTCGCTGGGCCCGAAGCCTCTGTGTCGACGTCCTCCTCGACCTCCTCGGCGAGCGACACGGTGAGGGCCAGCGGCTCGTCACCGTTGATCTCACCGGCCAGCACCTCGGACGTGTCCCAGCGCAACACCTCGACGGCCATCGGCTGCCCGGGACCGGCGGTGCGCAACGCGTCGCAGTAGTCCTTGAACGTGCCGTCGGTGCCCATGGGCAGCCCATTCAGCGACGTGATGATGTCACCGGGCAGGATGTCGGCCTCGGCGGCCGGGGAGCCTGCGGAGACGCCCGCCACCCAGATGCCCGAGACTCCCAGCGCCTCGTCGAACACGGCCCACCCGTTGATGCCGATCGACTCGACGTCCCCGTTCTTCATCTGGTCCACCACTGGAGAGGCGAGGTCGTGGGCGATGGCGAAGAACTTGCGCGGTGGTGGTGGCGACTGCGCCGCCGGCATAGTTGACCCCGATCACGGTGCCCTCGGTCGAGACCAGCGGACCACCCGAGTTGCCCGGCTGGATGTTGGCGTCGTGCTCCAGCGTGTGGTCGATGGACGATGTGCCGGTGATGTCCCAGGCCGCCCACGCCTTCGCAGCGATGCCACGGGTCAGGGTGAACTCGGGGTCGCCGAGCGGGAACCCGGCCCGCGTAGACGTAGGAGCCCTGCGGTTTACTCGCCGTCGAACCACTCCAGGTAGGGCAGCGGCTCGGACTCGGCGATGTCGATGAGCGCCAGGTCGTTGCACTCCGACACCCCGAGGATCGTGGCGTTGTAGCTGGTCGACGTGTCACCGCCGACGAACACCTCGAGCGTGGCGGCCCCGGCAACCACATGGTTGTTGGTCACGGCGAGCCCGTCGGGGCTCAGGATGAAGCCACTACCCGCACCGAAGCTGTGCCGCGTAGCCCACCTCCGGGTCACGGAACGTGCCCTGGGACACGATCTGGACGACCGCAGGCTGGACGTCCTGGTAGCCGCCGATCCCCGCCACGGGCAGTGGTAGACGTCGGCTACGGTGGTGCCGGTGGCTGCGGTCGTGGTCGCTGCGGCGCCGGTGGTGTCGGTTGCGTCGTCGCCGCCCCCGCACGCTGCCGCCAGTAATGCGAAGACCGCGCCGAGCGCGAGCCATCGCAATCGCTGAAGTCGAGACATGGTGCCCCCCTGTCCTTCGGTTGTCGAAACTGAACCGTCCCGGCAAGCCGGTTGCGGGATGCTACCTGGTCCCTGCTCCTGGAGGATGGGTCCACAGACTCAATCTGTGATGTGACATTCCCGCCGCGCTGCGCTCGCCGCCTCGCGCCATGGGACCCCTGCCCCATCGTGGGCCGTGTGCTTTTCCGGGACTGCGCAGGCGCCCTCCCCGGGTTGTCGCCGTACGATCTCCCATGGCGTCCGGGCCTTCGCTCTCGACGGTGGTGGCGGCATCCGACGCGGTGCGTGCCACCCGGTCGCGTAAGGCCAAGGTGGAACGCCTCGCCGAGACGCTGCGCTCGGTGGACCCGTCCGAACGGGCGATCGCCGTCGCCTACCTCGCCGGTGAGCCGCTCCAGGACCGGCTGGGAGCGGGATGGGCCACGGTGCGCGGCATCGACGCTCGTCCGAGCGCCACCCCGACCCTCACCCTGAGCGCCGTCGATGCCATCCTGACTGAAGTCGCCGCCGAGTCCGGGGGTGGCTCGACCGTCCGTCGCAAGGCGCTGCTCGACGGCCTGTTCGCCTCCGCCACCGATGTCGAGCAGGACTTCCTGCGGCGGCTGCTGCTGCGCGAGCTGCGCCAGGATCCACCGCAGGGCCTGATGACCGAGGCGGTGGCTCAGGTTTCCGGCGCACCGATCGACCTCGTGCGCAGGGCGATCATGCTCGGTGGCGACCTGGCGCGGTGGCGGCGGTCGCCCTCGACAAGGGAGCGGCCGGCCTGGCGGAGGTCGAGTTGACGGTGCTGCGCCCGATCCAGCCGATGCTCGCCTCCACCGCCGCCGGTATCGAAGAGGCCTTCGCCGGTCAGGCGGACGGCGTTGCCACCGCCATGTCGGTGGAGGCGAAGCTCGATGGGGCCCGCATCCAGGTCCACCGGCTCGGCGGCGAGTCCGCGTCTACACCCGCAACCTCAACGACGCCACCGAGCGGCTGCCCGAAGTGGTGGCCATCGCCGCTGCACTTCCGGTGACCGCTGTCATCCTCGACGGCGAGGCTCTAGCCCTCGGCGCCGACGGGCGACCGCTCGCCTTCCAGGCGACCATGTCACGGCTTCGGCACCGGCACACTCGGCATCGACGACCCGGCCGCTCGGCCGACCCTGGTCCCACGGTTCTTCGACGTGATCCACCTCGACGGTGAGGACCTCATCGACCGCCCGCTGGAGCATCGTCTCGGCGCGCTCGACTCGCTTCCCGGCGAGCTCCTCGTCGAGCGTGTGGTCACCGCCGATGTGGGTGCCGCCGGCGCGGTTCACCGAACGGGTGCTCGCCGCCGGCCACGAGGGCGTGATGGTCAAGCGGCTCGACGCCCCGTACGCCGCCGGGCTGCCGCGGCGCCGCCTGGTTGAAGGTGAAGCCGGTGCACACCCTGGACCTGGTGGTCCTCGCCGTCGAGTGGGGGTCGGGCCGCCGGGAGGGATGGCTGTCGAACCTCCACCTCGGCGCCCGCGACCCCGAGGGTGGTTTCGTGATGCTCGGCAAGACCTTCAAGGGCCTGACCGACGCCATGCTGACGTGGCAGACCGAGCACCTGCTCGGCCTGGAGACGGCCCGCCACGGGCACGTCGTCGAGGTCCGGCCCGAGCTGGTGGTCGAGGTCGCCTTCGACGGGGTGCAGGCCAGTCCCCGCTACCCGGGGGGCGTGGCGCTGCGCTTCGCCCGGGTCAAGGGGTACCGGCCCGACAAGCGCCCCGACGAGGCCGACACGATCGATACGGTCCGGGCCTTACGGGGCTGAGCGGGTTCATCACCGGTCCGCCGGGACGGTGACGCTCAGGCGGTGGCCGGTTCGGTCCCGGCCGCGGGACGAGCCGACGGCTCGGACTCGGTGTCTTCGGCGGCGGTGGCGCCGATGTCCTCGACCGGCTCGAGATCACCGAGCGAGAAGGCGAGCACGACGAGGTCGTCGGTGGGCTCCATGCGGAACCCGTGAGGCGGGTTGCCCAGGGTCTTGCCGTCCCGGCTCACCGCCAGCACGTTGGCGTGGTGGTCGGCTCGCATCACGGTGGCCAGCTCGATGGTCGACATGCCCACGCAGCCCGGCGGAAGCTTCACCCGGTAGAGCTGCGCATCCTCGGGGTCGCTGCCACCGCCGACCATGTCGGTCACCAGCTCGGTCAGGCCCGGGTAGACCGTAGAGCGGGCGAGGAGGCGCGACGTGATGCGCGAGGTCACCAGCAACTCGTCGACGTTGGCCCGGCGGAAGTGGGGGACATGGATCGGGTTGTTCACCTCGGCCACGGTGCGGACATGGGGGGCGATGGCCTCGATGGCGAGCACGGTGAGGATCGAGTGCAGGTCGGCCTCGTTCGACGAATCCGCAGGACAGACGATCGCCGACCGGGCGGTCTCGATCCCGGCGCGCCTCAGGTCGGCCTCGTCGGTGGTGTCCCCCCGGACGTAGTACACCTGGCCCCCTGCAGGGTTCTTCTCGGTGTCGTGCACCAGTGCGATGCGCGGGCCCGACTCGTCGGCGGTCAGCTCCTCGATCAGGTCCCTGGCGGTCGGGTTCCACCCGCACACCACCACGTGGTCCCTGTAGCCCGATGCTCCCATCCCCTGCCCTCCTTGAACAGGAAGTCGATGAAGAACCCGACCAGTACCCCGGTCATCGTCGCCACGATCGCCACCCCGAACAGCCCGAGCACCCATCCGGCCACCCAGCCGACCGGGCCGGCGGCGAACGAGCCGTCGCCCTGGCCAAGCACCGTGGTCGAGGTCCAGTAGACCGATTGCCCTAGGGCGTTGCCGCTGCGGTCGGTCTCGAACAGCCACACCAGCGTGCTGGTGACCACCAGGAAGACGATCAGCCCGATCAGCAGCGGTCGGAAGAACCCCCCGTCGAGCCGTGAAGAGACCTGCCTGAAGTACCACGCCACCCGGCGGATCACCGGGAACTCGAACATCCTGGCGAATCGCCCCCGCATCCTCGACGCACCCCCCCTCGAACCCAGCCGGCACGATACCAACCCGGCGGCGTCCGCACCGGATGGGAACGGTCACCCGTCAGGTGAGGTGGTCCCGGTGGGCTCGGCGGGTGCCTCGGTCGTTGTCGTGGTGGCCGGAGGCGGGACGATCACCGGGCGCTCCACGATCAAGACGTCGGGGGTCAGGATCTCGACCCCGGAAGGGTCGACGATCTTGTCGGCCTCGGGCCGCCCCAAGCGTCATGTAGGCGCGGATGTGGATGACCGCCTCCCCGGCGCCCTCCCCGGCGGCGACGGTGGTGCTCTCGTCGTAGGGCGCGCCGACGGCGAAGCCCAGGATCTGCATCCCCAGGTCGCCGTCGAGCAGGAACATCCTCCCGTTCACCTCGGCGGCGGTGCGGGCGGCCCCGGCGAAGCGTCCCGGTGACGAGTCCCCGCCGACCGACAGGTTGGTGGCGAGGATGCTGGGCGGCTGGGCGAGCTCGCCGTTGTTCTCCGTCGCATAGGTGGGCTCGACCAGGAACACCGCCTGGGACGCCACCGCGGCGGTGTCGCCGGTCCCGCTGACCGCGGTGAAGTCGGTGCCGTCGTCGATCCCGATGGACACGGAGACGTTGCTCATCTGGATCGGGGTCTCCGACGGCGCCACCAGTTGGAACCCGACGGCGACGTCGTCCATGGTGACGTTGCTGAGCTGGCCCCAGGCGCCCCCGCCCGATGGGCTGACGAACACCTCGCCGTCGTCGGGGTTCACCACCGGTACATCGAACGACGCCCCGACCCTGACCGCGGTGTGCACTCCCTCGAACGACACATCGTCGAGGACGAACCCCTCGGAGGTCGCCAGGTGGAAGCCGACGTTGTCGGGACGCGAGGCGATGGCGCCGAAGACCCAGCTCCACCGGTCGGTCTCGTCCGGTCCGGGGACGATCGGCCCCACCGCCGGGCGGAAGTGGATGTTGGTGAAGATGTTGCGCCGGTCGGAGTCTTCCACCACGAAGCCCTTGTTGTACCCGTAGAGGGTGACGTTGTCGACGCGCAGCGGCCCACCACGGGACAGGTAGAGGAAGTCGTAGTAGCGGTCGGCGATGATGTCGGCGATGGTGACGTTGTCGCCCTCGTCGATGACGAAGGTGGGCGCCATCACCTCGACGTGCTCGTCGACGAAGAACGTCCTGGCGTTGTCGAAGGAGCGGAAGGCGTAGTCGCCGTCGATCGCCGACAGCTCGGCGTCGGACGGCAGGGGCTGCTGGTCGTACGAGATCCACAGCCCTCGCACCGTCGTCCCGCTCGCCAGCCTGAAGGCGGGCTGCCCGGCGTCCACCGGCCGGACCAGGAGCTTGGCCCCGGGCACGTCGGTGCCCGGCCACGGGTACGGTCCACCGGGATCGATGGTGGCCCCTGCCGGGCTCCCCACGATCGCAACGCCGCCGGGGACGGTCACGGTGCCGTTGAGCACGTACCCACCGGAGGCGGTCCCCGGCGGCACCACCACCGTCCCGCCCTCAGCGGCGGCGGCGTCGACGGCGGCTTGGAAGGCGTCCGTGCTGTCGCTGCGGCCGTCCGCCACCGCCCCGTATGCGGTGACGTCGAAGGTGGCCCCCAGCGCCACCGGTGGCGGAGGTGGGACCGTCGTGGCCACGGCGCCGACCTCGGTGGTTCCCGGCGCGACCGTCGTTGCGGGTACCGCGGTGGGCACGTCGCCCCCGCCACCATCGGTGCACCCGCCCACCACCGCGGCGAGCACAACCACCAGACCCCCGATCCTGACCCGGCGTCTCATGACGGGGATCCTAGGAAGGCCCCATTTCCAAGCCGCCAGGGCGGGCTCAACGGCCCCGATGGGGTAGGGGCCCCATCTGCGGGAGGAGGGCGGGCGCCAGCCGCCCGGGCATTTCTAGTCGACCGGCAACCCCAGTCGGCGAGCGATGATCAGCCGCTGGATCTCCGAGGTTCCCTCGCCGATCTCGAGGATCTTGGCGTCGCGGTAGAAGCGCGCCACCGGTCCCTCCTCGATGAAACCCGCACCACCGTGCACCTGGGTGGCCACCCGGGTGGCGCTCACCGCCGCCTCGGTGGCGTACAGCTTCGCCACCGCCGCCGCTTGGGAGATGTCGGCCCGGCGTCGCGGAGCGCCGCCGCCCGGTAGACGAGCAGGCCGGCGGCGTCGGCCATCACCTGCAGGTCGGCGATGGGGAAGGCCACACCCTGCTTCGCCCCGATGGGCTTGCCGAAGGCGTGGCGCTGCTTGGCGTAGGCGACACTGACGTCGAGGCAGGCGCGGATCAGCCCGAGGGCGAGGGCGGCGATGGCGATTCGCCCCTCGTCGAGGACGGCGAGGAACTGAGGGAATCCCCGCCCCCGCTCCCCCAAGAGGTTCTCCGCCGGCACCCGGCAGCCGTCGAGGACGAGCCCATGGGTGTCCGAGGCATGCCACCCCATCTTGTGGTAGGCGGGCTCGACCACCAGGCCCGGCGTGCCGGCGGGCACCAGGATGGTGCTGATCTCCTCCGGGCCGGTCCGGGCGGTGACGGCGATGACCGAGGTGAGCGTCGACCCCGAGTTGGTGATGAACGCCTTCGCACCGTCGATCACCCACTCGTCCCCGTCGAGCACCGCCCGGGTCCTGGTGGCGCCGGCGTCGGACCCGGCATCGGGCTCGGTGAGGCCGAAGGCGGCCAGCGCCCTGCCGGCGAACAGGTCGGGCAGCCAGCGATCGTGCTGGGCCTGGGTCCCGTAGGCGACGATCGGGTTGATGCCCAGGCCGACCGCCGCCTCCAGCGTGATGCCCATCGACTGGTCGATGCGCCCGATCTCCTCGATGGCGATGCACAGGCTGGTGAAGTCCCCACCGCCGCCTCCGATGCGCTCGGGGAAGGGAAGACCGAACAGCCCGAGCTCTCCCATCTTCCGGACCACGTCCTCGGGGAAGTGGTGGTCCCGGTCCCACGAGGCGGCGTGCGGGGCGATCTCGGTCTCGGCGAACTGGCGGACCACCTTGCGGAACGCCTCGTGCTCCGGCGACAGCTCGAACGGGGTCACTCGGGTCCTTCCTCGGTGAGTGGCGGCACCGCCACCAGGATACGGCCGGTGAGGCCTGTACCGGCAGGCCGTCGGGCATGGTTCGACGAGGCCCACGCTCGGGTACAGTCATGGTCGGCCGATGGCTGGAGTTGTGGTGCGCTGGCGCAAGCTCGAGACGAGTGACAACGTCCAGGATCGTCGCGGCATGGGCGGCAGGACCGCCGCCGGCCTCGGCGGGGCCGGGCTGATCGGCGTCATCCTCGCCGTGGTGTTCAGCCTGTTGGGCGGGGGCGGCGCCGGAGGCCAGGTCGACGACCTGCTCAACCAGGTGGCGCCCGCCGAGAGCCCGTCGGGCAGCCAACCGCCCGAGTTCGAGGGCGTCGACGAGTCCGAGGACTTCGTCCGGAGGGTCCTGGGGAGCACCGAGACCACATGGGAGACGATCTTCAGCGGCTCGGGCCGCCAGTACCAGCCCGCCACGCTGGTGCTGTTCACCGGTGGCACCCAGTCGGCGTGCGGCGGCGCCCAGTCGGCGATCGGCCCTCACTACTGCCCGGTCGACACGACCGTGTACATCGACCTCGACTTCTTCGGCGAGATGCAGCAGCGGTTCGGTGCCGGCGAGGCGGAGTTCGCCCAGGCCTACGTCATCGCCCACGAGATCGGCCACCACGTCCAGAACGAGCTCGGGATCATGTCGCAGGTGAGCCAGCTCCAGCAGGAGGACCCGGGCAACGCCAACGAGCTGTCGGTCAAGCTCGAGCTGCAGGCCGACTGCCTCGCCGGGATCTGGGCGCACGACCTGTACCAGAGGGAGGACGTGCTCCAACAGGGCGACGTCCAGGCGGCGCTCGACGCCGCCGCCGCCGTTGGCGACGACAACATCCAACGGGTCACCACCGGCCAGGTCAGCCCCGAGTCGTGGACCCACGGCTCCTCCGAGCAGCGCATGGAGTGGTTCACCACCGGCTACGAGTCCGGCGACCCCAACCGGTGCAACACCTTCTGATGCCGCCGCGCTACTCGAAGGCGCTGATCCCGGTGATCGCCTGGCCGAGCACCAGCGTGTGGATCTCGTTGGTGCCCTCGTAGGTGTACACCGACTCGAGGTTGTTCATGTGGCGCACCACCGGGTACTCGAGGGTGATGCCGTTGGCCCCGAGGACCCCTCGGGCCTGGCGGGCGACATCGAGCGCCATCCGCACGTTGTCGAGCTTGCCGAAGCTGACGTGGGTCGGATCGAGGGTGCCCTCGTCCTTCTTGCGGCCGATGTGCAACGCCAGCAGCGTGCCCCGGTTCACCGCCACCATCATCTCCACCAGCTTCCTCTGGATCAGCTGGAACGAGGCGATCGGCCTGCCGAACTGCGTGCCGCTCGCCGGCGTATGCCAGCGCCGCCTCGTAGCACGCCCGGGCGGCGCCCACCGCACCGAACGAGATCCCGAACCGCGCCTCGTTGAGGCAGGACAGCGGGCCCTTGATGCCCGACCACGTCGGGGAGGACGGCGTCGGCGGGCAGTCGCACGTCGTCCAGCACCAGCTCGGACGTCACCGATGCCCGCAGCGACAGCTTGCGGTGGATCCAGGTTGGCGGTGAAGCCGGGGGTGTCGGTCGGGACGATGAAGCCTCGCGGATGACCGTCGTCGGTGCGGGCCCACACCACCGCCACGTCGGCCAGTTGCCGTTGGTGATCCACATCTTGGTCCCGTTGAGGACCCAGTCATCGCCGTCGCGTCCTGCCGCCGTCCGCATGCTGCCCGGGTCCGACCCGGAGTCGGGCTCGGTGAGACCGAAGCAGCCGATCGTCTCGCCGGCGGCCATGGCGGGGAGCCATGCTGCTTCTGCTCCTCCGACCCGAACCGCCAGATGGGGAACATCGCCAGCGACCCCTGGACCGACACGAAGCTGCGCACCCCGCTGTCACCCGCCTCCAGCTCGAGGCAGGCGAGCCCGTAGGCGACGGCGCTGGTCCCGGCGCAGCCGTAGCCGTCGAGGTGCATCCCGAGCAGCCCCATGCGCCGCCATCTCCTTGACCAGCTCCTTGGGGAACGTGCCCCGCCTCGAACCACTCGCCGATGTCGGGCAGGACCCGGTCGGAGACGAACCGGCGCACGGTGTCCCGCATCAGCCGCTCTTCGTCGGACAGCAGGAGGTCGACCTGGAGGAAGTCGTGGGGATCGACCGCGCCGGGCCGAAGGGATGTGGTGCTCATCGCGGGACCTCGATTGGCGATGGTGGGTACGGACGCCGGGGCCCATTCTCCCACACCCAGTCGCCGCCGGCCTGCGGACGGTACCCTCGCCGGCCCGTGACAACCGGCCAACCCCGCATCGAACTGGCTCGTCTCCCCACCCCCCTGGAGCGGCTCGACCGTCTGTCGAAGGCATGGGGTGGCCCGACGCTCTGGGTGAAGCGCGACGACCTCACCGGGTTCGGGCTGTCGGGCAACAAGGTGCGCAAGCTGGAGTACCACCTCGCCGCCGCCGTCGACGCCGGTGCCGACACGGTGGTCACCTGCGGCGCCGCCCAGTCGAACCATTGCCGCACCACGGCGATCGCCTGCGCCCGGCTCGGGATGCGGGCGGTGCTGCTGCTCCGAACCCCGGACGGCCTCGACCCCGGCACCCCTGCCGGCAACCATCTGCTCGACATCCTGGCCGGCGCCGACTGCCGCTACGTGACCCCGGTCGGCTATCGCCACCGTGACGAGATCATGGAGACCCTGGCCGCGGAGGTCGGCGCCGCCGGCGGCCGGCCGTGGATGATCCCGGAGGGCGCATCGGACGCCGTCGGCATGTGGGGGTTCGTGGCGGCGATGGAGGAGCTGGCCGCCCAACTCGACGAGACGCTCCCGGGGGTACCGGTCACGGTGTGGCACGCCGCCTCGTCGGGAGCGACCACGGCCGGGTTGGGGTGGGCGGTCGACGGTGGCACCCTCTCCCACCGCCTGGTGGCGTCCTCGGTGGGCGACTCCGTCGGCGACCTGCAGAGGCGTATCGACACCATCTGGGCGGAGGCCGCCCTGACCACCGGGGCGGCGCTACCCCTTCCGGCGATGGAGCTGATCGACGACCACGTCGGCCTCGGCTACGGGCAGGTCACGCTCGAGGAGTGGGAAACCCAGCTCGAGGTCACCCGGCTCACCGGGCTCGTCCTCGACCCGACGCTACACCGGCAAGGCGATCCACGGCTTGCGGGTCGATATCGCCGCAGGGCGCTTCACCCGCGACGACCACGTCGTGTTCTGGCACACCGGCGGCGGCTTCGCCCCCTTCGCCGCCGAGATCCCGTTTGCGGTGCTCGACCGGCCCTGACGGCGCGCCCCCGCCCTTCGGCGCCGCCCGGCCGCCTCCGTCAACCGAAACGCTGCGCCACCAGCTCCGGGGCGTCCCCGTCGAACAGCCCCAGTTGCGGGTCGGGCCGGTGGAACCTGGGGATTCCGGTCCACGGCAGCGAGTCCATGAACACCCAGCTCCGGCGGTGGATGGCCGAAGGTCCCACGTACTGCAACGCCGCCTTGTGGCGGGGGCCCGGGTATCCCTTGTTGTGTTCGAAGCACCACATCGGGTAGTGCTCCGCCTCGGCCCGCATGATCCGATCCCTGGTCACCTTGGCCAGGATCGACGCTGCCGAGATCGACAGGCAGGTAGCGTCGCCTCTGACGATACGGTCGGTGCGGGCGGCGTCGACAACCGAGACGAAGTCCCACTTCCCGTCGACCAGCGCCTGGTCGGGCACCACTCCGAGCTGCCCGATGGCGCGGGCGGCGGCGAGCCGTTGGGCGTCGGACATACCCAACTCGTCGCACTCGGCCGGAGTGGCGTGGCCCACCCCCCAGGCAACGCACCAGCCGGCGATGCGGTCGAACAGCGCCTCGCGCTCCGCCTCGGTGAGCATCTTGGAGTCGCGGATCTTGTAGACACGGCGGTCGGTGGGCACCACCGCGGCGCCCACCGTCAGCGGCCCCGCCCAGGCGCCCCGCCCCACCTCGTCGACCCCGACCACCACCGCCCGGCCCGCCTCCCAGTGGCTCCGCTCCACGCTCAGCCCGGGTGCCCGGCGAACCAGGGAGGGTCGAAGCTTGGGGGCAGTGGTCACCCGCGGCGATTCCTGGAGGCGATCGTCGAGCCAGGCGGCCACGAAGGCGAGGACCTCCCTCTGCTCCGGCTCGTTGTGGATCTCGTGGCGTAGCCCCGGCCACACCCGGCGCTCCACGCTCGGGCACCGCCGCCAGCGGGGCGGAAACGCCGACCGGCACGATGGGGTCGTCGCCACCGTGGATCACCAGAGTCGGCGTTGCCGATGGCGGCGAGGTTGGCGGAGGCGCGGGTCATCGCGTCGAACAGCGCCTTGCCGAACCGGGTCGTGCCCTTCACCGACACCAGCGGGTCGGCGAAGTACGCCTCGCCCACCGCGGCGTCACGCGCCAGTTGCTCGCCCTTCAGCCCCGTCCCCATCCGGATGCCCGGGATCGCCCTGCCCAAGACGGAGACGGCGATCCGGAGCGGAGGGGCGACGTCGGCGCCGATCGCCGGGGCGGAGAGCACGTAGCAGTCGGCTTGGGAGTGATCGCTCTCCGCGTAGAGCACGGTCACCAGGCCGCCCATCGAGTGCCCGTAGACGACCAGCGGGAGATCGTCGTCACGAACCTCGGCGACGATCTCGGCCAGGTCGTCGACGTAATCGTCGAAGCCGGCGACGTCCAGCCTCGGCCCGTCCGACACCCCGTGCCCGCGGAGGTCGAAGGCGTGCACGTCGTAGCCGGCGGCGGCGAAGAACTCACCGACATGGTCCCAACGCCCGCAGTGCTCGGCCATCCCGTGCACGATGAGCATGGTGGCGGTCGCCGGCCCTGACGGTGCCAGTGCCTGGTGACCAGGTCGAGGCCGTCACGGGTGCGATACGCGTTGCTGTCCACCGGGCTCCTCACGGGACGACCGCTGCTGCGGCGCCGACGATACCGGCGTTGTTGAGCAGCTCGGCAGCGACCACTTCACAGTCGACGTCGAAGAAGCCGGCGAAGTCCCCGAACCGCTTGCAGATCCCGCCGCCGACGATGAGGCGGCTCGGAGTGAACACGCGATGGATGCGGTGGAGCAGCCGGTTCACCTGACGGCCCCACTCCTCGATCGACAGCCCCTCGATCCTCGACCAGTCGGGCGGCCGTGGTGGCCTCGGCGATGTCACCGTCGAACTCCATGTGGCCCAGTTCGACGTTGGGCACCAGCGTGCCGTCGACGAAGACGGCGCTGCCCACCCCGGTCCCGAAGGTGAGGAGGATGACCACCCCGGGCACGCCGCGACCCGCCCCGTAACGGACCTCGGCCAGACCGGCGGCGTCGGCGTCGTTGAGCACCGCCACCCGGGCGCCGATACGCCGCTCGAGCTCGTCCCGCACCTTGGTGTCGACCCAGGATGGGTCGATGTTGGCAGCCGTCCTCGCCACCCCGTCGACCACCACGGCAGGCACCGCCACCCCGACGTCACCCTCCCATCCATGCGCCTCGAGCACCTGCTGGATGGTGCCGTACACGGCATCGGGCGTTGCCGGGCGGGGCGTGGCGATGCGGACCCGTTTCCCGGTCAGCCGCCCGTCGACGAGGTCCACCGGGGCGCCCTTGACCCCCGAGCCCCCGACATCCACACCGAACAGAACCTGCATTGACGCCCTTCGCCCACCCGGCGGCCGATGCACCGAGAGGCTACACGTCGCCACCGGCGGGGACGCGACGCCGCATCGTCCTCCGGTACCCGGGTGGCACCTCCGGCCGCGATGGGCAGGGACGTCAGCTCCGGGGTATGAAGGGAGGGTCCACCCGCCGGCCGGGCAGCTCGGTCCCCCGGACATCGACCGCTCACCTCGGTGGCATCGGTGGGCGGGGCCACATAGCCCATGCCGATACCGCGCTCCAGCACCGGGCTGAAGTTGCCGCTGGCGACACTCCCGGTGCTCTCCCCGACGCGCAAGCGACCGCCGTGACGGGGAACGCGGCGGTCGTCGAGGGCGAAACCGACGAGCTGCCTGCCGATGCCGGTGTCGCGCTGTCGCTCCAGGGCGGCGCGGCCCACGAAGTCGTGCTCCCAGTCCACCACCCAACCCAGGCCGGCCTCCAGGGGGGTGGTGTCGGCGTCGAGGTCCTGTCCCCAGAGGGCATATCCCATCTCGAGGCGCAGCGTGTCGCGGGCGCCGAGCCCGCACGGGATCGCCCCGGCTTCGACCAGCCGGCGGTAGAGGCGCTCACCGGTCTCGACGGGTACGGCGATCTCGGCGCCCCGCTCCCCGGTGTAGCCGGTCCCTGCCATCCAGCACGGATCGCCGGCGAACTCGGTCGAGGTGACCCGGAACCGCCGCGGGGATTCACCCACCACCGCCTCGATCACGGCGGCCGACTCCGGCCCCTGCACCGCGAGCAACACGGTGTCGTCCCTGACCGGAGCCACCGCGACGTCGGAGGGTGCCACCTCGGTGAAGCGGGCAACGATGTCGTCGAAATTGGCGCCGTTGGGCAGTACCCAGAAGAGCTCCTCCGCCAACCACCATACGATCAGGTCGTCGAGCACCCCGCCGCGGTCGTTGAGCGCCATGGTGTACTGGGCCCGTCCCGGCTCGATCGTGGTGACGTCGTTGCAGAGCTGGTGGCGGAGCACCTCGACGCACCCCGGGCCCTCGACGGTGAACCGACCGAGGTGGGAGACATCGAACACGCCAACGTGGCGCCGCACCGCCATGTGCTCGGCGAGCACTCCCTCGAACTGGAGCGGCATGTGCCATCCGGCGAAATCAGTGAACTTCGCCCCGAGCGCCTGGTGTGCCGCGGTGAGGGGAGACTCGGGCACGACCGGTCAAGAGACCGCGCTGTCCGGCGACGCCGAGTCGACGCCGAGCTCGACCACGTGCGGCGGCCCGGGGATGCGCGACGGCGCCGGGGGGAGCTCCTGGTCGGCGATGTCGTCGAGTTCGTACTTCACCACCAGGTTGAGGTAGTCGCGCTGGTAGAAGACCTTGCAGCGGATCTGTGGGTAGAGCTCGTGCAACCGCTTGACCTTGCGGTTCTTCTTGGTGACCAGCTTCTGGTTCATCGTGGTGATCTCGATGTAGCGGTCCTCGGCGGGCAGGTAGAAGTCGGGCCTGAAGAACTTCGTCGGCATGCCCTCCGCATCGAACTCGATGGCGAACTCGTGCGGCTCGTACTCCCAGTCGATGTCGTAGAAGTCGAGCAGCCGGGCGAACTGGCGCTCCGCCTCGTGGGCGAACTCGACCAGGTCGGCCGGGGACTGGTCGAACTCGTCGGGCATCCCCTCAGGTGCCGATCGCCTCGGCGGTGCCGGCGATCTCGTCGGGGGGTGGGAACAGCATGTGGAGCTGTCCCTCGAGCTCTTCTTGCACCGGTCCAACCGCGATGCCGAACACGCCCTGGCCGCGACGGAACACGTCGACGACCTCCTCGGCGCTGTGGGCCGCGTAGATGGTGATGCCGTCGGACAGCAGGGTGACGTCGGTGAGCGGCGACTCCGATCGGAGCTGCTCGCTGAGGATCTCGATGGCGGTGCGGATCTTCTGCAGGCTCATGCCGGCATCGAGCAGTCGCTTCACCACCTTGAGTTGGATGAGGTCGGTGAACGAGTACAGCCGCTGCGACCCGGAGCCCTGGGCGCCCTGGATCGAGGGCCGGATGAGGCCGGTTCTCGCCCAGTAGTCGAGCTGGCGGTAGCTGATGCCGACGGCGGCGCATACCTGGGGGGCACGGAACCCCATCGGGGAGCCGTCGACGTGTTCGGCAACCCCGTGGGTGTGTTCACCACTCCCCAGCATCTGGTTGGCCACGAACCGCCCTCCTCCTGTCGCCGCGACAGCTTACACGACTGTAATTCCGCCGTCCGAACTACCCCCGTGAAGTTACCGGCCGCCTCGGCGAGTTGTCAACAACCCCTGTGGATATGACTTGCGCGCTGCGACAGCTCGGACCGATCGAGGGTAGGGCACCGATCCTTCGATTCACGACCGATGGCGGCTTCGGTCAGCCCCTGCTGCCGGGGTCGAAGTCCTCGGGCTGGACGTCGGCGAGGAACTCGCGGAAGCGCTCGATCTCGTCCTCGCCCAACTCGTCGTCGTCGTCACCGAGCACCGAGTCCTGGATCTCGACCCCGACCTCGTCGAGCACGGCCCGGGAGGCGAACAACGGGGTGGCGGTGCGGGCGGCGAGCGCCACCGCATCCGACGGCCTGGCGGAGAGGTGGACCTCGTCGCCGTTGCGGCGCATGACCAGGTCGGCGAAATAGGTGCCGCCGGCCAGCTCGGTCACCACCACCCGGTCGACCGAAGCCCCGAGGGCCTCGACCACCAGCTTGAGGAGATCGTGGGTCATCGGCCGCTCCGGCTCGAAGCCCTCGAGCGCCAGGGCGATGGCGGAGGCTTCGTTGCTGCCGATCCAGATGGGGAGGTACCGCGGTCCGGACTGCTCCCGCAGCAGCAGGATCGGAGTCTGCGAGGGAAGCTCCAGCCGGACCCCGATCAACTCCATCGGAACCGGATCGTCCATGAGTCCACCCTATCACCGTCCCCGGTATGCGATCCCGGCGAACGAGTCGGGGTCCCGTGACAGCGCGGGAAGGTCCATCACCGCCCACAGTGAGCGCACGTTGCGGTACCGGCCCTCCCAGTCGAGCCCGTACCCGAGCAGGAACTCGTCGCCGACCTCGAAGCCCCGGTACTCGAGGTCGACGCTCACGATGCGACGGGACGCCTTGTCGATCAGGGCCGCGGTGGCCAGGCTGGCCACCCCGCGCGCCTCGAGCAGCCGGCGGAGGGTGGTGAGGGTGAGGCCGGTGTCGACGATGTCCTCCACAACGATGACATGCCGCCCCTCGAGCGAAACCTCGGTGTCCATGGCGATCCCCACCCTGCCCTGGCCACCGAACCGGGTCAACGACAGGAAGTCCACCTCGGCGGGCACCGTGATGTGGCGGATCAGGTCGGCGGTGAAGATCACGGATCCCTGGAGCACACCGACCAGCACCGGGTCGAGTCCCGCGTAGTCGACGGAGATCCGCTCCCCCAGCCGGGCCACCCGCTCGGCGAGGCGGTCCTCATCGACCACCTCGACGAACCCGTCGACGCTCATCCCGAGCCGCCCAGCACCTGGGGCAGCGTGGCGCGGAGCCGCTTGGCGATGGCCCGGCCCACCGCGGTGTCGCTGATGTCCTCGGTCACCTGGCCGGTGCCGGCAGGGAGATCCTGTACCGCCAGTAGGCGGGACCGGGTGGCGTCGTCGAACGCGGTGACACCGGCGGCGCCCCCTCCCGCCTCCACCAGCAGCGGACGCAGCCAGCGATCTTCGAGGGTGATCAGCCGCGACCCGTAGTCGAGCAACGCCCGGCTGTCCTCGAAGTGGGCCTCGCTGCCGAGCACGACGCCGACGAGCGTGCGTGAAGGCGTCTCCAGCGCCGAGACCAGCACCAACCCGGCGTTCCCGGTGTACCCGGTCTTCACTCCGATGACCCCGGGGAACACGCCGAGCAGGTGGTTGGTGTTGCTGCATGTTGCGGTTGGCACCGTTGGGGCTGGGCTTGAACACCACCAGCCGGGTTCGCACCATCTGGGCGAGTACCGGGTCATCGAGCAACTCCCGGGCCATGATCGCCAGGTCGTATGCCGACGTGTAGTGGTCGGGGTCGTCGAGCCCGTGGGCGTTGACGAAGTTCGAGTGGACCAGGCCGAGCTCGGCCGCCTTCCGGTTCATCAACTCGGCGAAGTCGCTCACCGACCCGGCGGTGGCCTCGGCAAGGGCGATGGCGGCATCGTTCCCCGATCGGACGAGCAGGGCGTAGAAGAGGTCGCGTACCGCCCACCGCTCCCCCGCCACCAGTCCCACCTCGGACTCACCGGCAGCGGCGGCGGTGTCGGAGATGCGGACCTCGGCGTCCATGTCGAGCTGCTGGCGGGCCACCAGCGCCGTCATGATCTTGGTCACGGACGCCATCGCCCGCTCCTCGTCGATGCCGGTACCGGCCAGCACCACGTCGCTGGTGGCGTCGTAGAGGATCCAGGCATCGGCGGTGACCGTGGGCGGCTCCCCGGGGTGGGCGGCGGACACCGGCGACGGCGGAGGGGGCACGATCAGCCCGAAGGACAGGGAGAGGGCGGCGACCGCCGCCGACGAGCGCAAGTTCATCCGTCGAGCAGCTTCCGCAGCCTGCCCTTGACCATGGCCTCCTGCAGGGTGGCGCCGGCCTGGGCCGTGTCAGCCAGGATCTCGGCGGCCTTGCGCCGGTTGTCCGGGTTCCCGTGACGGAGCAGCGGGGCCACCAGCTGGCGCATCAGGTCGATCTCCCGTTCGGCGCTGAGACGAAGGGTGCGGAGGTGGCGGGTCTCCAGCCCCTGGACGAGCAGGCGGTAGGCGGCTCGGGCCGTCGCCACGTCCTCCTCCTCGAAGACGACGGTACGGTCGGCGAGCTGGCGCGGCTCGAACACTCCCTCGGCGACGAGGTCGTGTACCTGGCGCAGGGTGAGCCCGCTGGCACGCATCAGCTCGTCGTCGGTCAAAACTTCTCCGGTGGAGCGGAAATACGCCTCCGGAGGCAGACCGGTGTCCGGCTGGTCGGGGGCGTCGTCGCCCCGCTCCCACGCGTTGAGCTTGGACTTGATCACCTTGAGGGGCAGGAAGTGGTCGCGTTGCTCCCGCAGCACATACTGCACCCGGGCTACGTCGTCGTCGCTGAACATCCGGTACCCGGCGGGGCTCCGGCGGGGGCTGATGAGCCCCTGGCCCTCGAGGAACCGGACCTTGGAGACCGTCAGCTCCGGGAACTCGTCCTGCACCAGGTTGATCAACTCGCCGATGCTGTACGGCCCGCCGTTCATGCCTTCGAATCGAGTGGTGGTCATGCGTCACCGACGATGACGACCAGGTGGAACTTCCCGATGATCACCTCGTCGCCCGCCTCGAGTCGGGCCCGGTCACGTCGCTCCCCGTTGACGTAGGTGCCGTTGGTCGACCCGAGGTCCTCCATGGCCAGCCCGTCCTCGTCGACGAGGAACCGGACGTGGTCCCGCGACACGGTGATGTCGCCCAGGAAGATGTCGACTTCGCCACTCCGGCCGGCGGTCGTCTCCCCCTCGCCGAGCACGTAGGCCAGGCCGGCGCTGGGACCGCGCTCGACCACCAGCCCGTAGTGGAACTTCCCCTCCAGCCTCGAGCCCGACTCCTCCGCCGCCGCCTCGCCCACGGGCTGGTAGACGAGGGTGGGGTCGTGCTCGATCAGCGGCCCGTGGTCCTCGGGTCGGCGGTCATCGGGTAGCTGGTCGTCGGGTGATGCTGGCTCGGCCACGCCACCATCGTACCCGAACCTCGATACCAGCTTGAGGCTTCAGCGCCGACCGAGGCCGCGCTGTCACGGAGTGTCGGGTATTCATCTGCCTCAACGTCAGCTCGAGGTGTGGGCTTCGTAGGCTCCGGCGTCGAGCAGCCCGTCGGGGACACCTGCCGCCGACCGGATCACGATCAACCACCCGTCGCCGTATGGGTCGGTGTTGACGGCTTCGGGGGCGTCGAGCAGCGCCTCGTTGACCGCTTCGACCTCGCCGGTGACGGGGGCGTACACGTCGGAGACCGACTTGGTCGACTCGACCTCGCCGAAGGCCTCCCCGGCCGAAAGGGCGCGGCCGACGTCGGGGAGGGCGACGTAGACGACATCACCGAGGGCGTCCTGGGCGAAGTCGGTGATCCCCACCCGGAACCGGCTCTCGCCCTCGTCCCGGATCCACTCGTGGTTGGCGGTGTAGCGGAGGTCGTCGGGAACCTGCACGTGGTCTCCTCAGCTCAGCGGTCGGGGAGTGTACCGAGCGTGCCCTGGGAGCGGCGGGCCTCGACGACGAGGGCCCGGGCGTCGCCGACGTAGGACACCATCACGGCGTAGTACAGGACCAGACCGACGAGAGCGCCGATCTGGGCCAGCCGTTCCAGCCACGCCATCGGGGTGCCTTCCCCGATGAACCAGCAGGCGATGGCCGCGTACAGGACCAGCGTTGCCGTCTTGCCCAGCCAACGAACCTCGAGCCGGCGGCCCACCCTCAACCCCAGGTACAGCGCCAGCCCGCCGACCACCACCTCCCGGGCGATCAGCCCCCAGACGAACCAGCCGGGAAGCACGCCGGCGATCAGACCCCCGATCACCGCGGCCACCACGGCGAGGCGGTCGGCAACCGGGTCGAGCATCTTGCCCATCTCGCTCACCTGGCCGAGCCGGCGGGCGAGGTAGCCGTCGACCCAGTCGGTGCTGCCGATGACCGCCAGCAGCCACCCGGCGGCGGCCACCTCGTCGACGCCCAGCAGCAGCCACAGGAACAACGGCACCAAGCAGCAGGCGCGCCAGCGACACCAGGTTCGGGATGGTCACGATCGCCGACGACGCCTGGCCCCGATCCCCTTCCCCGTCGGTCACTCGACCACCACCACCCGCAGCCGCAGCCGGCCCAGCTCGTCGTCACCCTGGCGGATGATGAAGCTGTATCCCTTGGCCTCCGTGAAGCGCACGTTGTAGAACGGGCTCACCACCGCCACCTGGCTGGTGGCGCCGGGGGGAAGCTGCGGTTGGTCGGGCACCCGAAGCCGGCCCCGCGCCTGGACCCCGAGCTCCTGGCCGTCCTCGTCGACGATGTCGATGAGGATGTCGAGGTCCTCGTTCCGCTCGTCGGGACCGACCTCGAGGATCAGGGCGACGTTGAGGTTGCGGTGCACCACCGGCACCGACCGGGCCCGGATCGTCTCGAAGCCCCCACCCAGGATGTTGAGCTTGCCCCCCTGGACCTGGGCCGAATCGGCGAGCATGGCGGTGGTGAGGCGCACCGGGCAATGGTAGGTCCGGCGTCCTCGGCGGCTCCCGCCCATACACTGCCCCGGATGTCTCCCATCCGGATCATGACCGCCAACCTGTGGGCCCACAAGGTCGACGTCGACGGCTTCGGCGCCCTCGTCGACCGGGTCGACCCCGACGTCCTCGCCGTGCAGGAGCTCCAGGTCCCGGCCGCCGCCGAGGTGATGGCGCGGTACCGGTACCACGGCCTGGTGGCGCACCACGACACGCTGGGAAACGGCATCGCCACCAGGTTCCCGGCCACCATCTCCCGGTTGCCGATGACGTACCGCAGCGGCTGGTCGGCCCGGCTCGACCCTGCCGGGTGGCCGGGCCTCACCGTGCCGCTCGAGGTGCTCTGCGTCCACTTCGGCAACCCGGTGACGTTCCCGTGGCGGCGCGCCGTCGACCGGCGACGTCGCCAGCTGGCCGATCTCGGCCCCGCCTCGACACCGGCGCCGAGAGCCTTGTCCTGGTCGGCGACTTCAACGCCACCCCCCGCTGGCCGCTCTACCGAGCGCTGGCCGAGCGGCTGGGTGACGGCCCGGTCGAGACGGGCGCCGCCGCACCCACCTGGTCGTGGCACGGGTTCGGGCCGCCGCTGCTGCGGATCGACCACGCCCTCACCCGCGGCGTGACCACGCTGCGATCGGAGACCCACCGCATCCCCGGCTCCGACCATCGCGCCCTGGTGGTCGAAGTCGCCGAAAGTCGCCGCCAGGCATGATCAGCTCCCCGGGCCCGGCCGGTGGGCGAGGTCGATGATCCGGTCGAACTCGAAGTCGGTCACCGGCTGCACCGACAGGCGCGGCCGGGTCACCAGCGTCATCCCCGCCAGCTCGGCGTCCCGTTTGATCTCGTCGAGTCCGACCAGCCGTGGCAGGCGGGCGACGAACGAGAGGTCCACCATGAACCAGCGAGGCGCGTCAGGCGTCGACGCCGGGTCGTGGTAGCGCGATGCCGGGTCCCAGGCGGTGAAGTCCGGATATGACTCCCGTATCACCTCCGCCAGCCCAACGACCCCGGGCGGCCTCGCCGCCGAGTGGTAGAAGAGCACCCGGTCGCCGACGGCCATCTCTCCCATGGCGTTGCGGGCCTGGTAGTTGCGCACCCCGTCCCAGTGGGTCCACCCGTCCCGTTCCAGGTCGTCGATCGAGTAATCGCCCGGTTCCGATTTCACCAGCCAGTGCCGCATCGCCCGATTCTGCCACCGGCCGCAGGTGACCCAGCCATCGGGGAAACGTAGGGTGGGGCGATGGCGCCCGCCGACCTGCTGCTGCGCAACGTGCGGCGATGGCCGCGCTCCATCGCCGGTCCAGTCACCGACGTCCTCATCCGTGACGGCCGCATCTCCGCCATCGGGTCGTCGCCGGCGGCACCCGACGGCACACCGGTAGCCGACGGCGCCGACGGCGTGCTGCTCCCGGCCTTCGTCGACGCCCACGCCCACCTCGACTCCACCAGGCTCGGCCTCCCATTCCGGGAGCACACCGCCGGGCCCGGGCTGGCCGGGCTCGTGGAGAACGACCGGCGCAATTGGAGATCCGCCGAAGCGGGCGTAGCCGAACGCGCCACCCACACCCTGGGTCGCACCATCGCCGCCGGGGCGACGCTGGTGCGCAGCCACGCCCAGGTCGATCCCGACTCGGGATTGGAGAGGCTCGAAGGTGTGCTCGCCGCACGGCAACACCACGCCGGGCGTGCCCGGGTCGAGGTGGTGGCGTTCCCGCAGGCGGGGGTGATGCGGGCGCCCGGGACCGGCGATCTCCTCGAGCAGGCGTTGCTCGCCGGCGCAGACCTGGTCGGCGGGATCGACCCGTGCTCGTTCGATCGCGACCCGGTCGGGCAGCTGGACGTGGTGTTCGGGCTGGCGGAACGGCACGGCGTCGGGATCGACATCCATCTCCACGAGCCCGGCGAGCTGGGCGCTTTCACCATCGAGTTGATCTGTGAGCGGGTCCGGGGCTCTTCCATGGAGGGCCGGGTGACGATCAGCCACTGTTTCGCTCTTTCCGGGGTGGAGCCGGCAACGCAGGACCGCCTGGTCGAGCTGCTCGCCGAGCACGAGGTTGCGGTGACCACCGTCGCTCCCGGCAATCGGGAACCTTTGCCGATGGCGGCGCTGGGCGACGCCGGGGTGAGGCTCGGCCTGGGCCAGGACGGCATCCGCGACTACTGGTCGCCGTACGGCAACGGCGACATGCTGGATCGCGCCTGGATGCTCGCCCACCGTTCCGGCTACCGAGACGACGCCCTCGTCGAAGCCTGCGTCGAGGTCGCGACGCTCGGGGGGCGCGCCGTCGTCGACGGCGCCGCGCCGGGCGCCGGGCGGGGGCTGGCCGTCGGCGACCCCGCCGACCTGGTGGTCGTCCCCGGCGACACGGTCACCGCCGCCGTCATGGACCGCCTGCCCCGCAGCCTGGTCATCCACGCCGGCCGCGTCGTCGCCAGGGACGGCGAGCTGGTCTGATGGAGCGACCCGAGGCGTCGCCCTGCTGATACGGGAAACGATGCCCCGGCGGCGGGCGTGCTGCCGTAGGCTGTCGGGACACGATCGCCATCAGGGATGGGGATGAGCGCCAAGCGAGCATCGGAAGAGCCCGAACGCCAGAAGGGGCGTCTCAGTCGGATGGCCGGCGCCGTCACCGGCAAGGTCGTGGAGACGATCGACCCCGACATCGTCATCGAGCAGATCGACGTCGACCAGGTCGTCGACCGCATCGATGTCAACCGGGTGCTCGACCGGATCGACATCGACCGACTGGTCGACCGGCTCGACATGGACGCCCTGCTCAAGCTGGTCGACATCGACGCCATTGCCGACCGCATCGACATCGACGAGATCCTGGCGCGGGTGCCGATCAACGACTTACTCGACCGGGTCGACATCGACGCTCTCCTCGACCGGGTCACCGTCGACGCCCTCCTCGACCGGATCACCATCGACCGCCTCCTGGAGCGGGTCGACATGGACGCCCTGCTCGAGAGGGTCGACATGAACGCGCTCCTCGACCGGGTCGACGTCGCCCGGTTGGTCGACCGGATCGAGGTCAACGAGCTGGTGGCCAAGGTGGACATCGACGCCGTGCTCGATACCGTCGACCTCGAAGCCGTGGTCCGGCGCGCCGGTGTCCCGGAGATCGTCCAGGAGAGCACGTACCGGGTCGCCGGATCGGTCCTCGACATGGTCCGCCGTCAGCTCGCCGGCCTCGACATCGTGATCGACCGTGTCGTCTGCAGGGTGCTGCGCCGCGACCCGGCAACCATGCCGGTCGGGCCCCCCGCCCTCACCGAAGAGCCGCCGTCGTGACCGGCGCCGACTCTCGGGTCCACGTCAGCGGTCACTACTCCGGGGCGGCCAGCCGAGCCGTCGCCACCGTCATCGACATCGGCATCGTGTTCGGGTTGTACGCCCTCGCTGTCGCCGGCATCGACCTGCTGTTCCGGGTGGTGCTCGGCATCGAGCTCTCCAACGACCGGTCAGGGCTGGTGTGGGGGATCGCCCTCGCCACCTGGGCGTTCCTCTACGCGTTCATCAGCCTCACCATCGCCGGGCGTACCCTCGGCAAGGGCCTGATCGGGCTCAGGGTGGTCACCGGCGCCGGCGGGACCCTCCCCGCCTCGCGAGCCTTCGTGAGAACGCTGGCGTTCCCGTTCAGCGCCCTCCTCTTTGGTCTCGGGTTCCTCGGCGTCCTGATCGGGAAACGTCACCGGGCGCTCCACGACGTGATCGCCGGCACGTGTGTGGTGTACGACTGGGGAGACCGCGCCGCCGAGCTGCCCGCTCCGCTCTCGGCGTTCCTCGCCCGCAAGGCAGGCGCCGAGTACACCCCGAGCCCACCACCGGCAAGCTGACGGCCGCAGCGCGGCGCCGGAGACACACCCGACCCGTGCTCAGCTCGGCCACCAGTCCCTCGGCCTCGCCTTCGGCCCGGTGCGATCAGGCGACCAGGATCGCCACCTTGGCCACCGAGAACTGCCGGTACTCCTCCAGCGCCGCCGGGGCTTCTTCGAGACGGTACGTGGTCCGGACGGTGAGCTTCAGGCTCGCCGGACACCACGGCCTCGGCCAGTCGGGTGAGCATCTCACGATCGGGCGAGGCGAACGCGCCAACTGCCGAGATCGGACGATCCGCCACCTGGTACTCGCCGCCCACGATCGACACGAACCGGCCATCCCGGCGCACCAGGTCGGCGGTCTCGCCGGCGTCACCGGCCATGTGGATGGCGGCGTCGACCCCGTCGGGCCGCAGGGCGCGCACCTGTGGGGTGATGTCGGTGCTGTAGTCGACGGTGTGGTCGGCGCCGGCCTCTTCCACGAGGTCGAGCCACGCCCCCGGCCGGGCCGTGGCGATGACCTGCACCCCACGATCTCGAAGCATCTGCAGGGCGAGCGGGCCGACGCCTCCGGTGGCCCCGACGATCAGCACCGTTTCCCCCTGCTCGGCGGCAACGGCGTCGACGACGGCCACCGCCGTTGAGGCGGCCAGTCCGAGGGCGCCGGCGACCACCGGGTCGAGCCCGGCCGGGATCGGCGCCACCGCCCCGTTCTCGGCCACGGTGAGGTATTCGCAGAAGGCCCCGTCGTGGAGCACCGGCCCGAGCACCACGCCGAACACCGGGTCGCCCACCGCGTACTGCGTCACACCCTCGCCCATCGCCTCCACCGTGCCGGCGAAGTCCTTGCCGACGATGAACGGGAACTCGTGCTCGATCATGCCCTTCAACCACCCGCCGGTCGATGCCCGGTCGAACCCGTTGAGCGACGAAGACGACACCTTGACCAGGATCTCACCGGGGCCCGGCTCCGGCGCCGGGATGTCCCTCAGCTCGGGCTCCGCCCCATAGTCGTCGACGACGATCGCCTTCATCGGTCCTCCTGTCGCTGGTTCGGCAGCTTGCGCCCGAGGCGTCGCTACGCCCGGCGGCGCACACTAGAACTCACCGCTGGAAGATGGCGGGTGCCCGTGCGGCGACCGCCCGAATCGCAGAAGCGGCGGGCGCTACTGGCCCACCCGGCCGTCGATGCGCTCCCTCAGCAGGTCGGCGTGGCCGCAGTGGCGGGCGTACTCCTCCACCATGTGGATGAGCACCCAACGCAGCGAGACCCGGTCGGGATCGCTCTCCCGAAGGGAGACGACGTCGAGGTCGGGTGCCTCGGCGACGAAGCGGTCGGCGTTCGCCATCTCCTCCCGCCACCGGTCCCACGCCTCGGCCACGACGCCCGGTTCGGCCACGGCGTTGTCGAAGTCGCCATCCATGTCGTCCTTCGAGTAGAAGATCGGCGGGGCGTCCTCGTCGGCCATCACCCGGCGGAACCAACTCCGCTCGACGTCGGCCATGTGCCGCACCAATCCGAGGAGCGACAGCGACGACGGCTCCACCGCCCGCCGGGCGAGCTGCTCGGGGTCGAGCCCGGAGCACTTGGCGTCGAGCGTGTCCCGGTACCACTTCAGGAACGCGAGGAGCAACGTTCGCTCGTCACCTTGGAACGGCGGATCGACCCGGCGTTCCTCCTCGGGCTCGAAGAACATGTCGATGGACATGGAGCGATCGTAGGCACGCTGCGTGGGTGGTCGGGCTGGCCGGATTTGAACCGGCGACCTCTTGACCCCCAGTCAAGCGCGCTGCCAAGCTGCGCCACAGCCCGTCGTGCCCTTGATGGTACACCGACGCAGGGCCCGCACCGGCTCGAGCCCGCGGTCAGAACACCGCAGCGCCAGACGAGGACCAGGCCCTGCCACAGGCGGTAGGCGAGATAGAGCCCGGCCATGACGATGGTGAGGATGAAGCCGATGGGCCAGCGCTCCTCGTCGGGCGAGGTCTCCTCCGCAGACGGCTCCTCCGAGAGCGAGTCGGGTTGCTCGCCGTCCTCGGTCGGGTCGGTCATACCGGGGGAACGCCGTGGCGCCTGCCCGAGAAGTGGCGCTCCTTGCGAGCGGCGGCGGCGAAGCGCTCGATGAGCTCGCCGCGAAGATCAGAGGGCTGGACGACGGCGTCGACCACCAGCTCGGAGCCGAGCCGGAGCAGGTCGACGTCCTCGAGGTACTCGACGCGACGCTCGTCGACGAACTCGGCGCGCCGGTCTTCGGGGAGCTCTTGGATCTTGTTGTAGTACACGGCGTTGACCGCCGCCTCGGGGCCCATGACGGCGATCTCGGCGGTGGGGAGCGCCAGCGTCGCCTCGGGCCGCAGGCCCGGCCCGGAGAACGCGTAGAGGCCCGCACCGTACGCCTTGCGGACGATCACCGAGATGCGGGGCACCGTGGCCTCGGCGATGGCGGTGAGCATCTTCGCCCCGGAGCGGATGATCCCCTGGCGCTCGACCTGGGTGCCGATCATGAACCCGGGGACGTCGGCGAAGAAGAGCAGGGGGAGGTTGAAGGCGTCGCACAACCAGATGAACCGCGACGCCTTGTCCGCCGAGTCGACGAAGAGCACGCCGCCGAGATGGCTGGGCTGCGATGCGACGATCCCGACCGGCTTGCCCTCCAGCCGGCCGAATGCGGTGATCACCTCGCGGGCGTAGAGCTCCTTGACCTGGAACAGGCTCCCCCCGTCGACCACCCGCTCGAGGAACCGGACCATGTCGTACCCCTGGGTGGAATCGGCGGGGAGGATCTCACCCGGGTCGCCCGGGGCGGCCGGCTCGGCGGAGTACTCGGGCGGCAGCACCCGGTAGTGGTCCGCCACGTACGAGAAGTACAGCTTGGCCCATTCGATCGCCTCCTCGTCCGAGGTGACCAGGGCGTCACCGCAACCGGACACCTCGCAGTGCATCCGGGCGCCGCCCATCTCCTCCAGGCTGGTGTCCTCCCCGATGACCATCTGCGCCATCCGCGGCGAGCCCAGGTACATCGAGGCCCGGCCCTCCACCATGATCACCACGTCGCAGAACGATGGGATGTAGGCGCCGCCCGCCGCCGAGGGGCCGAACAGGCAACAGATCTGAGGCACCCGCCCGGACAGCCGCACCTGGCTGTAGAAGATGCGCCCGGCGCCGCGCCGGCCGGGAAACAGGTCCACCTGATCGGTGATACGGGCACCGGCGGAGTCGACCAGGTAGAACACCGGGAGCAGCTCGTCGTAGGCGGCCTCCAGCATCCGGATCATCTTCTCGACGGTGCGCGCCCCCCAGCTCCCCGCCTTGACGGTCGGGTCGTTGGCGATGACCACGACGGGGCGCCCGTCCACGGTGGCGCGCCCGGTGACCACCCCGTCGGCAGCGAGGTCACCGGCCGATGCGTTGGCGAGGAGCCCGTCCTCCCGGAAGCTGCCGGGGTCGACGAGCAGGTCTACCCGGTCCCGCACGAACAGCTTCCCCTGCTCGGCGAGCTTCTGGTGGTACTTCTCGGCCCCGCCGGCGGCGGCGGTCTCCGCCGCCTTCCGGAAGCGGTCCTCGAGTGAGCGGGCGTCCGACATGGGCTCAGGCTACCGGGCGCGCCGGCCGGCGCCGGGGCGCCTCGGCCGCCGAGTGACGACGCCGGGAGTGGAACAGCACCGGGGTGCCGGTGAGGTCGTACTCCCCACGGATCCGCTTCTCGAGGAAGCGGACGTAGTCGGGCCCCAGGTCTCCCCCGCGCACGAACAGCACGATGCGGGGCGGGCTGTCGTCCGCCTGGACCGCGTAGATGATCCTGGCCCGCTTGCCGTTGCGCATCGGCGGCGGGTGCGCCTCCTGCCAGGTACGGACCAACCGGTTCAGCGCCGGGGTCGGGATGCGGGTGCGGCGGGCGTCGAGCACGGCGCGGATCGCCTTGGGGAGCCGGTGGATCCGGCTCCCCGTCAACGCCGACATCCGGAGCACCGGCGCCCACGACACGAACCCGAGCCGGTCGCCGACACCGTCCTCGGTGAATTCCCGGCTCTCCTCGTCGACGGCGTCCCACTTGTTGAGCAGCACGATCAAACCGACGCCGGCGGTGGCGATCTCCTCGGCGAGCCGCTGCTCGAGGTGGGTCACCCCCCGGGTGCCGTCGATGACCAGCAACGCCACGTCGGCGGCGGTGAACGCCTCCCTGGCCCGGAGCACCGCATAGAAGTCGGCGTCGTCGTCGATCCTGGTCCGGCGTCGGATGCCGGCGGTGTCGACGATCTCGAAGGGCTCCCCGTCGATGTCGACCACCAGGTCGATCGGGTCCCGGGTCGTGCCCGGCTCGTCGTCGACCAGGACCCGCTCCTCGCCCGCCAGCCGGTTGAGCAGCGTCGACTTACCCACGTTGGGACGGCCCACGATCGCCAGCCGGGCGATACCGGAGCGGGGCTCGATGCTGCCCTCCTCGGGGAGGGCGTCCACCAGGGCGTCGAGGAAGTCGCCGACACCGCGGCCGTGCTGGGCGCTGACCGGAATCGGCTCACCGAGGCCGAGTGACCACAGGCGGTCGAGGTCCGACTCCTGGCGCTCCCCGTCCACCTTGTTGGCCACGAACAGGTGCGGCACCCCGGAGCGGAGCAGCAGCCGGGCGATGCCCTGGTCGTCGTCGGTCACCTGGGTCGTTGCGTCGGCCAGGTAGACGACCACGTCGGCGGCGGCGGCGGCCGCCTCCGTCTGCTGCCGCACCCCGGCGATCAGCGGCTCGTCGGGGCTGAGCTCCCAACCGCCGGTGTCCACCAGGAGGAAGCGGCGGCCGCTCCACTCGGCCACGAAGCGGCGGGTGTCGCGGGTCACCCCGGACTGCTCGTCGACCACGGCGAGACGGCGCCGCAGGATCCGGTTGACCAGTGTCGACTTGCCGACATTGGGCCGCCCGACGACGGCGACCACCGGCAGCGCAGTCACGCCGTTCCCGCCGATCGCCAAGCAAACTTTGAGCGATTGAACACACCACATGGCGCCACTCGCTCAAATTTGGCGAATAGGCGACAGCGGCGCGGCAACTTTGAGCGACTGAACACACCAGATGGCGCCACTCGCTCAAAGTTGCGACGGCTCGTCATGCCGCCAGCCCGTCGAGTAGCCCGGCCACCGTCGCCGGCACCACCAGGACCGGCGCCGGGGCGGCGATGACCACGTCGTCCAGGGGGACGTTGTCGAGGAAGACGTCGCCCTGGAGGGCGACATCGGGGAGCAGGTAGACGGCGGCCGGGCCGGCGTCGGCGGCGATGGCGTGGCGCACGTCTTCGCCGACCATCAACCCGGCCACCCCGACGTTGCCGGCGAAGAAGCGGTTGGGTACCTCGAGCAGCCGGATCTGCCGGCCGGAGATCGTCTCCAGCCGGGACCGCACCGGGCCGAGGGCGCTCACGCCGTAGCGCCCGGTGAGCACCACCGCCGGTCCGGCGGGTGCCGCCGGGTCGTCGGCCACATGGCGAGGCGCCCGGTAGCCGAGGGCGGGGGCGGCGGGGATGGTCCGCCACTCACCCGTTACCACGGGCACGTCGTAGCGACTGCCGGTCTCGATGCGGTCGAGCTCGTCGTAGAAGGCGCGCACCATCCCGATGCCGTTCTCGTGCTGGCTGTAGTCCTCGTACTCCTCCGTCGGGGGGATGGGCCGCCCGGCCACCAGGTACAGCTCGTCGGAGGCGAAGAACATGCGGCGACCGACCATCTCCAGCGCCCGCTGTTGCCAGGTGTGGGCCACGTCGAGGTCGGCGCCGCGCCCCGGCCGGGCTGTGGACGACGAGGTTCGCCTCGGTGTTGTAGCGGGAGAGGCCCAGCGGGACGATGCCGACGCTCGCCAGCTTCGGGTAGCGGCCCAGGATCTCGGCGCAGGTGCGGGCAAGCACGTCGCCGTCGTTGATCCCGGGGCAGAGGACGATCTGGCCGTGCACCACGACGTCGCGCTCCAAGAGGCCGCGTAGCCAGCGCAGGCTGGTGGCGCCTTTCGGGTTGCGCAGCATCCGGGTGCGTACCACCGGGTCGGTGGCGTGGATCGACACGTACAGCGGTCCCAGCTTCTCCTCCACGACGCGGGAGAGGTCGAGCTCGGTGAATCGGGTCAGCGTGGTGAAGTTGCCGTACAGGAAGGAGAGCCGGTAGTCGTCGTCCTTCAGGTACAGCGACTTCCTCATGCCCGGGGGGAGCTGGTAGATGAAGCAGAACTCGCAGTGGTTGTCGCACGTCTGCACCCGGTCGAAGATCGAGGCGTTGAGCCGCAACCCGAGCGGCCGGCCGGCCCGGCTTGCCGACGGTGACCTCGACCTCCACGCCACCCCGGCGCACCACGAGGTCCGGGTCGTCGTCGTCCACCAGCTGCTGGTACTCGATGACGTCGGTGGGGCTGACCCCGTTGACCGCCACCAGCTCGTCGCCGACGAGGAGCCCGGCGACGTCGGCCGGGCCCCCCGGGACCACTTCGAGGATGGTGGGATGCGACATGGGACCTGCGGGGAGGGGGAAGCCAGAGGATTCTACGGTGACCGGCCTCTCAGTGATCTCACCCCATCCCGTTGCGGAGACGGGGAGAGCGGCAACTCACCCGAGCAGATCGACGGCGTCGAACTGGTCGATCCCCACGGTCACGACCGGATGGAGCTCGGCGGCCAGCGCCCGCTCCCATTCGTCCCCGCTACCGAGCTCGGCCAGCAAGGCCGGCCCGGTCCGGGCGAACACATCGACCACCGCAGGGTCGTACGCCCGACCCCGCCGCTCCTGCACCAACTCGGCGGGGTCCGCACCCGATAGGACGGCGAGTTCGATGTCGCGGGCCACCTCCTCGGCGATGGCGGTGGCCATGGCACAGGTGCGCAGGCCGTGGCCGAGGGGCTGCCCGGTGCCCATGTCGGTGGCGAGCGAGATCGAGGCCAGCAGCTCCACGAGGCGCAGCGGTGCGGACGGCGCACCACTAACGGGCAGGACGCCACCTGACACGACGGGACCTGTGGGCACGACGGCACCAAGGAGGCACGATGGCGACCACGGTATCGCCTCCGGTCGAGCCCCTCGGCACCCACCGGCCTCGCCTCGGCAGGCTCCTAGCATTCATCCCATGGTCTCCAAGGTGGTGCTCGCCGAACCACGCGGGTTCTGTGCCGGCGTCGAGATGGCGATCAAGGCACTCACCTGGATGGTGCGGATCTTCGAGCCACCGGTGTACTGCTATCACGAGATCGTCCACAACGCCGCCGTGGTCGAGGCGTTCCGCCGGGTCGGCGTCGTGTTCGTCGACAGCATCGACGAGGTGCCGGCAGGCCGGCCGATCATGCTGTCCGCCCACGGCTCGGCTCCCGAGGTGGTGTCCGCCGCCGAGGAGCGCGCCGCGGTGATGCTCGACGCCGTCTGCCCGCTGGTCACCAAGGTCCACCACGAGGTGCGCCGGATGGCGACCCAGGGGTTCGACATCATCTACGTGGGGCACGAAGGCCACGACGAGGCGATCGGCGCCGTCGCCGAGGCCCCCGGGGCGGTGACGTTGGTGGACCCGCGGGTCGGGCTGGGCGGGTTCTCCCCCACCGACGAGTCGAAGGTCGCCCTCCTCGCCCAGACCACCCTCGGTCTGTACGAGTGGGAGGGTGTGCTCGGCGACGCCTCCGACCGCTACCGGGACCTGTGGACGGCGAGACGCAGCGACCTCTGTTACGCCACCACCAACCGGCAGGACGCCGTCCAGGCGCTGGCGCAGCGTTGCGACCTGCTGTTGGTGGTCGGCTCCGAGAACTCCTCGAACACCCAGGCGCTGGTTCGGGTCGCCCGCAACGCCGGGATCGCCGCCCATCGGGTCGACGGCCCGGGCATGGTCGACCCCGCCTGGCTCGCCGGCGTCACGGCCGTCGGGGTCACCGCCGGGGCGTCGGCGCCGGACTCCCAGGTGCGGGCGGTCATCGACGCCGTCGCCCCGACCGACGGGGTGGACCTGCTCCGCATGACCGAGGAGGACGAGTACTTCCCGCTCCCGCCGTCGTTGCGCCGTCTCGCCACCACCCTGCAGGCGTTGGTCGAGGGCTCGGTCGCCTGCCGCAGCCCGGGACAACCAGGGCCCATCGAACAGGATCGGGAGTGGGGCGCCACCGAGGCACTGGAGCTGCTCGCCGGCTGATTCGGGTGACCCGGACCGACGGATCGGACGGCGGCTGTATTCGATGGGCCTCAGCCCGGCGGGACGAGGGCCACGACCCGCGCCACCACCTCGTCGATCGACAGCTCGGTGGTGTCGATCACCACCGCGTCGTCCGCCGGTCGCAGCGGCGACACCTCACGCGCCGTGTCGAACTGGTCGCGACGCTGCAGAGCGACCGGGTCCTCCTCGCCCGAGCGGCGCGCCGCCCGAACCTCGGGGCGAGCGGTGAGGAACACCTTGGTGGCGGCGTCGGGGCACACCACGGTCCCGATGTCGCGACCCTCCACCACGGCGTCACCGCCGTGCTCGACCACCCATGCCCGCTGCAGCTCGACGATGATCCGCCGGACCTCCGGGTGGGCGGAGACCGGGCTCACCGCCGCCGCCACCTCCGGGGACCGCGTCTCGGACGTGATGTCGTCGCCATCGAGCCAGACCTGGCCCGCCTCGAACCGTATCGGGACTCCCGACACCGCCGCCAGCACCGCCGCCGCGTCGTATGGGTCGGCTCCCGACGCAGCGCCGCGACGGTGGCGGCCCGATAGGTGGCACCGGTGTCGAGGTGGGGCAATCCCAGGACCTCGGCGGTCTTCGCCGCCACGGTGCTCTTCCCGGCGCCGCCGGGCCCGTCGATGGCTACGACCACAGGCTCTCCATCACGTCGTAGAACCGCGGCCACGATACGCCTGCCGCCTCGGCGCCCTCGATCACCACCGTCCCGTCGACCGCCAGTGCGGCCACCGCAGCCGCCATGGCCAGCCGGTGGTCCCCCCGGGCCTGCACCGCCCCGGCGTCGAGCCTGCCGACGCCGACAACGGCGAACCCGTCATCGGTGGGCTCGGCTCCGCCGCCGAGGCCACGGACGAGATCGACGGTGCCGCTGATGCGGTCGCTCTCCTTGGTGCGCAGCTCGGCGGCACCCCGGACCACGGTGACGCCCTCGGCGACGGCACCGAGCACTCCGACCAGGATCAGCTCGTCCATGGCGACGGCGGCCAGCAGCGGGGGCACGTCGACGGCGAACAGGCTTCGCCCGGTGACGGTGACCGACCCGACCGGTTCGCCGAGGACGGAACCGGTCACCTCGGCGCCGACCCCGGCGCCGAACGACTCGAGGATCTGGAGGAAGCCGATCCGCCCCGGGTTGAGGGACACATTCGGCGTGGTCACCGTCGCCCCCGGTCGGAGCGCCGCCGCCGCCCAGAGGAAGGCGGCGCTCGACGGGTCTCCCGGGATGCGGTACTCGGCGACCGGGACCGGTCCCGGGTCGACGCGGAACGTGCCGGGACCGGCGAACGCACCGCGGCCCAGGGCCACCAGCCATCGTTCGGTGTGGTCGCGGAAGCCCTCGGGACTGCGGACCACCGTCGACCCGACCGCCTGCAGAGCGGCCAGCTCGACCGCCGAGCGGAGCTGGGCGGATGGGAGGTCGATCAGTACCGATGCTCCGTGCAGCCCGTCGACCGGGCGCACCGTCACCGGTGCCGTCCCCTGTGGTTCGGTGACGCCGATATCGGCTCCGAGGGCGGCCAGCGGGGCGACCAGCCGGCGCATCGGCCGGCGGCGCAGCGCGGCGTCGCCGCTGAGCGTCGTGGCGAACGGCCGCCCTGACAGCGCCCCGGCGAGCAACCGAATCGTGGTACCGGAGTTGGCGCAGTCGAGCGGTCTCCCTGGTGCCGTCCAGCCGTCGATCCCCGGGCTGTCGATCCAGCCGGCGTCGATGGCGACGCCCACCGCCCGCATCGCCTCGGCCGTGGCCACCACGTCCGCCCCGGGGCCGAGCCCGGTCGCCCGGCTCCTTCCTTCGGCCATCGACCCGAGATCAGCGCCCGGTGGGACAGCGACTTGTCGCCGGGTACCGCCACCGTCGCCGCAATCGGCCCGGGCGGGTAGGAGACGGCGCGGTCGGTCACGGCGACTGCTCAGGTGCAGCTGGCCGCCGGGGCGTCCTGCGGCGGGTCGCCTTCGGGACGCCCGGCGGCGGCGTACAGATCTCGTACCTCGACCAAGGTCAGCGGACGCACCGTGCCCGGGGCGAGGTCCTGGTCGCGGAACGGCCCGATGGCGGTCCGCACCAGGCTTGTCACCGGGAACCCGAGGGCGGCGCACATCCGCCGTATCTCCCGCTTGCGGCCGTGGGTCATCACGATCTCGACCAGGCTGCGGTCGGGTCGGGCGTCGACCACCCGCGCCGAGGCGGCGTTCGCCGGCCCGTCGTCCAGCTCGACCCCCTCGGTCAACCGTCGGGCGAAGCGGGGCCCGGCCTCACCCTCGACCAGCACCGAGTAGGTCTTGGGGAATGCGCTGGAGGGATGGGTGACGCGGAACGTCAGGTCGCCGTCGTTGGTGAGCAGGATCAGCCCCTCGGAGTCGGTGTCGAGCCGTCCGACCGGGAACACGCGGAGGTCGGTGCCGGCCAGATCCACCACCGTGGGTCGGCCCTGTGGGTCGTGGGCGGTCGACACCACCCCGACCGGCTTGAACGCCAGCAGGTAGACGAGGTCGGGCCTGACCGGGAGCGGCACGCCGTCCACCTCGATGGCCGCGGTCTCCCGGTCGACCCGCTGCCCGATATGGGCGACCACGCCGTCGACGGTGACCCGACCGGCTTCGATCAGCTGCTCGGCGCGCCGCCGGGAGGCCAGCCCGGCATTGGCGATCACCTTGTGCAGTCGTTCGGTCACGCCCCGTTCGACGGGACATCGGGGCGGAAGGGCCGCTCCAGCGTCTCCACCACCTCGGCAGGCGGCACGTGATCGGCGATCGGCGGGAGGTCGCCGAGCCCGTCGATCCCCAGCTTCTCGAGGAACAGCGCGGTCGTTCCGTACAGCAACGCAGCCCCCGACCCGGCCGCCTTGCCCACCTCGGCCACCAGGCCGCGCCGCTCCAGGGTCCGCAACGCCTGCTCCGAGTCGACCCCGCGTATCTCGGCGACCTGGCCGCGCGAGACGGGCTGCCGGTAGGCCACCACCGCCAGTGTCTCCAGGGCGGCGCTCGACAAGCGGGTCGCCTTCTCGGTGGCGGCAAACCGCTCCAGGTAGGGATGGGCATCGGGATGGCTGTAGAGCCGCCACCCGCCGGCAACCTGACGGAGGACCACGCCGGCGGCCCGCTCCTGGAGCGAGGTCGCCAACCCCGCCAGCTCGACCTCGACCTCGCTCTTCGGGACTTCGAGCACCTCGGCGATCTCGCCGGTCGCCAGCGGCTCCTCCGCCACGAACAACATCGCCTCGATGATCGCCCGGGAGTCCACGGTCACCACTCGACCTGGTCGATGTCGATCCCGCGCCCATCCGCTTCCGGGTCGTGGCGGAGCGCGATGGCTCCGGCCGGCTCGCGCTGGTCGATCCGCACGATCCCCCAGCGGGCCAGTTCCAGGACCGCCAGGAAGTAGGCGATGACTTCGACGGGGCGGGAGCAGTGGGCCACCATCTCCTCGAACCCGGCGACGGTCCCGGCGCGCATCCGCACCCTGACGTCGTGGATCGCCTCCTCGACCGAAGGAAGATCGAACTCGAGGTGGTCGACATCCGGCTCGTCGTCGGCGTAGGCGAAGACCCGCTCGGCGACGAGGGCGAGCGCCGCCGGGGTGGTGTCCAGGGTGACCTCGGGCGGAGCCGGCCGGATCCCGTCGTCGAGCCCGGCGAGGCGAGGCAGGTGGCGGGCGCTGCCCTCCATGCGGTGGGCGAGGACCGCGGCGACGTCCTTGAAGGTCAGGCAGGCGAGCAGGCGGGCCAGCAGACGGTCCCGCTCCTCCTGCAACGCCAGCTCCTCATCGATGTCGATGGGCTCGGTCCCGGGGAGCAGGTGCCTGGCCTTGAGCTGGATGAGGGTGGCGGCGATGACCAGGAACTCAGAGGTGAGCTCGAGGTCGAGGGTGCGCATCAGCTCGAGGTGGTCGAGGTACTCGGTGACCAGCATGCCCAGGCTGAGCTCGGTGATGTCGACCTGGTGCGACGTGATGAGTTGCAGGAGAAGGTCGAGAGGGCCCTCGAAGACCCTGGTGCGAACTTCGTAGCTCATCGCCCACCATGGTATCGGCGCCGCCGGTGCGCCCGGTGGCTTTCACCCGTTCGAACTTTGCGCGAATGGCGCCACCACGTGAAGTCACTCGCTCAAAGTTGACCGGAATCGCCGCGGCGCCGGCCAGCGGTCACGTGTGGTCGGCCTCCAGCAGCAGCGCCCAGGTCGCCGGGTCGTGCGGGCCGGGGTCGGGATCGGGGTGGCGACGGGCGAAGTCGACGGCCAGCCGGGGCGCCCCGGACGCCTGGAGACGCTCGGCCCCGACCGGCCCGTGGTTGCGGTAATCCCGCATGCGGGCGGTCATCGGCAGGTCGACGGCATCGCACAGCGTGGCGATGCTCCTGCCGATCGGTCCCAACCCGATCCCCGCCTTGCCGACGTCGTGGAGCAGGGCGGCGGCGATCACCTCGGGATCGACGGAGCGGGTGGCCACCCGACGCATCACCGTGTGGGCGTGCCTCTGATCCGCCGGGCCCTGGGCGGTGAACAGGTCGAGCAGCGCCGGGAGGAGTGCGGCGGCGACCTCGGCGGCCTCGTCGCCCGTCAAGGGTCGGGCGAAGGCGACCTGGAAGAACCGCCTGAAGAGGTGGGCGACGGCAGCCAAGTCTGACCGATCAGGTTGGGTGTGGCGGTCGGGTTTGGAGTCGCCGACCGCTCTGCGATGGGGCGTCAGCCGAAGAGCCATGGATGACCGCCGACCGGGCCGCCAACGGCGGTTCGGTCAGCGCTTCGACTTGCACTCGACGCAGTAGCGGGAGGTGGGCCGGAACTCCATGCGCTCCGCCCCGATCGGGTTGCCGCAGGCGTCGCAGATCCCGTAGGTGCCGGCGGCCACCCGCTGCAACGCCTGGTCGACGTCGGACAGCAGAGTGGTGATGTTGTCCACCAGCCCCAGCACCTCGGTCCGCTCGGCGGTGGCGGCGGCGGCGTCGGCGAAGCCGTCGCCGAACTCGAGGTCACCGGTGAGATCGCCCTGCTCATTGGCCCCCAGCTCGCCGAGCTGGCGGATCAACTTCTCCCGCTCCACCTGGAGGACGGCGGCGGCCGCTTCAGTGTCCACGAAATCTCCCTCGAACGAGCTTCCAGCCCGACGGCCCAGTCTCATCTACCCCTGGGGTGCGAGGTCACGAACACCTCGAGCAGATATTGCGGCGACACCCGGGTGTAGACCTGTGTGGTCGAGATACTAGCGTGACCCAGGATCTCCTGGACGCTGCGCAGGTCGGCGCCGCCTTCCACCATGTGGGTGGCCGCCGAGTGACGGAGCACGTGGGGCGACAGCCTGGCCGGGTCGATGCCCGCCTTGGTGGCATGGCGGCGCACCACCAGGAAGACGCCCTGCCGGCTCAGCCTTCCGCCCCGGGTGTTGAGGAACAGCCAACCGGGATCGTTCCTCGGCGACTTGATGTCCATCCGGGCGGGCAGGTACGCCGCGATGGCGGCCACGGCGTGACGACCCAACGGCACCACCCGCTGCCTCGACCCCTTGCCGGTGACGAGGGCGGTACGCGCCTCGAGGTCGAGGTCCTCGACCGCCAGCATCACAGCCTCGCTCACCCTGGCGCCGCTGGCGTAGAAGAACTCGAGCAGCGCCCGGTCGCGCAGCCCGAGCCTGGTCGAAGGCTCCGGCGCTGCGAGCAGCGCCTCGACCTCGTCGACGGCGAGCGCCTTGGGGAGGGAGGCGGTTCGCCCGGGTGGGTCGATGCCCCCGGCGGCATCCGCCACGGCGAGCTCCTCGGCCACCAGGAAGCGGTGGAGGCCACGGACGGCGGCGATCTTGCGAGCCACGGTCGACGCCGCCCACCCCTGGGTGCCGAGCCACCCCACGAACCCGTCGACCATCGCCGGCGTCACCGCGGTGACCTCGACGGTGCCGCCTTCCTCGATCACCCGTCGGTACTGGGCCAGGTCGCGCCGGTACGCCGCCACCGTGTTGCCCGACAACCCCCGCTCCGAGCGCAACGCCGCCAGGTACTCCTCGACGCCGCCGGCGAGGTCCATCACCGGTGCATCCCCGTCACCAAGAGCAACCCGGCGAGTGTCTTGGCATCGCGGATCTCGCCGGCATCGATGAAGGTGGCGACCTCGTCGAGGGGCACCAGGACCACCTCGGACACTTCCTCCTCGGCGCCGTGTGGCACCCGGTCGACCGGGACGCACCCGGTGGCGAGGAAGATGCGCATGCGCTCGTCGGTGAACCCGGGGGCGGTCCACACGTCGGCGATCAGCCGCAGCTCGCCGGCATCCAGCCCGACCTCCTCGGCCAGCTCCCGCCGGGCCGCCTGCTCGGGCTCCTCCCCGGCGACGTCGAGCTTCCCGGCGGGGATCTCGAGCACGTCGCCGTCGACGGCTGCCCGGTACTGGCGGATCAGCACCACCGAGCCGTCGACCACGGCGACCACGGCGACCGCGCCGGGATGCCGGATGACGTCGCGTCTCACCGACGGAACCGGTGGGACCGGAGAGGTGGATGCGCTCGAACCGCAGGAACGACGAGGTCGCCAGCGTGGCCGAACCGACCACGGTGAACCCGGGCTCGGTCACCGGACGGCGACGGCGCCCGACGCTCGCACCCTGCCAACCCTTCTCGCGCTCCAATCGACCGCTGGCGGCACGACGGCGAACCCGGCTCGCCCGACCCGTCAGGCATCGACGCTGACGTCGAGCTCGACCGGGGTGGCGCCCTCCTCCCCGGACCGGCGCCGCCGGGACCGCTGCTTGGCGGCGGCGATGAAGCCGGCGAAGAGCGGGTGGGGCCGGTCGGGGCGCGACAGGAACTCGGGGTGGAACTGGGAGGCGATGAAGAACGGGTGGTCGGGGAGCTCGATGATCTCCACCAGCCGCTCGTCGGGCGAGATCCCGGACAGTGACATCCCGGCGGCGGCCAGGTCCCGGCGGTAGCGGTTGTTGACCTCCCAGCGGTGGCGGTGGCGCTCGTAGACGAGCGCCTCGTCGTAGAGCGATGCCGCCAGCGAGCCCGGGGCGAGCTTGGCCGGGTACAGCCCGAGCCTCATCGTGCCGCCCTTGTCCTCCACGTCCTGCTGGTCGACCATCAGGTCGATGACGGGGTGGTCGGTGGTCGGGTCGAACTCCGTGCTGTTGGCGTCGGACGTGCCCCAGGACCGAGCGGGCGTACTCGATGACGGCGCACTGCAGTCCGAGGCACAACCCGAGGAACGGGATCCGCTCCTCGCGGGCGTAGCGGACCGCCTGCACCTTGCCCTCGACCCCGCGGTAACCGAACCCGCCGGGCACGACGATCCCGTCGACCCCGTTCAGGTGCGAGGCGCCGAGCAGGCCGTCGACCTCCTCGGCCGGGATCCAGCGCAGGTCGAGCCTGACGTCGTGGTGGGCGGCGGCGTGGCGCAGCGACTCCACCACCGACAGGTAGGCGTCGGGCAGGTCGACGTACTTGCCCACCACCCCGATCGGTGATCGGCTCGTCGGCGATGGCCATGCGCTCGACGATGCGGCGCCACTCGACGAGGTCGGGAGCCGGGGCGTCGAGCTCGAGCTCGCGGCAGACGACGGTGTCGAGACCGGCGGCGTGCAGCTCCAGCGGCACCGCGTAGATGTTGTCGACGTCGACGGCGTTGATGACGGCGTCGTGCTCGACGTCGCAGAAGAGGCTGATCTTGCGGCGTGACCCGTCGTCGAGGGGACGATCGGAGCGGACCACGATCACTTCAGGATGGATCCCCCGGCCCCGCAACTCGGCCACCGAGTGCTGGGTCGGCTTGGTCTTCAGCTCCTCGCTGGTCGACAGGAACGGCACCAGGGTCACGTGGATGTAGCACGTGTTGGCGGTGCCGACGTCCTTGCGCACCTGGCGGATCGCCTCCAGGAAGGGCAGGCTCTCGATGTCGCCGACCGTCCCACCGACCTCGGTGATCACCACGTCGACGTCGTCGCGATCGCCCAGCTTGCGGATCCGGGACTTGATCTCGTTGGTGATGTGCGGGATCACCTGGACGGTCGCCCCGAGGTAGTCGCCGCGGCGCTCCTTGCGGATGACCGACTGGTAGATCGAGCCCGTGGTCACGTTGGAGTCCCGCCGCAGGCTCTGCCCGAGGAACCGCTCGTAGTGGCCGAGGTCGAGGTCGGTCTCGCCGCCGTCGTCGGTGACGAACACCTCGCCGTGCTCGAACGGGTTCATGGTGCCCGGGTCGACGTTGATGTAGGGATCGAGCTTCTGGGTGACCACCCGGAGGCCCCGGGCCTTGAGGAGTCGGGCGAGCGACGCCGACGTGATCCCCTTCCCCAGGCTCGATGTCACACCACCGGTGACGAACACGTACTTGGTCAATGTTCGCTCCTTGCCCGGGAAGACACCCTACCACCGACCCCTCTCGACCCGAATGATTGCCGTCCGGTCGGAATCGGTCGGGCCACCGCCCCGGCCAGCCCGAGGGCACGTCCCCATCCGTAGCGGTCGGCGACCGTCCCGGCGTCCGTCGCTCTGAATCCGCTCTCCCCCGCCGTCACGAAGGGCGGGCGGTGGCGAGGAGTTCGGCGGCGTGACCGCGGCCCCGCTCGCTGTCCGGCATCCCGGCCAGCATCCGGGCGAGCTCCTCGACCCGACCCGCCTGGTCCAACAGGCGCACCTCGGTGACCGTGCCGGCACGTTCCACCACGTAGTGCTGGTCGGCGTGGGCGGCCACCTGCGGCAGGTGGGTGACGCAGAGCACCTGGCGTCCTGCGGCGAACCCGACGAGCTTTCGTCCCAGCTGCAGCGCCACCTTCCCGCCCACCCCGGCGTCGATCTCGTCGAAGGCGGTGATCGGTGCCTCCGCTGACCCGGAGGCCAGCCGCAGCGCCAGCACGAGCCGGCTCAACTCGCCACCCGAGGCGACCCGGGCCACCGGGCCGGGATCGAGGCTCGAGTCGGAGGAGAAGAGCAGCTCGACCCGGTCGGCGCCCTCGGGGCCGGGTATCGCCTCGATGACGGCGATGGCGACCACCGGGTCGGCGAAGCCCAACTCGCCGAGGTGCCCGATGGCGGCTTCGGCGATCCGCTCGGCCCCGCGCCGCCGCACCTCCCGCAGCCGGTCGCCCGCCGACGCCAGTGCCCCGGCGGCGGATGCGATGGCGCGGTCGAGGTCGTCGGCGGTGGCGAGGACGTCTTCCAACTCTTCGGCGCGACTGCGCTCGGCGGCGGCGAAGGCGAGCACGTCGTCCAGCGTGTCGCCGTAGCGACGGCGGAGCTCGCCGAGCCTCGCCACCCGCTGTTCCACCTCGTCGAGACGTGCCGGGTCCTCGTCGAGGCTCGCCGCCGCCCGGGCGACATCGGTGCGCAACTCCGCCATCAGGTCGGCCACCTCGGAGGCCTGCTCGCCGATGGCGGCCAGCCCCGGGTCGAGGGCGGTCGCCCTGGCCAGAGCCCGCACCGCGGTGTCGAGGTGCCGGTCGGCGCCGTCCTCTCCCAGTGCGGTCGCCGCCTGGTCGAGATCGTCGAGGATCGCCCGGGCGTTGCGCAGCCGACCGGCCAGCCGCTCCAACTCGACGTCGTCACCGGGAGCGAAGCCGGCGCCGGTGATGTCGTCGACGTGGTGGCGTGCGGTGGCCAGCTCTCGCTCGACCCCCCGCCGGTCGCCCCCGATCGCCTGCCGTCGCCGGTCCAGCTCACGGGACGCCGCCCACGCCGCGGCGTAGGCGGCGCGGGCACTCGCCCCCTCGTCCCCGGTGAAGGCGTCGACGATGTCCCTGACGTGATCGGGCCGCCCGAGGAGCACATGGGCATGCTGCGCGGTCAGCTCGACCGAACCACCCAACCGGAGACCGAGGGCACCGACCGGCGCCATGATCCCGTCGAGGTAGGCGCGGCTCTTGCCCGAGGCGGTGAGACGGCGCACCGCCACCACCTCGTCGCCGTCGAGCGAGAAGCGGCCCTGGACGACCGCCTGCTCGCCGTGCGGCCCCACGAGGTCCCTCCGTCCCTGGGCGCCCAGCAACAGGCGCAGCGCACCCAGCAGCAGCGTCTTGCCGGCACCGGTCTCACCGGTGAACACGACCAGGCCCGACCTCGGGCTCGAGCTGGGCCCGCTCGATGATCCCCAGGTTCTCCACGATCAGCTCGTCGAGCGCTCCCCTGGCCCGGGGCATCTCAGGCATGGTCGAGCCCGAACTGGCGGCGCAGGCCCCGAGGAAAGGGCCGGCCGCCCACCGAGACGAACCGGACCGGCCGCTCGCCCCTGCCGATGGTGAGGACGTCCCCCGCCTCGAGCGTGGTCGCCTCCCGCCCGTCGAGGTTGACCCGGACCGGCCGGTCTCCGTCGACGGTGCAGGTGACGACGGTGGCCGGCGCCAGCACCAGCGACCGGGACAGCAGGCTGTGGGGCGCCACCGGGGTGAGCAGCAGGGCCTCCACGGCGGGGTCGACCACCGGGCCCCCCGCCGACAGCGAGTACGCCGTCGACCCGAGCGGGGTGGCGACGATCAACCCGTCGGCCCGGTAGCTGGTGAAGTGCTCACCGTCGATCTCCACGGTGATCTGGACGATCCGCTGGCTGAGGACCTTCTCCAGCACCACGTCGTTGATGCCATGCCAGCTCCCGTCATCGGAGGTGGCACGCAGCGTCATCCGCCCGATGGTGGGGAGCGGGTCGAGGGCGAGCGTGTCGAGGAGGGCGGTGTCGTCGGCAGGGTCGAAGTCGGCGAGGTAGCCGACCGTGCCCAGATTGACGCCCGCCACCGGAATGTCGGCGCGGTGGGCGAGGTGGGCGGCCTCGAGCAGGGTGCCGTCGCCTCCGACGCCGACGAGGACGTCGAAGGCCTCGCCGTCCCAGGTCCCGATCCCGGTGGTCCCCACGTCCCAGCCGCGTGCCCGGGCGGCGGCGGCGAGCCGGTCGCCGACCGACCCGGCGGATTCCCGGCTGGGATGGACGACGATGCCGAGCCTCATCGCCGAGACCTCACGCCGATGGCACACCTCCTGTGCGGTCGACCCGGACCTCGATCGACCGACGCCCGGTTCGTCGTCCCATCATGCGGCCGCGGGTTGTGACACGATCCAGCCTTGCGGTGTCGGGTTCCCGCCGGCCTGTTCGGGGCGACGGCCTCCCGCCCGAGCGGTCAGCTGGTCGCATCGAGCCTGCGTTCCAGCTCCTCGGCCAGCCGGTCGGCGACCACCGGGGCGTCGGCGGGGTCGACGGCGGCGAGCTCGTCGAGCATGGCTTCGGGTTCGAGGGCCGCAGGGGCCTCCTCGGGGCTGATCTGGTCGGGCGACGTAGTATCCATGGGCCCCATCATCCCAGGCCAGACCCGGAGACCGGCGCCTTGTTCCCGATCCGTGACGTCAACCCGACGATGACGACGCCGCTCGCCACCATCGCCATCATCGCCGTCAACCTCGCCGTCTACTTCCTGTGGCAACCCCAGGGCACCGGTGCCGAGGCCACCGAGTTCCTCTACGAGAACGCCGCCATCGCCTGCGAGCTGACCAGCGGTGAGCCGGTCACCATCGAGGAGATCGAGACCGACACCTGCGACGATCCCGGGCCCGGCTACTTCCCCGACAAGAACGTATGGCTGGCGGCGCTGGTGTCGATGTTCCTCCACGGGGGGATCGGACACCTCCTCGGCAACATGTGGTTCCTGTGGATCTTCGGGAACAACGTGGAGGAGGCATACGGCCATCTGGGCTACCTGGCGTTGTACCTGGTGACCGGGTTCATCGCCACCGCCGCCTTCGTGATGTTCAACCCGGACACGACCATCCCGCTGGTGGGTGCCTCCGGGGCGATCGCCGGGGTGCTCGGCTCCTACCTCGTCCTGTACCCGGCCCACAAGGTCCTCACCCTCCTCGTCGTCGTGTTCGTCCCGGTCGCCGCCGTGGTGTTCCTCGGGCTGTGGCTGATCAGCCAATTCCTGCTCCCCCTCGAAGGGGTGGCGTGGCAGGCCCATGTCGGGGGCTTCATCGCCGGGATGCTGATCACCCTGCCGCTGCGGCCAGTGTTGCTCGGCCGGGTGGAGCGGGCCCACGCCCGCCACCACGCTGCCGTTCTACGGCTGACCCAGGCCGACGACCCCGGGGAGGTCGGCGACCGACTCGAGGATGTGGTCGACCTCGACGGTGGCGGCTTCCTCCGGTGAGGTCACCCCGGTGAGCACGAGCGCTGTCGCCCAGCCCATGGCCAGCCCCATCGCGATGTCGGTGTCGACCCGGTCGCCGATCACCAACACCGACCCAGGACCGACCAGGGCCGACACCGCCCGCAGCATCGGCGGGTGCGGCTTCCCACAGACCTCGGCCTCGACGCCGGTGGCCCGCTCCAGGGCGGCGACGATCGCCCCGGCGCCGGGGATGATGCCGTCGGAGCTCGGGAAGGTGGCGTCGTCGTTGGTGGCCACCAGCCGGGCCCCGTTCCCCACCGCCAGGGTCGCCTCCTTCAGCTTGTCATACGTGAGATCGGGGTCGAGCCCGACCACCACGGCGTCGGCGTCGCCGTGTTCCTCTGTCGTGCCGACCCCGGACCGTTCCAACTCGACCCGCAGCGATGGCGTCCCGATCACGTACGCCGCCGACACCCGTCCCGCCAGGTGGGCGCCGGCGGCCATCGCCGACGTCACCACGGCTGCCGGGTCGGCGGCGAAGCCGATCCGGTCGGCGATCGCCCCGGCAACCTCCTCTGGAAGCCGCGAGGCGTTGTTGGTGGCGTACACCAGGGAGACCCCGGCGGTGGCAAGCCGAACCAGGGTCGCCGCCGCCCCGGGGACCGGGCGGTCGGAGTGGTACAGGACCCCGTCGAGGTCGAACACGATGGTGCTGAAGTTGCCCAAGCGACCCCCACCCGGGAGACTGCCCGGGAACGTAGCAGTCGCTGTGCAGGGAACGGCCAATGGAACAGACCATCCTGGTCCGGGTCACCGGGATCGACGGGCCGGGCATCACCGCCGGCATCCTCCGCATCCTGGCCGAGGCCGAGGCGGAGGTCCTCGACATGGAACAGGTGGTGGTGAGGGACCACCTCAACCTCGGCCTGCTGATCGGCGTCCGGGAGGCCCGGTCCCCCCTCAAGGACCTGCTGTTCTTCGGCTGGCAGCGGAAGCTCCACTTCGACTTCGAGGTCGTCGAACCACCCGACAACCTCCCGACACCTTCCCGGTTCGCGGTGACCGTGATCGGCGCCAGGCTCGGCCCCGACGCCCTCGGCGGCGTAGCCGATGCCATCGCCGACGGCGGCGGCAACATCGAGCGGATCGGGCAGCTCTCCACCTACCCGGTGATCAGCTACGAGCTGATCGTCGTCGGCGGGCGACACCGACACGATGCGCAAGGGCCTGCTGGAGGCGTCCAGCTTCCACCGGGTGGACATCGCTCTGCAGCCCGAGGGCCTTGCCCGCCGCGCCAAGCGTCTGGTGGTGATCGACATGGACTCGACGCTCATCCGCGACGAGGTCATCGACATGCTCGCCGACGAGATCGGCACCGGCGACGCGGTGCGGGCGATCACCGAGGACGCCATGAAGGGCGTGCTCGACTTCGAGGCGTCACTGCGCCGCCGCGTCGCCCACCTGGAGGGCCTCGACGTGGCCCGGCTGCGGGCGGTGAGCGAGCGCATCCGCTACACACCCGGGGCGCGCACGTTCGCCCGCACGCTGCGCCGGCTCGGCTACCGCACCGCCCTGGTGAGCGGCGGGTTCGACGTCTTCGCCGAGCAGGTCCGCCGACACCTGGACATCGACGTCGCCTTCGCCAACACGCTGGAGGTGGTCGACGACAGGTTGACCGGGCGACTCGTGGGCGAGATCATCGACGGCCCGGCCAAGGCGAGGCTGCTGGAGACGATCGCCGCCGACGAGGGGATACCTCTCGAGCAGACCGTGGCGGTGGGCGACGGCTCCAACGACCTGGAGATGCTGGCCAAGGCGGGCCTGGGGATCGCCTTCAACGCCAAGCCCGTCGTCGATGCCGCCGCCGACGCCACGCTCAAGGTCCCCTACCTCGACGCCATCCTCTTCGTGCTCGGGATCCGGCGGAAGGACATCGAGGCCGCCGACCAAGCCGACGCCTGATTTCTGCCCGGGGCCGACTTCGGCGGCACATTCACCATGACACAGCCGCCGAACAGACGCGCGACGTCGGCGCCTCCTCCCACAGAGTGGGCCCCCCTGATCCCGTTCGTGGGCTCCTTCGATCCCCTCCCCCGGGGAGGGGAAATCATGCTGGGAACACCGAGCGGATCTCCTCGGCTACCCGGGTGCGCTGGTCGTCGGTGAGGCTCGACCCCGACGGGATGCACAACCCGCGCTCGAACAGCCGTGAAGACACCGACCCTCCGAACACCGCGGCGTCGGCGTACAAGCGGCTGCAGGTGCATCGGCTTCCACACCGGCCGGGCCTCGATGTCCAACGACTCGAGGTGGAGCCGGATGGCCTCGCGGTCGGTGCCGGCGGCCTCCGGGTCGACGGTGAACGTGGTCAGCCAGAACATGGTCCGGTTGTCGGCGCTCTCCTCCATGAACCTCACCCCTGGCAGGTCGCCGAGCGCCTGCCGGTAGAAGGCGTTGTGGTCGCGCCGTCGCTCGACCCTGCGCTCGAGATCGGCCAGCTGCGCCCTCCCCAGGGCGGCGAGCAGGTTGCTCATCCGGTAGTTGTACCCCATCACCGTGTGCTCGTAGTGGGGGGAGGGGTCCCGCGCCTGCGTGGCCAGGAACCGCGCCCGGGATGCGGCGTCGGCATCGTCGGTGACCATCGCCCCGCCACCGCTGGTGGTGATGATCTTGTTGCCGTTGAAGGACAGGGCGGCGCTGTGCCCGAACGACCCGGCGGGCCGGCCGGCATGGGTGGACCCCAACGCCTCGGCGGCGTCCTCGATCAGGGTGACCCCGTGGCGCTCGCACAGCGGGACGATGGTCGAGTAGTCGGCGCACTCTCCGTAGAGGTCGACGGTCACCAGGGCGGTGTAGGGACGGCCCTCCCGCTCGGCGGCGTCGAACGCCTCCCCGACCAGGTCGGGGTCGATCGCCCACGTCGCCTCGTCGCTGTCCACCAGCACGACCTCGGCGCCGAGGTAGCGCACCGGGTTCACACTGGCCACGAAGGTGAGGCTCTGCACCAGGACCCTCGCTCCCGGGCCCACCCCGGCGTGCTGCAGTGCCAGGTGGATGGCGGCGGTGCCCGACGACAGGGCCACCCCGTTGGCGCGGCCGGTGACGGCGGCCAGCTCGGCCTCGAAGGCGTCCACCTCGGGGCCCAGCGGCGCCACCCAGCCGCCGGCGAGCGCCCTCTCCAGGGCGGCGTACTCGTCGCCGGTCAGGTCCGGAGGCGACAGGTAGATCCTCATGCGAGCTCCTCGGCGATCCTGGCGCCGAAGCGCTCGACGGTGAGGGCGAGCAGGGCGGTGGTCGCCTCGATGCTGCCGATGCTGACCCGTTCGTCATGGCCGTGGAACAGGCGCAGCATCTCCCCGAACCCCATCCGGTCGTCGAAGAGCCCGACCCCGTAGGAAACCGCACCACGGGCGCGCATGAACCGGGCATCGGTGGTCACCGGTATCAGCATCGGCAGCAGCGACCGCGACCCGGTCAGGGCGCCGGCGGCATCGCCGATCGCCTCCCAGAGCGGGCCCGACGCCGGCGATCCGTTGGCCGGGAAGGAGATGTGGTCGATCACCTCGATCCGGTCGAGGCGATCGGGACCGAGCACCTTGCGCAGGTGGTCATCGACCGTGGCCTCGTCCTGGCCGGGCACCACCCGCATGTCGAGGTACGCCTCGGCCGAGTCGGGGACCACGTTGGACTTGGTGCCGGCGTTGAGGATGGTCGGGGCAACGGTGAGGTGGGTGCAGGCGTGGGCGAACCGGGCCAGCGGCTCGTCCGTCTCGGCGAGCTCGTCGATGGCTTCGTCGAGCCGGTCGGGATCGGTCAGCCGCTCCGCCAAGCCGTCGGGCAGACCGGCCCCGGCGGCGAACCCCGCCCACTCCGCCGAGACGGCGGCGGGCTCGTCGGCGGCGTCGAGCAGGTCGACGGCGCTGGCCAGTCGCACCAGGGCGTTGTCGGTGCGGTACGGCTGGCTGGCGTGACCAGGCGTCCCCCGGGTGCGCAACAGCTTCCACGACGGGCCCTTCTCGGCGACGGTCACCGGCAGCCCGCCCCCAGCGGCTACCCGGGGGGTGGCGATCTCGGTGAGCACGTAGTCGGCGGGGAGGAGGTCCGGTCGGTGCTCGGCGAGCCAACCCGCCCCGTGGACGCCTCCCGCCTCCTCGTCGGCGACGGCGGCGAGCACCAGGTCGCCGGGCAACGGAGCCAGCTCCCCCGACCGGTACCGGGCGAAGACCGCCGCCATCGCCGCGGTGAGGTTGAGCATGTCGACGGCTCCCCGCCCCCACACGTACCCGTCGTCGACCTCGGCGGCGAACGGGTCGACGCTCCAACCAGACGCCGTCACCGGCACCACGTCGAGGTGGGGCAGCAGCACCAGCGTCGGGGCCCCGCGGGTCGACCCGGGCACCCGGAACACCACGCTCTGCCGGCCCGGGTGTGGCTCGACGACCTCGCCCTCGCCGCCGAGATACCCCTGCAGGGTCGCCACCGAGCGGTGCTCGTGCCCCGAGTCCGGGGTGCCGTCGTTGACGCAGGCGTTGCGAATCAGCTCCTGCAGGAGCTCAACCACTTCCGAAGTCGGGATGCCCCCGGTCGTCATGTCGTCACCCCCGCATCGTGGTACATGACGATGAGCCGGGCGGAGAAGCCGTGCGCCTCGAAGAAGTTCTTGGCGTTGCGGTGGCCGGGGCTCACCCGGGCATCGAAGTGGCGGTGGCCACGCCCGGCGAAGTCGTCCATCAGGAGGGTGAGCATGCTGTCCCCAACCCCCACTCCCCTTGCCTCGGGGGTGGTGTACACCAGTCGCACGACGCACACCGGCGCCCCATCTGCCTGGGGCAGGAGCGGCTCGCTGCGCGCCCAGGCGAACCCGACCACGACCCCTTCGATCTCCCCGACCGCCAGCCGGGAAGTCGGGGTCGCCCATGATCTCGCTGACGGCGACTTCGGCCGGCTCGGCCAGCCCGTCGGCGAGCGGCCACATAGGGCGGAGTGCCGCCTGCTCCCCCACCGCCTCCCGGTAGAGGTCGAGCACCGCGGGCGCATCGTCACCGGTGGCGAATCTGCTCGACGGATCCATGTGGCATGAGAGCGTAGGGACGTTCCGACTGCCACGTTCTTGCCGACGACAGCGGTCCTGGAGCCGGCGGTTGGGCTGAGCTCCCCAACCGCATCGCGATGAGGCGTCAGCCGAAGATGGGTATCCGCCTGAGGGTTGGGCGCTCGTCGAGCGCCCAACCCTCAGGCGGCGCAGTCTCGACAGAGCATCTGCCGGGCGTTGGCCAGCTGGCTGCGCTTCAGCACGAGGAAGCAGTTGCTGCAGACGAACTCGTCGGCGCCCCGCTCCGGCCCGGCTTCACCTTCCATGGCCAGCTGCTCCCGTCGGATGGCCCGCAGCTCTGCCGCCTCGTCGACGATCAGCGTCTCGGACTCCTCGTCGTCGGTGAGCATCTCGAGCTCCTCGGCCTCGAGCTCGTCGAGCGCCTCGTCCGACTCCTCGTCGCCCTCGCCTTCGACGTCGCCGTCGTCGTCGTCCATCGTCGACGACGGCCAGGTCGCCGTCGACGGCCACGTCGAGCACTTCGTCGAGGTCCTCCAGATCCTCGACGACCTCGGGCTCGCCGTCGAAGTCCTCGTCGCCCCACTCGCTGTCGGCGGGCTCGACGACGTTCTTCGACATCGCCGCCGCCGGTGAGCTCCTCGAGCTCTTCGTGGTCTCGGTCGGTCATGCTGGCCTTCGTCTCCCCGATGCGGCGCCGGAGTATATCGGTCGATTTCCAGCGCAGAACAGACCTCCAGGCCCGCTTGTTCCCGTCGTCGCCAGGCCCAGCCGTCGCCCCGGTCAGATCACGAAGTCGACCGCCCCGGGACGGACGGTGATCCGTACCGGCCCGCTGCCCACCATCTCGCCATCAGCCTCAACCGGCCAGTCCTCCGGCACGGTGATGGTGAGCCCGGCCGCCCGACCCCGCTTGACCGCCGGGTGGCGAAGGTGGTTGCCCCGGATCACCCGCGGCATGAGATCGAACGCCCTCCATTTCGAGCAGGTGAAGGCCTCGACGTCGACGGCGCCGTCCTGCAGCGACGCCTGGGGGGCGACGTTGAGGCCGCCCCCGAAGAACTGGCCGTTGGCCACCACCACCGTGATCGCCCGCTCCTCGATGCGGCGGCCGCCGAGGTCGACGACCACCGGCGCCCGCCCGAAGGTGGCCAGGCTCAGCCAGAAGGCCGTGGTGTACCGGAGCGACCCGAGCCAGGAGGGCAGCCGGCTCGCCCGCTGCGCCGACCGGGCCACCAACCCGACGTTGGCGGCGTTGAGGAACCACCGCGACCCGAACGAGCCGTCGATCCGGCCGACGTCGACGCGGTAGGTGCGCCCGGATGCCAGCAGCGGCACCGCACCCTCGATGGTGCGGGGAAGGGCGAAGGTCCTGATGAAGTCGGAGCCGGAGCCCGCCGGGATGATCGCCATGGTCGGCGGCTCGTCCCACTCCGCAGCCATCAGGCCGTTGAGCAGCCAGTGGGCGGTGCCGTCGCCACCCACGGAGGCGAATCGCCGGAACCCGCGTCCCCTGCCTTCGGCGACCAGGTCGACCACGTGCTCGGTCGCCTCGGAGACGACGACCTCGGCCTCGATGCCGGCAGCACCGAGCGCGGCCTCAGCCGCCGGCTCACGTCGATGCCCCTGCCCGCCGCCGGGTTGCGCACCACCCACCAGCTCACCGCATCACCCAAGGGCCCGTCCGGGCAATACGGCCAATCCGCGGCGCCCCGCCGCTCCGAACCGGGGGCAACCAGAGTCCCCGACGAAGGGAGACCTCCTCATGACCCTGGCACGAAGGGCTGCGCCGATCGCAGCACTCATCGCGCTGGCGGCGCTGGCCATGGCGCTGCTGTCACCCGTGGACGGCGTCGATGCCGCCGACCATCTGGACGCTCCGGGCACCATGTCCCCGAGCGGCCGGACGGACCTCGACATCAACGACGTGTACGTGTTCGAGGCGCATTCGGGCAAGACCGTCATCGCGGCGACGGTACACCCTCTCGCCTCCACCGACTCGCGCTTCGCCGACGCCGACGAGGGCGTCTACGAGCTGCGGATCGACACCAACGGCGACGCGCGGACCAACATCTCGTACGTCTTCACGTTCGACGACGACGGCTCGACCGTGGCCGTGGCGCGGGCAACCGGACGGACCGGTGAGGGCCCGTGGCTCAATGGCAAGAAGCTGGGCGGTGGCGACGTCGGCGACGTGATCACCCTGTCCGACGGCACCAAGCTGTTCACCGGGTTGCGCTCCGACCCGTTCTTCTTCGACCTCTCCGGGTTCCTGGGAACGGTCGAAGGACGCGGCGACGACGCCCTCGGCAACGACCCGACCGACTTCTTCGTCGATCTCAACACCCTGGCCATCGTCATCGAGGTGCCCGACACCCGTCTGGCCGGTGGCGACCCGATCGGGGTGTGGGCCCGGACCAGCCTGGCCAGCGCCGGCGAGATCCTCGTCGCCACGCCGATGGGCGAGGCGTGACCGCCCGATCCCGGCTCACCCGGCAGGTCGGCTCCAGTCGACCCTGATCGGGCTCAGAGCCCGCCGGCGGAGACCACGCCGCGGTCGACGAGGCGCAGAGCCTCGGCGGCGTCCCCGCTGAGGTCGGGGAAGACGTCGCGGATCTGGCGGAGCAGGTCCAAGGTCTGGCGCGCCAGCCGGACGAAGTCGCCCGCCGACGACTCCTCGTCGAACAGATCCTCGAGGTTGGCTCCGCTCGCCCAACGATGGATCCGCTCCACGTAGCCGTCGTCGGGTGGGCGCATCGGCTCCATGCCCCTCCTCGTCTCGTCGGCCGACAGCTCCTCGCCCAACTCGAAGATGGCGTCCACCGAGTCGGCGCAGGCCGGTGTGGGCATCCCGCCGGGGACATCGCCGCGACGGCTCTCGTACACGAAGACGGAGAGGACCGCCGCCAGCTCGGCCGGGGTCAGCTGGTCGAGGATCCGCTCGTGGGCGGTCTCCGCCACCAGCAGGTCCAGCTCGTTGTAGATGAACCGGAGCCGCTCGCCCCGCTCGGTCAACGCCCAGCCCTTCGTGTAGCCGCGGTGGTCGAGCACCGCCAAGCCGGTGCGGAACCGCTCGACCAGGTCGTCGCCGCCCCGCTCGAGGAGCCCGCTCGATTCGCTCGATCTGGGCACGCACCCGGGCCGCCCGCTCCAGGCCGGCGAGATGGTCGGCAAGATCGGGGCAGGTGGCGACCGGGTCGAGGCGATCGGCGGTGCGGTCGACCGGCTCGGCCGGCTCGAACTCGGCCAGCAGCCTCGCCACCTGGCGGGTGAACGCCTTCTCCCGGGGCCTCCATGGCTCCGGGAGCACCAGCGTTCCCCGTTCGACGGTGGCCGCCGGTAGGTCCCCTGCAGGCAGCCGCCGAGTTCGCCCCGTGGCATCCACCAGCAGAAGCCGGGGATTGGGGCCATACCCGCGTGCCAGCAGCACCATCCGCTGCCCGGCACCGAGATCGATCACCGAGCCCTCCACCAGGCCTTGGGCGAAGTCGGCCATCCGCCGACCGGCATCGGCGCGACTCTCCGCATATGCGGCGACGTCCCCGAGCTCGCACCGCGCCGTTCCTCCAGGTCGGGCCAGCTGGGCCCGCAGATCATCGGCCCGGTCCGTTTCCTGCCGGCGACGACGCTGGTGGCGATGTTGGGCGAACGACGCCCGCACCAGGTCCTCGGCGCGGTGGCGGGGGTACGTGGCCACCAGGTTCACCGCCATGTTGTAGGTGGGCGTGAAGCTCGACACCAACGGGTGGCTGCCCTGGGCGGCGATCGAAGCCACCCGGTCGAACGGGATCTCGGCCTGGTGCAGCACGACAGCGGTGCCGGCACGATCGATGCCGCGCCTGCCCGCCCTCCCGGTCAGCTGGGTGTAGTCGCCGGGACGGAGCACCTCGTGGGACTCGCCGTCGAACTTGGACAGCCGCTCCAGCACGACGGCCTTCGCCGGCATGTTGATCCCCAACGCCAGGGTCTCGGTGGCGAACACCACCTTGATCAACCCGGCGGCGAACAGGGTCTCCACCGTCTCCTTGAACGCCGGGACCATCCCGGCGTGATGCGCCGCCACCCCCTCCTCCAGGTCGGCCGCCCACCGGTCGAACCCGAGGACGGCGAGGTCGGCCGGGTCGAGGTGGGCGGTGCCGGCGTTGGCGGTGCGGACGATCTCCGCCCGTTCGGCGGCGGTGGTCAGATCCCGGCTTGGCCCCGGCCACGTGAGTTGCCGCGTCGCCGCACCCCGCCCGGGAGAAGATGAAGTAGATGGCGGGGAGCATCCCCAGCCGGGACAGCTCCTCCACCACCCGGAGCCGGCGGGGAGCCACGAACCGCCTGAAGCGGCCCCGTCCCTTGCGGAGCATGGACACCACCGCCGGGTTGGGCCGCCTCCCCGAGCGGTCGAAGACGGGGAACATCTCGACCACCCGCTCGCGGTGGCGGTCCTCGACCATGTACACGCTCTCCAGCGGGACCGGGCGGTGGCTCTCCTCGACGAGTACCGTCTCGCCGCGGCGCGCCTCGACCCACTCGGTGAGCTCGTCGGCGTTGGCGACCGTCGCCGACAGGCTGACCAGCTGGATGTGGCGGGGCAGGTGGATGATCACCTCCTCCCACACCGAGCCTCGGTAGCGGTCCTGCAGGAAGTGGACCTCGTCCAGCACCACCACCGCCAACCCGTCGAGGCGTGACGAGTCGGCGTAGATCATGTTGCGCAGCACCTCGGTGGTCATCACGACGGTGGGCGCGTCGCCGTTGACGACGTTGTCGCCGGTGAGCAGGCCGACCCCGGCCTCGCCGTAGGTGGACACCAGATCGCCGAACTTCTGGTTGGAGAGCGCCTTGATCGGGAGTGGTGTAGAAGGCCCGGGCCCGCCGACGGCGGGCCAGCTCCACCGCCGCCTCGGCGACCAGGGTCTTCCCGGCTCCCGTCGGGGCGGTGACCACCACCGACCTCCCCGCCTCGACGTGGCCGATCGCCTCCAGCTGGAAGGCGTCGGGCGTGAAGGGGAGGCTCGCCACCCAGTCGGCGAGGTCCCCTGTCCTCGTGCTCACTTCTTGAGCCCGAAGCGGATGGCGAGGATCGTCGCCTCGTAGAGGATGTAGAGCGGACCGGCGAGCAGGACCAGGGTCAGTGGGTCCCCTCCGGGGGTGAGCAGAGCCGAGCCCACCAGGATGACGGTCACCGCCCAGCGCCGCCACGAGCGCAGGGTCCGTGAGGTGACGACACCGCGCCGCCCCGGCGGCGAACAGGAACACCGGGAAGAGGAAGGCGAGCCCGAAGGCGAGCAGGAAGCGCATGGCGAACCGGAGGTAGTACTCGGCGCCGATGACGGGGTCGAGGATGTCGGAGCCGATGCCGAGCAACAGCCGGAGCGTCATCGGCAGCGCCAGGTACCCGACCACCACCCCGACGGTGAACAGCACGGCGAGGACGATGGAGAGCGGCACGGCGAACTTCCGCTCCCGCGGTGTCAGCGCCGGGCTGATGAACCCCCACGTCTGACCGATCAACACCGGCGAGGCGATGACCACGCCCCCGAAGAGCGCCACCCTCAGCACGAGCGTGAAGGCCTCGGCGGGCTGGAAGAAGGCGAGGCGGTCCCCGTCGACCGCCTCCAGGTAGGGCTCGGCGAGGATGTCGAGGAGCTGCTCGTAGAAGATCGCCGCCACCACGGTGCCGATGGTGATGGCGACGACGGAGACGATCAGCCGCCGGCGCAACTCGACCAGGTGGTCCATGAACGTCATCGGGCCGTCGGTCATGTCGGGGGCGGCGTGCTCCCTGTCGCCGGCGGGTCGGGGGCGCCGGGCGGGTCGTCACCCGTGCCGGTCGACTCCGGGCTCGTCGTCTCTCCTCGGCGATCCGGCGTGCGCCGGCGCAGACTCGGGTTTCGGGTCGGGGCGATGTCGTCCAGGTTGGGGATGGCGGCTCTCAGGTCCGCCTTGGCGGCGCGCAGGTCGCGGTCGATGTCGGCGAGCGGCTTGGCCAGCTCCTCGGTGCTCGCCGTCGAGCTCCTGGCGCACGTTCCCGGCGGCTTGGCGCAGCTTGGCCACCGCCATCCCCGCCTTGCGGGCCAGTTCGGGCAGCCGGTGGGGCCCGAAGACGATGAGGATGATCACCGAGATGGTGAGGATCTCCGACAGCGTCAGGTTGGCGTTCACCGTGCCGATGGTAGGTCAGTGCCCTACCCGGGCCGACTTCGGGTGACTGTTCAGTCCCGGTAGCGGGCCAGGATCCTGGTACGCAGGTCGGCGACGGCGTCTGTGACCTCGGTGCCCCGCAGCAGCTCGGCGTCGCTCCCGAGACGAAGCAGCAGCCGGGCGGCCACCGAGGCGTCGCCGGCGAAGAAGCGGATGGTGGCGGACCCGCCCTCGCCCTCGTCGGCGAGGAGGTCCACCGGGTAGTAGTCGACGACCCACCGGGCGCGGGGGCCGAGACGGATCTCGCACACCACGTCGTCGTCTCCGCGGTTGTACGACACCAGCGGGGGCGGGATCTCTGCAGGAGGCTCGAAGCGATCCCCGGTCGTGCGCAGGTCCCGGATGCGGTCGATGCGGAACACCCGCTCGTCCCGGGCGAGCCGGCAGTAACCGGTCACGTACCAGTTGCCCAGCGTGGAGAACACCAGCCACGGCTCGACGTCCCGTTCGGTGGTGCGGTCCCCGGCGATGGCGGTGTACACCAGGTGCACCACCCGATGTTCGGCTGCCGCCCGACGGAGCTCCCCGACCATGCCCGGCTCGGGGAGGTCGACGGTGAGCACCTCGCCGGCGTCGGGGAAGATGCGCCGCCGCCAGCTTGTCGACCGCACGCCGCAACGCCTCGGGAGCCTCGCCGGTGGACAGCATCGCCAGCCCCGAGGCGATGAGGCCGAGCGCTTCGGGAGCGGTGAGCTGGACCGGGTCGGCGAAGTAGTCGGCCATCTCGATGACCACCTCGTCGTCGTCGATGTAGGCGACCATCAGGTCGTCGGGCCCGTAGCCCGGGAGACCGCACACGAAGAGCAGGTTGAGGTCGGCGGCCAATGCCCGGCGGTCGTAGCCGAATCGGGTGCAGACCTCGTCGACGGTCGACCCGGGATGGGCGATCACCCAGGGCAGCATCCCGAGCAGCCGGTTGAGCCGGCCGGCGGTGCGGACACTGGTCATCCGGCCACCCTGGCGACGAGCCGTTGCCGGAGCTCGACCGGGGCGACGATCTCGGCGCGGTCCTCGAACGACAGGACCCAGCCGATCAACGCCTCCGGGTTGGCCACCCGCAGCCGCAACTCGAGCCCGCCGTCGGGGAGCCGGGTCACCGTGGCCGGGTCGTTGACCTGGCGCTCCGCCCACCAGGCCAGATCGGGGTCGATGCGCACCACCGCGGTGGTCTCCGCGTCTGCGCCCGCCTCCCAGGGGGCGTCGGGCACGAAGGCGGCGGCGGAGAAGTCCGTCGGGTCGGTCGAAGGCGGCGGCGGCGCCGGTGACGCGCACCGGTGCCGCCCGGTCGAGGCGGTAGAGCTTGACGACGCTGTCGTCGCGCTCCGGTCCGATGAGGTACCAGTGACCGCGGCGATGGGCCAGCCCGAACGGTGCCACCACCCGTTCCCGCCCCCGGTAGTCGAAGGCGAGGTGGCGGCGCTCGGAGACGGCCAGGAACACCACGGCCAGGTCGCCCTCGCTGGTCCCCAGATCGGCGGCGAGCGGTTCCCCGGCCGGCGCCAGCGGGGTGCCGCCCAGCTTGAACATGGCGTCGGGCCCGGAGGACCGTCCCCCCATCCGCACCACCTGGGCGGCCAGCCACAGCGCCGCCCGCTCGTCGTCGGTCAGTCCCGGGTCCGGGAAGTCGGGATCCTCCTTCACGGTGTACCCGTGCTCGACCTCCCAGGCGTCGGTGGGATGCAGCTCCAAGCGCAAGCCGAGGCTGCGGAGGAGGTCCTTGTCGCGCTCGAAGGTGCGACGGAACGCCTCGTCGGCTGTCCCCGTTGTAGCCGGCCACCGTGTGCCTGATCTCGTCGGCGGTCACCGGCCGTCCCACGGTGAGCAGGAACGCCAGCAGGTTCAGGATCCGCTCGATGACCTTCTGCATCGCTCGCCAGCGTATCGACACCCCGACACCCGGGGAAGCACCCGCACGAGCGGCGTGCGAGACCGCTCAGAGGCCGCCGATCAGCTTGTCGACCCGCTCGTCGACGGCACTGAAGGGGTCCTTGCACAGCACGGTGCGCTGCGCCTGGTCGTTGAGCTTGAGGTGGACCCAGTCGACGGTGAAGTCCCGCTTGCGGGCCTTCGCCGCCTTGATGAACTGCCCCGCGCAGCCGGGCCCTGGTGGTCGCCGGCGGCTCGGTCTCCGCCTTCTCCACCATCTCGTCGGTGACCACCCGCTCCACCAGGCCGCGCCGCTCGAGCAGGTAGTAGAGGCCGCGCTCGCGTTTCACGTCGTGATAGGCGAGGTCGACCATCGCCAGGCGGGGATCCGACATGGGCATCGACCGCTCTTCGACGAACCGCTCGATCGAGGCGGTGCTTGACCACCCAGTCGCACCTCGCGGTGGAGGCTGAGCGGGTCCTTCTCCAACCCGGTGAGCAGGTACTCCCACATCTCGATGGCGTTCTCCACCTGGGCGGGGAACCCGACGGTGCGGCCGTAGCGCATCGCCCGCTCCAGGTACTCCCACTGGATGTCGAGCGCCGACAGCTCCCGCCCGTTGGCCAGCCGCACCTTGCGCCGGCAGGTGATGTCGTGGGAGATCTCCCGGATGGCCCTGATCGGGTTCTCCAGGCTGAGGTCGCGGAACACCACGTCGTCCTCGAGCATCTGGAGCAGCGCCGCCGCCGTCCCCACCTTGACGCAGGTGACGTACTCGGACATGTTGGAGTCGCCGGCGATGACGTGGAGCCGCCGGTACCGCTCGGCGTCGGCGTGGGGCTCGTCCCGGGTGTTGATGATGGGCCGGCTCCGGGTCGTTGCCGACGAGATGCCCTCCCAGATGTGCTCGGCGCGCTGCGACAGGCAGAACATGGTCCCCCGGGCGGTCTGCAGCAGCTTCCCGGCCCCGGCGAAGATCTGGCGGGTCACGAGGAACGGGATCAGGGTGTCGATCATCCGCTGGAAGTCGCCGTGCCGGCCCACCAGGTAGTTCTCGTGGCACCCGTAGGAGTTGCCCGCCGAGTCGGTGTTGTTCTTGAAGAGGTAGATCTGCCCCCGGATCCCCTCCTCCTCGAGCCGCTGCTCGGCCGAGGTGAGCAGGCTCTCCAGGATCCGCTCGCCCGCCTTGTCGTGGGCCACCAGGTCGAGCAGGCTGTCGCATTCGGGTGTGGCGTATTCGGGATGGCTGCCCACGTCGAGGTAGAGCCTGGCGCCGTTCTCGAGGAACACGTTGGAGGACCGGCCCCACGACACCACCCGCCGGAACAGGTAGCGGGCCACCTCGTCGGGTGACAGGCGGCGCTGGCCGCGCAGCGTGCAGGTGACCCCGTACTCGTTCTCGATCCCGAAGATGCGACGCTCCACTCGTCGCACAGTACCTCTGCAGTCTACGACGGTGCTTCCGGCGTTCCACGTCAGGTTCGAGCCGACTGCTTCGGTCGGCGGTGAGTCCTCGGCGGAACCTGCGGAACGTCCCCGGGGCTGCGGTCGAGCACCGCGGCCTCCCAGTCGACCGGTCGACGGTGTGCTGCTCGGCCTCCTCGATGGCGGACGTCGCCAACCGTACCGCCCCGGCCAGGTCGACCTCGGGCCCCCATCCCGCGGCGAGCATCTCGGCGACCTGGCGTCGTTGCCCCCCATGGCGCCGAAGTCCGCCATGGCGGCGAGCGTCCCGTCGAACTGGTATGCTGAACATGCCGGTGCCGTCGTCGACTGTTCGCTTCCGATCTCGGCCACCATCAGCTCGATCTCGTAGGGCTTCAGCTCGTGGATGAAGATCTGCCCGAGCGTCTGGCTGTAGGCGTTGGCCAGCCCGCGGTGCCGGTGACGTCCTCCGGCCGTATGAGTAGCCCTTGATGTCGGCGTAGCCGGACCCCGGCGGTGCGGAGCATCTCGAACTCGTTGAACCGCCCAGCCCCGGCGAAGGCGAGCGGTCGTAGATCTCGCCGATCTTGTGGAGCGACCCGCTCGGGTTCTCCGCCGATCAGCAGCACCCCGTCGGCGTACGTCGCACACGGCGATGGGACGGCCTCGGGCGATCCCCTTGCGGGCGAACTCCGCCCGCTCCTTGGTGAGCTGCTCGGGCGGGACGTAGAACGGGCTGGTCACGGCCGGGCCTCGAGCACGTCGGCGGCGATGCCGGCGCAGCCGGTCGTCATCGACCTCGGTCAGCCCGTCGACCGTCACGGTGACGACGTTGGGGTAGATGCCTCGTTGCACGTCGGGCCCGCCGGTGGCGACATCCTCCTCGGCGGCGGCGACCAGCGCCTCCACCGCCATCCGGAGCGCTGAGTCCTCGTCGAGGTCGGGCCGGTACGACGCCTTGAGGAAGGCCTTGCCTCCTTGCCTCCCGAGCCGGTGCTCCGAAGTCCTGCTCCAGGTAGCGGCCGCCGACCACGTCGAACGAGTACAGGGCGCCGGTCGGCGGTGGTCTCGTCGAAGCCGCAGAACAGCGGCACCACCGCCAGACCCTGGAAGGCGAGGGGCAGGTGGCCGCGGACCATCCTGGCGAGATAGTTCGCCTTCCCTCCGAGAGACAGCCGGTGCCCTCGATCTTCTCGTAGTGCTCCAACTCGAGTCTGGAACAGCCGGATCATCTCGATGGCGAGCCCGGCGGTCCCGGCGATGGCGACCGCCGAGTACTCGTCGGCGGGGAATACCTTCTGCACCCGCTTGTGGGCGATGTAGTTGCCGGCGGTGGCGCGGCGGTCACCGGCCATCACCACGCCGTCGGAGAACTTCAGGGCCAGCACCGTCGTCGCCTCTGCGCGGGAGCCGGGGTAGGTGCCGATCTCGGCATCCGCCAGGGGGAGCCGAGCCCCAGTCGGACGAGCAGCGAAGCGAAGCTGGCCTCGAGGCCGGGGGGCTCGAGGGGCAGGACCGGGCCGGTGCCGAGCTCGTCCCTGCTGCGGCTCACTCGCCGCCCTTCTGGACGTAGTTCTTGACGAACTCCTCGGCGTTCTCCTCGAGGACGGAGTCGATCTCCTCGAGGAGCTCGTCGATCTTCTCGGTCAGTCTCCTCGGCCTGCTCCGCACCGGCGCGGCTCTCGTCGATCTCCTCCGGCCTCGCCGGTGTCCGCTGTGTGGCTGCTTGCGTTCCTGCTCAGCCATCGAACCTTCCTCGTCCTCATCCATACGCCTTGATCAGCCCAGCGCCGCCGACAGTGTCGCATCCTCGGTCGAGTCAAGTCGCCCACCATCTCCTTGAGCCCCTCAGCGGCTCCATCATAGGTACCCGCCTGAGACGCCTCCTCGCCGGTGTCGAACACCAGGGAGTCCCAGTTGGCGGCGACCAGCGCCGGCCGAACCGGCCGACGCAGCTCGCCCCGGAAGTATGCCCGGGTCTCTCGGGAGGCTCGGGTGACCGCCTCGCTCGACCTCCTCGTCGGTGAAGAGCCGCTGCATCGCTGCCGCCGGCCACCATCGGTGGTAGAGGCCCGCGTTCGGGATCGACGTCGTGGTACTGGAGGTCGAGGAGCCGCAGCTTGGGATGGTCCCACGCAGTGTCGTCGCGGTCGACGTACGCGGTGAGCAACCGGCGCTTGGCCACCCAGTCGAGCCGGTCGGCGAGCCGCATCGGGTCGACTTCGAGGTCGGTGAGCACCTCCTCCCAGCGCTCCACCAAGACCGGGTACCGGTCGCCGAGGTCGACCGTGTTGACGTACTTGGTGGCCCACTCCAGGTACTGGCCACTGCATCTCCAGCGCGGTGCTCGTCCCGCCACCGTCGATCGGTAGCGGCACGGTGAGGTCGAGGTCGTGGCTCACCTGCCAGCCGCCTTCACCGGGTCCTCGAGGGTGATGGGCTCGGGCAGCGCCCCGTCCTCCAGCGCCGCCAGCAGCAACGGCGGTGGAGCCCGAGCTTGAGGAAGATCTGGACCTCGGAGAGGTTGGCGTCGCCGAAGATGACGTGGAGCCGGCGGTATCGGGAGGCGTCGGCGTGGGGCTCGTCGCGGGTGTTGATGATGGGCCGCTTCAGCGTGGTCTCCAGGCCCACCTCTTCCTCGAAGAAGTCGGCCCGCTGGGTCAGCTGGAAGTCCACCGGGGGGCGCCCGTTCTCGGACCCGACCTTCCCCGAGCCGGTTAACGACCTGCCGAGTAACGAGGAAGGCGGTGAGGTGGCGGACGATCTCCCCGAAGGGAAGCGCCCGTGGCCAGCAGGTAGTTCTCGTGGGCCCCGTACGAGTTGCCCTTGCCGTCGCTGTTGTTCTTGTGGATGAACATGCGCTCCGGCTCCGGCATGGCGCCCGGGCGGCGTTCGACGGCGCGGGCCATGATCACCTCCCCCGCCTTGTCGTACAGTGCCGCCTGGAGCGGGTCGAGCACTCCGGGCGTGGAGTACTCGGGATGGGCGTGGTCGACGTACAGCCGGGCACCGTTGGTCAACACCACGTTGACCAGTCCCGTCTCCAGCTCGGGCGGGAACAGGCCCTCGTAACCGAAGCCGCGGGCGTCACGCCCGGGCGACTCCTCGTCGATCGACCACTGGATCCGGGCCCGGCCCCCGCGATAGGAGTTGACCACCGTGCTCGACGAGAGCACCGGGTTGAAGTCGGCCTGGTTGCGGACCGTGATGCCGTACTCGGTCTCGGTGCCCAGGACCCTGGGCGCCGCCGAGGCCTCCGTCACAGGTACTGCCCGGGCGCCACCGCCTCGATGGCTCGCCCTTCGCCGTCGCTGGCGATGAGGCGGACGTAGACGATGCGCTCGCCCTTCTTGCCCGAGATCTTGGCCCAGTCGTCGGGGTTGGTCGTGTTGGGCAGGTCCTCGTGCTCCTTGAACTCCTGGGCGATGGCGGCGAGGAGGTCGCTCTCGGTCATCCCGAGGGGGTCGCCGGCGATCTCCCGCTTGATGGCGTCCTTCTTGGCCCGGCTGACGATGTTCTCGATCATCGCCCCGCTGGCGAAGTCCTTGAAGTAGAGGATCTCCCGGTCGCCGTTGGCGTAGGTCACCTCGAGGAACCGGTTGGCCTCGGAGGTGTCGTACATCCGGGCGACCACCGCCTCGATCAGCGACGCCACCAGTGCCGCCCGGTCGCCGTCGAACCGGTCCAGCTCGGTCTGGGCGTAGGGCAGCGATCTCACCGAGGTAGATGCGGAAGATCTGGCGGGCGGCATCGACGTTGGGTCGCTCGATCTTCACCTTCACGTCCAGCCGGCCGGGCCGGAGGATGGCGGGGTCGATGAGGTCCTCGCGGTTGGAGGCACCGATGACGATGACGTTCTTCAGCGTCTCCACGCCGTCGAGCTCGGAGAGGAGCTGGGGCACGATGGTGGACTCCACGTCGGAGGAGACCCCGGTTCCCCTGGTGCGGAACAGCGAGTCCATCTCGTCGAAGAAGACGATGACGGGCACACCCTCGTCCGACTTCTCCTTGGCCCGCTGGAAGATCAGCCGGATCTGGCGCTCGGTCTCGCCCACGTACTTGTTGAGCAGCTCGGGGCCCTTGATGTTGAGGAAGTAGGACCGGGTGTCCTCGTTGCCCTCCTTGGCTGCCACCGCCTGGGCCAGGCTGTTGGCCACCGCCTTGGCGATGAGGGTCTTGCCGCATCCCGGTGGCCCGTACAGGAGCACGCCCTTCGGCGGCGACAGGTCGTACTCGTCGAACCGCTCCTTGTGGACGTACGGCAGCTCGACGGCGTCCTGGATGTCCTCGATCTGCTCGCTGAGCCCGCCGATGTCCTCGTAGGTGATGTCGGGCATCTCCTCGAGCACCAGCTCCTCGACCTCGGGCCGGACCAGCTTCTCGAACACCATGCCGGTGCGGGTCGTCCAGCCTGACGTGGTCGCCGGGGCGGAGGAACACCCCGCGCATCGGCGATGCGATCTCGGTCACCCGCTCCTCGTCGGCGCGGCCGATCACCAGCAGCCTGGTGTCGTCGAGGACCTCCTTGACCGTCGACCACCTCGCCCTGGATCTCGAAGTAGCGGACGTCGACGATGTTGCTCGCCTCGTTGAGGAGGACCTCCTGGCCGACCTCGAGCGCCTTGACCTCGATGGTCGGCTCGACGTTGACCCGCAGCTTGCGTCCGGCGGTGTGGACGTCGGCGTCCCGTCCTCGTTGACCCTGAGCACGGTGCCGAACGGGTTGGGCGGTGCGGTCAGCTTCTCGACCTCCTGCGCGCAGCATGGCGAGCTGCTGGCGGGTCTCCTCGAGGGCGGCGGCGAGCTTCTGGTTCTGAGTGGCGGCCTGGTCGAGGCGGTTCTTGGTCTCGAGCAGCCGCTCCTCCAGCACCCGGACCCGGCGGGGGGCGTCCTGGAGCCGGCGGCGCAGGACGGCGATCTCCTCCTCCAGCATCCGCACCGTTGCCCTGCAGCTGGTGTGCCTCGTTCCCACCCTGGTCCACGTCGGTTCCTTCCATGGCCCTGCTTCGCACTATAGGCCCGACCTACCACAATCCTCGGTGGTCCTCGGAGGGCGGTCGAAAGTCGCCTCGACGCCGGTACAATGGCGCTGCGGGTAACGAGAGGACCGACCTCATGAAGGTATGGATCGACCAGGATCTGTGCACCGGAGACGGGTTGTGCGAGGAGATCGCACCCGACGTCTTCGTCCTGCTCGACGACGGCCTGGCCTACGTCCGCGAGGGCGGGACCATCTACGCCGAGTCGAAGGGCAACCCGCAGGGCGCCGCCGGGATGGCCGCCATCCCGGACGACCAGCTCGACGTCGTCGTCGAAGCGGCCGAGGAGTGCCCCGGCGAGTGCATCTTCATCGAGCCGTGAAATTGCCGGGCCGGCTTCGGGCGGCTTCGCCGCCCGAACGGCCGCTGGCTGAGGGCAACCCCAGCCGACGCCATCACCGTCTCGAGGATGCCGGCGACGTAGTCCGCCTGGCCGGTGTGCTGGATGGCGTCGTCGACGACGCTGACCAGCCGCACTGCCAGCGTCACCGGTGGGTCCCAGCTGCGATCGACGATACGGTCGAGATCCTCCTCGGTGAGCGTCTCGACGACCCCGTGGACATATGCCTGAACGGCGTCGTGGTAGCCGAGCAGGAGGTCGGCGGTCACGCGGACGCTGGCGACGTCCTCCGCGGTGTGCCCGTAGCCGGTCGAGCGGTCGTCGAAGGGCAGGGCGAACGATGCCGCCCAGCCGTCCCGGGTCCACACCTGCTCGTCGCCCTGGGCGCCGGCGACGTGGTCATCCATCATTCGGGTCAGGTGCCACACCAACCACGCCACCGTGTTGGCGCCCGCGGCGACGCTGGCCGCCAGCTGTTCGTCGGAGAGCCTGCCCACGACGCGGTGGACGTTCTCGCTGACCCGGTTGAACGCGTCGGTGAGGACGTCGTTGACGGTGCCATGGTCAGTCATGCCCTCCTTGTCCAGATCGGCGTGCTCCGTGGATCTCTCGGCATCCGGCGCGTCCATGACCCCCTCCTCGTCCGCTGTGCTGGCCTTCGGCCCCTGCTGCGGCCACTCCTCCCCCAGAGGGGGGGAGGAGAAACTCTTCTTGCGGTGGTGATGAAGCCGGTGTGGCCGACCATACGGTGCGAGGGCCGCACCGAGCGGCCGTCGACGACCCAGGAGCGGTGGAGCACCTCGAAGGTCTCCACGGCGAAGAAGCCACCTGAGGCCCGCAGCTCGTCGACCACGGTCTGCACCTGAGGGACGGTGGGCAGGTAGCAGAGGAAGACCCCGCCGGGCCGGAGCCGGGTGGCGGCGAGCCTGGCCAGATGCCATGGCTCGGGCAGGTCGAGCACCACCCTGTCGGGGGAGACCTCGTCGAGCGCATCCTCCACGTCCCCCACCCGCAGCTCGACCTGTTCCGGGACCGTGCCCGAGAACCCGGCGATCAGCTTGCGCGCCACGGTGGCATGGTCGGTACGCCGTTCGTAGCTCACCACCCGGCCGCTGGATCCGACGGCCCTGGCCAGCGCCATCGTCAGCGCACCCGAGCCCGTCCCCGCCTCCAGCACCGTCATCCCCGGTCCGATGTCGCCGGCGACCAGGATCGCCCCGATGTCCTTGGGATAAGACACGGTGGCCCGCCGCCCCATCTTCAGCACGTAGTCCCCCAAGGTGGGGAGCAGCGCCACGTATGGCTCCCCGAGGTGGTAGGTGGACGCTGCCGTCGCCGGCACCGATGAGGTCGTCGTGCTCGATCATCCCGCGGTGGGAGTGGAACTGCCGTCCGGGGACCAGCTCGATCAGGTAGCGGCGACCCTTGGCGTCGTGGAGCATGCACGGGCCGCCAGAGACGAACTCCGGCTGCATTCCGGCTGCGGGGTTGGTCACGGCCCGGTCAGTTGATGAGGACCGCGCTCAACGAGGCGACGAACGTGAGGACCAGGGCCGTCACCAGGACCCAGACGACGATCCTCACCGACCGGTCCTGCCGGTCGGGCATCAGCCCGTCACCTCCGTCTCGTCGACCTCGCCGTCGTCGTCGACCAGTCGGATCCGTGATCGTCTCCCCTTTGCTCAGGTTGGCGACGTACAGGAGCTCCCTTGCGGGCGGACGGTGGTTGCGCATCCACGACAAGACGAGGAGCGCGGTCCCCAACGCCGAGGCGGTCGAGTTCCCGGTCCGCAACCCGGAGAAGAGCTGCTGCGACCCATAGGCCGACATCGACCTCGTCCCCAGGCCGAACTGCCTGGCGAGCCAGCGAATCATCGGAGCCGGATCACCTCGACCCGGGCCCCGCCCGTGCCCTTGGACCCGCGCTTCCTACCGAAGATGAAGGCGAGGACGATGAACAACACCACGCCGACGGCGATGGCGGCGCCTGTGGTCCGCGCCTGCTCCTTGGTGTCGGTGACGATGGTCTCGATCTGGCGCAGCTTGTTCTCCAGATCGGCCCGTTGCACGGTCATGCTGGTCACTCCTTGGTCGAGGCGGCGGTGATCTTGATGAGTACGACGGCCACGGCGGCTATGGCGAGTGCCCCGAGAACGTACCCGAGCGCCTCCCAGTTGGGGCCCTCGGGCAACGCCATGATCAGGTAGCGGGTGCCGGCGATCCCGAAGAACAGCGCGGAGAGCACGAAGCAGAACGCCGCCCCCAACGATATCCCGGCGAACCGACCGAGTTGCTTGGCGGGAACCACCGTCTCCTGGCGGAGGTACTCGGTGGACATCGACACGAACTCTCGAACGTGGTCGGGCAGTTCTCGTACGTCAGCCATGGTGCTCCTCGCTCGGCGTCAGCGTAACGCACCGCACGGCGGCCCGCGGACCCGCAGGGGCCCCGGACGCTTTTGGTCAGAACCGCCGTCGGGTGGCGCTGTTCGCCTTACGCCGTCCCCTGGCGAACCAACCGACGGCCAAGCCGAGCAGGAAAGCGAGGAGCATCCAGACGACGATCTGGCTGGCGATGTAGCTCACACCCTCACTCCTCCAAGGCGATGAACTCGATCCGGCGGTTCCGTGCCCGGCCTTCCTCGGTGGCGTTCGAGGCGATCGGCCTGGTGTCACCGTAGGCGGTCACCACGAAGCGGTCCGGGTCCTCGCCCCGTTCGACCAGGAAATCGACCACCGCCTGGGCGCGCCGCCGCGACAGGTCCATGTTCGCCGCCGCCGAGCCGACCGAGTCTGCGTGACCGGCGATCTCGACCGGCACGTCGGGGAACTGGCGGAGAGCGGGGACGATCTCCGCCAGCAACCGGCGTCCGTCGCGGGTGAGGACGTCGGAGTTGAACTCGAACTCGATCACCTTGCCGCTGATGAGGTCGTCGAGGTTCTCCTGCAGCTCGACCACCTGCTGGCGGGGCGGCGGCGGCGGGGCGTCGACCAGGGTCAGGGCGCTGACGAAGGCGATCGGGCCGTCCTGGAACAGGTCCTCTGCGGCGCGGCGGACGTCGGCCCTGACCTGGCGTGAGTCGAAGACGGCAGACACGGTGGCCACACCCGAATCGGGATTGACCACGATCTCGAACTCGTCGACCTCCTGGTTGAGGCGATCGGTGATCGCCAGCACCGCCGCCATCCACTCGTCGACCGCCGGGACCCGCTCCCGGATCACCAGTCCCTCGGTGTCGAGTTCGTGGCCGGTGTCGGCCAGAGCCGTGAGACCCGGTTGATGGCGGACTGGCTGGGCAGGGTTCCGGTGACGGTGAGGACGTCGTCGGCCAGGGTGAGCACCATCGGGTCCGAGGGCGCCGGACCCCTTCGGTGACGTCGGGCTCCTCCACCTCCAGCCGGCTGAACACCCGCTGCACCCCCGGACGGTCTCGACACCGTCTCGGGGAGGGCGACGAGGTCCTCCTCGGTGGGGACGCTGCCGCTCAACTCGATGTCTTGGCCGCTGGCCTCGACCTGACGTCGACGAACCCGGCGCGGCGCAGGTATTCGATCGTGTCGCGCTGCAAGGCCGCCTCGACCTGGCTCGACCCGAAGAACACCGCTGCCGCCGTCAGCGCGATCAGCGCCACCGCCGACAGCAACCAGAAGGCGAACCCCGAGAGGATCGGCCCTTCCTCTTCCTCTCCGGCGATGTAGCGGGGAGTGTGTTGGCGGGGAGTCTCGTCGACGTCCCGGACCCTCATCCTGGCTGTCCTGGTGGGCTTCTTGGCCACGTTGCTCCTGTTGTCGTCCCCGGCCCGTGCCGGCCACCTGGGCAATCTACCGGAGGTCCGACTTCAGGTGATCGAGTAGACGATCGACCAAGGCGCCCTGCGCCGGGTTGAGCAGCCTCCTGGCGTCGTCCGGCGCCACCCAGGCGACCCGGTCGATCTCCGGGATCTCCAGCGTACCGGTCGAGCCCGGTGGCCACCTGATGGTGACGACGTTCGAGACGACGGTGGCAGGGTCGACGTCGCCTTCGCCGGCGAAGGCCCGGACCGTCTTGCCCGCCTTCTGCACCACCGTTCCCAGGTCTTCCAACACCTCGGGGGCGGGGAGCCCGAGCTCCTCGGCGAACTCCCGGCGAGCAGCCGCCTCGGCGTCCTCACCGGCTTCGGCAAGCCCTTTCGGGATGGTCCACGCCCCCTCGTCCCGCTTCGCCCAGAACGGCCCTCCCGGGTGGGCGATCAGCACCTCGATGGCTCCCCCGGCGAGGCGATACAGAAGCACGCCGCAGCTGACGGGTTGGTTGGCAGGCGCCACCTTCCGAGGCTAGAGCGGTTGTGAAGTCACGACCCGCCGAACCGTGATCCGCCTGGCGCTCCATGGGGCTATCAACAAGGTGGTCAAGACGAGGAGCTGGTTTCTGTCACAACGCTGTGGTATAACGAACGTATGTTCGATACATCGTCAGACACCGCCGATACCCGCACCGCCGCGGCCCGGGTCGAGGCCTGGGAAGACGAGATCCGTCGAGATCGAAACCGAGATCACCCGGCAGCGGGCCCGCCAGGTCCAACTGCTCCGCAAGCTCGACCGCCACCAAGTGGATGCCGGGGCGGGGATGCGCACCATGGGCGACTGGGTATCCGCCCACCTCGACGTCTCCTCCCAGACCGCCAACCGGCTGTGGCAACTCGCCAGAGCCGGCAACGAGCGACTCGACACCCTGATGGCCGACGGTCGCTGCGGCCTGGACCGGGCGGCGGTGCTGGTCAAACTCCACGCCGCCGACGTGAACCAGGACCAGCTGGGTGACGCCATCGCTACCGGGTTCTCACTGGGGCGCCTCTACGGTCTGCTGGACCGGGTCCGGTCCTTCACCGCCGGCGAAGAACGCAATGTGTTCGCCAACCGGTACCTGGTGATCCAACCCTCCCTCGACGACGCCGCCTACAAACTATGGGGGCTCCTCCCCGGCGTCGACGGGCAGGTCGTCGCCGCCGCCCTCGACCACCGGGAAACCGAGTTCCCCGTGCTACCCGGTGAAGGCAACGGGCAGGGGCAACGCCGCGCCGATGCCCTCACCGCCATCTGCCTCGACACCCTCACCGCACACACCGGATCAGACACCGGGGACATTGACCAGCGCGGGCGGTGACCGTCGCCGAAGTGTTCGTCGACGCCGGCCTCGCCGCCGCAGACGGTGGCGAATCCGGTGCCACCCTGCCGTCCGGGGTCAAGGTCGGTCCCAACACCCTCGCCGAGATCCTCTGCGGCGGCAAGATCCGGGTCATCGCCATCGACGGGCTCCACCCCGTCGCCTACACCGACCGCACCGACGCGATACCCCCGCGGTCATACGCCGTTCGTGCAATGGCGCGACATGGGTCAATGCTCCATCGAAGGCTGCCACAGCCGCTACCGAATCCAACCCCACCACATCCTCGAACGCCACCGCGGCGGCACCCACCACCCGGAGAACTTGGTCAGCCTGTGCTGGTACCACCACCACGTCGCCATCCACCAACTCGGCTACACCATCGACCCCGACTCACCCACCCACCGCCGCAAGCTTCTCCCCCCGCCAACCCAACGGGCCACCCCTCCGCGACACCATCCCCAACCCGCAACCACCGCCACCGCCGCCTGACCACCACGACAAGGCCGAGCCGTCGGTGCGGCAGCACGAGAACACGCCGTAGCTGAGACTGCTGACGACGCTGCTGCGGTTCCGCGGCGAGAAGCTGCTGGCCGGATACCTCGAGGAGACGCTGGCGCGTTCGAGGCGTCGGCCGCCGTCGACTAACAGAGGACGGCCGGCCGGAAGGTCGGCGAGTCCTGCGGCCGTGGGGACGATCCGTTCAGGCGCGCTGGCCGAACATCCACCGGTGCCCTTCCGGATCCTCGGCCGTGTAGATCCGAAAGCCCACGCCGGCGTCCTCGGGAGGCCGAATGACGATCGCTCCGGCGGCAACGGCGCGTTCGTGGTGGGCGTCGAGGTCGTCGACTTCGACGAAGACGCCGTCGATCACCCACGGGTTGTCCAGCCAACGGCTCGCCAACTCACAGGTCTGGCGGTGATGTCCTGGGCTCTGGTACTGGCGATTGGGCGTGGCGAGCATGACCGTGTCATCGCCGTAGACAAGCTCGGCATGACCGACTACCCCGTCGGCGTCGGTGTACCGCTGACCCTCTCGTTCCGTGAACCCGAATGCTTCGGTCAGCCAGTCGATCGCCGCTGCCGTGTCCTCGTAGGCGATCATCGGGGTGATGCGTGACACCATTTCTGACCTCGGCCGCCGGCCAGGAGACCCTTGCGCTGCAAGGTGTCGGAGAGAGGACTCGAACCTCCACGAGCTATTCGCTCACCAGGCCCTCAACCTCGCCCGGACACCATTTGTATCAATAGAGGCATGATATGTGCCGTTCGTAATCGGCGCAAACCCTTACGGCACAACGGTTTCTCAGTCTGGAGTGGTCTGGAAGCTTCTGGAGTTGCCGACCGGTTTTCGGGGGGCAATCGTTGACCGATTCGTTGACCAGGATCAGGCGGGACCTCCGCCGGACGTCTCATTGCGACCGACGTCGCTCACACCGCGCTCGTTGGCGTCGCCGTCTCCGATGATGTTGGAGAGGTCGACTTCGACAGAATGGTCGCGCTCCGGTTCTCCGTTCTTGATCCACGAGTAGACCACCCCGAGCATCATGCACGAGTCTGCCGCCAGCGAGCCGACTGCGCGGTACGGGGCATACCAGTCCCCGGGCAGAACGATGGCCTCGGTTGGACGCAGGAGTTGCGGCGGGTCGAGTGTCAAGAATCCTCCGCCCCCCAGGCCGCCGACCTGCGCTTCGCCATCCGCGGTCCTCAGCATGGTGCGGACCGCCCAAGAAGTGCTGGCGGAGGAGCAACACGACCGGCGCCGACTCACCGACTTCATCGCCACCTGGAGTCCCGGCCGTTGACCGTCGACACCCCCCAGGGGTACCCCCCTCCCCCCCGCCACCAGCAGACCCGTGCGACGGGGTCCCGAAGGGAACCGTTATCCCGTCTTACGGGCTCTCAGGGTCCTCGGTGGAGCTGGTGGACACGGTGGGCTCGGAGCCGGTCACGTCCGACCACCAGTCCGGGTCGACGTCGGTGGAGGGCCGGTTGGTGCCGATCGGGTCGCGGGCAATCTCGGATTCAACGGCGGTCCTCACGAGGGCGGAGAGGTTGCGTCCGGTGTGCTCTGCATAGTCGTGCCAGGATGGCCTAACGCTCGTCAGGGTCTGTTTCCCCGTGGCGTTGGTCGGGGAGAGTGAAAGGGTCAGCCTGGGAGGTTTCGATGATGCGAACACTGACGATGCGAAAGTTGATCGCCCAGGTGGTTCTTACGCCATTGGCCACCCAGGGCGACGGCGCCGTGGCGGGCGCCCCGAGCCAGGGGAGTCATCGGAGCGCCGTTGCCGGTGTCGCCGTCCGGCGGCCGGTCGGGGGCAACCTACTCCCGCCAGCCCAACTCGCCGGTACGTTCCCGCTGCATCGACCCGCCCACGCCCTCGTCGTGGACTCCGTGATCTGAGCTGGGCTCGGTGTCGGGCTCGGGGCCGGGCTCGCCGTCGCCACCCTGGTCCGTTGCTTCCGTGATCGTCGTCTCCAAGGTCATCTCCGCCTCCTTCTTCCTCACCCGATCCTATGGACCGGGTCCGACACGTCCGACCGCTCCCTGACCGTCAGCTCCACCACCTCCCTCACGGCGGCGACATGCGAACACCGGTGGCGATAGGCGAACCCGAGGCATGGACACCGCCACCCATCGACGTCGTCCCAGGTCACCGCCCACCACCACCCCGGCACCGACTTCGACCCGACCTTCGCCGACGAGCGCTTCATGACCGTGCCTCGCACACGCGCGATGTTCGGAACTCCGCGAAGATGTGGCCGTGGGATGGGAAGCACTCGGGCAGTGGGGTGAAGGCGTCGCTCGCATCGAACCGCTCGCTGGCGGAGTCGCCAACGACGTGTGCAGCGTGCGCGTCAACGGGCACCTCGCGGTCGGTCGGCTCGGTGCCAGGAGCGACGCTGATCTCGCATGGGAGACCGAGCTCCTCCAACACCTCGACCGTGAAGGTTTGACCGTACCGGTGCCGATCCCGACGACAGACGGCCGTCTGTTCGCCGACGGTCTGGTGGTGATGACCTACATGGAGGGCAGACCGCCGGAGACGAAGGCCGACTGGCGTCGGGTGGCCGACACGCTCCGCCAGCTGCATCGGTCGACGCAGAGCTGGCCGCAGCGCCCAGGCTGGCGATCGTCGACCGACCTGCTGCACGCCGAGACCGGGACGAAGATCGACCTCGGGGCGATGCCGCCTGAGGGCGTTGCTCGATGCCGAGCAGCGTGGGCGCGGCTCATCGGACGTCAGACATGCGTCCTCCACGGCGACCCCAACAACCCTGGCAACGTCCGCATCACCGCGAATCGGGTCGCGCTGGTCGACTGGGACGAGTCGCACGTCGACGTCCCCGACTTCGACCTGGTGCTGCCGCACAACGCCGCCGGGCTCGACGCGCGCGCACGACATCGCCGCACAAGCGTCGGCCGCATGGGAAGCCGCCGTCTGCTGGGACGACGAGTACGCAGTCAAGCGGCTTGCCGAAGTTCGAGCCCTCTGAGGAGCGGCAGCGAATCGACAGACCACACCGAATGCCGGATTCAAGGTGTCGGAGAGAGGACTCGAACCTCCACGAGCTATTCGCTCACCAGGCCCTCAACCTGGCGCGTCTACCAATTCCGCCACTCCGACGTGATGGGTGAATCATACCGGGGCGGTCACAGGTAGAACCGGGCCAGGCAGGTGGCGACACACGCCGGGCGCTCACTCCCTTCCAGCTCGATGGTGACCTCGGCGGTGGTCTGGACCCCTCCGGCGACCTCGGCGACCTCCTCGAGCACGGCATGCGCCCGGACACGCGAACCGCTCGGCACCGGGGTGATGAACCGCACCCGGTCGAGCCCGTAGTTGACCGCCATCCGCGCCGGGAGGTCCAACCGTGGGGCGATGGCCGGGATCAACGACAGCACGAGGAACCCATGGGCGATGGTGGAGCCGAACGGGCCGGCCGCCGCCTTCCCGCCGTCGACGTGGATCCACTGGTGGTCGTCGGTGGCGTCGGCGAAGGCATCGATCCGCTCCTGGGTGATCGTCGTCCACTCCCCGACCCCGATGGTGGACCCGACCAGGGCCCGCAGATCGTCGATGGACATGTTCCCTCCGGTCAGGCGGCGGCGCGACGCCGACGGTACAGGTCCGACGGCGGCACCTTCTCCGGGGGACGGGCGGCGCCCATCACGAGGTCGGGCGCCCACACCGCCATGCCTTCCCTGATCCTGTCGTACTCCTTGCGGCTCTCCGACTGGTTGCACAACAGGTAGTTGCGCCTCCCCACTTTGGCGATCAGCGGCCCGACTCCGATGTGCTCCGGGTTGCGGCTCCGCAGGTTGGCGAACATCGAGCCTCGGGCACGGCGGAGCACGAGGATGTCATCCCAAAGGATCATGTGGCGGCGGAGGACGCAGACCCGGGTGATCCCGTCGGGGGCAAAGACGGCCTGGCGGGGCAGGTCGAAGAGCGCCGCCCCGGCGAGCACAACGGCGAGAACACCGAGCACGGCGATGATCGGTGTCATCCGGTAGGCCCGGGTGTAGCCGAGCACCGTCGCCGCCGCGAGGAGGACGGGCGCCAATCCGGCCGAGGCCAGGCCCCGCATCGACGAGTAGATGCGAACCGGTTCCGGCTCAGGACTCACGGGCGTCGACAAGACGCAGATCGTGGCCCAGCTTCTGCACCTGGCCCACCAGGGTGTCGTCGGGCGGGCACGGGAAGTGGCACGCCACCCAGTGGTTCTCGTAAACGGGGAACAGCTGGGGGACCTCGACCTTGCAGATGTCCTGGGCGATGGGGCACCGGGTGTGGAACCGGCATCCCGACGGCGGGTTGGCCGGCGACGGGAGATCGCCTTCGAGGAGGATGCGCTTCCGGTTCCGCTCGGAGTTGGGGTCGGCGACCGGGACCGCCGAGAGCAACGAACTCGTGTAGGGGTGGGCCGGCTTCTCGTACAGCTCGTTGCGGTCGGCCAGCTCGACGATTTGACCGAGGTACATCACCGCCACCCGGTCGGAGATGTGGCGCACCACCGAGAGGTCGTGGGCGATGAACACGAAGCTGAGGCCGAACTCGTCCTGGATCTGCTCGAGCAGGTTGATCACCTGTGCCTGGATGGACACGTCGAGCGCTGAAACAGGCTCGTCGAGGATGATCAGGCTCGGGTCGAGGACCAGCGCCCGGGCGATGCCGATGCGCTGGCGCTGGCCGCCGGAGAACTCGTGCGGGTAGCGGTTGCCGTGGTCGGGCATCAGCCCCACCTTGCCGAGCAGGTCACCGACCCGGTCGTACGCCTCCTTGCGGCCCATCCCGTGGATGCGAAGCGGCTCGGCGACGATGTCCCGCACCGGCATCCTCGGGTTGAGCGAGGCGTACGGGTCCTGGAAGACGATCTGCATCTCCTTGCGGAGCTGCCGCATCCGGTCCTTGTCGGCGCCGGTGACGTCTTCGCCCTTGTACCTCACCGTGCCCGAGGTGGGCTCGATCAGTCGCAGGATCGACCGGCCCAACGTTGTCTTGCCACACCCGCTCTCCCCGACCACGCCCAGGGTCTCGTGGGGGTCGACGTACAGAGTGACCCCGTCGACGGCGAGCACCGTGCCGGTCTGGCGGCGGAGGATCCCCTGGCGGATGGGGAAGTGGGTCTTGAGGTCCTCGACCTCGAGGATGGGATCGGTCATGCCCTGCTCCCCACCCGGGCGTTCTCGACCTTGTCGATGTGGTAGCAGCGCGAGCTGTGCTGGTCGCCGTTGACCGAGATCAGCTCGGGCTCCGACTCCTGGCAGATGTCGGTGGCGAACACGCACCGAGGACGGAACGGGCACCCCTGGGGAAGCCGGAGGAGGTTGGGCGGCGAGCCGGGGATCGGGGTGAGCTTGTCGGCGGTGCGGGAAGTGAGGATCGGGACCGAGCCGAGCAGGCCGAGGGTGTAGGGGTTGGCGGTGCGGTAGAAGATGTCGTCGATCCCGCCGGACTCGAAGACGGCGCCTGCGTACATCACGTTGACCCGGTCGGCCAGCCCGGCGACCACCCCGAGGTCATGGGTGATCAGCACCATGGCGGCACCGGTGACCGCCTGCGCCTTCCGGATCACCTGGAGCACCTGCGCCTGGATGGTGACGTCGAGGGCGGTGGTCGGCTCGTCGGCGATCAGCAGCTTGGGCTCGTTGGCCATGGCCATGGCGATCATGGCGCGCTGCCGCATCCCGCCCGAGTACTCGTGGGGATACAGCTTGATCCGCCTCTTCGGGTCAGGGATCCCCACCAGGGCGAGCAGCTCGGTGGCGCGGACCACCGCCTCCTTCTTGGTGACGTCGTTGTGGAGGGTGATCGCCTCGACGATCTGGTCGCCCACGGTGAACACCGGGTTCATCGCCGTCATCGGGTCCTGGAAGATCATGGCGATGTCCTTGCCACGGATCTTGCGCATATCCTTTGGCTCGGCGCCGATCAACTCCTTTCCGTCGAACGTGACACTCCCGGTGACGACGGCGGACTTGGGGAGCAGCCCCATGATGGCCAGCGAGGTCACCGACTTCCCCGAGCCCGACTCCCCCACCACGGCGAGCACCTCGCCGGGACGCACGTCGAAGCTGGTACCGCGGACGGCGGTGATGTCGCCCTCGTCACCGTGGAAGGTAACCGACAGGTCCCTGACCGCCAGGACCGGATCGGTCAATGCCCCCTCCTGGCGGTGGGGTCGAGGGCGTCCCGCATGGCGTCACCCAGGAAGTTGGTGCACAGCGTGATCATCACCACGAAGAACCCGGGGATGAGGATCTTGGTCGGGTCGGAGTCGATGGCGCCCCGGTAGTCCTGGATGATGTTGCCGAGGCTGGGGATCGGGGGGCGCACCCCGAGCCCGAGGAACGACAGGGTCGACTCGATGACGATGGCCGCTCCCACGGCCAGGGTGGCATTGACGATGATCGGGCCGAACGTGTTGGGGATGATGTGACGGAACATGATCCGCCCGGGCTTGGCCCCGGCGGCCACCGCTGCTTGGACGAACTCCTGCTCCTTGAACTGGATGAACAGGCCGCGGACGACACGGGCGATGACCGGCCACGAGAGGAGGGCGAGGAGGATCGCCGTGCTGTAGACGCCGCCGCCCCACTTCACCGCCACCACCAACAGCACCAGCAGCCCGGGGACGATGAGGAACAGGTTGGTCAACGAGGACAGCAGGTTGTCGATCCAGCCGCCGAAGAACCCGGCGATGGCTCCGATGATGGTGCCGATGATCGTGGTGAGCAGCGCAACGGTGATGGCGATGGTCATCGAGATCTGGCCCCCGGTGAACACCCGGACCATGAGGTCGCGCCCGATCTGGTCGGTGCCGAACGGATGGGTGAGCGACGGGCCCTGGTTTGGTAGGCCGGCGAGCACCTGGTCGTAGGTGAACGGCGACAGCCACGGCCCCACCCAGAAGGCGAGGGTGAGCAGGACCAGGAGGATGAGCGACACCACGGCCACCGGGTGCTTCCTGAACCGGTCCCAGGTCTGCTTGCCGAGGCTGCGCGCCTCGACGTCCAACCCCTCGGCCTCGACGAGGATCGGATCGAACCCGGCGACGATCTCCACCTGCTCGTGGGAACCGAGGTCAGTCATAGCGCACCCTTGGGTCGAGGACTCCGTACATGACGTCGGCGGCCAGGTTGAACAGGATGGTGATCACCGCCGTGAACACCATGATCGCCATGACCGGGTCGAGGTCGAATCCCTGTAGCGATTGGAGGAAGTAGCTGCCGATGCCCGGCCAGGCGAAGACGGTCTCGGTGATCACCGACCCCGACAGCAGGATGGCGAAGTCGAGCGCCCAGATGGTGACCAGCGGGATGAGGGCGTTGCGCAGGGCGTGGTGGAGGATGACCCGCCGCTCGGGTACCCCCTTGGCCCGGGCGGTGCGGGTGTACTCGGAGTTGATCACCTCGAGCATCGACGCCCTCCCGAACCGGCTCTCCCCGGCGACGCTCACCAGCATCAGGGTGACGACCGGGAGCGTCAGCGACCGTAACAGGTCGACGAAGTTGGCATTGTGGTACCCGGTGACATAGAACGGTGTGTTCCCCGTCCACTGCTGCCACCACACCCCCCAGAAGACCTGGAGCAGCAGCCCGAAGAAGAAGGTCGGCATCGAGATACCGACGAAGGAGAACGCGGTGAGGGCGTTGTCACCGAACGAGTACTGCCTCACCGCCGAGTAGACCCCGAGGGCGACGGCGATCAACGCGGTGAGGATGAAGGCTGGTGTCGCCAGCATGATGGTCTTCGGTAACCGCTCGGAGAGGACCTCGGTCACCGGCCGGAACCCATCGCGCACCGAGGTCCCCAGGTCGCCCTGGAGGGCGTCACCCAGCCAGCCGATGTAGCGCTCCGGGATGGTCTTGTCGAGCTCGTACATCTCGGTGATCCGCTGCTCGAACTCGGCGCCGCACCGGGTCGGCGGGCAGGTGGCGAGGAGCAGCTCGGGGTCCGAAGAGATCGACGTCAGGTAGAAGACGACGACGGTGCCGACGAAGAGGAGGATCACCGACGAGAAGAGTCGGCGGACCGTGTAGGCGACCATCAGCAGCCCCCTCAGTGATGTTGCGGCATCGTCTCACCGAATATACCAACCCGGGCCGACTTCTGCTGGTGACCGGCGTCCGCCCGGCCCCGGCGAACCCGACGGGAAAGAGGCTACGCCGTCAGGCGGAGACTCGGCGATGGGGGCTGGGGGGTCCCCCATCGCAACGCGATGAGCCGCCAGGCGAAGAGCCATGAAACAGAGGCTACGCCGTCAGGCGGAGACTCGGCGATGGGGGCTGGGGGGTCCCCCATCGCAACGCGATGAGGCGCCAGCCGAAGAGCCATGAAACAGCGAGAGGGGGCCCGTTGCCGGGCCCCCTCTCGGTCGTTTCGGTTCGCGCCCTGGTTCAGGGAGCGAGGACGAAGTCGACCACGTTGACGAGCGGGCCGGCGCTGTTGGCGTCCGGCGAGATCGCCCCGGCCGTGAGGGCCGTGTTGCTGTAGGCGTAGAACGACGGCTTCTGGGTCAGCGGAAGGACGATGAGGCCATCGCCGTCCGGACCGAGCGTCGTCACGTACTCGTCCAGCTCGTTGTAGCAGGTGGCTGCCTCCGCCTCGTCGACGATGAGGTCGCACTCGTCGGCCTTGGCGTCGAAGCCGGGGCTGGCGTACCCGTACGGGTTGTTGCCGGAGTCGGTGCGGAACGAGAACGATCCGCTCCCCGGCCACGGGCCACCCACCCAGGCGAACTGGGTGAGCTCCCACACGGTCGGATCGCCACCGAACGGGATGGAGAAGTACTCCCCACCCGGCAGGTTCTCGATCACGATCTCGATGCCGGCCTCCGCCATCTGCGCCTGGATGAGCTGCTGCTGCAGCTCGCGGAGCTGGTTGCCACCGGTCGTGCCGACCCGCAGCGACAGGCGCCCGTCGGTCGGGTGCTCGTAGATGCCGTCGGCTCCTTCGACGTAGCCGGCGCCCTCGAGCAGGGCCCGAGCGGCCTCGACGTCGCCGGTGCCGTAGCCGGCCTCGCCCTGATGGTCGATGTACGCAGGCTGGTTGGACATCCAGAAGGCGTTGCCCAGGCCGGCGGTCGGCAGCAGGTCGCCGAACAGCGGCGTGTACAGCGTCTCCACCACCTGCGCCTTGTTGAGGGCGTGGGCCAGGGCCTCACGCACCTCCACCTTGGCGAGGTGGACGTTCAGGATGTTGAAGCCCCAGTGCTCCCACACCGGGCCCGCCAGCGGGTCCACCGTGAAGTTGGCGTCTTCCGCCAACTCGGTGAACTGCTGCTGCGGCTGGGTGAAGATGACTTGGGCCTGACCCGACTTCAGGGCGTTGACCTGGGCGTCGGTGTCGGTCACGTACTGGATGTCGACGCCGGCAACACAGGCGATGCCCTTGTTGACGGTATCCGGGCTGTTCGACCCGTTGTAGTTGTCGTTGCGCAGCATGTGGATGGCCACGCCACGCTCCCAGCTGTCGAACACCATCGGGCCCGAGGACGGGATGGCATCGCCGCTCGCCAGGGTCCACTCGCGCAGCGCTTCGTTGACCTCGGCCGCGGCAGTTGCCGGGTCGGCATCGAAGACATGGCTCGGGTAGACCTCGGAGAACAGGGCCTTCCAACCGCCGAAGAACGCGCTCCAGGTGATCGAGAACTCGGTCGGCGACGTCACCTCGAAATCGGTGATGGTGTCGTAGCCGGTCCGGTCGCCGATCAGGTAGATGAAGTCGTTCTCGGGGTCGGTGTCGGTGTCCTGGTCGTCTGGCGTTGTGTCCGGCCCGGTCGCCATGAAGACGTCGAAGGTGAACTTCACGTCATCGGCGGTCAGGTCGTCGCCATCGGACCACACCAGGCCGTCACGCAGCACGAAGGCGCCGGTGAAGGTCCCGTCACCGTTGTCGGTCATGACGGCCTCCTCAGCCAGCAACTCCGGGAAGAAGGTGGTGGCGGCGGTGATGCCGTACAGACCGTCGAGCAACGCTTGGCGCGCCCACGCGGTGGTGGTCAAGTTGTTGGCCGGGTCGTCCAGGTGCAGGTCAGGCGGCTCCTGCTCGTGTGCCCAGACCAGGTTGCCCTCTCCGCCGTCGGCGCAATAGTCGTCGCCTGCTGCAGTGGTGGTACCCGGTGCCCCGGTCGTGTCGGACGGGGCGGCGGTTGTCGCCCCTGCGTCTGCTGCCGTGGTCGTGGCCTCGTCGCCCGTGTCGTCGTCGCCACCACAGGCAGCGACGATCAGCACGAAAGCGAGGAGAAGCACGGACCAGGCGAGCTTGCGGCTATGCCACAAGGTCAAGGTGTTGCCTCCTTATGAACGGAAGCACTCCCGACGGGCTGTATCGCCGTCAACGCCACATCCACGTCAACGTGAACGTGGTGACGGCGAAGGCTACGGCGACGATCACGGTGAGGCGGTCGAGGTTTCGCTCGACCACCGTCGATCCCGAATAGCTGCCACTCATCCCCCCACCGAACATGTCGGAGACCCCGCCACCACGTCCGGCATGAAGCAGGATGAGGAAGATCAGAGCCAAGGAGACGACCGCATGCAACGCCGCAACGATTCCGGCCAGCAAGGAGTGCCCTTTCTCCAAGGCCGCCCTCTTGCGAGGAGCGGTCCTGTGGGTAAAGTATCGCCGCCCCGGCGCGCCTAAGCAAGTCCGCGCCAGAACCTTCCAGAGGGTCGTCGCGGTGAGCTCAGGGCGCCGACGAGGCCTGGCGGGCGACAGCGGCGACGGCCGCCTCGACCGCCTCCGGGTCGCCGAGGTACCGGGACGACACCTTTCGCAGGTCGTCGTCGAGCTGGTACACCAGCGGAACCCCGGTGGGGATGTTCAGGTCGACCACCTCGGCGTCGGTGAGGCCGTCGAGATGCTTGACCAGGGCGCGCAGGCTGTTGCCGTGGGCCGCGACCAGCACCCGCTGTCCACGGCGCATGTCGGGAACGATGGCGTCGTACCAGTAGGGCAGCATCCGGTCGACAACGTCGGCGAGGCACTCGGTGGCGGGCAGCAACTCGGGGGGCATCCAGGAGTACCTCGGGTCGTTGCCGGGATGGCGTTCGTCGTCGCGGTCGAGGGCCGGAGGGGGCACGTCGTACGAGCGCCGCCACAGCAGCACCTGGTCGTCACCGTGACGGCGGGCGGTCTCCGCCTTGTCGAGGCCCTGCAGCGCCCCGTAGTGGCGCTCGTTCAGCCGCCAGTGCTTCTTCTCCTCGATCCATCCGAGGTCCATGGCGTCGAGGGCGAGGTGGGCGGTGTCGAGAGCGCGACGCAGCACCGAGGTGTGGACCACGTCGAAGCCGAGCCCGGCATCGAGCATGAGCCTTCCCGACGAGGTGGCCTCGTCCCGGCCATGGTCGGACAGCGGCACGTCGGTCCACCCGGTGAAGATGTTCTCCAGGTTCCAGGTGCTCTGCCCGTGGCGGAGCAGGACGAGCGTCGAAGTCGTCGCACCGGACACGACGCCAGTGTGGGCGGCGCCGGCATGATTGGGCAAGTCGACGGGAAGGTGCGGCGGAGCCGCCTACCAGCCGGCGGCCTCGTCCGAGGTCTCCACGGTGAAGCGGGTACGGCGAACCTGCCAGGTCGGGGTGCGCAGCCCGGACCACGACTTCAGCCGGGGCAGCATCTTGTACTCGGCCTCGTTGGGGAAGAGGCCGTCGTGGTATGCCGCCGCGTCACGGATCACGTCACCGAGCACCGATCGGGCCTCCGCCTCGGCCCCCGCCTTGCCCGACCCCGCGATCGTGAACCGGACGAACACCCGGCCGGTGTCGACGTCGGTGGTGAAGTAGGGGTCGACCACCCTGCTCCGCTCCGAGAGCCGCGCCTGCACGGATTCGACGTGCGTCAGGAGCGAGTCGAGGTCATCCCCCCATGGCATTCGGCGCGTGACGGCGAACTCGAAGAGCGCCTCGACCCGCATGTCCCCCCACGTTTCTGTCCCCACCAACATGCTCACCATGTGAACCGCCTCCCCTTCAACCTCTGCGGATCATGGCACCGTGATTATCCGGGTGGCTCCAAGGGGGTGCAATGGGTCCATCAACCCATCGCGTGCGGGGAAATCAGACCCAGTAGCGGACGATGGCGGCGAACTGGTCGGGGTCCAGAGAGGCCCCTCCGACCAGCCCGCCGTCGATGTCGTCCTTGGCCATCAGGCCGGCGATGTTCCCGGGGTTGACCGAACCGCCGTAGAGGATCCTGGTTTGCTCGGCGGCGTCGCCCGAACGGCCGGCGATCGTCCGGCGCACCAACGAGGCCATCGCCCCGGCGTCGTCGGCGGAGGCGGTGCGACCGGTGCCGATGGCCCAGATCGGCTCGTAGGCGACGACCAGCCCGGCGACGGCACTGGCGTCGAGCCCGGCCAGTGAAGCGGCCAGCTGCTCGGTGACGATCGCTTCCGCCTCACCCTCCTCGCGCTGCTCCAACGTCTCCCCGACGCAGACGATCGGCGTCATCCCGGCGGCGATCACCGCCTTCGCCTTGCGGTTGACGATCTCGTCGGTCTCGCCGAACAGCTGGCGGCGCTCGGAGTGCCCGGCGATGACGTACCGCACCGAGAGCTTGGCGAGCATTGCCGGGCTCACCTCGCCGGTGAACGCCCCCGACTCCTCGAAGTGGCAGTTCTGCGCACCCAGCCGGATCAGGAGGTGGTCGGCCTCGATCACCGTCTGCACCGAGCGCAAGGCGGTGAACGGCGGGCACACCACCACGTCGACCCTGTCATGGTCTCCGGGGTCGAGCCGGTAGCTGAGCTTCTGCACCATCTGGATCGCTTCGAGGTGGGAGGCGTTCATCTTCCAGTTGCCGGCCATCAGGTTCTTGCGGCGTGCCCGTTCGCTCATGACGGGCGGCGCTCGAGCGCGGCGATCCCGGGAAGGACCTTGCCCTCGAGCATCTCGAGCCCGGCTCCACCGCCCGTGGAGACATGGCTGAAGCGGTCCTCGAGCCCGAGCTGGCGGACGGCGGCGACGCTGTCACCACCGCCTACCACGGTGAACCCTCGGCAGGCGGCCACCGTGGCGGCCAGGGCATCGGTGCCCGTGCGGAACGCCTCCCACTCGAACACCCCCATCGGGCCGTTCCAGAACACGGCGCCGGCGGTGGCGATCTCGTCGGTAAAGAGCTCGATCGTGGCCGGGCCGATGTCGAGGCCGATCTGGTCGGCGGCGATGAAATGGGCGCGGACGGTGCCGGGAGTGGCGTCCTCGGCGAAGCGATCGGCTACCACCACGTCGAGGGGAAGCACGATCTTGTCCCCGTGCTCGGCGAGGAGCTCACCCACCTCGCCGATGTGATCGGCGTCGACCAGCGACGACCCGACCTCCAGACCTCGGGCAGCAAGCAGCGTGAAGCACATGCCCCCGCCGACCAGCATCCGGTCGACCCTGGGCAGGAGGTGGCGCATCACCCCCAGCTTGTCGGCGACCTTGGCGCCACCGAGCACCACCACGTAGGGACGGGGAGGGTCGCTGAGCAGCAGGGAGAGCGCCTCGACCTCGGCGGCGAGCAGAGGCCCGGCCGCCGAGGGCAGCAGTTCGGCGACGCCCACGGTCGAGGCGTGGGCTCGGTGCGCCGAGCCGAAGGCGTCGAGCACGAACCCGTCGGCGAGCTCGGCCAGGGCGGCGGCGAGAGCCGGGTCGTTGCCGGTCTCCCCCGGCTCGAACGCGCGTGTTCTCCAGCACGGCGACGGTGTCCTCGGGGACGGCGGCGACGGCGGCGGTGACCTCCGGCCCGGCCACTCCGTCCATCTGAGCGACCGGGAACCCGGAGAGCTCCCCCAACCGTGCCGTCACCGGCGCCATGCTCAACCCCGGGTCCCGTCCCTCCGGCCGGCCCAGGTGGGAGCACACCACCGCCTTGCCACCGGCCTGGCGCACCTGGCGGATGGCGGCGATCGACGAGACGATCCGGTAGTCGTCGCCCACCGACCCGTCGTCGAGCGGCACGTTCAGGTCCGACCGGATCAGGATCGTCCGGCCGGCGATATCCAGGCTGTCGATGCCGGGGAGCGCCACGTCAGCCGAGCTTGGCGACCAGGTCGACCATCCGGTTCGAGTAGCCCCACTCGTTGTCGTACCAGCCGAGGACCTTCACCATGTTCCCCCGCACCATGGTGAGGGGGGCGTCGAACACGACCGAGTGCGGGTCGCCGACGATGTCGCTGGACACGATCGGGTCCTCCGAGTACCGCAGGATCCCTTCGAGATCGCCGCCGGCCGCCGCTCGATAGGCCTCGTTCACCTCGTCGACGGTGACCTCGGCGCCGAGCTCGGCGACCAGGTCGGTGATCGAGCCGTCGGGGACCGGGACCCGGAGCGCGGTGGCGAGGAGCTTGCCCTCGAGGTGGGGCAGCACCTGGCCGACCGCCTTGCCCGCCCCTGTGGAGGTCGGGATGATGTTGAGCGCCGCCGCCCGGGCCCGGCGCAGATCCTTGTGCTCCAGGTCGAGGATCCGTTGGTCGTTGGTGTAGGCGTGGATGGTCGTGAACATCCCCCGCTCGACCCCGAAGGCGTCGTCGAGCACCTTCACCATCGGGGCGATGCAGTTGGTGGTGCACGAGGCGTTCGAGATCACCTTGTGGCTGGCCGGGTCGAGCTTGTCGTCGTTGACCCCGAGCACCACCGAGAAGTCGGCGTCGCCCACCGGGGCGCTGCACACCACCCAGCCGGCCCCACCCTCGAGGTGCTTGGAAGCGGCGGCGTGGCTGTTGAACACGCCGGTCGATTCGATGACCACGTCGACCCCGAGGTCGCCCCACGGCAGGGCGGCCGGGTCTCGCTCGGCGAACACCTTGAACCGGTCGCCGTCGACCACGAGGTCGCCGTCGTCGATGGAGACCTCGCCGGCGTAGGCACCGAGCACCGAGTCGTACTTGAGCAGGTGGGCGTTGGTGTCAGGGCTGGTGAGGTCGTTGATGGCGACGATGTCGACGTCGGTCCGGGTGGTCACGGCTCGGAAGAAGTTCCGGCCGATGCGGCCGAAGCCGTTGATGGCAACCTTCATTGATGTCCCCTCGTAGCGGTCGACTGCCTGGGTCTTGTGGTGGTCAGTTTGCCAGCTTGGCGAGTGCCCGGCCCAATCTGGCCGGGTCGTGCTGCGGCCACTGCGCATCGGGATCGACCAGGTCGGTCAGCAGGACGTCGACCCCGTAGGTGGCGAGCATGTCCGGGTCGACCAGGACCGCCTCCAGACCCGGGGGGGCGACGATCGAGCCCGCCTCGGCCACCAGAGCGGCCGGCGGGCGGATGCGACCGAGCTTCATCAAGGCCTCGATGTGGTCGACGGCGTCCATCCCCAGCGTCTCGGCGTCCTGGGTGATGAGGTTGGCCACCGCCACCAGCTTCGCCCGCGACCGGTTGACGGCGTCGGCGATGCCGGGGACGGCCAGGGCGGCGATCACCGACGTGTAGAGGCTCCCCGGGCCGATCACGATCTGGTCGGCATCGATGAGCGCCCGCACCGCCCTGGCGCCGGCGGTGACGTCTTCGGGGAGCAGCCGGAGCGCCGTCACCTCTCCGGGAGTGTGGGAGATGGCCGACTGGCCCTTCACGACCTTCCCGGCGATGACGGCCTCGAGGCTCAGCCGGCGCGGCGCCGCCGGGATGACCGAGCCGACGGTGCCCAGCAGCCACTCGCACTCGGCCAGCGCCGCCTCGAACCCGCCCTGGGTGTCGGCCAGGGCGGCGATGATCAGGTTGCCCAGCGAGTGGCCCTCGACGTCGGCACCCTCGAACCGGTACTCGAACAGGCTGCGCCAGTGCGATTCCTCCGGGGTGAGGGCGAGCAGACAGCGGCGGATGTCGCCCGGCGGGGGGATGTCGAGCGCCGGGGCCAGCCTCCCCGAGGAGCCGCCGTCGTCGGCCACGGTGACCACCGCGGCGATCGAAGCGGCGTAGCCCGAGATCGCCTGCAGCACCTGGGCGAGCCCGTGCCCGCCGCCGATGCACACCACCCGCGGCCCGGTCTCGTCTCCAGGGATCGGCTCGAGCACCTCGACCGGCAGCGTCGCCATCTGCCTCATCGCCCAACGCCCCTCATGGCGCGACGCCGCCCCCCTCGAGGTCGCGGTGCAGCACGCTGACGTCGACCCCCTCGCCGCTGAGCGCCTCGGCCAGCCGGGCGGCGATGGCCACCGAGCGGTGCTTGCCGCCGGTGCACCCGATCCCGATGGTCAGGTACTTCTTCCCCTCGGCCTCGTAGCGGGGAACGAGGAACACGAGCAGGTCGACGATGCGATCGAAGAACACCTTGGCGTCCTCGGTGGAGAACACGTACTCGTCGACATCGGGGTCGAGCCCGGTCTGGGGGCGGAGCTCGGCCACCCAGTGCGGGTTGGGGAGGAAGCGGGCGTCGAAGAGGAGGTCGACGACGCGGGGGACGCCGTGCTTGAACCCGAACGAGATGAGGGCGATGTGCATGGCCGGGTCGGTGCGCTCGACGGCGAAGGCACCCTCCAGCGTCCGGCGCAGCTCGTGCACGTTGAGGTCGGTGGTGTCGACGATGATGTCGGACATCCCGCGGATCTCGACGAAGGATCGCCTCTCGGCGGCGATGGACTCGGCCAGCGACTCGGCCTGGATGGGATGGCTGCGCCGGGTCTCCTCGAAGCGGCGGGCGAGGACGGCGTCGTCGGCGTCGAGGAACAGCACCGTGGTCTTCGCTCCCCTGCTCAGCAGGCCCTTCACGGCGGCATCGAGGTCCTCGGCGGTGACTCCTCCTCGGGTGTCGACCACCAGCCCCATCCGGGGATACCGCCCTTCGACCAGGCCCACGCGGTCGACCACGTCGGTGATCAGCGTCGGCGGCAGGTTGTCGACCACGAAGTAGCCGAGATCCTCGAGCACGGCGGCCGCCTGGGAGCGTCCCGCTCCCGACATCCCGGTGATCACGATCACCTCTGGCACCACGCCGGGCGGTGGGGTCATCTCGCTGCCGATCCGCTGTGGAGCACTCTAAAGACCTCCTCGGCGACCGCCGCGGGCACCACCTCGGCCAGGTCCTCCTCCGACGCCGCTCGCATCCGCTTGATCGACCCGAAGCGGCGAAGCAGGTCCTTCTTCCGGGTTGGCCCCACCCCGGCTATGCCGTCGAGCACCGATCCGGTCATGCGCCGGCCACGCAGTGTCCGGTGGTAGGTGATGGCGAAGCGATGCGCCTCGTCGCGGACCCGCTGCAGGAGGTAGAGCGCCTCCTCCCCGCGGGGGATCACCACCGGGTCGGCCATCCCTGGGAGGTAGACCTCCTCGAGCCGCTTGGCGAGCCCGACCACCGGGATGTCGAGCTCGAGCTCGGCGAGCACGCCGACGGCTCTGCCCAGTTGACCGACGCCGCCGTCGATCACCACCAACGAGGGCTCGTAGGCGAAGCGGCCCCGCTCACCGACGGGCTGGCGGCGCGAGGCGAGCAGCGCGGTGAAGCGTCGCCGCAGCACCTCCTCCATGGCGGCGAAGTCGTCCTGCCCGTCCACGGTCCGCACCTTGAACCTCCGGTAGTCGGAGACCTTGGGCGAGCCCGTCCTCGAAGACGACCATCGAGCCCACGGTGTCCCTGCCCTGGATGGTCGAGATGTCGTAGCACTCGATCCGGAGCGGCGGCCGGTCGATGTCGAGCACCTCCTGCAGGCTGCGCAGCGCCCGCGCCCTGGCGTTGTGGTCGGCGCTGCGCCGGAGCCGGTGGCGGGCGAACTCCTCGCGGGCGTTGGCGGTCGCCGTCTCCATGAGACGACGCTTGGCGCCGCGTTGCGGTCGTCGGATGCGCACCGCCGAGCCGCGGAACCGGCCGAGCACTTCCTCCCACAGCTCGACGTCGTCGGGCTGCTCGGAGACCAGCACCTTCGACGGCGGCACGTCGCTGTCGTAGAGCCTGCCGAGCAGGACGCCCATGAGCTCGCCCGACGTGAGATCCTCGACCTTGTCGAGCACCGTGGTGCGGTGCCCGGTGACCCTCCCCTTCGTCACCCGGAGCACCACCAGTACCGCCTCGAGATCGTCCTCCTCCACCGCCACCAGGTCGAAGGTCTCCGGGCGGTCGGAGACCAGCTCCTGGCGGGCCAGCGCCTTCTCCACCGCAGCCGCCTGGTCGCGCAACCGGGCGGCGACCTCGTACTCCTGGCGCGAGGCGGCGTCCTCCATCTCGGTACGGAGCCGGCTGACCGCATCGTCGCGGTCGCCGTCGAGGAAGGCGGCGAGCCCGTCGACGTATCCCTGGTACCGCTCCGGGGTCACCTCCCCGACGCACGGACCCGAACACCGCTCGATGTGGAACAACAGGCAGGGCCGGCCGATGCCCTGGTGGGTGCGGAACTTGCTGTCGGTGCACGTTCGGACCGGGAAGGTGCGGAGCAGCAGGTCGAGCGTCTGGCGGATGGCGTAGGCATGGGCGTAGGGCCCGAAGTACTCGACGCCCTTGCGTCGCCTTCCCCGCATGACGAGGGCGCGCGGCCACTCCTGGTCGCGGGTGATGGCGAGATAGGGGAAGCTCTTGTCGTCGCGGAGCCGGACGTTGAACCGGGAGCGGTGCTCCTTGACCAGCGTGTGCTCGAGCATGAGCGCCGCCACCTCGCTCTCGGTGACGATCCAGTCGACGGATGCGGCCGACTCGACCATCGCCCTGGTCCGCAGCGGCAGGTCGGCGGACCAGTACTGCGGCACCCGCTTGCGGAGCGACTTCGCCTTGCCGACGTAGAGCACACGGCCTTCGCCGTCCCGGAAGAGGTATACGCCCGGCGTGTCCGGGACGGTGGAGGTTTCCGGCCGGTCGATCACACGCGTGATTCTACGAATCACCCGGGTGGGTCCCTCGCATCACCTCGGTCGTCCCCTGGCGGCCCGTGTCTCCGGGGGTCCACGGGGGGCGAGGCCCCCGTGTGACGCGAAGAGTCCCTACCTAACGGAGTAGGTAGGGACTCACCGCATCGCCCCCCAGAGTGTGTGACACCACGCCCCCCGACGTGTTGCCGATCACTGCTCATAGATTGGACCCACCGGCGACTATTAGCTATGGGTCGGGCGTCCCGATCTCTTCCAGCGGCTTCCGCCACCGAAACCCGGCGAGACGGGGGAACCCCTCCTGACCCTCGTAGCCGGGCATCCTGGCGAGCGTCTCCCCGCCCAAGGGGCGTTCGATCAGCGTTTCCAGCACCCATCCGGCGTCGGCGGCGACCGTGAGCAGCTCCCCGAGCTGGCGGTGGTGGAAGGTGACCGTCGGCCCGCCGATGTCGGTGGGGACGGGGTGCGACGAGAAATAGCTCCCCCACCGCCACAGACACCTCACCGTCGGCGAAGCCGGTGATCGGGGCGGCCCCTTCGGCGGTGAACACCGGGTGGTTGGCGACGACCACCATCACCCCACCGGACCGCACCGCCCGGTGCGCCGCGCCGAACAAGTGCGGCGAGATCTTCGATGTGCTCGATCATCAGCACGGCATAGGCGCCGCCGAGGACATCCCCGGCCAGCCAGTCGAGCGCCGGGAGGCGCGCCCGCACGACGGGGGCGGTGGCCGATGCCCGTGCCGCCAGCTCTGCGCTGGCGTCGACGCCGACGAGCGGGACGGCGGAACCGGCCAGCCCCCTCAGGACCCGGCCCTCGCCACAGCCCAGGTCGAGGAGCGGGCCCGGAGCGCCCTCGAGCAACTCCACCGCCAGGGGCAGGACGTCGGAGGCGAAGGCGGGGTCGGCGACGGCCTCGTCGGCCCACCAGCCGGCGAGGCGGTCCCACTCGTCGGTCACCGCCGGCTCGGCGAGGACCGGTGGCGGCCGCTCACCGGGCCGCCCCGACCAGGTGAGCGAGGAACTTGCCGGTGTACGACCCGGCGGTGGCGGCGACTTCCTCCGGGGTCCCTTCGGCGACGACCCGACCACCCTCTCCCCCGCCCTCGGGCCCCAGGTCGATCACCCAGTCGGCCGTCTTCACCACGTCCAGGTTGTGCTCGATCACCACCACCGTGTTCCCCTGGTCGACCAGCCGCTGCAGCACCTCGAGCAGCTTGCGGACGTCCTCGAAGTGGAGGCCCGTGGTGGGCTCGTCGAGGATGTAGAAGGTCCGGCCCGTCGAGCGCTTCCCGAGCTCGGACGACAGCTTCACCCGCTGGGCCTCTCCTCCCGACAGCGTCGGCGCCGGCTGCCCGAGGCGGATGTAGCCGAGCCCGACGTCGTAGAGCGTCTGCAGGATGCGGGCGATCCCGGGCTGATGTTCGAAGAAGTGCAGCCCCTCCTCTATCGACATCTCGAGCACGTCGGCGATGGAGTGGCCCTTGAACTGCACCTGGAGGGTCTCCCGGTTGTACCGCCGGCCCTTGCAGGTGTCGCAGGGGATGTACACGTCGGGCAGGAAGTGCATCTCGATGCGCAGCGTGCCGTCACCCTTGCAGGTCTCGCAACGGCCCCCGGGCACGTTGAAGGAGAAGCGGCCCGGCTGGTAGCCCCGCATCCGGGCGTCGGGTGTGGAGGCGTAGAGCTGGCGGATGCGGTCGAAGGCCTTGGTGTACGTCGCCGGGTTCGACCGGGGGGTCCGGCCGATCGGCGACTGGTCGATGTTGATCACCTTGTCGATCTGCTCGACGCCGGTGAGCCGTCGGTGCCTGCCCGGTTGCGCCCGGGAGCCGTGCAGGGCGTTGTGCAGCGCCTTGGACAGGATGTCCTCGACCAGCGTCGACTTCCCGGAGCCGGACACCCCGGTCACGGCGACCAGCACGCCGAGCGGGAAGGCCACATCGATGCCGTCCAGGTTGTTCTCGACGGCGCCGATCACCTCGATCGCCTCCCCGGACCCCTTGCGGCGATGCTCGGGGACGGGGATCGACCGACGCCCGGCCAGGTAGTCGCCGGTGATGGAGGTGGGCTCGGCGACGATGTCCGCCAGCGTGCCCTCGGCCACGATCTGCCCGCCGTGCTCACCCGCACCGGGCCCGATGTCGACGACGTGGTCGGCGATGCGGATGGTCTCCTCGTCGTGCTCGACCACGATCAGGGTGTTGCCCAGGTCCCGCAACCTGAGCAGGGTCTCGATGAGGCGGTGGTTGTCCCGCTGGTGGAGCCCGATCGACGGCTCGTCGAGGATGTAGAGCACCCCGACCAGGCCGGAGCCGATCTGGGTGGCCAGCCTGATCCGCTGCGCCTCTCCACCGGCCAGGGTCGCCGCCGACCGCATCAGCGTGAGGTACTCCAGCCCGACGTCGACGAGGAACCGGAGCCGGGCCACGATCTCCTTCACCACCGGCTCGGCGATGGCGCGACCCCGCTCGTCGAGCTCGAGCTCCTCGAAGAAGGCGATGGCGTGGCGCAGCGGCATCGCCGACACCTCGAAGATGTTGTGGTCGGCCACGGTCACGGCGAGTGACACCGGGTTGAGCCGGCCGCCCTCGCAGGCGTCGCAGGGCACCTCGCGCATGAACTCGGTGTACTGGTCCCGAGCAGCATCCGATTCGGCGTCGCGGTAGCGCCGCTCCACCCACGACACGACGCCCTCGTACTCCGCCTGGTAACGCCGGGTGCGACCGAACCGGTTCTGGTAGCTGACGGTGAAGCTGCCCCGCCCGTCGCCTCCGTAGAGGATGAACTGCTGATGGGCCTCGGCGAGATCCTCGAACGGGCGTGTCGAGGTCGAATCCCATCGCCTCGCCCACCGAGGCGAGGAGCCGCTGGAAATAGCGCATCCGGTGCCGGCCCCCCCACGGGGCGATGGCCCCGTCGGCGATGGTCCGGCCCGGCTGGCCGATGATGAGGGTCGGGTCGACCTGGAACCGGGTGCCGATGCCGTGGCACTCGGGACAGGCGCCGTACGGGCTGTTGAACGAGAAGTTGCGGGGCTGCAGCTCCTCGAACGAGTGCCCGCATCTGGCGCAGGCGTAGGCCTGGCTGAAGGTGAGCGTCGGGCCGTCGATGATGTCGACGACGGCGATGCCGTCCGCCAGCCCGAGCGCGGTCTCCACCGACTCGGTGAGTCGCCGCTCGATGCCGTCCTTGCGGACGAGTCGGTCGATCACCACCTCGATGGTGTGCTGGAAGTACCGGTCGAGCCTGATGTCCTCGGTGAGGTCGTGGATCTCGCCGTCGATGCGGGCACGGGCGAAACCGTCCTTGGCGAGGTCCTTGAGGAGCGACTCGTACTCACCCTTCCGGCCACGCACCACCGGGGCCAGCACCTGGAAACGGGTGCCGTCGGGGAGGTCGAGCACCTGGTCGACGATCATCTGCGGGGTCTGCCGGGCCACCGGGGTGCCGTCGTTCGGGCAGTGGGGCACCCCCACCCGTGCGTAGAGGAGCCGGAGATAGTCGTGCACCTCGGTGACCGTGCCGACGGTCGACCGTGGGTTGCGGCTCGCCGTCTTCTGGTCGATCGAGATGGCCGGCGACAGGCCCTCGATGAAGTCGACCGCCGGCTTGTCCATCTGGCCGAGGAACTGGCGGGCGTAGGCCGACAGGCTCTCCACGTAGCGGCGCTGCCCTTCGGCGTAGATCGTGTCGAACGCCAGCGACGACTTGCCCGAGCCGGAGAGCCCGGTGAACACGATCAGCGTGTCGCGCGGCAGCTCCAGGTCGACGTCGCGCAGGTTGTGCTCCCGCGCACCTTTGACCACGATCTTCTTGTCGCTCGCCACCGAACCAGGCCCCCGGTCGCCGTCCGGCGAGTGTACCGGGAGGGTATGACACGATTTCCCCTCCCTGGACAGGGGTGGTGTGCCGTTTCGTGGCCACCCTCCGACTCCGTGGGAGGGGGACGCTACCGGCTGGCGTCGACGATGTCGTGCAGCTCGCGCTTGAGGTCGTTGACCTCGTCGCGCAACCGGGCGGCGTACTCGAACCGCAGCTCGGCGGCGGCCTCGTGCATCTCCTCCTCGAGGCTCTGGATCAACCGCACCAGGTCGTCCCGCGACAGGTCGACCGGGGTACGCGAGGTCAGCTCCCTGGTCCGGCGGTTGCTCGTCTGAGCGGTCCCGCTCTGGACCAGCTCGAGGATGTCGGACACCTTCTTGCGGATGGTCTGCGGGTCGATGCCGTGCTCCTCGTTGAAGCGGGTCTGCATCCCGCGGCGACGATTGGTCTCGTTGATCGCCTTCCGCATCGAGTCGGTGAGGCCGTCGGCGTACATGATCACCTCGCCCTCGACGTTGCGGGCGGCGCGGCCGATGGTCTGCACCAGGCTGGTCTCCGAGCGCAGGAAACCCTCCTTGTCGGCGTCGAGGATCGCCACCAGGGACACCTCGGGCAGGTCGAGCCCCTCACGGAGCAGGTTGACCCCGACGAGGACGTCGTACTCGCCGAGCCGCAGCTCCCGGAGGATCTGCACCCGCTCCAGCGTGTCGATCTCGCTGTGGAGGTAGCGGGCCCGCAACCCCAGCTCGAGGAGGTAGTCGGTGAGGTCCTCGGCCATCTTCTTGGTGAGGGTGGTCACCAACACCCGCTGGTCCGCCTCCGCCCGGATGCGCACCTCCTCCATGAGGTCGTCGATCTGGCCCTTGGTGGGCCTCACCACCACCGCAGGGTCGACCAGCCCGGTGGGGCGGATGATCTGCTCGACGACCTGGGTGGAGTGCTCGATCTCCCAGGCGGCGGGGGTGGCCGACAGGAGCAGCGCCTGTGGGGTGTGCCGGTACCACTCCTCGAAGGTGAGCGGCCGGTTGTCGACGGCGCTGGGCAGCCGGAAGCCGTGCTCGACCAGCACGTCCTTCCTGCTCCGATCCCCGGCGTACTGGCCGTGGATCTGGGGGATGGTGACGTGGCTCTCGTCGAGGACGGTGAGGAAGTCGTCGGGGAAGTAGTCGAGCAGCGTGTACGGGGCCTGCCCCGGCTGTCGCCCGTCGAGATGGCGCGAGTAGTTCTCGATCCCGGCACACGTCCCGATCTCGCGCATCATCTCGAGGTCGTAGTTGGTCCGCATGCGCAGCCGTTGGGCCTCGAGCAGCTTGCCTTGCCGCTCGAGCTCCGCCAACCGCTCGACCAGCTCGACCTCGATGCCGGCGATGGCCTTCTGCATCCGCTCCCGCTCGGTGACGTAGTGGGTGGCCGGGAGCACCCAGAGCTCGGACTGCTCGCCGATGACCTCGCCGGTCACCGGGTTCATCTCCAGGATGCGCTCGACCTCGTCTCCGAAGTACTCGATCCGGTACACCGTCTCCTCGTACGAAGGGAACACCTCCAGGGTGTCTCCCCTCACCCGGAACCGGCCGCGGATGAGGTTCACCTCGTTGCGCTCGTACTGGATGTCGACCAGGCGTCGCACGGCGAAGTCGAGGGGGAGCTGCACCCCCTGGACCAGCCTGAGCAGCTGGCCCTCGTACTGCTCGGGCGAGCCCAGGCCGTAGATCGCCGACACCGAGGCGACGATGATCACGTCACGCCGGGTGAGCAGCGCCGCCGTCGCCGAGTGGCGGAGCCGGTCGATCTCGTCGTTGATCGTCGACTCCTTCTCGATGTACGTGTCGGTCGACGGCAGGTAGGCCTCGGGCTGGTAGTAGTCGTAGTAGCTGACGAAGTACTCAACCCGGTTGTCGGGGAAGAACTGGCGGTACTCGTTGGCGAGCTGGGCGGCGAGCGCCTTGTTGGGGGCGAGCACCAGCGTCGGCTTCTGCGTCTGCTCGACCACCCAGGCGATCGTGGCCGACTTGCCCGACCCGGTGATCCCGAGCAGGGTCTGGAACCGGTCGCCGCGGGCGACGCCCTCGGCCAGCCGGGCGATCGCCTGCGGCTGGTCCCCGGCCGGGGCGAACTCGGACTTGAGGACGAACGGGGGCACCCGTCCAGGGTACCGGTGGGCCCTGACAGGAAACGCCGATCCTCCTCGACCGCCCCCAAACTTTGAGCGATTGAACACACTCCGTGGCGTCACTCGCTCAAAGTTCGATCCACCGCCGACCGCCCCCCACGAACTTTGAGCGATTGAACACACTCCGTGGCGTCACTCGCTCAAAGTTCGACCACCGCCAGAGCCCAACGGACTTTGAGCGATTGAACACACTCCGTGGCGTCACTCGCTCAAAGTTGGTCGGGCAGGACGATGGCGTCGACCCAGGTCGTCCACCAGCGGTCGACGGCGGCGGCGAGGTCGTCGAGATCGCCGTCGTTGTCGATCACGGAGTCGGCCGCCGCCCGCCACTCGTCGATGTCGGGCTGGGCCGCCATCCGCCGGGAGACGTCCTCCGGATCCATGCCGCGCTCCACCGCCCTGCGGTGCCGGAGCGGCGTCGGCGCCAGGACCACGAGGCGGTGCCAGGGCAGGGGCGGGTCGATCAGCGGCATCTCGACGGCGGTGACCCCGTCCGCGCCGGCGACCAGTGCCTCGATCCGGGCGACGATGTGGGGATGGGTGAGCGCCTCGAGGGCGGCCAGCTCGGCGCGGTCGGTGAAAACGATGTCGGCCAATCGGGCCCGATCGACCACCGGGCCGCCCGCTTCTTTGACGACGACCGAGGGCCACCGGGCGGCCACGGCGTCGAATGCCTCGCCGCCCGGGGCGAGGACGGCATGGCCGACCGCGTCGGCGTCGACCACGAAGGCTCCCCGATCGGCCAGCAAGGTAGCCACCGCCGACTTACCGGAACCGAGCGGGCCGATGATCACCAGCCGGCGAAGTGGCCGGACAGGCCCGAATCGAGCCGATTCTGTCACCCGGCGACTGTACCCTTGGGCCATGCCGAGGGCCGAGCGCACCGCATGGGAGACCAGGTTCGATTGGATCCTGGCCGTGTTGATGATCGGCTCGTACGCGCTCGCCGTGTTCCAGAGCGCCCTGTCCGAGAACACCGGGGTCGAGCTGGTGGTGGCGGCGGTGGTCACCGGGGCCTATGTCCTCGTGATGCAGACCGTCCCCCGCAAATGGCGGGACGTCGGGGTGCCCGGCGAGGTGCTGGCGATCGCCGGGGTGGTGACCACGCTCACCGCGGTGTACCTGACGGACGCCGGCAACGCCGGGTACGTGCTGATGGTGGCGGTGCCGATCTTCTTCGCCTCCGCCTTCATGGGTTTCCGGGTGGGCATCGAGGTGGCGTTGCTGGCCAGCTTCGGCTACCTGGCCATCGTTATCGCCAACGGGCTGCCGCTGCTCGACGCGGTGCAGGCGGTGGCCTTCTTCCTCCTGATGGGTGCCGCCTTCGCCCAGGCCCGTCGCATCCTCGTGGTCGAGCGCGAGGAGTCTGCCGCCGCCCTGCGCGCCTCGCAGCTCGACATCGAGCGGCTCGACCGCCTCGAGGAGGCGCACTCCCTGCTCGTCGAGTTGGCCGAGGTGGCGGGCACCAACGAGCTGAGCCCCTCCACCGTCGGCGAGGCGGCGCTCCTCGACCTCGCCGCCCGCCTCCCCATCGCCGGCGGCGAGGTGACCATGAACGGCGACGAGGCGCCGGTCTCCACCTGGGGGCTTCGGTCGAGCAACGGGGCGGGCCCGGCCGAGTACCCGCTGGTCTCCGGCGGGCGCCCGGTCGGCATGGTTCACCTGTGGCCGGTCGAGGGCGTCGACCTCGCCGAGCACAAGGAGGTCATCGACAACAGCCTCCCCGGCGTCGCCCTCGCCTTCGACAACATCAAGTTGCTGGGCACGGTGGCGCGGCGGTCGGTGCAGGACGAGCGGAGCCGGGTGGCGCGGGGTCTGCATGACGACATCGGGCCGGCCCTCGCCTCGCTCGGCCTGGTCGTCGACGTCATGGTGCAGACCAGGACCGATCCCGGGCTCACCCCCGAGCTCCGCAAGCTACGCGGGGAGATCACCGAACTGGTCGAACGGGTGAGGTCCACCGTGGCGGACCTGCGTCGGGCCGACACCACCACCGTGATGGACCATGTCCATCGGATCGTCACCGAGCTCGGCGAGGACGCCCCGAGGGTGGTGGTCGCCATCGACGAGCGATCCGCCGCCGACGGCGCCACCGCCGCCGAGGTCGGGTCGATGCTGGTGGAGGCGGTGCGCAACGCCGCCCGCCACTCGGGGGCGACGCAGATCCGCATCGAGGGAATGGTGGACGGCGCCATGGGCGACCTGACGGTGGTGGACAACGGGCAAGGGTTCGACCCGCAACTCGCCTATGCCGGGCACTTCGGTCTGGTTGGAATGCATGAACGGGCCGCCGCCATCGGTGGCGACCTCAGCATCTCGTCTCGTCCCGGTGCCGGGACCCGGGTGAGGGTAACGTGGGGCGACGACAGCCGATAGGAGCGTGCCCCCCATTGTGATCGACATCCTCATCGCCGACGACCACCGCCTGATGCTGGAGAGCCTGGCCGAGGCGCTCGACAGCATCCCCGACATCCGGGTGGTCGGCACCGCCACCGACGGCTCCGAGCTTCCCGAGGCGGTACGGCGCCACCGACCCCAGGTGTTGCTGGTCGACATCGAGATGCCCCAGGTCTCGGGGATCGCCGCCCTGCGTGAGCTGCCCGGCGACATCCCGGCGGTGGTGGTGACCATGCACACGGGTGAGGCGGAACGACGCCAGGCCAAGGCCGCCGGCGCCGTCGGGTTCCTCTCCAAGGCCACCCCACTCCCGGACCTGGCCGCCGCCGTTCGGGCGGCCGCCGCCGGCGAGGACCTGATGGACGACGAGCTAGCTCGGCGAGGTGCTCGACCGGCACCGCTCGCCGCAACTCGACGAGGGCGCCGCCTCTCTCACGGCTCGGGAGCGGGAGATCCTCAAGCTGCTCGCCTCCGGGGTGAGCGCCACCGACGAGCTCGCCGACCAGCTGTACATCTCGCAGAAGACGGTGAAGAACCACCTGGCCAACATCTACGAGAAGCTGGCGGTGGCCGATCGCGCCCAGGCGGCCGTCGAAGCGATCCGGTTGGGATTGCACAAGGAACCCTCACCCTGACACGGTCGAACCTGTCTCACCCGGGCTTCCGGCCCCGGATGAGAAGTTGGTGAGATGGGTCGCCCGGACCATCCCCATCCCCCGGGAACCAGGTAAACTTGGCCGTAGCATCGGTCAACGCCGAGAGGAGGTGGGGGAAACCATGTCTGATGCAATGTTGAGGCTCTACGTCGTCGCCAAGAGCTACACGATCGGCGACCCCGAGAAGGGGGCCAGCCTGGTCGAGTACGCGTTGCTGGTCGCCCTGATCGCCCTCGTCGCCATCGTCGGCATCCGGGCTCTCGGCACGTCGACCAACGCCGAGTTCGAGGACATCGCCGACGAGATCGGCGGCTGATCGAGGCCGGATTTCTCCAAGGGCCGTGAGCACCGAATTGGTCGGGGGGAGCTGGATCGGTATGAGCGGGGAGAGCATGCGCCGACGGAGGACTGAGCCACCTGCCCGACGGGCGGTGACCTTCGAGTGGCGTGAACGGGGAGCGAGCCTCGTCGAGTACGCCATCCTGATCGGCCTCATCGTCCTGGTGGCGATCGTGGCCATGGAAGCAGTGGGGACAACCTGGTGGCCAGGTTCCACGAGTTCGCCTCCCTGTTCAGAGGCTGAAACCTCAAGACGGGCAATGCGACCTTCAGGGGCCTCCGGGCCCCTGAAGCGCGTCAGGCTCCCGGACCCGGGCTCACCCGCCGAGCAGGTTGTCGGCGACGCTGATCGCCGCCGGCCCGAGCATCACCACGAACAGCGCCGGGAACACGCACAGGACGAGCGGGAACACCATCTTCACCGGGGCACCGAACGCCCGCTCCTGGGCGCGCTGGCGCCGCCTGATCCGCATCTCCTCGGCCTGCACCCGCAGCATCTTGCCGATGCTCACCCCGAAGCTGTCGGCCTGGTTGAGGGCGAGGATGAACGAGTTCAGGTCGTCGACGTCGGTGCGCTTGGCGAGGTTGCGCATCGCCTCCGAGCGGCTCACCCCGACCCTGGTTCTCCTGCATCATCCGCCCGAACTCGTCGGACAGCTCGCCGGGCACGTGCCGGACGACGCGGTCGAGCGCCGAGTCGAACCCGAGCCCCGCCTCGATGGAGATGACCATGAGGTCGATCATGTCGGGCAGGTCCCGCTCGATGGCGCTCACCCGCTCGTCGACCCGGCGGTTGAGAAGCTGGTCGGGCCCGACGGTGCCGATGACGGCGAGGATGAAGAACGCCAGCCATTGGGCGGCGCCCTCGACCACCAGGGCGAGTAGGGCGAAGAGCACTGCGCAGCCGACGAAGGTGACCACCTTGATCGCCGCCCACGAGGTCTCGTCGATGTCGGGATACCAACCGGCGCGGACCAGCCGGCGGCGGGAGCGGTCGATCCAGGCCTGCGGCGATGAGCCGCATCCCCAGCGCACCGATGCGGCTGCCCCATCGGCCCCAGCACCCGGTCGCGGAACGGCAGGTCGGCGACGTCGGTCGTCCCGCCCAGACCGGCCACCCTCTTGTTGGCGCTGTCGGAGGCACGCTCCAGCGATCGTCCGCTGACGTAGGCGATGTAGGCCACCGCCAGGGCGGTGAAGACGATGGCGGCGATCCCGGTCCAGCCCATCACACGTCCGTCTTCACGATGCGCGCCATCCAGATGAGCCCGACGATGAGCAGCAGCCCTGACCCGATCAGCGCCGCAATCCCGACAGTGCTCTCGAACAGCGGGGCGACGTAGTCGGGATTCACCACCAAGAGGAACCCGAGGATCAGGAACGGCATCGCCCCGAGCACCAGGGCGGAGATGCGGCCCTCGGCGGTAAGCGCCCGGATCTCCCGCCGCATCCGGGTACGTTGCAGCATCGTGTCGGCGGCGGTGTCCAACACCTCTGCCAGGTTGCCGCCCACCTCCCGCTGGATGGTGAAGGCGAGCACCACCCAGTCGAAGTCGACCGAGTCCATGCGCACCGCCGAGTCCTGCAGCGCCTCGGACACCGAGCGGCCCAGCCGGATCTCGTTGAGCACCCGGGAGAACTCGCGGGCGGTCGGGGTCGGGGGCCTCCTGGGCGACGGCGTCGAGCGCCTGGAGCATCGAGTACCCGGCCCGCAGCGAAGTGGCCAGCAGCGCCAGCGTGTCGGGGAGCTGCTCCTCGAAACGGCGTCGCTGGCGTGAGGCCGCCGCCGCCACCAGGTAGGCGGCCGTCACCACGGCGATGACCGCGATGATCACGGCGGTGAGCAGGCTGCCGAAGATCACCAGGCCGACGATCCCGACCAGGATGGCGATCAGCAGCAACGCCGCCATCGCTTCGCCGGCACGCAGGTTGAGGTTCGCCTGGTCGAGCGCGGTCTCGATCTGCGACAGGAAGCCCGCGTCGCTCCGCCATCCGCTCGGCGGTGACGGCGAACCGACGAAGCAGCCTGATCCGACCCATCCAGCCTGTCGGCACCTCCTCGTCGCTGTAGGCCGACAGCCGCGTGTCCAGGTTGCTCTCCACCGAACGGCCGCTGAGCAGCAGGTAGAAGAGCAGGAAGATCGCCACGGCGCCGCACAACACACCGAGAACGACCCAGGTGCGTCCCTCGACGCCGATGTCGGGGGCTGCGGTGGCGACGAGGTCGAACAGCACCAGGCTCATCGGGCCCTGGCCACGAACGGCTCGGGCTCGAACAGGTCGGCGGCGACTCGATCCCCTGTTCCTCGAGCCGATCGAGGAAGTGGGGCCGGAAGCCGGTGGCCTTGAGCCTGCCGAGGAACCGGCCGTCCTCGTCGATGCCCATCCCGTAGTCGAACCGGAACAGGTCGTTGGTGGTGACGACGTCCGACTCCATGCCCACCACCTCGGTGACGTGGGTGATCTTCCGGGTGCCGTCGCGCATCCGGTGGAGGTGGATGACCAGGTCGATGGCCGAGGAGATCTGCTCCCGCACCGCCCGCACCGGCAGGTCCATGCCCGCCATCAACACCATGGTCTCGATCCGGGACAGCGTGTCGCGGGGCGAGTTCGAGTGGATGGTGGTCAACGAGCCGTCGTGGCCGGTGTTCATCGCCTGGAGCATGTCGAGCGCCTCGCCGCCGCGCGCCTCGCCGACGATGATCCGGTCGGGACGCATGCGCAGCGCGTTCCGCACCAGGTCGCGGATCGAGACCTCCCCCTTGCCCTCCAGGTTCGCCGGGCGCTGCTCCATGGAGAGCACGTGGAGCTGGTTGAGCTGCAGCTCGGCGGCGTCCTCGATGGTGACGATCCGCTCGTTGTCGGGGATGAAGCTGGAGACCACGTTGAGCATCGTGGTCTTGCCCGACCCGGTGGACCCGCTCACGATCATGTTGATCCGCCCGGTCACGCTCCGTCGCAGCAACCCGGCCACCTGGTTGGTCATGGTGCCGTTCTCGACGAGGTCGTCGACGGTGAACGGCTCGACGGCGAACTTCCGGATGGTGAGGAACGGCCCGCCGATGGCGAGCGGGTGGATGACCGCGTTGACCCGCGACCCGTCGGGAAGCCGGGCGTCGACCATCGGGTTGGACTCGTCGATGCGCCGGCCCACTTGGCCGACGATCTTCTCGATGATCCGCTCGACATGGGTGGCGTCCACGAACCTGGTGTCGGTGAGGTGGATGATGCCCGCCCGCTCCACCCATACCTGGTTGGCACCGTTGACCATGACCTCGGTCACGTTGGGGTCCTGCAGATAAGGGTCGATCGGCCCGTAGCCGAGGACGTCGTCGGCGATCTCCTGGAGCAGGACGACCCGATCCGAACGGGCCAGCGGGACCGACTCCTCCTGGTCGAAGGCCCACTCCAGCATCTCCATGACCCGGGTCTTCAGCTCGCCATCGGAGATGTGGCGGTCGTACAGGGTGGGGCCGAGCCCTTCGACCACCTTGTAGTGGAGGCGGCGGCGGAGGTCCTGCCGAGCCTCGAGCCGCTGGCCCTCGATGGTCCGCCCGGCATCCCGGGCCGCCTTGACCCTGTCGCCCAGCGTCATCGCGTTACCTCCTCAGCCGGCGGCCGGTCCGCTCGCCGCCACTGGACGCCGGGGAGCCGTCGTACACCAGCTTGGCGACGTTCCGGAAGTCGCGCGCCACCCGCGAGCGGGGGTTGAGCTGCACGACGGGGACGCCCTCGTTGACCGACCGGGGCACCAGCTTGTCCGACACCACCGATGCCTCCACCTTGAGCCCGAGCGAACGCTCCAGCTCGGCGACGTCGAGCCGGGCCTTGGAGTTGTTGCGGTTGAGTACCAGGCGGATCTTCTCGAACGGGAACTTGATCAGCCTGAGGGTGTCGAGGGCGAGCTTGGCGTTCTTGACGCTGGGGAGGTCCATGTCGACCACCAGCAGCACGGCGTCGCTGCGCTCCAGGATCGACAGCACCGGCTCGTCGAGGAATGGAGCGGTGTCGACGACGATGTACTCGAACATCCGGCGCAGCATTCCCATGGTGCGGACGATGACCGGGGTGGACACCTCGTCGGCGAGCGCCGGCTCGAGCGGTGCGGCCAGCACCCGTAGCCCACTGGGATGGCGGGCCAGCAGGCTGCCGAGCAGCTCCTCGTCGAGCTTCTCGATGTCGCGGGAGACGTCGACCAGCGTGTGCTTGGGATCGACCTGGAGGGCGATGCAGATGTCGCCGAACTGGAGGTCGGCGTCCATCACCACCACTTGGTCGGGGCCGGCCCAGTCGGCCAGTGTCACCGCCACGTTGGTGGCGGTGACCGTCTTCCCGGCGCCGCCCTTGGGCGACATGATGGTGACCACCTTGCCGATCCGCGGCCGCCAGTCGACGGCCTCGCTCTCCTCGTCGCCCTGACGGTCGAGCAGCCCGAGCGAGTCCCGCAGCTTGTCGGCGGTGATCGGCGTCTCCAGGACGTCCTTGATCCCCAGCCGCATCGCGGTGCGGAGCAGCTCGGTGGTCATCTCGTCGCTGACCACGATCACCGGCGAGGCTCGGCTTCAGCTCGAACAGGCTGGTGATCTCGCGCACCGCGTCGGTTCGCCCGTAGCCCGGCCCGACGATGGCAACGTCGATGGTCTCCTCGACCAGGCGACGCTGGGCGTCGCTCATGTTGCGGGCGGTATGGACGGCGTGATCGCTCAGCAGGCCCTTGGTGTCGTCGACGAACCCTGCTTCGGTGTCGACGAGCAGGACGGACCAGGCACGATCAGCCGCCATCGGCGTTCTCCAATGCGGTGATGAGACGCTCGGCGAAACGGGTCACATCCTCCATGGTGGCACCGGTGAGCTCGAGCTCGGTGTACTCGCCGTCGGCGGGGAGCAGGCTCAACCCGAGGACACCGTTCTGGCGGGCGAACTCGAGTAGCTCGGCTTCATCGGGCAGGACCTCGAGCACAACGGAGGTCACCGTGGCCGGGTCGCCGTTCTCGTCGACGGTCTCCTGCGGGTTCGACACGGAGGCCGAGCCGACGGCGAGGACAGGGATGTTCTGGAGGATGGTTCTGGTGAACGTCACCGTGTCGGGGAGCGATGCGGCGATCTGGGAAAGAGCGTCCTCCGACACCTCGGTGACGACCTCGCCCTCCTCGTTCGTCGTCTCGATGACCTCGGTGTTGGTGAGGAACTCGGGGATCACCGCACCCTCGAGCACCAGGTCGCGGGTCTCCGGGTTGGAGAGCAGCTCCTTGATGCTCTCGACGCCGAAGGTGAGGGTCGCCAGCACGTTGACCCGGTCGGCCGGCTCCACGAACTGGCCGACGGCGCCCACCTCGTCGGGGCTCATCGCCACGGCCATCTTCCCTTCGGGCACATCGGTCGCCAGCCGGTCCGGATCGGAGGCACCGGCCTCGACGAACATGTCGGTGGTGATGACCTGGCCCTCGCTGATCGGCCCGGCGGCGACGCCGCCCGTCAGCAACTCTTCGATGTCGCTCGGGTTGTCGTCGCACACCGTCGGGTCCGACGCCGTCGCCGGGTCGACCGGGCCGGCGCACACGATCGTCGAGCCCTCGAACACCACGTCCCGGACCAGGGCCGGGAACGTGTCGATGGCACTGCTCGCCTCGGTCCCCGCGGTCCCGTCGGCGATCAGCGACGTGGCCTTGTAGACCAGCACCTCATCGAGATCGCCCCTCACCTGGTCCTCGACCGACGCCAGATAGCGCCAGACGGCGACGGCGGCCACCACCGCCAAGATCAGCGCCACCGTCAACACCACTGTGCGACGACTCATCGACTACCCCCCTCGGGCACGCAGTTCCCTCTACCCGGCGATCGCAACGCACGTGACCGTGGGGTCATGGCGCCCACCGGCCCGTCCCAGACAACAGCAGAGTGTAGACCGTCTGATATGACGCCTACTTTCGTCCTATGCCGCGTTCCTTGAGCTCCTGGAGGATCGCCTCGAGCGACGCATCGGCGTTGAAGGAAGGGGCGGCCGGCGTCTCCTCCTCCTCACGCTGGAACTCACGACGGGGGGCGCGGGGCGGTCGGGGCGCCTCGCGAGCGGGCGGCTGCTGGCTCCGGTCAGACCACTGCGAGCGCTCTTCCCACTCGGGCAGCGCCTGCTTGATCGACAGGCTGACCCGCCGGCGCTCCATGTCGATCTCGGTGACCTTGACCCGCACCTGCTGGCCGATCGACAGCTCCAGCTCGGGGCTGGGCACGTGGTGGATGGCGATCTCCGAGACATGGACCAGCCCTTCGACGCCGTCGCTCACCGACACGAAGGCCCCGAACGGCACCGTCTTGGTGACCTCGCCGTCCACGACGGCGCCCACCTCGACGTCACGGGCGAACTCGTCCCACGGGTCCTCACGGGTCTGCCGGATCGACAGGGAGATGCGCTCCCGGTCCCGGTCGACCTCGAGCACCTTCACCTTCACCTTGTCGCCGACGTTGACGATCTCGCTGGGGTGGGAGACATGCTGCCAAGAGAGCTCCGAGACGTGGACCAGCCCGTCCATTCCTCCGAGGTCGACGAAGGCGCCGAAGTTGACCACCGAGGAGACGACCCCGTCGCGGACGTCGCCCGGCTGGAGATCGCCGAGGAACGCCTGGCGCTGTTCGGCCTGGGCCTCCTCGAGGTATGCGCGCCGGGAGAGCACGACGTTGTTGCGGTTCTTGTCGAGCTCGATGACCTTGGCCTCGATCGTCTCGCCGACGAACGGATAGAGGTCGCGCACCCGGCGCAGGTCCACCAGCGAAGCGGGCAGGAACCCGCGCAGCCCGATGTCGACGATGAGGCCACCCTTGACCACCTCGATCACCGGCCCGGTCACCGTGCCGCCGTCGTGCATGACCTGCTCGATCCGGCCCCAGGCGCGCTCGTACTGCGCCCGCTTCTTGGAGAGCACCAGGCGACCCGACTCGTCCTCCTTCTGGAGGACCAGCGCTTCGATCTCGTCGCCGACGGTCACCACCTCGGAGGGGTTTGCGGTGTTGCGGATCGAGAGCTCGTTGGACGGGATGACGCCTTCGGACTTGTAGCCGATGTCGATCAGCACCTCGTCCGGGTCGACCCGTACCACCTTGCCGGCCACGATGTCGCCCTCGCGGAACTCGAACACGGTGCGGTCGACCGCCTCGGCGAAGTCGTCGGCGGACAGGTCGTCCTCGACGTGGCCGATGTCACGAGGGGCGGTGATCGCCGGCCGCAGACCGCGATCGGCTCCGCGGCGCCGGGACGCTCTCGCCCTCGCCGGCATCCTCGGATGCGTCGTCGACCGTGGCCGGTGCCGCTTCGGTGGCGTCGACGGGAGTCGCCTCGGCTCTCCTGCGATCGCCTCGTCGACGTCGACGGAGTCGCCTCGGCTTCTCCTGGGATCGCCTCGTCGACGGGCGACAGGTCGTCGGTCACCGGGGGGTCATCGGTCACGGGGACGTTTTCGGTGCTCGGGGTCTCGGGGGTCTCCGGGCTGTCAGCCCCGTCGACCCGGGTGGGGGCGGGAGCTTCGGCGTCCCGGACATCTTGGTCCGGGGCCTCCACTTCCGTCTCGTTCTCGATCGTCATGCGACAGCATCAGCTCCTTGAAGGATGACTTGCCTCCGTGCGCGCGGGAAGCCCGACGGGGCGGCCACAGGCTACCAGGTCCGGTGATCCGTTGGGTCAGCGTGTTGTGTCAATCCGCCTTGCACTCGGCGAGGTTCGCGCCGGTGGCGGTGTCCACCACCAAGGGCACGTCGAGCGAGACGATGCCCTCCATCACGGCGCGGGTGACCGCGGTCGCCTCGTCGACCATGTCGTCCGGGACCTCGAGCACCAGCTCGTCATGGATCTGGAGCAGCATCGACGCACCCACGCCCTCTGCGGCGAGCGCCTCCTCGAGCACGACCATCGCCTTCTTGATGATGTCCGCCGCCGATCCCTGGATTGGGCGCGTTGAGCGCCATCCGCTCCCCCATCTGGCGCTGGCGGAAGTTGGAGCTGGCCAGCTCCGGGAGGTAGCGGCGCCGCCCGAGGAGGGTCGTGGTGAACCCGGTGGTGCGGGCCTGGTCGACGATCCCCTGCATGTAGTCGCGCACCCGGGGGAACTGGGCGAAGTAGGCGGCGACATGGCCCTCGGCCTCCTGCCGGGAGATGTCGAGCCGTTGCGCCAGCCCGTATGCCTCCATCCCGTACAGCAACCCGAAGTTGATCACCTTGGCGCGACGCCGTTCGGTGGCGGTCACGTCGGCCGCCGGCTTGCCCGCCACCCGGGCGGCCGTGGCCAGGTGGATGTCCATGCCATGCCGGAACGCCTCCACCAGCCCGGGATCGCCGGAGAGGTGGGCCAGGATGCGGAGCTCGATCTGCGAGTAATCGGCGGTGACCAGCCGGTGCCCTTCGGCGGCGACGAAGGCGGTGCGGATGATCCTGCCCTCCTCCGAGCGGACCGGGATGTTCTGCAGGTTGGGCTGTTCCTGGCTGAGTCGCCCGGTGGCGGCCGCCATCTGGTTGAACCGGCCCCTCACCCGACCGTCGGCCTCGATCAGCGGCAGCAGGGCGTCGACATAGGTGGAGCGGAGCTTCTCCAGCTCGCGGTACAGGAGGAGGTGGTCGACCACCGGGTGCGCCTGGCGCAGCTTCTCGAGCACGGAGGCGTCGGTGCTGGGCACCCCCTTGGCGGTCTTCTTCAGCACCGGCAGCTCCAAGCGGTCGAAGAGGACGGCGCGCAGCTGGAGGGTCGAGTTGATGTTGAAGGCTTCGCCGGCGGAGGAGTGGATAGCGGTCTCCAGCTCGGTGAGCCGCCGGCGCAGGTCGTCACCGAGCCTGGTGAGCACCGCCCGGTCGACGGCGATGCCGGTCTCCTCCATGCGCGCCAGCACCCCGATGAGCGGCAGTTCGATCTCCTCGTAGAGGTCGCCACCGCCCCGGACCTCGATCTGCTCCCGGAGGGGGGCGATCAGCGCGGCGACCGCGGTGGCGCGGCGAGCGGCGGCCTCGGAGGCGGCGAAGGCGGTGTCGGGCCTGCCCTCGACCGGGGGCGCGTCGAAGTCGAACGATCCCTGCGGCAGCTCGGCTACATCGACCGGCTGCGGGACGACGGCGAGCCCGAGCTCGCGGTAGGCCAGCTCCTCGAGATCGGGGGCGCGCTGGCCGGGGTTCACCACGTAGGCGGCCAAGGCGGTGTCGAACCCCACCGGCGGCGCCTCCAGGTCGGAGGCGAGGAAGTCGCGGAGCAACGGCTTGACATCGTGCCCGGCCAGGCGGGCCCCCGTCCGGTCGAGGGCCTCGGCGACGATGGCGAACCGCTCCACGGGGACGAAACGGGCCTCGTCGACGGCGGCGGCGGCGAGCCCGATGACGTCGGCGCCGTCGTGGACGGCGGAGACGGCGACGAGCCCGCCGCGGGCCAGCGGGACGAGATCGTCGGCGGTGTGGGCCGTCGACACCTCCACCTCGATCTCCGCAGTCTCGACCGCACCCTGCCCGCCCAGCTCGACCAGCCGTTCCCACAGGGTCCGGAAGGCGAGGGCGTCGAACACCTTGCGGACCCGGTCGTGGTCCCACTCGCCGAGTTGCAGGGCGGTGAGGTCGGTGGCGGCCACCTCGGGCACGTCGACCATCGTCATGATCTGCCGGTTGAGGAACACCTGGTCGCGGTTCTCGGCGAGGTTCGCCTTCATTCGGGGGGTCTGCTCGTCGAGATGCCCGTAGACGCCCTCGAGGTCGCCGTGCTCGGCGATCAGCTTGGTGGCGGTCTTCTCGCCGACCCCGGGCACACCGGGCAGGTTGTCCGAGCTGTCACCGCGGAGGGCGGCGTAGTCGAGGTATTGCCTCGGGGCGATCCCGTAGCGTTCCCGGATCCACGCCTCGTCGGCCATCACGGTGTCGGAGATGCCCCGCCGGGTGTACATCACGGTGGTGTCGTCGTCGATGAGCTGGAACGAGTCGCGATCGCCGGTGACCACGATCACCTTCCAGCCCTCCGAGGTGGCCTTGCCCACCAGCGTGCTGATGACGTCGTCGGCCTCGAAGCCGGGCGCCTCGATCTGGGTGATGTCGAGCGCCTCGAGCACCTCGCGGATGAGCGGGAGCTGGCTGCGGAACAGGTCCGGCGGCGCCTCGCGCTGCGCCTTGTACTCCGGGAAGAGGTCGCGGCGGAACTGCGGTCCGCGGACGTCCCAGGTGACGGCCACCGCCTCGGGTCGCTCGTCCCCGAGCAGCTTGATGAGCATCGAGGTGAAGCCGAACACGGCGTTGGTGACCTGCCCGGCGGGCGTGGCCAGGTCCGCCGGGAGCGCGTAGAACGCCCGGTAGGCGAGGCTGTGGCCGTCGAGGAGGGCGAGGGTCGCCATCGCGGCGAGTGTAGGGAGCGGCCCCGACACCGGCGGCACCCGCCCCCGAACTTTGAGCGATTGAACCCCTGACGTGGCGCCACTCGCTCAAAGTTCGATCCGCCAGGCCACCGTCGATGCAACTTTGAGCGATTGAACACCTGACGTGGCGCCACTCGCTCAGAGTCGGGGAGCTCGGCCGCTAGGTGAGCTTCTTCAGCAGCCGGTCACGCTCGACCTCGAGGCGCTCCGCGGCGTTGCGCCAGCTCGGCGACGTGGCGCTCGAACCTGGCGACGTCGGCGCCGGTCTCCCTGGCATCGGCCCGGTCGAGCGGGCTGTCCGACGTGAGGGCGTCGCGGTTGGCGTCATCGTGGAGGTGCTGGTGGAAGATCAGCTCCTCTGCGGCCAGACGCTCGTCTCGCCGCAGGGCGGCGATCTCGTCGTTCATGGCGAAGAGCTTCTTCTCGATCCGGCGCACCCGGGCCAGGATACGACGAGTGCGCCGCTGGGCGGTCGCGGTGCGTTCAGTGGTCGGATGGCGGTGCCGGAGGCGGGACTCGAACCCGCAAGTCCTTGCGGACGCGAGATTTTGAATCTCGTGAGTATGCCAATTTCTCCACTCCGGCGACTGCAGGATTATAGGAGGTCAGTGTTTCGGCCCGAACAAAGGTGTCCAGGTAGGCGACGTCATCGCGACGGGCCACCGAGATCACCCGCGGAGTGGTCTGCGTCCAGTGCACGCCGAGTCGGTCGAGAGCGTCCGTGAAGATCCCGAGGATGTCCTCCGAGGCGTTGGTGAACATGTAGCGCAGGTACTCGGTATCGCTTCACTCCGGATCGAGCGGCCCGTGACACCTCGATTGACATGCCGGTTGCCATCGGATTGGATGAGCCCACGGACCAGGTCGTTCGGGTGTGAGCGTCGACCAATTCGCCTGCCACGGCTCCAGCACGATCCGTCCGCTCGTGCTTTCGGCCCGGATCCGTGCTGAGGAAAGAGGCAGGGCCAATGCTTCCAGTAGGCGTTGCACCACGACGCAACCGGGCTCGGGCAGCGAAACCGACCGTGTCAGAGCCGCGCACGATCGTGATCGCCGTGGCGATCTCGTTGACGATGTCTGGATACTTGAGGTCACACGAGACCCGGAGGTTGAAGACACCTCTCGGAAATGTGCGTCAGGGTCCCATCTCCGAGGTAGATCCCCAGGAGGTAGGCGTACGCCTTCGGGTCGAAGGGCGCGGTGCCTGCGCATCGGAAGCAGGCGGCAGCGCTCCGGCGCTTGCCGGTCCACGAGACGGTGCGGCCGCCGCTGCCGGCAGCACGTGCCGTGCGCCAGCCCCGGATGGTGACCCTCGAGATCCCGAGGCGGCGGCCGATCTCGCAGTCGTTGATGCCCTGGTCGACCAGCTGCCAAAGCCGCCTCGTACTCTTCCTTGGATCGCACCCGGCCCTCCGTCACTCGACGAACGTGTGTTCGATCAGGATAACCGTCGGGTGTGACGGAATCGGGCCTACTCCTGAAGCGTGCGGATGTACTCCACCAGGCTGTCGATCTGCTCGTCGGTGAGGCGGTCGAACCCGGGCATGGAACCCGGGCCGACCCGGATGGCGCCGGCGATCTGCTCGTCCGTCAGCGAGGCGGCCTCGGACCCGGCATCGAGCGCCGGTCCGACACCGCCACCGCCGAGACCGCCGTGGCACGAGGCGCACGACTGCTCGTAGAGCTCCCGGCCGGTCAGGCCGGACGACCCGCTGCAGCCGGCCATCACGACGGCACCGGCGAGCACCGCCGCGCCCGCCCGCGACCGCATCACGCCCCGAGGGTGGGATCGAGGGGCAGCCGCTCCACCACCGCGGGAGCCTCGCCGCCGGGCCATCGGAGGCTCACCGGCGAGCCCGGCTCGACCTGGCGGCGCACCATCGCCATCCCGACCGGCGCCGAAAGCGTGAGCGACTCGGCGATCGAGGTCACCGCCCCAACCGGTCCATCTCCCGCCGACCACCTCGGCGCCGACCGGCGGGAGGACGTTGGTGGTGAGCCGCACGCCGCGCAGGCGCCGGTTGACGTGGCCCCGGGAGTCGATGCGGGCGATCAGCTCCTGGCCCAGGTAGCAGCCCTTGGTGAAGTCGACGGCACCATCCACGAGGTCGGCCTCCTGGGCGATCGTCTTCTCGTCGATGTCCACGCCCATCAAGGGCTCCCCCGCCTCGATGCGCACCGCGTCGGCGGCGAGCCGGCCACAGCGCACCGCACCGGCGGCGATCAGCGGGTCGATGCCCACCCCGACGAGAGCCAGCCGGGGCAGCGGCACCCGGGCGAACGGCACCGAGGCGACGACCACGTCGCCGCGACGCTCCCAGCCTTCGGCGGCGACCACACCCACCACCTTGTCGACGGTCGCCACCGCCGCCGGGCCCCACAGGGCCACCACCGGACCGGGCTCAGGCTCGATGGCGACATCGACCCGGATCTTGAACCGGCGGAGGTCCTCCTCGACGATGACCCCCAGGCCGGCATCGGTGAGCAGGCCGACCTCGTCGACGCCGCGCAGCAGGAGATGAGGAGCGCGGCAACTTGCCCTGCGGCGACAGCAGGAGCGACCGGGCCACGCTCCCCGGTGCCATGGGCTCGACCGCCTGGCTGACCAACCCGTCGAGGAACCGCACCGCGTCCGGCCCGCGCACCCACACCAGGTCGTGCCAGCCGGCGACGGCGCCGGCGCCGGTGCGTAAGGCCAGGTACTCGCCGGTGACGTCGCCGTAGGAGTCGGCTCCACCGCGCCGGGTAACCGCGGCGCCAGTCACACCGGAGCAGTCATACGTCGGCCAGGCCTTCGAGGCCGAGGCGAGTCAGCCATCGGCTGAACCACGAGTTGAGCTCGGTGACGTTCCCGGTGACCAGGAGGAGCCCGAACCCGGCGAGCAGCAGGCCGGACACCACCGTGATCGGCACCATGAAGGGTCGGAGCCGGTCGAAGCTGCGGTATGCCCCGGCGATGGCGACCGAGGTCACCAGGAACGGGATCCCCAGCCCGAGCGAGTAGAAGGTGAGCACCACCATCCCGCGGGCCACCGTGTCGCTGGCGGCGCCGAGGGCGAGGGCGGCGGTGAGGAACGGCCCGATGCACGGGGTCCACCCGAAGGCGAATGCCGCCCCCATCACCGGTGCCGTCAGCGAGCCGAAGCGGTCGGAGTCGACGGCGAGCCTCCGCTCCCGCAGCAAGGGCATCAGAAACCGCGGGGTCGATACCGCGGTCACCGCCACGAACAGCCCCATCAGGATGATCAGCACCCCGGAGACGAACCTGGAACTGGGGCACGGCGAGCAGCCTCCCGATGCTGGTCGCCGCCGCCCCGAACACCAGCACGAAGACCAGCGTGAAGCCGAGCACGAACAGCCCGGTGGTGCGGGTGACCCGCCCCAACTCCACCTCGCCGGCCCGCAACTCCTGGGCGGAGTATCCCGAGACCAGCCCGATGTACCCGGGCACCATGGGCAGGACGCAGGGCGACAGGAACGATGCCGCCCCGGCGGCGACGGCGGTGAGCAGGCTCAGGTTGTCCATGACCTCCGGCGTCCTTCGGGCCATCCGCGACCGTCGTCCAGAGCGGCGCCCCCCGGCGGACCCTCGCGTGCGGAGAGCGGCGTCCGGGGACATCCGGCTGCCGGCATGTTCCCATGAACCCGGTGCGATCAGGTACACGGAGTCACGGCCTCCTGGCGGTAACCTGCCCGGCCGGCATCGACCGGGCGGATCGGAGAAGGTGCATGCGGACAGCGGGACAGTCTGGCCCGGGCTTCTCGATGAGAGATCGCCGCACCATCTTCCTCATGGGCATCGCCGCCTTCGTGGTCGGCTACGGCGCCTCGGTCATCTCCGCCACCCTCCCGTACGCCCGGGTGGCCATGGACATCAGCGAAGGGTCGATGTTCTGGATCTTCGGGATCACCAGGGCGGCGTCGCTGGCCGGGATCCTCTTCGCCTTCGCCGCCGATCGCCAGGGTCGCCGCGATGTCTTCCTTGTCGCCTTCGCCCTCGTCCCGGTGGGCAACCTGCTCGCCGGGCTGCTCCCCAACCCGATCTTCTTCACGCTGGCCCAGGCGCTCACCCGGATCGGGGTGGTGGCGGTGGCCGCCCTCGCCATCGTGATCCTGGCCGAGGAGTTGACGCCGGGACGGCGGGCCTTCGGCATCGGCCTCTACGCCATCGCCGGATCGGTCGGCGCCGGCCTCGGCCTCCTCCTGCTCCCCTTTGCCGACTCCGGCCCCGATCGCTGGCGGATCCTGTTCGGGCTCACCGCCCTCGGCCTGCTGGTGCTGCCCTTGCTCAACCGGTTCCTCGAGGAGACCAGGGCGTTCACCCGGCCTCGCTCCGCGGTGGGATACAACGCCATCATGCAGACCGGCGAAGGCCGCTACCTGTGGACGCTGGGCGGCATCGCCTTCCTGGTCGCCGTGTTCTCGTCGCCGGCGTTCAACTTCGTCCTCGAGCGGCTGGTCAACGACCTGGAGTGGACGGCGACGTCCGCCACCTGGCTGCTGGTGATCGCCTCCGGGGTGGGCACGATCGGGTTGCTCATCGGAGGGCGCCTCGCCGACGTGGTGGGGCGCCGCCAGGCCGCCGCCCTCGGCATCCTCGTCGGGCTGGCGGGCGGAGTCGGCTTCTACTTCGTCGACTCGACGCTGTTGCTGGGGGTGACCGTGTTCCTCGGGACCCTCGGGGCGACGATGCTGACCCCGGCGTTCGCCGCCCAGCGCTCCGAGTTGTTCCCCACCCGGGTACGGGCCTCGGCCGGTGGGTTCATCACCAACGCCGGCATCGTCGGGTCGATCCTCGGGTTCCTGATCGGCGCCCTCGTGGTCGACACCATCGGGCTGTCCCGCACCGTCGCCTTCCTGGGGCTCGGCTTGCTGGCGGCGGTGTGGCTGGTGTTCCAGCTCCCCGAGACGAAGGGTCGGGTCCTGGTGGAGAACTACGCCGACGCCGGCCGAGGTGGAGGAGCCGGCGTGGGTCGAGGAGGCCCGCCCGGACTGAGTCATCGTCCCGGGCTCGCCCGGGGTGAGCAGCCCGCGGTCGAGCCCAGTGGTGAGCTCGTCGAGGAAGAGATGGCAGCGGCGGAAGAGGAGGCAAGGGGACCCTCGGGCGAATGAGACCGCGGCGACCGAGCTACGTCGGCGAGCCGCTCCGCGCCACATGGGCGAGGTATCGGGCGCTGTCACGCACCGTCCGCTGCTGGGTGGCGAAGTCGACGTGGACGATCCCGAACCGCTGGCCGTACCCGTAGCCCCACTCGAAGTTGTCCAGCAGGGACCAGGCGAAGTAGCCCTGCAGCGGCACGCCCCGGTCGATGGCGGCCAGCGCGGCGACGAGATGCCGGCGAAGGTACGCCACCCGCTCCGGGTCGCGCCCGGGGTCGTCCGGGTCGTCCGGGTAGGCGGCCCCGTTCTCGGTCACGATAGAGGGGCAGCTCACCCGTGCGGGAGGCGACGAACTCGAGTGTCTCGGTCAGCCCTTCGGGATAGACCTCCCAGCCCATGCCGGTCAGCTCCGGCACCGGCGCCGCCGGCAGCGGGTCGAGGTGCTGGCGAGCGCACCACCTGCCGGGTGTAGTAGTTGACCCCGAGGAAGTCGATCGGTGCGGCGATGACCTCGAGGTCGCCGTCGACCACCTCGAGCTGGTCCCAACCCCACGCGGCGGCGCCGTGCGCCGGGTAGCCGCGGCCCACGACCGGGTCGAGGAACCACCGGTTGTACTGGTCGTGGGCCGCCATCGCGGCTTCGACGTCGAGGGGGTGGGAGGACGCCGGCGCCTTGGGCTCGAAGTTGAGGGTGATGCCGACCTCCGACCCGGGGGCGGCAGCCCGGATCGCCGGCACCGCCAAGCCGTGGGCGAGCAGGAGGTGGTGGGCGGCAGCGAGCGCCGCCTCGTGCTCGCGCCGTCCCGGGGCGTGGACACCGACCCGGTAGCCGAGATCGGACGAGCACCAGGGCTCGTTGAGCGTGGTGAAGCGGGGCACCCGGTCGCCGAGCCTGGCGGCCACCACCGAGGCGTACTCGGCGAAGGCCTCCGCGGTCGCCCGTGCCGGCCAGCCGCCGGTGTCCTCGAGCGCCTGCGGCAGATCCCAGTGGTACAGCGTCGCGTAGGGCGTGATGCCCTTGTCCAACAGCTCGTCGACCAGCCGGTCGTAGAAGTCGAGCCCGGCGGTGCTCACCTCGCCGACACCGGCGGGGACGACCCGCGGCCAGGCCACCGAGAACCGGTAGGCGTCGAGCCCGAGCTCGGCCATGATGGCGATGTCCTCGGGGTACCGGTGGTAGTGGTCGCAGGCGACGTCGCCGGTGTCGCCGTCGTCGATGTTCCCCGGGGTGTGCGAGAAGCGGTCCCAGATGCTCTCGCCGCGCCCGTCGGCGTCGACGGCGCCCTCGATCTGGTACGAGGCGGTGGCGACGCCCCACACGAAGGTCGGGGGGAAGCTCGTTGTCGGCACCGTTCTCCTCCTGCTGCCGACTGGCGGCGGCGCCGGGCATGCTGGCAGATCCGCCGGCGATGCACGTCGGCCCGCTACTCGGCGGGGCGGAACCGGGCCGCCGTCGGCAGCCGGACCCGATGCCACCAGGCGAGCATCGCGGAGCGCAGCACCATGAGGAGCACGATGCCCCACCACACCGCCTCCAGCTCGCCATCGAGGACGAGCACGCCACCGAGCCAGACGAGGGTGACCACCGCCGGGGCGACCGTGGCGGCCATGGCGTAGGTGAAGTCCGTGGCGCCGATGACGATGCCGTCCCAGGCGAACACCGCCCCGCCGAGCACCTGGATGAGCACCAGCTGCGGGTAGATGGTGGCCAGGGCGGCGACGACCGCTTCATCCGGGGTGAACCAGTGGCCCAGCCATGGCGCGACGACGGCGAGGAGGACGGCCAGGACCAGTCCGGCGGCGGTCCCCAGCACCACGAGCCGGTCGGCCAGCTGGCGTACCAGCGGGGCGTCGTGCTCTCCGACCGCCTTGCCGACCACGGACTGGGCGGCGATGGCGATGGCGTCGAGCACCAGCGCCAGGAAGAGGAACAGCTGACTGGCGACCTGGTGGGCGGCGACCGCGGTGGTCCCCAGCCGGGCGGCAACCCCGGTGGCGGCGGTGAACACCGCCAGCAGCCCGAAGGTACGCAGGATGAGCCGGCTACCGGCGGTGGACAGCGCCACGACGTCTGCCCTCCGGGGGCGGGAGGGCCTGAACCCGAGGGCGCCGGGCCGGCGAAGCACCCCGGCGAGCATGGCCGCCCCGACCACCTGGCCGGCCACGGACGACCAGGCGGCCCCGGCCACCCCCCACCCGAGGACGAAGATCAGCAGCGGGTCGAGCACCAGGTTGACCAGGTTGAGCACCAGGATCGCGCGCAGCGGGGTCACCGCGTCCTGGGCTCCCCGGAAGATCCCGGAGGCGGCGGTGAGGTAGAGCACCGCCACCAGGCCGACGCTGCGGATCCGGAGGTAGGTGACGCCTGGGCCGAGCAGCTCCTCCGACGCCCCCAGCCAGCCGAGCAGGACCTCGGGAAAGGCGAGCAGGAGAGCGGTCGCCACCAGCCCGGCGACCACCGCCACCCACACCGCCGCCCCGGCCATGCGGGCGGCCGCCTCCCGGTCGCCGGAACCCAGGCGGGTGGCCACCAGTGGCGTCGTGCCGTACGCCAGGAAGTTGAAGCCGGCCACGGCGACGGAGAACATGGCGCCGGCCACCGCCACCGCCCCGAGGGCGGCGCTGCCCAGCCGCCCCACGTAGGCAGTGTCGATCAATGCCACCAGTGGGTCGGCGGCGAGCGCGCCCAACGCCGGGATCGCCAGCCTGAAGATGGCGCGGTCGTGGGGCGAGCGCAGCGACACGACGGTCATGCCGGTCAAGGCGACGGGGCGGGGCGCTTGTACGGCCAGGGGCAGACGTCGCGGAGCGGGCACTCCCAGCAGCGGGGCCGCTGGGCATCGCACACCTCGCGACCGAACTGGATGAACCGCATCGAGATGCCCGACCATCGGCGGCGCGGGTACAGAGCCTTGAGGTCCTGCTCGATCTTCACCGCCTTGTCGTTGGCGGTGAGCCCGAGCCGCCTGCTCACCCTGTTGCACATGGGTATCCACGGCGATGGCGGGCATGTTCCAGGCCTCGGCGACCACCACGCTGGCGGTCTTGCGCCCGACGCCGGGCAGCTTGGTCAGCTTGTCGAAGTTCTTGGGTACCACGCCGCCGTGCTCCTCGACGATCGCCTGGGACAAGGTCATCACCGATTTGGCCTTCTGGCGGAAGAACCCGGTCGGGTGGATCACCGCCTCCACCTCGTCCGGGTTGGCGGCAGCGAGGTCCTCGGGCGCGGGCCAGCGGGCGAACAACTCCGGGGCGACCCGGTTCACGGTGGCGTCGAGGGTCTGGGCGGAGAGCACGGTGACCACGAGCAGCTGCCAGACGTTCTCGTAGTGGAGCGCGGTCCGGATCTCCGGATAGCGCCTGGTCAGCCGGGTGAGCACCAGGCGGGCGCGCCGTCGCACCGTCGTCATCGGGCTCGGTGCGGTCCTCGGTCAAGAGCGCCGCCGACCCGGGTCAGAGGCTGCGGCTCGGTCCGGCGCCGCCCGGCCGCCGCCGGGCGAGCCGCTCGCGCCCGCGATACCCGACTGCGGCGAAGCCGCGATACCCGACTGCGGCGAAGCCGCGATACCCGATTGCGGCGAAGCCGCAATACCCGACTGCGGCGAAGCCGCAAGATGCGCGGACTGCGCCGTCCACGACGCCTCCCGCTGCTGCCATGTCTGCTGCTGGCGGAGCCATGCCTGCTGCTGGCTGGCGACGAAGTCGCGCGCCGCCTGCTGGCGCTCCATGCGACGCAATGCCCTGACGCACAGGTGGATGGCGAGGAGCACGGCGCCCAGAGCGACGACCACCCCGGCGAGCAGCTCGAAACCGGCGAAATAGCCGGTGCGACACACCGCCAGCCCCTGCGGGCACAGGCCCCAACCGTTCCCGCCGTCCTTCAGGTCGGCGAGCACGGCGAGCGGCACCACGGCGATGGCGACGGCGAGGGCGATCAGCGCCCCGATGAGGACCCGCAGCCAGACCATGCGAGGCAGGATACCGGTGAGCCGGGATTCGCCGGCTCCACCGGCCGGTCGCCGGCGCGGGCGAAGCCCTCCCGGCTGGTAGGGTGAATCACAGCGCTGTAGTTCCCTCGAGTGTGCCATCCGACCGAGACCGTGACCGACCTCCCCTCCGTGCCCGTATTTCCAGGAGACGTTCACCGATGCCGAGCGGGACCTGCTTCGCCCGCACTTCACCGACCTCGACGGCCCGGTGTTCGCCGTCGTCAACCTGCCCGAGGTGGTGAAGGGTGCTCTGTTCGCCCGCTACAGCCGCTCCCCGAAGTCGGTGCGCCGCCTCTTCCTCGACGAGTTCGTCGAGGCGACGGAGGCGGGGCTGGCCGCCGTCGCCGCCCGACGCGGGGAGGCCGGCGAGGTGGGCATCGCGCGCGCCGAGGCCCTCTACCGCCGGGTGTTCTCCGACTACGGCGACGACTCGGTGGCGCAGCTCGGCGGGGCCCACCTCGCCTGCGAGCAGGCGTCCAACGTGCTGACCAAGGTGCTGGAGCGGGGCCGCCTCGCCGCCTACCTCGAGCAGAGCACCCGCTACATCTTCTACGACCAGCGGATCGGCGACCGCTACCGCTACATGACGCCCCCCGAGGTCGCCGGGTCGCGGCACGCCGCCTCCTACGGGGAGGCGATGGACTGGCTCTTCGACACCTACGCCGACCTGGTGAAGTCGCTGGTGCCGTACTACGAGGCGGCGTTTCCCCGCCAGGACGGCGACACCGCCTTCACCTGGCGGTCGACCATCAGGGCCAAGGCCTGCGACGACCTGCGCGGCCTGCTTGCCCGCCTCCACGCTGTCGAACGTCGGGATATTCGGCACCGGGCAGAGCTACGAGATGCTGCTGATGCGCATGGCGGCCCATCCCTCGTCGGAGGTCCGCCGGTACGGGGCGATGATGCTCGAGCAGTTGCGGCGAGTGATCCCAGCCTTCCTCCACAGGGTGGACAACGCGGAACGGGGCGGCGCCTGGATCGATTACTTCGCCGGCATCGCCGCCGCGATCGAAGAGCGTGCCGGGCAGTTGGAGGGCGAGCCCGACGGCCGGCCGGAAGTGACGCTGGTCGACTGGGATCCGGACGGCGAGGTGAAGACGGCGGCGGCAGCCCTGTACCCGTATCACCGACCTCCCCGACGACCAGCTCCTCGACACGGTGCGGGCCATGGGCGAGGCGGAGCGGGCCGCGCTCGTCGCCGCCGCCGTCGGCGACCGCGCCAACCGGCGCCACAAGCCGGGCCGCGGCTTCGAGCGCACCTCCTACCGCTTCGACATCCTCTGCGACTACGGGATCTTCCGCGACCTGCAGCGGCACCGGATGCTCACCGTCGAGTGGCAGCGGCTCTCCCCCACCCACGGCTACATCACCCCGGCGGCGGTGGCCGAGATCGGCGCCGAGGCCGCGGTGGCGGGAGGCGATGGAGCGCGCCGCCGCCCTGCACGCGGCGATGTCCGACGACCTCGGGCCCCACGTCGCCCAGTACGTGGTGCCGCTCGCCTACCGGATCCGGTTCGTCCTCGACCTCGACGCCCGGGAGGCGTTCCACCTCATCGAGCTCCGCAGCCAGGCGGGGGGCCACCCCGACTACCGGCGGATCGCCCAGACCATGCACCGGCTGATCGCCGAGCAGGCCGGCCACCGGCTGATCGCCGGCGCCATGACGTTCGTCGACCACGACGATCACGACCTCGCCCGGCTCGACGGCGAGCGTCGTGCCGCCGCCCGCCGCGCCGCCGCCGGCATCACCGACCCCGACTGACCCATGCCGACGATCCCGCGGCGTCCGGCTGTCCTCGCCTAGGCTCCCGGTCCGACTCGACGAGGAAGGGCGAGGACACATGGAGCCGAAGAGCTTCTTTGCCGGGCTGTTCGACTGGGACTTCAAGCAGTTCGTCGCGCCTGAAGTTCATCAAGGTCATCTACATCATCGGCGCGATCGTCATCGGCCTCGGGGCCCTCTCCTTCATCGTCGCCGGGTTCTCGCCGGAGCTTCGGGGCGGGGATGCTGGGCCGCCATCGTCGCTCTCGATCGGCGGGCTGCTGTACCTGATCTTCTTCCGGGTGTGGCTCGAGGTGATCGCCATGCTGTTCCGCATCGGCGAGAACACCAGCAGGGTGGTCGTGGCGCTCGGCGGCCAGCCGGCGAGCGGGGTGATGGACCCGGGACCCGCCATTCCGCCGCCCCCGCCGATGACCCCACCCGCCCCCGCCGATGACCCCCGAGACTCCTCCCTCGGACACGCCACCCGACCCGATGACCTGAGCCGCAGCCGGAAGGCGGCGGCCGCTCAGCGCAGGGGTATTCGCAGCACGAGGTGGTCGTCCTCCACCGTCCAGGTGGCGCTGCCCACCAAGGCGTAGTCGAGGTGGTCGAGCTCCATCTGCTGGATGAAGGTGCGGCGCGCCTCGCCCTCCAGCGGAGGCACCCCTCGCTCCCGGACCGCCGCCGCCCGGTCACGGAACCGGGCGATGAACTCGTCCACATCCAGCTGCGCCACGCGTCGCCTCCCCGGTTTTGAACGAGCCTCAGCGTACCTTCCGACAACTAGCCTGACCCGGTGCTCGATCGGCGCCTGTTGTTGGTCTCCGGCAAGGGCGGCGTCGGCAAATCGGCAGTCACCGCCTCCATCGCCATCGCCGCGGCGCGGGCGGGCCAGCGGGTGCTGGCCATGGGCATGGTCGACGGGCTCGGCCTCGCCCTCCACCTCGGGGTCGAGGCCATCGGGCCCGACGCCCACGAAGTACTGCCCGGGGTCTCGGCGTCGGTGGTCGACCGGGCCCGCGCCCTCGACGAGTACCTGAAGCTCCAGCTGAGGGTCCCCCGGGGAACCCCGACCCGCCAGTTCAGCAAGGCACTCAACGTGCTGGTCGACACCGCGCCCGGGGTCCGCGAGGTCATCTCGATGGGCAAGCCGTTCTTCGAGGCGCAGCAGCATCACTGGGACCTCGTCGTGGTCGACGCCCCGCCGCTCGGGCAGCTCCTGTCGTACCTTCGGGCGCCGGCCACCATCGAGCGGCTGGTGCCGACCGGGATCGTGCAGAACCAGGCTCGGTCGATGCGGCGCTTCCTGGCCGACCCGCGACGCACCGGGCTGGTGCTGGTCACCGTCCCCGAGGAGCTACCCATCGTCGAGACGGTCGAGTCCCTCGACGAGCTGGCCTCCGAGCCTCTCGTCGACCTGGCCGTCGTCGCCGCCAACCGTGTTCTCCCCGAGCTGCCGGTGCCCGCCAAGGTGATCGCCCGGCTCCCCGACGGCCCGATGCGGGACAGCGCCACGCTGCATCGCACCCTGCAGCGCCACCAACGCCACTGGCTCGACGCCCTCGGCAACGCCACCCCGCTCCCCTACCTGTTCGGGCTGGTGACACCGGCGGAGGTCGCCGCCCAGCTCAGCGGCCGCTGGGGTGTGGCGTGACCGAGATCCTCGTGGTGGCCGGGGCCGGGGGCGTGGGCAAGACGACGGTCTCGGCCGCCGGAGCGGTCGTGTCGGCGGCATCCGGGGTCGACACCCTGGTGGTGACCGTCGACCCTGCCCGGCGTCTCGGCGACGCCCTGGGCGTCGGCGGGCTGGGCAACCACCCATCGCCCGTCCCCGGGCGCCCGCACCTCTGGGCGGCGATGCTCGACGTCGCCGCCTCGTGGGAGGGGATCGTCACCCGCCATGCCGACCCCGAGGTGACGGAGCGCCTGGTCGCCAACCCGTACTTCCGGGCCATCGCCGACCGGTTCCCCGCCGCCCAGGCCTACGCGGCAGGCGAGCAGATGGCCGAGTTCGCCGACAGCGGCGACTGGGAGCGGGTGGTCGTCGACACCCCGCCCGCCGCCGGCGGCATCGACTTCATGCAGGCTCCACACGCCATGCAGGACCTGCTGGGGAGCCGGCTGCTGAGCTGGCTCACCGGAGCGGGCATCCCGGGACGCCGCGCCCTGTACCGGGTCACCGCCCGCCCGATGCTGCGGATCGCCGACACGGTTCTCGGCGGACCGCTGCTCGAGGACATCGCCGAGTTCCTCCTCGACCTCCGCACCGTTTACGACGGGTTGTCGGCGCGTGCGGTGCAGGTCGAGCGGCACCTGCGCACCGCCCGCACCGTCCTGGTCACCAACGCCTCCCCGACCCCGCTGCGCGAGGTGCGCCGGTTCCTCGAGGAGCTCCCCGCCTCGTTCGAGCCGGCGGCGGTCATCTTCAACCGGATGCTGCCGGTCGAGTGGGCCTCCGCCATGGAGCCCGAGGAGCCCGATGGGGTCGGCCAGCCGCACTGGGTCGCCCTCCACGACAACCTGGCGAGATGGGGCGCCGAGGCCCGCCGCGAGGCCGACACCCGGCGCCAGTTCGCCGCCACCTACACGGTCCCGGTCGCCACGGTGCCGCTACTCACCTCGCCCCCGACCGATCTCGACGGCCTGGCGGCGCTCACCGACGCCTCCCCCGACCTGGTCAAGGCCCTGTTCGGCTGCCGCGGTTCAGACCACGGCGCCGGCGCCGAGCAGGCCGCGGAGGTCGGCGAAGAGCGAGGATCGCGGATCGACCCTGTGGTCGTCGCCGAGTCGCATGACCTTCTCCCCTGCGTCGGAGACCATGTGGAGATAGACGGTCGCCGATCCCGGGTGGTTGGCCAGGACCTGCTTGAGCTGGTCGACAACGGATCGGCTGAGCTCCACCGCCGCCACCCGGAGCCGGACCGTCTCCTCGGCTTCGAGCCGGGGCTCCCGGATGTCGCCGGCGATGAACTTGACCTCGTCACCGCGATGGTCGACCCGCCCGGAAACCACGACGACGGCGTCCTCGCGCACCAGCGGCCCCGCCTTCTCGACGGTGCGGGGAAAGGCGATCACCTCCGTCGATCCCTCCAGGTCCTCGAGGGCGAAGAACAGGATCGGCTCCCCCTTCTTGGTGTAGCGGCGGGTGACCGGCCCCACGATCCCGCCCACCGTGGCCTCCGCCTTGTCTTCGAGGTCCCACAGCCCGGGGATGGTCGAGGTGCACATCGCCTTCAGAGCCCGCTCGACGCCGAACAGCGGGTGGTCGGACACGTAGAGCCCGAGCATCTCCTTCTCGAACCCCAGCCTGACCCGCTTGTCCCACCGGAGGTCGGGCACCGCCACCGGCTCCTGCGGCACCGCCGACTGGCTGCCGCCGAACAGCGAGAACTGGCCCATGTCCTCGGCCCGCCGCCGCTCGACGGTGTGCTCGACGACCTCCATCGAGTGCTCCAGCAGACCGCGCCGCGGGTACCCGAGACTGTCGAACGCCCCCGCCTTCACCAGTGCGTCGATGACCCGCCGGTTGAGCACGCTGACGTCGACCCGGTCGATGAAGTCCTGGAACGACCGGTACGACCCGTTCTTCTCGCGCTCGTCCAGGATGTGCTCCACCACCGTCTCGCCGACGTTGCGGATGGCCGAGAGCCCGAACGTGATCTCGCCGTCGGCGGTGGCGAAGTCGGACTCGGACCGGTTGACGTCGGGCACCAGCACCCGCAGCCCCATGGTCCGGCACTCGTTGAGGTACAGGGCGGTGCGGTCCTTGTCCCGCTTGCTGGCGGTGAGCAACGCCGCCATGTACTCCGCCGGGTGGTGCGCCTTCAGCCAGGCGGTCTGGTAGGCGACGTAGGCGTACGCCGCCGAGTGGGAACGGTTGAAGCCGTACCCGGCGAAGTGCTCGATGAACCCGAAGAGGTCGCGGGCCAGCTTCTCCTCGTAGCCGTTGGCGACGCAGCCGTCGATGAACCTGTCGAGCTGGCGCCGCATCACCGCGGGGATCTTCTTGCCCATCGCCTTGCGCAGGTCGTCGGCGTCGGCCATGGAGAACCCGGCCATGCGCTGGGCCACCTGCAGGACCTGCTCCTGGTAGACGATGATCCCGTACGTGTCGCCGAGGACACCGGCCAGGTCGGGGTGCACGTACTCGATCGGCCTGCGCCCGTTCTTGCGATCGGCGTACTCGTTGTGCATCCCGGCGCCCAGCGGGCCCGGCCGGTAGAGGGCGTTGAGGGCGACGAGGTGCTCGAACCGCTCCGGGCGGAGGTTCCGCATCAACGCCCGCATCGGACCGCCCTCGAACTGGAACACCCCCATCGAGTCGCCGGCCTGGAGCATGGTGTACACGGCAGCGTCGTCGAGGGGCAGGGCGTCGACGTCCACCCGGGACCCGGTGCTGCGCTCTATGAGCTCGAGCGCCCGCTCGATGGTGGCGAGGTTGCGCAACCCGAGGAAGTCCATCTTGAGCAGGCCGAGCTCCTCCACCGACCCGAACTCGTACTGGGTGACGGTCTCGGCGTCCTCACCCTTTCGCTGGATGGGGACGATCTCGGTGAGGGGGATCGGGGAGATGACCACCGCGGCGGCGTGGATCGAGTCCTGACGGCGCAGCCCCTCGAGCCCGCGGGCGGTGTCGATCACCTGGCGGGCCTCGGGATCGGTGTCGTACGCCTGGCGGAGCCCGGCGCCGTCGCGGTAGCGGTCACCCGCCTCGCTCCCCGCGACCGGCGACGGCTCGTCGAGGCAGGCCTCGGAGCGTCGCCTCCACGCCGAGGATGGGCGGCGGCATCAGCTTGGCCACCCGGTCGCCGAGACCGTACGGGTACCCGAGGACGCGGGCGGCGTCGCGTAGCGCCTGGCGGCCCTTGATGGTGGAGAACGTGACGATCTGGGCGACGTGGTCCGACCCGTACCGCTCGGCGCAGTAGCGGATCATCTCGCCCCGGTAACGCTCGTCGAAGTCCATGTCGATGTCGGGCATCTGGCGGCGACCGGGGTTGAGGAATCGCTCGAAGATGAGGCCGAACTCGAGCGGGTCGAGCTTGGTGATCCCCAGGCAGTACGCCACGATCGAGCCGGCGGCGCTCCCCCGGCCGGGGCCGGTGCGGATGCCCCGTTCCCTGGCATATCTGATGAGGTCCCAGACGATGAGGAAGTAGGCGGAGAACCCCATGTCGCCGATGACCCGCAACTCGTAGTCGATCCGCTCCACCACGGTCTCGGGCAAGAGGTCCCCGTAGCGGTGCCGGGCGCCGTCGAGGACGAGGTCGCGCAGGAACGACGCCTCGGTGGCCCCGGCCGGCACCGGGAACTGCGGCAGCAGGATGCGGCCGAACTCCAGTTGCAGGTCGCAGCGCTCGGCGACCTCGAGGGTGTTGTCGCAGGCGCCGGGGAACTCGTCGGCCGGGAACAAGGAACGCATCTCGGCCGAGGTCTTCAGGTAGTTCTCCTCGGACTCGAAGCGGAACCGCCCCGGGTCGTCGCGGTTGGCCCCGGTCTGGATGCAGAGCAGCACGTCGTGGGTCTCGGCCTCGGTGGCGAAGGTGTAGTGGCTGTCGTTGGTGGCCAGCAGCGGGGCACCCACCTCGCGGGCGACTTCGAGGAGATCGGGCATCACCTTGCGCTGCGCCGGGATCCCGTGGTCCTGCAGCTCGATGAAGAAGTTGTCCCGGCCGAAGATGTCCTGGTACATCGCCGCCGCCTCGACGGCGGCGCGGTAGTCGCGGACCTGCTGGCGGTTGCCCTCCTCCGAAGCGGCGTCGGGGGCGAGCAGCTGGGCGACGTGTCCGCCCAGGCAGCCGGACGTGGCGATGATCCCCTCGCTGTGGGCGGCGAGGAGCTCGCGGTCCATGCGTGGCTTGTAGTAGAAGCCCTCGAGGAACGCCTTCGACGACATGGCGATCAGGTTGCGGTAGCCGACCTCGGACGTCGCCAGCAGCGTCATGTGGTAGCGGACGTCGTCACGCCGGGGAGGCCGGTCGAAGCGCGACCCGGGGGTGACGTAGGCCTCGATGCCGATGATCGGCTTCACCCCGGCCGCGGTGGCCGCCTTGTAGAAGTCGACCACCCCGTACAGCACCCCGTGGTCGGTGATCGCCACCGCCGGCTGGTCGTCTCCTCGCACCGCCTTCACCAGGTCGTCGACCCGCGCCGCACCGTCGAGCATCGAGAACTCGGTGTGCACGTGCAGGTGGACGAATCGGTCGCTGTTCAACCAGGCTCCGCGAGAACTACAGCCATGTAAGCACGACGGCCGAGGAGGCGGCAACGTCCTCGGGAGCCTCGCGAAAGATCGCGGCGTCGGGCGAGGATGTGCCCGGCTCGACCGGCCGGCCCCGGCTTGTAGGATCGCCGCACCGCCGGCGCCGAAGGGCTCGGCCCCCGCGGGAGGGACGAGATGCGGGTGCGACGGATCGGGGTGCTCACCTCGGGCGGCGACGCCCCGGGGATGAACCCGGCGGTGCGCGCCGTGGTCCGCGCCGCCGACGCCGCCCGCATCGAGTCCTACGGCATCACCTCCGGGTACGACGGGCTCGTCAAGGGCAACCTGCGACCCCTCGGCCCGCGTGACGTCGGGGACATCAACCACCGCGGCGGGACCATCCTGCGCACCGCCCGTTGCCCGGAGATGCACGAGGAGGACGGGCGCGCCCGGGCCCGCCACAACCTGGCGGCGGAGGGCATCGACGCCCTCGTGGTGATCGGCGGCGACGGCTCGCTGCGGGCCGCCCACCTCCTCGACAAGGAAGGGATGCCCACCGTCGGCGTCCCGGCGTCGATCGACAACGACCTGTGGGGCACGACGATGGCGATCGGGGTCGACACCGCGCTCAACACGATCGTCGACGCCGTCGACCGGCTCCGGGACACCGCCCAGTCGCATCAGCGGGTCTTCCTGGTGGAGACCATGGGCCGCAACAGCGGCTACCTGGCGCTGCTCAGCGGCATCGCCTGTGGAGCCGAGATGGCGATCATCCCGGAGCGGGAGACCACGCTGGAAGACGTGGCCGCCGCGGTGAGCCAGGCCTACTCCCGCGGCAAGAACCACGCCTTCATCATGGTGGCCGAGGGAGCCGGGTTGGGGATCCACGAGGTGGCCGACTTCTGCGCGACGAGCACCTCAGGGCTCGAGCCCCGGGTCACCCTGCTCGGCCACGTGCAGCGGGGCGGGAACCCTTCGTCGTTCGACCGGATCCTCGCCAGCCGGCTCGGCGCCGCCGCCGTCGGTGCCCTCGTCGACGGCGAGCACGACGTCATGACGGCGCTGACCGGGTCGCACATCGAGCGGCTCCCCCTGGTCGACGTCACCGAGCGCCGCCGAGACACCGACCTCTCCTACGTCGACCTCATCGCCGAACTGGCGCGCTGAGCGCCCCACACCACCGGCCAGGCCGAAGGAAGGGAGCCACATGCGCATCGGAGTACTCACCGGCGGAGGCGACGTCCCCGGGCTCAACCCGTGCATCAAGGCCGTAGTCAACCGTGCCGCCGGGGCAGGGCACGAGGTGGTCGGGCTGCGGCGGGGATGGGCGGCGCTGGTGGACACCGATCCCGGCGACCCGGGGTCGGCGGAGGATCACTTCATCCCGCTCGATCCGGTGTCGGTGCGCACCATCGACCGTACCGGGGGCACCATCCTCCACACGTCTCGGACCAACCCCGGCAAGGTCCCCACTTCCGCGGTCCCCGCCTTCCTCGCCGGCACCGTCGAGGGCGACGGCCCCCACGACCTCACCGCCCACGCCCTCGAGGTGCTCGCCTCGCAGGCCATCGACGTCCTCGTGCCCATCGGCGGCGACGACACCCTGTCCTACGGGCTCCGGCTCCACGACGAGGGCGTCCCGGTGATCGCCATCCCCAAGACGATGGACAACGACGTGCACGGCACCGACTACTGCATCGGGTTCTCCACCGCCGTCACCAGGGGCGTCCAGTTCATCCACGACCTGCGCACCTCGACCGGGTCGCACGAGCGGCTGGCCGTGGTCGAGCTCTTCGGCCGCTATTCGGGTGAGACGTCTCTGATCACCGGCTACCTGGCCGGGGTCGACCGGGTCATCATCTCCGAGGTCCCCTTCGACATCGACCGGCTGGCGACCATGCTCATCGCCGACCGGGAGGCGAACCCATCGGGCTATGCCATGGTCACCGTGTCCGAAGGAGCCACGATCTCCGGCGGCGAGATGATGCTGTCCGGTGATGCCGACGCCTACGGCCACCGCAAGCTCGGTGGCATCGGCCAGCTCACCAGCGAGCTGCTCAAGGAGCGCACCGGGATCGACATCGTCTACCAGCAGGTCGCCTACCTGATGCGGTCGGGCCGCCCCGACTCGCTCGACCTGATGGTGGCGACCAACTACGCGGTGATGGCGGTCGACCTGGCGATCGAGGGCGCCTCCGGCCGCATGGTGGCGCTCCGCGGCGGCACCTACACCGCCGTCCCCATCTCGGTGACCAGGGAAGGCGTGAAGCGGGTCGACATCGGCGAGCTCTACGACGCCGAGAACTACGTGCCCAAGGTCCGCCACGTCACCGGCAAGCCGATGTTCTTGTATTAGGAGGGGTCGCCGACGGTCCCTCAACCATCCGGGGGACGCCTCCTCGGTGGCGGTGCGGGCTCAACGTCGCCGTCGGTCGCCGGCGAGGCCGGTTTGGCGCCCATTGCGGGACGCTTCATAGGGGTGGATCGCCTCTTCGCCGGGGCGGAGCCGGGCGGGGCGGCGGCGGCGGCGCCTCGCAGCTCCTCGTAGGAATCCTCCACGGCCTCGGATGAAGCGGTCGAGGTCGGCGAGCACGTCCCAGTCGGCGTTGAAGCCCCAGTAGAGCTTCCGGCGTAGCTGAAGATGGCGATACCGGCGCCGTGCCCCTGCCACAACGGGACCAGCGGGTAGGTGGCGAGCATCCTCGCCCCCAGGAGGTACAGCGGGAACTGCGGCCCGGGAACATTGGTGACCGTCATGTTGAATGGCCGGGCGTTGGAGGCGAGCCGGGTGGCGAGCGACACCAGCGTCATCGGGGCGCCGCTGCTGAGCCGGACGATGGTCTCCGCCCCGAGAGCCTGCTCGGTCGTCTTGAGGTGGGCGGTCTCGGTCCGCACCGCATCCAACCGGGCGACCGGGTCGGGTTGGTCGATGGGCATGGTGACCAGCCACATCGCCACCTGGTTGCCCAGGGTGCCCCGCTGGTCCCGGGATCGCACCGACACCGGGGCCATCACCCGGAAGGAGATCCCGTCGACCGGGGTGTCGTGGTTGTCGAGCAGGTGCCGGCGGACCGCTCCGGCGACGATGGCCAGCACCACATCGTTGACGCTGCCGCCGAGCGAGTTCTTGATCGCCTTCACCCCGGCGAGGTCGATGTCGAGCGTCCCGAACCGGCGGTTGGGCCCGACCTGGCCGTTGAGCGGGGTGTTGCTCGCCGTGGTCAGCCATCCCGAGCCGAGCGAGTGACCCATCGCCCGCAGCTTCCTCATCGACTCGGTCGCCAGCGACTGGGCGGTGTCCCGGACGTCGCCGATCCCCCGCATCGACGCCATGATCCTCCCGGTCAGGCGCGCCGCCTCGCGCAACGCCAGCTCGCCACCGCCGGGTACGGGCCTGGGCCGGTACGGCTCCGGTTCGGCGACGGTCTCGTCGGGAGTCAGGCTGAGCAGGACCGCCAGCATGTCGACGCCGGAGATCCCGTCGATCATCGAATGGTGGATCTTGGAGATCAGGGCGAACCGGTCGTCCGAGATGCCTTCGACGACCCAGATCTCCCAGAGCGGCTTGGCGTGGTCGAGCTGCTGGGACACCAGCCGTCCCATCAGCGCCTTCAGCAGCTCGTCGCCGCCCGGGCGGGGCAGGCTGGTGTGCCGGACGTGGTACTCCAGGTTGAAGTGCTCGTCGTCGACCCACACCGGGTGCCGCTCCAGCGGCACGTGCGCCAGCCGCATCCGGTAGCGGGGGATGAGATGGAGCCTGGAGGCGATGTGGCGACGGATCCTGGTGATGTCGACCCCTCCGTACTCCGTCCGGAGCGGGCCGAGGTCGAAGGTCACCAGTGCCGCCACGTGCATGTGGGTGGTGGGGGTCTCGAGGGCGAGAAAGGAGCTGTCGAGGTTGGACAGCGGCTCGTAGTACGCCACCGTGCCGCGGCTCGCATCGCCCTGGCTCGCGTCGCTCTCGCTCATTTGCTCCTCCGGGATCGGGCTCAGGTTATCGCCGGAGGGAGCCGGCCCGTCGCCGGCTCGCCGAGCCGGGCGACGGCGGCGGCCAGTTCGGCCGGGACCGGGGAGGCGACGGTCAGGTCTGCGCCACCGACCGGGTGGGTGAGCTCGAGCCTGGCGGCGTGGAGCCACTGCCTACCCGGGTCGGCGGGGTGGCGTCGTCCCTCGGTTCCCGTGAGGCCGGCGCCGGACGGGGGCGCCGTGGCGCGGCGGCGACCGTAGGAGCGGTCCCCGACCACGGGGAGCCCGACGGCGGCCAGGTGGACCCTGATCTGGTGGGTACGACCCGACTCGAGCGACACCTCCAGCAGCGTCGTCCCCGGCCAGCCCGCCAGGCGCCGGTAGTGGGTGCGGGCCGCCTTCCCCCCGGCGTCGACCGCCATCCGGGTGGGCGTCGACCGGTCGCGGCCGATCGGGGCGTCGATGGTGCCCGTCGTCGCCGGCGGCTCCCCGACGACCAACGCCAGGTAGGTGCGGGCGATGGTGCGGCGCCGGAGCATGTCCTGCAGCGCGGTATGGACGGCGGCGCTCCGCGCCACCAGCAGCAGCCCGGACGTGTCCTTGTCGAGCCGGTGCACCAGCCCGAAGCGCTGCTCTTCGAGCCCGGCCAGGTCCGGGTAGCGATGCACCAACCCGGAGACGAGCGTCGCCGACCGGAGCATCTCCCGACCCACCCCGGAGACGGGGTGGACCACCACGCCGGCGGGCTTGTCGACGACCAGGAGGTGCTCGTCCTGGTAGGCGACCGAGTAGGGGACGTCTGCCGCAGCCACGGTGGCGGGGGCGCCTCGGTGGGTCACCTCGAGCTCGACTCCAGCCCTCAGCCGCTGGGACGGGGAGACGGGCACGCCGTCGACGGTGACCAACCCGGCGTCGATGAGGTCGTGGGCCTGGGTGCGTGGTATCCGCACCAGGGTCGCCACCGCCTTGTCGGCCCGCATCCCGTCGAGCTCGGTGGGCACGACCACCCGATCGACCTCGGTCGTCATCCGGCCCCCGTCACCCCGGGGGGCGCATCGTCGTTCTCGGGGGCGTGGCGGACGGTGACGAGGACGAGCAGCACCGCGCCGATGGTTATGGCGGCATCGGCGACATTGAAGGTCGGGAAGAACGACGGCTCGATGAAGTCGACGACGGCACCGTCGAGCAGCCCGTCGCCTCGGGTGACCCGGTCGACGAGATTGCCGACGGCGCCTCCGAGGATGAGCGCCAGCGCCACCACCTCGCCGGTCCTGGTTGACCGGCGCCGGATGAGGACGGTTATCCAGCCTGCCACCGCCACCGCGGCGATGGCGAGCAACGGGCCGATGCCCTGGAGGCTGGAGAAGGCGGCACCGGGATTGAAGGTGAGGTCGAGCTCCAGCCATCCGTCGACGAGCACGATGGGACCGTCTGCCAGTGCGGACACCGCCCATCGCTTGGTGAGCTGGTCGAGCACCACCACCCCGACGGCGATGGCGATGGCGAGGAGGAGCCGGTGACGGCGGCCTGTCGAGGCAGGTGCCTGATCGTCGATGGCCGGCGGCGTCGGCTCGCCCGGCACCGGGTCGGGGATCGGCTCGGTCATGGCGGTCACGGCACCGGCGGGTCTGGGCGCGGCCGGCCGGTCAGACCCGGTCGGCGTACTCCACCAAGGTGGTGGCGTACGGGAGCGCCTCGAGCCGGGCGAGCGGGATCGGCTTGCCGGACACCTCGCACAGCCCGTAGAGCCCTTCGTCCATCCGGCGCAGGGCATGGTTCACCTTCTCGAGCAACTCCTTGGCGTTCTCCTGCTTGGAGAGCTCCATCTCCATCTCGTAGGCGAGCGAGCCGCCATCGGCGCTGTCCGGATCGGCGGCGTGCTCCGCCGACGTCTCCGCCAGCCGGCTCTGCTCCCGCTGGCGGTCGAACTCGTCGATCACACCCTCGAGTCGTGCTTGCTCATCCTCGAGTCGTGCTCGAAGCTTCGCCAGAGTCGACGGGGCGAGCTTTCTGGCCAACGGACCTCCGTAGCGTGCTCTTCGGCCGACGCCTGATCGCGGTGTGATCGGGGGCGCCCGGCCCCGATCGCCGGGCCCCGCCCGTGGCGGATCCCGGGCGGCGGCGGGGACGATAGCACCAACCATCTGGAGTCCCCGAGGAACACCGATCGATGACGGACTGCCCCTGGCCGGGACGCCCGAAGACCCCCCCGCAGGGCTTGTGTACCATCCCCGCCTCCCGGGCGGCCGTCCCCACTTCGGGCGGCGCCTTCGCCCGTCCACCGGAGCACTCGTGAGCGACGCCAACCGACCCCTCTTCACCCGGGCAGCGCCCGACCTCGACCTGCCCGGGCTCGACCACGAGATCCTCGCCCTGTGGGACGAGACCGATGCCTTCAAGCGGTCGGTCGACCTGCGACCTCCCGAGTCCGAGTACACCTTCTACGACGGTCCACCGTTCGCCACCGGGACGATGCACTACGGGCACGTCCTCCAAGCGGTGATCAAGGACGTGGTCCCCCGGTACTGGACGATGCGGGGCTACCGGGTCGAACGCCGCTTCGGCTGGGACACCCATGGGCTCCCTGTGGAGATGGCGGTGGAGAGCCAGCTGGGCATCTCCGGTCCGGTGGAGATCGCCGAGTACGGCATCGATCGATACAACGCCGCCTGCCGCGCCCTGGTCGAGCACGCCGCCGCCGAGTGGGAGGTCATCACCACCCGGGTGGGGCGGTGGATCGACTTCGAGGACGACTACCGGACCATGGACCCCGAGTTCATGGAGACGGTTTGGTGGGTGTTCCGCACCCTGTGGGACAAGGGCCTGGTCTACCACTCGTTCAAGGTGCTGCCGTACTCGTGGGGGGCGGCGACCCCGCTGTCCAACTTCGAGGTGAACCTCGGCGGCTACCGCGACGTCGACGACCCTTCGATCACCGTCCGGCTCGAGGTGGTCGCGGGCGCCGGCCCGGTGGAACCGGGCGACCGGCTGCTGGTGTGGACGACGACTCCGTGGACGCTTCCCGCCAACCTCGGGGTCGGTGTCGGGCCCGACATCGACTACGTCGCCGTGGCGGACGACGGCCACCGCGCCTGGGTGGCGGCAGACCTGGCCGAGGCCGTCTTCGGCGAACCGGTCGACGTCCTGGCGAGCGCCACCGGTGACGAGCTGGTCGGCGCCGTCTACCGCCCGCCGTTCCCCTACTACGCCGACCTCGCCGCCCGGGGAGCCTTCGTGGTGGTGGCGCTACCCGAGGCGACCACCGACGAGGGCACCGGCCTGGTCCACATCGCCCCGGCCTTCGGAGAGGCCGACTTCGCCGCCTTCCAGTCCGCCGGCCTCGATCTGCTGGTCGACCCGGTCGACGCCCAGGGCAACTTCACCGCCGAGGTGCCCGAGGTGGCCGGGCATGAACATCAAGGACGCCGACGCCGTGCTCGTCGACATGCTGCAGGGGTCCGGCGCCCTGCTCCGCAGCGAGCGCCTCGTGCACGCCTACCCGTTCTGCTACCGCACCGACACGCCGCTCATCTACAAGGCGATCCCCACCTGGTTCGTCGCCGTCGAGACCTACCGCGACCGTATGGCCGAGCTCAACGAGCGCATCCGGTGGGTGCCCGAGGCGGTGGGAGCGAAACGGTTCGGGAACTGGCTGCGCGAGGCGCGCGACTGGGCGGTGAGCCGCAACCGGTACTGGGGGAGCTGCATCCCGGTGTGGGTGTGCGACAACGGGCACCGGGTGTGCATCGGGTCCCGGGCCGAGTTGCAGGAGCGGTCCGGGGTGTGGCTCGACGACCTCCACCGCGACGTCGTCGACCCGGTCACCTTCCCCTGCCCGGAATGCGCCCAGACCATGCGCCGGGTACCGGAGGTGCTCGACTGCTGGTTCGAGTCGGGGTCGATGCCCTACGCCCAGATCCACTACCCCTTCGAGAACGAGGAGCGCTTCGCCCGGCGCTTCCCCGCGGACTTCATCGCCGAGGGGCTCGACCAGACCAGGGGCTGGTTCTACACGCTGGTGGCGCTCGCCGCCGGGCTCTTCGACGACATCCCGTTCCGCAACTGCGTGGTCACCGGGCTCATCCTGGCCGAGGACGGCCGGAAGATGTCGAAGCGGCTCAAGAACTACCCGGAGCCCGACGCTGTCCTCGAGACGTTCGGCGCCGACGCCCTGCGGGCCTACCTCATCGACTCGCCGCTGGTCAGGGGCGATCCGCTCCGTTTCTCCGAGGACGGGGTCCGGTCCTACGTCCGGACGGTGCTGCTCCCGCTGTGGAACGCCTTCTCGTTCTTCACCACCTTCGCCGAGGCCGACGGCATCACCGCAGCCGACCTGAAGGCGGCTCCCCCGCTGGCCGAACGGCCGGAGCTGGACCGCTGGATCGTGTCGGTGCTCCAGTCACTCATCGCCGACGTCAACGAGGAGATGGAGCGCTACCGCCTCTTCGCGGTGATCTCACCGGTCCTGGGTTTCGTCGATCAGCTCACCAACTGGTACATCCGTCGCTCGAGGCGCGCGGTTCTGGAGCCGGCGAACCGGTTCCGACGACACCGACAAGCTCGCCGCCTTCGCCACGCTCTACGAGGTGCTGGTCACCTTCTCCAAGGTGGCGGCGCCGGTGCTCCCGTTCGTCACCGAGCACCTGTACCAACGGCTGGTCCGACCGGTCGACGCCGCCGCCCCGGGAAGCATCCACCACACCGACTACCCGGTCAGCGACCCGGACCTGATCGACGCCGCCCTGGAGTCCGACATGGCGGTGGTGCGGGCGGTGACCACCATGGGACGCTCGCTACGCCGCCACCACGAGGTGCGGGTGCGCCAGCCCCTGGCATCGGTGACGGTCGTCAGTGTCGACCCGGCGGCGCGCCGTGCCGTGGAGACCCATCGCGACCTCATCGCCGATGAGCTGAATGTGAAGCTGGTCGAGGTCGGCGACGACGAGGCGTCGGTGGTCGAGCTCACCGCCAAGGCGAACTTCCGCATCCTGGGCCGACGCCTGGGATCGAGGACCGGCGAGGTGGCTGCCGCCATCGAGGCGCTCGACCACGCCACCGTCACCCGCCTCTCCTCGGGCGAGACCGTCGAGGTGGCCGGTGTGGACATCGGTCCCGACGACGTGCAGGTTCGCCGGCAGTCGCGGCCGGGCCGGATCGTGCTCGCCGAGGGACCGCTGTGCGTGGCGCTCGACGCCGAGCCCGACGGGGCGCTCCTTGCCGAGGGCCGGGCCCGCGAGGTGGTCAGCCGGGTCCAGGCGATCCGGCGCGGGTTGGACCTGGCCGTCACCGATCGCATCGAGCTGGGTTGGGACACCGACGACGAGACTCTGGCCGCCGCCATCGAGCAGCACGCCGCCCTCATCGCCGCCGAGGTCCTCGCCACGTCGGTGACCCGGGGCGCCGCCGGCGACGGGGACGGCGCCGAGGTCGACGGGGTGCCCCTGACCCTCACCGTCACCAGGGTCGGTTGAGCCTCCACAGTCGCCGGGCGCCATCATCCTGAATCGACATCGGCCGCCTCCGTCGCTCAGGAGACCATGCCGCGCAGGATGGCGATGCCGAAGAAGAGCACCAGCGGGGCGAGGTCGAGTGCCATGCCGCCGACCCGGAGCGGCGGGATGATCCTGCGGATGGGGGCCAGCACCGGGTTGATCGCCGCCGCCAGGGCGTCGAACAGCCGGCGAACCGGGTGCCCGTAGCTGAGCCGGCCGAACGTCACCACCCAGCTCAACACGATCCAGACGATGAGCGCGTAGTAGGCGATCGTGAGGAGCAGGTAGAGGAGATTCACGACGAGGCGGTCAGTCGAGCCGGTACAGCCCGAGCTCGCGGAGGCGCTCCTGCTCCTCGATCCCGATGACGCGACCCGGAGGCGACACCAGGATGACACCTTGGGCGATCTTGGCCATCCGCCCGTCGAGGGCGTAGGTGAGCCCGGTGGCGAAGTCGACGAGGCGGCGCACCATCGCCGGCTCGGTGGACCGGAGGTCGAGCACCACGGACGTCCCCGTGCGGATGTGGTCGGCGAGCACCTGGGCGTCGGTGAAGGTGCGGGCCTCGATGATCTCGGTCTCCACCGTCCCCGACTCCGACCCACGCATCGAGATGCTCTCACCGGTCCTCACCAGTACGCCCGCCTCGGCGTGCTCGGGATTCGCCGACACCCGACGGCGTTGCGCCGACGGGGGCTCCACCCGGCGCCCGGCCACGGTGGTGCGGGGCCGGGTCGGGTCGATCGGCTCCCCGGATGAACCGGTGGCCATGTCGCCGGCATCGGCTGCGGTGGCGCCGCGGCGGCGGGTGCGGGTACCCGGGGGGTCGACCGTGCGCACCCCGGCCTCAGCCTGGGGTTGAACAGGCTCGACCGGAGCTGGAGACTCCTCGTCGACCAACCCGAGATAGAAGAGGGTCTTCTGCCACAAACCAGCCATTGCGTCCTCGCTCCTGTCCGGTCCCGCTCCAGCTCCCCGGACCCTCGGCCACCCCTCCGGCTACGTCCTCTCCCCAAAGATAGCCCTTCCCACGCGTATCAACGTGGCACCCTCCTCGACGGCGACCTCGAAGTCGTCGCTCATGCCCATGGACAGCTCGACCAGAGAGGGGTGATCGGCAGCGAGCCGGCGGCGGAGCTCGGCCAGCTCGCCGAACCAGGGCCGGCTGTCCTCCGGGTCGGCGGCGAGCGGCGGCATCACCATCAGCCCCTGGCAGCGGATGCCGGCTTCCTCGGCGGCATCGACCACGGACGCCACCGCCGCCCGGTCTGCGCCGTGCTTCTGCGGCTCGGCGGCGAGGTTCACCTGCACCAGCACCGGGGGCGCCCCGGCGCCGCCCCAGGGAGCAACCAGGGCCATGCGGTCGAACGAGTGGACCAGCGCGGCCCGGGCCCGGATGATCCCCAGCTTGCGCCGCTGCACCGTACCGACGAAGTGCCACACCACGTCGTCGGGCAACTGCGGGGCCTTCGCCTCCAGCTCGGCGGCCCGGTTCTCGCCGAAGTGCCGGTGACCCCGCTCGTACAGCGCCCGGATCGCTTCGACCGGCTGGCCCTTGCTCACCGCCACCACGGTCACCTGCTCCGGGCTACGCCCGGCTCGGTCGGCGGCGGCGGCAACCCGGTCGATGACGGCCGAGAAGCCGTCGCCCACGCCGGTCACCGGTCTGCGCCGGGGATCCAGGCGACCGACACCTGGCGTCGTTCGGTGTGGTCGCGACGGTACGAGTTGAGCCCGGGGTCGGTGAAGGTGCACCGGTCGCTCCGCCACGCCACCAGGCTCCCGAGCGTGTCGGCGACGGCCCCGGGTAGGTCGATGCTGACCCGCGCCCTGCGTGGTGACCGCGGTGTGCCCCGGGAAGCGCTCCGCCACCTCGGGGCCGACCTCGTAGCAGCACGGTCCGATGGCGGGACCGATGGCGGCGTGTTCCGCGGTGAGCCCGAGGGAGGCGATGCGGTCGAGCGTCGCCTCCACGACCCCGGCGACGACGCCTCGCCACCCGGCGTGGACCACGGCGGCGAACCCGGCACCCTCGATCACCACCGGGACGCAATCGGCGGTGGCCACGCCGACCCCCACGCCGGGGGTGGTGGTGACCAGGGCGTCCGCCTCGCCGTGGCGCCCGGGAGCGGTCACCACGAGCACCCCGGAGCCGTGGACCTGGCGCCGGAAGGCGACGCCTTCGGGGGCTCCGGCGGCGTGCAGCGCGGCGGCGGCCGACGGGTCGTGCCTGGGGTCCCCGTCGGCTGCCTCGCCGAACCGGGCGCCTTCGAGCCCCGGGGGGTGGATCATGCGGCCTGGCTAGTCGGGGCGGGCGGCCGTCATCCCTGGACGAACCCGGGGATGTCGAGGTCGTCGGCGGAGTCCTCGCCGGTCACCTGGCCTCCGCCGCGGCCCGCGGTCGCCGGGTACGTGCTGCTGAGCCGGGCGGAACGGCGCTCCCGATCGAAACCGGCGGCGATGAGCGTCACCCGCATCTCGTCGCCGAGGTTGTCATCGACCACGGCGCCGAAGATGATGTTGGCGTCGCCGTCGGCGTGCTGGGAGATCATCGCCGCCGCCGTCGACACCTCGTGGAGCGTCATGTCGGCCGGACCGGCAATCGACAGCAGGACGCCGCGGGCCCCCTCCATCGACGTCTCCAGGAGCGGGCTGCTCACCGCCTTGGTGGCCGCCTGCTGTGACCGGTTCTCCCCGGTGGAGGTGCCGATCCCCATGACCGCCGACCCCGCCTCGGTCATCACCGCCTTGACATCGGCGAAGTCGACGTTGATGAGACCCGGCGTCGTGATGAGGTCGGTGATCCCCTTCACCCCGCTGGTAAGCACGTCGTCGGCCATCCGGAAGGCCTCGAGCATCGGCGTGGTCGGGTCGGAGATCTCCAGCAGCCGCTCGTTGGGGATGATGATGAGCGTGTCCACCGCCTGCTTCAGGGCCTGGATGCCCTGCTCGGCCTGGACCGACCGCCGTCGCCCCTCGAACCCGAAAGGACGGGTGACCACACCGACGGTGAGTGCCCCCAGCGACCGGGCCACCTCGGCGACGATCGGAGCGGCGCCGGTGCCGGTGCCGCCACCCTCGCCGGCGGTGATGAAGACCATGTCGGCGCCCTTGAGGGCGTCGTCGATCTCGTCGCGGTGCCCTTCGGCGGCCTCACGGCCCACCTCCGGGTTGGCGCCGGCCCCCAGCCCGCGCGTCGAGTCGCGGCCGATGTCCAGCTTGACGTCGGCGTCGGACATCAACAGGACCTGGGCGTCCGTGTTGATGGCGACGAACTCGACCCCTCCGACCCCGGCGTCGACCATGCGGTTGACGGCGTTGACCCCGCCCCCACCGACGCCGACCACCTTGATGACGGCGAGGTAGTTCTGCGGCGTATGCGTCTCGGTCACGCGATGCTCCTCTGCTCCGCTTCGGCTGGCGAAGGTTCGACTGGTACGTTAGCCATCAGGAATCGGCTGCGGTGGATCTCGCTCGAGAACTCTCAACTGTTGGTTCAGGCTTGCACTGCCTCGCCTGGTCGGCGTCTCGCCCGGCCGACCCCGGCGGTCAGCCGGGCGACACCGCCGGCCTGGCTCGGCGAGATGACATTGATGGTGCTCCCCGGCGCCACTCCCCGATCGAGCAGGGCCGTCACCGCCGCCGCCTTGAGATCCAGGTCGGTGCCGTCACCGAAGAGGATCGTGATCGTCCCGAGGCTGACCACTCCGCCCCGCGGGGTGGTGGCACCGGTTGCGCCGGCGACGACCTCCGGTGGGAGCCTTCCCAGGAAGCCGACCACGGCGGCTGACGGCCTCGTCGCCGAGGCGGTCGCCGGGCCGCAGCCCACTCACCTCGCCTTCGACCCGCGGGGCGTCGCCCGGCGGGCTGCCGCCGGCGACGACCATGCCGTCGACGGCGACCAGTACCCACCGGTCCCCGGTGTCGACCCACGCCGCCGGCACCCTCTCCTCCACGGTCACCCCGACGGTGCCCGGCCACGTGACCGTGACCTCGGCGTGCGCCACCCACGGGTTCGACTCGAGGATGGCGGCCACGGCGCCGGGGCGGACCCGGATGGTCGGGGTCCCCGGCGTCACCCCGGCCTCGCCGAGGAGCGCCCCCACCGGGGACCGGTCGGCACCCGAGACCTCGATGTGGCGCACCGCCAGCCACGGCGAGTCGAGCGCGGCGTAGGCGACGGCGCCGAGCAGGACCACGCCGGCTCCGGCCACCACCCAACGCAGCCGCCGCCTCGCCCACGCCTCCCGCACCTGGTGGCGGCGCTCGGCGATCCGGCTGTCGACGGCGGTGCTCACGGTGCCCCGCCCCCGTCGCCGGCGGGCGCCTGGTCGAACGTCCCGAGGAACCGGATCTCCGGCTCGAGCCACTCCCCGCTCGCCTCCCGCACCCGGCGCCGCACCTCGGCCACCAGATCGAACACGTCCTGGGCGCTCGGCCCCTTCCGTCGCCTCGAAGAAGTTGGCGTGACGGGGAGAGACCCGGGCGCCTCCGATCGTCAGGCCCTTGAGGCCGGCGGCGTCGATCAACCGTCCGGCGGCGTCGCCCGGCGGGTTCTTGAACACGCTGCCGGCGTTGAGGGTGCCGCCGGGCTGGGTGAGCCGGCGCCGGCGGGTTATCTCCCGCATCCGACGCCGCCCGCGATCTGCCGGCTGCGGTGTGCTGCGCAGTCGCGCCGACGTGACCACGTGGCGATCGGTGAGGTTGGTCGAGCGGTACGCCATGGCCAGGCCGCCGGCCGGCCGGGTGGACACCGAGCCGTCTTCGAGGTCGAACACCTCGGCATCGATCAGCACGTCGGAGAACTCCGTGCCGAAGCAACCGGCATTCATCCTCACCCCTCCGCCGATCGATCCCGGGATCCCCACGAGGAACTCGAGGCCACCGCGGTCGTGGTCGACGGAGAAGCGGGCCACCTTCGGCTGATGGGCGGCCGCCCCGGCGACCACGGTGCCGTCGGTGTCCAGTGCGGTCGTGGCGAAGCCACGCCCGAGCCGCACCACCACCGCATCGAGGCCGTGGTCGCTGACGACGACGTTGCTCCCCCGGCCGAGGACGACTATCGGGAGCCCGAGGTGGACGGCCGCAGCCCGCACCGCCGACAGCCCGGCCACGTCATCCGGCTCCGCCCACCACGAGGCGGCGCCCCCGAACCGGTAGGTGGTGACTCCTGCCAGCGGCACCGACCGCCGCAGCGGGCCCTCCCCGACGGTCTCGTCGACGGCGGTCATCCCCGCCCCCGACGCTCGAGTGCCTCCAGCAGAGGCTCGGCGATCCCGGTGATGTCGCCGGCGCCGAGTAGCAGCACCAGGTCACCGGGAGCCACCGACTCGGCGAGCAGCCCGGCGACTTCGGCCAGGCTCGGGACATACCGAACCGACCCCCCTGAGGCGGAGACCGCCTCGGCCACGATCCTGCCGGAGACACCGGGGATGGCCGCCTCACCCGCCGAGTACACATCGGTCACCAGCACCCGGTCGGCACCGGCCAGTGGCCCGCCGAACTCGGACCCCAGATCGGCGGTCCTGGTGTAGCGGTGCGGCTGGAAGACCGCCCACACCCGCTCCCACCCGCCGAGCCTCCCGGCGGCGATGGTGGCGGCCACCTCCGTCGGGTGATGGGCGTAGTCGTCGACGACGGTCACCCCGGCAACCGTCCCCCTCACCTCGAACCGGCGGCGCACCCCCCGATAGGCGGCGATCCCGGCGGCGAGCCGCTCCACGTCGTGCCCGAGCATGGCGAGCAGGGCGACGACGCCGGCGGCGTTGCGCGCCACGTGGAGCCCCGGCACCGGGACCGCCACCCGGACCCGATCGCCCCCTGGCGATGCCAGCGTGAACGTGGTGCCGGCTGCCGTCGTGCGCCGGGTCGGTGATCCGCCAGTCGGCGGTCCCGGTGAGCCCGTAGCCGACGACCTCTGCCCGCTCCGCCAACCGGAGGACCCCCGGGTCGTCCACACAGGCCACCACCGGGCCGTCCACCCGGTTGGCCACCAGGGCGAACGCCTGCTCCATCGCCGCCGCCGTCCCGTAGTGGTCGAGGTGGTCGGGCTCGATGTTGGTGACCATCAGCCCGCGCATCCTCAGGTGGAGGAAGGTGCCGAACGCCTCGTCGGCCTCGAGCACGAACCGGGAGCTGTCGCCCAGGTGGGCACCGGTGTTCAGGGCGACCATCTCGCCGCCGACGATGAAGCTCGGGTCCTCGCCGGCGCCGCGCAGCGCCGTCACCGCCAGCGCCGTCGAGGTCGTCTTGCCGTGGGTGCCGGCGAACCCGATGGCGGGAGACGCCGCGGTGAGCGCCTCGAGCAGGGTCGGCCGGGGCCACACCGTGACGCCGGCCCGCCGGGCGGCCTGCACCTCGGGATCCGTGGCGGGGACCGCCGAGGAGAAGACCAGGAGGTCCATCGCCTCCATCCGTTCCGGGCGGTGACCCACCCAGGTCTCGATGCCGAGGTCACCGAGGACGTCGAGCGCCGTCCCCGGCTTCAGGTCCGAGCCGGTGACCCGGTACCCCATGCCGGCGAGCAGCTTCGCCAGCGCGCTCATCCCGGCGCCGCCGGCGCCGACGACGTGGACCGACCCCGTGGGTGGGAGCCGCGGTGCCGGACGGAGATCAGCCACCCGCCGCCTCGCTCATCACGGCCGCCATCACCGCGGCGGCCTCGGGACGCGCCAGCTCGGCGGCAGCGGACCCCATCACCCGGCGCCGTTCCGGGTCGAGGACGATCTGCTGCACCACCACCGGAACCCGGTCGATCTCCTGCTGGGCGATGACCACGGCGCCACCGCCCCTGGCGAGATGGTCGGCGTTGCCCTCCTGGCCCACCGCCTCGAGCGGCACCAGCACCGCGGGAGTGCCGGTCGCCGCCAGCTCGCTGACCGTGAGGGCCCCGGACCGCGCCAGCACCAGGTCGACGGCGGCGTAGAAGCGCGCCATGTCCGCCTCGAAGGCAACAGTGCGCCACACGATCCCGCTGCGGGCGGCCCGGGCCGACACCGCCTCGTGGTGGCTGGGCCCGGTGAGGTGGACGATGGCGAGCTGGTCGGCGTCTGCGTCGTCGGCGATCCTGGCGACGACATCGTTGATCACCTGGGCGCCGAGGCTGCCTCCGACCACGCCGAGCACGGTGACGTCCGGGGGCAGGTCGTAGTGGCGCCGCGCCTCGGCCCGCCGCCTCCCCCGGTCGAACCGGGCGAGGTCGGCCCGCAGCGGGTTGCCCACCAACTGGGGGTTGCGCAGCGTGCCGTGCTGCGGCGGGGAAGGCGATGAAGGTGGTGGCAGCCCGCCGCGAGATGAGCCGGTTGGCCAACCCGGGGACGGCGTTCTGCTCGTGGACGAGCAGGGTCGCCTTCACCCTGGCGGCGGCGATGGCGGCCGGACCGGAGACGTATCCGCCGAAGACGGCGACCACCTGGGTGCCTGCGGCGCGCATCGCCTCGGTCATCACTTTCGCCGCCCTCCACACCATCCCGGGCAACTCGAGGTTCTCCTTCGACAGCGACCGGCGCAGCCCGTGCATCTCGACGGGGACGAAGCGGTACCCGGCGGCGGGCACCGCTTCTGCCTCCATGCGGTCGCCGCCGAAGAAGACGATCTGGTCGGCCGTCACCCCGCGTTCGACGAGGGCGTCGGCGACGGCGATGGCGGGGAACACGTGCCCCCCGGTGCCGGCGGCGGCGAAGGCGTAGGTCATGGCGTCCCTCTCACCGGCTCGACGCCGCTGCGGGCGATGTTGAGGAGTACCCCCATCATCGCCAGGTTCACGATCATGGCGTTGCCGCCCACCGAGATGAACGGGAGGGGCACGCCGGTGATCGGGAGCGCCCCCACCACACCGCCGATGTTGACCACCGCCTGGAAAACGAGCCAGGTGAGCAGCCCGACGGCGAGCAGCCGCCCGAACTGGTCGCCGGCCCGCATGGCGACGATGGTGCCGACCACGGTGAGCACGAGGAACAGGATGAGGACGCTCAACGCCCCGGCGAGCCCGGTCTCCTCGCCGATGATGGCGAAGATGAAGTCGGTGTGCGCGTTGGGGAGGAAGGACCAGCGGGCCCGGCTGGCGCCGAGCCCGACCCCCCACAGCCCGCCGCTGCCCAGCGCCAGCAACGCCTGGTGCGCCTGGAGCCCGTCGCCGAGGATGTCGGGCGTGTCGTCGAACCAGGACATCACCCTGGTCCATCGGTAGGGCTCCGCCCAGGCGAGGGCGACGGTCACCGCCAGCCCCGCCAGCCCCAGCGAGGCGACGTGGCGGAACGGCGTCGCCGAGGCGAAGAGCACGGCGAAGGCGGCCACCACGATGAGCAGCGTGGTGCCCAGGTCGGGCTGGAGCATCAGCAAGGCGGCGACGACCCCGAGCGAGCCGAGCACGGGCAGGACGACGTGGGAGAACTGGCCGAGGAACGCCTCTTTCCGTGAGAGGACCGCCGCCAGGTAGACGACCACCCCGAACTTGGCGTACTCGGAGGCCTGGACGGTGAAACCACCGATCTCGATCCACGACCGCGAACCGCCCCGGACCGATCCGACCAGCATCGTCGCCACCAGCCCGGCGATGCTCACGGCGAGGATCGCCGGCGCCCAACCGGCATAGAGCCGGTACGGGATCATCGTCGTGGCGATCATCGCCCCGATGCCGACGGCGACGAAGAGCAGCTGCTTCTCGAAGATCTGGTACTGGTCGAGGCCCTCCCGGATGGCGACCACCGAGCTCGACGACAGCACCGCCCCGAGACCGATCACCACGAGCACGGCGACGGGGATGGCCAGCATCATCGCCCTGCGCTCCTGGGGCCGGCGCAGCACGTTCGCCGCCGAGTCGACCACCCGGCTGGCACGGTTCGCCGCGGCGTGGGCGGCGCGCCCGCTCACGGCCCGACCTCCGCCGGCCGCCCGTCGAGCGCCTCGACCAGCGAGGCGAACACGTCGCCGCGGTGGGCGTACGAGTCGAACATGTCGAAGCTGGCGCACCCGGGGGCGAGCAGCACGGTGTCCCCGGGTGCGGCGCTCGCCGCCGCCATCGACACCGCCTCGGCCAGGTCGGCGACCTCGGTGACCAGGTCGCCGCCGGCGGCGACGAGCTCGCCGGCGGCCTCACCGAGGGCGAGGATCCGGTGCACCGAAGGGACGGCCGCCAGCGGCGCCAGGTCGAGCCCCTTGTTGCGGCCGCCGGCGATCAGCACCACCGACCGGTAGGCGCCGGCGGCGGCAACCGCGGCGTGGGGGTTGGTCGCCTTCGAGTCGTCGACCCAGGTGACCCCGTTCCGGACCGCCACCACCCGGCGCCGGTGCGGACCCGGTCGGAAGCCGTCGATCACCCCGGAGATGGCGTCGCCGGTGGCGCCCTGGGAGCGGGCCAGGGTGGCGGCGACGGTCAGGTCGTACCGCCAGACCGGGTCGAGGTCCGGGAGCGGCAGCACGAGGTCCTCGACGTGGAGCCGTCCCCGCTCGGGGCCGTTGCCGCCCGGGGGGCGGCGGGTACCGCTCACCGGGACCCGCCGGGATCGGGCCCCGGCGACCGCGGCCATCGCCACCGGGTCGTCGACCGGGTGGGCGACCAGGTCACCCGGGCCCTGGTTCTCGTGGATGCGCGCCTTGGCGGCGGCGTAGGCGGAGAGGTCGGGATGCCAGTCGAGATGGTCGGGGGCGATGTTGAGGATGGCGGCGGCAACCGGATGGAAGCGGTCGACGAACCGGAGCTGGAAGCTGGACGCCTCGACCGCAACCACGTCCCAGGGCCCGGCGACGGCGTCCGACAGCGCCAACCCGACATTGCCGGCCGCCACCGACCGCATCCCCGAGGCGTCGAGCATCGCCGCCGCCGCCTCGGTCACCGTGGTCTTCCCGTTGGTCCCGGTGACCGCCACGTACGGCACGTCGAGGTGGGAGGCGGCGAACTCGAGCTCACTCACCAACGGGAGCCCGGCGCCGAGGGTGTCGACGATCGGCCCGGCCGCCTCCGGTATGCCGGGACTGGTCACCACCAGGTCGACCTCGTCGAGGAGGCGGCGGTCCCAGTCCCCACCCTGCGTGTCGACGCCGGCGGGAAGGACATCGGGGCCGGAAGACCACGCTCCCGGGTCGCCGTCGTACACCACCACCTGATGGCCGAGGCGGACGGCCAGCCGGGCCGCCGCCCGTCCGCTCACCGCCCCACCGAGCACGAGCAGCCTCACGGCAGGATCCCCACGTCGGTGACGATGAGGAAGTCGGCGTAGAAGACGCCGACGCCGGCGGCGACGAACAACCCGGCGATGATCCAGAACCTGACGATCACGGTCGTCTCCGGCCAGCCGTGCATCTCGAAGTGGTGGTGGAGCGGCGCGATGCGGAACACCCGCTTCCCGAACACCCGGAACGAGAACACCTGGATCACCACCGAGAGGGCCACCGTGACGTAGAGGCCACCGAGGAGGACGACGAGGAGCTGGGTCTTGGTCAGCAGGGCGAGCGAGGCCAGGGCCCCTCCCAGCGCCTGGGACCCGGCGTCGCCCATGACGATCTGGGCAGGGGCGGCGTTCCACCACAGGAACCCGACCACGGCCCCCATCACGGCGGCGGCGAACACCCCGAGGTCGAGGGCGCCGTCGACCGAGTAGAGGGCGGGGTTGCGGAACTGCCAGAAGGCGACCAGCACGTAGGCGGCGAACACCAGGGAGCCCGAGCCCGCCACCAGGCCGTCGAGCCCGTCGGTGAAGTTCACCGCGTTGGCCAGCCCGGTGAGCATGAGCAGCACCAGCACGGTGTACAGCACCGGCCCGAGGTAGATCTCGTAGCCGCTGGTCAGGCTCAGGGTCGGCTCCGTCCCGGCGGCGATCGCCCACCAGGCGAACAGCGCCGCCACCACCAGCTGGCCGAGGAACTTCCAGCGCTTGGTCAGGCCGAGGTTCTGCTTCTTGGCGAACTTGGTGTAGTCGTCGACGAAGCCGATCACCCCCATCCCGAGGAAGGCGAAGAGGGCGAGCAGTCCCTGAGGGGCGAAGGGCAGCGTCTCCAGGTTCGCCCCTCCTCCGGCGCTGAGCAACGCGCAGGTGGGCTACGAGGTAGCCGAGCGTCACCCCCACCCACATCACCAGACCTCCCATGGTGGGGGTTCCCCGCTTGTGGCTGTGGCCTTCCTCGAGCTCCGCCTGGATGAACTGGCCGATGTCGCGGTCCCGCAGGAGCCGGATCGCCACCGGGGTGAGCAGGATGGTGAGCACGAACGAGACGGCGCCGGCGATCAGCAACGAGATCATCGGGGGGCCTCGGATCCCATGCTGCTGCGTTCCTCCGCTCCCGTCGGTCCCGGCCCGCCCAGGCGTCGCCGCCGAGCGGCGAACCGTCCCTGGATCCCCTCCACGGCTCTGACGCCGGCCCGAAGCGGGCCCCGGATCACGTCTGAGGCATGATCGACCACGACACCGCCCGTCCGGTGGATTTCCCCGCAGGTCATCGGCGCCGGCCCCGCCAGCAGCCTGGCCAGCTCCTCGGCGGCCACGGCGCGGTCGTCGAAGGGCGTCACCACCCCGCCTGCCTCCTGGCCGGTCTCGTGCCCCTTGCCGAGGACGAGCACCACGTCGCCCGGCCGGGCGGCGGCGATGGCGGCGGCGATGGCGCGGCGGCGATCGGGCTCGACGGTCACCGGTGCCACCGAGGCGAGGTCGGCGGTCATCTCGTCGATGATGGTGCCCGGATCCTCGCTACGGGGATTGTCCGAGGTGACCACGGCGAGATCGGCGCTCGCCAAGGCGCGCCCCATCATCGGCCGCTTGGCCCGGTCCCGGTCTCCCCCGGCGCCGCCCACGGCGATCACCCGTCCCGACGTGAGGTCACGGGCGGTGGCCACCACGGTGCGGATGGCGTCCGGGGTGTGGGCGAAGTCGACGACGACGGTGAAGCCCTGTCCCGGCCTCGACCCGCTCGAACCGGCCGGGGACCGGGCCGGCGGCGCTCAGGCCGCGGCGGATGTCGGCCGGCTCGATGCCGATCCTGAGGGCGATACCGGCGGCGACGAGCGTGTTCACCGCGTTGAAGGCGCCGGCGAGCGGGAGGGAGACCTCGAAGGAGGCGAGCCCGCGCAGGGTGAGCCTCCCGCCGGTGGCGGTCAGCTCGATCTCGGCCACCCCCAATGACGCGTCATCAGCGAACCCGACGGTCGTGGTGGGGATCGTCACCTCGCCGAGGAGACGGCGACCCCATGGGTCGTCGACGGCCACCACCGCCTCCCGGCACCGCGCCGGTGTGAACAGACTCGCCTTGGTGGCGTAGTAGCGCTCCATGTCGCCGTGGAAGTCGAGGTGGTCCTGGGACAGGTTGGTGAAGGCGGCCACGTCGTACCTGATGGCGTCGACCCTGCCCAGCCGGAGGGCGTGTGACGACACCTCCATGGCGACGACCTCCACCCCGGCGTCGACCATCCGGCGCAGCAGCCGCTGCAGGTCGGGTGCCTCCGGCGTGGTGAAGCCGATGGGGAGATCCTGGCCGCCGATCCTGGCCCCGATCGTCCCGATCACGCCGGCGGCAACGGCCGGCCGCTTCGACGATCGCCGCCAGCAGGTGGGTGACCGTCGTCTTGCCGTTGGTCCCGGTGACCCCGACCATCGTCATCCGCTCCGCAGGCCGGCCGTGGACTTCGGCGGCGAGCGGACCGAGGAGCCGGCGGGTGTCCTCCACCACCAGTTGGGGCACGGCGACGGGGACCGGGCGCTCCACCACCACCGCCACCGCCCCGGCGGCGACGGCGGCGCCGGCGAGCTCGTGCCCGTCGGCGGTCGACCCCCGTACCGCAACGAACACGGAGCCCGGGGTGACCGCCCGGGTGTCGGCGTGCAGATCGGTCACCGCGGCGTCGCCGGTGCGGTGCACCTGCTGGGTGTGAGAGGCCACCTCGGCGAGGCGTGCCAGGCCTACCGGGTCAACTCCCATCGGGGGGCACTCCGAGCTGGTGCAGCGCCGCCTCGGTGACCAGCGAGAACACCGGTGCCGCCGACACTCCCCCGTACTCGTAGCGGGGCGGTTGATCGGCCTGGTCGGGATGCCGGTCGTCGACGTCGCCGTGGGGCGAATCGAGCACGACGGCGACGACGACCTGGGGGTCGTTCACCGGGGCGATCCCGATGAAGCTGGCGATCCGGTCGGTCGCCGAGTACCTGCCCTCCTCCGGCATCCACTTCTCCGTTGTGCCGGTCTTGCCACCGACGGTGTACCCGTCGACCGCCGCCCTGGTGCCGGTGCCGGTCTCCACCACGCCCTGCAGCAGCAGCTGCATGGTGCGGGCGGTCTCGGCGGACACCACGGTGCGGTGGGTCGGCTCGGTGACGATCCGCTCCCCGTCGTGGGGGATGATCTCCCTGACGATGTGGGGCTGGACCCACACCCCGTTGTTGGCGATCGTGGCGTACACCGCCGCCATCTGGAGCGGGGTCACCCCTACGCGGTAGCCGATCGCCGTGCTCGGCCCGCACGTCGTGGCACACCACTGGTTGACCGGTTGCAGCTGGCCGGGCGCCTCGGCGGGCAGCCCGGACTCGGTGGAGGCGCCCAACCCGAACCGGTCGAGGTAGGCGTAGTGGACCGAGTTCCCGATGCGCGCCTGCACCTGGATGGTCCCGATGTTCGACGACTGGGCCACGATCCTGGCCAGCGTCATCTCCTCGGGTCGTCGCGGCCCGAGTCGGTGTAGACCTTGTCGTGGATCAGCAACTCGGCCGGCACGTCGAAACGCGTCGAAGGGGTCACCGCTCCCTCCTCGAGGGCAGCGGCGATGGTCACCACCTTGAGCGTCGACCCCGGTTCGTACACGTCGCTGACGGCGCGGTTTCGCACCGTGTCCGCCGACACCTCGGAGCGGTCGTTGGGGTCGAACCCCGGGGCGTTGGCGACGGCGAGCAGCTCGCCGCTGCCGACCCTGAGCACGATGACGGTCCCGGCGACCGCCCCGGTGGTCTCCATCGCCTCGGCCAGGTGCTGCTCGGCGGCGAACTGGATCTCGCGGTCGATGGTGAGTACCACGTCGGCACCCGGTACCGCCGGCTCGACCGTGTATGCACCCTGCGGGATGGGGACGCCGTAACGGTCGCGTTCGATCTGCTGGGTACCGTCGGTGCCGGTGAGCTGGTCGTCGAGCGCCAGCTCGAGGCCTTCGATGCCCTGCTCCGTGTCGGACATGACGATGCCGACCAGTTGCGACCCCAGCTCTCCGGCCGGGTAGGTCCTCACCGGCTCGGTCTGGAAGGCGAGGCCGGTGAGCTCGTGCTCGGAGATGATGCGCTCCGCCTCCTCGGCGATGTCGGCGGGCAGCGCCCTGGCGACGTAGGTGAAGCGTCCGTCGCCCGAGAGGCGCTCGGTGAGCTCGGCGGCGTCGGTGTCGAGCACCGGCGCCAGGAGGCGGGCGGTCCGTGCCGGCCGCGGCACCAGTGTGGGTCGGCGACGATGGTCACCGCGTCAACGGTCACTGCCAGCTCGACGCCGTCGCGGTCGTAAATCGTTCCCCGGGGCGCCGGCAACGCCTCGTTGTGGAAGACCTGCTCGGTCCGCGACGTCGCCCACGTGTCGGCGTCGAATGCCTGGACCTGCACCAGGCGATACCCCAGCCCGATCCAGGCGATGACCATACCAAGGGTGACTACCAGCAGCCGGACGTTGCGTGCGCGGGTCGAGCGGACGGGCATCTCAACCCTCCGCCGAGAGGTTGACCTCCCCGATCCCCCGCCTTGCCGTGGAGCGCGGCCCGTGCCGGGCGCTCCCGGTCATGGCCCATCTCCGAACGCGACCTCGGGCCCGGTCCCGGCTCCGGTCCGGGCACCCGACGGACGGGACGATGTCGAGCGGAAGCTGGCGACGGGGGAAGGCCATTCCCATGGCCGCCGCCCGGTCGGCGATGCGCTCCGGGTCGCGTAGCTCGGCGATCTCCAGCTGCAGCGCCATGTTGCGCGTCTGCTCGGCGGCGATCTCGTCCTCCAACCGGTCGATGGTGAAGGCGGACTGGTCGAGCGAGATGCGGCTACCGATCAACCCGAAGAAGGCGGCCAGCACGACGATCGTGAAGACGATCCAGTGACGGCGGCGCCCTGCGGCCGGCCGGACGTCTGCCCGCTCGCCGGCCGCCGGCGAGGGTACGGAGGCGATCCCCCGAACCGAGGGGCTGTGCGTGGTCACGGGGCGATCCTCTCCGCAGCCCGGAGCACCGCGCTGCGGGCGCGGGGATTGGCCGAGATCTCCTCGAGTCCCGGGCGCAGCGGCTTGCGGGTGAGCAGCCGCAGCTCTGCGGTGGTGTCGCATACGCACACCGGCAGCTCGGGTGGGCAAACGCATCCCCGGCTGCCGGCGACGAGCCGTCGCTTGACGATGCGGTCCTCCAGCGAGTGGTAGGCGATCACCACGATCCGCCCTCCCCCGGCCAGGGCTTCGATGGCGGCGTCGAGCCCGCCGGACAGTGCGGCGAGCTCGTCGTTGACGGCGATCCGGATGGCCTGGAAGGTGCGTCGCGCCGGGTGGCCGCGGCGCCGTGCCGGTGCCGGGAGAGCCCCGGCGACGACATCGGCGAGCCGGGCGGTGTCGTCGATGGGGCGGGCGGCGACGATGGCGTCGGCGATCCTCCCGGCGAACCGCTCCTCACCGTAGCGGCGGATGATCCCGGCCAGCTCGGCGCGGTCGGCCCGGTTGACGATGTCGGCGGCGGAACGAGGCTCCACGCCGGAGCCGTCGCCGACCCCTGCTCCCTCACCGATACCGACCCCTGCTCCCTCGCCGATACCGACCCCCGACCCCATACGCATGTCGAGGGGCCCGGGCCGGCGGTAGGAGAAGCCGCGCGGCGCGGTGTCCAGCTGATGGGAAGAGACCCCGAGGTCGAACAGGACGCCAACCGGGCGGCCGGCATGCGCCTGATCGGAGCGTTCATCGATCCACCTGCGGGTCTCCGGGTCCGCCAGCAGCTCGCCCAGGCGGGCGAAGTTGGCGGTCACGACCCGAACCCTGGTGTCGACCGGGACCCGTGCTGTCGCGTCGGGGTCCCGGTCGACTGCGAGGATGTGAAGGCCCGGCGCCGCGTCGAGCAACGATGCCGAATGCCCCCCTCCTCCGAACGTGGCGTCCACCACCACCCCCGAGCCGAGGGGTGCGAGGAACCCCACCACCTCGGAGGTCATCACCGGGGTGTGGAACCCCCCGGCGTGCGTCTGAGCCATGGTCAGCCTCCCGGAGCGCTGGCGCCAACCTGGAAGCGGGCGGAGTAAGGGGCCTCCCAATTGGCATCCGGGAGGCTGACCATGGGCCAGACACGACACGTCGCACGGAAAGAACGGGCGGGCTCGTACCCGACGCTGATGCGCCGGGGTGGACGATGACCGGGGCCGGGGCGGTCATCGGCCCGGCCCACCGGCGGCCACACCGAAGCCGGCGTCGAGGTCCTCGTCCATGTTGCGGAAGATCTCGTCGTCGTCGGCCTCGATGCGTCGCCCACGCCTCGGGTGACCACAGCTCGAGGTGGTCGTCGGCGCCGGTGACCACGACGTCCTTGTCGAGGCCGGCGTACCGGCGGAGCCGGTCGGGGAGGATGATGCGCCCGGCACGGTCGATCGTCTGGTCGGTGGCGGTGCTGGTGAGGGACCGCCGGAACGAGCGGACCCGTCCCCTCGTCGGTGGCAACGAGGACGAGGATTCGAGATAGCGCTCGAACTCGTCGCGTGGCCAGACGTGGATCGACCCGTCATGGCCCTTGGCCACCACGCACCCGGGCTCGAGGGCGGCGCGGTACTTGCGGGGCAGCACCAGCCGTCCCTTGTCGTCGAGCGTGTGTTCATACAGCCCGAGAAACACGTCACGCCATCTCCACGAAGGCCATCTCGTCCACGGCGCCCCACTTTGCTCCCTTCTCCCCCATTTGTCAACACTTCCTCCCACCTCCTCCCCTCCCCTGCCCCGTCCGCTCTAATACGTCCGGAACGCAGAGGTGGCCGCAAGGAGCCGCCAGGTGGGACGCTACGGCCGCCATGGGGTTGGGGCCCCATGTGCGGAGGAGGGCCGACAGGCCCGGGTAGACAGCACAGTGTTGGGGCCCCATCTGTGGGAGGAGGCGAGCTCAGCTCGCCGGGTACTTTCAACGCGCCAGGTAGCGCTCCCAGGCGGGGTCGGGCGCCGACCCGCTCGCCAGCGCCCAGCCGCTGCGAGGGGGCCGGGGTTGGCGGACGAGCGACAGGCCGGCCTGTTCGGGCGTCCGGCCGCCCTTGCGGGTGTTGCAGCGACGGCAGGCGGCAACGACGTTGTCCCAGGTGTGGGTGCCGCCCTGGGTGCGGGGCACCACGTGGTCGAGGTTCTCGGCAGGCCGTCCGCAGTACTGGCAGGAGTGGTCGTCGCGGATGAACACCGCCCGCCGGTTCAGGGGCGTGCGCCGGTCGAACCGCACCTTGACGAAGCGGCGGAGCTTGATGACCGACGGAGCGTCGATGGTGACGTGCTCGGAGCGGTAGATGTGCCCGTTGCTCTCCACCACCTCGGCCCGCTCGAGGAGGACGAGCACCACCGCCCGCCTGGCCGGCACGACGGACAGCGGCTCGTAGGTGGCGTTCAGCACGAGAGCCCTCGACATGCGGCCAGCGTACCAGTGCCTTCCCGATGTCTCCGGCGCTCGCCCCGATGGATGGGGCCTGGCACACTGTCCCCGATGCGCCTCGCCGGGTACGTCCGTCAGCTCCCCGCCGCTGACGACGGCAGCGGTGCGGAGCCGGGGTTCGCCCAGTGGGAACGGATCCGTCGCTGGGCCGACGACCGGGGCGAGCTCCTCGTCGCCGTCTGCCAGGACGACGCCGCCCCCCGCACCGGCGATCCCGTGGCCGGGATGCGTGCCCTGATCTCCCTGCTGGACGCCGGCGCCGCCGACACCGTGGTGGTCGCCTCGATCTCGGTGCTCGGTGACCCGGCCGACCAGGAGCTGGCCCTCTGGGAGGTCCACCGGCGGGGCGGCACCGTCGTCTCGACGGATCCCACCGACCGGGCCGCCATCGACGGCGACGACGAGACCGGGGAGCGCAAGGCGATGCGGCGCCTCCTCGAAGCGGCCGAGTCACGGCGCAAGCTCCTCGACGGCTGAGTCCTGCACCGTCACGGACCGCTAGACCCCTCCCCGTCAGCGGTGATGGCCTGCGGCCCCTGTTGCTGCCACCCCTCCCCTCCGAGAGGGGAGGGGAAACTCATCTCCGTTGGCGGCGGCGCCAGCGGAGGAAGGCGACCACGTCCTCGACGTCCTCGGGAAGCTCGCCGCCGCCGCCGTAGGCGGTGAGGGCACGCCAGCGGAGGTACGCCGGGTCCGGCACGGGCACGAACGGCGGACGCCGCCACCAACCATTGGGGGCAGCCGCCACCGCCAGCCGAGCCGCTTCCAGCCACACGTCCGGGTGACGGGCCACCACGGTGACGATCCGCCGCAGCTGCGGCGATGCCTGGGTCGGCGTGGGCTCCATGCGTGAGTCGTTGTACCACGTCTTCCGAGCCAACTTTGAGCGGTTGACATCGCAATGCGATGCAAAGTGCTCAAAGTTGCGTCGAGCCATGCGGTGGGCGACCCATCGGACGCCTACCGGTCGGTCGTTGATAACCTGCGCCCTCTGCCGCGCCGCCAAGGAGGGCCGACCGTGACGATCAGCGCCGACGCGCTCGACGGGTTCCGGCAACGCTTCAACGCCATCGTCGCCAACATCGAACGGGTCATCCAGGGCAAGCGGCACGTCTCCGAGCAGGTGGCCAACTGTCTCATCTCGGGCGGCCATGTCCTCATCGAGGACGTCCCCGGGGTGGGCAAGACCTTGCTGGCCAAGTCACTCGCCCGGTCGATCGACTGCACGTTCTCCCGAATCCAGTTCACCCCCGACCTGCTTCCCTCCGACGTGACCGGCGTGTCGGTATGGGATCGGGAACGGGTGCGACTTCAGCTTCCGGCCCGGACCGGTGTTCGCCAACGTCGTGCTCGGTGACGAGATCAACCGGGCCAGCCCCAAGACCCAGTCGGCGCTGCTCGAAGCCATGGAGGAGCAGCAGGTCACCGTCGACGCCCTGACCCGTCCGCTCGAGGAGCCGTTCCTGGTGGTGGCCACGCAGAACCCGATCGAGCACGAGGGCACCTACCCGCTGCCCGAGGCGCAGCTCGACCGGTTCATGATGCGGATCACCATGGGCTATCCCAGCCGGGAGAAGGAGCTGGAGATGCTCGACACGCACGGCGCGCGTGCCGCCGTCGAGATCGAGCCGGTGGTGACCGGGGCCGACGTCGTCGAGATGATGGCGGTGGCGACCACGGTCCACGTCGCCGACGTGGTGAAGGGCTACCTGGTCGACCTCGCCGACGCCTCCCGGCATGGCGACGACCTGTTGCTCGGCGTCTCGCCCCGGGCGACCCTGAACCTCCTGCGCGCCTCCCGCACCCACGCCGCCGCCGCCGGCCGCGACTTCGTGGCCCCCGACGACATCAAGGCGATGCTGCACCCGGTGCTCAACCACCGGCTGATCCTCCGCCCGGAGGCCCAGATGCGCGGCGTGGAGATGGGCACGGTCATCAGGGGCGCTGGGCAGCTCGGTGCCGGTGCCCGGGCTCAAGCCGGTCCCCTGATGCCCACGGTGCGGGGCTGGGCTGCGTTGGGGGCGGCCCTCGGCTTCGTCATCGCCTGGATCTCCTTCGGTGAGCAGCTTCTCCTCGCCGCCGCCGCCTTCCTGGCCATCGCTGTCGGTTACGGCGTGCTCTCGGTGCGTCGCTCTTCCATCGGCGTCACCATCGACCGCCAGGTGCTGCCGCTCCAGGTGTTCGACGGCGACCACGCCGTGGTCACCGTCACCTTGCACGTGGCTCGAGACCTCTCCGTGGTCACGGTGTCCGACACCGTGGCCGGGCTCGGCACCGCCGAGTTCGCCGCCGACCGCGCCACCCCCGACGACCCGCTGATCGGCCGGTACGAGGTCGTGTGCCATCCCCGCGGCGTCTACCAGGTGGGCCCGACCGACGTGAGGGTACGCGACCCGTTCGGCATGGCCGAGTCGGCAGTGCAGGCGGGATCGGTCGACCGGCTGGTGGTATACCCCCGGTACGAAGAGCTCGAAGGGCTCCCGGTGGTCAGGGGGCAGGACCCGAACGTGGCGACCGCCCGCACCCGATTCTCCCAGACCGGCGGCGAGGACTTCTTCACGCTGCGCGACTACGAGGACGGCGACGACCTCCGCAAGGTCCACTGGCCGTCGTCGGCGAAGCGGGACAGGCTGATGATCCGCCAGCTCGAGATGCCGTGGCAGTCGCGGGCGCTGATCGTGCTCGACACCGACGTGGCCAACTACCCCAACCCCGATACCTTCGAGCACGCCGTGAAGGGCGCCGCCTCGGTGGTCCACCACTTCTACCGATCCGGGTTCTCGCCCACACTGTCGACGGGGCGTCCTGGAGGCGGTCACCGTCGCCACCGCCGACCGCCACGAGCTGGCGATGCAGGAGCTGGCGATGGTGGGCACCACCGAGGGGGCCGACCTGCGTCGCGCCCTGGGACGTCTCCGCCAGCGGGGCATCGCCGGCGGGGCCTTGGTGCTCGTCACCGGTTCGCCGGCGGAGAGCCACCTGGCCCTCTACCGCACGCTCGGCAACGACTACACCCGCACCCTGGTGATGGCGGTGACCGAAGGGACGAACGAGGCGCTGGGCATCTTCCGTCGCGGCGGGGTGCTCACCGTGGTGACGGGAAGGAACGGGCGGTGGTCGGACGCGTGGCGTGAGGCGATGGAGAGCTCGTGGGCAACCGCAACACGACGGTAGTCGCCTCGATCCTCCTGTTCGTGGCGCTGATCCAGCTGGGTGGCCTGCTCCGCCCCACGGTATCCGGCGTGTCCTGGCAGATGCTGGTCCTCGGCTCGATGTTGCTCGCCGCGGTGATCACCTGGACCGGGCTCGCCTACCGGGCCCCGTTGTGGGCGGTGGCCGCGGTCAATCTGGTGGCGCTGGTGGTAGTCGCCCTGCAGGTGATGTCGCCCTCGACCATGCGGTTCATCGTCCCCACCGGTGCCACGCTCACCGAGGTCGGCACCGACATGAGCCAGGCGACGTCGCTGATCCGCACCGGGATCGAGCCGGTCCTCCCCATCGACGGCATCGTCGCCGTGGTCATCGCCGTCTTCTGGGTGGCGGTGGTGGTGACGGTGTACGGACTGCTCCGCAGCCCCGGGCTGGCGGTCGTTCCCGGGCTGGTGTTGGTGATCCAGTTCGCCGTGATGGACCGCACCCCGACCAGCCTGCTGATGGTGACGTTGTTCACCATCCTGCTGGCGACGTCGATCCTGGCGGTCACCAGCGACCAGCGCCGTGCCGGCAGTGGGCGGATGGTGCACAAGTCGGGGTGGCTCCCGTCCACCGGGCTGGCCGGCAGGGTGACGGCGAGCGCCACCGGTGTCGCCCTGTTCGGCACGGTGTTCGCCGTCGGGTTCTTCAGTGACCGGGTCCCCTTCGACGGGATGCTGTCGTGGCGGACGTCGACCGGGCTCACCGGCGACTACCTCGGCGGCGTCTCCTACAACCCGTTCATCGGCATCCAGCAGTCACTGGTCTCGCAGACCTCGACACCGCTCTTCTATGCCCAGATCGAGGGGGACCTCGACCCGACCGATGTGTCGTTCCGATTGCTGACCATGGAGACCTACGACCGGGGCCGGTTCTACGCCAGCCGGCCCGAGGTCACGCCGATCGTCGACGGCCCCGCCTGGCACACCCCCGGCCATGAGTTCGCCGGCCCGGCGGCGTCGATCACCAGCACCATCCTCATCGACCGGCTGGAGACGGACTGGCTCCCCACCGCCTACGCGGCGACGACGTTGGGCGGCGACGACGACTTCGCCGGATCGGTGATGGTCCGGCCCGACGACGGCGCCCTGCGGCTGGCGGGCGGGCTCACCTATCCGGAGCTGAGCTACACCGTCACATCCGACATCCCCCAACCCGACCCGGCGGTGCTGTCCGGTGACACCGAAGGCGCCCTTTCCCCGTTGTTCGAGGCCGCCGCCGACGGCGAGGCCCCGGTGCCCGCCCCCGTGGTGTCCGACGTGCGCCCCACGCCGCCGAGCGTCGAGGTGTACCTCGGGCTCCCCGAGAACCTGGAGCCGGGTATCGCCGAGCTGGCCGAACGGCAAACCGCCGGGCTGGAGACGCCGTTCGAGATCGGTCTCGCCCTCGAGTCCTGGTTCCGCTCCGACGCCTTCGAGTACACCACCGACATCGCGCCGGGGCACGGGGCCACCGACCTCGCACAGTGGCTGCTCCCCGAGAACAGCGGCAGCCCGAACTTCCGCCGCGGTTACTGCGAGCAATTCGCCACCTCGATGGCGGTCCTGGCACGCACCCTCGATATCCCGTCGTGGGTGGTGCTCGGGTTCACCCCGGGCCGCCTGACCAACCCCGGCAGCGACACCGTGGTGGTGATGGACCGCAACGCCCACGCCTGGGTGGAGCTGTGGATCCCGGCCCAGGGCTGGGTCGCCTTCGACCCGACTCCCCGGCCCGACGGGGTGAACCCGTCGACGACCGAGGTGGTGACCGACCTGCTCGGGTTCGATCCCACTGCCTTCCTCGACGACCTGCCCGGACCCGAGCTGGTGGTGGGGTCGGGGACCGACACGCCGGGCGGCCTGGCGCTGGAGCCGGAGCTCGGTCTGGTGAACCCGCCCGGATCCTCCGACGGGGGCTTTGCCGTCCCGGCGTGGACCTGGCGGGTGCTCGCCGTCGTCGCCGCCGCTGCCGTGCTGCTCGGTGGGCTGCCGCTGCTCAAGCGGTTCCGGCGCTCCCGCCGGATGCGGCGACTCCGCTCCGGGGACATCACCGCGGCCTGGGAGGAGATCGTGGCCCAGCTCACCGACTTCGGCCGGAGCCCTCAGCCCTCGCTGACCCCCGACGAGCTGGCCAGGATGACCGACCCGGCGATGGAGCCGCTGGCGATGGTGTACGGCCGGGCGGTCTACGGGCCGCCGGCGCCGGCGCCCTCCGACCGGTGGCGGGTCGCCGAGCAGTCGTTGGTCGACACCAGCGACCGGCTCGCCGCCGGACACAGCCGGTGGCAACGGCTACGGGCGATGTACTCGCCGGCCTCGCTGATCGGGGCGTTCCGTCGCCCCCGCCGGGACGACCGACCAACTTTGAGCGATTGAACACACCACATGGCGCCACTCGCTCAAGGTTTGGATGGCGCCGCCGACCGAGCATGCAACTTTGAGCGAATGAACACATCAGAGGGAGTCACTCGCTCAAAGTTCGATCGGGTGCGCTGACTCAGACGACCTCGACCTCGGAGAGCACGTCGTCCTCGCCCCGCCTGAGGAGCTCGAGGAACCGCTCCCGGTCGAGCTCGAAGCGGGTGACGTCGTCCTCGACGTTCTTGGTGATCTCGTTGATGGCGACGAAGAAGGCCAGCTGCCCCTGACGCAACGCGTCGAGCAGCTCGTCGTCGTCTGACGCCACCCGGAATATCGTCGAGCCGTCCGTCACCAGCTTGACCTCGGCCAGGTGGTTGTCCATGTCGGCGGTGCGCCTGAGGTAGTCCCAGGCTCGCCGTACCCGCTGCACCGACATTCCGTTGTCGAGCAGGCTCTTCACCACCCGCAGGGCGACGAGGTCGCGGAACGAGTAGAGGCGGCGACGTCCGGGGCGACCCCCCGACGATTGCAGCGATGGCTGTACGAGCGCGACCTTGTCCCAGTAGCGCAACTGGTGGGCGGTGCAGGACGTGAGCCGAGACGCCTGCTGAGCCGTGAACGCTTCCAACAATCCTCCCTACACCGGGACGCCACTTCGGGGACGCCCGCAGCCGTCGGACGCTCGCGCCTGTAACGCCAAGCCTGAAATCTCACTCCGCCCGCCGGACCACCCCCACCCGGCGCTGAAAAGGCGGCACTCTAGTGGGGGCGCTGCCACCTCTGCCGAACGTGGTCCAGCCACGATCGGGACGGCTGCGAACCGGACGGTTCGTGCCGCCCGCGCCTCACGTGCATGGCGATCCACCCGGCGCTGACCACCATCACCAGGAAGCCGATCAGGGCGACGGCGGTGTATCGGGTGAACGACGCCAGCATGACGACGAGCCCGACGACGAAGCCGACGAAGGCGAGCCGGGTCCACTTGCGGTAGACGGACTGCAGCGTCGTGTTGGCGACGGTCTCGGCCAGCTTCGGGTCGTCTTGGTAGAACTGTCGCTCGATCTCTTCGAGAATCCGCTGCTCTCGCTCGTTGAGCGGCATCCCTACAGTCCTCCACCAGGTGCGATCGTCGAATGCGATCGACGCTCGATCGGCGTGATCAGTATATCGCCGGCGACGGCTAGCTCCCCGGGTCGCTCGAACTTTCCGAGGCCACCCTCCGAACCGCCGGCTCGCCGCTCCTACACTCGCCGCGATGCCGGGCCGAGCGACGTCAATCGCCGACCTCGGCCCGTCGCTCCACCTGGTCAGGCACGGTGAGGTGGCCAACCCCGACCACCTGGTCTATGGAGACCTGCCCGGGTTCGGGCTCAGTGAGGCCGGCCTCGGCTCAGGCGGCCGCCGCCGGGCGGCATCTCTCCCGCCGCCCGATCGAGCGGGTGGTGTCCTCCCCTTTGGAGCGGGCGGTCTCGACCGGCTGGGCGATCGCCGCCCGCCATGGCCTCGTTCCCGAGATCGACCACCGACTCACCGAGTGGCCGATCAATCCTGCCTGGGTCGGCAGGTCGTGGGAAGACCTCCCGACGATGTTCCCCGGTCAGTTGGAGGCATATCTCGCCGACGCCGCCTCGCTCGACTTCTCCGCCGAGACCCTGCCGGAGATGGGTGTCCGGGTGACGGCCGCCATCACCGAGCTGTGGGAGGGGCGAGCCGGGGCATGGGAGGATGTCGTCGTGGTGTTCCACCAGGACCCGATGGAGACGGCGCGGCGCCTGCTGACCGGAGAGGGCCTCGCCGGTTACGGTCCGGGCAAGCCGGGCCACGGCGCGGTCGTCTCGCTGACCCGGCACCGTGGGTCGGATGGCTGGGTGGAAGCCCTTCGATGGTCGCCGTCGTGACGCCGGGCCAGCAGAGTGCCACCTGGGCCAGGATCGCCGCCTTCGCCCTCGGCGTGGCCGGAGCCGCCACCGCCGTCCACCTGGCGACCGGCGACGACGTCTTCGCTCCGTCATCGGCGGCGGTGATCGCCCTCGGCGTTGTGATGTTCACCCTGATCGCCCTGGTCGGGCTGCTCCTGGTGCGCGGCCGGTGGGCCAGGGTTCTCGCCATCGTGGTCGCCCTGGCCGACCTGGCGCTGGTTGCGGTGGTCGGTCTCGCCGCATGGGGGTTGGTGGCAGCCGCCGCCGCCCTGGTCGCCCTGGGTGGCCTCGCCTCGCGGCCCATCGACGGGTGGCTGCGACAGCGACCTCCGGCCGACGGTCCCGACGGGCGCGCCGTCGCCCTCGCCCTCGGCCTGCTCGCCCTCGTCCCGGCAGTCGGCCTTGCGGCGCCCGAGGGCCTCTCCACCGCCCATGGGATCGTCGGCTCGGCGGGGGTCATCCTCGGCTGGGCCTACTCCCAGGCGCAGCCCTGGGCCATCTGGGCGATCCGGCTGGCGCTTCCGGTCGTGGCGGTGCCGGCGGTCCTGGCCGAGCCCTGGCAGGGGGGCCTGGCGCTGGCGATGATCGTCGCCGTCCTGGTGGCGCTGGCGTGGACTCCACAGGCATACGCCGCCACGGCCCACCGGCCGGGGCCGCTCCCCGCCCCGGCGCCACGCCGGCGGACGCCGTGACCCGCGGAGCGGACGCGCTCGCCGCGGTGCTGGTGGCGGCGATCGGTGCCGTTGCCGGAGGGTTGGCGGCCGGTACGACCGGGGCCGTGATCTGCGGAGCCGTCGGGCTGGTGGCGGGGATCGCCGCCGCCGCCGCCGGGGTGCGACCGGCGGTGACCGTAACGGTTGCCGTCGGCGCCGCCGCCGGGGCGCTTGCCGGGCACAGCGTGGTCGCCGCCCTGTGCCGGCCCGGGTCGTGCACCCCCCTGGAGCTGACCGGCGCCCTGGTCGCCGGGCTGGGAGCTCTGGTTGGCACCGGGTTGGTGACCGCGCTGGTCACCCGGTCCTTCGACGAGTTCCACGAGGCGGGACGAGGGGCCCAGGGACGGCAGCTAGCGCCCCACTTACACGGTGATGACCAGCTTGCCGGCGGCGTGGCCCTTGCCCATACGCCACAACGCCTCGGCGGCGTTCTCCAGCGGGTAGGTGTCCTCCATGACCGGCACCACCGCACCGGATGCGAGCATGGCCGCCAGCGTTTCCAGGTCCTCGCGTTTCATGCGGGAGACGAACCAGGCGAACCTCCGGCTGTCGAACGCCGCTGAAGCCTTCCGGTAGATGAGCTCACGGACCGGCCCAAGCACGCGGTGCTTGGGCCCGGTGACGGCGACATTCACCCCGCCGTCGGCGAGGACGCGTTTGGTCTCCGACCACGCCCGGTCCCCCACGTTGTCGAAGAGGACGTCGTAGCCGCGTTCGGTCTCGGTGAAGTCTTCCCGGGCGTAGTCGATGACGTGGTCGGCGCCTATCGAACGGACCATGTCGACCTTGGCGGTGCTGCACACCGCGGTGACCGTGGCGCCGAGCGCCTTGGCGACCTGGACGGCAAACGTCCCGACGCCGCCCGAAGCCCCGTTCACCAGCACCCGCTGACCGGATCGGAGGCCGCCGACGTCGCGAAGGCCCTGCAGCGCAGTGACGCCCGCCAGCGGGACGGCGGCCGCCTGCTCGAAGGTCACGGTGCCCGGCTTGGAAGCGATCTGCCGCTCCTTGGCGCAGACAAACTCGGCCCAGGCACCGGCGACGCAGCCGAACACTTCGTCGCCCGGTGCGAACGCGGTCACGTCGGCCCCGACGGCGTCCACCACGCCGGCGACATCGGCCCCCGGGATCGGGTCCTTCGGTACCCGCAGCCCGGCCTGGGCCCGCGCCATGTACGGCATCCCCGTGGTCATGTGCCAGTCGTACATGTTGAGCGAGGACGCCCGCACCCGGATCAGCACCTGGTCGGCGGCGGGCTGCGGGACGTCCACCTCCGCGGAGCTCGAGGACATCGGGTCTTCCGTACCGTTCCTGGACGATCGCTCTCATCGTCTCCCTCGCTGGGCTGGCCTGGCTCGCCTGCTGCCTGTCCGGTTCCACGGCGGACCTCTCGTCTCGTTCGCTTCGTACGCTGTAAGGCACCTTAGCCGTACGACGTAAGGTCGTCAACCCTCGACGATGCCCCACTGTTGGGCGATGTACTTGCGCTTCTCGTCCTCGTTGGTGATCTGAGCCGTCTTGTTGGGCAGCCGAACGTAGAACACGGTCATCTTCCGAGGCTTCCCGTCCTCGATGACCGTCACCGTGGCCTCGAGCGGCGGTGTCCCGCCGACCAGCAGGTGCGGCGGGGGCCGGCCGTTGACCTATCCGCGGCGCGACCCCACGGAGTTACGGCGAACTCCTGGCAACCTCGACGACGGCTCGGCAGCCGGGCACGTACCGGAGTGCGGCGTCGGCGGTGAGCAGCGGGCACTGCAACGCCTCGGCGAGCGCCAGGTAGATCCCGTCGTAGACGGTCACGTTCGACAGGAGCTCGAGGGCGCGGGCCACCAGGCCGGCATGCGGGTAGCGCCGCAGCGGAATGTCTCCCAGATCGGTTACCAGAACCATCGCCTCGCTGGGCGCCAGGTCGCCGTGCAGCACGTAACGGCGCAGCGCCTGACCGACCTCCGCATCGAGCAGATGGGGTGCGCAGACCAGTTCCCCCCGCCTCAGGTATTCCGCCAGGCTGTCGCCGGCCTCGCTACCGGGACCGAGGAGGAAGTCGATCGCCACCGAGGCGTCGACGACGATCACCGGGCTTCGCGCTCGGCCCTGACCGCTTCGGACGGGGTCTCGGAGAGATGGGGACGCGCCCACGCCGAGACCCGGGCCAGCACCTCCTCGACGGGAGGCGCCTCGACGACCCGCTCGACTTCCCGCAGCAGGAAGTCCGACAGGCTCATGCCGGAGCGAGCGGCCCGTGACTTGACCTCACGGTGGACCTCATCGGGCACGTTGCGGATCTGGATCATCTTCGACATGTGTATCACCGTAACACATGTGAAGCACATGTTCGGCGTCGTCACCGGGTCGGGTCGGGGGTAAGCCAGCGCAGGCCGTTGGCGACAACCCCATCGGACATGCGCAGGCTGGCTATCGACGGGTGAAGGTCAGGTGGGTGACACCGCTGGGTGAGGAGACCGCCTCGATTCGGTAGCGCCCCTCGACTCCCTCGACGCCCGTCCCACAGGCGGACGCCGCGGCCGAGCAGGATCGGCACCTGCACGACGTGGAGCGTGTCGATGAGGTCGGCGGCGAGGAAGTCGCGGATCACGGTTGCGCCACCGCCGATGCGCACGTCGAGGCCGCCGGCTGCCTCCCGGGCGAGATCGAGCGCCTCCTGCGGGTTGGCGTCTACGAAGTGGAACGTGGTGCCGCCCTCCATCTCGATCGACGGACGCGGGTGGTGCGTGAGGACGAACACAGGTGTGTGGAACGGCGGGTTCGGCCCCCACCAGCCACGCCACTCGTCGGCGGTGCCGATATCGGTCCACGGCCCGGTCTGCGCGCCGAACTTGCCTCGGCCCATGATCTCGGCGCCGAAGCCGACGGCATGGCGTTGAGCGAACGAGTGGTCGACACCCTCGGTCCCACCGGGCTCGCCGACCATCGAGTGCCAGAACCGGGTGGCGAACATCCACTCGTGCAGGCGTTCCCCGGCATGACCGAACGGGGCATCGAACGTGATGCCGTCGCCGGTGCCGAACCCGTCCAGGGAGATCGAGAAGTTGTGGACACGGACCTGGGACATGCTGCCTCCCGAGCCGAAGGGTGGTTGCGCTCTTCCGGCGGCACGGCGGTGCCGGCACCGCGGACCGGCGGCGGCTTCAGACCTTGCCGAAGATCAGGGCGACGTTGTGGCCGCCGAAGCCGAACGAGTTGGTCATCGCCCGGGTCACCGTGATCTCCCTCGGCCTCGTTGGGGACGTAGTCGAGGTCGCACTCCGGGTCGGGGGTGGTGTAGTTGATGGTCGGTGCGACCACCCCGTCCCGGATGCTGAGCACGCAGAAGATCGACTCGATGGCGCCGGCGCCGCCGAGCATGTGGCCGGTCATCGACTTGGTCGACGAGATCGGCACCGACCCGGCGGCATCCCCGAACACCGTCTTGATCGCCAGCGTCTCGGTGACGTCGTTGGCGACCGTCGAAGTGCCGTGGGCGTTGATGTAGTCGATGTCCTCGGGGGCCAGGCCGGCGTCGTCCAGCGCCCGCTGCATCGCCTTGGCCGCCCCGGCGCCACCGGGTCGGGGCAGGGTGATGTGGTAGCCGTCGGACGACATGCCGTAGCCGAGCACCTCGGCATAGACGGTGGCGCCGCGCGCCTTGGCGTGCTCGTACTCCTCCAGGATCAGCGTCGCCGCCCCCTCGGCCATCACGAAGCCGTCCCGGTCGGCGTCGAACGGGCGGCTGGCTCCCTCTGGGTCGTCGTTGCGGGTGCTCACCGCTTTGGCAGAGGCGAAACCGGCGACGGCGAACTCGCAGATCCCGGCCTCGGTCCCGCCCGCCACCATGACATCGGCGTCGTCGCGGCGGATGATGGCGGCGGCGTCGCCGATGGCGTTGGCCGAGGCGGCGCAGGCGGTCACCGTGCAGTTGTTCGGCCCGTAGAGGTGGAAGTCGATCGACACCAGCCCGGCGCCCATGTTGGAGATGACCTTGGTGATCGCCAGCGGCGACACCCGTCCCGGGCCCCGGTCGCGCAGCACGTCCATCTCGTCCTGGGTGGTGGAGATGCCACCGATGCCGGAGCCGATGACCACGCCGGCCCGGTCGGCGGCGGGGTCGTCCTCCTCGTAGGACAGCCCGGCGTCGGCCATCGCCTGGGCGGTGGCCACCCAGAAGAACTGGGCGCTGCGGTCCATGCGCCGGTATTCCTTACGGGGCAAGTAGGCGTCGAGCTCGAGCCCGCGCACCTCGCCGGCGATGCTGGTGGCGAACTCGGAGGCATCGAAGAGCGTGATCGGACCGATGCCGGAGACAGCGGAGCGTGCCTGCTTCCACGTGTCGTCGACGCCCAGACCCAGCGGGTTGACGGTGCCGAGACCGGTGACGACCACCCTGCGTGTGGACACTGGGGTCAGCCGTTCACCTTGGCGTACACGACGTCGACGGCGAGACCGACCGTGGTGATGCCTTCGGCCTCGTCGTCGGGGATCTTCACGCCGAAGTTGTCCTCGAGCGCCATCAACAGCTCGACGACGCCGAGGGAGTCGACCTCGAGATCTTCCTCGAACCGGGCGTCGAGGGTGATGTTGTCACGTTCCAGCCCAAGCTCGTCGACCAGCAGATCGACCATCTTGGCCTCGATCTCGGCACGGTCCATGGGGGGCGCCTCCTTGGCGTTGCTCAGAGCGCCAGACCGCCGTCGATGACGATCGTCTGGCCGGTGATGTACGACGCACCGTCGGAGGCAAGATAGCCGACCGCCGACGCGACCTCCTCTGGAACCCCCAGTCGACCGAGGGCGATCCGGCCGGCCTGCGCCTCGGCCATGGCACCGAGATCGGCGGTGAGGTCGGTGCGGATGAACCCGGGAGCGACCACGTTGACCGTGATCCCCCTGGACCCGACCTCCTTGGCGAGGGCCTTGGCGAACCCGATGATCCCGGCCTTGGCGGCGGCGTAGTTTGTCTGTCCCGGGTTGCCGTGGATGCCGGCGGTCGAGCTGATGCAGACGATCCGGCCCCAGCGGCTCTTCACCATCCCCCGCAGCGCCGCCTTGGAGCACAGGAAGTTCGAGGTGAGGTTGGTGGCGATCACGTCGTCCCACGCCTGCTGCGGCATCCGCATCATCAGCCCGTCCCTGGTGATCCCGGCGTTGTTGACCAGGACCTCGACCGGGCCGAGCCGTTCCGTCACCTGGTCGAACACGGCGGCGACCGACTCGGTCGACGACACGTCACCGGGCACGGCCACCGCCTCTCCACCTGCAGACGCGATCCGGTCGACCACCTCGCCGGCGGCGTCGGCGTTGGAGAAGTAGTTGACGGCGACGCGGTGGCCGCTCGACGCCAGCGTGAGGCAGACGGCCCGCCCGATACCGCGCGAGCCCCCGGTGACCAGGGCAACTCGGCTCAAGCTAGAGCCTGGCCCGACTTCACCGGATGTGATCCCCGGCGCAGCCGGATCTCCTCCTGGACGTCGGCGAGCAGCTCCAGCCCGGTCTTGTCGGTGGGTGGCAGCGAGGCGGTCGACGTCGCCTTCGGCGTCACCCGCTCGGCGAAGCGGAGGGCGACCGCGCCCCAGGTGAGGCCACCGCCGAACGCCACCATCACCATGTTGGCGCCCGGCCTCACCCGGCCGAGCTCGATCGCCTCGGAGAGGGCGATGGGGATGCTTGCCGCAGAGGTGTTGCCGTAGCTGGCGATGTTGACGAACACCTTGTCGTAGGGCATCTTCAGCCGTCGGGCGGTGGCGTCGATGATCCGGGTGTTGGCCTGGTGCGGGATGAGCAGGTCGATGTCCTCGAGGGCGAACCCGGCGTCCTCGACGACCTTGGCGGCCGCCGCCCCCATCTGGGTGACCGCGTTGCGGAAGATCTCCTGGCCGTCCATGAGCAGCTTGTAGTGGTCGCGGGTCGTCGCCGAGCCGCTCGGTGCCGAACCCGGAGACGGTGAGCTTCTCGGCGAGGCCGCCGTCGGTGCCCAGCGTCACCGACAGGATCCCGTCGTCGCCTTCGGCCGGTTCGATGACCACCGCGCCGGCGCCGTCCCCGAAGAGAACCGCGGTGTCGCGCACGGTGACATCGAGCAGCATCGACAGCTTCTCGGCACCGATGAGCAGGATCCGCTGGTTGAGGCCGGCGGCGATCATCCCCTGGGCGATGGCCAGCCCGTAGACGAACCCGCTGCAGGCGGCGTTGATGTCGAGGCAGGTGGCGTTGGAGAGCCCGAGGATGGGCTGCACGTAGCTGGCGGCGGACGGGATGATCCGGTCGGGGGTGCAGGTGGCGAGGATGAGCAGGTCGATCTGCTCCGGCTCGAGCCCGGCGGCGGCGAGGGCGTGCGCGCCGGCCACGGCCGCCATGTCCGACGTCTCGGTGTGGGTGATGCGCCGCTCCTTGATCCCGGTGCGGGTGCTGATCCACTCGTCGCTGGTGTCCATGACGGTGGCCAGGTCGTCGTTGGTCAGCACCGCCGGCGGGATGCAGCGGCCCCATCCGGTGATCGTGGCGCGACGCACGGTGCGGTCTCCTCGCTCGCTCGGGGTCATTGTACGGCCGGGGCGACCGCGGCCACATCTTCCAGGCTGCCGACGACATGGACGGTGGCGTCGGGGACGGTGCGCCGGGCCAGCCCGGCGGTGACATCGCCGGGCCCGATGTGGACGAAGGTGTCGATGCCGGTGGCCGCCATCCCGGCCAGGGTCTCGGCGAACCGGACGGGCGAGACGAGCTGTCGGGCGAGGGCGTCCGCCGGTCCGCCATCCGCAGGCCCGGCGATCGGGGCGGCGTCGGCGTTGCCCCAGACGGCGAACCGCAGCGCGGTGAAGGCGGTAGCGGAGAGCGCCGCGGCGAGGTCGGTGCCGGCCGGGGCCATCAGCGGCGTGTGGAAGGCGCCGGCCACCTTGAGCGGGATCACCCGCCTGATCCCGTGGTCCCGGGCGTGCTCGGTGGCCCAGTCGAGGTCGTCGAGCCCGCCGGCGATCACCACCTGGCCAGGAGCGTTGAGGTTGGCCACCCACAGGGCACCCCCATCGGTGCGGCGAGCGACGGCGAGCGCCTCGGCATCCGTCGCCTCGCCGCCGAGGAGCGCCGCCATCCCCCCCGCACCGGCTGCGGCGGCCGCCGCCATCGCCGTGCCTCGGGCAGCCACCAGGGCGAGCCCGGCGCCGAAGTCGATGGCGCCGGCGGCGGCGAGGGCGGTGTACTCGCCGCAGCGAGTGTCCGGCGGCTGCCACGGGCGGAGGGAGCCTGATCCCGCCATGCCTCCCAGAGTGCGTAGGCGACGGCGATACAGCGCCGGCTGGGCCCGGTCGGTGCGGGTGAGCTCTTCCTCGGGCCCGGAGGCGCACAGCTCGGAGAGCGACCAGCCGAGGATCTCGTCCGCCTGGTCGACGAGGAGATCGCGACGGGCGGCGAACACGTCGCCCCCCATCCCCACCGACTGGCTGCCCTGCCCGGGGAACAGCACCGCGTACGTCACGGCAGCTCGTCCAGGAAGCGACGGATCCCACGCACCGCCTGGGTGATGCGATGCTCGTTCTCCACCAGGGCGAAGCGGACGTGGCGGTCGCCCGACACCCCGAAACCGATGCCCGGGCTGACCGCCACCTTGGCCCGGTCGAGCAGATGGATGGTGAAGTCGAGCGACCCCTTCTCGTAGAACTCGGGGATCTCGGCCCAGACGAACATCGACCCGCGGGGTCGCTCCACCGCCCACCCGCACCGGGCGAGCCCGTCGACCAGCGTGTTGCGCCGGCTCTCGTACACCGCGTTGACCTCGGCCACGAAGTCGTCGCCCTCGTTGAGGGCGATGATCGAGGCGATCTGGATCGGCTGGAAGGTCCCGTAGTCGAGGTACGACTTCAGCTGGGCGAGGGCGTCGACCATCGCCGGGTTGCCGACCACGAAACCGACCCGCCACCCCGCCATCGAGTGGCTCTTCGACAGCGTGTACAGCTCGACCCCGACCTCCTTGGCACCGGGCACCTGGAGCAGCGAAGGGGGCCGGTACCCGTCGAAGGCGATGTCGGCGTAGGCGAAGTCGTGGACCACCATGACGTCGTGCTCGCCGGCGAAGGCGACCAGCCGGGTGAAGAACTCGAGCTCGACGCAGCGGGTGGTCGGGTTGTGCGGGAACGACGTGAGGATCACCCGCGGCCGCGGCCACGAATCGTGGAACGCCTCCTCCAGCGCGTCGAAGAAGTCGGTGGCGCCCCCGATCGGCACCCGGCGCGCCTCGGCCCCGGCGAGGGCGGCGGCGTAGATGTGGATGGGGTACGACGGCTCGGGCACCAGGGCCACGTCGCCGGGCTGCGACCAATGTCCACATCAGGTGCGACAGCCCTTCCTTGGCGCCGATGGTGCTGATCACCTCGGTGTCCGGGTCGACCTCGACCCCGAAGCGGCGGCGGTAGCGCTCGGCCACCGCCTTGCGCAGGTTGGGGAGGCCGCGCGAGGACGAGTAGCCGTGATTGCGGCCGGAGCGGGCGGCCTCGACGAGCTTGTCCACCACGAACGGGGCGCTGGGCAGGTCGGGGTTGCCGAAGCCGAGGTCGACGATGTCCTCGCCGGCCTGCCGCGCCTCGGCCTTGAGCTGGTTGACCTGGGCGAAGACGTACGGGGGGAGGTTGGTGATCCGGCGGAACTCCATCGCCGACGACGTTAGTGACGCAGTCAGTCGCCGCCGAGCAGCACCGCCAGGGCGGGGCGTACCCCCCACTCCCCCACCAACGCCTCGTACTCGGCCTGCACCTCGGCCGACGGGGCGGCGCCGGTGCGCACCGCCCGCACCATCGTGTTCCGCGGGGTGTGCCGGCTCTCCACGAACTGGATGACCTCCACCCGATACCCGTGCTGGCGAAGCAGGGCGGCGCGCAACGCATCGGTGAGGACGTCGGCGAGGCGTTCGCCGAGGATCCCGTGCCGGGCGACCAGCCCGTATGGCGCCGGCGGGTCGCTCGACGACAGCTGCCGTTGGATGTCGTGGTGGCAGCACGGCGCCGCCAGCACGACCGGGGCCTCCCAGCCGAGGGCGCGTGCCAGCGCCTCGTCGGTGGCGGTGTCGCAGGCGTGCAGCGCCAGCACGATGTCCGGCGCGTCATCGAGGGCGGCCTCCTGGATCGAGCCGGCGACGAAGGCGAGCCGGTCCCAACCCAGCTCGGCGGCCAGCGCGGTGTTGCGCTCACGCATGTCCGGGTTGACATCGATCCCCACCATGTCCACCTCGAGGCCACGCACGCCGGTCAGGTAGGCGAAGGCGGCGAAAGTCAGGTAGGCGTTGCCGCATCCGAGGTCGACCACCCGCAGCGGCCGTTCGGGGCCGGTCGCCGGGATGGCACCCGCCGCCAGGGCGGCGTCGAGCGTGCCGTCCAGGGAGCGGAGGAACTCCTCGACCTGGCGGTACTTGGACTGCCGTGACGGCTTGACGTGCCCTTGGTGGTCGGAGATCCCGATGGCATGGAGCATCGGGTCGGCGGGGTCGAGCAGCCGGCTCTTGGCCCGGTCGTGGGCGCGCTCGGGGGCGACCTCCTCCTCCCGGGCGCGGGTGTGGACCAGGGCGTCGCCCTTGGCGGTGACCCGCACCTGGACGACGTCACCGGACGTCTCGACGTGCCAGTTCCCGAAGGGCTCGACGAGCAATTGTCGACGGCGGCCACGGCCGGCGGCCCGGGCTCGTGGTTGGTCGTATGGGCCTGACGCTCGTCGTAGGCCGTCACCTGGAGCCGGCGGCCCTGCTTGAGATCGACCCAGCGAAGCTCGACCCGCCGCCACCGCGGCATGGCCGCCCCCTTGCGTCGCCCCGCCCCGACCGCCCGCAACAGCGTCGCCTGGTCGAGGACGGCTGCCCGCACCAGTTGCAACGCCTCGTCGAGCGGTTGCGCCACGTCAGCCCCACCGGTCCGTATGGCGGACCTCGAGACCGCCGAGAAGAACAGTGGCGTTGACATCGAGGGTGCGGGCCTCGCTCGACGGCGAGGTCGCGGCGGGTGGTGTTGTCCCACATGCCGAGCAGGGGCATGCCGCTCAATCTCACCCCCCACCCGTGAGGGACGATGACGTCGCAGCCGCCGAGGACCACGGTCAGCTTGATGCGGGCGCCGTCGGCGAGCCCGGCAGCACTGAGGTCGACGACCCCGCTGGCCGCCACCACGGTGACGTCCCCGCTGCGCACCCGCGACGAGGTGGCGATGAACCGCCGGGCGCCCAGCACCACGACACCGGCGACGTCGTCGCCGGCGACGGTGACCTCCCGGCTGGACCGTGGCGCCATCACCAGTGCCCCCAGGACGATGAGCGTCACCGCCCCGAGCACCGGCCACACCGAGGCGTCGATCAGGCCCGTGGTCGACGCCAGCAACAGCAGACCGATGGCGAGCAGCGCCGTCGAACCGATGCGCAGCCTCCGCTCGGTGGCGACCTGTACCAGGCCGAGGGCGATCAACACCAGCGGCCACCACCGTCCGAGGACGGCTCCGGCATCGACGTCTCCGATCACCGAGAGGAACAGGACCGCACCGGCCACCATGGCCGCCCCTCCGAGGACGGCCCGGCCGAGCGACGGTCTCACGACCCGAGGATTCGGCGAACCTTCGGCGGGACCATCTCGGCGCCCCACGACAGCAACCCGGTGACCAGCTCCAGCGTCTCCGGCGAACCCATCCAGTACTGCTCCCGCACCTCGGCGGGCACCGACCGCAGCAGCCGGTCGACGGCGAAGGCCGCCAGCAGGATGTCGTCGAACCGGCCGAGCACCGGGATGAAGTCGGGGACGAGGTCGATCGGGCTGACCAGGTAGGCGAGCGCCCCCACCGCCAACAGCTTGTTCCGCCTCGGGACCTGCGGGTCCGTCATCAGCTTGCGAAGCAGGTTGAGGGTGGCGGGCAACGCCCACACCACCTCCTTGACCAGATCGGCGCTCGACCGGGCCGGCGCCGCCGCTGCGTCGTCGATGTGATGGGCGGCACCGTCGTTCGGGCCACCGGGCGTCATGTCGGTCAAGTTCCCACCTCCAGTTCGAGCCGTCCATCGACCAGGTCGAAAGCCATCATTGCCGCCCCGATCGCCCCGGCCGCCGGCCCGTGGTCGGCCACCACGATCGGTGGCAGCATCCGGTGGGAGCCACCGTGGAGCGCATCGGCGGCCGCCCGGCGGGCCGGGCCGAGCAGGCTCTCGCCGACCGATCCCAGCCCCCCGCCGACCACGACGATCTGCGGGTCGAGCGAGGCGATCAGGTTGCACAGGCCGAGCCCGAGGTCGATGCCGACCTGGGCCACCAAACCCCGAGCCGTCTCGTCGCCCTCGTCGGCGGCGCGGATGACCGCCTGTCCGGTGATGGCCGCCTCCCCGAGCCGGGCGGCGAGGGTGCCACCGGGATTGCGGGTGACGAAGTCGGTGGCGAGCCTCTCGAGGGCGTGCGCCGAGGCGACGGTCTCCCAGCAACCCCGCTTGCCGCATGCGCATCGCTCCCCGTTCCGCTCGAACAGGGTGTGACCCCACTCACCGGCGAACGACCCTCCCCGATAGATCCGCCCATCGACGATGAGGGCGCCTCCGATACCGGTCCCCAGGGTGACCAAGACGACGTGGTCGTAGCCACGGGCAGAGCCCCGGGTGTGCTCGGCGTGGGCGCCGTGTTGGCGTCGTTGTCGACCACGGTGGGAAGGCCGAACGCCTCCTCGAGATGGCTGCGCAAGTGGAGATCCGGTGCCGGCGACGTGCGGGCCCCACACGAAGATCCCCTCGGGCCACTCCACCAGGCCGGCGATCCCCACCCCGATGGCGTCCACGTCGTCGGTGAGCACCTCGCCGATCGCCGACGCCAGCGCATCGACGATCGGCACCCGGCCGCTGCGGGTTGGACGTGCGACGCTCGTCCACCACGGCTTCGCCGTCGAGGCGGACGGCGAGGAGCTTGGTCCCCCCGAGGTCGATCCCGACGGTGGCGATGTGCGGTCTCCCTTCATCGGGTTCGTCGGCAATCCGCTGTCCGGCGAGCGTATCAGCCGACGCCGAAGGTGATGCGCAGCTCGCCGCCGGTGAGCCGGGCCCGCTGCACCTCGCGTCGCTTCAGCGAGTCGGGCAGGATCAGCGAGCGCCGGTAAGGGCCCACGGTGACGATACAGCTCCTCGCCGTGGCGGAGCACGTCGACCTCGCCATGCTCGGCGAAGGGCACCGACAGGACCAACACCACACCGCCCTCTTCGTCGTCCTCGACCCGGAAGGGACGGCCCTTGGACAGGTGCACCGTCGGGTCGTCCTCGCCGAACAGCTCGTCGCCGATGACGCGGAGCAGATCGATCCCCACCATCTCCTCGCCGAACAGCCGCAGCCGGAGGATGGCGATGTCGGCGAACCCTTCTTCGACGTCGCGAGGTGCCGCTCCTGGATCTCCCGCCACCGGTCGAAGTAGGGATCGGTCACCGTGTCCGGAAGCACGCGGTTGACGATGGCGGCGTCGACGGCGTAACCGAACAGCCCGAGGTAGGTGTACGTCCGGCGTGCCTCGGAGATCACCATCTTCTCCGGGTTCATCACCAGCCGGGCCGAGGTCACATCGGGATCGCCCAGGATCTCGCGGATCCCGTCGAGCCGCTCGTAGAAGCGGGCCACCGCGTCGAACACCTTGTCGTCGGCGATCGGGATGGTGGTGACCCGGGAGAGCACGGGACGGACCACCTTGGCCACCCGCCGGCCGACGGGGAACATCTTCTCCATGTACCAGGAGAGGACCTCGGGGAGCGAGAGCAGCCGGAGCGTCTCCGCAGTGGGGGCGCAGTCGACCACGATGACGTCGTACTCGGCGGAGCGGACGTGGTCCCGCACCGAGACCAGCGCGAACACCTCGTCCATCCCGGGGAACACCGAGAGCTCCTCGGCCTCGATGCCCTTGAGCCCCGACCAGTCGAACAGGTCGGTGAGGTGGTCGCGCACCTCTCCCCACGATTCCTCGAGCCGCTGCTGGGCGTCGATCTGCTCGGCGAACAGGTTGTCGGTCACCTGGGTGGCGGCGTCGCCGAGCGGCACCCCGAAGGCGTCCGCCAGGGAGTGCGCCGGGTCGGTCGACATGACGAGGACCCGCTTGCCGATGTCGGCGGCACGCAGCGCGGTTGCTGCGGCCACCGTCGTCTTTCCCACGCCACCCTTCCCGGTGACGAGCAGGACCCTCATGACGCCGCTTCGGCCCGCCTCTTGAGGCCGCGGAGGGCGCTCGACACGATCTGCTTCTCGGCCTGGCGCCTCAGGAAGCCGGGCAGAGAGAAGGCGGGGTCGACCCGGAGGGCATAGAGCACCTCGGTGCCGCCGTCGTCGAGCTCGTTGAACTGGTAGCTGCCGTCCATGGCGGTGATGTCGTCGCCGGGCTCGGCCGACCACGAGAACCCGTTGTCCATCTCGTAGCGGTAGACCAGCGTGTAGACGATCTCCTTGACCATGGCATCGGCTCGGAAGGCGGCCTTGAGCGGGCGGCCCTGCTCGTCCTCCTCGACGACTTCCACGTTCTTCACGCCGGTCGCCCACTCCGGATAGGCCTCGAGGTCGAGCGCCACCTCGTAGACCAGCTGGGGCGGAGCCGACACCTCGATGCTCTGGACGGTTCCTTCCATACTCATGGTGTCTCAGAGTAGCGGCCGGCTCGGTCAGATCCGGGCCGGGTGACGCACCGCCCGACCGGTGGCTCGGAAGTAGCCGACATTGACGCACCGTGTCGGCCCGACTCTCCAGGAACTCGCCTGGGGTTGGTGGACGTCACCGAAGTAGTGCCAGCGCGGCCGCTCCCGGAGGAGGTACTCGAGGACCGCCTCCGAGCCCTTCGCCCGTCCCCCGATGACGTCGGTGGAGAGCGCCGGGATCGCCGGGGGGAGGTGGGTGCCGAGCACGTCGACCGGGCCCATGCGGTCGAGCTTGGCGGCCATCGCCTCCTCGGTGACTTCTCCCGGCGTCCCCAGCGACATCTGGCCGCCGCCGGCGATCCCGATTCGGAGACCGTCGACGTCGACCACCTCGCCGTCGACGAAGCGACTTCCCGGGGGCAGCATCGACGCCAGCAGGTCGGGTCTGTCGACGTTGCCGTAGGTGACGTAGGCCGTTGACCCTCTCGAGGCCGGCGCACACCTCGACGTAGGCCGCGGTCACCGCCCGGTCGAAGGCGTCGGTCACCTCCTGTTCGCGTCCCGACACGAACCGGCGCCACAGGGCGCGGGAGTCGTCGAAGCGGCCGGCGGTCCGCATCAGCACGATCTCGTCGACGAAGGCCCGGCCGGCGATGTCGGTGACGATGCCTTCGTTCGTCCGGTAGTCGATGAAGTTGATCAGGTCGCCGAGCACGACCAACGGCTCGCCTGCCCTGGCCACCCGCCGCAGCGCCTCGGTGGCGCCGTGGACGTCGGCGAGTATCAGCACCACGCGGGGCTCGGCGAGGGCTGGCGCTCACCTCCGGGACGGTAGCCCGCCGTCCGTCGAACCCGAGGTGGCGGGTGCCGCCAAGGCAGTCAACGCCACCTCGATCTCGTTGCGGACGTCGGGATGGCGCTCATCGGCCAGAGCCGACCGAAGTGCGCTGCGGGCGGCCGCCGACCCGATCGCCCCGAGGGCCCAGGCGGCGTGGAGCCGAAGCACCGGGCGCCGGTGATCGAGGAACCGGGCCAGGAGCGGCACCGCATCGTCCCCGCCGGTGTTCCCCAGCGCCACCAGGGCGTTGCGCCGGACCGTCACCGGGTCCGCCTTCGGCAGGTACCAGTGCCCGAGGTCCGCCCGGATGGCGGCGTCGTCGGCGTCGAGGATCGCGGTCAGGTCGACCCGTCCCCGGCGATCGGTCGACGAGAGAAGCAGGCGGCTTCCCGGGGGGCACGCCTCGATGCAGTCGTCGCATCCGTACAGCCGGTCCCGGAGGGCGCTCCGGTACTGGCGGGGGATGGCGCCGGGCTGCTGGGCGATGGCCGCCAGGCAGCGACGGGCGTCGAGCACCCCGGGCGCCACCAAGGCCCCGGTCGGGCATGCCGGCAGACAGGCGGTGCACGACCCGCAGGTCCGCGACGTCGGCTCGGAGACCGGTAGTAGGGCATCGGTGACCACCGTTCCCAGCAACACCCACGGCCCGACCCCGGGTGCCAGGACCATGGTGTTCTTGCCCCGCCACCCGATCCCGGCCCGCACCGCCGCCGCCCGGTCGGAGAGCCGGGAGTCGTCGCAGAGGGCCTCGGCGCGGTGGCCGGTGGCGGCGAGCCGGTCGGCGACCGCCGCCAGGGCCGCTCGCAGCGGCTGGTAGTGGTCGGCCGTGGCGAAGCGGGCCACCCGACCGGTCCCCGGTGTGGGCGGTCCCGGCGCTCCCGCCGCCGGCAGGTACGGATGGGCGAGCACCACCAACCGCTCCGCCCACGGAAAGCTACGTCTGACGTCGGTGGCGGTTTCCGGGTCGCGGTAGGTGAAGGTGAGGCCCGCCGAGCTGCCGTCGGCGAGGCGCCGGCGGAGCTGGTCCCGCTCGTCCGGGAAGGGGTCGGCGCCGGCCACCCCGATACCGCTGCACCCGGCGTCGCCGGCGATCTGCGCCAGGTCGTCGATCAGCGCCATGACGCGAGGGTACGGCGGTGCAGTCGACGATTGTCGCCGCCGGGTCGATGCGGTACGGTGGAGCCATGAAACGGCACGCCCCGAACCGCCCCGGCCGCCTCCTCCTTCTCCTGTAGGGCGAGCGACACACAACCGCGCTCGCCCGCAACCCCCCGCCGCAAGCCGGGGGGTTCTTCATTTCCCCGACCGCTCACCCCCGACCCCTCCCGAACCCGACCCCGACCCCTCCCGAACCCGACCCCCGGACCCCCGACCCCGACCCGACGAAACCAGGAGCAGCCATGCCACCCCCCAATGTCACGCCGCAGGCCATGCCCTACGACCGGTACCGGGCGATGGTGCCGCTGGTGCTCCGGGACCGCACCTGGCCCGACGTGGTGATCGACGAGGCGCCGGCGTGGTGCTCGGTCGACCTGCGCGACGGCAACCAGGCGCTGATCGACCCGATGGACCCCACCCGCAAGCTGCGCATGTTCGAGGAACTGGTACGCATGGGCTTCAAGGAGATCGAGGTGGGGTTCCCGGCGGCGAGCCAACCCGACTTCGACTTCATCCGGAAGCTGATCACCGAGGACCGCATTCCCGACGACGTCACCATCCAGGTACTCACCCAATGCCGCCAGGAGCTGATCGAGAGGACCTACGAGTCCATCGAGGATTCCCGGCGGGCGATCGTCCACTTCTACAACTCGACCAACCCTCTCCAGCGGGAGGTCGTGTTCGGCCTCGACAAGGCCGGGATCGCCGACATCGCGGTCAATGGGGCCAAGCTGTGCCGCAAGCTCGAAGAGGGGCTCGGCGCCACCGTGGTCCGCTACGAGTACTCGCCGGAGAGCTTCACGCTCACCGAGCCCGACTTCGCCGTCGAGGTGTGCGAGGCGGTGATGGACGTGGTCGAGCCCGACGACGACCGACCCGTGATCCTCAACCTGCCGGCGACGGTGGAGTGCTACTCACCCAACGTCTACGGGGACGTCATCGAGTGGTTCGGGCGCACCATCAGCCGGCGCCGTCACGTCGTGCTGAGCCTCCACCCGCACAACGACCGTGGCTGCGCGGTGGCCGCCGCCGAGTTCGGGGTGATGGCGGGAGCGGACCGTGTCGAGGGCACGCTGTTCGGCAACGGCGAGCGCACCGGCAACGTCGACATCGTCAACCTGGCGATGAACCTGTTCATGAACGGCGTCGACCCGAAGCTGGACATGACCGACATCGACGCCCTGCGCCGGACCGCCGAGTACTGCAACCGGCTCCCCGTGTCCCCCCGCCACCCGTACGTGGGCGACCTGGTCTACACGTCCTTCTCCGGCTCCCACCAGGACGCCATCAAGAAGGGCTTCGAGGCGCTCGACCCCGACTACGACCGGTGGGCGGTCCCGTACCTGCCGATCGACCCCAAGCACGTCGGCCGCTCCTATGAGGCGGTGATCCGGGTCAACTCGCAGTCGGGCAAGGGCGGCGTCGCCTATGTCATGAAGGCCGAGCACGGCTACGACCTGCCCCGGCGGCTCCAGATCGAGTTCTCCAAGACGATCCAGCACATCACCGAGGACTCCGGCACCGAGATCAGCCCCGCGGTGATGTGGGAGGAGTTCCGCACCGAGTACGCCCCCGACGAGCCACGGTACCGGCTGCGCAGCCACGAGCTCCACACCCGGGACGGTCGGACGGTGGTGACCGCCCGTGCTCGAGGTGGACGGAGGCACGCTGACCGTCGTCGGTCAGGGAGACGGCCCCATCGAGGCGTTCGTCACCGGGCTGCGCCAGGCTCTTCGACGCCGAGTTCGACGTGGTCGACTACGCCGAGCACGCCATGGGCCGTGGCGCCGACGCCACCGCCGTCGCCTACGTGGAGAGCTCCCGCGGAGACGGCCAGGTGCGGTGGGGGGTGGGCAGCGACCCCAACATCACGACGGCGTCGCTGTACGCCGTCCTGTCGGCGTTCGAGCGCCAGCAGGGCTGAAGCAGGGCCCCGTGCTCACTCGGTCAGGGTGACGCGAAGGTTGAAGTGCCCCATGGGCAGGGCGTCCCCTCGGTCCTCCTGCCACGCGGTGAGGCCGACGGCCTCGATGGCCTCGATGTTGGCCAGCACGTCGTCGGGCACGGCCTCGGTGGCACCATCCCCGTCGGCGGCGGCGTCTGCAGCGACGTCGACGAGGCCGCCGATGTCGACGTAGAAGGCCGCCGACACCGGACCCTCGGTGCCGAGCGCCCGGGCAGCCGCCCCGGTCTCGGAGAGCAGCTCGACGTCGGTCGCCCCGGTGAGCTCGTCGAGGTAACTCTCGCTGAGGGCGATGATCGCCCGCTCCCCGTCGTTGTCGACTGCCAACCCCAGCCCTGACTCCTCGATGAGGTCGATCATCTTGACCACCGCCTGCTCGCCGGCCCCGCCGGAGAGGTCGAACACCAACGCGGCGGCGAAGCCTGCGGGGCCGAGCGGGTCCTCCACGTCGAGCACCGAGGCGTCGAGGGCGACGGTGATGTCGTTGCTGAGCAGGTCGAAGAGGTCGTCGGGAAGGTCCACCCCGAGGCTCTCCTCGAGGTCGTCGGCCAGCTGGTCGGGATCGAAGCCGGAGCCGGCCGGCCCGGACATCATCTGATCCCATGCTTCCTGCCGTTGCTCCGCGGTGAGGTCGACGCCGGCGAAGGTGAGGCCGAACAGCGTGGTCGCCGGGAGGCGGCCGAGTGTCGTCGCCGCATCGAGATCCGCCCCGACGCCGGTGGCGACGTCCCCGAGCGAGCCGTCGGCGAGGATGGCCTGGCCGGCCAGCTCGATGTGATCGGCATCGAGCCGGAGCGCCGCCGCCACGGTGAACGCCCCGAGCCCGGGCTCGGCGGCGTTGGCAAGGCCGGCCGGGGCGGCGTCGATGCCCAGGGTGCCCTGAGCGGTGAACGGTCGTGCCGAACATCTCGGCGGCGGCTGGCGCCCACCCACAGCGAGGCCACCCCCGGGTCGCCGAGCCCACCGTGCACGTCGCTGAACAACTCATCGTCGGCCAGTGAGGCCTCCTCGGCCTCGGAGACGGCCCGATCGGCCAACTCCTGGCTGGGGGCGACCACGACATAGTCGCCGGTGAAGGCGTAGCCCGACTCGTCCTCCGGCGTCTTGCTCTTCGAGGTATGCCAGCAGATCGGACAGGGTGGTCGCGGCGGCGTCCCGGTCGGTGACCTGGATGGCGATGAGCGGCGTCGGCTCCCCCACGTCATCGAGCACGAGCCCACGCCGATACGGTCGCCCAGCCAGGGCTCGAAGTCGTCTTCGTAGTCGAACCTGGCGGCGAACTCGGGGCTCTGGTCACCGATCGCCTCCACCAGGCCACGCTTCAGGTCCTCACCCATGCTGCTGGCCAACTCCTCCAACGCCGGGAAACGGTCCGCCAGGCGCAGGGCGGCGATCTTCTGGCCGGCCGATGGGTCGAGGTCGATCCGGAAGTAGGCCGCCGTCGAGGCAGGCAACGCCTCTGCCGGCTGGGGGCCGCCGCCTCCGAGGACGGCGACGAGAGCCCACGCCGCGCCACCGAGGAGGACGGCGGCGGCGATCGCCACCACCCACGGCCACCGCCGCCGCGCGGCTGGTCGGTCCTCGTCGCCCGCCCCGTCCGGGGCGACGTCGTCGGTGACCTTCTCGGCACGTTCGGTGCCCGCCGCATCCTCCGGCTCGGCTGCGCCCGACCCGGCTACCTGCTCATCGGACGCCTCGGCGCCGCTCTCCGGCACGTCACCCATGATCTCGACCCCCCTGTCGTTTCCTATCCGGGACGCCTACCGGCTGGTGCCCGCGGCGTGCCCACCGAAGGCCGGTCCCGGCCTCCCCCGGCGGCCCACCCCGGGAGCTCGGCAGCCCGGATCCTACCGCAGCCGCCACCGGACCCTCCGATCCCCGGCCGGCACGATGTGACCGAAGCGGGCCCCCCGCTCCTCGCCTCCGTCACATCCAACGGTGTCATCCCGTCGCCTTCTCGCCCGCCGACCGCTCGTCGCGTACCACCAACCGCAGTGGGGCCACCAACCCGGCGTCGGCCAGGTTGCGCAACGCCTCCGTCTCCGCCGTCGTCGAGCTCCACCGGGCCACGGGCAACCCCCACCGTGCCGCTCTCGCCAAACCCGGCGAGGAGCACCGAGACCACGCAGTCGTCGCACGCCGACGTGTGCTGCATCACGCAACGGTCACAGTCGATCAACATCGTCGCCCTCCTCACTGACTCCCGACCCGCCCGGCCCACCCCAGCCCGACCCGGCCCGGTCCGCCCACCTGCCGTCCATTGCCCCGGACGATACGAAGCGGGTGTGACACGAAACGACGTCTCGGAGCCCTCCCGCCTGCGGGGCCGGAGTCCGACCACGTGTACCGTTGCCCGGCGCGGCGAGCCGGTCGGCGGGCGGATGAGGACGAGGGGCCACCGTGAAGCTGGCGATCAACATCGGGTACTGGGGATCGCGTCCCAACCTCGATATGGGCCTCGTCCTCGAGGCCGAGCGACTGGGTTACGACGCCGTGTTCGCCGCCGAAGCCTGGGGGTCGGACGCGGTCACCGTGCTGTCGTGGGTGGCGGCCCGAACCGAGCGGATCAAGGTGGCGGCGGGGATCCTGCAGATGCCGGCCCGGACCCCGGCGATGACCGCGATGACGGCGGTGACCCTCAACGAGCTGTCCGGTGGGCGGTTCGTCCTCGGGCTCGGGCTGAGCGGGCCCCAGGTCGTCGAGGGATGGCACGGGGTCGCCTACGGAAAGCCGCTTGGGCGGACCCGTGAGTACGTCTCGATCGTCCGCCAGGTCATCTCGCGCCAGAGCCCGGTGGTGCACCGGGGAGAGCACTACGCCATCCCCTATGACGGCCCGGACGCCACCGGGCTGGGCAAGCCGCTGAAGCTGATCACCCATCCCTCCCACCCGATACCGATCCACCTGGCGGCGTTGGGCCCGAAGAACGTCGCCCTCGCCGCTGAGATCGCCGACGGCTGGCTCCCGGTGTTCTACTCCCCGTTCCGCGGCCCCGCCGTCTTCCAGCCGCTGCTCGACGAAGGCTTCGCCGCTTCGGGCGAGCGGGGCAAGTCGGATCGCTTCGAGGTGATCCCGGCGCTCGACGTCCGGGTGACCCCCGACGTCGCCCAGCGGCCTGGCGGCGGCCAAGCCGATGCTCGCCCTGTACATCGGCGGCATGGGCGCCAAGGGCCGCAACTTCTACAACGACCTGGCCCGGCGCTACGGCTACGAGGAGGCGGCCGAGCAGGTCCAGGACCTGTATCTCGGTGGCAACCCGAAGGCTGCCGTCGAGGCCGTCCCCGACGCGCTCGTCGACGAGCTCAACCTCGTCGGGCCTGCCGAGAGGATCGCCGAGCGGCTGGAGGTGTGGCGCGCCGCCGGAGTGACCACCCTCCTGGTCCAGCCCCACGACGTCGACACCCTGCGCACCCTGGCCGAGCTGGTTCTCTGAGCGACGGCCTTCAGCCGAGATGCGGGGTGAGGGCGTCGCCCCACAGCGACAGCGCACCTGACGGCCTCGACCCGCTCCCGCAGCTCACGGTCGTTGGTCACCACGACCACCGGGAGGTCCAGGCCCGCCGCCGCCAGCTCGCACGATGCGGTCGTCGGCCTTCTCGCCGCTGGTGAAGACGAACTCGACGTCACCCATCCGGGCCGGCGAGCCCGGCGGCTGGATCGGAGTCGAACACCACCAGGAAGCGATGCGGCCTGCGGCTCGCCAGCCGGCCGAGGAGGCTGACCAGTCGTCGGCGCGCCTCGCCGCCGTGGAAGTCGACACGGTCGAGCAGGTAGGTGAGGTTGTAGCCGTCGACGATCACCCGTACCGGGTCCGGCAGGCGGAGCAGCCAGCCGACCGCCTCGGGACGGTCGGGGGCGAGACCTGGTGGCAGCTTCAGCGGCTGGGGAGGAACGCTTCCGACCTCTGCGACGGCTCCGGGCTCGGCGACATCGGCGAGCGACAGCCCGGTGGCCAGGGCGGCGATCTCGGTGTCGAGACGCCGGGCCACCACCACCGGGTCGCCGGTCCCGACGGCCCGCGGCCGGGGATGGCTGGGTATCTGAGGTGTCGCCGCCTCCCGGGCGCGGCGGCGGAGGCTCTCGGCCCGCTCGTCCGCCGCCACCACCCTCGCCTCCATGTCGGCGAGGGCGGCGGCGAGCCGGCGGTTCTCGGCAGTCAGGGCGTCCAGCTCGGCGCCCGCCACGTCCGGATCGACCAATCGGGCCCGTGCCGCCTGGCTCTGCTTCAGTTCGATCCGGAGCCGGTCCCGCTCCGCCTTGGCGGCGACGAGCCGATCCGAGGTGGTGGCCAGCTTCTTGCGCAGCTCCGCCACCTCGTCACCGGCGGGCGGCGATGGTCGGGATCTGGCCGATTCGACCGCCGCCGTCGCCAGACCGAGCCACCATCCCTCGCCGCGGGCCAGGAAGGACCCGGTGATGGGGTCGATCCGGTCCCCGAGCTGCTCCACCAGCCGTTCCCTGAGCCATTGGTTGCCGTCGAGCTCGGCGAGCAGCTTGGCGAGCAAAGGCGGCGGGAGCCCGCCGCCCTCGGTTGCCGCCACCTTGCGCAGCGATGCCGGCACCTCCTTCGCATCGAGTTCCCGCAGCGCCTTGCGCACCTGTCTCACCGGCAGGTCGATCGCCTTGAGCACATCAGGAGGCAGCCCGGCCATGCGGCCCATCTTGCCCCAAACCGCCCCCGGTGCGATACTCGGTCGACGACATGAGCACCTCCCGCACCCTCGTACTCCTCATTCGACACGGCGCCTGAGCGACCCGTTCGCCCAGCGCCGGCCCCGACCCTCCCCCGGAGGGTCTTTTTGTTGGCCCGGCACGAATCCCCACCCGACCCCTACCCCCCATCCGACCCGGAGACGAAGATGAGTGAGACCCTGACCGGAGCCCAGGCGCTGATCCGCGCCCTCGAGCTCGAAGGAGTGGACACCATCTTCGGGGTGCCCGGCGGGGCGATCCTGCCCGCGTACGACCCCATCCTCGACAGCCCCATCCGCCACGTCCTCGCCCGCCACGAGCAGGGCGCCGGCCACATGGCCTCCGGCTACGCCCACGCCTCCGGAAGGGTCGGCGTGGCGATGGCGACCTCGGGGCCGGGAGCGACCAACCTGATCACCGCCCTCCAGGACGCCTTCATGGATTCGATCCCGGTGGTGGCGGTGACCGGCCAGGTCGGGATGGCCTCCATCGGCTACGACGCCTTCCAGGAGGCGCACACCTGGGGTATCTCGATGCCGTGCACCAAGCACAACTATCTGGTCACCGAGCCCGAGGCGATCGCCGACGCGATTCACGAGGCGTTCCATCTCGCCTCCACGGGGCGACCCGGGCCCGTGCTGGTGGACATCCCCAAGAACATCCTCAACGCCACGCTCACCTGGCGGGGGCCCGGCAGGCTCGACCTGCCCGGGTACCGGCCCAGCGTGGAGGGCCATCCCAAGCAGGTGAAGGCCGCCGTGCGGTTGATCGCCGAGTCGGAGCGCCCGGTCCTCTATCTGGGCGGCGGGGTGATCCGGGCGAATGCCGCTGAAGAGGCGCTCCGCTTCGCCGAACTGGCCAACCTGCCGGCGGTCACCACGCTGATGGCCCGCGGCGCCATCCCGGACTCCCACCCACTCTGCCTGGGGATGCCGGGCATGCACGGCAACTACACGGCGATCACCGCCATGCAACGCGCCGACCTGCTCATCGCCGTCGGCGCCCGTTTCGACGACCGGGTCACCGGCGACGTGGCCGCCTTCGCACCGCACGCCAGGGTCATCCACGTGGACGTCGACCCCGCCGAGATCGCCAAGGTGCGAACGCCGGAGATCCCCATCGTCGGCGACGCCAGGGCGGTGCTGCGTCAGCTCATCGCCGCCATGGAGAAGCTGCTCGGGGACGGGAGCGCCCCGGAGCGGGAACCGTGGCTGGAGACGCTGCGTGGCTGGCAACGCGACAAGCCCTTGTCCTACACGCAGGACGAAGCGGGCCCGATCCAGCAGCAGTACGTCATCGAGGAGTTGCACCGGCTCACCGGCGGCGATGCCGTGGTGGTCGCCGGGGTCGGCCAGCACCAGATGTGGGCATCGCAGTTCTGGCGGTTCGAACGACCCCGCACCTGGATCAACTCCGGCGGGCTGGGGACGATGGGTTACGCCGTGCCCGCCGCGGTGGGCGCCAAGACCGCGGTCCCGGAGCGCACCGTGTGGGCCATCGACGGCGACGGCTGCTTCCAGATGACCTGCCAGGAGCTGATCACCGCCTCGGTCGAGGGCATCCCGATCAAGGTGGCGGTGATGAACAACCAGTCGCTGGGGATGGTCAAGCAGTGGCAGCGGCTCTTCTACCACGGGCGTTACTCGGCGATCGACCTCACCGACCACACCCCCGACTACGTCAAGCTGGCCGAGGCGATGGGTTGCGCCGGGCTGCGCGCCGACCATCCCGGAGAGGTGCGGCCGGTCCTGGAGAAGGCGATGGCGATCAACGACCGCCCGGTCGTGGTCGAATTCCGGTGCGACCCCGACGCCATGGTCTTCCCGATGGTCCCGGCCGGTGGCTCCAACGACCTCGTCGTGCTCGGTCCCGAGGACCTGGCCCCCAGCGCCGACGACACGGGCGCCCTGGCATGAGCGAGAAGCACCACGTCATCGCCGTGCTCGTCGAGAACAAGCCGGGGGTCCTGGCACGGATCTCGTCGATGTTCGCCCGACGCGGGTTCAACATCCACTCGCTGGCGGTGGGCCCCACCGCCGACCCGGCCTTGTCCCGGATCACGCTGGTGGTCGACGGTCCCGCCATGGAGCAGGTCATCAAGCAGCTCTACAAGCTGGTCCCGGTGGTCAAGGTCAGCGAGATCCCCGAGGACGACCGGATCGAGAGGGAGGTGATGCTGCTCCGGGTCACCAGCGAGCCGTCGCGCCGCCACGAGCTGCTGGCGGCGGCCGAGATCTTCGACGCCGTCCCCATCGACGTCGGCGTCGCCACCATCACCTTCGAGCTGTCCGGCACCCCGTCCCGACTGGCCGACTTCCTCGAGCTGATGACGCCCTACGGCGTCGTCGACATGGTGAAGTCCGGCCGGGTGGCTCTCGCCCGGGACGTCAAGACGCGTGATCCGAAGAACACTGCCCCCCGGACCAGAGAGACCGGCCGACCCAGGCTGCGTAGCGCCTAGGCCGGCCACCCCCCACTACCACGGAGCACCGATGCCCCCAACCATCCTCTACGACGGCGACACCGACCCGACGCTCCTGCAACGCCGGCGGGTGGCGGTGATCGGCTTCGGCAGCCAGGGCCACGCCCACGCCCTCAACCTGAAGGACTCGGGCATCGACGTGGCCGTCGGGCTCCGCGGCGACAGCCGCCGGGCACCGCTGGCCGCCAACGCCGGGCTCAAGGTGATCGAGCCGGCCGAGGCGGCGGACTGGGCCGATGTCATCATGGTGCTGGTCCCCGACCAGGTGCAGCCCAGGGTGTACGAGGAGCAGATCGCCCCCCACCTCGTCGCCGGCGACGCCGTGCTGTTCGCCCACGGCTTCGGCGTCCACTTCGGGTACGTGAAGCCGCCGGCGGACGTCGACGTCGCCATGGTGGCGCCGAAGGGCCCCGGCCATCTGGTGCGCCGCCAGTACCTCGAGGGCAGCGGCGTCCCCAGCCTCGTCGCCGTGTACCAGGACGCCACCGGCGATGCCCGGGCGACGGCGCTGTCGTACGCCCACGCCCTGGGAGCCACCCGGGCCGGCGTGTTCGAGACCACCTTCGCCTTCGAGACCGAGACCGACCTGTTCGGGGAGCAGGTCATCCTGTGCGGAGGGGTCGACGAGCTGATCCGGGCCGCCTACGAGACCCTCACCGACGCCGGCTACCCGGGCGAGATCGCCTACTTCGAGGTGCTCCACGAGTTGAAGCTCATCGTCGACCTCCTGTACGAGGGCGGGCTGAGCTGGATGCGGTATTCGGTGTCGGACACCGCCGAGTACGGCGACGTCACCAGGGGGCCGCGCATCGTCACCGCCGACACCCGGGCCGAGATGCGCACCATCCTCGAAGAGATCCGCTCCGGCGCCTTCGCCAGGGAGTGGATGGACGAGAACGCCGCCGGCGCCCCCAATCTCCTCGCCGCCCGCGCCGCCGTCGCCGAGCACCCCATCGAGGTGATGGGCCGCGACCTGCGGGCGATGATCCCCTTCCTCGTCGACAAGGCCCCCGAGACGGACGGCGTGCCTGCATGACACCGGCCCCCCGACGCACGCCGTCCCGTCTCGGTCCCTAGTCCCCCGCGTGGACGCCGCCATCGTCCTGCTGCCCGGTGACGGGATCGGCCCCGAAGTGGTGGCGGAGGCACGCAAGGTGCTCGACGCGGTGGCGGCCCGGTCGGGGCACCACTTCGACTTCGCCGAGCACGCCATCGGGGGCGACGCCATCGATGTCCACGGCGATCCGCTGCCGGAGGCGACGCTCGAGGCGTGCCGGAGAGCCGACGCCGTGTTGCTCGGTGCCGTCGGCGGCCCGAAGTGGGACGACCCGACGGCCAAGACCAGGCCGGAGGCCGGCCTGCTGGCATTGCGCGGCGAGCTCGGGCTCTACGCCAACCTTCGCCCGGTCAAGGTCCACCCCGACCTGGCCGGGGCGTCGCCGCTGCGTCCCGAACGTCTCATCGGTGTCGACATCCTGTTCGTGCGCGAGCTCACCGGCGGCATCTACTTCGGCCCGAGCGGGGTCAGCGCCGACGGTACCGAGGCGTTCTCCACGATGGCCTACTCGGCCGGCGAGATCGAGCGCATCGTCCGGGTCGCCGCCGATGCCGCCCGGGACCGCCGTGGCCGGCTGACCTCGGTGGACAAGGCCAACGTCCTCGAGGTGTCCCGTCTGTGGCGGCGAGTCGCCGCCGCCGTGATTGCCGCCGAGTACCCGGACCTCGCCTACGACGTCGTGCTGGTCGACGCCATGGCGATGCACCTGCTGTCGCGCCCGTCCGACTTCGACGTCGTCGTCACCGGCAACCTGTTCGGCGACATCCTCACCGACGAGGCGTCGATGATCCCGGGTTCGATGGGGATGCTCCCGTCGGCCTCGCTCGGCGATCGGTCACCCGGGCTGTACGAGCCCGTCCATGGGTCCGCCCCCGACATCGCCGGCACCGGCACGGCCAACCCGCTCGCCGCCATCCTCGCCGCCGCCATGGCGCTCCGTCACTCGCTCGGGCTGGAGGACGAGGCGACGGCGGTCGAGGCTGCGGTGGACGATGTGGTGGCCGCAGGGTTGCGCACTCCGGATATCGCCGCCGGGGGGTCTTGGGTCTCTACGACGGAGATGGGCTGGGCCGTCGTCGAGCAGCTGGGGGGCTGAATCCACGGGCTCTCGTAGGCGGTGCGAGGTCGGTGGTTTCGAAGCCCCTCCCCGTCATCCGAGCTGGCCTTCGGCCCTTGCCGATGCCACCCCTCCCCGCGAGCGGGGAGGGGAAATCAGACAACGGACTGCTTGATCTGGGTCTCGATCTCCAGCTTGACCTTCTTGGAGACCAGGACTCCCCCACCCTCGAGGGCGACGTTCCAGGTGAGGCCCCAGTCCTCGCGGTCGACCTCGCCGGTCAGCGAGAAGCCGGCCTTGGTGTTGCCCCAAGGGTCCTGGCCCGTGCCGAGGTACGCCAGGTCGAGCGTGACCGGCTTGGTGACGCCCCGGATGGTGAGCAGACCGGTCACGGTCCAATGGGCGTTGTCGGGCCAATCGGCGCCGTCGGGCTCGATCGCCGTGCTGGCGAAGTGGATGGTGGGTGGTCGCCGGCCTCGAAGAAGTCGGCCGAGGCGAGGTGGGCATCCCGGTCGGGCGAGCCGGTGGTGAGGCTGGTCACGTCGATGTCGACTTCGATCGCCGAGTCGACGAGGTCCTCGCCGATCTCGATGCTGCCGGTGAACGAGTCGAACCGTCCCCGTGACCTTCGACACCATGAGGTGACGGGCGACGAATTCCACGGTGGTGTGGGCGGGATCGATCTCCCAGACCCCGGCAGCGGGGTACAGGTCACGTTCGACGGCGGTGAGTGCGGTGGTCATGTCGGCCTTCCTCTCTTCTGACTGGCTATTACTTGAACATTCAACTATTGCTCACTCAACTTTATTCCGTGTGGCCAGGGCTGCGCTCCCCGCAAGGCGGGAGGCGGGCCCGTGAGACAATCGCGGCGATCGCCGAGATCGTGAGGCCCCCGAAGATGCCTTCCCTCGACAGCAGCACGGCACGGTTCCTGGTTGCCGCCGCCGACCACGGCGTCCTCGCCACCGCAGGCGACGGGCGCCCTCATCTGGTACCGGTGGTGTTCGCCGTCGACGGGGACACGGTGGTCACCGCCGTCGACCACAAGCCGAAGTCCACCCGTCGGCTGGCCCGGCTGTACAACCTCGAGCGGGATCCGCGATGCACGCTCCTCGTCGATCACTACGAAGACGACTGGGACCGGCTGTGGTGGGTCAGGGTCGACGGGACCGCCGTCGTCGATGGTGCGCCGCCGGCGGTCGAGTCAGCCGCCCGTCTGCTCGCCGAGCGCTACCCCCAGTACGAGGAGGACCCCCCGCCAGGCCCGGTGATCCGCATGACCATCGAGCGAGTGACCGGATGGGCCGCCACCGCTGTCTGAGAGGGGAGGAGGCGACCGCAGCGAGCCGGGTATTTCACGGCCCGCGATGGGGTAGGGGCCCCATCTGCGGGAGGAGGGCCGACCAGCGTCTGTTCGGCACCTGTGTCACATGTGACGTGCCGCCGAAGTCGGCCCGGGCAGAATCAGAGATCGATCGCCAGCCGCTTGGCGCCGGTCAGGGCTCGGGCGGCCTCGGCGGCCAGCCCGGGGTCGATGGAGGGCCAGGCGGACCGGCTCATCACCAGCGCCGACCGGAGGTCGAGCAGCGCCTCCGGCGGATCGAGCTCGTCGACCGATTCCGCCGCCGACACCAGGCAGGCCGCCATCGCCAGCCACTCCTCGTGCGCCGGCAGACCGGCGTTGATGGCGTCGGCCACCCGGCGGGCGGTCGGTGGCCACGTCCTCGAGTGTGACCCTGTCTCCCATCGCCTACGAGTGTATGGCAAGCCGCACGACGCCGGCTGGTACGTTCGCCGCTCGGAAGGAGGATCGCCGTGGAGTTCACCGAGGTCGTGCGACGCCGGCGGATGGTCCGTAACTACACCGACGAGCCGGTCGATCCGGCGGCGGTGGAGCGGATCGTGGCGGCGGGGCTGCGTGCCCCGTCGGCGGGCTACAGCCAGGGCCAGTCGTTCGTGGTCGTCACCGAGCCCGAGCGGCGGCGACGGATCGCCGAGCTGGCGGGCGAGGCCGACTATGTCGCCGCCGGGTTCGACCCATGGATCTCCAGAGCGCCGGTCCACATCGCCGTCTGCGTGAGCGAGCGGCTGTACCGGGACCGCTACGACGAGCCGGACAAGAACCCTGAGGGAGCGGAGCAGGACTGGCCCGTCCCGTACTGGTGGGTGGACGCCGGCGCCTCGATGATGCTGCTGCTCCTCGCCGTCGTCGACGAGGGGCTCGCCGCCGGGTTCCTCGGGTCGCACGCCATGCCCGAGCTGGAGGCCGGGCTGGGGCTTCCCGGCCGACGTCAGGGCGATCGGCGTCGTCACCATCGGCCATCCGGCGAGCGACCGTCGCTCCACTTCGCTCGCCCGAGGCGCCCGACCGGGCACGGACACCGTCCACCACGAGGCCTGGTCGACCGGCGGCCGGAGAGGTCACGTTGTCATATGCCGCCGGCGTCGTCGACCTCGGGGGGTTCGGCCCGCCAGGCGGCACGCCACTCGGGTGCCTCCCACCCCTCCATGATGTAGATGTGCTCCCGGGCGACCCTGGTCTCCCCGGAACTCCATGACGTTCACGCAGAACATCCAAGGACCGCCGTTGTAGCTGATGGCGTACTCGGTGACCACCAGGTCGTCACGCCGGTTGATGCGACGGATCCTGAAGGCGATGGTCGGCCGGGTAGATGCCGGCGCCACTCTCGGAAGTTCTCCAGCCCTTCGAAGCGCTCACCCGACTGGGGGAACTCGAGGATGGCGTCGTCGTGGTAGATCTCGCCGGCAACGTCCTCGTCCTTGCCCGAGTAGTCCCAATGGCGGTGCAACGCGGCTCGCATGTCCGCATCGTCCAGAGCAGGTCACCGGCACCGGGCTCACCGTCGAAGGCGGCGACGGATGAGAAACCGGCGAAGTCGTCGACCTCGGGGAGTGCGGCCCGCCACGGGGCCCGCCATTCGGGCGGCTCCCAGCCTTCCATGACGTAGATGTGCTCCCTGGCGACCTTGGCGCCCCGGAAGTCCATGATGCTCACCCCGAACATCCACGGGCCGCCGTCATAGCTGATGGTCAGCTCGATGACCACCAGGTCGCCGCGTCGGGCGATGCGGCGGATGCGATAGGCGACGTCGGAGGGGTACATCCTCCGCCACTCGAGGAAGTTCGCCAGTCCCTCGAAGCGCTCTCCGGACTGCGGGAACTCGAGGACGGCGTCCTCGTGGTAGAGGTCCGTATCGACCGTCCTCGTCCTGGCCCGAATAGGCGAAATAGCGGTCGAGGAGCGCCCGTAGGGATCATCGTCGAGCACGTCCGACTCCTCTCAGCCGGCGGTGTGCGCCGCCGTCCACTCCTCGACCTGGCGGGCGACCGCCGCCGAGTCGAACCAGGTGTTCTCGTGGACGATCGAGCCCGTCACGGATCTCGAACACGTGGAGCATGCGGACCTCGACGAAGGCCCCGCCGCCGGCGACACCCGCCCATGCGCCGTGGACATGCCCGGAGGCGATCGACTCGTCGACCACCCACCGGCCGTCATCCGAGGAGAAGCGCCGCACCGACCTCAGCACGAGGTCGGGTATGGAGCCGAGGATGTCGCCGTACACGGCGCCCACCGCATCCTTGCCCCGCACCGGGCTGAGCGGGTGGGTGATGTCGTCCCACACGATGTCGTCGGTGTAGGTGGCCAGCGTGGCCGCCACGTCGTGGGCGTTCTCGGCGGCGAAGTGCCGGTCGACCGTCTCCATGCCGGCGGTGCCGGCTTCGATCTCCATGGCCTCCCCGGTGCGCTGTCGGCGGAATATAACGGGCGTCGCCCCGGGGCATCTCCGGTGGCCGGTCACCGGCGGTCGACCACCACCTGGCCGTGGCGCAGGACGAGGCGGGGACGGCCCAGCTCCGCCAATCCGCCCGGCAGGTCCACGAGCAGCAGGTCGGCGGGCTCGCCGAGGGCCAAGCCGGGCCGGCCGAAGGCGTCCCTGCCCCGTCTCGACCAACGGCGGCGATGGCGGTGCGCTCGGGCAGGCCGTATCCGACCAGCCGGTGCGCCTCGGCGACGACGGCACCGTGGGGCAGGGCCAGGTCGGTGCCGGCCAGGACCCGCACGCCGGCAGCCACCGCCGGTGCCAGCAGCCGCCGAACGTTGGCCAGGCCCTCATTGATCAGCCTTCCCCCGGAGGACTCGGCGCCGAGCTGCGCGGCCAGGCCCTCCATGGCGACGACGGTGGGCACCCAGGCGCCACCCCGCTCACCCAGCATGGCGATGTCGTCCTCGGTCAGGAACAACCCGTGCTCGATGGAGTCGACGCCGGCCCGCACCGCCATCCCGGGCACCTCGGGGGCGCAGGTGTGGATCGCGACCCGCAGGCCACGGCGGTGGGCGCGGTCGACGGCGGCGGCCAGCTCCGCCTCGCCGAAGTTGGGCAACGCCCCACGCCCCTTGCGGGGCCAGTCGCCGATCAGCTTCACCCAGCGCACGCCGTCGGGGCCGTACCGGTCGACGTGGTCGCCCACCGCCGACCCGTCGATCTCGGTGGCGATCCCCGGGTAGTAGCCGCCGGCGGTGGCGAGCAGCGCTCCCGCCAGCTCCACCTCGGGCCGCTCGGCGGGATCGAGCGCCATGGTGAACCCGACGGTCTCGTCGTCGTCGGTGCCCTTGTCGCCCACCAGCAGTACCCCGCCGGCGAGCTGTTCGGCAGCGTGCCGAGCCACGTGCCGGTCCCGCCGGCGCCCTCTGGTCGAGCAGCTCCCCGATACTCCCCGCCGCGAGGTGGGCGTGGGCGTCGACCAGCCCGGGCACCGCCACCCACCCGGTCAGGTCGACGCTCGCCGGGAGCAGCGCCCCCGGCTCGACCCAGCGGCCCTCGCCGTCGATGCCCAGCGACCGTTCTCCGGCCGGCGTGGCGATCCGCAGCACCTGTCCTCGCATGCGGCGCAAGGTAACGGAGCGCCGATCGGGCTGCATGCGGTGTACGCCTAGGATCGACGCCCATGCTCCGCCTCAACGAGCTGTCGAAGCGGTATGGCGACGTGGTGGCCCTCGACGACTGTTCGTTCGAGGTGGCCCCCGGCACGTTGCTTGGATTCTTGGGACCGAATGGGGCGGGCAAGACGACGGCGATGCGGGCCATCTTCGGGCTGATCCGGCCCGACCACGGTGAGGTCACCTGGAAGGGCGCCCCGATCGACGTTCCCACCCGACACCGGTTCGGGTACATGCCCGAGCAGCGCGGCCTCTACCCGCGGATGAAGATCGCCGCCCAGCTCGCCTACTTCGGCCGGCTCCACGGCATGGGGCGCGGCGACGCCGAGGCATCGGCCGGTCGCTGGCTCGACACCCTCGGGCTCGAAGACCGCGCCGACGCCAAGCTGGAGCAGCTCTCCCACGGCAACCAACAGCGGGTCCAGCTCGCCACCGCCCTCGTCCACGACCCCGACCTGCTGGTGCTCGACGAGCCGTTCTCCGGGCTCGACCCGCTCGGGGTGCGGGCCATGGCCGACATCCTGGCCGACCGCGCCGCCGCCGGGAACGCGGTGGTGTTCTCCAGCCACCAGCTCGACCTCGTCGAGGACCTGTGCGACTCGGTGGCGGTGATCAACCAGGGCAGGATCGTGCTCGCCGGCCGGGTGAGCCAGCTGAAGGCTGCGTCCCGCTACCGCTACCTGGAGGTCGAGCACGCCGCTCCGGCGGGCTCGTGGCACCAGGCGCTGGACGGGGTGGTCGAGGTGGTCGACGAGGAGCCGGAGCGGGTCGTCCTCATGGTCGACCGGGACACCGACCCCGAGGCGATCCTGCACGTCGCCCGTCAGGCGGGCACCCTGCAGGCGTTCTCGTTCACCCCGCCGAGCCTCAGCCAGGTGTTCGTCGAGGCGGTCGGCACGTGACCGGGAGCCCCGGCGCCCTGCAGTCCTCGTGGCTGGTGGCCCATCGGGAGTTCACCGAGCGCCTCCGGAGCCGTGCCTACCAGCTGTCCACGCTGATCACCTTGCTGATCGTGGGAGGGCTGCTGGTCGTGCCGACATTCTTCGACGACCCCACCCGCTACGAGATCGGGCTGGCCGGGTCGGTGCCCGACGGGCTCGAGGACCAGGTCCTCGCCGGCGCCGCCGAGCCGGACACCGAGGTCGCGCTGCGGCCGATGGACGACGCCGCCGCCGTCCGCGCCGGGCTCGAGGAAGGGGACATCGACATCGGCCTCGTCGACGGCATCGACGGTGGTCACCGGGCCGGACAGCCCGCCCGAGCTGGTCACCCTGGTGACGGCGGTGGCGGCTGCCGAGTCGCTCCAGGCGGCGGCCGAGCAGCTCGACATCGACTCGGGCGCGCTCGGCGAGCTCCTGTCCGCCGCTCCGGTCGTCGAGGAGATCGAGCCGGTCGACGACGCCGAGGAGCAACGGCTCTTCCTCGCCTTCATCGGCACGCTGGTGCTGTTCGTCTCCATCGTCACCTACGGTCAGTGGGTGCTGCAGGGGGTGGTCGAGGAGAAGTCGAGCCGGGTGGTCGAGGTGATCCTCGGGGCGGTGCAGCCCCGCCACCTGCTCGGCGGCAAGGTGCTCGGGATCGGCGCCCTCGGGCTGATCCAGGTGCTGCTGATCGCCGGCACCGGCTTCGTCGTCTCCCGGCTGACCAAACCGGTCGACCTGCCCCCGATCACGTTCGGCGTGGTGATGACGATCCTGGTGTGGTTCGTCCTGGGCTTCGCCTTCTATGCCGCCGGGTACGCCGTCGCCGGGTCCCTGGTGAGCAACAACGAGGACGCCCAGAACGCCTCCTTCCCGCTGACCCTGGTGCTGATGGTCGGCTACTTCGTCTCCACCAGCGCGCTCGGCGGGGGGGACAACGTGCTTGTTCGGATCCTGTCGATCGTGCCGCCGTTCTCCCCAATGGTCATGCCGTTGCGCCAGGTGGCGGGGGAAGCCGCCGCCTGGGAGGTGGCGCTGGCGATGATCCTGATGATCGCCGCCATCGTGGCGATGCTCCGGATCGGCGGTCGGGTCTACTCGGGCGGGTTGCTCCGCTCCGGGGGTCGGGCCAAGCTGCGGGACGCCTTCCGCGGCGCCGAGGCTTGACGGTTCCCACCGGTCGAGGGCTCTGAGCCGCACCGCCGGGCGAAGTCGCCGTGGGCAGTGGGTCGGCTAGCATTCCCGGCGTCCGTCGGCTCCGCGATGCGGCGCCCCTCGCCACGATCCCCGTTGGAGCCCTGTACCCATGAACCTGTCGATCACCCGCCGCAGCCCTTATCGGCCCGAGATCGAGTTCGTCGAGCGCAAGGGCGCCGGCCATCCCGACACGATCTGCGACCACCTCGCCGAGGATCTCGCCCGGACCCTGGCCCGCCAGTACATCGCCAACACCGGCCAGGTGCAGCACTTCAACGTCGACAAGGCGATCTTCGCCGCCGGCTCGGTCGAGATCGGCTTCGGGGGCGGCCACCACACCAAGGCGTCCAAGTTGGTGCTGGTGGGGAAGGCGTACATGGGCGGCGAGTGGAAGCCCGACATCGAACAGCTCCGTCAGGAGTACCGGATGAAGCTCCTCGAGTTGCTCCCCGACGCCACCGACGAGGCGTTCGAGGTCGACATCTGGCTCAACCCGTCCTCGGTCGACCTGGAGGCCGTGGCCGGCGGCCGGGACACCGTGCCGATGGCGAACGACACGTCCTTCGCCGCCGTCTCCCTCCCTCGCTCCCCGTTGGAGCGGGCGTGTACGAGGTGGAGACGACGCTGAACTCGGATGAGTACCGGGCCGGGTCCCGGTCGGCCGTGACATCAAGGTGATGGGCGCCCGGGTCGGCGACCAGGCCCGGCTCACCGTCGCCGCCCCGGTGACCGCCACCAAGGTCGCCAGCCGGGCCGAGTACGACGATGCGATCGCCGAGATCCGGGCCACCGCCACGTCCGTCGCCAGCGAGGCGTTCGGCGCTCCGGTGGAGGTCGCCGTCAACCAGGCCGACCTCGAGAACACGGTGTACCTCACGCTCACCGGCACCTCGGCCGAAGCCGGTGACGACGGACAGGTGGGAAGGGGCAACCGGTTCGGCGGGCTGATCACCCCCTACCGCCCGATGAGCCTCGAGGCCGCTGCCGGCAAGAACCCGGCCGCCCACGTCGGCAAGACCTACCACGCCTTCGGGTTCGACATCGCCACCGAGCTGCTCGCCGCCACCGGCGCCGAGGACGTCACGCTGAGACTGCTCAGCTCGATCGGGCATCCGGTGACCAGCCCCCAGGCGGTCCACGTCGAAGTGGCCGGCGAGGTCGACGACGAGGACATCCGCCGCGCCGTGGACGTGGCCTTCGCCGACTGGGCAGGCGTCCGCGACCGACTCATCGCCGGCTTCTACGAGCTGTACTGAGCGCGGCCCCGAGCCGCCGAACTTTGAGCGATTGGACGGCCCCATAGCGGGTCACTCGCTCAAAGTTGAGGATCAAGCCGCGGACCACCGTCGAACCTTGAGCGATTGGCAGTCCAATAGCGGGTCAACTCGCTCAAAGTTGCAGGGGCGGTCAGCTCCACTCGATGCGGCGCACCGCCCTTCTCGGGCCATAGCTCGGGGCCTTGATCCCCGACCGCTCCAGGAGGGCGACCACCCGTCTCCGGTGCCCTCGGTAGGGCTCGAGCAGCGCCAGCATCCGATCGTCGTCGGCGCGCGGCTCCCCGGCCAGCACCCAGGCGACCAGGTTGGGCAGGTGGTAGTCGCCGACGGGGACGGCATCGGGGTCGCCGCAGGCCGCTCCCATGACGATTCCGGCGGTCCACGGCCCTATGCCCCGCACCGCGCCCAGCCGCCGGTAGCCGTCCTCGAAGCCGAGCCCGGTGATCGCCCCGAGCCTCCCCATCCGGCGCGCCGCCTCGATCACCGTGGACGCCCTGGCCCGCTCCACGCCGAGAGTGTGGAGGTCCTCGTAGCGGAGTCCGGCGACCACCTCGGGCGGCGGAGGCACCCAGGATTCGACCGGCCCCGGTGCCGGCTCGCCATGAGCGACGCACCACGGCGTGGTACTGCCGGTGCGCCTCTTCGCCGGTGACCCTCTGCCCCAGCACCGCGGGAAGCAGCGCCGACCACACCAGGCCGCTGTGTCCCATCCGCAGCCCGCCGGCCCGGTGGTGGAGGTCGCGCAGCGCCCCCGGCGGCGGGTCGAAACCGTCAGGGTCGTCGCCGAGCCCGAGGAGGTCGGGGAGGTGGTCGAGCGCCCACGCCGACCCGGGACCGAACCCCTCCGCCTCGACCCGGCCGGCGGCCAGGTCGACCCGCAGGCTCACCGCGCCTTCCGGGGTGCGCTCCACCCACCAGGCGCCGCCGGCCCCGCCCTGCACCCGACCGACCGCCTTGCCGACCGTGGTGCGCAAGGTCGCCGCCACGTCCAGCGGGCGAGCGAGGTCGAGGCTGATGCGCGGCATCTGCTGACGCTACCCGGGTCGTAACCTCCCGGCCGTGGGTCCGCCCGCCCGACCCGATCGCTTCGAGCTGTGGGATGTCACGGTGCCGATGCGGCGCGGCCTCCGCTCGGCGACGGGTGCGATCGGCGAACGGCGGTCGATCGTGGTGGCGGTCACTGCCGGCGATGTCACCGGGTGGGGAGAGGCCGCCCCGGTCACCGGGCACAGCCTCGACACCGCCGACGAGGCGTGGACCCTGCTCGAAGCGCTCGCCGAGCTGGTGATCGCCGGCGAGGATCCCGCCCCGATCGAGGGATCGACCGCCACCTCCGCCCTCGACGCCGCCCTCACCGACCTGGCCGCCCGGCTCGACGGGTCGCCGCCTGCCATCCACCTCGGAGGGACGATGGAACCGGTGCCGGGCTCGGTGGCCATCGACCTGCCCCACTCCGAGGGCGCCCTGCTCGACGACGTCGACGCGGCGGCGGCGGCCGGCTACCGCCACGTCAAGGTCAAGATCGACCCCGCCACGGTGGGTCACGTCGCCGCCGCCCGACATCGCCATCCCCGCCTCGGCATCGCCGTCGACGCCAACGGCACCTTCGATGCCGCCACCGCCGATCGGCTGGTCGAGTTGGATGACTTCGGCCTCGACTACGTCGAGCAGCCTTTCCCCGCAGGCGACACCGAGACCACGGCCGAGCTGCGGTCCGCCCTCGTCGCCCCGGTCTGCCTCGACGAGTCCGTCCGTGCCATCGCCGACATCCCTGGCGCCGTCGGGCTCGCCGATGCGGTGGCCCTCAAGCCGGGGAGGCTCGGGCCGACGCTCACCCGGCGGGCCATTGACGTCGCCGCTCGCCACGGCCTCGGCGTGAAGATCGGCGGCATGGTCGAGACCGGGATCGGCCGGGGCGTGCTGGTCGCCTTCGCCACCCACCCTGCGGTCACCCTGCCCAGCGATCTCGCCGCCTCCGACCGCTACTTCGACGACGACCTGGTGGTCCCCCCGTGGGCGCTCCTGGGAGGCAACCTCGTCCCCCGGGCGACCGTCGCCGTCGACCTGTCCAACCTCCGTCGCTTCGCCACGGCGCACGCCGTGATCTCCTGACGGCCGGGTGCTGGCCTGCCGGGGCGGCGACGACCATCATGCCCGGCGATGGCGCGCCTACTCGTGGTCGGAGCTGGACAGGTGGCGACCTCGGCGGCACAGGCGGCGCTCGCCGACGGTGTCGTCGACGGGATCGCCGGAGTGGTCGACGCCGACGGCACCGCCCGGCAGCGGCTCGCCTCCGCCCTCGACGCTCCCGGCTACGCGGCGGTGGCCGAGCTGACCATGGCCCGCGAAGGGGATCGGGCCCTCGTCATCCTGGGGCCGGTGGCGGACTCCGTGGCGCCGGTGATCCTCCGGCTCCTCTCCCTCGGCTACCACGCCGTGTCGACCTGCGAGGAGCTCGCCTGGCCACCGCGGCACACGTGGAACGCCCTCCACACCGCGGCGCGGACCCATCAGCGGGTGATCATCATGACCGGCGTCAATGCCGGGTTCGTCATGGACAGGCTCCCCCTGCTCGCCGCGGCGGCTGCCCGGCGGGTCCGGCGGGTCACGGTGAGCCGCCGCATCGACTCCTCGCTGCGCCGGGAGTCATTCCTTGCCAGGACCGGGCGCGGCCTCGACCCGGCGGCGTTCCCGCCGCCGTCGCCACCAAGCAGGTCGGCCACCGTGGCCTGGTACCCAGCGCCAAGCTGCTCGCCCATGCTCTCGGCTGGCCCAACCACGACGTCATCGAGACCGTGCAACCGGTGCTCGACGGGGAAGCGGCCTCGGGGATGCGCCAGGAGGTCACGCTACGAGCCGCGGAGCGGACCATCCGCTTCGAATTGGAGGCGACCTGGCGGCTGCCCGATCCCGGCGACACCATCATGGTGGACGGTGAGCCACCGTTCGAGCTGGTCATCCCCGGCGGATACCAGGGCGACCTCGGCGCCGCCGCCGAGATCACCACCGCGCTCCGGCGGTGCACCGAGCTGACCCCGTCCTTCTACCGCGCCGACCGACCTGCCCCTCCGGTTCGGGTGATCGAATCGTTCCGCACGTCCGGCAGCTCGGCCGGTCGGCCCGCCTAGCCTCATCGAATGCACCGGACCACCCGAATCTCGTCCCTGGTCGCCGCCGTGGCGATCGCCGTCCTGGGCGCCTCGCCCGCCTTGGCCCAGACCTCGACGACCGCCGCCACCCAGCCGGTCGACTGCGGTGAGTACCAAGGCGTGGTGTGCCAGGGCTGGTTCACCGACGAGGCGGGCGTCGTCGACGACGATGCCCGGGTAGAAGAAGCCATCGGCCGCCTGGTGGCGAGGTACGGCAACCAGATCGCCATGGTGGTCGTCAACGACAGCGGCGGCGCCTCCCCGAACGAGTTCGCCGCCGAGATCGGCAACGCCTGGGGCGTCGGCACCGAGGCCAACGACGGCATCGTGGTACTGGTCGACCTCGACGAACGATTCACCGCGGTGAGCCCGGGGAGCGGCGTCGCCAACCTGCCCGATCCCAACGCCATCGCCGGGGCCGGCGACTCCTTCTTCGCCAGCGAGGACTACGAGGGCGGGATGATCGCCATCGTCGGCAGCCTGGAGCAGGCGCTCGCCGAGCTCCATGGGGACACCGGTGAGCCCCCGGTGATCACCGACCCCGAGCCGGTGCCGGAACGGTCCGGGGGACGTGGCTGGCTGGTGGTACTCGGTGTCATCGCCCTCGTGGGCGTTGGTGGGGTCGCCGCCAGCGCCTGGAGCAAGCGGCGGAATCGCCATGATCAGATCCGGGTCACCCGGCGCAACCTTGTCGACGACGATCTCGCCAAGCTGGAGCCCGCCGGGCAGGAGCTACCCAGGGTCGAGGACTACGACATCGATCCGGCACCTGCCGGCACCGACGTCGACACGGCGGCAGCGATCGGGGTGCTGGAAGCGATCGACGCCGGGCATGACGTGAGCGACGAGGCGGCCACCCGGGCGGTGTGGGTGAGCGGGCTCATCGCCGTCGTCGACCGGGAGCGGCTCGAGGCCGAGTCCGAGGTCCCGCTGGAGCTGCGAGCCGCCGAGGAGCGCGACATCCTCGAAGGGGCGGTGCAGCAGGCCGCCGAAGATGCCATCGCCGTCGGTCCCGGCGACGACGCCGAGTTCGAGGTGAGGCGGCAGGAGGTGCAGCGACTCGTCGCCAGCCTGCGCCCTCACCGGGTGGCGGCGGCCCGCCGGCGGCTCGCCACCACCCTGGTCAACACGATGGTGTCCACCCCCGTCGGGGAGGCGCTGCTCACCGACCCCGGTGTCCGCTTCCTCCGCTCCGCCGCCGCCCTCGATCACGGTGCCGCCACGAAGGAGTCCGCCGCCGAGCTCACCGCGTTGTACCAGGCGGCGGAGACGAAGACCGACCGGTTGGCGACGTTGTACGGCAGGCTGCCCGAGTCGACCACCCGGCCGGCCGTGGCGGCGGCGCTCAGCGATCTCGACGACGACCTCGACAGCGTGACCGGCCGGTACGAGGCGGCGCGCGCCGCCCTCGAGAAGCGGGGAACGGCACTCGAGGCAGACGGGCTCGCCATACCGGCGGTGGCGGCGCTGCTGCTGATGAACAACGACGACGACGACATCGACGAGTTCCTCGACATCTACTCGGACCACCGCGGCCGGGGTCGGGCGCCCGACCAGGCCATGGAGTACGCCCTGGCGGGGCTGCGCACGCCCCGCGAGGCCGACCACATCAGGGAAGAGGCGGAGCAGCTGGGGCTTCCGGTGTCCATCACCGCCGCCCTGCTCCGCCGGCGCGACGACGGGCCCGAGGTCTACCAGGCGCTGCTCGACGAGCTGGCCGCCCAGGAGGTGGACGACGAGAGCCGGAGGACCATCGCCGGCATCCTCGCCATTTCGATGGAGCCGTCACAGGCGATGCGGCGCTGGCTCGAAGCCCGGGATGCGCTCCGCGCGCTCGGCTTGGAGGGTGCCTACGCCGACGTTGCGGCGGCGTTCGGTGCCTCCGACCCGCGGCGGAGCGAGGGTGTTCGCCCTCGCCTACGCCGCCCAGCGGCAGTCGCTGGCCCGCAGCACGATCGACGACGCCGACCGCTTCGCACCCGAGCTGGCCCACGAAGGGGTCCGGGGGCACACCGACCGCTCGACCGGCGAGCCGATCCCGACGGGCCTCTTCTCATTCGACCCGTACACGCTGCTCTTCTTCCACTGGGTGATCACCAGGGGCCACAGCGGCAGCTACGGCTGGGAGCCGGTCTACCACGACCAGTCGTGGTCGGACGACCGCGACTCGTGGTGGGGCAGCGGTGGGACGTTCGGCGGATGGGGCGGTGGCGGCGGCTTCAGCGGCGGCGGGAGCGGCGGCTCGTCCTGGGGCGGGTCGTCCTGGGGTGGCGGCTCCTTCGGCGGCTTCGGTGGGGGCGGCGGGTTCAGTGGCGGCGGGGGTGGTGGGGGCGGCTGGTAGCCCCGTGATCGTCTCCACGGCCAACCCCCGGGTCAGGGCGCTGGCGGCCCTGGCACGGCGGAGTGAACGGGATCGGACCGGCCGGTTCCCGGTGGAGGGGCTCCGGGTGGTGGCGCGGGCACTGGCGGCGGGCTGGCCGATCGACGAGATCGTCCTCTCCCCCGAGCTGGCCACACCCGAGGCGGTAGAGCTGGCGGGGAGTAGCCGCGCACCGGTCACCGAGTTGGGCGCCGATGCCTTCCGGCGGGTCGCCTACCGGCAGAGCCCGGAAGGGATCCTGGCCGTCGCCCGCACCCGGCCGCTGCCCCTGGTCGGGCTGACCGTGCCCGACCACGGGTTCGTGCTGGTGATGGAGGCGATCGAGAAACCCGGCAACCTGGGTGCCGTCCTCCGCACCGCAGACGCCGCCGGCGTCGATGCCGTGGTCGCCGCCGACCCGGCCACCGACCCTTTCAACCCCAACGTCGTGCGAGCCTCGCAGGGCTCGCTGTTCGCCGTCCCACTGGCGGTGGCGGGTGCCGCCGACACCCTTGGCTGGCTGGGCGACCGAGGGTTGGCGGTACACGTGGCTCGACCGGAGGGCGGACGGCCGCCGTGGGAGATCGACCTCGCCGGCGGCGGCGCCGTGGTGGTGGGCGGCGAGCACGCCGGCGTCTCGGCGGTGTGGGACCGGTTCCCGGCGGTGACGCTGCCGATGGCGGGTACCGCCGACAGCCTCAATGCCGCCATCACGGCTTCGGTCCTCGCCTACGAGGCGCGCCGCCAGCGGGGACCGCGGCGATAGCGCAGGCGCCTCAGCCCCACCCGCCGTCCGGTAGCGTCTCGACCCCATCGTCCCTCTCGCACCAACGGCACACCACGCGGTCGACGGTGGCCGAGACGATCTCCTCCTCGTCGACCTCCATGTCGCCGCCCAAGGTGAAGTGGGCGAACCGGCGCCGCGTCAAGGTCTCGTACACGTCGAACCGGGTCCGGTTGCCACAGTGGGAGCACCGATAGGTCGTGGTCACGGCTTGGCGAGCCTCCACAGCCCGTCGTCCTCGAGCATCCGGTCGATCACCTCGAGCCGAGCCCGAGCCGGGCCCTCTTCGACCGCCGGGGTGGTGGCGATCGCCAGCGGCGGCCCGTCTCGGACGAAGGTGGGCACGCCGACGATCCCGGTCGATGATGCCGTCTGGTGGTAGCGGCGCAGCTGGGCCGCACCGGTGGTGTCGATCGCCTGGAGCATCACCGGGCCGTCGAGCCCGGCCACCTGAGCGGCGGCGAGCAGCGAGAGATCGTCGTCGAAGTCGTCGCCCTGCCGGTGGCGCAGCGTGAACAGCGCCGATCGCAGGGTCCGCTGCCGGGCGCGGTCGTGGACCGCGGCATGGATCGCCAGGGCGCGCAGCCCGCCCCGCAGCGGCGCATCGCCACCGTCCCATGACGGGTCGAGCCCGAGCCAGGTGAGGTCGACATCCACGCCCTCTTCGGCGGCCGCCCTGTCGAGCAGCAGGAACACCCTCCAGCACTCGACGTCGTCGAAATCGAACCAGAGATCGCCCGAGAACCTCACCGGGGCGAGCGTAACCAACCGACCGGGCTCGCCGGTCCTTGCATCGAACGTGTGTTCGATGCAAGACTCGGCGGATGCTCGGGGTGCAACAGACGTTCGACGATCTCGGCGCACCGTTGCACACCGTGCCGTTCGTGGTGCTCGACCTGGAGACGACCGGCACATCGCCGGGATCCGACGCCATCACCGAGATCGGAGCGGTGCGCTACCTCGGCGGCGAGCTGACGGGGACGTTCCACACCCTGGTCGATCCGGGCACCGACATCCCCCCACTGATCACCGTGCTCACCGGCATCACCTCCGCCATGGTGATCGGGGCCCCACGAGTGGAGGAGGCGCTCCCCTCGCTCCTCGAGTTCGTCGGCGAGGCGGTGATCGTCGGGCACAACGTGCGGTTCGACAAGGGCTTCCTCGACGCGGCGGCGCGCCGGCTCGGCTACGGGCCGCTGCCCAATCGCACCGCCGACACCTGCGCCCTGTCGCGGCGGCTGCTCGCCGAGGACGTGCGCGATCACCGCCTGGCCACGCTGGCGGCGCATCTCCGGTCGCCGGTGGCGCCCACCCACCGGGCCCTCGACGACGCCCGGGCCACCGCCCATGTCTTCTTCGAGCTGCTCGGCCGGGCAGGAGCCATCGGCGTCACCTATCTCGAGGACCTCATGCGACTCCCCACCGCCCGCGGCGCCCCCCACTACGCCAAGCTGCGCCTCACCGACCGGCTCCCCCGCAGACCGGGGGTGTACCTGTTCCGCAACGCCGCCGGTGAGGTGATCTATATCGGCAAGGCCAAGGAGCTCAGATCGCGGGTTCGCAGCTATTTCTACGGGGACCGGCGGCGGCGGATCACCCAGATGATGCGAGAGTTGACCACCGTCGACCACATGGTGTGCCCCACCGAGATCGAGGCCTCGGTGACCGAGATCCGCCTCATCGACCGTCACGCCCCCCGCTACAACCGGCGATCCCGACCGACCGGGACCGCCCACTGGGTTCGGCTGACCGACGAGCGGTTCCCCCGATTGTCGGTGGTGCGCAGCCAGCAGGGTCGGGCGCTGGCCCATCTCGGCCCGTTCCGCCGCAAGTCGAGCGCCGAGCTGGCCGTCACCGCCATCTGGGACGCGGCCCCCATCCGCCGTTGCGTCGGTCGTGCCGGGGGCCCGCGGTGCCGGTTCGCCCAGCTGGGCGTCGCCGTCTGCCCCTGCGACGGGACCGTCGACCCGGCCGGGTACCGCGGCATCGTCGACACGGTGCTGGCGGGGATGACCGAGCGCCCCGAGCTGCTGCTCGAACCACTGGTCGAGCGGATGCGGAGGCTGGCGGCGTCGCAACGCTTCGAACAGGCGGCCGACGTGCGTGACCGCTATCGCGCCCTCGCCGCCGCGGTCCACACCAGGCAGGTGTGGCAGGCGCTGTCGGCGGCCCGGCTGGTGTGGGCCGAGGATGCATCGGGCGACGCCGTCGCCATCGACCACGGAGGGCTGGCGGCCGCCTGGCCGCCAACCGACCCGGCGCCACTCCTGGCGGCGGGTGACATCGGCGACGCCTCCGAGACGCCGCCGACGGCGCTCGCCGCCGAGGAGCTGCGCCTGCTGTGGCGATGGCTCGACCGGCCCGGGGTCAGGGTGGTCCACAGCGACGCGCCCCTGCTCATGCCGGCGGCGCCGCCGACCGACTTCCGCCTGGCGAAGGGCCCGACTCATCCGCCCCCGGGCACGTAGGCTCGATGCGGCGGCCGTCCTGGGGAGGTTTCGTGAACGGACGCGAAGTTGTCGAGGCGCTGGTCGCCACGTTCAACGCCGGGAACGCGGACGGCATGGACGACCTCTTCCACGAGGACGCGGTCATGGAGTGGCCGCAGTCGGGGGAGCGGATCGCCGGCGGGGACAACCGGCGCGCCGTCTACCACTCCTTCCCGCAGCTCCCGACATTCGCCCCACGGCGCATCATCGGCGAAGGGGACCTCTGGGTGCTGGAGGCGACGCTCGACTACGGGGGCGGGGTTGTCTATCAGACCGTGTTCATCCTCGAGATACGCGACGGGAAGATCGCCCGGGAGACGGCCTACTGGACCGAACCGTTCCCGGCGCCCGACTGGCGTGCCGAATGGGTCGAGCCACTCGACAGCTAGGTTCGCGCCATGCGGTTCATCGTCAAGGCGGGCGCCGATCCGACCGCCCGCGCCGACGCCACACTGCTCACCGCCCTCGGGCTGCCCGGCGGCGGCGTGGTCAGGGTGGGGAACACCCATTGCCGCGTCTCCGCCGGCGACGTCCCCTCCCCCTCGTCCATCCTGCTCGGGCCGCTGGCGCTGGCCAACGCCGGGGTCTCGGTCGGCGACACCGTCGATGTCGTTCGGGTGCCGCTGGCCGAGGCGCAGCGGGTCGAGGTCACCGGCGAGCAGGCGCTCGACGCCCGGCACCTCTCGCGGTCGCTCCAGGGGCTTCCGGTCACTGTCGGTGACACCGTGCTGATCAGCACCTCCTACGGCCAGGGCGCCGCCAGCGACGCCCGGGTGCGGGTCACCGCCGTCGAGCCCGCCGGGCTCGGCCTGGTGGGCAACCGGACACTGGTCTACCCGGCGCAGACGGGCCCCGTCGCCGAGGTGGTCGAGCACCCCGAGGGATCGGTGTCCGGGGAGGGCCCCACCACTGCCGAGGCGTTGCTCGCCGGGCTCGACACCGAGCTCGACCTGATGACCGGGTGGCTCTCGTTGCTCACCTCCGCCGACGACCTGCCCGCCGCCTGGGGGCTGCCCAAGGTGGCCGGGGTGCTGCTCGCCGGGCCAACCGGCTGCGGCAAGTCCGAGATCGTCGCCGCCGCCGCCGAACGGGTGGGTGCCAGGGTCCACGAGGTGTCGCTGGAGCTCGTTTTCAAGCCGGAGGGACTGCTCGACCGGTTGGAGAAGGCGGCGGCCGTCCCCGGCCCTGCCGTGGTGTTCGTCGACCGGCTGGACGCCGTCGCCGGTGACGACGCCATGTTCCGGACCCAGATGGCGGCGATCCTTCGGTGGTTCCTCGACGCCGTCGCCGGCAAGTCCCGGCTGGCTTGCGTGCTCGGTGTCTCGTCGGCGGCCCGGCTCCCGGAGGCGGTGCTCTCGAGCCCGCTCCTCCCCCGGACCCTCACCATCCCACCGCCCGACACCGCCCGCCGCGCCCTGCTCTTCGCCGCCGCCCTGCGTCTGGTGCCCACCGGCGACGACCTCGACTACGACCAGCTGGCCAACCGCAGCGCTGGCTTCTCCGGGGCCGACGTCCTCGCCGCCGTGGTCCAGGCCTCGGCGATGATCGCCACCGACGGCGGGTCGGTCACCCAGGACCAGCTGCTCGGGGCGATCGGAGAGATCACCCCGTCGCTGGGCACCACCGGGCTCGGCGAGATGCCGACCAGCGGGTTCGACAAGGTCGCCAACCTCGAGGAGGTGAAGCGGCGGCTCACCGAGAGCGTCATCTGGCAGATGCGCGAACCGGAGCGGTTCGCCCGGCTCGGGATCGAACCACCCCGGGGGCTCCTCCTCTACGGGCCCCCGGGCACCGGCAAGACGTTCGTGGTGCGGGCGCTGGCCCACGAAGCGGGCGCCGCCTTCTTCACGGTGAAGGGCGCCGAGCTCCTCGACAAGTGGGTGGGCGAATCGGAGCGGGCGGTGCGGGAGGTCTTCGCCAGGGCGAGGGCGGTTGCCCCTTCGATCCTGTTCTTCGACGAGATCGACGCCCTGGCGCCGGTCCGGGGCAAGTCGACCAACAACGTCACCGACTCGGTGGTGGCGGCACTGCTCACCGAGATGGACGGAGTCACCGAGCGCGGCGACGTGTTCGTCATCGGAGCCACCAACCGGCGCGACCTGGTCGACCCGGCACTGATCAGGGCGGGCCGGCTGGAGACCCACCTCTACCTCGGCCTGCCCGAAGCCGAGGCGCGACGCGCCTTCTTCGCTATCGGCGACGTGCCCTTCGCCGCCGACGTGTCGATCGACCGGCTGGTCGAGGCAACCGACGGCTACTCCTTCGCCGACCTGTCGGGGATGCTGCGGGAAGCGGCGCTCCAGGCGCTGCGGCGTGACTCCAAGGCGATCGAAGTCACCGACGCCGACCTCGACGTCGCCGTGGAGAACATCAGGCCGGCGACCGAGGCGGCGAACGGCTGACCCCGCCCGAAGTGGCAGAATGGGCGGCGGTGAGCGGTCTCAACAGGGGGGTGGCGATGAAGGTCGGGATCCTGGCCGGAGGATTCGGGACACGGCTGGTCGAGGAGACGGAACGGCTCCCCAAGCCGATGGTCGAGATCGGCGGCCGGCCGATCCTGTGGCACATCATGCGCTACTACGAGCATTTCGGGTTCACCGACTTCGCCGTGGCGCTCGGGTACAAGGCCGACTACATCAAGCGGTGGTTCGTCGACTACTCGTCGCTCGAGGGCGACCTCCACCTCGACCTGACCAGCCGCGACGTCATCGCCGGCGATGTGGAGGACCGGCGCCCGTGGAAGGTGTCGTTGATCGAGACGGGGTTGGAGACGGGCACCGGCGGCCGCATCAAGCGCCTGCTCCCCCATCTCGGCCCCGGGACCTGCATGGTCACCTGGGGCGACGGGCTGGCCAACATCGACCTCGAGGCCCTGCTCGCCTTCCACCGCAGCCACGGCAAGCTGGCAACGCTCACCGCGGTGCGGCCACCGGCCCGATTCGGCCACCTCGAGATCGAGGGCGACCAGATCGTGCGCTTCGACGAGAAGCCACAGACCGGCGAGGGGTGGATCAACGGAGCCTTCTTCGTGCTCGAGCCGGAAGTCGGCGAGTACATCGAGGGCGACAAGATCATGTTCGAGCTGGCGCCGCTGCAGAAGCTGGCCGCCGACGGGCAGCTCATGGCCTACCGGCACCACGGCTTCTGGCAGGCGATGGACACGCTGCGCGACAAGAAGGCGCTGGAGCGGATGTGGGAGAGCGACCCGCTGTGGAAGGTGTGGTGACCGGATGAAGGTCCTGGTCACCGGCCACGACGGGTATCTGGGGACGGTGATGGTCCCCGTCCTCCAGGACGCCGGCCACGAGGTGGTCGGGCTGGACAGCTACCTGTTCGCCCCGTGCACCTTCGGTCCCGAGGTCGCCGACCCGCCGGCGATCCGCCTCGACATCCGCGACGTCGAGGTCGAGCACCTCGGCGGGTTCGACGCCGTCGTCCACCTCGCCGGGATCTCCAACGACCCGCTGGGCGACCTCTCCCCCGACGCCACCTACGACATCAACCACCATGCCACCGTCCGGCTGGCGGCGGTCGCCAAGGAGGCCGGGGTGCCCCGGTTCCTCTTCTCGTCGTCGTGCAGCCTGTACGGCGCCCAAGGCGACGCCCTCGATCGACGAGAGCGGGGCATTGAACCCGCTCACCCCGTACGGCGAGTCGAAGGCCCGGTCCGAGGTCGACCTCTCCGCGCTGGCCGACGACGACTTCTCCCCCACCTACCTGCGCAACGCCACCGCCTACGGGGTCTCGCCCCGGCTGCGCGGCGACCTGGTGGTCAACAACCTGACCGGGTTCGCCGTCACCACCGGCCAGGTGTTCCTCAAGAGCGACGGCTCGTCGTGGCGCCCGCTGATCCACGTCGAGGACATCGCCTTCGCCTTCCTGGCGATGCTGGAGGCGGACCGGTCGCTGGTCCACGACCAGGCGTTCAACGTCGGCGGCAGCGACGAGAACTACCGCATCTCGGATGTGGCGGCGTTGGTGGAAGAGCTGGTGCCCGGCTCGGAGATCACCTTCGCCAACGAGGCGTTCGACGACCCCCGCAACTACCGGGTCGACTGCGCCAAGTTCGAAGCCGCCTTCCCCGCCGCCCGCTCCAAGTGGACGGTGCGCAAGGGCATCGAGCAGCTGGCCGAGGCGTTCACCGCCAACGGGCTCACCCTCGACCAGCTCGAGGGCAAGCGCTACCGCCGCATCGGCCACGTGCTCGAGCTGGTCGAGCAGGGCGTGCTCGACACCGACCTGCGCTGGCGGGCCCGATGACGACGCCGATGATCTCGGGCCGATGAGCGGGGCGGCGACGGTGCCCTGCCGATCCTGCGGCGGGGCCGACCTCAGGCCCTTCCTCGACCTCGGCGTCACCCCGCTGGCCGACGCCCTGGTCGCCGGGGAGCGCCTCGGCGACATCGAGGACCGCTACCCGCTCGAGGTGGCGTTCTGCCCCGACTGCGCCCTGGTCCAGATCCTCGAGGAGGTGCCCGCCGACAAGCTGTTCGTGGAGAATTACCTCTACTTCTCGGCCTATTCCGACGTCCTCGTCGAGCACGGGCGCCGCCACGCCGAGGGACTGATCGAGAGCCGCGGTCTCGGGCCCGAGTCGCTGGTGGTGGAGATCGGCAGCAACGACGGAACCCTGCTCAAGCACTTCGCCGCCGCCGGGATCCCGGTGCTCGGCATCGACCCCGCCCCCGACCAGGCGGCGGCGGCCAACGCCGCCGGGGTACCCACCATCGACGCCTTCTTCGGCTCCGGGCTGGCGGGGCGGCTACGGAGGGAGGGCCGGACGGCCGACGTGATCATCGCCAACAACGTGCTCGCCCACGTTCCCGGGCTCAACGACGTGATCGCCGGGATGGCCACCCTGCTCGCCGAGGACGGGCTGATCACCCAGGAGAACCCGTGGGTGAAGCCGCTGGTCGACGACTGCGAGTTCGACACCATCTACCACGAGCACTTCTGCTACTACTCGTGCACCTCGGTCGACCGGCTGATGCGCCGCCACGGGCTGTACCTCAACCACGTCGAGCACTTCCCGAAGCTCCATGGCGGAACGCTGCGCTGGCGCATGAACCGGTACGAGGAGCCCTCGCCGACCGTGCTCGGGTACCTCGCCGACGAGCAGGCCGCCGGGCTCGACCGGTTCGAGTACTACGCCCGCTTCGCCGAGCGGGTCGAGGGCGTGGCGGGTGCGCTGCGGGCCCTCATCTCCGAGCTGGTCGCCGGCGGCGCCACCGTCGCCGGGTACGGGGCGGCGGCCAAGGGCGCCACCATGCTCAACTACGTGGGACTCGGCACCGACCTGGTGAGCTTCGTGGTCGACCGCAACCCCTACAAGCAGGGGCGGCACATGCCGGGGACCCACCAGCCGATCCTCGACCCTGCCGCCCTCGGCGAACGGCGGCCCGACTACCTCCTGCTCCTCGCCTGGAACTTCGCCGAAGAGATCATCGAGCAGCAGGCCGGGTATCTGGCCGCCGGCGGCAAGGTGATCCTCCCGGTGCCCGAGCCGCGCATCGTGTCGTGACCGGGCCTCCCCCCGGGGCGCGCTGCCCCGCCTGCGGAGCATCCGGGCTGGACCTGTTCCACACCCAGGACGAGCTGCCAACCAACAGCTGCCTGCTGGTCGACGACGAGGCGGAGGCGCTCGCCTTCCCCACGGGGTCGCTCCGGCTGGTCGTCTGCCCGAGTTGCGGGTTCATCTCGAACTCCGCCTTCGACCCGTCCCTGGCGGAGTACTCCGAACGCTACGAGGAGACCCAGGCGTTCTCTCCCCACTTCCAGGAGTTCGCCCGCGGTCTCGCCGGCGACTGGGTCGACCGCCACGGCCTCGCCGGCGGCACCGTGGTCGAGATCGGGTGCGGCAAGGGCGAGTTCCTCGTGATGATGGCCGAGGCCGGGATCGGGGCCGGTGTCGGCATCGACCCGGGGGTCCACCCGGAGCGGATCGACGCTCGATGGGACCGCACCCTCACCTGGGTGGCCGACAAGTTCGACGACCGGTTCGGGCCGATCGAGGCCGATGCCGTGGTGTGCCGGCACACCCTGGAGCACATCGCTCCGGTCGGCGACTTCGTCCGGCTGGTGCGGGCTGCGATCGGCGACCGACACGACACCGCCGTCCTGTTCGAGCTGCCCGACACCACCCGGGTGCTCGACGAGGTCGCCTTCTGGGACGTCTACTACGAGCACTGCTCCTACTTCACCGCCGGGTCGCTCGCCCGCCTGTTCACCGACAACGGGTTCCAGGTCGATGACGTCCGCTACGCCTACGACGACCAGTACCTGCTGCTCGAGGCTCGCCCGGCGGCCGGGGCGGGCGGCGGCTGGTCGAAGGACGACGTTGCCGGCACGGTCGCCGGGGTGGGCGGGTTCGCCGCCGGGTTCGCCGGCATCACCCGTGACTGGACCGGCCGGGTGCAGGCCGTGGCGGATGGCGGCGGAAGCACCGTCATCTGGGGTGGGGGCTCGAAGGGGGTCGCCTTCCTCAACGCCGTCGACGCTGCGATCACCGCTGCCGTCGACATCAACCCGCACAAGCAGGGCAAGTACTTGGCGGGCACCGGGCACCGGGTGATCGCCCCGGCCGAGCTGGTCACCCTCGACCCGGCCCTGGTCGTGGCGATGAACCCGGTCTACCTCGACGAGATCTCCGCCGAGCTGTCTCGTCTCGGCCTCAGCCCCGACCTCGTAGCGGTCTGACCGCGGCGCCGGGCGACCTCAGCCGAGTCCGCCGCTCAGGTCGACGTGTCGAGCACCGAGTCAACGTCTCGCCGGAACGCGACGGGGTCGACCGCTGGTAGCAACGCCCGCTCGACTCGGGCGAGCAGGGTGGGCCAGGGCCGGGCGGCGATCGCGGGCATGCCGACCGTAGCGGCGTCGGCGATGAGCCAATCGGTCCAGAGGGCGCTGACGTCGGCTCGAAGCTTCTGCGGGCCCTGGTCGGGCTCGCGAGCCAGATGGTTGGCGATGACCTGCTCCTTGTCCTCGCTGACGACGACGGCCCTCACCCGTCCGTCGTTGGGTTGCCCGGCGAACTCGGCGGCCGCCGCCAACGAGGCGGCGACGAAGTCGCCGTCGATGATCACCCTGACACCGGTCTCCAGGTGGTTGCCGATCACCGCCTCCACCGCCGGCGCGATCTCGACCAGTAGCGCCAGGCCCTGCTCGAACACCTCCGCGGCGGTGAGCGACGTCGGGTCGGGATGGGTGTCCCAGAAGTGCAGGGCCGGCAAAGTCACCGGCGTGGTCACCGCCTGCACGGCGCAGACGATGTCGTCCACCTCCAGAACCGGCACACCGTGTCGGGCCGCCAGCGGATAGCTCAACGAGCTCTTGCCCACACCGGATGCCCCACAGACGAGAAGCACATCCCAGGAAGGCGTTGATCGATCGGCCATGCTCGATCCTACGGGCGGACCACGGCGCCTACTGCCGCTTGCGGCGGAGCAGGTGGGCGAGGGTCTCCTCCTCGGGGAGGATCTCCCGGGTCGGTTGGGCGTCGACCGTCGATCCCGGCCGAGACGTCCATGGTGACCGGCCCGGACGGTGTCGTCGTCGTAGTGGAATCTTGCGCAGCGCCCGGAGCGACCGAGGTCTCGGGCGCCTCGCCGGCGGACGCCGGGGACACCACGGCGAGGGCGACGACGACGGTCGCCACGACCGTCAGCCCGAGACGAGCCGGCGGCAGGGTGGTTCGCACGATGATCTGCCGCCGGTCGAAGAGGGCGGGTTCCCCGCGAGCGAGCCCAACGCTACCCAGGGTCGGGCGTCAGTCGACCCACCCGGGGTCTCAGGACGAGCGGCGTCGTAGCGCCCGGCGCCGGCGCTCGGTGGTCCCACCCCAGACACCGAACACCTCGCGTGCCTCGAGGGCATAGTCGAGGCATTCGCCTCGCACCGGGACAGCGGGCGCACACCGCCAGTGCCGCCTCCTCGGAGGCCTTGTCCTGCGGGAAGAACCATTCGGCGGTGGCGTCCCGGCAGGCGGCGAACACCGCCCATGGCCGCTCGTCGGTGATCGGAACCGGGATCATCCCGCCGGTCATCGATGCCATCTCCATCGGGCTCCTCCTCCGAGGTCGCCGGCCGCCCCAGTAGTCGCCGGCTGTCGTGTTGACGCCGGCGCCGGTCGGTTTGGTTCCCGGGATCCGTGGCTGAGGGCGCCTACAATCGGAAGCCGTCTGAGGCCGAAGGGGAACCGTGCTCTATTTCGCGTACACCGCGCGCATCGACCCGGTGCGAATGGCCGCCGCCGCCCCGGGAGCCGAGTTCCGCTTCATCGCCCATCTTCCCGAGCACGGCCTCGAATGGCCCATCGCCGGCGGTGGCTGGGGTGGTGGCCTCCCCAGCCTCATCTCCAACCCGGCCGCCACGGTGTGGGGGGCGGTGTTCGCCGTCCCCGAGCCCGAGTTCCCCGCCCTCGACGAGGCCGAGGTCGCCGAGGGACGGACGGCCTCGACCACCCAGGTGATCGACCGCACCGGCAAACGGCACACGGTCACCGTCCATGTCGCCCCCGCCTCCGGCAGCGGGAACGGCCAACAGCCGTCGGCCGCCTACGTCGACCTCATGCTGGACGGATCGCGCCACTGGGCGCTCCCCGCCGGCTGGATCGCCGGCCTCGAAGAGCTGCGCACCTGAGCGTTGTCCTCGAGCCGGACCGTCCCGGAATCGGCCGCTCCGGTCTACCGTTGCATCGACGAGCCCGGGAGGCGACCGCGGTTCCGCCTCTTCGGAGGCGGGTCGAGGAAAGTCCGGACTCCACAGGGCAGGATGCTGGGTAACACCCAGGCGGGGCGACCCGACGGAAAGTGCAACAGAGAGCAGACCGCCGATGGGCCTCACGGCCACAGGCAAGGCTGAAACGGTGGTGTAAGAGACCACCAGCGCCCCGGGTGACCGGGGCGGCTCGGTAAACCCCATCCGGAGCAAGGCCAAGCAGGGACAGGGTGGCCCGCCCGTCACGTCCCAGGTGGGCCGCAAGGAACCCGGCAGCAATGCCGTGGTCGAGAGAGATGGTCGCCCTAGACAGAATCCGGCTTACACCCGGGCTCGTCATCCACCCTCCACCGTCCCGGCGTCATTCGGTGGCTATGGCCAGGCCCTCGATCGCTTCGAGCTCCAACTCGAGGCTGCGGTCGGCCGACCAGGCGTGGGCGGCGCCGAGCGAGGCGATGGCCGCCCGGGCGTAGGTTCGGGCGGTGGCCTCGTCCTCGGAGGCGGCCAGGTCGGTGACGAGTCGCCGGATCGGCACGGCGAGCGCCGGGCCTGCCGTCGCGACCAGGTCGACCTGCCAGGCTCCGTCGACCAGGTGGGTGATCACCTCGGTGGTGGCATCGCCGACGCCAACGGTGACGGCGGCGTACCGCTCTCCTGCGGACGTGAACTCCTCGGCCCCGACGATGGTCACCTCGTCCAACGGCATCCCGAGGACTTCCGCGAATCCATCGGCGAAGCTCTGCCAGTACGAGGAACGGGTGGCCTCCGGGAGCCCGGTGGCGGCGACCGCGGCGAGCTGCTCCCGGGTGAATGCGTTCTCGGCGCCGGCGAGCAGGGCGAGGTCGACCGGGTCCACCAGCCGGTCGATGGTGTCGAGGTCGTCGTCGGCGATCGCCCCGAGCCAGTCGGCCACGGCGGCGATCGGCGTGACCGGGACTTCGGTCTCGGAAGTCGCCTCACCCCCGCACCCACCCGCCAGGAAGACGAGCATGAGGGGGAGGGCGAGCAGGGCGAACCTTTCCCGCATGGTCGACGAGCCTACCGATGCCCTCCGCACGGCCGACCTCGTACACTCGCCCCGGTGTGGTCGCAGGGCCGGGCGCTGGGGATCGGGCTCACCGCCGGGTTCATCGGCGGCCTGTTCGGGGTCGGCGGCGGCGTCATCGTTGTCCCGGGGCTGGTGCTGCTGCTCGGCTTCTCCCAGCACCAGGCATCGGGCACGTCGACGGCGACGATCGTCGCCTCGTCGGCGGCAGCCGTAGTCGGGTTCGCCGCCGGCGGTGAGGTGGACGTGCCGGCCGCCCTGGCGCTGCTCGCCGGTGCCGGGCTGGGGGCCTGGCTGGGAGCCCGCTACCTCGACCACATCTCCGAGCTGTGGCTGCTGCGTGGCTTCATCCTGCTGCTGGTGTTCACCGTGGCGCGGCTGGCGATCACGTGACCACCGCCATCGCCCTCGTCGTCATCGGGCTGGTCGCCGGTGCGTTGGGGGCGTCGCTGGGCATCGGGGGCGGCGTGATCTTCGTTCCCGCCCTTGTGCTTGTCGCCGGGTTCGGGCAGCACCTCGCCGAGGGAACTTCGCTGGCGGTGATCCTCCCCACCGCCATCGTCGGCACCTGGGTCCACCATCGCCACCGCCGCGTGGTCTGGCCGACGGCGGTCGCCGTTGGCCTCGCCGGGATCGTCGGCGCTCTCGCCGGGTCCCGGTTGGCCCTGTCGCTCGACGGCACCGTGCTCCGCCGCCTCTACGCCGCCCTGCTGGTCGTCGTGGTGGTGCAGTTGACCATCCGCAGCGTCCACATGGCCAGGGATCAGCGGGAGAACAAGACCGGGTCGTCAACCTGACCGGTCGATGGGGACGTCCACCGTCCCCGTGGCGAGGAACCGGCTCCGAACCACCGGGTCCAGGAGCCGCGCGCGACCGGCGAGCACGACGAGGTAGGCGAGGCCGATCGCCTCCATCAGCCACACCCGCGGATCGGTGAGCACCGAGATCACGTAGTCCCCTGCCGATGCCGCTCCCGACGGGGTGAAGCCGACGCCGAGGAAGGGCCACCAGAGCGTCTCCTGGTCCTGCCACATGGCATCGAGAATGAGGTGGAGCAGCATGCCGATGGCGATCAGCATCCACCGTTTCCGGGGCCGGCCACGTCTGGTGCGCATCACCACCGCCACCATCACGACGGCGGAGACCAGCAGGGTGTGCGTGACCAGTCGCACCGTGTGGAACCGGTCGAAGAGGGCCAGCCCGACCGGGGTGTCGACCACGTCGGCGAGGAGAGCCCCGAGGACGAGGAACCGGAGATCCATCCGGGGATCTCGGAACGTGGCCCGGGTCATCACGATCGTCGCCCCGGCATGCCAGAAGATCACCGGGCGGCCCCACGCCCTTTCCCGGGCGTCACGGGACGAGGATCGCCCGGCAGTGCACGCATCGGGGCGGGTCGGCGCGCAACGCCTCGATCCGCTCGGGGGCGGCGAGCCGCAGATGGCAGGCGCCGCACACCCCGTCGTTCAGCCGGGCGGCGGCGACCCCGTCATCCATCGTTGGCCGGATCGACTCGTACAGCTCGAGGACGTCCGGGTCGATCGAGGCCACCACCTCGCCACGGTGTCCCTGATGGACGGCGAGCTTGGCGTCGATGTCCGCCCAGGCGGCGCTGATCACCGCCTCGCGCTCCCCCTTCAACGCCTCGGCGGCAGCCACCTCGGCTTCGAGGCGTTCCAAGCCGACGCCGAGCTGGTCCTTGCGGTCCATGAGAACGAGGACGCCCTCCTCGCGGTCTCGTTGCTGGTTCTTGAGCATCTCGACCTCGCGGCGGAGGTAGTCGGCGTCCCGGGCACTCAGCCCACCGGCGTAGAGGCGGTTCTGCTCCGCAGCCACCCTCGCCTCGTTGAGGTCGAACTCACCGGAGACCCGGTCGAGATCGAGTGACGTCTGCCGGAGGTCGGCGGCGGTCCGGTAGCGTTCCACGGTCAGGCCGGTGAGGTGCTGGTGCGCCGCCCGGTACTCCTCGAGCACCGGAAGCGACTGCCGCTCGTGGCGGAGGCGGTCGATCTCGGTGTCCACCTCCTGGAGGTCGAGCAGGTTGCTCAGCCCTGTCATCCGGTCCAACCGCGCCTCCTCGCTCTCCTCCGCCGGTGTCAGGGTACCGGCTCGCGACGGCGCCGACCGCCGGCATATCGACGCCCCACGAGTTGTTGAGCCGTGCGAAGATCAGGGAAAACCGCAGGAGGGCCGATGTTCAACAAGATGACCACCATGCCCGATGCCGGCAAGGCACTCCCCGGCCGATCCGAGGCCATCCAGGTTCCTGACACCCATTTCGTGCTCGGCACGCCGACCAAGCCACCCTGGCCCGAGGGTCACGAGACCGTGCTCTTCGGTATGGGGTGCTTCTGGGGGGCGGACGGATCTTCTGGAAGGTCCCGGGCGTGTACACCACCGCGCCGGTTACGCCGGCGGTTTCACGCCAACCCCTGCTACGAGGAGGTATGCACCGGGCGCACCGGGCACAACGAGGTGGCGCTGGTCGTTTCGACCCGGCGAAGGTGCGTTCGAGACCTTGCTCCGGCGTTCTGGGAGAACCACGACCCCACGCAGGGCATGCGCCAGGGAAATGACGTCGGCACCCAGTACCGGTCCGGCATCTACTCACCACCGACGGGCAACGCGAGGTGGCCAAGCGGTCGAGGGACCTGTACCAGGAGCTGCTGGGCGGCTCCGGGTACGGCGATATCACCACCGAGATCCTCGCGCCGGCCCGTTCTTCTACGCCGAGGCCTACCACCAGCAATACCTCGCCAAGACCCGAATGGGTATTGCAACCACGGCTTCTGCCAGGTCGGCCTACTCCAGCCCGGAGCCTCGGAATAGTCGTCTAAGGACGGTGGCCGACGAGGTCGAGCGCCGACGGCGGACCTGGGACGGTCACTCGCCCCCGAGGTCGGTGAGTGACGGAATGGTCGTTCGACCTAGCTCGCCCCTGCAAGAAATCGGCGCGTCCGGTGTCACACATTCGTCAGCACCCCTCCCAACAAGGAAACCAACCATGACGTTCTCAGCTGTGTGGAGCCGGAGGCTCCACGATCCGCCCTCGCCCTCCTCGTTCTCGTCCCCACTCTCCTGCTCGCCACCGGTGGCGGTGAAGCGAGAGCAGCGACCTGGCGAACCATCGGCTCGGCCTGGGCCACCGGCAAGGCCCCGGATATCAGAGTGGAGGCCACCACAGAAGGCGAAGCCACGGCAACTGCGTTCCAGGTTGTGAACCAGGCCACCACCAAGCGCACCTTCTCGGTGTTCTGGGACCGCTGGTGTGACAAGGGTTGGGACTACTCGACCACATCGGGCAGCTACGAGGTCACCATCGCCAAGGGTGCAACCCACACCAAGACGGTGAGGGTCCCCTCGGCCAAGACTCCTGCGACCTCGACGTGTGGGTGTCTCCCGAGACTGGCGGCAAGCTGACGCTGCGCCTGCAGGCCCCTAGCTGAGACGATCGTACGCAGCCCATGTTCCGGGCACAGACAGACAGCGAATACAAAGGCTCCGCCACTGGAGGCACTTTCTGCCAGCACGGAGCCGTTCTCGCTTCGTAGGATGGTGAGGTCGTGGGTCGCCGAGTCGGAAGGCAGGGGCTATGGGCGCCGCTGAGCTGGCTGCGGAGTCGGGGACGCCGGACTCACCGTCAAGGAGTTCGACGGCTGGGAGACCCGGGGAGGCTCCTGGAATTTTGGCGCCCCCCGTGGGGATCTTGGAGCACCACACCGGCCCACCAGTGCCGTTCTCGCTCGACGATCTCGCCGGTGTCGAAAACCGGGAGGATCAAGTGCAACATCGCACCAAGCCGGATGGCACGGTGTGGCTGATCGCCTTCGAGGCGTGCAACTTCAGCACCGGATTCGGCGTTGAGGACGTCCGGGATCAGGTCGTCGCCGGCGACCCGCCAACCCAGACTGCGGCGGACGGGGTTCATTGCCGGGCACGAGCCATTCCCCTCAAAGGACGACACGGTCTCGGCCAACTCATTCTTCTGGTGTCTGGAGAACGACCATCCCGGGGATGGGTCGGACCCGATGTGCAGCACGACGCGATCGTTCTCGCCTCCGTGGTCGTGGCCAAGCATTTCGGCTTGTCGTGGAAGAACGTCGTCGGGCATTCCGAGTTCACCGCCCGGAAGGTCGACCCGTTCTGGAACAGGGGATCGCCACTGCGTCGAAACGATCCGAAACAACATGGAGGTGTTGATGATGTTCTCCGCCAGTGAGGTGGCCAACCTGAAGAAGCTGGCCGCCATTCCATCCGCCGACCTGTCGAAGCTGGCCGCCATTCCGCCCACCAACTTGACGAAGCTGGCCGCCCTGCCTCCCGCCCGCCTCAGCAAGCTGGCGGCACTCTCATCCGCCGAGATCGGCCGGCTCGTGAAGCTGGCGGCCCTGCCGTCCGCCGAGATCGGCCGGCTGGTGACGCTGGCGGGCGACTTCTCCTTGAAAGAGCTCAACAGACTCAACAGCCTCGTCGCCGTCATGATCGCCGAGGGTCTCACCGGCGAGGAGACCGTGCGCCCGGCACTGTGGTACGACGCGCTACGCCACGCGCTCGGAGTTCCACGCGCCAGCCGGACGTCCTCGCGCAGGAGGTGGCTGCGCACATCGCCGGCCCGCCTGTCGGACCGGACCGACCCGGCCGGCGAGACGACCGCGAGAGACCCGGCCGGGCGACCCGGAGGTAACCCCACCCCCGACTCGACAGGCAGGCGGGCGCACCCGAAGCCCCATCGGGCGATCGGCGAGTTCGAGCGCGGCGTCGGCAGCGCATGTACGCTGGCCGCCCAATGGCTATAGGAGGTTCTGGGTGAGCACCGATGAGAACAAGGCCGTCGTCGCGACGGGGGTGGTTCAGTGAAGTCGTCAGCAAGGGCGACATGAGCTCGCTGGACGATATCGCGCCGTATGCGACCCGGCCTTCACGATGGTTGAAGGGTGATCCAGCCCGCTCCACAGGGCATCTCCGGTCTCAAAGACCTCGTCGTGCGCCTGCGCACGCCCGGCGTTCCCGGACCTCACGGCCACGGTCGAGGAGCAGATCGCCGAAGGTAAGGTCGTCAGCCGGGCTGACGATGAACGGCCATCAGGGCGAATTCATAGGCATGCCCGCCACCGGCAAACCTTTCACGGTCGGAGGCGCCAGCATCTGGGAGGTTCGGGGTGGCCAACTGATCTCCGAATGGGTCAGCTGGGACTCCGATGGGCATGCTGCAGCAGCTCGGGGTGACAACTCCCGCGCCCGCTTCTTAACGGACCTGCGCCCGCTACGTGCCCGACCAGGCCGGCGCTCCCGGTCGCGGGACGGCAAACCCCACCGGCGAGGCGGCCACCTACCCGTCACGCCGAGATGGCGGTCGGTACGCCCCAGGCTCCATACCCGCCGGCACCACCGTCGTCGCTGTCGTCGCCGTAGCCACAGCTCACCAGGACGAGGACCGACAGGAGCAGGAGTACAGCGAGCAGGAATCGCATGGACAAACCTCCCAGTTGACACCGTCACTCTCCCCGGCCGCGGTCTTCGGAAACCGACGAACCATGTCCTCGGGTTGGTAGAGGGCGGCGTCGGCTGGGTAGGCTCGCCGGCATGAAGATCTTCGTAACCGGTGGAACCGGGGTCATCGGTCGCCACACCATCCCTTTGCTGACCGAGGCCGGGCACGACGTCGACGCCCCGGGGCATCACGACCTGGACCTGCTCGACCCGGACGCGGTGCGCGACGCGGTCGCCCCGGCGGACGCCGTGCTCCATTTCGCCACCAGGATCCCGCCACCGGAGCAGCGTGGTAAGCCGGAGAACTGGGCGGAGAACGACCGACTGCGGGGCGAGGGGACGCCGATCCTGGCCCGGGCCGCCCTGGTCGGGTCGGTCGACCTGCTCCTCATGCCTACCGTCGCCTTCGTCTACCCGCCCGGGCCGTCCGACGAGTCGACGCCCCTCAGGGACGACCTGCCCTTCTTCCTGAACACCGCGCCGGTCGCCGAGCAGGCGGTAGCCGGTTCACCCAATCCGGGCGCCGTGGATCGTGCTTCGGCTCGGGCTCCTCTACGGGCCCGGCACCGGGTCCGACGGGCCCGACGACTACTTCGGAACCACCCTCGAGATCGGTGACGCGGCCAAGGCGATCGTTGCCGCCCTCGACGCCCCGGCGGGGTTGTACAACGTGGTGGCCGACGGCGAGCCGGTGTCCAACCGCCTGTTCCGCGAGACGACGGGCTGGACCCCGACGACCTGACCGGTGGCCGTTCCCATGCCTGCAAGCGACGGTCGGGGCTACCGGTAGAGTCGGGGCTCCGCTCCCCCGGTGCAGGTTCTCATGTCCGACCAACCCCAGACGCTGCGCGCCGCCCTCGGCTCCGGGCTGCGGCTGATCGGCTATTTCGTCAAGCAGCACCCGTGGTCGTTCGCCCTCGCCGCCACCGGGGCTGCTTTCTTCGCCGGCGCCATCGTTGCCTCGGCGGTGGTGATCGGTAGGGCGACCGACCAGGTGATCGTGCCGGTGCTCGACGGGGGCGAACCGATCGACGGGCGGCTGGCGCCGGCGGTGTGGGCAGTCGTCGCCGTGGCCACCTGGAAGGCGGCCGCCATCGTGCTGAGGCGGAGCGGGGCCAGCTACCTGTTCTTCGCCAACCAGGCCGACCTGCGACTGGGGCTGATCGACCGCATCCTGCGCCTGGAGCTGTCGTGGTACCGGCGACAGACCGTCGGCGACCTGCTCGCCGTCACCGACGCCGACACCAGCCAATCCACGTTCATCCTCAACCCACTGCCGTTCTCCACCGGGGCGTCCCTGCTGCTGATCGGGTCGGTGGTGATGATCGCCTTCATCGACCCCCTGCTGGCGGTGATCGCCCTGGTAGCCCTGGCCGGTCTGCTCTCCATAGATGTCCGGGGGAGCTGGCGCACCTTCGAGCAGTACCAGGAAGTTCAGGAGGAGCGCGGACGGGTGGCCCGGGTGGCCCACGAGAGCTTCGACGGAGCCCTCACCGTGAAGGCGCTGGGCCGCGAGGACACCGAGACGGCTCGTTTCTGGCGGTCCTCGGACAACCTGCGGCGCATGTTGACCAGTGTCGGGGTCACCTTCTCCACGTACCGGGTGGTGGTCGAGGGTCTGCTGTCGGTGGTCACCGTGGTGATGCTGGTGGCCGGGGCGATCCGCATCGAGGCGGCGGCGGTCACGCCGGGCGAGGTGATCACCATCGCCTACCTCCTGTCTCTGTTGTTCATCCCCATCCGCATCATCGGCTTCATGCTCTGGGACATGTCGCACTCGACGGCGGCGTGGCGGCGGATCCAGCGGGTGCTCACCGCCGACGAGCTGGTCGAGTACGGAACCCTGGAGACCCGGCTGTGGCCCAGCGGGGCTGAGGTGGACGGTGTCTCCATCGGGTTCGGCTACCTACCCGATCAGCCGGTCCTGCTCGACGTGCACCTCGACATCCGATCGGGCAAGGTCGTGGCCGTAGTCGGCCCAACCGGATCGGGAAAATCGACGCTGGTCACGCTGCTCGCCCGGCTGTGGGATCCGGGATCGGGCTCGATCACCATCGACGGCGCCGATCTGCGCGAATTCGCCCGGTCCGCCCTGCCCGGCGAGGTCGCCTTCGTCGGCCAGGACGCCTTCCTCTTCGACGACACGGTGCGGGGCAACATCGCCTTCGGCACCGACGCCGACGACGACGCGGTGCGAGCGGCCGCCGACGTCGCCGGCGCCACCGGGTTCATCGAACAGCTCCCCCAGCAGTGGGACACCCTCGTAGGTGAGCGGGGCACCACGCTGTCCGGCGGGCAGCGGCAGCGCATCGCCCTCGCCCGGGCGTTGGTGCGCCGCCCCCGGCTCCTCATCCTCGACGACGCCACCTCGGCGGTCGACCCTTCGGTGGAGACCCGGATCCTCGAGCGGCTCAAGGTCGCCGAGCTCCCGGCGACCGTGGTGATGGTCGCCTATCGACGCTCGTCGATCATGCTCGCCGACGAAGTGGTGTTCGTCGACGACGGACGGGTGATCGCCCACGGGACCCACGCCGATCTCATGGTCTCCGTTCCGGGCTATGCCCGCATCCTCGAGGCGTACGAGCGCGATGCCGAGGCCCGGTCCGCCGGCGCCGTGGCCGGTGCGGACAAGTCGTGACCACCGCCGACCGGACCATGTCCACCTCGCGGGCGCTGCGGCGCATGCTGGTCGAGGCTCCGGCGCTGCGGCACGGTCTCGTGGTGACCATCCTCCTCGCCGCCCTGGGCACGGCGATCCAAATCGTCGTCCCCGTCGTCGTCCAGCGGATCATCGACAACGAGATCCTGGCCCCGGCCGGGGTCGATGTCGGCGGGGTGCTGACGCTCGGCGCGGTAGCGGTGGGAGCGATGCTGGCGGCGATGGTGGTGCGCCGGCTGGCCCTGGTGCGGCTGGCCACCCAGGCGGCCCAAGGGCTGTCCGACCTCCGGGTGGGAGCCTTCTCGCACCTCCACCGCCTCGACGTGCTGCATGTCGAGGCGGAGCGACGCGGGTCGCTGGTCGCCCGCGTCACCAGTGACATCGCCGCCATCCAGGATTTCGTCGACTGGGGCGGGGTCGGGCTCCTCATCGGCAGCGCCCAGGTGGTGATGGCGGTGGCGATGATGCTGGCGTTCGAGTGGCGGCTGGCGCTGTTCGTGCTCGCCGGGGTGTTGCTCTACGGGCTGCTCCTGATCCTGTTCCAGAGGGTGCTGCAACGACTGCACGACCAGGTCCGGCGACGCGTGGGTGACACCATGTCGGCCTTGGGTGAGGCGGTTTCGGGACTTTCGGTGGTGCGCGCCTATGGGACGGAGGACGCCACCGTGGCCAAGGTCCGTTCGGTGATCGACAAGCAATTCAAGGTGGAGCACCGCACCTTCGTGGTGGGCGCCGCCCTGTTCTCCAGCGCCGAGATCTTCGCCGGTGCCATCACGGCGGGGGTCATCGCCCTCGGCGTCGCTTTCGGCCCGGGCTGGGGCCTCACCGCCGGCACTCTGCTGGGTCTCCTGTTCCTCGTGACCCTCCTGGTGGAACCGGTGCAGACGTTGGTGGAGACCCTCGACCAGGCCCAATCGGCGGCCTCGGGTGTCCGACGCATCGTCGAGGTGCTCGACACGCCGATCGTCATCGCCGACCCGGTCGACGGCGCCATCCTGCCCGCAGGCGCCCTCGACGTCGCCTTCGAGGGAGTGCGGTTCCGGTACCCGTCCGGTGACGACGTGTTGCAGGACGTCACCGTCACCATCCCGGCCGGGGCGCGCGTCGCCGTGGTTGGTGAAACCGGGTCGGGTAAATCCACGTTCTCCAAGCTGGCCACCCGGCTGCTCGACCCCGCCGAGGGCAGGGTGCTCGTCGGCGGCGTGCCCGTCGACCGGGTCGCCTTCGACAACCTGCGCCGGCGCATGGTCTTCGTCCCCCAGGAGGGTTTCCTCTTCGACACCACGATCGCCGACAACGTCCGCTACGGCAGCCCGGACGCCACCGACGCCGAGGTCATGGAGGCGTTCTCCGACCTCGAGCTGGACGGATGGCTGGCGTCGCTCCCCGCCGGGGCCGCCACCGAGGTCGGTGAGCGGGGCAGTGCCCTCTCCGCCGGAGAACGGCAGCTGGTGGCGGTGGCCCGGGCCTGGATCGCCGACCCGGCAGTGTTGGTGCTCGATGAGGCGACGTCGGCGGTCGACCCCGCCCTCGAGGTGCAGATCCGTCGGGCCATGGAACACCTCACCGAGTCCCGCACCTCGATCACGGTCGCCCACCGGCTCTCTACGGCGGAAGCGGCGGACTGGGTGTTGGTTTTCGACAAGGGTCGCCTGGTCGAGCGCGGCTCCCATGAGGACCTGCTGGCGCTCGGCGGCGTCTACGCCGACCTCCACGCCGACTGGGCCGCCGGCACGTCGGGGGCAGCCGCTACCGCCGGCTGAAGGGACATCACGGCGGGGCCCGATCGGCTGTGGCGAAAGCGTGATTGGTGGGAACGACGTCAAGTACTACAGCCCGGCCGAGCGGTGCCGGCGAGCCGCCAGAATGCCGGCGGCCGGAGAGGAGGGCCGTGGTCGAGCTGAGGACGCCGGAGGAGATCGAGGCGATGCGACCGGCGGGTCGCTTCGTGGCCGCCGTCCTCGCCGCCACCAGCGAAGCCGCCGACGTGGGGGTCAACCTGCTCGACCTCGATCGGCTCGCCCACCGGATGATCGAAGACGCCGGGGCCGAGTCGTGCTACATCGACTACCACCCGTCGTTCGGCGCCAGCCCCTTCGGCAAGGTGATCTGCACCTCGGTGAACGACGCCGTGCTCCACGGGCTCCCGCACGACTACGCCCTGCGGGACGGCGACCTGCTGACCCTCGACTTCGCCGCCGCGGTCGACGGGTGGGTGTGCGACGCCGCCGTGTCGATGATCGTCGGCCGCTCCCGGAGCGGCGACGTCCGCTTGATCGACACCACCCGCCGTGCCCTCGACGCCGCCATCGCCGCGGCCCGGCCGGGCAACCGAGTGGGCGACATCTCGGCGGCCATCGCAGGTGTTGCCCGGTCCGCCGGGTACCGGATCAACACCACCTTCGGCGGCCACGGTGTCGGTCGGGTCATGCACGGCGACCCACACATCCCCAACGACGGCCGACGCGGCCAGGGGCTGGCGCTGCGGCCCGGTCTGGTCGTCGCCATCGAGCCCTGGTTCCTGGAGACCACCGACCTCATCTACACCGATCCCGACGGCTGGACGCTCCGTTCGGTCGACGGCTCACGCGGCGCCCACTCCGAGCACACCGTGGCCATCACCGACAACGGCCCGATCGTCCTCACCGCGGCGATCTGAGGGCTGCGCAACCGACCGGCTGCCAGGGCGAGCGGTTCGAGTTGGTCGCCTAGGCCCGCGCCCGACGGCGACGCCGTCAGCGCGGCGGCGGCAGTAGCTCGAGGGGCGCCACCCAGCGGCCGCCGGCCCGCTCGGCGAGTTGGGCGAAGTCGACGCCCTCGAGGATGGCGATCGTTGCCTCCCGCACCTCCTGCCACACCTCCTTCAGCGAGCAGGCGACGTCCATCGGGCACGGCTCGGGCGAGGACCGGGTGGCGCAGGCGATGGGGGCGAGCTGGCCCTGGAAGACCCGGACCACCCGGTCGAGGGTTATGTCCTCCGCGGGGTGGTTCAGCCGGTAGCCGCCGGTGGGGCCCCGCTCGGAGCGGACGATGCCGGCGCCGCGAAGCTGGCTCATGATCTGCTCGAGGAATGAGGCCGGAACCGCGGTGCGGTCGGCCAGATCGGCGAGCTTCAACGGCGGCCCGTCATGCTCGGCGATGGCCAGCGCCAGGACCGCTCTCGTGGCGTAGTCGGTCTTCCTGGTGATCCACATGTAGACCCCGGCTCATCACTCACGGTACGAATTGTCGAGTTCAACAGTAGACAACTTCGGTCGGGCATGCCACGCACTCGACCCCGGGCTGCGGCCACTGGGTCGCCAGGCTCATTGACACGCGTCGCGGTTTCCAGTAAGGTGCCGCTTCACATGTCGAGCATGTTGACTAACTAAATCGACATTATCAGAAATAGAACCCACGAGGCCAGAGCTCGAGGAAAGAGGTAGTGATGAATCGGATCATGAGATCGTGGATGGTGGTGGTGGGCCACCGTTGCCCTTCTCGCCGCCTGCGGCGGTGACGACTCCACCGACACGACCGGCGATGCTTCCGGGACCACGACCGGCGCCGCCGGCACCGAGGCGCCGGACGAAGGCGGCGACGACCTCGGAGCGGTGCGACTCGGCTACTTCGCCAACGTCACCCACGCCCCTGCCATCGTCGGCGTCGAGAACGGCTTCATCCAGGAGGAGCTGGGCGACGTCGCGCTGGAGACGGCCACCTTCAACGCCGGCACCGAGGCGGTCGAGGCAATGTTCAGCGGGGCCATCGACATGACGTTCATCGGCCCCAACCCGGCGATCAACGCCTTCGCGCAATCTGAAGGCGAGGCGGTGCGGATCATCGCCGGGACCACGTCCGGCGGCGCTGCGCTGGTGGTCAACGAAGACATCCAGTCGGTGGAGGACTTCGCCGGGAAGACCCTGGCGACACCGTCGCTGGGCAACACCCAGGACGTCGCCGCCCGTGCCTGGCTGGCCGAGCAGGGCTACGAGGTGACCCTCGAGGGCGGCGGCGACGTCAACGTCGTCCCCCAGGACAACTCCGAGACGCTGGCCGCCTTCCAGCAGGGCAACGTGCAGGCGGCGTGGGTCCCCGAGCCGTGGGCGACCCGGCTCGTGCTCGAGGGTGGTGGCCGGGTGTTCCTCGACGAAGCCGAGTTGTGGCCCGACGGGCAGTTCGTCACCACCCACCTGATCGTGGCCACGACCTTCCTCGAGGAGCACCCGGAAGTCGTCGACGCCGTCCTCCGCGGGCTGGTGCGGGCGGTCGACTTCGCCAACGAGTCGCCGGCGGACGCGCAGACGGTGGTCAGCGACGCCATCGAGGCGATCACCGGCAGCGCCATCGCCCCGGAGACCATCGAAGGGGCGTGGGGCAACCTCGAGTTCACCCTCGACCCGATCGCCTCGTCGCTCCAGGTGTCGGCGGACAATGCCGTTGCCGTCGGCCTCCTCGACCCGGTCGACCTGAACGGGATCTATGCCCTCGATCCGCTCAACGCCATCCTCGACCGAGTTGGGCAGACCGACGGTGAGCCCGTGATCGTCGAGTCACGAGCAGGTGGCAGCGGCGCCGGTGGTAACACCGGCGCCGCCTGCCGCCGTCTCGATCACCATGTCTCGAAGACCTACAGCGACGGCCGCTCCGCGCATCAAGGCGCTCGACGACGTCTCGCTCGAGATCGCCGAGGGCGAGTTCGTCTGCCTGCTCGGCGCCTCGGGTTGCGGCAAGAGCACCCTGCTCAGCCTGGTCTCCGGCCTCTATGCGACGACCGAGGGGACCATCGACACCGGCGGCCGCAGGATCGGCATGGTGTTCCAGGACCCGGCGCTGTTCCCGTGGCTGACCGTCGCCCGCAACGTCGACGCCGCCATGAAGTTCCAGCGGCTCCCCCGGGATCTCCGCAAGAGCCGGGTCAACGAGCTGTTGAAGCTGGTCCACCTCGAGGAGTTCGCCGACGAGCGCCCCCACCAGCTCTCCGGGGGGATGCGGCAGCGGACCGCCATCGCCCGGGCGCTCGCCCAGGACGCCGAGCTGCTGCTGATGGACGAGCCGTTCGGCGCCCTCGACGCCATGACCCGGGGCATCCTCCACGACGAGATCGAGCGGATCTGGAGCTCGTCGAACCTGACCGTGCTCTTCGTCACCCACGATGTCCGCGAGGCGGTACGGCTCGGCGACCGGGTGGTGCTGCTGTCGAGCCGGCCGGGCCGAGTCATCGAGACCTACGACGTTGGGCTACCGCGCCCGCGGGAGCTGGAGGCGGCCGCCGTCGGCGACCTCGCCGCCGAGATCACCGCACGGCTGCGGGGAGAGGTGCGACGCCATGCAAGCTGACACCCGGTACCTGGACGACGAGATCGTCGGTCTCGACCACCTCGAGATCCCGCGGCGGGAACGGAAGCCGTGGACGGCGCGGGCCTGGGACGCCGCCTGGCCCAAGCTGGCCGCCGTCGCCCTGTTCCTGACCTTTTGGCAGCTGATCGTCTGGTCGGGTGGAAGCCCGACTACGTGCTCCCTCCCGCCGGCCGAGGTGTTCCAGACCCTGGGCGAGAGCATCCGGACCGCCTCGTTCTGGGAGGCGGTGGGCATCACCATGGAGCGGGCGGCCATCGGGTTCGCCGCCGCCACCCTCGTCGGCACGGTGGTCGGCCTGGTGGTGGCGCAGAGCTCGGTGCTGCGCCGTGCCGTCGGATCGCTGATCACCGGACTGCAGAGCATGCCCTCGATCGTGTGGTTCCCCTTCGCCATCCTGCTGTTCCAGATCTCGGAGACGGCGATCTTCTTCGTGGTGGTGCTGGGGGCGGCGCCCGCCATCGCCAACGGCCTCATCTCGGGCATCGACCACATCGAGCCCATGCTGTTGCGCGCCGGGAAGGTGCTCGGGGCCAGGGGCCCGATGTCGTGGGTGTACGTGGTGCTTCCTGCAGCCCTCCCCGGCTACGTGGCCGGCCTCAAGCAGGGTTGGGCCTTCGCCTGGCGCTCGCTGATGGCGGGCGAGCTGCTGGTCATCATCGCTGCCTCGCCGTCGATCGGGGTCCGGCTCACCTTCGCCCGTGAGCTCGCCGACGCCGCCGCGCTGCAGGCGATGATGATCGTGGTGCTGGTCATCGGCATCATCGTCGACGGAGTCTTCTTCGGGACCATCGAGCGACGCGTCCGCCGCAACCGCGGGTTGCTGTCGCCCTGAGCGTGCCGGGATCGTGAGAACCCTTCCGGTTCCTCGTCGAAGATGATGACCTCGTCGGGGTCACTGATCCTAAGGTCCGGGGCCGCGCCGCAACGAGACCCCCCGATCGGCGCCGAGGATGCCATGACCGAAAGCATGGACCAGCCGCCGGGAACGGGCGCCGAGCCGGACAACGTCAAGGCCGGCAGCGAGCCTCCGCAAGTCGAGCCCGACCGGCGCGGCCGTGTCCGAGGATGGCTGTCGCTGGTGCTTGTCGTGCTCGCCTCGATCGTCGTCCTGGCAACCGTCGTCACCGTCTGGGCCCACGAGAGGGTGTTCGACACCGACAAGTTCATGGCCACGGTGGAGCCGACCCTCGAGGACCCGGCCTTCTACGCGTCGATGAGCGGGTACGTCACCGACCAGACGCTCGAGGCCCTCGACATCGAGACGCGGGTCACCGATGCCCTCGATCGTCTCGACACCTACCTGAGCGAGGCGATCGTGGAGGCGATCAACCCCGACCCGCAGATCCTCGAGCTGCTCTCCCGGTTCGACCGGCCGTCGCTCACCGCGCTCGCCCCGTCGATCAGCGCCGCCCTGGAGACGCGCGTGGCCGACAGGATCGACAGCTTCGTCACCTCGGAAGAGTTCAGGACTGCCGTGGTTGAGCTGGTCCGGCGCGGTCACCAGGCGGCCGTCGCCCTGGTGCGGGACGACCTCGCCGAGCTCCCCAACGTCTCCATCGAGGATGGGGAGGTGAGGCTCAACCTGATCCCTCTCATCACGGCGACGCTGCAGCGGGTCTTCGACGAGATCAGGGACTTCCTCCCCGACGTCACCCTCCCCGGCGTCGTCTCCGACCAGGCGGCCGAGGCACGAGAGCAGCTCGCCGCCGCCCTCCGTGCCGAGCTCCCCGAGGACTTCGGCCAGCTGACCGTGATGTCCGAGGCGGACCTCTCCGCCGCCCAGGAGGCGGCCGGCCGATTCGACCGCCTCGTCTGGCTGGTCGCCATCCTGGCCGTCGTCCTCATCGCAGCTGCGATCGCCGTCGCCCGGAACCGTCGGCGGGCGGTGGTGCAGGTCGCCATCGGAGTGATCGTGGCAGTGGTCCTCGGCGTGGCTGCGGTTCGCCGGCTCGAAGCGGCGATCATCGACAGCATCGAGAATCCGGACGGGGCCGCCACCGCTGCCGCCCTGATCGCCGACGTCATCGGCGACCTCCGCAGGGTTGTCTGGGTGATCGTCGTGGTCGCTGTCGTCGTCGCCATCGCCGCCTACCTGGCCGGACGGCCTGCGTGGCTGGAACGACTGAGGGAGCAGCGCGCCGCTCGGGAGACCGCCGGAGGGTCGGGGGCGAGTGATCTCGACCGGTGGATCGCCCCCAAGTTCGACGGGCTCCGCATCGCCGGCATCGCCCTCGCCGTCGTCATCCTCTACTTCATCGGGCTCGGGGTCATCTCTGTCCTCGTCGTCGGTGGTCTGCTCGCCCTGTATCTCTGGGCGATCTCGGCGGCGCGGAACCGAGCCGCGGTCGTCCCGCCCGAAGGAGCCGGTGCCGACGCGCCCGTCACCGTCCTCGGCCGGCTCCGACAGCGGGAATCGCGCTCCATGAAGAGCCGGCACTTCGGCATCACCGCGCTGCTGGCGACGGCGCTGGTGGTGTCCGCCTGTGGAGAAGACGAGCCCCCGGACGTCGATGCCGCCCAGCAGCAGTTCTGCTCGGACGTCCAAGGGTACGTCGAGGCCCTCGACACCTACGGCGGGCTCTTCGCCGACGTCGAGCTCACCGTGGGCGAGGTCAAGAGCGCCGCCGAGGACCTCGAGCCCGCCCGGGAGGCGGTGGTGGCATCGGCCGAGGAGTTCCAGCAGGCGGTCGAGGCGGACAGCACCGAAGGGGTGACCATCGAGCTCGTCGACCCGGAGACGATTGAGGTCGTCGAGCAGGCGGAGGCGGCCTTCGCCGACGCCGTCGACGGGATCAACGACCGGACGCTGGTCACCGAGGCCGCGGTTTCGTTCACATCGGCGGCGTACTCGCTCCAGGTGGCATGGGTCCGTGCCTTTGCCGACGCCGGATGCATCGAGGACGAGGACGCGGCTCAGGCGAGCCAGTGGGTGGCCGACTACGTGGAAGCCCTCCAGACCGATCTCCGGACCCTGGGGTACTACTCAGGGTCGATCGACGGGATCTACGGGCCGAAGACGGTCGCCGCCGTCGAGGAGCTCCAGGAGGCCAACGACCTCCCCGTCACCGGACTACCCGACCCGGCGACCCAGGCAGCCATCCAGGCGGCGCTCGACGGCGCCGCCTCGGCGCAGGTCGCCGCCCTCCAGGGGATCCTGGTCACCCTGGGCTACTTCCCCGGCCCGATCGACGGCCAGTGGTCGCCCCAGCTCGAAGAGGCGCTGAAGGCGTTCCAGACCGACCTCGGGGTGTCCCCGACGGGGACGATCGACGCGGAGACACTGCGGGCCTTCGAGGAGGCGCTCGCCGAGGGAGGCGAGCCTCCGGCGACGGCGGCCCCGCCACCGGCGACGGAGGCCCCGCCACCCGACGAACCGGATACCACCCGACCTCCCGCCCCGACCACCACCGCGGCCGAAGCACCCACGACGACAGCACCGGCGCCGCCGACCACGGCGCGCCCGACCCCGGAGGGCAGCATCCTCGACGTGCTCGCCGACGCCGGGCAGTTCACCGAGCTGCTGGCGGCGATCGACGCCGCCGGGCTCACCGACCGGTTGAACGGGTCCGGGCCCTTCACGCTGTTCGCCCCCACCGACGACGCCTTCAGCCGGCTGGAGACCCCGCTACCGGACGATCCTGCCGAGCTCGAAGCGCTCCTCCTCCACCACGTCGTCGAGGAGGAGCTGTCCGCCTTCGAGCTCCTCGACGTGTCGTCGGTCGCCTCGGCCGACGGCGGGTCGATCTCGGTGTCCGTCGAGCAGGGGCTGCTCGTGCTGGACGGTGCGTCGACGGTGACCATCACCAACGTGGCCGGCGGCAACGGGCTCGCCCACGCGGTCGACACCGTGCTGTCCCCCGGCGGGTGAGCTGCGGCGCCGCGCCGCGCTCAGCCAGGTGGAGGGAGTACCCAGCCGTCGGGCAGCGACGGGGCGGCCAGGTCGACGTCGGGGTCGACGAGACGAGCGTGGGGACGGCCGTTGAAGCTGAGGAAGGCGTCCGCCCTGACCTGGACGCCGCCACCATGGGCGGCGGCGATCCACGTCGCCGCCTGCCGGATCATCGCCGGGTCGGTCGCCGCCACCATCGCCTGACGGGGGGTGAGCGGCGCCGGCATCGGCTCCACCGTGAGCGCTCCAGTGGCCGGGTCGGTGACCCGGAACTGGACCGAGCCCGCCTTCTCGGTGAGCATCACCCGCCACGAGAACAGGTAGCCGTCGCCCGACCACAGGACGTCGCCCGGGGCCGCCAGGTGCCGGAGGGGGACCACCGCCATCAGGGCGAGGTAGGCGGCGACGGCGACCACCGCCACCGGCGGCAGGCGGGGCCTCGCTCCCCTGCCGGCGCCGGCGTTGCCACTCGCCCGGGGCGGAAACGGAGCGGCCAGTCCGGCTCGAAGAAGATCAACGTCCCGCCGATCATCAACCACGGGAACAGCCCGATCGACGGGAACAGCAGCCAGGTGAGCAGGTGGAAGGCCACCACGGCGGCGTAGGCCCAGGGCCGGGATCGGCGCCACAGCAGCCAGCCGACGATGGTCAGGTCGAACAAGGCCCCTGCCCAGCTCATCGCCAATGCCACGCCGGGGAGCGTCAGCAGCGGACCGATCACCGGCAGCGAAGCCCGGGCGGGAAGCCACGTCGCCAGCGGCTGGGCGTGCACCAGCCAATCCACGCCCACCTTGGCCATCCCGGCGAACAGGTAGACCATGGCCAGCTGGGTGCGCAGCAGCCAGACCACCGATGCCGGGACCGTCGGCACCGCGCCGGCGCGGCTCGTCGGGCCTCCCCCGGCCCGTCCCGCCCTGGCGTCGAGCGACCACATCCGGTGCAGCGGGAGGAACACCATGAGGCCGGCGGTCAGCGACACCCAGTAGTAGTGGTTGAGGTACAGCGTGCGGTCGATCAGCTCGACCCAGGTGAACAGCACGGCGTAGGCGGCCACGCTCCACCGGTACCGCCAGCCGAGGGCGATGCCCAGCGCCGCCAGCCCCATGACGGCGAAGTGCAGGTACATCCATCCGCCCGGCCAGGGCCGTACCCAACCGAGCCCGGGGTAGGTGAAGTGGAGCGGAGGGTCGAGCAGCAGCTCGTCGATCCATCCGTTGCCGACGTATCGCAGCGTGCCCAGCAGGGCGATCGCCCCGAAGGCGATGCGGAACACGGCGGCAGAGGCGGCGCTGACCGGAGCGGCGGCACGGTCGATCCAGCGATCGCCTGCCGTCACCCGCTGGGCGGCGCCGGTCGCCGTCACCCGCTGTCTCCGTCGGTGTCGCTGAAGCCGACGGTGATGTCGAGCAGCGACGCCACGTCGGCTTCGAAGGTGCGGCGCAACTCCACCAGGGCGTCGTAGAGAGCGGCCGCCTGGTCCGGGGACGCGGCGAGAGCCGGGGTCAACGGCGAGCCGAGCGAGTCCAGAGCCTCCTGGGCGGCGGCGAGGTCGGCGCGGACCTTGGCGTCGACTTCGTCCGAGCGCTCTGCCACCAGGTCGCCGAGGCCGGGGGTTTCGCCGGGAGGGTCGTAGACGGCGGCGATGCCGGCGAGCCGGGCGGCGAGCACGTCGCCGGCGGCTCCGGCGGCGCCTTCATGCAGGGCCTCGGGGAGGGGCTCCTCCCGGGTTCTGCCGAGCGCCAGGCCGAGGCCCTGGACGGTGACATTCGACAGGATGGCGTCGATGCCGGCCACCAGCTCGGCGAGGGCGTCGTTGGCGTCCATCGCCGGTTCGGCCCGACCGGCGAGGGTGTCGGCGTAGGGGGCGCCGCCGTTCCAGCCGTCGGTCCACGCGAGTTCGGCTGCGCCGGCGCCCGCGGCCGCCCCATCGGTGACCGCCATCAGCAGCTCGCAACGCCCCGGGGCGGTGACCGCGGCGGGATCGTCCGAGGCGAACAGCAGGTATTCGGCGGTCCCGAGGCCGCGGACGATCGAGGCCAGGTCGGCGGCGTCGAGCTGCTCACCTTCGGCCTGCCCGTCGAGCAGTGCCTCGATCTCCTCGACGTCGACCGCCGGGTAGTGGACCAGGCTTTCGATCCTGTCCATCTTCACCGGGCCCTCCCAAGCGACCTCGGTGGCGTTCCAAGCCACCACCGCCTCCGACCACGCCCTGCGGGCGGTGTCGAGCGCCGACTGCCCAGGGGCGGCACACAGGCTGGCGGATGCGCCGGCGAGGCCGGCGGTGGCGGCGGCGGCGGCGGAGAAACCGGGTACCAGGACGTCGTCGACGATCGCCTCGACCGTGTCACCCCGGTCGAGGCCCGGCGAGCACGCCGCCAGCAGTGCCACCACCACGAGGCATGGAGCGCCGTTCGCAGGCTCACTATGACTCCGGTTCGCAGGCTCACCATGATTCCGGTTCGCAGGCTCACAATGACTCCAGTGCTCGTCGCAGGCTCACAATGACTCCGGTTCGCAGGCTCACAATGACTCCGGTTCGCAGGCTCACAATGACTCCAGGAAGGCGACCACGGCGGCCCGGTCGGCGGCGCCGAGCGCAGTGAACCGGCCCTGGGCGCCCGCCGCCTCGCCGCCGTGCCACAGCACCGCCTCCTCGAGGCTGCGGGCCCGGCCGTCATGCAGGAACGTGGAGTGGCCGTTGACGGTCTCCACCAACCCGACCCCCCACAGCGGCGGTGTTCGCCACTCCGAGCCGGTGGCGAGGAAGTCGGGTCGTCCGTCCGCCAGCCCCGGGCCCATGTCGTGCAGGAGCAGGTCGGTGTAGGGGTGGATCTCTTGGCCGGAGAGCTGCGTGACGGGGTGATCCCCGGTGAGCAGGGTCGGCGTGTGGCAGGCCGTGCACCCGATGGTGGCGAACAGCTCGGCACCGCGCTCGACCTCCGGCTCGTCAACCCCCCGGCGTGCCGGGACCGCCAGCGTCTGCGAGTAGAACTCCATGTCGTCCATGCGGTCGGCCGGGACTTCGGGCGACCCCCCGGTCGGGGCGGCACGGCAGGCCACCGCCGGTGCCGGGCAGTTCTCCTCCGGGTGCTCGTCGCTGGTGATGCCGATGTCGCCGACGAAGGCTCCAGCCACCTGGTCGCGCACCGTGGCCACGTTGGCCTTCCACCCGAACCGCCCCAGCCTCACCGGCTCGTCGGGTCCGGTGGCGACGTAGTTGGGGCGACCGGACACCCCGTCGCCGTCGGCATCATCGGGATCGGCGAGATCGAGGACGGCGGCCTCGGGCACCGCCTCGAGCAACCCGATGCCGATCACCTGCGGCGCCACCCGGGGCGAGGTGAGCGCGGCGGAGTCGAGTGGGCCGTAGGCGAGGTCGGTCAGGTCGTAACGCGGCCGGCTCAGGGTGTAGATGGTGCCGTCGGCGTACCTCCCCTCGATCTCGTCATGGGTGATTCGCACCGTGCCCTCGGCGGGGACCCCGGAAATGGCCCGGTCCTGTAGTTGGTCGCCGTACACCGGATCGGGCAACGGGGCGCCCCAGGCCGTCTCGCCGGGCACCGACAGCCGCACCAGCAGGCCCCGCTCGGGATCCTCCGGTGACTGCGGCGGGCGGGCTCTCCCGTCGCCCACATGGCAGGATGCGCAGGCCTGGGCATTGAGGAGAGGCCCCAGCCCGTCGCGGGCTTCGGTTGACGACGGCGCGGTCACCCAGTTCTGGGTGAAGAAGCTGTCGCCCACCTCGAACACCATCCGCTCACGGGCGGTGAGACCGGGGATGGGCTGCCCGAAGGCGTTCCGGGTGGCGAACGCCACCGTGGCGTCGCCCCCCGAGGCCGGCTCGAGCAACTCGGCATCGGCTCCGCCACAGGCGGCGACGCCGCCAAGGGCGGCCAGGCCCAGAGCTACTGCCGCCAGCCGTGTCCGGGCCTGCCTCACCCTGCCCCGAGCTGGATCCCGAGAGCGGTGGCGGCGGCGGCGATGAGCTCCGCCTGGGCTTGGAGGGACTCGATCGTGGCGAGGATCGACTGGCGACCCGGGTCGTCGTCGGGCACGTCGATGCCGAGGTGCTGGTCGAACGGCGCCGGTATCGCCTCGGCGAGGGCCGTGCTCTCCTCCACCGCCGCCACCAGCTCCTCGGAGAGGGGCTCGTCGGTGCCGGCGAGCAGGTCGGCCAGCCCGGGCCCGGACACGTCGCCGTAGTCGCCGTTGACCACGGCGCCGATCCCGGAGGCGTTGGCCACGATGTCGGAAGTGGTGTTGTCCGAGAAGCAGGAGTGCTCGTCCTCCTGGCTCCGCTCCTCATAGGCCACCGACATCCGCTCCCCGGCCAGCTCACCGCTGCTCAGCTCGCCCACCCCGGTGAAGATCATCGCCAGCGCCTCGGCCGGGTCGAGGGCCACGAACTCTCTTCGGTAATTGCCTCCCTCCTCGAGGGAGCCCAGGCGGCCACCAGGCCGTCCAGGTGCTCGAGGAGCAGGTCGGAGGCGGTGGAGAGGTAGGCGGCGCGACGGTCGGCGTTCGGGCTGGTGGTGTAGTCCTCGACCGGCCGCGCCCCCGGCCCGTCCGCGCTCAGGTCCTGCCCCCACAGGAGGAACTCGATGGCGTGCCACCCGGTGGACACGTTGGCCTCGCCACCCTGCTCGTTGGCGGCCACCAGGGTGTCGGCGTCGATGGTCGGGTGCTCGTCCGTGTTGTTGACGATGCCCGCTTCCGGGTCACCATCCACGTAGTCGATGTAGGCCTCGTCGAGCGGCCAGGCGTTGACCAGTCCCTCGACGCCGGTCTCCTCGTTGTCGATGGGCCCGCCGTAGAACCGGAACGCCTCGGTGGGGCCGTAGTCGTCCCGGGCGGTCAGCCAGGCCTGCTTGGCGGCGTCCAAGGTCTCGGTGGTCGGGTCGGCGACGAAGGCGTCGATCGCCTCGTCCATCGCCTGTGCCGACTCCAGGCTGGCGGAGTACATGGCGTACACGCCCTCTGCGTAGGCATCCACGACGTCCTGCTCGGACACCTCGTCTTCACCGCCCCCGCAGGCGCCGAGCACGAGCCCGACCACCAGTGCCGCCGCCGCGGTCCGCTTCCGAACACCTCCACCCATTCGTCGACTCTCCCTAACTCTCCGTGTTAGGGAGACCTTATTTCCACTACGTCGGTGGTGCAAACTGCGAACCTGAGGTCCTCACCTATCGCTTCCGATAGGTTGATTGCCTTATCTTCGGCGGGACTCGAGCCCACCGTGGCGACCAGCCCGGGTACCCTCTGGCCCGGTCGCCGACCCGGAGGATGCATGTCGAAGTTCACCGATGCGCTCAACGAACAGCTCGCCAACGAGTTCGCCGCCAGCCAGCAGTACATCGCCATCGCCGTCTACTACGACGGCGAGACGCTCCCCCAGCTCGCCTCCCACTTCTACCGGCAGGCGGTGGAGGAGCGCAACCACGCCATGATCATCACCCAGTACCTCCTCGACGCCCAGAAGCCGGTGACCATCCCCTCGGTGGCCGCGCCCCGGACCGAGTTCGCCGATCTCCTGGAGCCGGTCAGGATGGCGCTCGAGCAGGAGCAGGACGTCACCCGGCAGATCGAGGAGCTGGCCCAGCTCGCCCGGGCCGAGGGCGACCTGGTCGGCGAGCAGTTCCTCGCCTGGTTCCTCAAGGAGCAGCTCGAGGAGATGGCGTCGATGGCCGACCTGCTCACCACGGTCGAGCGCGCCCTCGACTCCAGCATCCTGCTCGCCGAGGACTACCTGGCACGCGAGGGGATGGGCGATGGGGGCCGCAGCAAGGGCAGCCCGCCGGCCGCCGGCGGCCTGCTCTGACCGTGGCGCCCCCGGACCCCAAGGCGACGCTGCATCGCTATCTGCGGGTGCAGCGAGACCAGCTGGTCGCCAAGCTCGACGGCCTCGGGGAAGGCGACGTCCGCCGGCCGATGACGCCGACCGGCACCAATCTGCTGGGACTGGTCAAACACGTCGCCAGCGTCCAGATCGGGTACTTCGGCGAGGTGTTCGATCGACCGCATGGGCTTGCGCTGCCCTGGTTCGACGACGACGCCGAGGTCAACGCCGACATGTGGGCCACCGCCGACGAGACCCGCGAGGAGATCCTCGAGCTCCACCGGATCTCCGCTCGGCACAGCGACGCCACTATCGAGGCCCTGGACCTCGACTCCCCCGGGTTGGTGCCCTGGTGGGGACCCGACCGCAAGATGTGACCCTGCACCAGATCCTCGTGCACGTCAGCGTCGAGACCGCCCGCCACGCCGGCCACGCCGACATCATCCGGGAGATGATCGACGGCTTTGCGGGGAACAAGGACGGCAACCTCCCCGAGATGACCGCCGCCGAGTGGGCCACGTACCGGGAGCGACTGGCGCAGGCCGCCGAGGAGGCTGCGGCCCGGGACTCCGATCCCTGAGCAGTATCCCTGACCTTCGCCCGACTTCGGTCAGCCGTCGACGTCGGGCACGTCGACGTCGCCGCTGCCCACCCCACGGGCGGCGATCCGGGAAGGTCCGAGAAGGGCGTCCTCGCGGCCATAGTGGCCGACCACGTCGAACCAGCGCTTGGCGCGCAGTCCGAGCCGAAGGTCGCAGTCGGCGACGACGATCCCCTCGACGTCGTAGAGCGGACCGGCGATGACTTCGCCGTCGGTGGGCTCGATGATCGCTGCACCCCCGCGGCCGAACTCGTCTTGGCCTTCAGGGAGCGAAACAGGGAAGTCGGCGGGGAATGCCGACGCCGGGATGTATTGGGCCACGGAGACGACGAAGGCACCGGACTCGATGGCGATGTGCCGCATCGAGGCGAGCCATCCATCACTGTCGTCGGCGGTGGGTGCCAGCCAGATCTGCGGGCCGCCGCGGTAGAGGGCGTACCGGGCCAGCGGCATCCGGTTCTCCCAACAGATGAGGCCGCCGAGCCGGCCCACGGCGGTGTCGACGACCTCGAGGTCGTCACCACCGCCGACCCCGTGGAACAGCCGCTCCTGCATGGTGGGCATCAGCTTGCGATGCTTGTGGAGCAGCCCGCCCGGGCCGATGACGAGCATCGTGTTGTACAGCGATCCTGGTCTTTCCACCTCGCGCTCGTTGACCCCGATGGCGCAGTGGATGTCGAGCTCGCGGCATCGGGCCGTCAGCTTCTCGGTGAGCGGGCCGGGCACGTCCACCGAGTTGGCCCACAGACGTGCCCACAGCTCGTCCCAACCGTTGAAGGAGCCGGCGTCGTGGGCCCACGCACCGCTCGGGTAGAGCGGGACGAAGGTCTCCGGCAGTACCGCCAGCTGCGCGCCCTGGGACGCGGCATCGCCCAGCAGGTTGCATGCCTTGTCGATCGTCGCCTCGGCGTCGAGGATCACCGGGGTGGCCTGGATCGCCGCCACCCTGACCGTGTCGAAGTGCACCATGGGCCGAGGATACGCCGGGAGCGTGCTGCCCGAAGTCGGCCCGGGCAGGACACGGCCGGCGATGGGGTTGGGGCCCCATCTGTGGAGGAGGGCCGACCAGCGTCTTTCGGAGCAGAGCGCCCGAAGTCGGCCCGGCAATCTCCAGTGGGCGTTGACGGGCTCGAACCGCCGACCTCTTCCTTGTAAGGGAAGCGCTCTTCCAGCTGAGCTAAACGCCCGAGGACGGGCGGAACTCTAGGAGAGGCCGGGGCGCACGCCCTGCGTGGGTATCCCGTCCGGCGGGCCATACTGCCGGCGATGTCCCCCCTGACCGCCCGCCTCCTCGTGTTCTTCACCGCGGCGGCGGTGCTGGTCATGGAGATCCTGGCGGGCCGTCTCCTCGCACCGTACGTCGGGGTCACGTTGGAGACGTTCACCGGGATCATCGGCACCGTCCTCGCCGGGATCTCACTGGGGGCGTGGGCCGGGGGACGGCTCGCCGACCGCCACCCGCCGGTGCGCCTGCTGGGCCCGGCGCTCGTCGTCGGCGGGCTGTTCGTGCTGCTCGCCCCGACCATCGTCGCCGCCGTCGGGCCGTCGCTCACCGGCGGCGGGCCGGTGGAGATCGTGGTCCTGGCCGCCCTGGGCTTCTTCGCCCCCGCAGTGGTGCTCAGCACGGTGACCCCGATCGTGGCCAAGATCACCCTCGACGACCTGGCCGAGACCGGAGCCGTGGTCGGCGGGCTGTCCGCCACCGGTACCGCCGGCGCCATCTTCGGCACCTTCCTCACCGGGTTCGTGCTGCTCGCCGCGCTGCCCAGCAGGCCGATCGTGCTGGCGGTCGGCGTCGCCCTGGTGATCGCGGGGACGATCCTCGCCGTCCGCTCCACCAAGCTCGGGCCTCCCGGGGTGGCCGCCGTGGTGGCGACAACCCTGGTCGGGGCGGCCCTGCTCGGGATCGTGTCGGGGCCCTGCCAGTTCGAGACCGGCTACTTCTGCGCCCGCGTCACCACCGACGAGCTCCGGGAGAGCGGCCGGGTGCTGTGGCTGGACACCCTGCGCCACTCGTACGTCGACCTGCTCGACCCCACCTACCTCGACTTCCGCTATGCCCGGCTGGTGGCGGACACCGTGCTCACCACCGCACCCGATGGCCCCCTCGACGCCCTCTATATCGGGGGCGGCGGGTTCACCCTCCCCCGCTGGCTGTCCGCCGAGCGGCCCGGGAGCACCAACACCGTGCTCGAGCTCGATCCCAGCCTGGTCGACATCGCCGAGGACGAGCTCGGGCTGGTCGCCGCCGAGATCGACGAGATCGCCATCGGCGATGCCCGGCTCGGCATCGACGACACCCCGGAAGGGGCATTCGAGGTCGTGGTGGGAGATGCCTTCGGCGGGCTGTCCGTGCCATGGCATCTCACCACCCGCGAGTTCCTCGAGGACATCGACTCCCGGCTGACACCCGGAGGGCTCTATGTGATGAACCTGATCGACTACCCACCGTTCCGCTTCGCCAAGGCGGAAGCGGCCACGCTCGCCGAGGTGTTCCCCGAGGTGCTGGTGCTCGCCCCGCCGGACTACCTGGACGGGCGAGCCGGGGGCAACGTCGTGCTCGCCGCCGGGGCCTCGCCCTTCGACGTCGCCTCCATCGAAGCCGCCATCGCCGACCGGGCCGGCTCCGAGGTGGCCCTCACCGGCGCCGCCGCCGCCGAATGGATCGACGGCTCCCCGATCCTCACCGACGACTTCGCCCCGGTCGACCAGTGGATCAGCCGGGGCTGAGCCGGTCCAACCAATCCATCAGGACGTCACGGAACGCCTCGTAGCGGTTGCGGTGGATCGAGTGCTCCCCGCCCGGGATCATCACGTAGTCGACGCCGGGCAGCCTGGCGGCCGCCTCGCCGTCCGCCGCGCTCACCAGGGCCCCGACCGCAGGGTCGGCGCCGATGAGCAGCGTCGGGATCCCCAGCTCGGCGAGCCACGGGCGGGTGTCGATCGAGCCGATCGCCCCCAGCGTCCTGGCGACCACCTCGGGCCCCGCCTGGCGCAGCGCCTCCACCTTGGCGGCCACGTCCCTGGGTGCCCAGCCAGGGTGCCGGGCGGCGACGGTCGCCACGTCGATCGGGCCGGCGAAGTCCTCGAGCAGCCATCCCCGCACCTGCTCGGAGTCGGCCAGCACCAGCGCCGGGTCCTCGAGCACCAGCGCCGTGGTCCAGTCGGGGTCGGCCACTTGGCAGGCGACCGCAACCAGCCCGCCCAACGAGTGGCCGAGCACCACGTCCCAACCGGAGCCGAGGGCGAGGATGTCGTCGCGGTAGGCGTCGAGCCGGTAGTCGTCCACCGGCGGCGAGTCACCGTGCGCCCGTAGGTCGGGCGCAGTCACCGAGTACCCGGCGGCGGTGAGGTCGGGGCCGAGCCGCCACCACCCGTTGGCGTTCGACAGGATGCCGTGGATGAGCAGCATCCGGCGCTGGCCGTTGCCGAAGCCACGTTCCGGGCTCATGCCGTCTCGCGGGTCCTCACCATGATGCAGGCGTTGACCACCGCGGTCAGGTCGTTGGCGGCGATGAACCGCTCCACCTCGGGGTCCTCGGCACCGGGTTGGACCCAGACGTTGTCGAGATCCAGGGCGACCACCTGCTCCAGGATCTTCATCGTCTGGTCGGGTGGCACCACGATGTCGATGACCGTGGGGCGGATCGGCAGCGCAGCCAGATCGGGGTAGGCAGGGTCACCGTCGACGGTGGACCGGCGGAGGTTCACCGGGTAGACGGTGTATCCCTTCGCCTTCAGGTCCCGGTAGATGACCGAGCCGTACTTGGCGGGTTGTCGGTGGCGCCGACCACGGCGACCGAGGCACCCGGTTCGGAGAGCAGTGCGACGAGGTCGGCCACAGTGCAACGGTAGCGCCACCCGGGTGGGATCCCGGGTGGCGCTGCCACCGACCGCAGCGGATCGGTCGGTCACGGACCGGCGTGGTTCGCCTCGTCCGGGGTCTCGGGCTCGCCGCCGCCCGGCTGCCCGCCGTCCACCGCCTCGTCTTGGACGGTCACGGCTCCGTCGCGCTCGGCAGCGACCGGGCCGGCATCGTCGGCCACCGCTTCGGCGGTGGGCACGTCGTCAGTCGCCGCGTCCGACGGGACGGTCGGGTCCACGTACTCGTCGACCTCGCGCCGAGCCTGGCTCAGCAGCGGGTCGGCGGCCACGCCGGCCGTCTGTACACGGGTCGGCCACGGCTACCGCTCCCGCGGTCGGCGCCGGGGCGCACGGCGGCGATCAGCAGCGCCAGTCCGCCGACGATGAGCATGATCGCCCACACCCCGCCCCGGTCGAAGGGCCAGGGATCGTCAACGAAGATCGCCGAGAGGGCGCCGGCGATGAACAGCAGCCCGAAGAAGAAGGATATGGCGTCGAAGGGATGTCGGTACATGAAGAGGCCTCTCAGTTCTCGGTGATGTCGATGTGCCCGGCGCCCATTTCCAGGTCGAGGTGGAGGGTCGGTTGCCCGGCGACGGTGCTCTCGAAGGTGCGGGTGTGGTCGAAGCCGCCTTCCTCGTCCCCGAAGAGGGTGATCGCGCCGGCGCCGACGTTGGCATCGATGCTCACCGATGCATCGTCGGGGAGGACGACCCGCAGCTGGCCGATGCCCTGCTCGACGGCGACGGTGGTGTCCTCCCTCAGCTCGACCTGGGTCAGGTCGAGGGTGAACTCGCCGATCCCGTGCTCGTACTCGGGCTGGAGCGTCTCACTCCGGTCGGGAGCGACGGTCTCCTGTCCCCACTCCCCCCCGATCGGGATGTGGACGGCGGCGGTGGCGAACAGCAGCGGGGCGGCGAGCACCCCGACCAGGATCAGGCCGCGGGCTCGCCCGAAGAAGGTGCCGACCAGCAGGCCGGCGCCGATCACGATGAAGCCGGCGGCGAAGTAGTCGCCCAGGTCCAAGTCGACGTTTCCCACCGTGTGGAGCAGCCCCATCGTCCCCAGCGTGATCAGCAACACCGCAATGGTCAGCCTGCCCAGGTAGGAGCGGGGCCGGGAGCGGCACTGCGGAGCTCGGCGGCGGCGGCACCGGGTCGAAGGCAACGGGAGGCGGCGGCGGTGGAGTGGCGCCGGGCGGTGCCGCCGGGGGGAACGTGACGGTTTCGGCGCTGTCCGCCGGCTCGCGGTACGTCTCGACCACCGGAGACACCCACGACGCCGCAGCCGGCGATGCGGTTCGATGCCGGGGCCGTCTGCGGCGGGATCAGCCCGGGATGGCGGGCTCCGGGGGGCCGGCAGACATCGTGGCCGTCGGCGTCGGCGGCGGCGTCTCGCCGTCGGGCGGCGAGCGACCCACCGGGGGTCGGTGCATCCCTTCCCCGCCTGCCCCCGGTAGAGCAGGAAACCGGCCAGGAACAGTGCGGCGGCGAAGACGAGCTGGAAGCTGAAGAGGTCGGCGGCGCCGATGAGCACGGCACGCCGCCACCACGATCAACCCGATCCCCAGCCAGGCCGAGGAGCCACTGCGGCTCGACAGGAAGTCCTCCGCCACCGATTGGTCCGCCCCTTCCTCGGGGATCGCCAGCCACCCCACCAGGTAGAGCAGGGCCCCGAGCCCTCCGAAGAAGGCGGTGACGATGAAGCCGAGCCGGATCCACGACGGGGAGACGTCCAGCCGGCGAGCCAGCCCGCCGGCGACGCCCCCGAGAATGGCGCCGTCCTGGATCCGGGTGAGGCCTCCGGGGGCGGGACGGTGCTCGGGTCGTTGCGTGGTCATGTGGTTGGTCATGCCCTCAATGTGCGTCGCCGGCGATGTTCGCGCCATCGGGGATGACCCTGGACAGTCCCTGAGATCACGGCGGGGCGGCCAGGGTGATCCCTCTGTTGTGGCCCACCGGCCGCTGTGACACCATCGCGGCCGATGACGACCTCGCCGCCGGCCTCTCCGCAATGGGCCGAGAACTGGAGCGGGCTCCGGGAGTACTTGACCCGGAGTACCGATGATCGCGTCGTCACCGGGGTCGCCGGCGGGTTGGCGGCCCGCCTCGGGATGGGCTCTGGCTACGTGCGCGCCGGCTTCGTCGGGTTGGCACTCGTCGGCCTGGGACTGGTGCTCTACCCGGTGCTGTACGTCCTCTCCGCCGGTACGGCGCCGAGCGTCACCCTGGCGCGCAGCCCGATCGACGCCCGGCAGAAGCTCGGGCTGGCACTTGATGTACGCCGGGGTGACGGTCGCCGCCGCCCAGCTCACCGACCCGTGGCTCAACGGCCCGGCACTGGCCGCCCTCATCCTGATCGCCTTCGGCGTCGCCGCGGTCTGGGACCGCAGCGTCAGCGGTTCGACCGTTGGCGACACCAACCAGAGCCGGCTCCGCATCGTCATCGGGGCGGCGGTGATCCTCGCCGGCATGGCCCTGCTCATCGGTGCCAGCTACCGGGTGTCCGACCTGGCCCCGATCGCCCTCGCCGTCGGCATCACCGGCGCCGGCGTGCTCCTGGTCTTCGGCCCGTGGGCGATGCGGCTGGCCACCGACCTGGCCGAGGAGCGACGGGACCGCATCCGCTCCGAGGAGCGGGCCGAGATGGCCGCCCACCTCCACGACTCGGTGTTGCAGACGTTCGCCATGATCCAAAGGACCGACGACCCACGGAAGATGGCCACCCTGGCGCGCTCCCAGGAACGGGAGCTGCGTGCCTGGCTGTACGGCAGCCGGAATCCCGAGCACGGTCGGATGCTGTCCGACGCCCTCGACGAGATGGCGGACCGGGTGGAGCAGGCCTCCGACGTCCCGGTGGAGGTGGTGGTCGTCAGCGACCTGGCGATGGGGCCGAGGCTCGAAGCGGTGGTGGCCGCTTCCGGCGAGGCGATGACCAACGCCGCCCGGCACTCCGGTACCGGCAAGGTGTCGGTGTACGCCGAGGTGGATGGCGCGGTGCTCGAGGTCTTCGTCACCGACCAGGGGGTGGGGTTCGACTCCACGACGCTGCCCGCCGACCGGCACGGGCTCCGTGAGTCGGTCATCGGGCGGATGCAACGCCACGGCGGTGCCGCCGCCATCGTCAGCGAGCCCGGCGAGGGCACCGAGGTCCACCTCACCATGCCGCTGGAGGGGTCATGACTCCCATTCGGGTGTTCCTGGTCGACGACCACGAGCTGTTCCTCTCCGGGGTGCGCGCCGAGCTGTCCGACCGGGACGGCTTCGACGTGGTCGGTTGGGCGAGCGACGTCGACGACGCGGTGGCTTCGATCCGCCGGCTGGCGCCCGACATCGTGCTCATCGACGTCCACATGCCCGGGGGTGGCGGCCTCGCCGTCATCCGCGGGGTGGCCGAGGCCGACCCGGAGGTCCGTTTCCTCGCCCTGTCCGTGTCCGACGCCCCCGACGACGTGATCGCCATGATCCGCGCCGGTGCGCGCGGTTACGTGACCAAGACCATCGCCGGCGACGAGCTGGCCGAGGCCCTGGAGCGGACCGCCGAGGGCGATGCTGTGTTCTCGCCGCGGCTGGCCGGGTTCGTCCTCGACGCCTTCGCCGGGGCCCTGCCCCGTCCCGAGGATCCCGAGCTCGACCAGCTCACCCCCCGCGAGCGCGAGGTCCTGCGACAGATCGCCAGGGGTCACACCTACAAGCAGGTGGCGCGCCGGTTGTCGATCTCGGTGAAGACGGTGGAGACCCACGTGTCGGCGGTGCTGCGCAAGCTGCAGCTCTCCAGCCGCCACGAGCTCGCCCGCTGGGCCACCGACCGCCGGATCGTGTGACTCCCTACGGAGCGCAGCAGGCGAGGGCGTAGGCCACGGCTTCGTTGTACCCCATGGCCCTGCCCTGGCGGTACCACTCGGCCTGCTCACCGGTGAGCGCCTCCACGGTCTCGTACTCCAGCCCAGGGGGCAGGTTGATGGTGTACGAGACCAGATCGGTCCCGGTGGTGATCCGCATGCTGTGGAAGGCGCCGGCGAGCCGCAGCTTCTCCTCGTCGTCGCCCTGCTCCTGGGCAAGTCCGGCCAGCCCGGCGACGAACATCACCGCCGCCGACTCGTCGTGGTGAGCGGCGAACAGCGAGAGGCCGTCGTGGAAGTACCTGCCGGCGGCCTCCAGGTCGCCGCGGCGGATCGCAACGAAACCAAGCTCGTAGAGCCCCCAGCCCCTCCCGAACTCGTTGCCCGCCTGCTCGTAGTAGTCGACGCTGGCCTCGAACGGCTCGACGGCCTTGGCGAAGTCCCGGTCGATGAGGTAGGCGTTGCCTCTTCCCCAGGCGACGTCGCCCAGGCCTCCGACGTCGCCCAGTCGACGGTAGATCTCCTCCGCCTCGTCCAGCATGGCGACGGACTCGGCCACGCCGGTGCCGCCCTCCGGGCTGGCGAAGTCGACCGCCAAGGCCAGGTTGTAGAGGGCGTTGGCGATCTCGCCTGGATCGCCCACCTGCCGTTGCATCTCCAAGGCATGACGGTACGTGGCGAGGCAATCTTGGACGCCGCCCTGCCACCACAACACCCCGCCGAGCGCCTCGGTCGCCTTGGCCCTCCTCGCCAGCGTCCCTCCCGGCATGGCGAGCGCCGCATCCAAACGGCGCCGGGCCTCGAGGAGGTGGCCTCGGGCCTGCCAGAAACGCCACATCGCCGCGGTCAGCCGAAGCGCCCGCTCCGTGTCGCCAACCTCCACCGCCCAATCGTTCGCTGCCCGGACGTTGTCGTGGTCGCCGGCGATCCGGTCGAGATAGAGCTTGCGGTCGTGGCCGAGGACGTTGGCGGCCATCTCCTCGGCCAGCGCCGTGTACACCTCCAGGTGCCCGGCCTTGATGGACTCGGCTTCTCCCGACTCGACCAGGCGCTCGGCGGCGTACTGCCGGATCACCTGCAGCATCCGGATGCGAGATCGGCCCTCGCGCTCCACCGAGAAGATCAGGCTCTGGTCGAGGAGGACGCTCAGTCCCTCGAGCACGTCCGACGACCCGTCGCCGCCGCACACCTGCTCGACCTCCTCGATGCCCCCGCCGCCGGAGAACACCGAGAGACGCCAGAAGAGCGTCCGATGCGGCTCGTCGAGCAGGTCATGGCTCCAGTCGATGGCGCCGGCGATGGTGCGCTGCCGTTCGGGGAGGTCCACCGCACCGGAGGACAGCATCCGGTTGCCGAGCCGCTCCACGATGGTGCCGACCGGCAGCAGGCGCACCTGCGGGGCGACCAGTTCGATGGCGAGCGGCAGCCCGTCCAGCCGCCGAACCAGCTCGGCGACCGCCGCCGCATTCTCCTGGGTCAGCTCGAAGTCGGGCCGGACCGCCATCGCCCGCTCCACGAACAGCCGCGCCGCATCGACGTCGAGGAGCGATTCCACGCTGCCGTCGGGCACCCCGAGCGGGCGCACCGGCATCTCCTGCTCGCCGCTGATGTGGAGTGGACCCCGCGAGGTGACCACGAACTTGGATCGGGACGAGACCCGGGCCAGTTCCGCCACCACCGGGGCGGCGCCGATGATCTGCTCGAAGTTGTCGAGGATGAGGAGCACCTCTTTGTCAGCGAGGTGCTCGAGCAGGGCGTCGGTGGGTGACCGGGTGCCGATCGGAGCCTGCAGCCCGAGGGATATCAGCACCTGGGTGGGGACGACGTCGACGTCGCTCACCGGTGAGAGGTCGACGAAGAACACCCCGTTGCGGAAGGTGGTCCCGAGCTCGGCGCCGACCTGGAGGGCGAGTCGGGTCTTCCCGGTGCCCCCCGGCCCGGTGAGGGTGAGGACCCGCGTCTGCCTCGAGCAGCCGCAATGCCTCCGCCAGCTCGTCTTCCCTCCCCACGAAGCTGGTGGCGATCGCTGGGAGGTTGTTCGGAATGGCATCGAGGGTGTTGAGGACCGGGAACTCCTCCTGCAGCCCGGGGACGACCAGCTGGAAGATCGCCTCCGGTTGCGCCAGGTCCTTGAGCCGGTGCTTCCCCAGGTCGCGCAGAGCCAGGTCATCGGGGATCCCCCGCTCCGCCAGCACCGCGGTCGCCTCGGAGAGCACCGTCTGCCCGCCGTGGGCGGCGGCGGCGATCCGAGCGGCCCGATGGACGTCGATTCCCACGTAGTCGTCGCCACCGAGAACCCCGGTGCCGGTGTGCACCCCGATGCGCGACCGCACGGCCAGCCCCTCCGGCCACGGGTGGGCGGCCAGAGCACGCTGCGCGTCGGCGGCGGCGACCACGGCGTCGGCGGCAGCAGGGAACACCGCGAAGAAGGCGTCCCCCTCGGTCTTGACCACGGTGCCGCCCCGGTCCTCGATCGCCTGCCGCACCAGCCGGTTGTGGTCGTCGAGAGCGCCAACCCATGCCTCCCCGAGGGTCTGGACGAGCCGGGTCGAGCCTTCGATGTCCGTGAAGACGAAGGTCACGGTGCCGGTCGGCAGTGGGACGCGGCTCATGGGCTCCTCGACGGTTCCGCCAGAGGGCGATTCAACCATCACCCGGCTCGCACGCCGTGCCGGGAACGCGGCTCAGCCACCCCCCGGCACCGGGGTGGTGGGCGCGATGGACACGGCGGCGGTGCGCAGCCTCAAGTCGACCAGCACCATCGCCGTCCCGGTGGCCACCAGCACCGGGGCGACCACGGGCACACCGAACGGGCCTACCAGGAGGCCGATCAGCCCGGGCACGAGGCTGGCGCCGAGCGAGGCGGCGGCCATCTGGTAGCCGACCATGTTGGCGGTACCCCCGGTGCCGGTCCGCCCCGGGGTCAGCAGCATCTGCAGCGGGAAGATCGGTCCCATCGAGAAGCCGCACACCACCAGCGCCGCCGGGCCGACCCAGGGCGCCGGCGACCACCAAACGACCGCCATGGCGACGACGGCGACGACCGCCGAGCCGGTCGACAGTTGGGGCGCGGGGAGCCGGTCGCCGAGCCCGGTGAGCAGGAGCCGAGCGGCGGTCAGGGCGCCGTAGAAGCCGGTCACCGCCAGCCCGGCGACGGCCGCGGTCAGCCCGCGGCCCTCGGTGAACAGCGTGAACGCCCACTGACCGGCGCCGACCTCGAAACCGGTGTAGAGGACGAACAGGCCGAGCGCCCACCAAGCCGACCCGGGCAGACGGCGCGATCGGCGGTTCCCGTCAGGCGGCGGCGGAGATGACGCCCATCCCGAGGTCGCACCCGACATGAGCACCACGACGGCGACCTGCACGACGGCCAACCCGGCGAACCCCCACCGCCACGAGACGCCGGCGGAGATGAGGGTCGTGAAGAACAGCGGGCCGAGGGCGGCCCCGATCCCGTACCCGGCATGGAGCATCCCCATCCCCCGCGCCCCGTGGCGCAAGGTGACGTGGGTGTTGGTGCCGGCCTCCAGGTACCCGGCGGCGAACCCGAGGACGAGCACGGACGCGAGCAGCACCGCCCGGTTGGGCGCCAGCGCCTGGCCGGCGATGCCGACCGCGGCGAGCGCCGCCGCCCAACGCAGCATCGGGCCGGGACCGATGCGCGCCGCCACCGACCCGCTCGACAGGGTCGAGACCAGGAAGCCGCCGACCGACACGGCGATGAGCAGCCCGAGCTGGCCCACCGGCATCGCCAGGTCGCCCGCCATGGAGGGCCAGGCGACCCCGCTGGAGGTGAGCGGCATCGCCAGCACCAGGGTGAGGACGGTGGCGAGCCCGAGGAGGCGACGGGCGGCTTGCACGGCGGGACGTTACCCGGAGGGACATTCGGCCCTGGCGGGCGCCGGCGCCGCGGTCACATGCTCGACGAGTGAGATCCCGGAACCCGAGGAGACAGCCATGAAGGCGCTGATCGTGTACGAGTCGATGTTCGGCAACACCCGGCAGATCGCCGAGGCCGTCGGCGAAGGACTCGGCGGCACCGTCGACACCGAGCTTGGTCGAGGTGGGCGAAGCGCCCGCGGTGCTCGCCGGCGTCGACCTCCTCGTGGTCGGCGGCCCCACCCACGCCCTCGGGATGAGCCGGCCGCAGACGCGCGAGTCGGCCACCGAGCACACCGACGAGCCGCTGGTGAGCCGCGGCCCCGGGATCAGGGAGTGGCTCGGTGGTCTGGCGAAGAACAAGGGAGCGGCGGCGGCGGCGTTCGACACCAAGGTCGACAAGCCGTGGATGCCCGGGAGCGCCTCGGGCGCTGCCGCCCGCAGGTTGCGCAAGCTCGGCTTCGACCTCGCCGTGCCCCCGACGTCGTTCCTCGTCGACGGGATCACCGGCCCGCTCGGCGAGGGTGAGGTGGCGCGGGCGCGGCGCTGGGGCGAGAAGTTGGCGACCAAGCTCCTGGAGCATCACGGAGCCGGCGTGTAGCCGGCGCCCATGCTCATCCACCGGGCCTCCGGCGGCGGGTGCTTTGCCCATAGACTCGGCGCCGGAGGTGCCATACCTTCCTTGCACCGGAGGTGCCTGCCTCCCGCACCGGAGGTGCCGTGCCTCCTCGCACCGGAGGTGCCGATCCTTCTCACACCGGAGGTGCCGATGACGCGACGTTTCCTCGACCACCTGGCCGGCCAGACCGAGCAGCTCCACGAGGACGGGCTCTACAAGGCGGAGCGGACGATCTCCAGCCGCCAGGACGCCGTGATCACCCTGGAAGACGGCTCCGAGGTGGTCAACCTGTGCGCCAACAACTACCTGGGGCTGGCCGACCATCCTGCGCTGATCGAGGAGGCCGGGGCGGCGGTTGCCGACTACGGCTACGGCATGGCGTCGGTGCGGTTCATCTGCGGCACCCACGCCGTCCACCGCCGGCTGGAAGCGGCGTTGAGCGACTTCCTCGGCACCGAGGACACCATCCTCTACGGGTCGTGCTTCGACGCCAACGGCGGGCTCTTCGAGACCCTGCTCGGCGAGGAGGACGCCGTCATCTCGGACGCCCTCAACCACGCCTCGATCATCGACGGGGTGCGGCTGTCCAAGGCTCAGCGGTTCCGGTACGCCAACAACGACATGGCCGACCTGGAGCGGCAGCTCGAGGCGGCGGCCGGCGCCCGGTTCCGGCTGATCGCCACCGACGGGGTCTTCTCCATGGACGGGATCGTCGCCGACCTGCCGGCGATCTGCGAGCTGGCCGACCGGCACGACGCCATGGTCATGGTGGACGACTCCCACGCCGTCGGGTTCATGGGCCCGCACGGCGGCGGCACCCCTGACCTGCACGGGCTGGCCGACCGGGTCGACATCGTCACCGGCACCCTGGGGAAGGCACTGGGCGGGGCGTCGGGCGGGTACACGTCGGGACGGGCGGAGATCGTCGAGTGGCTGCGCCAGCGCTCCCGGCCCTACCTCTTCTCGAACACCCTGGCCCCGATGATCGCCGGCGCCACGCTCAAGGCGCTGGAGATGGTGTCCGGATCCAGCGAGCTGCGCGACCGGCTCGCCGCCAACGCCGCCCACTTCCGCCAGGGCATGGAAGCGGCCGGCTTCACCCTCGCCGGCGCCGGGCACCCGATCATCCCGGTCATGCTGGGTGACGCCACCCTCGCCGGAGAGATGGCCGACCGTCTCCTCCAACGGGGCATCTACGTCATCGGGTTCTCGTTCCCGGTGGTGCCCCGGGGGAGGCGCGGATCCGCACCCAGATGTCGGCGGCGCACACCGTCGAGCATCTCGACCGCGCCGTCGCCGCCTTCACCGACGTCGGCCGTGAGCTGGGGGTGGTGGCCTGATGCGGGCGCTGGTCAAGGCCAAGCCCGAGCCGGGGATCTGGATGGAGGAGGTCCCCGAACCGGAGATCGGGCCGAACGACGTGCTGATCGCAGTGCGCAAGGCCTCGATCTGCGGCACCGACACCCACATCGTCGCCTGGGACGAGTGGGCGCAGCGCACCATCCCGACGCCGATGGTCATCGGCCACGAGTTCATGGGGGCGGTGGCGGCGGTCGGGTCCGAGGTCACCGGCCTCGACATCGGGCAACGGGTGTCCGCCGAGGGCCACATCGTGTGCGGGCGCTGCCGCAACTGCCAGGCGGGGCGACGCCACCTCTGCCACGGCACCGTCGGCATCGGCGTCAACCGGGAGGGCGCCTTCGCCGAGTACGTCGCCGTCCCCGGCGACAACGTGCAACCGGTCCCGGACGACGTCACCGACGACGTCGCCGCCATCCTCGACCCGCTCGGCAACGCCACCCACACCGCGCTCAGCGCCGACCTGGTGGGCGAGGACGTGCTGATCACCGGCGCCGGGCCCATCGGGGTGATGGCGGCGGCGATCGCCCGCCATGTGGGTGCCCGCTACGTGGTGGTCACCGACATCAACCGGTACCGGCTGGCGATCGCCTCCACGGTCGGGGTGGACCGGGCCGTCGACGTCACCTCCACCAGCCTGGTCGAGGTGATGGCCGACCTGGGGATGCTGGAGGGCTTCGACGTTGGCATGGAGATGTCGGGCGTGTCCTCGGCGCTCCACGACATGATCTCGACGATGAACAACGGCGGCCAGGTCGCCCTGCTCGGCATCCCCTCCGCAAACGCCCCGATCGACTGGAACGAGATCATCTTCAAGGGCCTGACGTTGCGCGGCATCTACGGGCGACGCATGTTCGAGACCTGGTACAAGACCCTGGCGATGCTCCAGACCGGGCTCGACGTGACCGCGGTGATAACCCACCACTACCCGTTCGAGGACTACGCGGCGGCGTTCGACATGGTGCGGAGCGGTGAGTGCGGCAAGGTGATCCTCGAGTGGTGACCGGGCCCGCTCCCGACCAATACCTCGATGCCGCCGTGGCCGAGGCGGAGGCCGGGCGAGCCGAGGGCGGCATCCCGATCGGGTCGGTGCTGGTGGTCGACGGCCGCATCGCCGGCCGGGGCCACAACCGCCGGGTGCAACAGGGAAGTGTCGTGCTCCACGCCGAGATGGACTGCCTGGAGGATGCCGGCCGGCTCCCGGCGTCTGCGTACCGGAGGGCGACCCTCTACTCCACTCTGTCGCCCTGTTCGATGTGTACCGGCGCCGCCCTCCTCTACGGCATCGGGCGGGTGGTGGTCGGCGAGGACCGGACGTTCCAGGGACCGCAGCACCTCCTCGAGGAGGCCGGTGTCGAGGTCACCGTGGTCGACGACTCACGGTGCGTGGCGATGATGGAGACGTTCATCGCCGCCAACCCCGAGCTCTGGAACGAGGACATCGGCCAGGAGTGACGATCTCCCCTCCCTGAGGGGACGGAACACCCGGGCTGGGACGCCCGGCCGAGCGAGAGGGGTTCTGGTGCGCGTCGTTCGACTGCTGCCGGCCCTCGTCCTCGTTCTGGGTACGGCCGGCCTCGCCCCATCGGGGTCGCCGATTCATCACCGACCCCCTTCTGCCCAGGTGACCTCGGCGACGGGCGCCTGCGACGGGCGCATCGCCACCATCGGCGGCACCGACGGCCGCGATGTCATCACCGGCACCCCGGGCGCCGACGTGATCACCGCCGGGTCGGGCCCGGACACTGTCGACGGGCGGGGTGGCAACGACGTCATCTGCGGTGGCCGTGGCCGTGACACGCTGGTTGGGGGCAAGGGTGCCGACACCCTCCACGGCGGTGATGGGAGCGACGAGCTACGCGGCGGTCCGCGAAGGGATTCCTTGTACGCCGGGGCCGGTGCCGACACGGTCATCGGCGGCGAAGGTCCCGACGTCCTCCAGGGCGGAGCCGGCAACGACGCCCTGAAAGGCGGTGTCCGCAGCGACGACCTCGCCGGCGGCCTGGGCGACGACACCCTGTGGGCGGCGGGAGGTGACGACACCCTCAGTGGCGGGCCAGGGGCGGACCTCCTCAGCGGCGTCGGCGGTGCCGACGATCTGGGTGGCGGGAACGCCAGGGACACGGTGAACGGTGGTGCCGGGGCCGACGACGTGTCCGGGGGCGCCGGCGACGACACCCTGAACGGCGGAACGGGCCTCTGACACCTGCCACGGCGCTCCCGGGGCCGACCTGGCGAGGACCTGCGAGGTCCTCACCGACCCGATGACGGTGACCCTGCTGCCGCGCGAGGCGTGGGGTGCCCTACCTCCGGAGCCGGGGATGACCGACCATGACATCAGCCGGATCACCATCCATCATGCCGGGACCGCCACCGGCACCGTCGGCCCGGCCCAGTTCCGTGGCTGGCAAGCCCATCACCTCAGCCTGGGCTGGCCCGACCTCGCCTACCACTACATCGTCGGACGGGACGGCTCGCTCTGGGAGGGCCGATCGTGGACCAAGGCGGGAGACACCGACACCGACTACGACCCCTTCGGGCACCTCCTGGTCGTGGTCGAGGGCTTCTTCGAGGTGGACGTCCCCACCGCCGGCCAGCTGGAGACCCTGGCCCGCATCGTCGCCTACGGCGCCGGGCGGTTCGACGTTCCGGTCGCCGAGATCACCGGCCACCGCGACCACGCCGCCACCACCTGTCCCGGCGAGAACCTCTACGTCCACATCGCCGACGGCTCGATCTCGGGCCGGGCCGCCGACATCCTGCGGGGCGGGATCACCCTGGTCGAGGAGTGACCAGAGCGGCTGGGTGCTCCGTCAAGGCTTGAGGCGCTCGGTGAAGAAGTCGGCGATGGCGGCGTAGCACCGCACCCGGTTGGCGAGCTTGAGGACGTCGTGGCCCTCGTCGGGGAAGGCGAGGTACTCCACTTCCTTGCCGTCGGCACGCAGCCGGGCCACCAGGTCGGCGGATTCGGCCTCGACCACCCGGGGATCGTTGCGCCCCTTGGATCACCAGCAGCGGGCAGGCGAGCCCGTCGAGATGGGTGGCCGGTGAACGGTCGACCAGCAGATCGCGGTCACGGTCCGGGTCGCCGACGGAGAGGCTGAAGTATGGCTTCCACGTCTCGGGGATCCGATCCAGGAACGTGAAGAGGTCGTACGGGCCGAACATGTCGCACGCCGCGGCCCACAGCTCGGGATGGCGGCCGGCCAGCATGAGCGCCATGTAGCCGCCGTACGACCGACCCACCACCGCCGCCCGGTCGGTGTCGACCCGAGCGTCGGCGGGCAGGACCTCGGTCATCGCCCACACGTGGTCGAGTCGGTCGAGCCCGCCCCAGTCGCCGTCGACCCGCTTGGCGTATCCCAGGCCGTACCCGGTCGAGCCCCGGGCGTTGGGGACGAACACGGCGAAGCCGCGCAGCGTGAGGTACTGGATCAACGGCATCGAGAACCAGGCGAAGTTGGGCCGTTCCTGGCTCTGCGGGCCGCCGTGGATGTACAGGACGACGGGACGGGGCCCGGTGTGGCCCAGTCGCTCGCTGGGCAGGTACAGCCGAGCGGAGACCCGCAGCCCGTCGTGCGACACGAACGAGGCGTCGACGCCGGGCGAGAGCAGGTCGGGGTCGAGGCCGAGGGGCCGCTCGTTGGTGACCCGGCGCGGGGCGATGGCCGGATCCGCATCGATCAGGTACAGCTGCGTCGGATCGGTCGCCGTGCAGTACGACGCGGCGAACCCGCCGACGCCGCGTCGTAGTGGATCCCGTGGAGCTCCCCGTTGGCGAGGGCCCCGGCGCCGCACAGGACGCGGTCGAGGGTGACCCGGCGACGCTCCTCGTCGAAACGTACCGTGGTACACCCACGAGCAGCCGTCGATGTTGTATCCGACGAGGTAGCGGTCACCCTCGCCGAGCCGTTTCAACAGGTCCAGCTCGCCATGACCGGTGTGCACCGCCCCGTCGACCTCCACGTCCTCCACGTCGCCGGGCGCATCGAGCGGGAGGTAGCCCACCGAGTAGGCGTCGTCGAACAGCGCGGTGACGAGCAGCAGCGCCGAACCGCTCGGGCTCAACGCCGCGTCGGCGAATCCGGACAGCGGGATGATCCTCATCGGGGCGCCGCTCGTCGAGGCGGGTTCCCCACAACGCCCGAGGGCTCTCGCCGCCGAGCTCGACGAGCACGGTGTCGCCCAGGCTGTAGGGCTCCAGGGCGAAGAGCCGGCTGTCGTCGGATGTCCAGGCGACCGGCTCGGGGACCCAGGCGCTGTCGCCGACCACCTCGCCGGTCCCCGAGGAGACATCGACCCGGTGCACGGTCCCCCGGGACTCGTCGAGCGACTCCGCCACCAGGTAGCCGACCCCGGTGACCTGGTTGACCCCGGCGATGGGACGCTGCGCATGCCGGCGAACGTGTCCGGGGCGAGCGGCTCCGGGAAGCCTCCCGAAATCGGGATCAGGTAAGGCCGGTAGCGCTCGTCCCCGTCACGGTCGAGCGCCACCAGGATCCGGTCGAGCCCGGGCATGACCACGAAGGACTCGCCGTCGACCAGGTCGGGGTTCTGCATGGCGATGGTGGGCGGAAGCAGCTGCTCGGGAACGGAACCGGCAGCATCCATGGCGTACAGCGACAGATGCCCGCCGAGGTTCGAGAGGAAGAACAGGCGGCCGTCGACCAGTTGCGGCTCCAGGAACAGGCGGGCCGACAGCAACGCCTCCAGGTGCCGATCGGGCACGGGCGCCTACTCCTCGGTGTCCAGTGTCGGCCGGGCGATGCGATGGACCGCCTCGGCGTAGGTGAGCAATCGCTCCACCCCGTCGTCACTGCCGGCCACCTCTGCGTAGGGGAGGATGGTCCCCTGCCAGTCGTCCAGGTGCCACGAGGCGCCTGCGGGCAGCGGCTCGCCGGTCAACGCGGCTCGAAGGGCCATGGGTTCGAGTAGAAGTACCCGTCGTCCTATCGGGGAGAACCCCAGGTTGAGCTGGGCCGGTGCCGGCTCGCCGTCGTCGCCAGGCACCTGCCTGGTCCCGAACCACTCGAAGGCGAGGTCGAAGCCGTGGGGCCACACCACCAGCGGCCCGGCGGCGGCGCCCAGGACCGATCGGCGGCGCTCCAACGCCTCGGCCACGTCGACCAGCACACTCATGTAGGCGGCGGCCACGTCCCAATCCGGGTCGACGGCCCCCTCTGGGATGCGGGAGCGGTCGAGCTCGGGCCCCAGGCCGCACTCTTCGTCGAACCGCGCCAGCTCGGCGGCGAGGTCGACCGGGGCGGCGCCCCGCAGGTCCACCGACAACGCATCGCCTCGACTGGATCGTGCGTCGACTCGAGCGGCGGCCGGGTCGAGCCGGACCGCCATGGCGCCCCCGCCCGGCAACGGCACGGGGACGGTGGCGAGACCGTCGGGCCGGACCACCAGGCCGAGGTGCCACCAGTGCGGCCGCGGCGGGGCGTGCTCCCGGACGACGGCGCCGAGCACCTTGGCGAATCCGTGCAAGGCGTCGAGGGTTGGCGTCAGCGGGTTCGGGGAGCGGGGGGAGGATCATCGCGCCACCGTAATCACGGGGGCCCGCGGCGCGGGCCGAGTTCACGTCCAACATCGGGCAATCACCTATCGCTCCGATAGGTGAGAACCTCAGGTTCGGTCACGTCGCGCCCTGACGGCGGACCTGACCGAGACGCTCGTCACAGCCAGTCGCGGCGTTTGAAGACCACGTAGAGCCCGACGCAGGTCACCGCCATGAGGAACAGGGCGAACAGGTACCCGTAGGCCCAACCGAGCTCGGGCATGTGCTCGAAGTTCATGCCGTAGATCGTGCCGATCAGCGTGGGGGCGAAGAGGATGGCCGCCCAGGCGGAGATCTTCTTGACCTCCTCGTTCTGCGCGTTGCTGGCCGTGGCCAGGTTCTTCATCTCCTCGTTCTGCTGCTGGGCGACGAGGGTGGCGTTGACGGTGAGCATGTCGCGGAGCAGCTGACGGAACTCCTCGACCCGCTCACAGACCTGGGTGATGTGATCCTCGACGTCACGCAGGTACCTCTGGAGCTCCTCGTCGATGGCGTACTTGGCGAAGCCCGCTCCCAACGCCGTCATCACCTCGATGAGGGGCCCGGTGGCGCGCTGGAACTCGGTGACCTCTCTGAGCAGCTCGTAGATCCGCCGGGACACCTTGGGGTCGCCGCTGAACACCTCGATCTCGATCTCGTCGATGTCGTTGCCGACACCGGCGACCACCGGGTAGTACCCGTCGACCACCCGGTCGAGGATGGCGTAGAGGACCGCCTCGGGGCCACGTCGCAGGAGTTCGGGTTGGCTCTCCAGTCGCCGCCGGACCGCACCGAGGTCGGGTGCCTCGCTGTGGCGAACGGTGAGCACGAAGTCGGGGCCGACGAAGACGTGGACCTCGCCGAACTCGACCTCCTCGATGTCGTCGAGGTAACGAGCCGGGCGAAGCACCACCAGCAGGATGTCGCCGTAGCGTTCCAGCTTGGGACGTTGGTGGGCGACGATGGCGTCCTCGACGGCGAGCTCGTGGATCTTGAACTCGGATGCCAGCGAGGCCACTTCGTGCTGCTCCGGGCGATACAGCCCGATCCATGCCATGCCGTCCGGCTGCTCGGCGAGGGCGGCGTAGGTCTCGGCGAGTGACCCGGGTGAGGCGACCCGGATGCCGTCGACGTACACCGCGCTGTCGACGATCCGCGATGCACGTTCCCGGCGCTCCTTGCCGTCGGCCATCGCCTCCGAGCCCTCGGTGGTGTCGCCGTCGGCCGGCGACCGCGCCCCGGCGGCTACGGACCAGGGAGCGCATGGTGGGTCGGCGACGTTCGGTCATGGTGTACCCCGGTCAGAGCCAGTCGCGGCGGCGGAAGACCCGGTAGAGGACGAGGCTCGACGCACCACCATCAGCATCGTCGAGGCGACGACACCCCAGGTGCTTCCCGACCCTGGGATAGGGGACGTTCATCCCGTAGTAGCCGGTGACGAGGGCGGGCACGGCGATGATGGCGGCCCAGCTGGAGACCTTCTTGACGATGAGGTTCTGGCGGTAGTCGCGCAGGCTGAGGTTGGTCTCGACGATGGTGCCCACCAGGTCGCGGAGCGAGTCGGAGGACTCGCGTGACCCGCAGGATGTGGTCGTAGACGTCCTGGAAGTAGGGGTACAGCTCTTCCGTCGACGACGGGATGTTCGCGGCGCATGAGGCTGCTGACCGCCTCGCGGATGGGCACGACGAGACGATGGAAGCGGACCATCGCCCGGCGCATGTCGAACCAGTGGCGCTGCTGGGAGGGCTCGAGGGGCTGCTCCGCGAACATGGCGTCGCTGACCTCCTCGTAGTACTCGTCGAACGCCTGGATGGCGTCGAAGTAGCCGTCGACGACGACGTCGAGCAGCCCGTAGAGCAGGAAGCCGACCCCGTGAGCGGCGAGGTCCGGGGAGCGGTCCCAGCGCTCGAGGACCGGCTCGATGGGGAAACGGTCGTCCTTGCGGACGGTGATCAGCCAGCGGTCGCTGATGAAGGCGTCGACCTCGGTCTCGTCGAGTCGCGCCGCCGTCGACGTCGAGACGAACCGCCTGGGTGGACACGAACAGATGGCTGGCGTACCGGTCCAGCTTCGGCCGTTGATGGGCACCGAGGGCGTCCTCGACCGCCAGCTCGTGCAGCCCCAACTCGCCGGCGAGCTCGTGGAGCTGCTCCTTGGATGGCCCGCAGAGGTCGACCCACACCACCGTGTCGTCCTCGGCGAGGAGGTCGGAGACGTCGGCTACCGGGAAGCCGGTGCCGTCGAGGACGCCCTTGCGGTACACCCGGGTCAGAGCCTCGGCCATGACGGTCCTTTCACGCGGATCACGCCTTGGACACCGGCGTGGGGTTGGCGCCACCGACCCCGTTCGAGCGGGCCGCATCGTACCATCGCCCCCCTGCCGCCCCCGGCGGGTCCCGCTCAGCCCCGTCGTCTCGAATGCCGCCTAGGCGAAGGTGGCATCATGACCGGGTGATCATCGACTGTGCGGTCTACCAGAAGGGCAAGCGGATCACCGAGACGCTGTCGATCGACGGCGCTCTCGACCACGTCGAAGACGACGCATTCGTCTGGCTGGGCCTCTACGAACCGACCCGCGAGGAGTTCGACGAGGTCCGGATCGAGTTCGGGTTGCACGAATTGGCCGCCGAGGACGCCGTGGCCGCACACCAGCGTCCCAAGCTCGAGGTGTACGAGGGCTCGCTGCTCGTCGTGCTGAAGACGGCCCGCTACCTCGATGACACCGAGGAGATCGAGTTCGGCGAGATCATCATGCTGGTCGGCCGGAATTACGTCGTCATCGTCCGCCACGGCAAGGCGAGCGAGCTGGGCTCGGTGCGCCGGGCGCTGGAGGAGACTCCGGACAGGCTCGAGTACGGTCCCACCGCCGTGCTCCACGCGGTGATGGACCGCGTCGTCGACGACTACGCCCCGGTGGTGGCGGGATTGGACAACGACATCGGGGAGGTCGAGCGGGACGTCTTCTCGGCCGAGTCGACCAACCCCACCGAGCGGATCTACTTCCTCAAGCGCGAGGTCCTGGAGTTCAAGACCGCCGTCGGCTCCCTCCTCGACCCGCTGTTGCGCCTCTCCAGGGGGGAGATCCGTCAGGTGCACCCCGGATCGGCGGCCTACTTCCGAGACGTGTACGACCACTCGGTGCGCGTCCTGTCGGCGGCCGACCAGGACCGGGACCTGCTCACCTCGATCCTCGATGCCAACCTCACCCAGATCGGCGTCCGACAGAACGAGGACATGCGCAAGATCTCGGCGTGGCTGGCGATCGGCGTGGTCCCGACCCTGGTCACCGGGATCTTCGGGATGAACTTCGTCCACATCCCTGGGCTGGACCAGTGGTGGGGCTTCTTCGCCGTCCTGGTGTTGATGGTGGGGGTGGCGCTCCTCCTGCACCGCAGCTTCCGCCGCAGCGGCTGGCTGTGACATACCCGGCGAGCTGACGCTCGCCTCCTCCCGCAGATGGGGCCCCTACCCCATCGCGGGCCGTGACCCGGCATCCCCGGCACAACCGGGCGGCGTCGGTACCCTGGCTCCATGGGCCGGCTCCCTGCCATCCTCGCCCCCGTCGCCCTCGGTCTCACTCTCACCGGCTGCACCGTGGCCGGCGGCGAGACCGCCGCTCCTGCCGCGTCCACCGGGGCGCCGACCACCGCCGCCCCAACGAGCACCACCACCACCAGACCGACCCTCCGCCGTTGACGACGCTGCCGCCGATCACCACCACGTCGACGACCACCACCACCACCACCACCACGATCCCCCTGCTCGACGTCACCGGCACGGTCACCGCCGCCGACGGGACGCCCCTCCGGGCGGCGGTGGTGACCGCCACCGGTGACGCCACCGCGGTCACCAATGGGAAGGGCTCGTTCAGCCTCGAGCAGGTGCCGGTCGGGCCGCTGGCGGTGGCCCGCCCCGGCTGGATGCCCCTCGAGGTGAGCTGGCGCGGCAGGCGCTCGCACCTGGACATCGAGCTCGAGCCCCGGGTGGTTCGCGGGGTGCGGGCGATCCCCGAGGTGGCCGGAGACCGCGAGCAGTTCGAGGCGTTGCTCGACGTCATCCGCGGAACGACGGTCAACGCCCTCGTCTTCGACACCAAGGACGAGACCGGACGGGTTCGCTACGCCACCGAGGTGCCGCGGGCGACGGCGCTGGGCGCCGTCGACGAGACGTACGACCCGGTCCGGGCGGTCCGCTGGGCGCACGACGCCGGGCTCTACGCCATCACCCGGGTGGTCACCTTCGAGGACCAGGTGTGGTCCGATGATGCCGGCGCCCACCTGGCCGGGTTCTGGGTCAACCCCCGGGACCGGGACAACTGGACGTACCCCATCCGCCTGGCGGTCGAGGCGTGCCGCCTCGGGTTCGACGAGGTCCAGTTCGACTACGTCCGCTTCCCGGCGGGCGAGACGGCGACCGCCGCCGAGGAGGCACAGCCGCTCACCGCCGACCTGAGGGTCGAGGCGATCCGCGGCTTCCTCGACCAGGCCAGGAGCCGCCTCCACCCGATCGGATGCGCCGTCTCGGCGGCGGTGTTCGGCATCGTGATGTCGTCCGCCGGCGACGAGGGCATCGGGCAGCGGCCCGAGGAGCTCTCCACCGCCGTCGACGCCCTCAGCCCGATGGTGTACCCCAGCCACTACTCCCCCGGATGGCTCGGCTTCGAGAACCCCAACGAGCATCCCGCCGAGGTAACCGCCGACGCGCTCGACGACGCCGCCGCCAGGGTCGCCCCCGGCACCCTGATCCGACCCTGGCTGCAGGGCTTCTACTGGAGTCCCCGGGAGATCGCCGCCGCCATCGCCGAGGCCGAGGCCCGCGGCTTCGGCTGGATCGTGTGGAACGCCGCAGGCAACTACCCGCGGCCGGCCCTGCCCAAGACCTGAGACGAACGTGGACGCCACCATCCTGCTGGTCGAGGACGACCCGTCGATCCGGGAGACCACCACGATCGGCCTCGAGCAGGCGGGCTTCCGGGTCGACACCGCCGCCGATGGTCGGGCCGGGCTGACCGCCTTCCGAAGCCGGCGGCCCGACCTGGTGGTTCTCGACATCATGCTCCCCCATGTCGACGGGCTCGAGGTGATCCGGGCGATCCGGGCCGAGTCGTCGGTGCCGGTGGTGATGCTCACCGCACGGGCCGAGACGGTCGACGTGGTGGTCGGGCTGGAGTCGGGCGCCGACGACTACGTCACCAAGCCGTTCGAGATGCCGGTCCTGGTGGCCCGCATCCGGGCGGCGCTGCGTCGCGCCCAGCAGTTGGAGCCGGCGGAGACCGTGACGCTCGGCGACGTCCACGTCGATGTCCTCGGCCACCGCGTCACCCGGGGAGGCGACGAAGTGGTGTTGACCCCGACGGAGTTCCGGCTGCTGGTCGAGCTGGCTCGGCGGCCCGGCCAGGTGTTCACCCGCGAGATGCTGCTCGAACGGGTGTGGGACATCGGGTACCTGGGTGACTCACGCCTGGTCGACGTCGCCGTGCAGCGGCTCCGCGCCAAGCTCGAGGTGGCGCCGGGAGCACCGGCGGTGATCGAGACGGTGCGTGGCGTGGGCTACCGGGCCGCCCGCTGATGCTGGGCAGTTTCCGGTCCCGGCTGGTGGCCACCGTCATCGCCCTGGTCGCCGTCACCGCGGTGGCGGTGGGAGGTCTCGGGTACCTGCTGGTGGAGCGCTCGTTGCGCACCCAGCTGGTCGACGACTCGCTGGATCGCACCCGGTTCAACGTCACCGAGCTGGCCACCACCGACGTCCTGCCCGCCGGTGCCGACCGCGAGGACTTCGCCGCCAGCGGCCTGCTCGACCGCTTCGTGCTGCGGGGCACCGACGGGGTGTTCGTCGACTTCGGCGACGGGGACCCGTTCGCCTCGTCGCTCGCCATGGTCGACACCGCGACCCGCCTCTCCCCCGAGTTGGTCGCCCTGGTCGCCGAAGGCGAGGTCGGGTACCAGTTCGTGGAGCTCGGCAGCGGGCCGGCGTTATTCGTCGGTGCTCGTCGCCCCGAGGTCGGTCCCGACTTCTACTTCGAGTACTCCGCCGCCGCCGTCGACGGGGCGCTCGCCGACCTGCGGCGCACGCTGGTGCTGGCCGGGCTGGTGGTCGCCCTCCTCGGAGCGCTGGTGGCGGGTCTGATCGCCCGCACCGTGCTCCGCCCGGTCGGGGCCGCCTCGCGTGGGGCGCACCTCATGGCCGGGGGCGACCTCGACGTGCGCCTGGCCGAGGAGGGCGGCGACGAGATGGCCGCCCTGGCGGTGGCGTTCAACGAGATGGCCGCCTCGCTGCAGGAGAAGATCGCCGAGCTGGAAGACTCACGGGCCAGGGAACGCCGCTTCGTCGGTGACGTCTCCCACGAGCTGCGCACCCCCCTGACCGCCCTGGTCAACGAGGTGGCGCTGATGGAGCCACACCTCGGGTCGCTACCCCCGCCCGCTCGCCGCGCCGCCGAGATGCTCGGCGGGGACGTCGCCCGGTTGCGCCGGCTGGTCGACGACCTGCTCGAGGTCTCCCGACTCGACAGTGACCACCTCCCCCCGGCGGTGTCGACGATCGATGTCACCGCCTTCCTCGGCGCGGTGGTGGCCGAACGGCTCCCCGAAGCGGTGCTCTCGGTGTCCGGCCGTCCCCAGGTCACCGCCGACCGGCTCGGGCTGGAACGGGTGGTGGCCAACCTGCTCGACAACGCCAGGGCCCACGCCCCGGGGGCGGCGGTCACCGTCGCCGCCTCGATCGACGATGACGTCCTGGTCGTCGAGGTGGCCGACACCGGACCGGGAGTTCCCGACGAGGCGCTCCCCCACCTGTTCGACCGGTTCTTCATGGTGGACCCCTCCCGGCGTGGTGGGACCGGGCTGGGGCTGTCGATCGCCGCCCGCCACGCCGCCCGCATGGGCGGAGACCTCACCGCGCACCATGGCCCCGGACGGCCGCGGGATGATGTTCCGGCTCCGTGTCCCTGTTACCGCATTGTTACCGGGTGGTGATGCCGGGGCGATGCCGGCGGCGGAGAGTGAGGGTGCACGACCCTTCACCGGAGGCACCTGATGCGCCGATCAACCCTGCACAGCACCCTCGCAGCCACGATCGCCCTGGCCATGGCCCTCGTCGCCTGCGGCGGCAGCGACGTGGGCAGCGGCGGCACGTTGGACGTCACCAGGGGTCGATGCCACGACGACCGCGCCGCCGTCCGTCGACGACACCACGACTACGACGCCCGGTGGCGAGTCGAGCACCACCACGACCGCTCCGGGGGCACAGACGACCGAGCCGCCCACCGAGGCGACCGAGGTCTTCGTCGACCTCTACTTCGTCGCCGACGGCACCTACGCCGCCACGGTCACCCGCGCGGTGGAGACTCCTTCGATCGCCGCCAACGCCATCCGCTCGCTCATCGCCGGTCCCACTGCCGCCGAGGAGGGGTCGGGCCTGTCCAGCGCAGTCCCCTCGGACACGCTGCTGCTCGGGCTCGACATCGAAGACGGGCTAGCCACCATCGACCTGTCCCGCGAGTTCGAGGCGGGCGGCGGCAGCTTCTCGATGACCAGCCGGCTGGCCCAGGTGGTCTACACCCTGACTCAGTTCGAGTCGATCGACCGCGTCGACTTCCGGCTCGACGGCGAGCAGGTCCTGGTGTTCTCCAGCGAAGGCATCTTCCTCGACCATCCCCCCGTCGAGAACGGCGACTTCTTCTCGGTGCTGCCCATCGGACCGGCTGGTGGTGCCCCTGACGGGGCCGAGATCTGGACTCAGGACGAGCTCCCCCCGACCAGTGGTATCGCCAGCGCCCAGCTCGGCCGGGTGGTGCTGGTCGCCGACGACGACACGCTCAACGTCCGCACCGGCGCCGGGGTCGACAATGATGTGCTCGGCGATGATCGTCCCCGGCGCCGTTGTCCACCGGCTCGGCGAGACCGAGGTGGTGGGGTCGTCGGTGTGGGCCGAGATCGCCACGCCCACCGGTACCGGGTGGGTCAACGCCACCTACCTGGGTGCCGTCGTCGAGGCCGCCGCCTTCGCTGCCGACGACCGGGTGGGCGTCCTGCTCGACGACTTCGCCGCCGCCATCGCCGCCGACGGCGACATCCGCCCGATGGTGTCGGCGAGAGGTCTGTACGTGGCGCACCACGCCGACCCGATCCACTTCACCCGGTCCGAGCTGGACGGCATCCTGACCGACCCCACCACCTACAAGTGGCCGTCGGCGGCGCTCGACGAGTCCGACCCGGCCCAACTGGCGGAGATCCCCAGCCGCACCTTCGCCGAGGCGATCACCGACCGCTGGCTGGACGTCTACGACGACCCCGACCTGGTGCTCACGTTCAACCAGCCGGTGTCCGGCGGCAACGGGCGGCTCCCCGAGTTCGCCATCCCCTACGAGCTGGGCGGGTTCAACTATGCCGGCCTGTACGACCCGGGCGACGACCCCCAGTACGGCGGGCTCGACTGGAACACCTGGTACGTGTCGGTCGACTACGAGGACGGCAAGCCGAGGATCGTCGCCCTCACCGTCGACGAATGGTCACCCTGACCTTCTCGGCTCACCTCCGCGTCGACGACATCGAGGAGCCCGATCGTTCGGAGCGAGTGGCAAGGAGCGCCCCCTCCCCCGTCGTGCTGCTCGCTGCGCTCGCCTTCGGTCCCCTCCCCCGAGGGGGAGGGGAATTCATTCCCAGCGGCGCTCCTCGGCGTCGGCCTGCTCGTTGCGACGGCGGACGGTGTCGAGGGCGCGCTCCGCCGCCGCCAGGTCCGGGTAGGGCCCGAGCAGGTTCCGCAGCGGGCATCGCTCGTCACCGGACTCGACCCGGTCGTGCTCGACGCACCAGTAGAACCTCTGGTCGGCATCCGGGAGGTCGTCGCCGGAGTCGTTCACGGCCTCACCGCGACACCCAGCTCGTCGAGCTTGGCCCTCACGTCGGGATCGGACAGATGGCCCATGTGCCCCTTGGGCTCGGGGCAGCCGGTACGGGCCGGCCGGGGATCGGGGAGGCAGACGTCGGTGGGAGGGAGGCCGATCCGCTCGTCCGGCCCGGTGAACAGGGGCCCGCCGATCGGGTCCGTCAGCCGGAACGCGTTCCACCAGCGTTCCCCACCCCCGCCGTCATCCCAGGACGACGCCACCCCGGCGGCGAGCCCGCCGCCGAACACCCCGGGCCAGAAGCGGCGGTAGTACCGGCCGACCGGAGACCCGTGGGTGAGCGCCGCCAGCCGGTGCGGGTCGACGCCGTTCAGCTGGAGGGCGCACGCCAGCGACAGCACCGCCCCCTGGCTGTGGCCGACGATCACCACTCCCTTTCCCTTGCGATTCCACCAGGGTGGTGATGTGACCGACCAGCTCCGGGATGGCACGCTCGGCGTAGGCCGGTGGCGCCAGGGGGTGGAAGCGGCGTGGCCAGAACGTGCCGACGTCCCACACCACCGCGACGATGCGCCGGATGGCGGGGAAGCGGAACGCCGCCACCAGGATGGCGAAGGCGGCGACGGGGAGCACCACCCCCAGGACCGCACCGGCGGTCGCCAGCCAGCTCCACGACCGGGGCCACGGGTTCTCGGCGAGGGCGAAGTGCAGACGGTCGAGCGACCACAGAGTCCATTGCCGGTCGTCCGGCGCGGACCACCCCGACGAGGAGGGCCGATGCGGCCACCCAGACGACCACGGTGATGAGAACGTCGACGCTCCCGGCCAGGTCGGACACCGCCCGCCGCCTTCCCGCCTTGGTCGCCATCACGGTGCGGCACGGCTCCGCCTGACCCCAGTACTCCTTGGTGACCCGGGCCACCGGCCATGCCTCCCACCGCCGGAACAGGAGGTAGACCACCGCCCCCAGCGCGGCGGCGATGACGGCGCCGGTGAACACCGCGGTCACCCAGGCATACCCGGTCGGCAGCATGCCCTCGCCCCGCCACCGGTCGACGACCCAGCTCAGCCCGCTACCGGTCACCGCCAGCAACAGCAGCGACAGGGCACTGACCGTGGTCACCGGTAACCAGCGGTACCGGTCTCGCCGGCCGGTCTCGGCGATGGCGGTGACCAGGAAGGCGGCCGTGGCCGCCGCCACCCCGAGCCACCAGACGTCGTTGGCGGCGGCGGCGAGCAGCCCGGTGGCTGCCGCGGCGAGCGCGCAGAGAACCCCGGCGGCGGTGCGTCGGCTGGCCAGCACGACCACCCCGGCAGGCAGGAGGACGACGAGCACCCCGACGACGTAGGCCCAGGCCCCGGTCGGGGTGAGGGTGCCATCCGCCAGCCACACGACGAGCACCACGGCGACCAGCCCGCCGAGGACGGCGAGGAGACGGAAGCCGACCGGCAGTCAGTCCGTTGGACCACACCACGACTCCCCCGCCCCGCCGGCGCCAGGCGAGGCACTCGACCACCGCCAGGGTCGCCACCACGAATCCCCGACACCAGCAGGACCCAGAGCGGTGCCGTGCCCCACAGGTCGTCGAACGAGGTCGTCGGCTGCGGCAGGTCCGCCGACCAGGCGACGGCGATCGAAGCGGCGACGACGAGCGCACCGGCCACTGCCAGCGAGGTGGCGACACGCCCCCATCGGCGGGCCAAGCCGACCACCATCGCCGTCAGCCCACCAGACCGGCGGCGACCGCCACCCCGAGAGGCAGAGCCTCGTCGGTGGCCCGCCACACCGAGTACGCCGGCAGGAAGGCGACGGCGGCGGCGGCGAGGCCGAGCTCACCGCGGCGCAGCGCCTTGAGCACAGGGGCGGTCTGCCAGAACTCGGGATCGGCGAGCCCCAGGTCGTCGTCGGCGACGGCATCGACCTCATCGACACCGTCGGGGGCACCGAACTCCTCGTACCGGCGGCTGCGGATGGTGGCGACGGCGACGATGGCCAGAGCCAGTGTGGCGACGGCTGCGGCGATTGCCAGCCGTCGACCCAGCGGCTCGCCGGCGAGCGACGCGAAGGCCAGCGAGGCGATCCAGACCATGAGCAGCACGGTCTGGAGGTAGGCGACGACGCGGACCAGGCCTCGCTGCGCCGCCGTCGCCCGAGGGCCGGCGGCGGGATCGACCATCCAGCCGGCCACGTTGACCACGGTGAACGGGAGAAGGAACACCCAGAGTGCCCGGGTGGCGTTGCGCGCCGAGAACCCTCCCCAGGAGTAGACCTGCCGGGAGCGCGGCGGGTCGCCCACAGGCTCGGGGTCCTCCCAGAACCCGGCGATGTCGTCTGCGGCATCGCCGATCGCCACCACGTCCTCACCGAGCTGGTCTCGGGCGCCGCCCCCGCCGACCCCGTGGATGCGGAGCTCGACGACTTCGGGCCGGGCCACTAGCTGGTCCCCAGGTGCTCGAGCAGGAACGCCCGCACCACCTCGCGGGCCCCCGGGGCCCGGTCGGCGTGATCGGTCAACACGGCGTGCGAGTCGGGAGGGCCGGGGATGTCCTTCGCCGGGGGCTGGGGCGAATACCGGGTGAAGCGGCCACCGCCGGCGACGTACACGTCTTCGATCCGGTCGAGGCGGGCGCCCGGGCACATGGCTGTCGTCGGAGAACCGGAGCCCGAGCACCGGGGTGCCGGTGGCCACCGCCTGCTCCACCCGGCTCTGGCGGTCGCCCAGCTCGGTGGCGCTCAACCTGCTTTGCCCTGGGGCGCAGCGGGACGCTGGGCTGGCTGGCAACGGCGGCGCCGACGCTCGGGTCGAGCACCAAGGAGAAGACCAAGCCGCCGGTGAGGCACATCCCGATGACGCCGACGGTGCCCGGCGTCCCCTCGGCGACGTGGCGGCACAGGGCCCGCAGCCAACCGCTGATCGGGCTCGACCGGCCGGCGCTGAGCATGGCGAACTCTCGGCGTATACAGATGAATGCGGGCCTTGCGCAGCGGGTCCTTCGTCCCGGTGGCCGTGCCGTCGAGGACCTGCCCGGGATACCCGTGGAGGACCGGGATGTGGACCTGGAAGTCGCCGGCGAGGGCGTCGGCGAAGTCGAGGCAGGCCCGACTGACGCCACCCTACCTCGTGGAGCAGGACGACGCGGGGCCCGGGGCCGTCGATCAGCAGAACATCGCGGGTCAGCCCGTCATGGGTGAACGGATATTCGCGAGGTGCTGGCAACGTTCCGCTCCGGTTCCGGCTGACGACGGCGGGCCGGGCGATGCTACCGAGCGGCCCTCGCCACTCCCGGTCTTTCGAGCGGAGTCACCGTCGCCGCGGCGACCTGCCTAGGAGGCCGGGGCGTAGACGAGCACCCCATCGGAGGGCTTGGGACCGATGTCATACCGCTCGACAACCGCTTCGGAGATGTCGGCGAAGTCGGAGGCCCTCTTGAAGTCACGCAGCGAGGTGCCCGTCGAGGCGTTGTCGATGTTGTGCGCCCCGAATCCGTCGATCACGTCGTCGAGGTTCACGGTGCGGAAGTCGATGCTGTACCGGGTGTATCCAGAGGTGTTGGGCACGGTGGAGTGGAGTTGGGCGCCGGAGAACAGCACGATGCCGCCGGGCGGGACCACGAACCGCACCTGCGGGTTGGGGTCGAAGTCCTCACGTGGGATGGGCTGCTCGCGGGTGTCGGTTGCGATCTGCGATGCAGCCTGGGCGCGGCCGACGGCGTTCCACTTGTAGTAGTTGAAGTCGGCTGAGCCGTTCATCACCGGCTGGTCCCACCCGCGAGGATGGAAGGCCATCGAGCACTCGGTCTCGAACTCGTAGACGGGCAGCCACCAGTTGAGCTGGGCGTGGGGCGCCGACCACCACACGTCTCGGTGCAGCGGGTGGGCGTAGCCCACCCCTGCGGTCAGGTAGGAGTCGCTGGTGACCATGCGCAGCCTGGGCACGTCCTGGTAGGTGCGGTCGAGGTCGCAGCCGAGCTCGGTGAGCACGGCCCGGATGAGCCGCTTGGTCTTGGCGTTGTGGATGAACGCCGGCTTCAGCGGGGCGACGACGTCGACATACTCCTCCACTGTCATGTCGAACTGGGCATATCGGGGATCCTTCCCCGGGAACGCCGCCTCGATCATGTGCCGGGCGTGGGCGATGAGCGCCCGGGTGCTCCGGCGGGGCGTGAACACGAAGATCTGCCCGTCGTAGATGCGGTGCCGCCGGGCGGCGTCGGCCATCCCGGAATCGACGTAGACGGTGTGCATCGCAGCCTCCCCCGACTGTTGACCTGGCTCTATTCCCCTTGGCTACCTGGCGATCGTACCGGAGCGACCGGATGCGCTGGATAGGTCGATCGACCCTTTGGGAAGGGGACGGCGCCCACCCTGTCAGGGCGTTACCACCAGCTTGCCGACGACACGGCGGCCGGCAAGCCGGGCGAGCACCTCGGCTCCGTCGTCGAGCCCGAACCGACCGGTGATCGTCGGGGCGACCCTCCCCTGCTCCCACCACTCGGTGAGCGTGGCGAAGTGCGCCCGATTGGCATCCGGCGCCAGTGCGGCGAAGCGGCCCCAGAACACCCCGACGAGAGACGCGCCCTTCAACAGCGGCAGGTTCGCCGGGATGGCGGGGATGGCCCCGGCGGCGAAGCCGACCACCAGCAGCCTCCCGCCCCAGGACAGGCTGCGGAAGGCGATCTCGGTGGCATCGCCACCCACCGGATCGAACACCACATCGACCCCGTCCGGAGCGGCGGCCCGGAGCGCGTCGCGCAGGTCGTCGCGGTCATGGCGCACCACGGCGTCCGCCCCGGCAGCGGCGGCCGCCCGCTCCTTGTCGTCGGAGCCAACGACGGCGACCACGCGCGCCCCCAAGGCCCTGCCCACCTGCACCGCCGCCAGCCCGACGCCGCCGGCGCCGCCCAGCACCACCAGGGTCTCGCCTGGGGTCAAGCCGCCCCGGTCGACCAGGGCGTGGATGGCGGTGCCGTAGACGACAGGGAGCACCGCCCCGACCTCGAACGGCATCCCGGGTGGCATCGGGAACACGTTGGCGGCATCCGCCACCACCCGTTCCGCCCACCCGCCGTGCGGGACGAAAGCCATCACCCGCTCGCCCGCCGGGAACCCGTCGCCCGAGGCGACGGTCCCCGCCACCTCGAGACCGGGAGCGAACGGGGGCTCGGGGCGGAACTGGTACTGGCCGCGGACCATGAGCACGTCCGGGAAGTTGGCGCCGGAGGCGGCGACGACGATCTTCACCTGACCGGGTTCCGCTGCCGGCTCGGGCAGCTCGCCCACCCGCACCGAAGTGCGGGTCACCGACGCGGTCGCACACCACGGCTCTCATCGGCGGGCAGCGTAACCGTCCGGCCGGTCCGTCCTGCTTTCATCGAACCGGCATCGCAGGACTTGACACATCCGGTACATGTGGTACATTCGATCTGTATCGAACGACCGACCGGAGCAGCCGATGACCACCGACCCCAGGGTGCGTGACTTCACCGACCACGGCAGGCGTCTACCGGTAACGGTGGTCGCCTCGCCGGTCTTCGAGTTCCTCCTCGGGCTGTTCCTCTACCAGTCCCGATCGAGCAAGGAGGCGATCGCCGACGACATCGATGCGAAGTTCTTCGAACACTTCGACGCCCACGCCTCCGACGAAGTCCGTGAGATCCTGGCCCGGATCACCGACTGCGGCGAGGTGTGGCTGGCCCTCCTCGGGGTGGCCCACGCCGCCCCACCGCCGGCCACCATCGACGGCTTCCTCGACCATGTCGCCGCCTTCGACCCGGTCGAGCTGCGCAAGCGGGTGCTCTCCAACGCAGGCATCAACGCCTGGCACGGTTACGACCCGGAGCTGGTCGACGCCGCCGCCGCCGGCGATCCCGACGCCATCGAGCGGGTCATGGTGGGCAAGGCAACGCCGCTCACCAGGATCATCAAGCTCGGGCCGGCGGAAACCAGGGACGACCTGGTCTCGCTGATGCGGCGCATCTACGACGAGGTGCCGTTCGACGAGGAGGCGGTGATGCCCGCCCTCCGACGCGACGCCGCCGCCAACCGCCGGCTGATCGAGGGTATGGCGGCCAGCGAGGCGGTGGAGACGGTGACCGGCGGGGTGACCTTCGCCATGCAGCCGGGCATCACCGGGGTGGTGTTGATCCCCTCGCTGGTGGTCCGGCCATGGGTCATGATCTCCGAGCACGACGGGCTGCGCTTCTTCGCCTACCCGGTGGCCGAGGAGCACCTCAACGCCGACCCGGCGGCACCCTCGCACCGGCTGCTGGACATGGCCAAGGCCATCGGCGACGAGCGCCGGCTGCGGATCCTCTACCTGCTCAACGAAGGCCCGCTGACGCTGAAGGAGCTCGCCGACAAGCTGGCGCTGGCCAAGTCGACGACCCACCACCACCTCCGGACCCTGCGCACCGCCGGGCTGGTGAGGGTGGTGGTCGACGGCGACGAGATGCTCCACGAGGTGCGGGGCAACGCCGTCGCCGAGCTCGGCACCGCTCTGGAGAACTACGTGACCGGCACCGAGGGCGGCGCCAATGGCCTCTGAGATCACGCCGATGAACACGACCAACCGACACAGATCAACCACAGCCTCCTCCGGAGGCACCAAGGAAAGGACAGGCTGATGCAAACAATGCACGCCTACACATCGATGGTGATGGCTGCCGACGCGCACGCCGCCGAGCTGCACGAGCTGGGTCGCTCCCACACCGGGTTGCGCCACGCCCTGCGCCCGGCCCGCACCCACAAGCGCTACGCGGTGACCGATGGCGATCGATCCAGCCCCACCGAGACCTGACGGTCCGGCGGCAGATCAGACCGGGTAGCGGGTTGCGGCCCGCTATCCGGTCGGTTTCTCGAGGGCGCCGATTCGACCCCGCCCAGGCGATCGGCGCCCTCCCCGCGTCCGGGACCTCGCCTCGCAGGTCACGGGTTGTCGACCTCCACCAGGGTGTAACCCAATGGGCCGTCGGCGTCGGCGTGCCTGACGACGCCGACGTTCAACCCCTGCTCCGCCCCGGCCCAGCTCAGCTCGACGGTGCCGGTCTCTCCGGTCTGCGCCGAGTCGGGTGCGCTGTCGATGGTCAGGCTGCCTCCCGACGTCGCCGGGACGATCCAGGTGGACAGGTCGTAGGCGGCCTCGCCGTCAACCGTGTCCCAACCGTGGACGTACACGGTCCACACTCCTGGCATCGGATCGAAGATCGTCACTTCCTCGTCGGTGCCGGCGTTGAAGCTGGCGCCACGGAAGAACCCGTCGGGGTCGACGACGTACACGTCGAGGTCGGTCCCGGGATCGGCGGCCTCGGGTGGGATGGCGAGGTGGAACACCGCCGTCCCGGCCAGGTCGAACTCGTGGATGGTGCTGTACCCGTCGTCAGGGTCGAAACCCTGGTCAGGGTCCTGCACCACGGTGTCGGAGATGACCGTTGCCGTGCCCAAGCCGTACGCGGTGGCGGTGTATTCCCCGGTGTACCCGAAACGCACCTCGAAGGATGCGCTGCCGTCGGTGCCCGAGCCGGCCACCTCAGTGGGAGCGTCGAAGAGGAGGGTGTTGATTGCGATCGGGCTGTACACCTCGTAGCGGCCGGCGGTCCAGGTCAACGACCCGGTGCTCCACTCGCCGGGGTTGCCGGTCCCGTCGTTGGTGACGGTCACCTCGTAGGTGACCGAGTCACCCGGGTCGACTGTGAACGAACTCGGTGCCACCTCGACGTCGAATCCGGCCGGGGCGTCGATCGAGACCCGGTAGGTGGCCCGCCGCCCGAGGTTGGTCACGGTACGCGCCACGGTCTCGGTGTCGACGAGTTCGGCGATGCCGATCGACGGATAGTTGAGGTTGCTCGGATCGGTGGGATAACCCAGCGTTTCGAGCTCGGCGCAGGTCGTCGCCGGGTCGGCGAACACTTCGGGGCCCTCGGTGCACAGGAACCCGAGGTAGTCGTTGAATCCGGCGTCGTACACCAGGCCGGGCTGGAACATCGACCCAGGGAGCGATGGGATGCCCGGGTCGACGTGCCCGGAGCCGGTGGCGAACGGCCCCGCCGGGGTGACCCGGTCGTTGTCCACCACGTCGTGGCGTGCCGTGGTCATCAGTGCCGAACGGGCCGCCGCCGGACTCCAGTCGGGGTGCGTTGCTTGAGCAGGGCGTACACCCCGGCGATGTGCGGGCTCGACATCGACGTGCCGGCGATCGCCTGGAACATCTCGCCGGCCCCGGCATAGGGAGAGTGAGCCGCCAGGATCTGGATGCCCGGTGCCGTGATGTCCGGCTTGATGATGTCGGGTGCTTCGAGATTGGGGCCGCGAGACGAGAACCTGGTGATCGACGGTGCCGCAGGCCACGACGTGGTGGTGTTCTGCACCACCAGTCGCGCCGTCGGGTCCGCGGCAGTTGCGATGTACTCCTTGATAGCGAGTCCCGGCGTGTGGTCGACGTGTACCGCCTGGCACCGAGTGGCTGTCGGTGAACAGGTTGCCTTCGTCGGTCGTGTCATAGATGATGATCCCGACCCCCCGGCCTCGAGCACCGCCTGGCTCCACTCGCATCGACAGCCGATCCCACGGCGGCACAGCACGATCGCCCCCCCGACCACGTCCGGATCGAGCGGACCCGCTGTGCAGTCATCACTGCCGGCGTCAGCCAAGTCGACCAGCGGGGAGTTGCCGACCCCGTGGGTAAGCGAAGCGCCCAGGTACGTCTCCCCGCTGCCGAGGACGATCCGACCGGGGAAGAACCGGCGCTGGGTGCTCGCCGCCACCGTGGTGAGCCACGGCATCGTTCCGCCGACGGCGCCGGGCCCGTTGCCTTCGTTGCCTGCCGAAGCGGCAATGAAAACGCCGGCGTCGGCGGCGAACAGGAAGGCGATGCTCTCGACGCCGGTCAGGTTGCCGGAACCGATCGAATAGTTGATGACGTCGACACCGTCGCCAACTGCGGAGTCGATGGCCATCGCCAGGTCGGAGCTGAACGACATACCGAAGTCCCCGCCGGCCGTCTTGTAGGCGATGATGTGCGCCCGGGGGGCGATGCCGCTGACCGTGCCCAGGTCACGCCCCAAGACCTCCGCGGGGACGCCTCGGTTGCCGGCCGCCGTGCTCGCCGTGTGCGAGCCATGGCCGTCGTGATCACGAGCCGAATCGAACTCGACAGTCCTCCATCCCGATGACTGCCTCATAGGTCGCCATTACCTGACGGGCGCCGAGCAGCTTGTCGTTGCACTCGAACGCGACGTCGGCCGCGTTGTGATCCGTGTTGCCGAACTCGCACGGGATGTCCGGGTTGACCCCGGCGGGGTAGGTATAGGAGCCGTCGTCGGCGAAGCTCGGATGCTCGGGCCAGATCCCCGAGTCGATGACGCCCACTACAACACCACGACCGTCGATACCCCGACCCCACGCCTCGCCTCGACCGTCGAGGCCGAGAAAGTCAGGGCTGGAGTCGGTCGTCAGGTAGCGCTCGACATCAGGCACCACCCGCGCCACTCCGGGCTGGGCGGCCAGGGCCACAGCCTCGTCGTGCGACGCCACGACCGTGAACCCGTTGACCACATTGGTCAGATCCGAGACCCTGGCGCCTTCCGCCACACCCGCGTCTCTCATCACCTGGCGATGGCTGGCCCGGATCCGTTCCCGGTCGGCACGCGCCCGCACGGTGTTCAAATCGTGCCGGTCGTAGTCCGCCACCAAGGGGTCGGTCGCCATGATGACCACATAGCTCCCGGTGGCGCTCTCCTCGACCGCTTTCTGGTTCGCACCGTCGAGGCCCAGCGTCCCCTTCCTGGGCGGCGCCGGCGCCGGCTGCCCGGGGAAGCAGCACCATCCGACAGGAGGCGAGGATCGAGAGCACGGAGCTGACGCATTCGCTGTCACGAGCGTGTCCCTTGCCGTCCACTCAGGTCACGACGATGACCAGTCGCCGCTCGCTGTGGCAGGTTCATCGGGTTCCTCCTCGATCAGGAGACGGTGAACTCGTGGCGCATGCCGAGCACCATGTGTGGGGTGCCGTCGGCGTCGGGCATGAAGCAGACCAATGCGTAGTTGCCGGGTTCGACGTCGAAGGTGACCGCTTCCTCGTCACCCCCGGGGGCGGCGAAGTTGGTCGCCCACTCCCTGTCGACGGTGCCCTCTTCGCCGTCGGCCTGTATCGCCTCGTCGAGCGTCACGCCCGCGGCGAGCTTGACGACGACCATCTCGTGGGTCTCCTCGCCGTCGTTGGTGAGCACGAACGAGGTGCGGCCGGCGGCGACGTCACCGATGTGGAAGGCGTAGTCGGTGGCGCTCACGTCGACGCGGACGGCGTCCTGCTCGATCTCGCGGGTCGAGCCCTCGGGCAGCGCGGCCTCCTCGGAGTGGGGGATCCCGCAGGTCTCCTCTTCGAAGGCGTCGATTTCGGCGATGGCGGCTTCGATGTCGTCGTCGGCGAGGATCTTGAAGGACTCGACGAGATCGCCTCCGCTGTTGATCAGCGGTTCGGTGACCTCGTTCACCGCGTCGGCGATCGGCTCGGGGGCGAGCTGTTGGTAGCGCTGCAGTTGCTCGGCGCTCGGGAACCCCTCCAGCTCGAAGAGCTCGGTCACCAGCGCACACAGCTCGCCGCTCGCTTCCGCTGAACCACCCGTCGTCGATGCGGGCGTGGCGACCGTTGTCCCGGCGGCAGTCTCGGCTGTCGCGCCCTCGGAGGCCGTGGTCACCGCTGCCCCCGCGGCCGCCGCCTCGGTGTCGTTGCCCCCGCAGCCGGCGAGCGCCACCACGAGCGCCGCCCGGACCGCAATCGACATTCTCCTGTGCATCTCCGTGTCCTTTCGACCGTGCGAACGCGGGTAACTCGACCTGTCCGGAGCTTGCCCCACACCTCTTCCCGCTGTCACGGGGTAGGGCTCCCGTCTGTGTCGGGAAGCGACGCGGGATTCAGCCCGGAGTCACTGTTGGCCGGGGCGACGACCCAATCCGGCCTGGCGGGCGGCGACGATGGCGTGGGCGCGGTCGGACAGATGCAGCTTGGCGAAGATGTTGGAGATGTGGTTGCTCACCGTCTTGCCCGAGATGTAGAGACGGGAGGCGATAGCGGCGTTGTCGTGCCCGGTGGCGATGAGGTCGAGAACCTCGCGTTCGCGGTCGGTGAGCTCGGGGAACGGGCTCACCGACATCCCCTTGCCTTCGGCGTGCTGGAAGAAGACGGTGAGCCGGCGGGCGATGGCCGGCCCGAACAGCGCCTCTCCGGCGGCCACCGCCCGGATCGTGCGCAACACCTCGGCGGTGTCGGCGCCCTTCAGGATGTAGCCGTGGGCGCCGGCGCACATGGCGGCGAACAGGGAGTCGTCGTCCTCGAGCATGGTGAGCATCACCACCTCGATGTCCGGGTGGTCGGCGCGGACCCGGCGGGTGGCCTCGATGCCGTTCATGTCCGCCATCTGGATGTCCATCAGGACCACGTCCGGCTCCGTCTCCGCGATCCGTACCAGCGCCTCGGCCCCGGTCCCGGCCTCGCCAACCACCTCGGTGTCTTCGGCGGCGGTCAGCAACGCGGTCAGACCCTTCGCGAAACAGCGTGTGGTCGTCGACCACCAGCACCCGCAGCGGACGGGACCGCCAGCCATGCGGCACCTCGACCGCACTCGGGACCGGGCGGTCAGGTGGCGTTGGCGTCCGAGCCCGTGGCCCTCTCGACCGCAGCCCGACCGGGAAGGGTCGCCATCGGCAGAGTGGCGAAGACTTCGGTGCCGGCGCCGTCCAGGCGGGACACCCGGAGGGTTCCACCGAGCTCCTCGGCTCGTTCCCGCATCGATGTCATGCCGACACCGGGCTGGGTGACGGCGCGGACACCGACACCGTCGTCGACGACCCGAATGAGCAGTGCGCCCTCGGCCAACTCCAGCGAGATCCTGCAGATGGTGGCAGCGGCGTGACGTGCCACGTTGGTGACGGCCTCCCGGGCGATGCGGTAGGCAGCTACCTCGACGGCGGCGGGGAGATCGCCCAGCGGGTCCGGACCGGTGGTCACCTCCACTTGGAGGTCGTTCGCCCGGTCGAGCCGCCCGCCGTGCGCCGCCAGGGCTCCCACCAGGCCCAGCTCGTCCAGGGCGGGTGGTCGCAGCTCGTACACCAACCGGCGGATATCTGCCACCAGCTCCTGGTTCTGCCGCTTGAGCGACGTCACCAGCTGAGCGACGTCAGGTCGATCGTCGGCGAGCAGGGCGAGCACGGCGTCGAGCCGGAACGTCTGGCTGGCCAGTGACGGCCCCAGGCCATCGTGCAGGTCGCGGCGCGAGTCGCCGCCGTTCCTCCTCGTGGGCCAGCACGAGCTGTTCGCGGGAACGCTGCAGCGCCTGGGTGAGCCGCATCGTATCGGCCAGGCCCGCCGCCTGGTGGGCAACGTCCTCGAGGAGGCGGCGATCGTCGGCGTGGAGGCCCTCGTGGACGGATCTCCGGGCCACCACCATGCGGCCGACGAGTTCCCCCTGGTGGCGCAGCTCGATCGTCTCCACGTCGTCGCCGAGATGACCTACGGAAGCCCGGGTCTCCCAGGTCCCGTCTTGCTCCAGCTCGAACGCCACCCCGGGTAGCTTGAGCGCCTCGGCGACGGTCTGGACCAGGCTGTGGAGCGTGGCGTCCGGCTCGCCTGATTGCGCCAGCAGCCGACCCAGCTCCGACAGCACCGCGTAGGGGTCGTCGCGCCGACCGAACATCACCCGGTTCACCACCTGCTGCACCCGGTTGCGCACGGGGTTGAACGCCACCGCCACGATGGCGGCGGCCAGCAGCGACAAGCCCAGATTCCCGCCGGTGGGCACCAGGGCGCCGACGCCCACCACCACCGCGACGTAGGCCGCCGCCACCAGGGCGGTCATGATCCCGTAGACGACGGTACGGTTGATCACCAGGTCGACGTCGTAGAGCCGGTAGCGCAGCACGCCGAAGCCCAGAGCGATCACCAGGAGGAGACCGGAGGCAGACGTCAGGGCATCGAGGGGTGCGGTCAACCCAAGGTCGATCCCCTCCCCCTCCACCAGGACGGTGTCGACCATTACCAGAGCCTCGAGAAAGCCCAACAGCCCGAAGGCGTAGAGCACCCACTTGAGACGCTGACGAAGCTCGGTGTCGGACGTGCGCCACCGCGTGATCAGGCTACCGACCCCGACCACCACCGACGCCATCATGACCAGCACCCAGACGGTGTTGACGACCTCCTCAGGCACCGGCAGGATCCCAATGGGGTTCGACGGTGGCGAGGGCACCTCCAGGAACCGGTTGGTCAAGGGCCGCTCGCTCAGCATGAAGACTGTAATGAGGACCCCCCACGCCCAAGCCACCACCGGAACCGCCCGGCGCCACCGGCCCACGGGATGCCCATCGGGGAACAACGCCGGGAGCAACAACAGGCTGAATACGAAGAGGATCATCCAGAGGTCCTGCACCCAGCCGGCCGCACGATCGAGCGGAAGACCGGCGTCGGGCACCACGTACCAGGCATAGAGGCCATACACCGAGGCCAGGTCGACGATGCTGATCAGCACACCCGCCGCCAGCATCAGCCACCCGTAACGCTGCGGCCGACCTCGCAGCACCACGACGCCACCCAGCAGGGTCAGCAAGAGGACCGTGAGAGGAAAAGCGAGGTCGTCGGCGATCGAGGAGCTGCTATCGAAGTCGGGCACGGCAGCGGCGCGTAGCGCCGGCGCCATGACCCCTGCGGCGATCACGTTCCCCGCCGTCACCGCCGATGCCGCGGCCACGACGAGCCAGTGCCAACGTCGCACGACCGGTGATGGCCCCGATCGTGGGGTCGTGGCGGCCATCACCGTCACCTCCTCTGCGACGCTCCATCAACCCTACGCAGTGCCGCCTGCGGACAGCGGCTGCGACAGGTCATGCCACCGGATCGACGTGAGCAGCTTGCATGCGTGGGGACCCGGCTGGAGCTGTCGCTGCCGGGACCGACCGACGGTGGCCACGGCGAAGGCCGCGCCCCAGAGCGATCGCCGCCACCGCCCAGAAGGTCGACGCCGCCGACGCCACGTCGGGGTACACCAGCGAGTGCGATCCGTACTCGATGGACGCCAGCGCGGCGATCCAAGCGGGCAGACGCCACCCGGAATGGTCGCTCGACCCCAGCAGCCCGCACCACAGGACGACCACTGCCAGCAGGGCGGCGTGGCCCAGTGCTCCAACCCGGCGTGGGCGTCACCGGCGACGTTGCGCCATTGCAGCAACGCATGGTCGACGGCGAACACCAGCCAGGGAACCGCCGCCACGCCCACCAGAGCGCCCATCGTGCGATCCGTCCTGGGGCACCGGACGAGGTCCCGCGCCCGGGGGTGGAGTAGCGCCAGGAGCAGCACGGGCACCAGCAGCGTGACCTCTTCCGCCAACCACTCCCCCAGCGTCCCGCTCAATCCGTAGACCACGGCACCCGCCACGACGAGGCCGACCGCTTGCAGCATGGGGGCCACCCGCCGCTCCGGCTTGCGCAGCTGCACCACGACGCCCAAGACGAGCGCCCAGGCGACGATGCCGACGATGTTCCAAGTGGCCGCGGTGGATCTCGTCGGCGGCGGGCAGATCGTCGATGACAGACATCAACGTGTCCCAGGGCAGCCACATGAACACCACTTCCGTGACGGCGAAGATCCCCAATGTCAACACCAGCAAGGAGGTCAGCACCGCCATCACGCGGAAGGCGATCCGCCGCAGCCCGAGAGCCGCCCTCTTCCTGGGCCTTCCGCCGGCGCGACGGAGGCGCCGGTCGCCGATGCCTTCCTCGAGCGTCTCGATGTCGCTGGTGTTCGTCATGGGCATCCCTCCGGATCTCGACCTGACCGGAGCTTGCCCCACCCCTCTTCCCGTCGTCACGGGGCGGGGCCCCCTTCTGCCTCGGGAAGCGACCGGGGGAGAGCCAAAGTTCGATCGCCCGCCTGACCCCAGGTGCAACTTTGAGCGACTGACCCGCCGGCAGCCGTTCAGTCGCTCAAAGTTGGATCACCGCTCGACCTTCGGTGATGGAGTGCTGGATCCGAGGGGCAGCGGCGGGCGCGCTACCCGGCGAGGGCGGAGGACAGGATCCCGGGGATGTGGCGGGGCGAGCCGTCCGTGGCGTGACGGACCAGCCGGCGGGCGGTGGTCAGCCCGTTCCGGTTGGTCGGGAACCACGGCGGCCGGACCGCCAGGTTTAACCCGCCCCCTTTCCAGGAGCGCTGCGCCAGGAAGAAGGGCCCGGTGACGACTGCCTTCTCCGGGTTGTCGAACATCAGGGCGTTGTGCACCACGCCGGTCGCCGCTGCCGATGGCGTCACGGCGGTTGCCCGGGTAGGCGCCCCACGGGAGCCGCGGCTGGCCGAACCCGAACCCGGTCCAGGTGTTGACGGCGACGCACCCGTAGCGGAGGTCGGTCACCGCCGAGGTGAACCGCTCCCCCAGCTTCGACGCCGTGTCCGGATGGATGAGGAGGTTCGCCCCCAGCGTGCCGTGGAGCCGCTGGTTGGCGAAGTGGACGGCGGCGGCGAGGAAGTCGGCCGGGTCGCGGTGTGGGAGCCGGGTGGAGGCGAGTACGGAGGCGAACACCTCCTCGGTGAACACCGGGTGCGGGTCCCCGGCGGGAACGCTGCGGAGGTGGGCGCGGGGAGGCTCGCCGCCGAGCAGCGCCACGTCGCCGTGGCTGTCGATGGCGGCGTCGCAGCGGTCCTCGGCCCCCGGGTAGTAGGCGGCGCGGGCGGGGAGGGCTGCGATGGTCTGCTCGATCCGGTCGACGAAGGCGTCGGTGTGCGCCCACCCGTCGGGGAGGATCATCACCTGGGCGGCGATGCAGTTGAAGCCGGCGTTCTGCAGCTTGGCGGTGGCGACCAGCTCGGCCTGGAACCTGAGGTCGGCTTCGTTCCACGGCCCGGGGACGACGATGAGCGGGCTCACCCCGCCCAGCTCGCTGCTGATCGGCTTGGCGAGTAGCGGCTGGTCGGCGGCGCGCCGGCGGCGGCCCTCCTCGCCCGGGCCGAACACGATGGTGTTGAACGTCTCTTCGCTACCGGTGATGTGCACCGTGTCCACCCCGGGGTGCGCCACCAGGCCGGCGCCGACGTCACCTCCGCCGTACACGACGCGCAGGAAGCCGGGCTCGATCAGCGGCTCGAACATCCTCTCGAAGATGGCGCCCAGGTAGTCGAGCACCGGGCTCATCTTGACCACCACCACCTGGCCTTCGACGAACAGCTTGTAGAGGGCGTCGAGCGCCGGGATGGCAGAGATGTTGCCGGCGCCGAGCACCACGCAGACCTTGCCCTCGGGCGCCGGCTCCCGGTAGAAGGCGCCGGTCTGGCTGCCGAGCGGGGTGGCCCGGTGCTCGGGGCCGATCCACACCTCGCCCGTGTACCCCGAGAAGAGCAGCCGCTCGGTGAGCCCGACCGGGACCGAGTTCACCAGGATGCGCCCGCCGGGCCCGGGCGACACCCAGTCCGGATCGAACGTCGTCTCGCCGCGCCACAGCCGGGCGATCGACCGGTGCAGGGCGGCGACGGTGAGGAGCGTGGTGTACGGGCCCCCCAGCCATTCCTCGCCTGCGGTCGGGCTGTCCACCGGGATCCCCTTGGCGACCGCCCCGGCGGCGCCCCAGGCGTCGGCCACCGCCCCGATCCGCCGGCGGAGATCGCTCAGGATGCTGAGCCTGCGGGGGTGGGCGAGCCGGGCCCACTCGTGCTTGTGCGCCGTCAGGACATCGACCGCTTCGTCGACCTGGGTCGGGGTGCTGGCACGGGGGGTCACCGGCAGAACGATAGGACCGGTCTCCGCCGTCGGCCGACCGTCCTACCCGGCGACGTAGCGGGCGAGGGCGGCGTCCATGCCCTCCGGCAGGCGGACCGGCCGCCCGTCCCGGTTGGTGGCGACCACCACGATCTCCTGTTGGGCGATCACCTCGCCGGCGCGGCGCATCGTCTGCCGCCACCGGCTCGATGCCCGCCGGATCTCGGCCACCTCGGTCTCGACCTCGAGCTCGTCGCCCGACCCGGCCGAGGCGAGGTACCGGACCTGCAATTCGCTGACCACCAGCTGGAAGCCACGTTCCAGCAGCGGCCCGATCCCCATGCCGACCTCGTCGAGCAGCTCGATGCGGGCCACCTCGAAGTACTGGATGTAGGCGGCGTGGTTGACGTGGTCGTACGGGTCGAGCTCGTAGAAGCGGACCTTGATCCGGGTGCGGTGGCTCATCGGGGCGAACCTAACTGTTGCACTGGCGGCGCCGGGGAAGCCCAGCCTGCGCCAACCGTCGTAGACGACGACGGCGACGGCGTTGGCGAGGTTGAGGCTCCTGCCGGCAGGCGTGACCGGGATGCGCACCGTCGCCGTCACCGCGGGATGGGCGAGTAGCTCTTCGGGGAGGCCGCCGGACTCGGCGCCGAAGAGCAGGGCGTCACCGAGTGTGTAGTCGACGGCGTCGTAGCGGACCTCGCCCTTCGCCGTGTAGGCGTAGAGCCGAGCAGGAGCAAGGGCCTCGACCATCGCCTCGAAATCGGCGTGCTCGGTCACGGTGGCCCGCTCCCGGTAGTCGAGCCCGGCGCGGCGCACCCGGCGCTCGTCGAGCTCGAACCCGAGTGGGTGGACCAGGTGGAGCCGGCAACCGGTGTTGACCGACAGCCTCATGAGGTTCCCGGTGTTGGGGGCGATCTCGGGCCGGTGGAGAACGACGTCGAACAGGTGACCGCTCAGCCCGGGACCGCCTTGGCGGAGATGGCGGCGGTGTCGACACCGGCGGGCAGCGTCCCGTAGAGGTGCCCGCCGCCGCCGGCGACCCGGGTGGCTATGAAGGCCTCGGCCACCACCGGGTCGGCGTGGCGGACCAGCAACGATGCCGCCAGCACCGCCGCCATCGAGCCGGCCAGCCGGCGGGCGCCTCCTTCGGCCCCGGCGCCATCCCGTATCGCCGTGGCGAGGTCGTCGATGGCGCCATCGAGCGCGGAATCCGCCCCCCTGGTGACCTCGACCTCTTCGAGGAACGCCTCTGCGGTGTCCGGCCGGGTCTGCAGGGCCCTCAGCAGGTCGAGGGCGATGACGTTCCCCGAGCCCTCCCAGATGGCGTTGAGCGGCGACTCGCGGCAAGAGTCGGGGCAAGATCGACTCCTCGACATAGCCGTTCCCGCCGAGGCACTCCATCGCCTCGTGCACCACCTCGGTGCACCGCTTGGTCACCCAGAACTTGGCCACCGGGGTGACGATCCGCCGCAGCGCCGCCTCGTGGTCGTCGGCATCCGGCGCGGTCGAAGGTCGCCGCCGTCCGGGCCATCAGCGCCTCGGCGGCCTCCACCTCCACCTCGAGGTCGGCGACCACGTTGGCCATCAGCGGCTTGTCGATCAGCGCCGAGCCGAAGGCGCGCCGGTGGGCCACGTGGTGGGCGGCCTGGGCCACCGCCTGCCGCATCAGCGCCGCCGAGCCGGTGACGCAGTCGAGCCGGGTGACGTTGACCATCTCGAGGATGGTGGCCACCCCTCTCCCCTCCTCCCCCACCATGCGGGCCCATGCCCCGTCGAGCTCGATCTCGGCCGAGGCGTTCGACCGGTTGCCCAGCTTGTCCTTCAATCGCTGGATGTGCAGGGGGTTGCGCTCGCCCGTCGGGCGCCCACCGGGGGACCAGGAAGCACGACAGCCCCGCCGGTGCCCGGGCCAGCACCAGGAAGGCGTCGTTCATCGGCGCCGAGGTGAACCACTTGTGCCCGGTGAGGACGTACTCGGCACCCGGACCACCGCCGTCGATGGGGACGGCTGCGGTGGTGTTGGACCGGACGTCGGAGCCGCCCTGCTTCTCGGTCATCCCCATCCCGACCAGCACGCCGGCCTTCTTCTCCGCAGGCAGGGAGGCAGGGTCGTAGGTGCGGGAGAGGAGACGAGGCTCCCATTCGGCGGCGACGTCGGGTTGGAGCCGGAGCGTCGGGACCGCCGCCGTGGTCATCGAGATCGGGCACCAGTGACCCGCCTCGATCTGCGAGGCGACATAGGTGAACGCGGCCGCGCTCCACGAACCCGTGAGCGGCCGATCCCGACCGGCCTTCCCATGGCATCGAATGGAGACCTCCGGAAACGGCGAGGTCGAGCAGCCGGTGCCAGGCCGGGTGGAACTCGATCTCGTCGATCCGGTGCCCGTACCGGTCGTGGGTGTGGAGCAGCGGCGGGTTGCGGTTCGCCAGGAACCCCAGCTCGATCACCTCGGCGGAGCCCATGAGGCGGCCGTGCTCGATCAGGCCGGCGTGGTCGACCCCGGGTGCGAACTCGTTCGACCAGCGCAGGCAGCAGCGGGTCGGTGGCGTAGAGGTTGTAGTCGACCAGCGGCGGCGGCTGGTTCTCGACGGTGTGGGTCGCCGGCATGCCCCGGAGCCTACGACGCCTGTGCCGGCTCCGGACCCCGAATCCGGGACGGCCGCGGGCTGACGCCGCCCGACACGCGCCTCGACCCGTTCGGTATGGTGGAGAGGTTGCGGGGGTAAGCCGCCCACAGTGAAGGGGATCCAGCATGCGGACGTCACGACGCCGTCGGTTGTTCGTCGCCACTCTCACCCTGCTCCTGGTGTTCAGGACGCTCGCCGCGGCGGGTGCTCAGGAGCCTCCGGGAACCGGACCTCGAACTGGCCGGCCAACCCGAGGTATCCGAGCGGATCACGGGAGGTAAGGCGTCTTCGAGCGCCCTGGCACAGACCGACCCGGCCCTGCTCGCCAGGTCCGACTCCGGCCTGGTCAACGTCGTGATCAAGCTCGACTACGACGCCTCCGCCTCGTACACCGGCAACATCGAGGGGCTCGCCGCCACCAGCCCGTCGGTGACCGGCCGTCCCCTCACCGGGAAGTCCACGGCGGAGCGTGAGTACGACAGCTTCGCCGCCGCCAAGGAGGCCGAGGCGGTCGACGAGCTGCAACGAGCGCGTCCCGTCCGCCGATGTCGGGCGCAGCCTCCGCGTCGTCTACGGCGGCGTGGCCGCCGTCATCCCGGCCAACAGCGTCGAGGACGTCCTCGCCATCCCCGGCGTCGTCGCCGTCCAGGTGGACGAGCTCGAGCAGCCGCTCACCGACTCGAGTCCCGACTTCCTCTCCGCCGGCCCGGTGTATGACGCCCTCGGGGGCACCGACACCGCCGGCGCCGGGGTCATCTACGGCAACCTCGACACCGGTGTCTGGCCCGAGCACCAGTCGTTCGCCGACCTGGGCAACCTCAGCGCCCCGCCGCCGACACCGGGCGGCACGGCGCGTGCCTGCAACTTCGGCGACAACCCGCTCACCCCGGCCAACGACCCCTTCGTGTGCAACAACAAGCTGATCGGCGGCCATCCGTTCCTCGCCACCTACCTGTCCGACCCGGGACGGGCGGCGGCGGAGCCGTTCCATACCGCCCGTGACTCGAACGGGCACGGCACCCACACCTCGAGCACCACCGCCGGCAACATGCTCGACTCGGCGATGATCTTCGGTGTCGAGCGGGGGCCGATCCACGGCATCGCTCCCGGGGCGCACCTGATCGAGTACAAGGTGTGCGGCATCCAGGGGTGCTTCGACTCCGACACCGCCGCCGCCGTCCAGCAGGCAATCCTCGATGGCGTCGACGTGATCAACTTCTCGATCTCGGGCGGGACCGACCCGTTCACCGACCCGACCGAGCTCGCCTTCCTCGACGCATACGCCGCCGGGGTGTTCGTCTCGGCGTCGGCGGGCAACGAAGGTCCCGGAGCGGGGACGGCCAACCACCTGTCGCCGTGGGTCACCACGGTGGGGGCGTCGACCCAGACCCGCGAGTTCCAGTCGACGTTGACCGTGACCGCCGGCGCCGACGACCGCCGAGTTCACCGGGGCGTCGATCACCGCCGGGGCCGGCCCGCTGCCCATCGTGCTGTCGTCGGCGCCGCCGTACAGCAACGCGCTGTGCGACGCACCCGCCGCACCCGGACCGTTCACCGGAAAGATCGTCGCCTGCGAACGGGGCGTGGTCGCCCGGGTGGAGAAGGGCTTCAACGTCCTCCAGGGCGGTGCCGCCGGGATGGTGCTCTACAACCCGGCACTGGCCGACGTAGAGACCGACAACCACTGGCTGCCCACCGTCCATCTCGCCGACGGCACCGACCTGGTGGCGTTCCTCAACGCCAACCCGGGGGCGACCGCCAGCTTCACCGGCGGAGTGGCCACCGACGGCCAGGGCGACGTGATGGCGGCGTTCTCGTCACGCGGCCCTGGCGGGCTGTTCATCAAGCCCGACGTCACCGCACCGGGGGTGCAGATCCTGGCCGGCCACACGCCGGTGCCGGAGAGCGTCCTCGAAGGGCCTCCGGGCGAGTTCTTCCAGGCCATCGCCGGCACCTCGATGTCGTCGCCGCACAACGCCGGCGCCGCCATCCTGATGATGGCGAGCCATCCCGACTGGACACCAGGGCAGGTCAAGTCGGCGTTGATGACCACGGCGACCGAGGACGTGGTGAAGGAGGACCTGGTCACCCCGGCAGATCCTTTGGACTTCGGCAGCGGCCGCATCGTCATCGATGCCGCCGCGCCGCCGGACTCACCATGGACGAGACTGCGGCGAACTTCGCGGCGATGGCCGCCGACCCGCTGACCGCCATTCACCTCAACATCCCGTCGATCAACGCCCCGCTCCTGGCCGGGTCGATCAGCACCTCACGGACGCTGCTCAACTCGTCGAGCGCGACGGTGCGCTACGTGGTCAGCACCGAGGCGCCGGCCGGGACCACCATCACGGTGAGCCCGCCGCGGTTCGCCCTGTCCGCCGGCCAGTCGCAGACCATCGACATCACCATCGCCACCACGCAGACCTCGGGTACGTTCTTCGGGGCGATCAACCTGGTTCCGCAGGGAGGCGAGGTGCCGATGCACATCCCGGTGGCGTTCGTCGCCGGTCAGGGCGATGTGTCCCTCACCAGCACCTGTGACGCCGCCTCGATCCCGCGCAACACGACGACGACGTGTGACGTGACCGCGGTGAACAACGGGGCGGTCGAGGCCACCGTCGACCTGACCACCACGGTCAGCACCAACCTCGGCATCACCGGGGTGACCGGCGCCGACAGGGTGAACAACCGCACCGTCGAGCTGACGGATGTGGTGCTCGGCGGGGCCGCACCGGGGGTCCCATCGGTTGACCCGGGGCCGTCGGTTGCCGGCTTCCTCCCGCTCTCGTTGTTCGGAGTGCCTCCGATCGCCATCGGCGACGAGGACATCCTCAACTTCGGCGTGCCGGCGTTCGAGTACAACGGGGAGACCTACACCGTGATCGGCGTCGACTCCAACGGCTACTCGATCGCCGGTGGTGGCAGCAGTGAGGACAACAACTGCTGCAACCTGCCCACCGGGCCGGACCCGGCGCCACCCAACAACATGCTGGCGCCGTTCTGGACCGACCTCGACGGGACAGGGGCCGACGGCATCTTGATCGCCGTCCTCGAAGACACGGCAACGGGGGACGCCTGGATCGTGGTCGAGCACCAGGTCAACGTGTTCGGCACCACCAGCAACCGGCACTTCCAGGTGTGGATCGGCATCAACGGGGTACAGGACATCTCGTTCGCCTACGACCCGGCGGCACTTCCCGGCGACCCGGCCGGCCAGGACTTCCTGGTCGGAGCGGAGAACGTCGACGGTGAAGGCGACGTGTCGTCGTTCCTGCCCACCGAGGACCAGGTGGTCACCAGCACCGACCCGACCCCCGGCGGGGTCGCCACCTACGAGCTCACCGTCATTGGCCGCAAGGTCGGCGTCGGGAGCGTCACCACCAACATGACCGCCTCCACGGTGCCGGGGGTCACCACGGTCTCGGTGCCGCTGACCGTGTCCTAACCACGGTCGCCGCCTTCGGTACGAAAGGGAGCCGGTCCCCGGACCGGCTCCCTCCTCGTCCAGGGCGTCAACGAGAGCCGTGACGACGGTGCAACATGGGGGGATGCCCACCACACCGACACGACTGATCCGGGTGGCCGCCCAACTCCACCCCCAGCACGGCGCCTACCCCGACCTGAGGAGGGCCGCTGCCGAGGCGGAGCAGCTCGGCTACGACATCGTCTACAACTGGGATCACTTCTATCCGCTCTACGGCGACGCCGACGGGGCGCACCTCGAGTGCTGGACCGTGCTCGCCGCCCTCGCCGAAGCGACCGAGCGCATCGAGATCGGCCCCCTGGTCGCCTGCAACTCCTACCGCAACCCCCACCTCGTCGCCGACATGGCCCGCACCATCGACCACGTCTCCGCGGGACGGTTCATCCTCGGCCTCGGGTCGGGCTGGGCGAAAGCGGGACTACGACGAGTACGGGTACCCGTTCGGGACCCGGGCGTCGAGGTTGCGCCACCTGGAGCGCAACCTGCCCGAGATCGAGCGCCGGCTCGGGGTGCTCAACCCGCCTCCGGTGCGGAAGATGCCGATACTCATCGCCGGTACCGGCGAGCAGATCACCCTCCGGCTGGTTGCACGCCACGCCGACTCCTGGCACGCCTCGTTCCCCGAGCACCCCGACGAGCTCGCCCCCAAGGTGGATGTTCTGCTGCGGTGGTGTCAGGCGGAGGGACGGGATCCGGCGGCGATCGAACGGGGCCTCGGCGTCGAGCCCGACGACCTCGACCGCTTCCTCGGGTCGGATGCCGACAGCTATGTCGCCATGGGTTTCACCCAGTTCACCCTCGGCTTCAACGGCCCCGACTGGAAGGTGGATGCAGGGACCGACTGGCTCGCCTGGCGGGACGACAGGAACCACGGCGTCACCGGGTGACGAGCGAGAGCGCAGGCGACAGCCACGGGGTGTAGCGCTCGGGGCGGGCGGTCAGGTCGGCGGCGAGGGCGTCGATCGACACCCATTGCCAACCGTCCACCTCGGCCGGATCCGGCGAAGGGTCGCCGTGGTGACGCCCGACCAGGACGTGGTCCAGCTCGTGCTCGACGAGGCCGCTGACCGGGTCCTCGGCCCGGTACAGGAAGGTCCCGACGTCGTCGAGGGGCACCCGCAGCCCCATCTCCTCGACCAGCCGGCGGACCGCCGGCGGTCAGCACGTCCTCGTCCGGACGCGGGTGGCTGCAGCAGCTGTTCGACCACAGCCCGCCGAAGTGGTGCTTGCGTGACGACCGGCGCTGGAGGAGCGTGTTCCCCTCACCGTCGACCACGAACACCGAGAACGCCAGGTGCAGCCGGCCACCGTGGCTGTGGGCGGCCAGCTTCTCTTCGCTGCCCAGAACCCGACCGGCCTCGTCGACCAGGACGACTCGCTCCATCGCCGGGCAATCTAGGGAAGGTGCTCTGCCGCTCGGCTCGCCTCCTACCGAGGGTGACGGGCCTTGGACCGCGGGGTGCGACCGGCGTCGCCGACCGCCCTGGAGAGGAGGAACTCGATCTGGGCGTTGACGCTGCGGAGGTCGTCGGCCGCCCACTTCTCCAGGGCGGCGTGGAGTTTCGGGTCGATCCTGAGCAGGAAGCTCTTCCGCTCGGCCATCGGCTACTGGTAGAGCGTGCCGGCGTTGAGGACCGGTTGGGCGGCGTGCTCGCTGCAGAGGACGACCAGCAGGTTGGAGACCATGGCGGCCTTGCGCTCCTCGTCGAGCTCGACGATCTGCTGGCTGCTCAGCATCTCGAGGGCGTGCTCGACCATGCCGACGGCGCCCTCGACGATCCGTCGCCTCGCCGCCACCACCGCCTCCGCCTGCTGGCGACGCAGCATGTCTGCCGCGATCTCCGGGGCATAGGCGAGCCGGCGCAACTGGCTGCGGATCACCTCCAGGCCGGCCATGGTCAGCTGCTCCTGGAGCTCCGTGTGCAGCGAGGCCGTCACCTCGTCGGCGTCGGCCCGCAGCGAGTGCTGGCCCTCCTCGTACGCATCGTACGGATAGAGCGAAGCCATGTGGCGGACGGCGGTCTCGGTCTGGATCCTCACGTAGTCCTCGTAGTCCTCGACGGAGAAGGCGGCGCGTGCCGTGTCGGCGACCCGCCACACGATCACCGCGGCGACCTCGATCGGGTTGCCGTTGGCGTCGTTCACCTTCAGCGTCTCGCTGTCGAAGTTCTGCACCCTCACGCTGATGGCGCGGCGATTGGTCAACGGCCAGGTCCACCACACCCCGTTCCGGCTGATCGTGCCCAGGTAGCGGCCGAAGAAGAGCACGACCTTCGAGATGTTGGGGTCGTTGACCAGGAAGCCGGTCGCTACCAGGACGCCGACGACGATCAGCAGCACGCCGAGAACGACGTGCCACACCTGGAGATCGGCGGCATTCGCCACCAGCAGCCAGATCCCGCCGCCCAGCAACGCCAGATCCACCAGGATCATCAGCAACCCGTTGACGGCGACGGCCTCACGCTCCTGCATCACAGCCTCCATTGTCGAGCGACCGATATCACGATGATATCACCGACCGGGAGAGCCAGCCGTCACCGGCGCGTGAAGGGGGCGGCTCGCGGCCGCCCCCTTCACTCAGCCGATCCGACGACGGGCTTTGGCGCTCCCGTCGCCGAGGTAGGCCTCAGCTGACGGTGCCTTCCGGTCCCGCCGGCGGCGGGATCTCGAAGTTGCCCGGCACGGGAACGCCGGGGACACCGTTGATCGTCTCCGTCGAGTAGGCGTAGGTCAACACGGCGAAGGCGACGGCCTTGGCGTTGGTCCTCAACGCATGGGCGTTGAAGTTGTCCCTGGTGTCGCAGGCCAGGTGGTAGCAGGGGTCGTACTGGGCCCCTTCCACCCCACCCCAGATCGCCACCTGCTCTGCGGTCTTCGGCACCTCGGCGCCGGTGAACAGGCCGCCGGCCGGGATGTCGGCCAGGATGAACGCCTCGTAGTCGCTCCGCCCGCTGAACTCGGCGTCGTCGTAGGGCTCATTCCTCAGCGTGAAGAACGACTCGAAGGTGTCCTCGATCTCGACCGACCCGTCCGGCACCGGTACCGGAGCCACGAACCCGGACTCGTCGCCGTCGTACACCATGAAGATGTAGTTGGGCGACCCGACCATGTCGAAGTTCAGGTACAAGGCGATCCGAGCCAACTCGGTCTCGTCCAGGCTCTCCACGTAGGCGGCCGACCCGAGCAGGCCATCCTCCTCGGCGCCCCACCAGGCGAACCGCAACGTGTTCTGCGGTGTGTGGTTGGCCAGTTGCTCGGCCACCTCCAACAACCCCGCCGAACCGGAGCCGTTGTCGTTGATCCCCGGACCGGCCTGCACCGAGTCCAGGTGGGCGCCCGCCATCACCACGTTGTCGTCGTTGACGCCGGGCAGCTCGGCGATGACGTTGACCTGAGGACGCTCTTCGGGCGGGTCCACGTTGACCAGCGCCGTCGACCCCGGCTGGGCGAGGGCCTCACCGGCGGCGAAAGAGGCGCCAACCACCGGGATGGACGCCACGAACGGATCCAGCGTGCCCACGATCAGCCCTTCACGGGTCGGGTCGTTGCCCTGGTTGAAGATGATCACCGCCTCGGCCCCTGCCTCCTCGGCGTTCATCACCTTGTCCGCGAAGAAGCAGGTCCCGCGCTGGATCAACGCGATGTCCGAGGAACCGCTGAAGTCGAGGCCGGCGAAGTCAGCGTCCTCGCAGCCGCTGGTCGTGCCCGCGGCGGCACCAGGTTGATGTCCACCGGGATCACGTTCCCCGTGACCGTGGCGGAACCGCTGTTGGTGAAGGCGCCGGTCTCATAGACCGCGTTGACCGGGGTCAACTGCTGCAAGGTCGCCGGCGGGAAGAACAGGTACGGGAACTCGTGCAGCTCCACGCTCCACCCGGCCGCCTCCAGCGTGTCGACCACGTAGTCGACGCTGGCGTCGTACCCGGGCGTCCCGGCGGCACGAGTGCCGCCGTTGGCGTCGGCGATTCGTTGGAACGCGTTCTGATGGGCGCGGACCTGGTCGAGTCGTACGCACTGAAGGAGCTCCTGGTACGTGTTGTTGTCCCGACTATCGCAGGCGGCCTGCGATGGCGCCGCCGAAGCGGCGGTGGCCGGTAGCAGCACCATCAACAGCGCGGCTACCGCGCCCATTGCTGCGAAGCGACGTCGCCGATTCCCTCGATCCCCGGATGGCATCGCTGCCTCCTCCCTCGGATCGGCCGCGGGGCCTGATCCGTCGACATGTCTCCCCATACACCATACGGACTCGAGCCTGGCGATGCAGAACCGTGCCCCGACCGCTCCCTCGCCACGGCGATCGTCGATCCCCACCGGGGGTGAGGCAGGAAGAAGGGGATGCGCCCGCACATCGCCACCGCCCCGGACAGGACCCGGCGACAACAACCTGCTGTCGCTACCGGCGTGCTGAGCGGCGGAAGTCTGCGACGAGTGATCGGACCTATCGCGTTGGACGTCCCAGTGCGATCGGGCAGCTCACGTCTTGGGGATGAGACGGTCGAAGGCGAGGCCGCTGGAGGCTTCGCCGTGGCCGGTCTGCCTCTGTGCCCCCAGCCAGGTGTAGACCCGACCGTCGCGCCACCTCGTCCGCTGCCAGGACCGGGTGACGATCTCGCCGGCCCGGCTGATCTCCTCCTCGTACACCAGGTACGGCGGAGGCACCACGGCGTCGGCGCCGGGCCGGAGGAGCTGGGTGCGTGGCCTGATCTTGGCCGGGCGTGACACCGGTCGTCCCCTCGAGGAGTCGTGGCATGGCCGCCCGCTGGAGTTGGATCTCACGGTTGTCGCCGGTGATCTTCACCGGGATGAACGGGATCCAGTTCTCGGCGACCCGATTGGTCAGCTGGTAGCGCACCGTGGCTTCGTTGGTCGGCGGTCCGGGGGGCGGTGACCCGCCGAGGCTTGGTCGGCCACCGACTGGTGGCGGCGGTGCGTCTCGACGGCGACCTCGCGGCCACGGCGAGACGAGCCGTCGGGCAGGTGGACGACCGTCTCGATGCCCCATACCAGGTTCGACACCTCGTCCCGCACCAGGTGGACAGCCTCCACCGGGAGCGCCTTGGAGGATGGTGGGGGTGGTGGTGAGCATGGGCAGGCCGGGAGCGTTCGTCCCGTCGCGTCCGGTGATGGTGAACATGGCCCACGACCGCCACGCCTCGCCGACGGCCGTCGACGACGGCTCGATCCAGGTGCGCTCGCCGAAGACGTTGGTCACCGCCAGGCCGTCCACCTGGGTGACCGTGCCCAGCGCCAACTGGATCGGGGCCAGGAACCAGTCGTTGGCGTACACCAGCCCGAACTCGATGAGGAGGAGCTTGTTGAGGTCGGTGGTGTCCGGCTGGATGTCGCCGAAGCTGGTCGCCGCCTCCTCGAAGGTCCACCACCTGGTGTGCGGCATGCCGTCGAACTGGGCGTTCGTCGGGAAGAAGCTCCGGGTCACCCTCCGCGCCGGGTCGGGGGCCCCCGGCGGCGGGAACGGCGGTCCGGTGTCGGTGGCGCCGGCGACGTCGAAGCTGTACCAGTCGAGGTGCCCACCGTGGTATTCGTCGGCGATCAGCGTGCGCGGCCCGGTCGGTGTCGGCGCCGAGAGGGCGACGCCGTATTCGAGGTGATGGGGCAGCCACGAGTCGCCGGCCGGGTCGTCGGGCCGGTCGAGGAGACGGTTGAACCAGTCGACGAACTGGCCGCCCAGGGTGTCCACCGTGTCCTTGTCGGTGCCGGCTGAGCCCCAGGTCGTCGGAGGCGAGATGCCCGGGATCGGCGACCAGGTGCTGGAACAAGGCCATGCCGTCGATGGCCCTCCCGGCGACGGCGACGTAGGTCTGCCACACCGCCGGGTGCGCCGTCACCGGGTGGTCGGCCTCGTCTTCCGGGTCGGGCAGCGGTGATCGGGTACTCGCCGAGGAAGAGCGGCTCGAGGATCACCAGGCCGGCTGCACGAAGCCGCTTCGCCCAGTGGCGCCCCATCAGCAGCCTGAGATCGAGCGAGACCGGCCGGGTGCCGAGGGCGGTGCGGGATCGGCTGGCGCTCGGTGATCGCCTCGAGCGGGGAGTCCGCGAAGTCGGAGACGGCGCCGCCGCCGCTGCGCACGTGGGTGACCGGGTCGGAGACGTAGCTCAGCTTGGCGGTGACCGGCGACCCGGCGTCGTCGCGCCTCGAACTCGCCGGTCTGCCACTGGCGGGCGAGCATCCACAGGGCGTCGCGCACCTCGGATCGCAGCGCCTTGGAGAAGTCCTGCGCCCGCGGGCGCCCCTCGAGGCGGTTCCACGCGGACGATCGTCGGCATGAGGAGCTCACCGCTCATCACCGCCGAGATGTCCTCGACGACCTGGAACTCATTCAAAGTCGGCCTCCATCAGCAGGTAGGGCAGGTCGTTGTTGAACCCGTAGTTGAGGGCCGACGTGATCGGGTAGACGGTCACGCTCGACAGCAGGGCGGGCAGGAAGGGCGCCATGGTCGAGCCGTCGATCTGCCCGGGTTCGACGGCGCGCAGCCGTGCCGCATCGAGCGTGTCGTGGAGCGTGTCGACCAGGTCGTCCCACCGCCACGAGCCCGTGAGGTCGGGTGGCGTGACGAGGAGCAACGCCTGGGGCGCCTCGCTGCTCGGCCGGTCGAAGTGGAAGGCCAGGCCGGTGGTCTCCTCGGCACCGGGGATGACCTCGACCCACTCGTCGAGCAGGATGCCGCAATACGTCGCGCCAGGGCTCGAAGGATCGATCTCCGCTCCCGGCGCCATGTGGGCGGTGTACAGCAGGTGGTCGGCGTCGAGTCGGAACGGCTCGCCGGTCGACGGCATCGTCTCGGGGAAGGGCCCGCCCAACCAGACGTCGTTCTCCCGGTACGGGAATTGGAGCGCGGTGAAGTCCAGCTCCTGCGTCACACCGAGTGCCTCGCCGAGGAGCGCGGCGGTCTCGGCGTGGCCCACCTTGGCGCGCACCCGCGCCAGTTGGTGGAGCCAGTCGTCGACCGGGAACGGCGTCCCGTCCGGTCCCGATTGGAGATGCGCCAGGATCGCCAGGCGGTCGTCCCATGCGTTCTCCCACTCGGCGAGTTGAGGGGCGGCCGGCGAGAACTCGGGGAGGACGATGAACGAGTCGCCGAGCAGGGCGCGGGCGGCGGCAACGACCAGGTCCGGTTGGCGGGCCGGCTCGGCTGCCGGCAGCTCGTCCAGGCTCGCCTGTGCCGCCGCCACGCGGCTGTCGATGTCGGCGACGGCGCTGGTGGTGGCGCGCAGCAGGTCCCTGGCGATGGACAGCATGGCGGCCGGGTAGCCGGCGAGGTCGAGCGGGTCCTGGTCGAACGACGCCACGCGAGGCGCGAACGAGAGCGCCGCGGAGTACATGGCCCCGAGATGGGTCGAGCCGTCGAGCAGCGTCTCCAGGTCGACGAGCGCTGCCGCTAGGTCGCCGCGGAGCGTCTGGACATGGAGGAGCATGTCGTCCGGTGTCGCCGGCAGCGGCGCCACCACAGACGTCGAGACCGCCCTGCCCGCCCTGATCGAACAGGGCGAACCGCTCGTCGTCGGCTGTCCCCATGGGCAAGTCCGCGTAGTCGGCCACGATGTCGTCGAACCTCTGCAGCTTGTCTTCCCAACGGGCGGCCAGTGCGTCGACCGCGGCGGCGAGCGAGGCCACGTGGGGCCGGGCGCGGTCGATCGCCAGCGTGAGGTCCACCGCAGGGAACCCGAACAGCCGCAACCGGTGCACCGCCTCGCCGTAGTCGGCGGTCCACTGATCGAGGTCGGCGACCGCGGCCGCCTCGGCGATGGCTTCGTCGACTCCGTCGCCGACCGCGGCTCCGAGCGTCGATGCCAGCGCCCGCAGCTGAGTGGTGTCCGCAGAGAGCGTCGACAACACGGCAGCCACCTTGTCGTCGCGGACGATGGTGGAGGCGTCGGCGCCGGCGCTCGCCTCGTTGGCGAGCATCAGGTCGGTGGCCCGCAACGGCCGGGAGCCGAGAACCAACCCACGGAGGGCGCGTACCACCGGCGCCACCTCGAACACCGTGAACCCGCTGCCGATGACCGGCCGGTACCCGGGTCGGAAGCCGGTGTCGTCCCGGAGGTTCGGCCCCGCTCTCCTCGCCTCGTGGATCAGGAGCTCGTCCAGTCCCGGCGCCTCCCGCTCGGTGGCGGCGCCCAGCAGGCTGAAGAGCGTCGATGGGGAGCAGGCCGAGGTCGGCCATGGAGAGCGTCTCGGTGCCCTCGGCCCCGGTGACGGGGTCGGTGTGGTCGACCGCGGCGAACACCGAGTCCATCGGGGGGAGGAGGCCCGCCAGCCACGTGTTGAGGGCCGGTTCACCTCGGGATCGCGGCGTGGTGTTCACCGGGTCGGTGGGGTCGAGCCCGGCGGCGAGGTGAAGGGCGATGCGGTGAGTGAGGGCGCTGCCGGACCGGGGCGTGGCGGCGACATCGGGCGTCGGCGGGTAGTGGCCCTTGCTGAAGGCCTCCAGGGTGCCCGAGGCCCGGTCATAGTTGCCCTTGACCACCTGGTAGACCCCCTCGGCCGTCGCCAGGTCGGCCACCGCGTCGTTCATGCCTCTGATGGCGTCGATGTTGGCGTCGATGACGGCCCCGAGCTCTGCCGGGGACAGGGGCGTCGCCGCGGCGAGGTCGGAGAGCGGAGGCAGCCCGGGGAGGTCGTACGGGTAGGTGGTGCTGACCCCGGCGGTGTCGAAGTGCTCCACCAGCGCCAGGCCGTCGACGACGTTGCGCGCCTCGATGGCGCTGATGGGAACGTCGCCGTCGCCGGTGGCGGTGCCGGCGATGCGGTTGCCGGCAAGCGGGAAGGCGCCGCGCAGCTCGAAGACGAGGCGGTCGAGGAACAGGTCGTCGCTGTCGTGGAGGCTCCGCTCGAGCTGGTAGCCGAGGAGGGCTCCCAGGCTCTGGCCGTTGCGGATCCCCTCGACCATCCTCATCGCGGTCCTGACCCGCTCCGACGACAGGTTGACCGCCAGCGCCTGCGGGTTGTCCGGCGTGGCGTTGGCGAGGTAGCCGTTGCGCAGGATCGCCGCGGTCACCGCGTGGTCGAGCGACGGGGCGTGGATGTGGCCCATGTTTGTGGAGTCGCCCATCAGCGGAGGGTCACCGGGCACCCCGAAGATCGTCCGCCAGCTCCTCGTCGAGCTCCACCGGGGTCCGCGTCCCCGGCTTCGGTCGCACGTCCTCCAACCACCCGTACCCACCGAGGAGGATCCCCCGCCGCCCGACGAAGTCCGGTTCGTCGCCATCGACGTCGCCGTCGGCGTCGCCCCGCATCGCCGCCAAACGAGCCCCGAGCAGTCCGCTACGCCATGCGTCGAGCCGGTACGAACAGGCGTCGAGGTGGGCGACGAACCCGCGCTCCAGCGCCGCCGCGGTAGCGCCGGCAAGCCGGTCGACGGCGGCCAGCTGGTGGCCGAGGTAGGCATCAAGCGGCTCGAGTACCCCCGGGATGTACTCGCCGAGGAGCAGGTCCGGGTCGCCGGTGATCGCCTCATCGACCCGGTAGAGGAACTGCCAGCGGCTTCCCGAGTCGGCTTCCGGCTCGTCGACGTGGATGAAACGGGGCTCGATGCGGACGGCGGCGATCTCATCGGGATCGACGGCGTCGCTGCTCGCCACAAGGTCGATGCTGGTGTCGACGAAGCCGAGGTCGAGCGCATGGCGCATCGTGAGGTACAGCAGCTCGGCCGGCGGCCGGCCGTCGTCGAACCCTTCCTGCCTCCGGAGCGCGTCGTGCGAGGTCCGAGCCGCCTGGGCGAGCCATTCGAGGTAGTTGAGGCCATCGGCCCGGTGCACCCCGAGGCGGGCGGTCTCCGACAGCGGCGCCGGCTCCACCAGGTCGCCGCCCAGCAGGTTGGCGCCGACGAGGAAGAACTTGTCCAGGATCGCCGGGTACAGCCCCTGCTCGGGCACGCCGATCCCCAGGTCGGCGAGGACCTGGAGCCCGCCCTCGACGTACTCCTGGGCGACCTCGTGGGCGTCGACGTGGAAGGAGAAGGGCGAGTAGGAGAGCCGGTTGTACAGCTCGTCGAAGGTCTCGGCATAGCGCTGGTAGAACTCGACCGACGTCGGGTGGAGGCCGACGACGTCGAGCAGGCTCTGCTGGGGGTCGTCGGTGGCCATCCCCACATGGGCGACCTGTTCGGCCAGGCCGGTCCAGAGCTCGGCGGCGGCGTCGACGAGACCCTGCAGGGCGGCGAGGAACGGCACATCCCCGTTCCGGTCGCCTTCCTTCGGGATCCCCCACCGCATCCGCGACAGGGCTGAGGTGGGGAGGATCCCGTAGGGCTGGCGCCCGATGCGGATCGCCGGGGCGAGGCCGGTGCCGAGGACGAAGCGGTTGAAGAATGCCCGGGTCCGGTCGATGGTGTCCTCGGCGACGAGCGGCGCCAGCATGTGCTCGAGGTAGTAACCGAGCGTCGCCGGCCACAGGGCGATGTTCATCGCCCGGGCCTCGGCCAGGTCCTTCCCGAAGTAGTGCGGCGACCGCTTCAGGATCTCCCGGTCGACGCCGAGGAGGCCGGCCAGCCACCGGCCGTCGCCGCGGAGGTGCCAGGCGGCCGGGTCGTCGGTCGGGTCCTGAACGAAGAAGTGGTCGTACGCCTCGTCGGGATCCTCCCACCACGTGTAGCCAGAGGTCGCCCGATCGGTGTTGTTCGTCGGTCGACCCTGCGGGAGGAGGCTGAAGCCCTTGCGGCTGCCCTGGTGGTGGGTGATCAGGGTCTCCAGCTCGTCGGCTCCGTCGGCGGCGTCGGCGGTCAGCCGGGTCCCGAGGACGAACAGCCGATCGAAGCCGTTGGACGCCTGGGCGTCCGTGAGGTCGACCCGGAACCCCATGCCGACTTCCACCGCCCGGTCGAAGTCGACGGTCCAGGCCATGGCGTCGGGTATGGCGAGGTCGGGCCCGTCCGGGGCGAGGGCGTCGGCTGGGTCCTGGGTGGGGTCGGGCCCCACCTGGAGCTCGGCGGGGATCCGCTTCCCCACCTCCACGAGGCTGGGGTCTCGGCCGGAGAACCCCATCAACACGAACCGCTCGGGGAGCAGCCACGCCCTCGCCGCCTGCGACCAGGTCAGCTGCCTGGTCGTGACCGCGTCGTCGCCGGGGAGATCGAGGTAGGCGACGAGCACGTTCAGGCCGGCGGTTCGTTTCACCCCGGTGTCGTGGAAGTTCGTCGGGGTCAGCGTGGCCACCACCTCGGCGGCTCTCGCCGAACCGAGCGCGGCCTCCAGGTCGGCTCTGGCGACGGCGGCGTCATCGGCGCTTGCCTGCCACGAGGCCGCCCAGTACCCGGAGATGGCCGGCTTCTCGGCGTCGGGAACCGGCTGGTCGGGGGCGATCACCAGGATGTGGTCGCCGTCGCCCCGTACCGGCTCCTCGGCGGGGTTGAGCGGGGCGAACTGGTCGAGCAGCCATCGGGCCCGCCCGGTCCCGTGGCTCCTGGCCAGCGACGCCCATGCCGCCCGTCGCTCGGCGTCGACTCCGCCTGCCCGCCAGATGTTGATCCAGTAGAGCGTCGTGTTGGTTCGCTCGGCCTCGGCGACGACGGGGTCGAAGGTGTCGATGATCACGTCGTCCGGGAAGACGCGCACCCAGAGCTGGCGGGAGCCGTTGTCGGCGGTGCCGAAGCGGGTCTCGATCCGGAACGGGAAGAGGAGGAACGGGTGGGAGTCGGGAGCCCCCTCGATGGCGACCGTTGGGTCGGTGAAGGGCTCGAACCGCTCGTCGAGGGCACGCTCGCGGTCGGCGGCGGCCTCCACCCCGGCCCGGAGGGTCTCGATGACCGTCGCCAGGCCTGCGCAGCTCCGTGGTGCGGGCCTCGATCTCGACCCGGAGGTCCGACCCGCTCGCCTCGTTGGCCCCGCGTCGCAGCGACGCCACCCGGCGTTCGAGCCGCTTCCTCGCCTCGACGGCCAGGCGGAGCCGGTGGCGGACGGCGGAGAGCTCGGCACGTGCTTGACGGAGCGCGACCCGGGCGTCGTCGAACCCGTTCATGGCTCGGGCTGGTCCGGGAGCAGCTCGGAGGCGTGCACCGCCATGAGCACCGGGGTCTGCAGCGCGATGTAGGCGAGCTCGGCGGCGCTGACGTCCGCGTCCAGGGGGACCTGACGGTCGCTCTCCCACTGCTCGTGCTTCTCCTCGACCTCGGGCTCCGTCGGCTCGACCAGGGTGTGGTCCGGGATCTCGGCCACCGTCACCAGCATCCCGTCGGCGACACCGGGCACCACGTCCGGCCAGGCCAGGTCGTTGTAGACGTTGAGGTCGCCTTCGCGCGCCGTGTCGAACCCGAAGCGGGCGTCGCCGGGGACCTCTTCGATGCGGAAGAACCAGCCCGGCTTGTCGTCGACGGTGTCATCACCCCGGGCTTCGACCGCGGTGAGGTCGAATCCGAAGAAGTAGATGTCAGGCGGCACCCGCGCCTCGTAGAGCGGCATGAGGATCTCCGACTCCTCGTCGAGCCGGCGCTCCAGCGCCTTGTCCGGTGTCGGATCGGTATCGCTCACCGGTTGCCAGCGCGCCCGTTGCGCCGACACCACCGTGTTCGGGTACTTCTTGAGCAGCTCGCCGCGGATCACGAGGACCAGTTCCTCCTCGTTCTCACGTCCCGCCTCGCGGTGGTCGTGGTCGCCGAGGTCCGAGGTCCGCGACCAGAGATGGATGGGCGGGATGTCCTTCAACGCCTCCCGGGCCGCCTCCGGGTCGGGCTCGGCGATCAGCTGGGTCCTCACGTCCCAGAACTGGCGGAAGTAGCTGCCCCGCTGGTCGGTCGGGTACTCGCGCCACAGGAGCTCGCGGGCGAACTCGTGGTTGATCCCGACCATGTACGACTCGATGAACCGCTGGTTGGTCTCCAGCAGCGTCACGCTGTTCGGCTCGACGAGGTGCAGGTTGGGGACGAACCCGTCGACCGACATGTCGACGAGCGGCCGGTACATCGGGATGTCGAGCTCGGGGTACGCCATCGCCTCGACGAACCGCTCGCCGATCGCCTCGACGACCCGGGGCGGCAGGGTGATCCCGTTGAAGACGCTCGCCGGCACCGTCTTCAGTGGGTCGGTCTTCGTTGTCAGGTCGGTGGCGACGGCGTCGAGGTCGAGTGGCGTGAGCACTGGCCTCTGTCCTGCCGCCTCGCTCACCTCGGTGAGGGTGTAGTCGTCTCGCAGCGCCTTCTTGAACCGGATCGAGACCGGGTTGTCCGCTCCGGTGGGCGCCTCCGGCTCGACCGGGTGAGGTCCCAGCAGCGAGATCGGCGTCACCAGGCCGAACCCGGCGTGTCCCGGTAACTGATCGACCGACTCGGGGGTCTGGCCCTCCTCCCCGATGGACTCGGCGGCGTCGAGCCGGGCGAAGGCGCCCCGCAGGGCGAGGACGAGGAGGAGCAGCCCGACGATCACGACGGCGGCGACGACCACGGCGACGGTGGCGAAGTCGCTGAGCACCAGAACCAGCACGAGCAGGGCGAGCAACACGACGAGTGCAAATGCGCCGATCCATCCGAGGCGGCGGAGCAGACGCGCCAGGCCACCCAGCAACCCGCCAGGGGCGATGCCGGCGGCGACGTCGTCCGGTGTCGCCACCTCAGGCACCGGCTTCTCCGGCGCGGTCACGATCTCGCCCCGGTTCACCCGCTCGACGATCTCCGCCATGGGTCGCACCCCGCCGAGGGCGAAGCCGGCCGCCAGCCTTCCCCGTGGCCGCAGCGTCCGCCGAGTCGTCGTGGAGACCAGTGCCGCTCCAACCGGGCTGGTGGCGACACGGTGCGAGATGGTGATGCCGTCGCTCACCACCCGGCGGTGGATCGGGGCGTGCAGGGTCAGCGTGTCGGCGGGACTCGCCGCCCCGGCGAGCTCGCGGTGCCACTTCAGCGATGTCCGGGAGGCCAGCTGCGCCTGACGGATCCGACGGTTCGCCTCGAGCACGGCGCCGATCTGATCCCAGGCGGCGTCCATGTACGCCTCCTGGTTGTCCTGGATCACCGTGGTGCCGAACCCGGCGGCAGTGCGCCACCTCGGGTCGAGGTTGAGGTCGTGGAGCCAGTTCAGGCGGTCGTCGCGCGGGGTGCCGTCCCGCTCGGTGAGCAACCGCTCGGTGAGCGCGTGCCACCGGCCGTAGATCGGGGGCACCACCACGGGATCCGGGTCGACGTTCACCTCGTCGCTGAGATCGGGCGAGGTGTTCGCCGACGTCGCCCTCGTCGGAGTAGCTGTCAGGCAGGTTCAGGAAGGCGGCGAGTTGCTGTTGGAACTCATGGGGAAAGGGCTCGGCCCACTGGTCGAAGCGGTGGTACTCGTCTTCTTCGGCCGGCGGCAGCGTCTCCAACGGCGCCCGAAGGGCACCGCCGAAGCGCAACACCCCGTCGCCGTCGGGGCCGGAGATGCCGTCGAGGTTCGGGGCCGGATCGGCGACGTCGACGTCACGGGCGCCGACCCGGCTGTCGACGATCTTCGGCTCGAGGATGCGCACCAGTTCCTCGAAGTCGCCCCGGGTGCCGGTGTGGAAGTACCACCGGTGGTACACCGGCACGTGGGTGGGCGACGGCTTCGCCGCGTAGGTCCCCCAGGCCGACGATGTCGCCTCGAGGCCGTTGGCCGGGTCTGCCATGATCGGGCCGGGGTCGAGCCCGAGCCCGGCGAGCCGTCCGCTCTCGAAAGCCGGGATGACGAAGGCGTGGTAGGCCGTCGACGGGGCGAGCTTCCTCGGGCAGAGGAGCCGGGAGTAGGCCAGGTCGGGGTTGGCGGCGAGGCTGGCCGAGGCGGCGGCGACGACCGCGGCGGTATCGGTGGACACCACATCGGTCGGTGACAGTGCCTCGTTGAAGTGGACATGGGCCCAGGCCCACAGCTCGGAGGGCGGTGGGGCGACGTCGGCGAGGTCGACGAGCATCTCGATGTGGGCGAGCGGTCGTGCCCGACACCACGCCGCCTTCCCGGAACTCCTCTTCGGTGAGGGCGATCAGCGCCAACCACGGCGACAGCCGGCGACCGACCGGGGCTGCCGGCGTGTATCGCCACGGCAGGTCCTCGTCGTAGAACTCGATCGCCGGGAGGTAGTTCGGCTCGAAGTTCGTGGTCCAGTGCTGCGGCTCCACCCGGGAGATGGCGGTGACGTCGAGACCGACGATGTCGCCGGGCCCGTACAGCTCGACGTGCTGCTGGGCGCTCTCGGTCGGCGTCCCGCCGTCGCGTCCGACGCCCTCGATGGTGACCTCGACGTCGATCCCGGCCCGCGTCGGCCCGATGGAGCCGCCGGCGCCGATCCGGTTGGCGATCCCTCGGCGCAGCCACGGCAGGAACGTGTACGTCCCGATCGGGTCGGTCATGCCACCACCTGGAGCTCCGTGGCCGGGACCACATGGATGGCGTCCCGGAGGGCGGGATCCCGGCTCACCGCCTGGCGGACGAAGTCCTCGGCCTTGGCCTTGCTGGTGAAGCGGGCGGCCTCGTCGACGATGGTGTTGTCCATGCTGCTGGCGACGGCGTAGGTGGCGGCGCCGACGGTGACCCGGCTGTCGAAGGGATCGAGGGCGAGGGCCGTCGCCGCGCTCAGCGGCGAGCGGGCGGCGGCGTTCCCGCGGAGGAAATGGGTGAAGGCGAGCAGGCCGATGTTGAAGAACCTCTGGACGTGTTCCTTGAAGTTGGAGTCGATGATGATCAGCTCGTGGAACACGATCCGCTTGACCGCGTGAGACGTGGTGACGTCGTCGCCGGCGACCCCGACGAGGATCCCGGCGTCCTGGTCTTCGAAGGCCGGGGCCGACAACTTGGCGCTGTCGGCGATGTCCTGGAACTGGGCGGTGGCGAACGGCTCGGCGGCATCGGCGAGTCGCTCCAGATCGGGGTCGTCGACCCGCAGCGTGGCACGCTCGATGTCGCTGACCGGCTGGTTGCCGATCTTGTCGAGCTGGAGGTCGAGCGGCATCGCCCGCTGGGAGATCATCAGGGTGCCCACCGGGTGCAGGACCAGCTCGGTGGACTCCCTCGATGGTGCGCAGGGCGACCGAGAGGTGGCTCCCGGTGGGGACGACGGCCGTCCAGTTGTCCCGTTTCAGCAGCTCGTCGCGCAGGATGGGGAGGGCGGGGATCGCCGGCAGCACGGTGTTGGCGTCTTCGCCCCATCCGTGGCTGAACGGGACGTCGATGTCGAAGAAGAGCAGCGAGATCGAGCCCTCGCCCTCGATGTACCACGGCGAGGTCCCCTCGAACTCGCCGCGGATCCTGACGCTGTAGAGGCCGATGCCGAAGACCTTGACCGACAGCGACGCCGAGAACGAGATGATGAAGGCGAACGGCGAGAACTGGAACAGGGCGTCGAAGGCGATGTGGCCCTCGATGGCTGAACTCATCGAGGCCGAAGAAGAGCTCGGCACGGGCCCCGAACTGGGCCGTGTTCGAGGTGACGGCGAAGTAGCCCTCGACCCGCACCGTGGCGAACGACTCGTTGAGCAGACTCACGCTCACTCGGCTCGGGGTCGGGAAGGGCAGGGGCGGCGGGGAGAAGGAAGGGTGGAAGCCGCCCACGCTCACCACGAAGTTGGCGTCGGCGCCCCAGCCGATGAGCAGCCCCATGTCGCCGCCGATGGTGATGAACAGCACCCGGTGACTCGTAGAGGCTGGCGAAGAACCAGATGCGCTCCTTGTCGACCTCGTAGGCGCCGATGAAGTTCACCTGGAGGACGAGGAGGGCGGCGTCCTCGTCGGGCAGGGCGACCTTGAGGATCCCCAGGATGACGATGTTGCCCGGTGGGACCTCGATGACGATGCCCAGCGACGCGGACACCAGGGTCGGGGTCCCCCACCCCAGCTTCGCCATCAGCCCGATGAGGAACGTGTCCTCCTCGGCGGGGAAGAAGCGCCGCATGTCGCTGATGATCTGCGGGGCGTTGGCGATGACGTCGGTCGGGAACATGACGCTCTCGATCGACCCGTCACGGACCCCGAGGGCGAGCTGCTCCACGTCGGCGGTGCGGTTGAGGCCGAGCAGCCCGCCGACGCCGATCAGCGTGAACCCGAAGCCGAGCTGGAGCGGGACGCCGAACTCGGCGGTGACGACGATGAGGAGGGAGAACCCCTCGGTGCCGTCGGGCATCCGGGTGGAGATGATGCCGATGGCGCTGAGTGAGAGGAACCCGGAGAAGACCAGCTCGAGGGCGCCGGCGTACTCCCCCTTCGCGACGTCGATGTAGAGGTAGCCGCCTCCCTTGATCACCCCGATGTCGATCGACAGGCCGACACCGTTCGGGGGCTTGAAGGCGAGTGAGGCGTCGATGGGGCCGAAGCGGCTGCCGGCACCCTCGGTGAACGTCAGGTCCAGCGTCACGCCCATCCGCTCGACGGCCGCCGCCAGCGGGCCGAGGAGGCCGGTGATCGTCGCCGAGAGCTCCAGCGCCACCGCGCCGTCCGAGTCGAAGCGAGAACACGATGAACAGGGTCTCGAACTCGACCGGTCCCAGGCTCTGGTGCATCGGGATGGCGACCTCGAGGCCGCCGGCGGCCTTGATCACCAGCCCCTCGGCGCCCCGCCACTCCAGGCCGAGGTCGAAGACACCGTCGATGTCGAGCCCGGCGAGGAGCGAGGCGAGGAAGCTGTCGGCGCCGGCCGACCCGATGGTCAGCTTCAGCCCGGCGATGTCCGAGATGAGCCGGGGCTCCACGCTGACGGGGACCGTCGTGCTGGCTCCCACCTCGAGGGCGGCGCCGACGGTGAGGTTGTCGGCTTCGAGGTGGACCAGGTCGTTGCCCCCGATGATGGTGAAGGGGCGGGCGTCCTCGTTGCGGTCGACGAAGAAGAGGACGGCACCGGATGCCGCCGCGTTGGATTCGACGGTGATGTCGAACGGGGCTTTGGCGACGGCGGTGATCCCGGCCTCGGCGATGATCGACCCTGCGACGGTCGCCCCCCAGACATCGGTGAGGCCAACGCGGCCCTGGAGCGTCTCCCGCAGCGCCGCCGCGACGTCGAGCCGGGCACCCGGGGGGCTCAGCGACGAGTCGACGCTCCAGCGGAACGGGCCCTTCTCCAGGAAGGGGTCGCCGGCGAGGCGGCCGAACTCGACCGCCGACTCCTCGCCGTGGAAGGTGGCGAAGATCTGCAGCAGCTCGTAGGGATCGAACGAGGGGGTTCCCCACCCGAGCACGGACTCGAAGTGACCGGCCGGGTCCTCGAACAGGCCCTGGATGCGGTCCAGCCGGATGGCTTTACGGACGTGGCGCCGGCTGAGCACGTCGCTCGGGTCGGCCTCCACGACGGTCCAGTCGACCACGCCGAGCAGCTTGAGCAGGAACAGGAGCCGTGGCCGGTCCAGCTCGAGCACCGACATGACGAGGTAGTCGACGATGTCCCTTGCCAGGGTGCCGAGGAGCGCCTCGACCGCCTGCCGCTCGGAGATGTCGGTGATCAGGCTCGTCTTCGACCCGATGACGTCGACGAGGGCCCGGATGGCATCGAAGAGCTCGATCATCCCGGCGACGAGCTCGGCGATGGCAGCGACGAGCTCGGCCTCGTCTCCGGATGCCACCGCTGCCTCGAGGCGGTCGGCCGCCTCGGTCAACACGGCCCCGGCCTCGCCGAGGGTCGTCCCGGCGGCCTGCACCGAAGGGTCGAGGGCGATGACCTCGGGCATGCGGAGGCCGAGGGCGTCGGTGTCGAGCTCGGCGGTGAACGACGCCCCTCCGCCGAGGGTGCGGGCGAGCCAGATGGCAAGCCGGGCGACGGCGATCTCGTCTGCTGGCACTGACCTCTCCTCGCACCCGCCTACGGCGGCGTGTTGGCGTGACTCTCCAGGGCTGCCGCCCTGCCGGGACCGAACGCCTCGGCGTACCCGGGGTCCGTCGGCGCCGGGTTGCTCCCGGGCCGCCCGGCCGTCGACGCCGCCAGCGCGGCGCGGACGTCGTTGACGTTGAGGCCGGGGTTCTTCTCGAGCATCAGGGCGACGATGCCGGCGACGATCGGGGTCGACATGCTGGTGCCGCTCTTCTCGGTGAACCGGTTCCCCTCGACCGAGCCGCGGGTGAGCAGCCGGGCGATGCCGTCTTCGGAGTCCTGGCCGAGGGAGGCGTTGATCTTCACCCCCGGTCCGGAGATGTCGGGCTTGGCCGCCAATGGGCCCAGGGGTGGGTCGCTGTAGTCACGAAGCGGCCCCCGCGAGGAGAAGTCGGCCAGCCGGCCGGTGATGTCGTCGTAGGCGGCGACGGTGATCACGTGACGCCCGCCGACGTCGACCATGGTGTTCTGGTTGGTGACGTCGATGAGCTCGATCGGGGTTGCCGAGCCGGCGACGACCTCGGGCCCGGGCAGCGGTGTCCCGTCGCGGTTGGCGGTGGCGACCCTCATCCCGAGCTTGCCGCCGCTGCTCCCGGTCCGGGTCCCGTTGACGTAGAGGACCGTCCCCGGTGGCCCCTTGAAGAGCAGCTCGTAGATGCCGTGGAGGTGGAGAGGGGCGGCAGGTGCCGGCAGCGCCTTCGGGTCGACGACCAGCGTGATGCGGTTGCGAGCCACCGGGTCCGAGCCTCCGGGTGGGACCGGCCGGGGTCGTGACACCGGGACCGCCGTCATGGAAGATCGTCCGCCGCTTCCCGCCGTCGAACAGCTTGGTGAGCGACCCGGAGAACACGTCGGTGGAGAACGCCGCTTCGTTGGGCACCCGGACGGCGACGCTGACGTCCTGCGGGGCCGGCACCTCGCGGTACCAGGCCGTCACCCTCAGCGATGGGACGAATTGGATGGATACGCAGTTCTCCCGCAGGCGTGTGTTGGGACCGCGGTCGTCGAACAGCTCGTACGGCACCGTGATCTCGCCGGCGTCGGGGATCGTCACCCGGGCGAAGGTGCGATCGGTGGCCCTACCGTTGTTGCCCGCCGACTTGACGTAGATGGCCCCGGCGGGGAAGTGGTCGTTGTCGGCCGCATGCGTGGGGTCGAATACGTCGTCGAGGAACCGGTCCAAGTCGCCGAGCCCGTCACCAGGCTCGCTGCTCGAACCGAAGCTGGCATTGACGACGACCGGATTGCCGTCGTTGCGCGCCTTCCGCAGGATGTACATCACCGCGTCGCGGAACCTGACGTCGAACCCCACGGGGTCGCCGTCGACGTTGAGGACGGTGGGCGGGGTGTCGAGCATCTTCACCGCGATGATGTCCGCCTCGGGGGCGACGCCGACGAACGAGCCATCCGACCCTCCCGACACCTGGTTGCCACCGGCGGCGGTGGCGGCGACATGGGTGCCGTGGCCCTCGCAGTCCTTGTGCTTGAAGTCGACGGGGAGGGCCGGCCACAGCGAGTTGTTCACTGCGGCGTCGATCGCCGCGGTGGCGTACTCGACGCCATAGGTGCGGTTCGAGACGAGGAACGTCGTCGCCGGCCCGGCCTCCCCCGCCCCGCTGTCCGGGGTGAGGCCCTGGTCCCAGACGAACTTGATGCGGGACGCCCACGGCAGGATGCTGGTGGCGAACGACGGGTGGCTGATGTCGATCCCGGTGTCGATGACGCCGACGATGACGCCGGCGCCGCTGGCCCCGCTCCCACCGACGGTGAGCGTCCCAGCCGGCTTGTCGACGTGCCACAGGCCATTGGTGCCGATGTTCGCCACCGTGTCGGCGCGGGCGCGCAGCTCGGTGGCCGCGGTGTCGAGGTCAGGCGTCGCGGGGATGCCGGCGACGATCCGCGTCACGTTGGGGACCGCGGCGACCTGTTCGAGGTCGGTGAACCGGACCGTCCCCACCGCCTCGTCTCGGCCCCGCCAGTCGACGCGGAACCCGGCCTCCTCGACCGGCGCCAAGTCACCCTCGTGGTAGAGGACGACAGAGATCGCCGCATCGGCGCCGCCACCGGCCTCGGCGTGCGCCTGGAGGGCGAGGGCCAGCCCCGGGTCGAACTTGGCACTCATCGTGGGAGCCGTTGCGGTACCGCTTGCCGACCGGCCATGGCTCGGCGGTCACGGTGAGCAGGGATGGTTGGTGATCGGCCGCGCACCTGGTGGGGGGCTCCAGATCTCGGGATCGTCCGGCCGTACCCTACGCGACGACCACTGTCCCGTGCCGAGTGCAGGTAAGGCGAATGTCGCCCTTCATCCTCCTGCGCTCCGTCAGGTCGTACCGTCGCGCGCCACCGCCGCCACCACGCGCAGCAGGAGCACGGTGCCGGTGAGCAGCCCCCCGTACCCGAAGATGTCGATGAGGCTGGTCCCACCTGACAGCACCGGACCGGTGTCGGCCGACCCGAGGAGCACGGCGCCGACGACGAGGAAGGCTGCGCCGATCCCGGCGAGGAGGGCCCGATTGACCAGGGTACGCAGAACCCGCTTGCCGTCCTCGTCGAGAACGTGCGCACCCGCAGATCGCCGCGTGCGGCCATGGTGACGATCCGGTCGATCCGGTCCGGCAGCCTGCGCAGGCGGGGAAGCGTGGTCAGCAGGGCGTCGCGCACCATCGCCTTCTGGTCGAGCACCGGGCGACCGTCGGTCGACGCCGACACCTCGGCCACCGCCGAGGCGATCGTCAAACCCGGCGACATGGCACCAAGCGTGCCGTCGAGGGTCACCAGGGCACGCGACAGCAGGACCAGGTCGCCCGGCAGCCGGATCCCGAACTGGGCGAGCATCAACACCAGTTGCTGGAGCGCCTTCGGATCGGTCTGGCCCCCCGGCCGAAGCGTCTCGGCGAGCACCCTGGCGATCGCTCGCTCGAGCAGCTCGGGCGGCACGTCCTCGTCCATGTCGGCGACCCGTTCGATGGCGTCGCGGATCAACCCGATGTCGCCGCGCACCAGACCGGCCATGAGGTCGACCACTGCCTCCCGCTGGATCGGGTCCAGCCGACCCACCGCACCGAAGTCGATGAGGCCGAGGGCGCCGTCCTCCAGGATGAAGACATTCCCCGGGTGTGGATCGGCGTGGAAGAACCCCACTCGCAGGATCTGGTCCAGCGCCGACCTGAGGAGGGTGTCGGCGAGGGCGCGACGAGCCGGCTCCGACCCGCCATGGTCGTCGATGTCTGCGACGGTGACGCCTTCGAACCGTTCCTGGACGAGGATGCGCCGGGTACAGAGCTCCATGTGGGCCCTCGGAACCCGAACGCCTGATGCGGCGTCGAGCACCACCGCCATCTCCGTCATCGACTTCGCCTCCCCGACGAAGTCGAGCTCTTGCAGGAGGTTCTCGGCGAACTGGGCGAGGATCTCGCCCGATCGGATGTTGCGCCCGAGCGGGGTGCGACGCTCGGCGACACCGGCGACCTGAGCGAGAGCCGCCAGGTCACGCTCCATGCTCCGCTCGATGTCGGGGCGTTGCACCTTCACCACGACCTTCTCGCCGGAGTGGAGAGTGGCGCGGTGGGTCTGCCCGATCGAGGCGGCGGCGAGCGGCTCCCACTCGAACTCGGCAAAGACCTCGGCGACGGGACGGCCGAGCTCGGCTTCCAGGACCGGCTCGATGCGGTGCCGAGGTTCTGCGGGTACCCGATTCTGAAGGGAGGCGAGCTCGGCGCACATCTCCGGCGGGAGGAGGTCGGCCCTGGTTGCCGCGATCTGACCGACCTTGACGTAGACCCCACCGGCTTCCTCGAGCAGCCGGCGGAGGCGGGTCTCGACGGGTTCGCTCTCCTTCTGCGCCTTCCCGCCGGCCCCGAGTAGCGGCCCGAATCCGTGACGGCGGATCAGCCCGAGCAGCTCGCGGTACCGGCGGGCCACATCGACCCTGCGCCGGATGTCACCGAACGGGCGGGGTGTGACGAGGAGACCTGCCTGGCCGGCACCGGCGAGCGAGCCCGGGATCGCCAACAGGTCGAGGGCGACGGCGAATCCCATCGTGGCCGGGATTCCGATGGCCGCCATCTGGAGGAAGAAGCCGTCCGCCCCCCAATCCCAGCCGGAGAGCGCCCCGGCGAGTGCCGCTCCGATCCCCCAGCCTGCCACCGCCGAGGCGAAGGCCATCGGCCACCCTCGCCTGATCCCCAGCAGTCGAAGGGACACGATCGTGATCGCCAAGGCGAGGATCACGGCGAAGATGACTGCGACCACGTTCTCCAGAAGACTCACCGTGACCGCCTCCGTCCGTCCCCCGACGCTCCACGGTACCGAGCGGCGACCCCGACCGTCTCTCGGTACCCCAAGTGCGACGGGTTGGTAGAGCGCGTCGGCGGCGACGTCGACCCAATCCGCTTCGGCCGCCGTCCTTCCTAGGAGCGGAGGTAGGCGAGCACGGCGAGTACCCGCCGGTGGTCGTCGGCGGCGGGTGGGAGGTCGAGCTTGGTGAAGATGTTGCGGACGTGGCCCTCCACCGTCTTCGCGTTCAGGTGCACGCGGTCGGAGATCGCCTGATTGGACCTGCCCTCCGCCATGAGCGTCAGCACCTCGCGCTCGCGATCGGTCAGCGAGTCGAGTGGGTTCGCCTGTCTGGCTCTGCCGACGAGGCTGGACACGACCTCGGGATCGATGACCGAGCCTCCGGCACCGACACGACGCACCGCGTCGGTGAACTCCCGCACGTCGGCGACCCGGTCCTTGAGGAGATACCCCAGGCCGGATGCCCCTGCGGCCAGCAACTCCATGGCGTAGGCGGTCTCGACGTACTGCGACAGGACCAGGACACTCACCTCGGGCAGCTCGGACCTGATCTGATGAGCGGCGCGCAGGCCCTCGTCGGTGAAGGTCGGGGGCATGCGCACATCCACCACGGCCACGTCGGGGGGGTCGTCCCTGACCGCATCCAGCAGCTCCTGCGCCGTCCCTGCCTGGGCGACGATGTGGAAGCCGTTGTCGGACAGCAGGCGCGCCACGCCTTCGCGGAGCAGTATCGAGTCGTCGGCGAGGGTGACCCTCATCGGTCGTGCCCGGCCGGTGTCGCTCGCGGTCAGCAGCGAAACCGGGTCGTCATCGGGAACCACCCTGATCACCTTGACCGGGTCGGCCAGGCCCTTCACCCTGGTCTCGCCCTGGGCCACGAAGCTCACCTCGTCGATCGCCCCGGCGAGATGCACCACTTCGGGTGTGGTCAGGATCTCCCCGGGACCGGCCAGGCTGCACAGCCGGGAGGCGAGGTTCAGGGCACCACCTCGGTATCCACCCTCCACCGTCACCGCCTCGCCCGCATCGAGCCCCATGCCGACGTAGAGGGGCATCCCGGGTTCCTCGACGGCTCGGCGGATCAGCCTGGTCTGCAGCTCGACGGCGGCGATGATCGCCTGGCGGGGCGAGTCGAACCCGACCAAGGCCTCGTCGCCCCTGAAGTCGATCAGCTCGCCGTGCCGCGCCGACGCCACGTCACCGGTCATGTCGGCGAACGCCGTCGTCAGCCGGCCTGCCGCCTCGTCGCCGTGTTGACGGGTGAATGACGTGTAGCCGCGGATGTCGGCGATGAGGAAGATCTTGATGCCCGAGGGGGGCGCCGCCGGGAAACCCTCGCCGGCGGTCATCCGGGAACCGGCCCGGCCACAGGCGTCCTCTCGGCGAGCGACTCCGGTTCCACCACCGTCGACGGGACCACCGCCGACCGGGATCCGGCAGCGGAGGACGGTGCCGCCGGAAGGCGGGCTGTCGACCGTGATGGTTCCCCCGATCGCCTCGACGCGATCGGTCAGCCCTCGTAGCCCCGAGCCCCTACCAGGGTCCGCCCCGCCGACCCCGTCGTCGGAGACCTCGACGCCGAGCCACTCGCCTCGTCGTGGACGACCACCCGAACGAGGGTGGCTTGCGAGTACTTGGCCGCGTTCGCCAAACCCTCGGCGACGACGAAGTACCCGGTCGCCTCCACCGGCGCCGGCAGTCGACGCTCCAGCGTCGACTCCACCGTCGCCGGCACGGCGCTGTGATCGGTCAACGAGGTGACCGCGGGTATCAACCCCCGGTCGGTGAGGATCGCCGGGTGGATGCCCCTCGCCAGGTCGCGCAGCTCGCTCAGGGCCAGGTCCAGCTCCTCGGAGGCCTGGTCGAGGCGCTCTCCGAGTCGGCCGTCGGAGTCGGCATCGACCATGCCCCGGGCGAGACGCAGCCCGAGGGCGATGGAAACCAGCCGCTGCTGGGCGCCGTCGTGGAGGTTGCGCTCCAGGCGGCGTCGCTCCTCGTCCTGGGCGGTCACCAGCCGCTGCCGGGAGCTGCGCAGCTCGCCGACCAGCCGGACGTTGCGCAACACCAGCCCGGCCTGGGTCGCCAGGTCCTCGAGCAGCTTCTCCTCGGCCGAGTTGAGTGGGTCGCTGCGGTGTTTCGCCACGCTGATGACCCCGAGGAGCTCGCCATGGTGCCGGACGGCGACCGAGGCATCTGCACCGGTAACCGACACCTGCTCGCCCACCACGACCGGCGGCTCGAATGCCGGCCGCGGCGAGTCGGACCATTCCGCCTCGCGCACCAGGTCGGGCCCGACCCGCAGCCACACCTCCACACGGGCGGCACCGATCCCCTCGCCCAACATGCTGGCGATCCGCGGCACCAGCTCCTCGGTGGCCTGAGCGTAGGCCATCCTGCCCGACAGCTCCGACAGCAATTCGTATGGTGTCGCCCGCTCGCCGTACACGACGCGGTTCACCAGACGCTGCACCCAATGGCGCACCGGTTGGAAGGCGACCGCCACCACCGCGGTGGCCACGATCGACAGCACCAGGTTGCCCGAGCCCCCCACCAGGGCGCCGATCCCCACCACCAGCGCCAAGTACACGACGGTAACGAACACGGCCAACGCCCCGTACACCAGGGTCTTGCTGATGACCACGTCGATGTCGAAGAGCCGGTACCGGAGGATCGCGACCGCCGCCGCCACCGGGATGCCGGCCAACGCCAAGGCGTAAGCGAGGTCGATCACCGCCGATCCTTCGCCCCCTGTGCCGATGATGACCACGACCAACCAACCGACCAGCAGGGCTACCGCGTACAGCAGCCACTTCAGCTGCGCTCGCAGCTCGACATCGGCCCGTCGGTAGCGCACCACCAGAGAGGCCAGTGCCAGAAGTGACAACATGCCCAGCGTCAGGTAACCGAACCCGGCGATGACTTCCTCGACGCAGCATGTTGGCGACGCCGATCGGATTCGAGACGACCACCTCTTCTCCTGTGGAGGTGAGCGTGACGAACTCGGGCTGGAACGCGGTCAGCACCACGAACTCGACCACGAGCACGAGCGCCCCCCAACCGACCCAGGACCACCGTCGGCTCAGCGGATGGCCCGTGGGGAACAAGAGAGCCGGAAAGACCATCGCCAGTACCAGGGACGGGTGCCAGAAGATCTCGCCCATCAGCGAGATGAGACCCGGCGGCGGTGCTCCCGGCGAGACCAACCGGAGGCCCAGGACCCGAAACGCCTCACCGAACATCGGAGCCAGCCCGATGAATGCGAACAACGGGCCGAGACGGTGCCCGGGCACGCGCACCATGAGCACCGCACCCACCGCCGCGTAGGAGAAGAACGCCAACGCCAACGGGATCTCGTCGAAGGCCAGGTCACCGACGAGGTAGTCGTGGACCAGGAGTGTGACGACGAGGAGCGCGGCGAGGACGACGACCGACCACCCTGCCACGGCCCACCGGCGACGCCGACGACTCTCGCGTCCGTCATGCCGATCCCTCGTCGCCGCGGATCGGCGGGCACATCTCGGCATCAGATCCTGGCGTCTCGTCCTACCAGCTGGCGAATTCGAGCCCCGGACAGCTCCGCCTTGGGGACGAAGCCGACCGCGCCGGACGACTCGATGTCGGCGCCGTAGTCGGACTCGTCCCTGGTGGACACCAACACTACGGCGGTCCCCATCTCGGCGACAGGATGCGCCGGGTCACCTCGAACCCGGTGACATCGGGGAGCTGCACATCCATGAGCACCACGTCGGGTCGCAGCGCCAGCGCCGCCCGAAGCCCCGACTGGCCGTCCTCAGACTCGCCGACCACGTCGAACCCCTCGCTCTCGAGCAGATCGCGAGCGAACGATCGGAAGCTGGGATGATCATCCACGATCAGGATCGACACCACGGCCGTATCGTGCCACCCGGTCCGTTCCCCCGCCAGAGAGCCAGCCCTGATTCCACGCCTGCCGCAGCCAAGGGTTAACCCTCGGCAGCGACCATCTACCGGCGACGATGCGGTCGGTGACGTGACCGACGTCGTGGAGTTGATCAGCCGAGGAGCTGTAGTGATCGAGCAGACGCGAGGGCTGGCGACTTAGCATCGGCCACCGCCGGTCGAAAGGGACCGCGGCAGTGCCAACCGGTTACCTCGACATCCCCGATGGGTGGGCGCCCATCGAAGCGAGCGGCCCTGCTCCGTTCGTGACCAGGGAGACATTCCGCCGGCTCGATGGATCGGTGGGGGTCTGGGAGTCTCGCACCCACCGCAAGCGCAGGAACCACCTGGACACCGGGGGCGGCTCCATGTGGTGGGCACCCGGGGCGGTGGCGTGGTGGATCGGCGTGCTGTTCATGATCGGATCCGCCTGTTTCGCCGCCGGATCGATGCCCGGTTACGTCGGCTTGGTGGGCGTCACCGTGGTCGGTTGGACCTTCTTCGTGGGATCGATCTTCTTCACGTCTGCGGGTCTCCTGCAGTATCTGGAGGCGGTGAACGCGGCGCGGTCGGCGACCGGTGACATGGACGCCGGTGGGTTCCGCGTCCTCACCTGGGAACCGGCCCGCATCGACTGGTGGGCGTCACTCGTCCAGCTGGTGGGCACCGTCTTCTTCAACCTCAGCACCTTCCACGCGCTCCAGACGACGCTGACCCCGACCGAGGCCAACGAGCTGATCTGGCGACCGGACGCCCTCGGGTCGGTGTGCTTCCTCGTCGCCAGCGGCCTCGCCTGGGCGGAAGCCGGTCACGCCTGGGTCTCGTGGCGGCCGCGGAGCACCTCGTGGTGGATCGCCGCCCTCAATCTCCTCGGGTCGATCGCCTTCGGATTCTCCGCGATCGCCGCCAGGATCGTGCCGGACACCGGCGATCCGAGGAACCTCACCATCGACAACCTCGGGACCTTCGTCGGCGCCATCTGCTTTCTCGTCGGCGCCTTGCTCCTCCTCGTCGAGCGGGCTGACCCGGTCGGCGACCACGGTAGCGAGTGGCGGATGAGGTCCCACGGAGCACGGCTGGTGGGGCGCCCATGCGATGGCGGCGCCAAGCCGGGGCATGCATCCGTAGGGTGACGGCAACACGAGGAGAGACACATGGCCCTTCACGGGAAGACCAATGAATCCGACTCAGGGCGGGCGGGACACCGGACCGGGGGTGAACTGAATCCGATCTTCGCCCGCGCCGGTGAGGTCAGCGGCGCCCCCCGGGTCGAGATACCGCAGGAGGGGATGCAGCCCGACACCGCGTACCAGTTGATCCACGACGAGCTGATGCTCGACGGCAACGCCCGGCTCAACCTGGCCACGTTCGTGACGACCTGGATGGAGCCGCAGGCCGAGAAGCTGATGGTCGAGACGTTCGACAAGAACATGGTCGACAAGGACGAGTACCCGCGCACCGCCGACATCGAGATGCGCTGCGTCAACATGCTGAGCCGGCTGTGGCACTCGCCCGACCACGAGGTGGCCACCGGGACCTCGACCACCGGATCGAGCGAAGCCGCCATGCTCGGCGGCATGGCGCTCAAATGGCGGTGGCGCGAGAGGATGCGGGCACTGGGAAAGCCGACCGACCGGCCCAACCTCGTCGCCGGGATCAACGTCCAGGTGTGCTGGGAGAAGTTCTGCCGCTACTGGGACGTCGAGATGCGGCTGGTGCCCATGGAGGGGGACCGGTTCACCCTCAGCCCCGAAGAGGCCGTGAAACGGTGCGACGAGAACACGATCGGTGTGGTCCCCATCCTGGGTTCCACGTTCGACGGCACCTACGAGCCGGTGGCCGACATATGCGCCGCTCTCGACCGGCTCCAGGCGGAGAGCGGCCTCGACGTCCCGGTGCACGTCGACGGCGCTTCCGGGGCATTCGTCGCCCCCTTCCTCGATCCCGACCTCGTCTGGGACTTCGCACTCCCCCGGGTCCAGTCGATCAACGCCTCCGGGCACAAGTACGGGCTGGTCTACCCGGGTGTTGGCTGGGTGGTGTGGCGTAACCCGGAGGCGCTCCCCGACGACCTGGTCTTCAAGGTGAACTACCTCGGGGGCGAGATGCCGACCTTCGCCCTCAACTTCTCCCGACCCGGAAACCAGATCGTCGCCCAGTACTACAACCTCATCCGACTCGGGTTCGACGGCTACCGCCGCGTCCAGCAGGCGGCACGCGACGTGGCCACCGCCACGGCGGAGCGAATCGCCGGGTTGGGTCCGTTCCGGCTGATCAGCGACGGCAGCGCCCTCCCCGTGGTCGCCTTCGCCCTCAGCGACCCCACCAACTACTCGGTGTTCGACGTATCCAAGCTGCTCCGGGAGAACGGCTGGCTTGTGCCCGCCTACACCTTCCCGGAGAACCGGGAGGACCTGGCCGTGCTCAGGGTGGTGGTGAAGAACGGCTTCACCCAAGACCTGGCCGACTTCCTCATCGACGACCTCACTCGGGCCGTTGCCTATCTCGACAAGCTGGAGGCGCCGCTGCCTCCGGTCGAGGGCGAGCCCTTCCACCACTGACCGGAGTGAGGTGCTGAAGCCGTGACTCGCCGAGCCCGGGCCCGGTCGTCGTCGCCACGTGTTGCCACGAGGGATCGGTGAGTACCTCTCGTCTCGTCGAGCTCGACGAGTCTCCGCCGCGGGCGAGACGACCCGCCGACGCGGTCAAGGTGATCGGCGGGGCCGTCCTCGTCGGGTGGGGCGTGCTCAGCGTCGACGTGCAGACGGCGTGGGAAAGGGCGCTGGCGGGCCTCGTCACCGAGCTCCCGCCCTGGATCCGCTCGATCTTCGCAGTCGGGTCTGTGCTCGGCTTGCTCTACGGCGTTGGTGTCGTCCTGGTGATCGTCCTCCACCGTCGAACCCGACCCGGCGCGGTCCGCGATGTCGTCGTCGCCGTTCTCCTCGGAGCCGGGCTCGCCGCCATCCTCGCCCGGGTCACCACCGGATCGTGGCCCGACCTCACCGGCCTGTTCGCCCTCGACGACCCGACACGCCAGTTCCCCGTGCTGCGGGTGGTGGTCGTAACGTCGATCCTGGTGGCGGCATCGCCTCATCTCAGCCGCCCCATGCGGCGAACCGGTTGGCTCATGATCGCGGCGACCGCCATTGCCGCCGTCGGGTTGGGCTATGCCCACCCGTCCGATGCCGTCGGCGGCCTCGGCGTGGGGCTGATCGCCGGCGGCGCGGTGCTGCTCGTCGCCGGATCGCCACGTGGCTATCCGAACCCCGCAGCCGTCGCCGATGCTTTGCGCCGTATGGGCTTGTCCATCGAGGAGGTGTGGATCGAGCCGGAGCAGTCATGGGGGGTGCGCCGGCTGGGCGCAACGACCGCTGAGGGCGATGCCCTCGCCATCAAGGCATACGGGCGGGACGCGTCGGACTCACAGTTGATGGCGAAGGCCTGGCGGGCGCTGTGGTACCGGGAGGACGGCCGATCGGTCTCCTACTCGAGGCTGCGGGCGGTCGAGCACGAAGCGCTGGTGACGATGTTCGCCGGACGCGCCGGGGCTCGGGTGCCGGAAGTCGTCGCCGCCGGCCAGGCTTCGGCCGAGATCGCCCTCCTCGTCGTATCCGCCGGGGGTCGGCGCCTCGACGCCTTCGATGCGGCGGACGTCTCCGATGAGGACGTCACCGCCGTTTGGCGGGACGTCGGCCGGCTGCACGCGTCGGCGGTCTCGCATGGATCGCTGTCGGCGGGCGCCATCGCCTTCGACGGGTCCGGTCACACGATCGGGGACTTCGGTCTCGGTTCGGTGGTCGCCGACGAGTCGGATCGGTGCCTCGACACGGTGGAATTGCTGTTCTCGCTGAGCCCGCTGATCGGTGCCGAGCGTGCCGCCCGCACCGCGCACGCCGGGCTCGGGAACGAGGCGCTGACCGCCGTCCTTCCCTACCTGCAGCTGCCGGCGGTGAGTGCGGGCGCCAGGAGGAGCGCCGAGCGATCCGAAGCGTGTGATCGCGGAACTGCAGCAAGCGGTGGTGGAGGCCACGGGCGAGGAGCTCCCGGAGCCGGTGAAGTTGCGTCGGGTCTCGCCGCGCAATCTCGTCATGGCCGGGTTGCTCGTTTTGATGGCCTGGGCGTTGATCCCGGCCCTCACCGACGTCGACTACGCCGCGGTGTGGTCGGTGCTGAAGGGTGCCGACTGGGGTCTGATGTTCCTCGCCCTCCTCCTCGGGCAGACGATGTTCATCCCCGAGGCCACCGGGATGATGTTCGCCGTTCCCAGCGTGCTCCCGTTCTGGCCGGTGGTGACGCTGCAGATCGCCACCAAGTTCATCGGTCTGGCCGTCCCCAGCATGGCGGGCCGGATCGCCATGAACGCCGCCTTCCTCCACAAGTTCGGGCTGTCGATCGCCATCGCCGTCACCCAGGGCGCCATCGACGGGTTCTCCGGCTTCGTAGTCCAGGCCGTCATCCTCGGCCTGGCCCTGCTCACCGGAGACGTCGACCTCGGCCTCGATCTAACCGGCGACGACGTCGCATGGGGCTTCATCCTGCTGGTCGTCCTTCTCATCGTGATCGGCGGCGTCATAGCCGTCACCCGCATCGCCCGGCTGCGGGACCGCCTGGTCCCCATCGTCCGAGATGGGTGGGGTGCCATGGTCGCCGTGTTGAGGGAGCCGAGCCGGGCGCTGGGGTTGCTGGGAAGCAACGTCGCCGTCAACCTGGTCATGGCGGGCACCCTGTACCTCACTCTGTGGGCCACGCATGCGCAGATCGCCTTCGGGCTGGCGCTCGTCGCCGTCGTCGCCACCTCACTCCTCCAGGGACTGGTCCCCATCCCTGGCGGTATCGGCGTCACCGAAGCCGTCATGACCGGCTTCCTGGTGGCGCTGGGGGTCGACGAATCCGTGGCCTTCGCCGCCACCAGTCAGCTACCGGGGCATCACCTTCTACCTGCCGGCGCTCGAGGGCTTCTTCGCCATGCGCTGGCTGGAGCGGAACAAGTACCTCTGAGCGGCCGGTCGAGGCCTGAGTCGGCACGCCCATCGAGGGGCAGTCACAGATCAGGCGGAGTCGATGCGGTGGTACTCGGCGAGCAGCGAGACCTCTTCGTCCTTCTTGGGGAACAGGAAGAACACCACGGCGGCGCCGAGGACGACGGCGAGGATGCCGGCGGTGTACGCCCAGTCGGCGCCGTCGAGGAACGAGCTCTTCGCCGCGTCGATGATCTGGGTCGAGTACTGCGGATACTGCGAGGCGGTGTCGGCGGCGCTGGAGAACGACTTGGTGAGCTCGGATTGGACGCTGGCTGTGACCTCGGCCTGCTCGGGGGACGCTCCGATGGCGGCGGCAGCGGCGGCGGCGTAGCCGGCGGTCAACAGCGCACCGAAGATCGACTGCATGATGGCGCCGCCCAGGTCCCGTTGGAGGTCGGCGGTACCCGACGCCATCCCGGCACGCCGGACGGGGACCGAGCCGGTGAGCGAGTGCGATGCCGGGGTACCGGCGAACCCGACCCCGATCCCGACCAACGCATAGCCGAGGCCGACCTGCCAGTAGGCGCTGCCCTCTCCCCACAGGACCAGCATGGTGACGAAGCCGGCGAACACGAACACATAGCCGGTGAGGAGCGTGAGGCGGGCGCCGTGCTCCTCGACGAGCTTCGCCGACCGGGGTGCGACGAGGACCATGAGGACGGCGGCGGGGAGGATGGCGGCACCCGCCTCGAGACTGGAGTAGCCGAGCACGTTCTGGAGGAACTGCTGGCCGATGAACATGGCACCCATCAGCGACCCGAAGACGATGATGCCGGCGACAGGCGGCGACCCAGAACACGCGACGGCCCGCCACCTTCAGGTCGTACAGCGGGTTCTCCGCCCGACGCTGGCGAATCACGAACGCGATCCCTGTGGCGACGGTGACCACGGCCAGCGACGCCACCAGGGCGCCTTTGTCGGGAACGGGTGCGAAGTTGATCGCCAGGATCAACGAGCCCACCAGGACGACCGAGAGGATGCCTCCCAGGTTGTCGACGGGGTCGCTCGTCTCGTTGACGTGGGAGGGGATGTACCGGATCGCCAGCACGAGTGCGACGACGGCGAGAGGCAGGGTGATGAGGAACACCGATCCCCAGTAGTAGTTCTGGAGCAGCGCCCCCGCGGCGAGCGGTCCGAGCGAGGCGACGGCGCCGCCGATGCCGGACCACAGGGCGATCGATCGGGTGCGTGCCGGTCCGGCCCACAGGGCGGTGATCAGGGCCAGCGTGGTGGGGAAGGCCATGCCCGCCGAGAGGCCGCCCAGGATGCGGGCGGCGCCGAGCACGCCTATCGATGGAGCGACGGCCGCCAGGATTGCGGCCGGTATCGACAGGAGGACACCGCCGATCGCCATCAGCTTCCGCCCGTGGCGGTCCCCCACCGCACCGAGGTACAGCACCGAGGCGGCGAGTCCGAGCGAGTAGCCGACGGCGACGAGGTTCAGCGCTGTCTGCGAGGCGTCGAACTCCAGGCCGATCGCGGGGAGGGCGACGTTGGCCACCGAGAGGTTCAGGTTCGCCACGGCCGCCACCAGGATGAGCGCCATGAGCACCAAGCCGCCGTGCTCCGGCGTGGTGCGGGCGACGGAGGGCGAACCCGGGTCCCGCTCGACGCTCATCGGAGGCTCCTGAGCGCCCGTTGGCCGAGGTGACTCTCGGCACCGGCTGCGGCCGCTCTGCTCTGGTGAGGGCTACTCGTGGAACCGTCGCCGGACATTCGTGCCCCCCGCTTCGGCGGCCTCCGGACGTCGGCGCCGGTGGCTCCAGGATCTTCGTGTGATCTGCCTGACGACATGTGCGTGGGGGGGTCTCCGTGCGGGATGGCTCGGTAAGAAGGTCGGGGCGGGTGCCGGTCCTCAGGTCTCGTCGATGAGGTCGCCACCGTGGACGGTGAGCGCCCAGATCACCAGCAGGTTCACCGCGAGGATGGCGAACCCCCACAAGGGGAACTGCGGCAGCCAGACGAAGGTCGCCAACGCGCTCACCACGGCGATGACCACACCGGACGTCCGCGCCCACGCCCTCGCCGCGAACAGGCCGAACCCGACCACCATGGCCAGGGCACCGACCACGAGATGGATCCAGCCCCACGTGACGGAGTCCAGCTGCAGCGGATACTCCTCGGTGGCGACGTACACCTCGTTGCCGAGGATCCCGAACAAGCCGGTGAAGATCTGGAGGAACCCGAGGATCACCAACATGATCGCCGGATAGAAGGTCCATCCGAAGGTCGAGCCACTCGAGTCCGGCTTGTAGACCATGGTCGCTCCTATCGCAGTGTCGTTCTCTTCGCAGTGGGGCGGCGGCGGGACCGCACCCTATCGCCGGCAACCCTATCGGGAAGTCATCCCCGTGGAGCCGAATCCCGGGTCCGCGGTCAGCCCGGTCACCGAGCGCCTCTGGGCAAGACGGGTCGGTTCCGTTCGATACGTATGTGACGCGGTGGTGACGGTCCCCGCATACGTTGCCATCAGCACGCCATCGGATCGCTGATTCGACAGACGTTCCGGTCGAGAGGCCCTACCAACGGCGCTCGATGCGGGACGTCGTCGGCACCTCGATGCGGGGGCAAGCGGGAGAAAGGAGATCTCGGCGAGCTCGATGGTTGATGCAATACCGCAATTCCTCATCCACCACGAAAGGAAGCCAATGAAGCATCGTCTCGGGATCACCGTGACGTCCGCGCTCCTGCTCGCCCTGCTGTTCGCAGGGACGGCGCTGGCCGGAGCCAACACGGTCAACAGCAAGCTGACCGCGACCGTCGGCGAAGGGACCGGGCACGTCGAAGTCACCGCGAATCCCAAGGACCACGGCACCTTCGTCGGGGAGGTCACCGTGAACGTTCAAGGCACGTCCCCGAACACGGAGTTCTCGCTCCAGCGGGCGCTCGACCCCGTCCCCAATGGCATCTGCGACCAGTTGGGGCCGTTCGAAGAGCAAGGCACGTTCACGACGTCGCCGGGAGGCGCCGGAGCCCTGCACGTGGAGCGGCACACCCCGGCCCCCTCCGGCTCGACCTTGGACCTGCTCGAGCGGGTCGTCGGGGCGGACGGAACCGTGCTCGTCAGCGACTGCATGACGATCACGCTCAAGTAGCTGCCGTAGCTCGGGAGGCGACCCTCGACCGAGCGCAGCCGGCAACCGATCGGGGTTCACTCGTCCTGAGTGGACCCCGATCGGCGCGAAGCAGGGAGAGAACAGTCCGCGCGTGCGTATGCTGCTTCGACGGGACATCGCCCGCCGCTGATCGAGAGGGAGCCGCCGGGTGAACGCATCCACCGGGAACGATCGCCCCATCACCCCGAGATGGGAGTGGCGGACCTTCGGCGACACCTTCGACGCCGCCGAGGAGATCCTGGGTGGGATGACCCCCGAGGCGGTCCAGGAGACCGACGAGCTGTACATCGTCGCCGCCGGCGCCCCGGCGATCGCCAAGGTGCGCTTCGAGCTCATGGACGTCAAACGGCTGCTCGAGGTCGACGACAACGGTCTCCAACTCTGGGTCCCGGTCATGAAGTCGGGGTTCCCGCTGACCGCCGAGAACTTGGCGGAGGTCTTCCAGCGTGCTCGGAGCGACCGCCGCCCGATCTGGCGAGGGAGGACTACACACTCGACCAGGTGGTCGCCGAGGTGGTCGGCACCGGCGGTCGGCTGCGGGCGGTGAAGGTCCACAAGAGACGGGTGCGGTACATCGTGGACGGCTGTATGGCCGAGCTCACCGATGTCACCGCCGACGGCGAGCCGACCAGGACGATCGCCATCGAGTCCGAGGACCCTGCGGCGGTCATCGCCGCGGTGGAGGCCCTGGGTCTCGGGGATCACCCCAACCAGAGCTACGCCTCCGCCCTGTCCGACCTCGGCGACGGGCCGGCGACTCCCGTGGCGGTGATCGACGTGGGCACCAACTCGGTGAAGTTCATCGTCGCCGAACACACCACGGCCGGGGAGTGGCGGAGAGTCGTCGACCGCGCCGAGGTGACCCGGCTCGGGGAGGGCCTCGAGCAGTCCGGGGCGATGTCCGACCAGGCGGTGGAGCGGACGGCGACGGCGATCGCCGGCATGGTCGACGAGGCGCGTCGCCAACGGCGCCACCAAGATCGCCGCCGTGGGCACCGCCGGACTGCGGATGGCATCCAATCGGGCCGATCTCGTCGACGAGGTGGCCGCCCGCACCGGGGTTCGAGATCGAGGTGATCTCCGGGGAAGAGGAGACCCGACTCGCCTATCTGGCCACGGCGGCGGCGCTCGGGATAGGCGGGGGTCACTGGTCGTGGTCGACACCGGCGGTGGGAGCACCCAGTTCACCTTCGGGCACGATGGGGGGATCGATGAGCGATTCAGCGTCGATGTCGGGGCGGTGCGATACACCGATCGGTTCCGGCTCGACCAGCCGGTCGATCCCGAGGGCATGGCTGAGGCGCTCGCCGCCATCTCCGACGACCTGACCCGGATCGATGACCGTCCTTCACCCGAGACCCTCGTGGGGATGGGCGGCGCCATCACCAACATGACCGCCGTCGAGCTCGGTCTCGCCGAGTACGACCCCGACCGGGTCCACGGTGCCGTGTTGTCGCTCGAGGCGCTCGATCGTCAGATCGAGCGGTACCGGTCGATGGACGCCGAGGGACGGCGGTCGATCGTCGGGCTGCAGCCGAGCCGTGCCGAGGTCATCCTGGCCGGCGCCTGCATCGTCCGGACCGTGATGGTGAAGCTCGGCAAGGAGGCGCTCACCGTGAGCGACCGTGGCCTGCGCCACGGTGTCCTCGTGGAGCGCTTCGGCGCCTGACCTGCGCTGCCGGCTCATGGTCTCGGGACCAAGCTCCTGCCCGTCCATGTATTGCCGAGTCGGACGCGGAATGCCGCTGCCCTGCTCAACGTAAGGACCCGGAGGTCGCGTGAAATTCACCCAGCACATCATCGTCCACGCCGCAGACGAGGCCGCCCTGCGGGACCTCGTGCAGGAGGACACCGATCGCCGCCGGGCCTTCTCGGGCTGCGACTCCACCGCTTCCGGGACAACCCGGGACGGTACATGATCCAGGCCGACTTCGACTCCTGGGACAGCGCCCAGAAGAGCAACGAGCGGCCGGACACCCAGGTGTGGGCGGCCCGCCTGCTCGAGGTGATCGATGGCGCCCCCAAGTTCGAGGACCTCGACGTCCTCCTCGAACTGACGCCCTGACGGCCGGGAACCAGCGGGACGCGAGAGGCTGCGGGTCGGCGGTCGGTTGACCGAGCTCACGTTGACACCTTGACTCTATCTATACAGAGTTAGCACGTGCCGCGATCGAGGAAGCCGTCTCCACAGACCGTCGCCGTGCTGTCCGCCCTGGCCGCCAACCGCGAGGGGTGGAGCCACGGGTATGAGCTGTGTCGCTCCCTCGGGCTCAAGGCGGGCACCGTCTACCCCATCCTCATGCGCCTCGCCGAGCGTCGCCTCCTGGAGACGGCGTGGGAGCGGGACGTCCCCCCGGGCCGGCCTGCCCGCCATCTGTACCGGCTCTCGGCGGAAGGCGCCGACATGGCCGCCGAGCTGCGAAGGTCGGTGACCGCGGCCCGGCAGCTCGACCTTCCGCGGGCCCTCGGGGAGGCTGGGCAATGAGTCCCACCCGCGCCGCATGGGCCGGGGCGGCGGTCGGCTACGGACTCATCGCCGTGTTGGGATGGACGATGTGGACCGACACCACGCCAGCTCCGCAGCGGGTCGGAGACGTCATCGTCCTCACCGCCCTCGTCGGGACTCCCCTCGCCGCTGCCGCCGCCATCCTCGCCCACCGTCTCGCCATGGCCGCTCGGGGGGATGACATCGCCGAGCGGATCGTCGGGCTGGCATCGGCAGGGATCGATGAACCCGGTGACGAATGGTCGGCGGCGATGCAAGCCGAGCTGGCCAGCATCACCGACCGGAGACAGCGGCGTCGGTTCGCCGTCGGGTGCGTCGTGGCGTCACTTCGCACCAGCACCGGGAAATCCGTGTGGCTCCCTGCCGTCGCCGGCGGCGCCGTGGTCGCCGCCGCCACCCTCGTCGCCTCCCGCGTGAGCCTCGGTGGCGGGAGGAGCGGCATCCTCGGCATGACGCTGCTGCCGACCGTGCTGATGATCTTCGGAGCGGCGTTCTTCACCGCCGCCGCCACCCGGTCGTTCTGGCTCGGGCTCACCACCGGTGCGCTCTGCCTGGTCGCCACGCTCGTCGCCTGGCTGACGGTGTCGATGCTGGAAGCCGCCCACTGGTACCACGCCGGCGCCCGGGTATACATCATGGACGGCGACGCACCCTTGGGCTTCCCCCTCGATCTGCGCGGTGCGGTCTGGGACCCCCTCGGGTTCGTGGTACCTCACCTCGTGCTGTGGTTGCCCTGGCCCGTGCTCGGCGCCGCCGCCGGCGCCCGAGTGGCCCAGAAGCGGGAACAGGTCACCGCGCCGACATCATCGATGGTCTAGCCGCCACCAGCCGCGCGACCCGGCCGTCCAGGAAGCCGAGCTGTACATGCACCCGCGCACGCGAGTGGGTGCGCCACCCGTCGTCACCTCACCGATCGGTCGAGGACGGGAGCCGGCCCAAGGTCAGGTAGGCGATCGGCCCCACCGGCTGCACGAAGCAGCCCAACGCCCACAACGCCTTGGCCCCACGGACCTGCCCACTTGGACGCCGCGCGAGGTCTATCAGAGCCACTGTCGTCAGGACGACCTCCACGGTCGCACCGGCGATGATCGCCGCGCGCTGAGCGGGGCTGAAGTCGCTCCATCGCTTCTTCGATGCCACGCCTCGAGGCTAGCTGGCACCGATGGGAAGTCACGAGCCGCCAGCCACTCCGCCGGGCGGTGTGCGGTGGTGCTGCGACCGCGGTCTTGCATAGTACGTCCCACGTAGTATCGTCAGGCGTACTAGGAGGGAGGAATGGCGTTGGTCGCGCACAGAGGTCGCTTCTCCGAGCCGACATTGCTCGTGCTCGTCAGCCTGCTCGGCGGACCGAAGCACGGGTATGCCATCGGCGAGGACATCAATGCGGTGGCCGGCCGGCGCCTCGGACCCGGGACGCTCTACGGAGCGATCGGGCGACTCGAGGAGTCAGGGCTGGTCATTGCGCTCGACGGCGACGGCCGCCGTCAGCCGTATGCGCTCACCGGCGCCGGCCGGTCCATGGCCGAGGACGAGGCACGGCGGCTGGCTGAGCTCGGTCGGGTGGCGGAGCGCCGGCTCCGGGCCGGGAGGGCGATGGCATGACCGACCGATGCGGATGGTGGACCGAGGCGCTTCTCCGTCTGGCGCCGTCGGCCTGGCGCAGGCGATACCGCGACGAGATCGCCGCCCAGTTGTCGTCGTCCGACCGCCGCTTACGGGACAGCGCAGACATCGTGTTGGCGGCACTCGGACTGCGCGCCGACCAGATCAGAAGGAATCGACACATGATGAAGATCGCGATGGGGATCCTGGTGGTTGGTGCGGTGTGGACGGCGTGGGCCGTGCCGCAGCTGGCCGACGGTGTCATGGAGCTGCCCGGGCACTGGTGGAGTGCTCCGGCGCTTGCCCTCCTCGTCAGTGGCGCTCTCGGAGTCGTTCTCGCCGGCCGCCGCCGTGCATCGAATGGTCGGCTCCGGCGGTGACGACGACCCCCTACTCGGACCCGGGCCAATGGCAACACCCACTCTCGGACACTCCCCGCTCAACCGGGGCGGATGTTCTTGTTGTGGTGGAAGGCGTTGTCGGGGTCGTACTTGGCCTTGACCTCGGCCAGTCGCTGGTAGATGTGATCGCCGTAGGCCTCTCGAACGCGGCTGGTGTCGTCGTCGGAATCGAGGAAGTTGACGTAGACGCTCCCGGCGCGGTGCGGTTGGAGGGCTTGGAGGAACCGCCGCGCCCAAGCGGTCTCGACCTCGGCGTGCTCGCCGGACTCGTCAGGGAGCCACACGGCGTCGATGATGATGTTGTGGGCCACGTCGCGACCGGCATAGGCGGTGGCGTCCTGCGGGACTCGGGCGACGGCGCCACCCATGTGGAACATCGCCGAATACGACCGGGGCGAGCTGGCGCGGTAGGCGTGATCGGCGATGACGGCGATGGCGTCGTCGGAGAGGCCGGTGAGGTTGGTGGACTTCCAGTAGTAGTGCCACCCGTGGAGGACGGTGTCGTCCATGCCGCCCTGGAAGGCGACGTAGGGCGTGGGTGAGAGCAGGTCCACGAGCGGCGTCCCGAGCCGGCGGAGGGCGCGCACCGCACGCTCGCCGTCTTCGACGGCGCCGGCGTAGCAGCAGATCACGGCGATGGCCGGCCGCCAGTGCAGTTCCTCGGGAATGCCCGGCAGCGGAGGGACGGTGCCGAGCCTGATCACGGTGCCGAGCTCGTCGGGCGCTTCGGCGGCGAAGTCCCGGTAGAAGCGCAGCACGTCGGTGGTGTCGTCGGCCGCCCAGAAGACGGGTCCGGCCATCACGGTCGGCCCGACGGGGTGCAGGGCGAACTCGAATGTGGTGACGACGCCGAAGTTTCCGCCGCCGCCTCGCAACGCCCAGAACAGATCGGGGTGTTCATCGGCGGACGCCCGGACGATGCTGCCCTCGGCGGTGACCACCTCGGCGGAAAGCAGGTTGTCGACGCTGAGCCCGTGCTTGCGCATGAGGAAGCCGATGCCACCGCCGAGGGTGAGCCCGGCGACGCCGGTGTGGCCCACGATGCCGCCGGTGGTGGCCAGACCGTGGGCCTGCGTCTCGTGGTCGACGTCGCCCCACAGGGCACCACCCTGCACCATGGCCGTGCGGCCGGCGGGGTCGACCCAGATGGCCCGCATCGCCGAGAGGTCGATGACGATCCCGTCGTCGCACACCGCCGTGCCGGCCACGTTGTGGCCCCCGCCCCGGACGGCGATCACCAGGTCGTGGCTGCGGGCGAAGCGCACCGCAGCGACCACGTCGGCGGTCCCGCTGCATCGGGCGATCAGCCGGGGGCGCCGGTCGACGGCGCCGTTCCACACGGCTCGGGCGGTGTCGTAGTCGGCGTGGTCAGCGGTGATCAGCTGGCCCCGGAACCCGTCGATCTCCATCGCGGTTGCCTCCTCGCTCAGATGGCCGACTCGCTCGGTGGTCGGTGTCGTGGCCTCGTCTCTCGACCGCCCCATCGCACCACCGTGGACCGCGGCCGTGAAGTCAACAATCTGGACTTCACCGCCGAAGGCAGGGGCGCGACACTGGCGTCGTGCGGACCTACGGCCAGTACTGTCCGATCGCCCGTGGCGCCGAGATCTTCGCCGAGCGCTGGACGCCAGTGATCATCCGCAACCTGTGGCTGGGCTGCGGAAGTTTCAGTGAGATCCTGGAGGGCGCGCCCGGGCTCTCCCACACCCTGCTCTCGCAGCGGCTCAAGCAGCTCGAACGGCTCGGCATCGTCGAGTCGGCACCCAAGCCCGAAGGGCGCGGACGCCACTACGAGCTCACCCCCGCGGGTCACGACCTCTTCAAGGTCTGCGTGTCGCTCGGCGAGTGGGGTGCCGCCTGGCTCGAGATCGCCCCCGAGCACCTCGATCCCTTTGTGGCGCTGTGGTCGATGTGCAACATGCTCCGCCGAGACCGGCTCCCGGACCGCCGCGTCGTCATCCGCTTCGACTTCACCGGCCGCCGGCGCCCGGAGCGGTACTGGCTACTGATCGAGCACGGAGACACCGAGATCTGCAAGGAGTACCCGGGCCTCGACGAGGACCTCTACATCACCGCGGAAGCCGAGGCCTTCGTCAAATGGCACGCCGGCCAGCTCCCCTGGGCTGAAGCCACCCGCGACCGCCGCATCCAACTCCACGGCCCGTCGTCGCTCGTCCGAGCCTTTCCCACCTGGAACGCCCGCAGCGCCTTCGCCCACATCAAGCCGGTCCCCGCGGACTGCGACGAGCCGGCTGCCGACGCCCTGTAGGTTGATACAGCGGGGCACGGCGTGGATGCCCCACGCTCGCTCGTGGCCCATCGCGGACAGCGCCAATGACGAAGGCACCCGTCTATCACGAGGTATGTCGTCGCTTCACTCGGAGGCGCTCACGGCGTCGATCACCTCGGATGCGAATCCACTCAGCGCCGATGTCGCCACCAGCGATGACGTCGAGCATCCGGTCACGGGGGCGGGTGTCGCCGGCACACATTGACCAACGGCACCGGCGCCACCGCTCAGCCCCGTGTTGAGGGTGAATCCGCCCTGTGCCGAGAAGTCGATCCTGTCGTCGGTCGTCACCGAGGCCCCCCAGATGTCTTCCGTGTTGGCGGTGAGACCGATCGCCGATCCATCGAAGTAGAGGGAAAGCGCCGTTCCGGTGACTTTGACCAGGTCTTCGTCCTCGGCAACGAGGCCGCCGCCGCTCAGTCGACCCACCGTGCTGAGCAACAGCTCACCTTGGGGCGTGGTTGCGATGGCATCAACATTCTCGGCAGTGACGGTCAACCCGATGGTCGAACCGGACAGATACAGGCTGAACGCTCCTGCAGTCGTCGCACCGGTCGACGAGGGCGTGAACGAGATGACGTCGCTGTCGTCATAGGTGACGCCGTCGAGGACGACCGGGCTCTCCGTCGACAGGAGGATCCTCCATCGGCAAGGAGCTCAGCGGCGTCGACATCGGCGCCGCCAAGACCCACGTCTGAGCCGTCGACGTACATCGACCACCCGCTGGTGCCGGTATCGAGCGACACGATGTCCTCGTCGGCGAAGCGGACGCCACCAACCGTGCCACCCGTGGTCGAGCTCAACAGAATGGTGGTTTGGGGGCTGCCGCCATTGACGACGATAGGCGTCGACGTGGTGCTCGAGCCGCCGTCGTTGTCGGTGACGGTCAGCGCCGCGGTGAAGGTCCCGGCTGTGGAGTAGATGTGGCTGGTGGTCGCACCGCCACCCGTGGTGCCGTCCCCGAAGGACCAGGACCACGACGTGATGGTCCCATCGGGATCAGTTGACCCGGTTCCACTGAAGGCCACCGTCAGCGGTGCGTTGCCGGTCGCCGGAGTCGCCGACATGACAGCGGTCGGGACCTGGTTGTCGGTTTCGCCCGACGCCCGCCAGCAGTTGATCAGGGCGTCGTAGCCACCGGTGGCGCACACAACGCCGTCGGGTAGAGCTCGGTCGCCCATACCGTCTGCCAGTAGGGAGAAGGCCTCCCACAACAGCGTGCCGTCGGGCGAGTAACCGGCGGTGACGCCCGGGATGAACCCGCCGGGAAGGTTGGACCTCCTTGGCCGGTTACCACAGTTGTGCCATCTCCCATGACCAGCACACCCTGGGTATCTCGTCGGTGTTCAAGCCCCCATCTCGCACGGCTTGCCATCGGACCGCCCCGGTGGTCTCGAAGGCCACGGTGTACCAATCGAGGAAACCCCGGGCGGCCTGGCCGGTGACCACCAGGCTCCCGTCCGGGCGCAGGTCCATCCGGAGACCGGCGGCGCTGGTGGCATCGGCCGGCTTCTTGTCCGTGCGCCACAGTCGTGCGCCGGTTGTGCGGTCGTAGGCGATGGCACTGAGGTATCCGGTGATTCCCAACGTTCCCCTGCCCGGCGACGTACACCCGTCCGCGTCGATCACCACGTCCCGGGCAGCGATGCCTTCGGGCGCGGTCACCAGCCACTTCCGCGTGCCGGTGGACGTGTCATAGAGAGCGGTGATCCAGCTGCCCCCCCGGAAATGTCTGCCGGTCACCACGACGTGGGCTTCGTCGGGGCTCAACGCCAGCGACGAGGCGATGTCGTTGGCGAGGAGCCCGGTCGAGATGCGTCTGCGACCAGAGCAAGGCACCCGATGGGTTGTACTTGCGTACCTGGATGTCCTGGCCGTCGCCTAGAGCGTTGAAGGCGAGGTAGGCATTGCCGCCGAAGAGTCGATGACCAGCCGACCGACGCTGGGGAAGGTCCCGGGGTACGTTCACCCTCCACGCCAGGCTGCCGTGGAGGAGAAGCGGGCCATGGTGATGCCGATCGGGCTACCGGAGGATGTGACGTTGTGGCCGACCGCCACGAAGTCGCCGTTGGGGGCAGCAACCACCCAATCGCCGGTGAACGTCCCCGTGGTAGGGGCTGATGGCACTTCGCCAGCGAAGGGCGCCATCCTGCGTATAGGACGTGACGACCAGATCACGCCCACCGGAAGGTCCCGAAACCACGGCGACATTCCCCGACGCATCCGATGCGACTCGCGCTGCCTGGCCCGCACCGGTCGTGCCCGCGTCGAGGCCTCCTGCCGTCCACAACGGGGCCAGAGTCGTGGCAGCGGAAGCTGGGATGCCTATCGACGCGACAAGAAGAAGCGCTACAAAGAACGCTCCGACCCGACGATGGTGCCTCCCAACACCACGGTTGGCCACGGTTGGGCCCATCACATACGCCGCAGATCCAGAGCTTCTCCACATGAGCAGAAACCTCCCCCTATTGGTGCAGCGATGACAGACATCCGACCACGATACGTGAACTCGATCTGCCTGGTCATCGGGCGGCAATCAGTGCTGGTTGTGGTGGGACCGTACCCCGGGCCCGCCGCCCGACGACAGGGCCAAACGGCCCGCCGTGCATTCGGCAGCGCTCACACCAGCCGGCGGCGCTGGACGAGGCCCGGTCTTCCCAGCGCCAGCTGGAGCGGCAGGTGGAGCCGCTTGCCCCAGGCCCGTTCGTCGTGCTCCTCGAGCGGGAAGGCGAGGTGCAGGAAGTCCTCGCGCACCCGGTAGCCCCGGTCGACGAGAGCCATCGCCATGGCAAGGGTCACCTCGTAGTTGTCCCCCGGCCACCCGCTGTCCAGGTAGAACTTCGCCGGCGACTTCGGCTCGGAGAGCACGCGCTCGATGAGATCGTCCTGGTAGGAGAAGGTGCTCGACATGCAGGCGGCGTACCCGAAGACCTCCGGATACTGCCAGGCCATGTAGAAGGCCACCACGCCGCCGAGCGACGAGCCCAACACGGCGGTCTCGAGCGGCGAGTCGAGGACGCGCAGGCGCTCGGCGACGACCGGTCGGATCTCCTCGACGACCGACCGTGCGTACGCCTCGTATCCGGGCTTGGTGTAGTCGGTCATGCGGTCCTCGGAGTAGATGCCGATGACCACCACGCGGTCGACCGCACTCATCGCGTCGAGCAGCTCGAGCACCTCGTCCACTTGCCACTCGCGCCCCAGGAAGGCCTCCTCGGGGAAGAACAGGTTCTTGCCGTCCTGCATGTAGAGGACGCTGTACCGCCGCAGCGGGTTCTCGTGGTAGCCGGCCGGCAGGTGGGCGCGCAGCAGGTGCTTGCGGCCGAGGATGGTCGAGTCGATCTCGACCACCTCGGAGAACGAACCGCGGTCGGAGCCCTCGAAGTGCGGGTAGACGTCACCGGTCTGCTCGGTCGTCAGGAGAGCCAGTAGGTTCGGCCCGACCGCCCAGCGCGGCCGCGTCGTCACCATTCCGAAGACAGGGCTTGAGGTACAGGAACGGCCGGGGCGCCTCGAGCACGAAGGTCGAGGTGGCCCCGTCGTCCGAGACCTCCGTCGGCTCGACGTCCAGATCCCAGTCCAGCTCCGTCCGGAGGACCATGCGGCCTTGACCCGCGGGATAGTGGACCAGGATCCGCTTCCGGGCCACCCCGTCGACTTGACGCATCACTCAACGCACCTCACTTCGTGGTCACCGGGAACGGCGCGCAGGGTAACCGTCAAGCCGCGCGGCGACGGGAGGAACGCAGCCATTGCTGCCAACCCTTCGCGGGTCGACGTCTCGATATACTCCCGCCGCCGAAGGAGGCACTCTGACCGCGGCCGACGCCGAGCGTGCCGAGACGATCGAACCCCCACACGAAGCATCCGGACGGGGTGCCCGTGGAGAAGCAGGGGTTCCTGAAACGGTTCCGCCATGGCCTCGGGTGGGTCTTCCTGCGCCACTTCGCCTACCTCGGTCTCGTCGGTGCGCTCGTCTCCTTCCTGCTCTCGCTGACCCCCTCTCTGCTACCCCGAGCGGCCCTCCTCGCCGGCGTCGTCGGCGGTCTGGCCGCCGCCGTTGGCTACGGCATGGGGAGCGCCGTGTCGGCGCTACTCCGGCGCTGGGTGGACGAGCCATCGGCGGAGACGAAACGGTGGGCGTGGTGGGGGCTGCTGGGCGCCGCCCTGGTGCTGATCCCGATCATGTTCACCCTCGCCACCGGGTGGCAGAACACGGTGCGCGAGTTGATGGACATGGAGCCGTTCGCCGGTTGGGCGTGGCTGCCGGTGCTGATCACCGCCGCGGTCGTCGCCTACCTCATGCTGGTGATCGCCCGGTTGATCAGGGGAACCGGAAGGGGCCTCATCTGGCTGATCGACCGTCTGTTGCCTCGCGCCGTCTCCGTCGCCATCGGTTTCGTCCTCATGTTCCTGTTGGTGATCGGGATCATCCAAGGGTTCGTCGTCGACGGGCTGATCACCGCTGTCGAGGCCTACTACTCGGTATGGGACCAGGGGACCACGGAAGGGACATTCCAGTCGCAGTCGGAGTTCCGCTCCGGAAGTCCGGCGTCGCTCGTCCCCTGGGACACCCTCGGCAATCAGGGCCGCGACTTCGCTGGTGAGGGCGAGGCAGCCGACTTCGCCGACATCCAGGCGTTCAACGACGGGAACGCCATCGAGCCCATCCGGGTCTATGTCGGGCTACGGAGCGCCGACACCCTCGACGAGCGGGTCGAGCTGGCTCTCGCCGAGCTGGATCGGACGGACGCCTGGGAGCGCGAAGTGATCGCGGTCTACACCACCACCGGCACCGGGTGGGTCGACCCCAAGGTGGCGGACTCGATCGAGTATGTGCTCGCCGGCGATGTCGCCGGCGTCGCCCTGCAGTACTCCTACCTCCCGAGCGCGATCTCGATCGTCGTCGACCGGGAGACGGTCGCCGAAACGGCCTCTGCCATGATCAACGCCGTCGCCGAACGTGTCGCCGAACTCCCGGAGTCCGAACGGCCGCGGTTCGTCGTCTTCGGCGAGAGCCTGGGATCGTATGGCACCGAGCATGCCTTCGCGGGGATGACGGATCTCAGGAACACGATCGACGGAGCCATGCTGATGGGACCGCCGTGGTTCAATCCGCTGTGGCGGCCGCTCACCGCGGCCCGGGAGCCGGGAACCCCTGTCTGGCGCCCGATCTTCGAGAACGGTGAAACGGTGCGGTTCGTTGTCGACCCGGCGACCGACGTCGACAACCCGCCCGGTGCTCCGTGGCCGGAGCCGAGACTCGTCTACTTCCAGAACAGCAGCGATCCGATCGTCTGGTTCAGCCTGCGCTCGCTGTGGAGCAAACCGGAGTGGATGAACGACCCAAGGGGGCCGGACGTGACTCCGGACATGGAGTGGTATCCCGTGGTGACCGGATTCCAGCTGCTCGCCGATCTCGCCTACTCCACCGGAGTACCCGGCGGCCACGGCCACAAGTACGGGAGCAACGCGGTCGATGGCTGGGCAGCGCTCGTTGCGCCCGAGGACTGGACGGACGCCGACACCCAGCGGCTGAAGGAGATCATCGGGGAGCTCTAGCTCGCCGATCACTCCTGCCCGCGTGCCGTTCAGGCGAGCAGGGCGGCCTTCTGGGAGTTGAACTCTTCGTCGGTCAGGAGCCCACGGGAGTGGAGATCGGCCAGCTTGGTCAGCTCGTCGGCGGTGCTCGACGTCCCGGCGACCTGCTTGATGTACTCCTGCTGGGCCTGGGCGTTTGCCGCCGCCCGCTCCATGTTGCGTTCCGCCATCGAGCCGCCGCGGACGATCAGGTAGATGAAGACCCCCAAGAACGGCACGAGGACGACCAGGATCACCCAGCCGGCCTTGGCCCCACCACCCATGTCGTCGCTGCGGAAGATGTCACCGAACACGGAGATCAGCAACCAGATCCACGCGAAGAACAGGAAGAACCAGAGCATCGACCAGAACAGATCCATCAGAGGCATCGCCTCTCCCTTCATCGGATTTGTGTAGCCGCCCCGGGCGGCGCCCGCATTCTGTCAACTAACGGTCAGCAGCGCCACCTCACGCGCCCGGGTCCGATTGTCACCCGCCGCCTGGATGCCTCGAAGCTCCCGGTGCGCAACGCTCAGTTGAAGATCCAAATGCCGCCAGGAACGACGATCACACCGAGGACGATCAGGGCGATGCCCCACATCTCCCGCCTCCTGAGGGCGACGATGCCGGCCACCACCAAGACGATACCGAGCAGCCAGGGGATGACGATCATGATGCTCCTCCCTCTGCAGCCATCGACAAGCTAGCCGCGGATGCCACGTCCAGCGCGGATCGAGCGGCCTCGCAGCTCGTCGGGCTCACGACTCAACGGGCGGTCCCGCTACCGCGACCACTTCGTCGTCACGAGTGAACCAAGGGGAGGTCCTCCCACGCCATCTTCGCCCCGAGCTCGACCGAATCGCGGTATGCCTTCTCGCCGAGCGCGGTGCGCACCGCAGACCGCGATGATTCCACCAGGCGCTGATCGAAGGCCAGGAGACTGACCGACGCCTTCTCGGACAGAGCCGCGGCGAAGCCCATCAACTCCGCGGCGGGACCGTACTCCCCTCGGCGCTCGGCGATCATCGACCAGAACCAGGCGACGTTCGCCCGGTCGCTCGCTTCAGGAACATCCTTGTTGTATGCGCCCGGCGCGGTGAAACTGCCGATGGCTGCCTCGAGATCACCCAGTTGCAGGTGAGCGATCGCCATCTGCCATCCCTTCCAGCCGTCGGTGATGGCGCTCGGCTGGGCGGTGAACATCTGGCTGGACTCGAGCGCCGCCTCGGGGTGTCCGGTCGCTCGTTGGGCTTGCATCCGGTAGAGAAGCATCATGATCCCTGCCCAGCCATCGCTCGAGCTCAGGGTTTCGGTTGCGGCGAGCACGTCCTCGTACTCCTCCGCCAGGAGCTTGAACAAGGCCGCCGTTGCCGGCATCCATGATGCGGGCGGTCCGGGTCACGGTCGCCCCGAAGTAATCCCCGTCCGTCGGCTCTGCCTCACCCGAGTGGACCCCGATCCGACTCGCCAGGGCGGGCCCCTCCCAGTCCATCTGGGAGAGGGCGGCGGCGAAGCCGGCGGCCGCCTCGATTCCGCCGCTCGCCGAGGCAAATGCGGCGCCGAACCCGTCACCGGTGTGTTTGAAGACGGTTCCCTTGGCAGCCTCGATGATGCCGCGGACGATCTCGTCGTGTTGGGCCAGCGAGGCCCGCATGCCATCGGGATCGGATTCCCAGAACCTCGTGCTTCCCTCGATGTCGGAGAAGACGAAGGTGACGACACCACTGGGAAGCGCCATCGTGCAACACTAACCATGGGCCCGCAACCTGTCCTGGACTGCAGCACCGCCGTTCCGGCGCTTCTGTGACCAGACCATGACCCGATGGTGGCGGGTGCGCGTCCCGCTTGCCGGCTGGTAGCGCCAAGGCAAGGATGCGCCAGTGGAGACCCCTGGCATCAGCTATGCGAGGACTGAGGACGGAACGTACATCGCCTATCAGGTGGTGGGCGAGGGTCCAGACCTGGTCTGGCAGCTCGATTACCAGAACAACGTCGAGGACGAGTGGGAGGATCCGCTCGGTGCTGCGTGGTATCCGGCACTGGCCAGGTTCTCTCGGCTGATCTTGCACGACCGGCGTGGTGTGGGTCTGTCCAGCCGGAACGTGTCGCCGCCGAACCTCGAGACCCGCGTCGCCGACCTCGAAGTCGTGCTCGACGCTGTGGGAGCCGACTGCGTGACGTTGGGGGGGTTCTTCGAAACCGGCGCCCCCAACGTCTTGTTCGCCGCTTCTCATCCGGAGCGCGTGCGATCGATCGTATGGTGGGAGCCGATGGCGCGCTGCGTCTGGATCCCTGACTATCCCTGGGGCTACCGGCCCGAAGACATGGAGGCTGAACAACAGCTCCTCGCGCTCTGGGGCACGCCCGAATACGGTCGCGCGTTCCAGGCGGAGCAGGCGGCCCGCGGCAACGTGTACCCCGACTCCGAGGTGGACTTCTTCGTGAAGTCGGCGCGCCATGCCTGCACGCCTGATGTGGCCAAGGAGCTCTCGAGGATCTGGTACGACACCGACGTCAGAAGCGTGCTCCCGGCGGTGCAGGCACCTGCTCTTCTGCTCGTCCATGGCGGGAAGGAAGAGACGGTCGCCGAAGCGGAGCACATCGCGTCGATGATGCCCCACGCCGAGGTCCGCAAGATGCCCGGCGCCGCCTGGGAGGTCGCCGAGATGCCGGTGTGGGCGGAGGAAGTTCGCGCCTTCCTCGGTGTGAAGGCGCCCACGGTCGACCTGCATCGCGTCCTGGCGGCCGTGCTGTTCACCGACATCGTCGGTTCCACGCAACGCCTCACGGAGACGGGAGATGCAGCATGGCGTTCGATCCTGGCGCGCCATGACGAGCGCGCTCGCTTCGAGATCTCTCGTTACGGCGGGCGGTACATCAGCTCCACCGGAGACGGGCTCTTCGCCACGTTCGACGGCCCGGCTCGGGCGGTCTCATGCGCCCAAGCGATCGCCCGAGCCGTTGCCGACCTCGGGATCCAGATCCGCAGTGGCGTGCATACCGGCGAGGTCGAGCTCGACGGCGACGACGTGCGCGGCATCGCGGTGCACATCGGGGCCCGGATCGCCGCGCTGGCCGGCCCATCCGACGTATTGGTGTCCCAGACGGTGAAGGACCTCGTCGCCGGTTCCGGTCTGACCTTCGAAGACGCCGGCGAACACGAGCTGAAAGGCGTCCCCGACCGCTGGCACCTCTACCGGGTGGTGGGCTGATCGCGTCGCTCCGGGTTGCCATCCTCGCGCCGATCTCGTGGAGAACCCCGCCGCGTCACTACGGGCCTTGGGAACAGTTCGCGTCTCTCCTCACCGAAGGGTTGGTGGCGCGTGGGGTCGATGTGACGCTGTTCGCCACCGCGGATTCCGTCACCAAGGCCCGCTTGGTGGGAACCGCCCCGGCCGGATACTCCGAAGACCCCGCGCTCGACCCGAAGGTGTGGGAGAGCCTGCACGTCTCGGCGGTCTTCGAGCGAGCCGGCGAGTTCGACGTGATCCACAACAGCTTCGACTTCCTGCCCCTCACCTACAGCGGTTTGGTCGAGACGCCCGTGGTGACCACCATCCACGGGTTCTCGTCCCCGAGCATCCTCCCGGTCTATCAGAAGTACAACGGGCGGGCTCACTACGTTGCCATCAGCGACGCCGACAGGCACGAGAGCCTCGAATACGTGGCCACGATCCACCACGGGATCGACATGGGACGGTTCGAGCTGCAGACGACCCCCGGCGACTACCTGCTGTTCTTCGGGAGGATCCATCCCGACAAGGGAACGGCCGAGGCCATCGACGTGGCCTCACGTGCCGGCATGCCGCTGATCATCGCCGGGATCATCCAGGACGCCGACTACTTCGATCGAGAGGTCAAACCGCACGTCGACGGTGTCGCCGTCAGCTACCTCGGTGCGGTCGGCCCGGCGGCACGATCCCAGCTGCTCGGTGGTGCCCGCGCGATGTTGCACCTCATCGACTTCGACGAGCCCTTCGGGTTCAGCGTTGTCGAGGCGATGGCATGCGGTACGCCGGTGATCACCTACCGGCGCGGGTCGATGCCCGAGATCGTCGACGACGGAGTGAGCGGCTTCCTCGTGGACTCCACGGAGTCGGCTGTCGAGGCGGTTGGGCGCGGCCGGCGACCATCGACCGCCTGGTGGTGCGCGCTTCGGTGGAGGAGCGATTCGATGCGATGCGCATGGTCGACGGGTATCTGGCTGTCTACCGGGCGATCGTCGGCGCTACCCCGCGGTCAACCGGCTGAGGAGGTCGTCGAGCGGGACCGTCGCCACCCGGGTTGCCTGGTCTGCGAGACCGTACGGCAACACCAGCCGACCGGCGTGGATCATGCTCCCACAGGAATACACCACATTGGGGACGTAACCATCGCGCTCGTCCTCGTCGGGTTCCAGGAGCGGTTCGTCGAGATGGCCGATGACCCGACCGGGGTCGTCGGTGTCCAACAGGATCGCTCCCAGCGAGTACCGGCGCATAGGGCCGACCCCGTGCGTGATGACCAGCCAGCCGGCGTCCGTCTCGATGGGCGACCCGCAGTTGCCGATCTGCACCAGCTCCCACGGCGTCTTGGGGACCTGCAGCTTGACCGACCGGTCCCAGAAGCGCACGTTGTCCGAGAACATCAGGTAGTTGTTCTGGTTGTCGTAGCGGGACAGGGCGACGTATCGGCCGTCGATCATGCGCGGGAAGAGGGCCATCCCCTTGTTCTTGGCGCGGGTCCCGCCGAGCGTGGCGATCCTGAACGAGATGAAGTCCGGTGTTTCGATGAGCTGGGGAAGGATCTGAAACCCGTCGAACGCGGTATAGGTGGCGTAGTACTGCACGGATCCGTCGTCATGGGTGAACCTGACGAACCGGGCGTCCTCCATCCCCCGGCTCTCGGTCGGCCCTGCGGGGAAGATCACCCGCTCCGAGACCTGCGATTCGGTGGCGAAGCTCAGGGTGTAGTTCGATGAGGCCAGCCAGTGGATGATCCGGGTGGTCTCGACGGCGATCGATCGATCGATCCCCCGGCGGTCCAAGTCGAGGATGGCAGCCTCCACCTGCTCGATGGTGAACTGTTCCGGCAGCTCGCTGAGGAGGTTGCGGGCGATCTCGTTCAACGCCCCCAACTCCAGCAACCTGGTGGTGAAGAACTCCCGGTCGTATGTGGTCGGAGTGCGGTTCCCGGTCATCGGATAGGGGCCGGCCTCGTCGATCCTGGGCGAGCCGTCGGAACCGATCACGCCCGAGCGGAACTCGATGGAAGAGAGGTGCCCCTCGCCGATGGCCCGCAGGCTCATGATGAAGCGCTGCTCCCCGGCGCCGAGACCGGACTGATCCGGTGACGGGACGATCGACGGGTTGTTGAGCGCCGCCGCCTCGATGGAGTACTCGTGGGTGAAGTAGGCGCCGATGAGGAGCCTGCACTCGACGGAGAGATCGCCGGGCCGCTCGATGTGCGCGGCGACCAGCTCGAAGTTGCTCTCGAAGACGTCGCTGAGGTTCCGGTGGCGATCACCGAAGGCACGTTGCGTTCCCGCCAGTGTCGCCTCCGCCTCCGCTTCCGTCAGCCCGAGGACCCGTCCAAGGATCAGCCGCACCCGCGATTGCCCGTCGGGAAACGTCTGCTCTCCCGGCAGGAAGGGCTTGGTGATCACGCGATGGGGATCGGGGGGAAGGCGTGTGCTCGTCCGGGTGACGGCGAGGGGGTTCATGCGAGGATGGCCGACCTCTTACCGGGTGCTCGACAGTGCGCCGCGGGAACGCAGCGCAGAGACTATGCCCGAGCGAGCACCGGCCCGGGGATTTCCGGCGACTCGGCCGCTTCTTCGGCCGACTCATGGGCACGTTGCAGCGTGCTGAGGGCGGCCAAGGTCGACTCCGCCCCCTGATTCAGGTTTGTGCCGGTCGCGGTCAGGCCGTCACGACACCCGCCGGTTCGGGAGTCGTAGAGAACGGCAGCCCGGTCGTTCGCCCCGACCAACCATCGCGCGGCGCCCGACACCCGGTCACTCCATCGATCATCCCCGGTGATCGACCATGCCCGGTGACAGGCGTCGGCCATCGCCGCCGCCTCCACCGGCTGCTGGTCGAAGCCGGGTCGTCGCTCCCCCGCCGCCCAGCCGCCCACCGGTGTGAAGCTGAAGTGACCGTGCCGCGTCTCGACCGAGATCAGCCAGTCGAGCAGGCGAATGCCGGTTTCGACGAGCCCGTCATCACCGAGCGCCTCCCCGGCGGCCATGAGCGCCTCGGGGATGCGGGCGTTGTCATAGGCAAGGCGGGTCTCCGGCCATGGCCATGCGGGATCATCGAGCCGGCGGAGATGGCTGACCCATCGCGACAGCGCCTCCCCGGCTTCGAGACTCCCCAGGCCCGCAACCAGCACCTCGGCGGCACCCAGCACGGCGAAGGCATTGGCGCGCGGAGACGGTGAGGCGAAGCCAAGCTGCCGCTCGAACAGCTCGAGCGCCGCGTCTCGCATTTCGGCCTCGGGAGCGCTCCCAATGGCCGACCCGAGACTCCAGATGGCGCGTCCCTGGGAGTCATCGGATCCGATCCTGTCGGTCCAGGAGCCGTCCGCGCTTCGTCGATTGTGGAACCCGCCCCCCGACAGCGCTGCCTCCTCGACAAAAGCCATGTAGGTGCGACCCATCTCGAGCAGGTCCGGCGAGGGGTCGGGTTGACGGCAGATGACGATCAGCGCCCGAGCATTGTCGTCGGTGCAGAAGCCGTGGCTGGTGCGCGGGGTCGTATAGCGGGCGTGCTCCCAGATACCGAGACGGCTGGTCATCCGGCGCAGGTGATCGAACCGTGGAGCAGGCAAGGCAGCAACGGGCGACGTGGCTACCCATATTCGACCGAAGCTCCGGAGGTTGGCTTCATGACTTCCTCGGCGAACCGTCAGCCGACCTGGGCCAGGTCGTCCCGGGCGGCCACCGGGAGGCGTCGGACGACGAGCCCGGCAGCGATCGACTCGTACTCGTCGGCGACGACCGGCCAGTGCAACGTCGCACCGATCGATCCCGCCGCGGTCGCCATCCCGGCCGCCAGCACCGGTTCCGTCAGCAGCCGGCGGAGGGCCTCCGCCATCGCCTCGGGTTCCGCATGGGGGACGACCAATCCGGCGCCGGTGGCGAGCATCTCGACGGCATGCGGGAAGGCCGTGGCCACCACCGGCTTGCCTGCGGCGAGCGCTTCGACGAGCACCCCGGATGTGACCTGCTCGGTCGACTCGTACGGGAGAAGGACGACATCGGCCTGTCGAACCGCCAAGGTCAGCGCGTCGATGTCGAGGTAGCGACCGTCGAACTCGACCACGTCGTCGAGTCCCAGATCATGAACCAACGCCACCAGACCCTGGTGATAGTTGTCGCCCTGGGCCAGCCGCACCTTCGGGTGCGTCCTGCCGAGGATGATGTAGCGGGGCAGGGGGCGGAGATCCCGCAGGTCTGCGAAGGCTTCGATCGCCGTCTCCAGCCCCTTCCCCGGCCCGATCAAGCCCCAGGTCAGGACGACCGGCCGTGTCCCGTGCGCCAGGCTGGGGCCGGCGAGGCTGGCGGTGGCCCCATGGGGGACGACGCGCACCTTCTCCCCATCGAGATCGTATCGGTCCTCCAGACGTCTGGAGCGCAGTGTCGCTCATCACGATCGTCTGTTCGGTCAGGTCGACGATCTTCTCCAGGATGTCCTTCTGGCGCTGAGTCGGGTTGTCGAGGACGGTGTGGAGGGTGACCACCGTGGGGACGTCGAGATTGGAGACGAGATCGAGGACCTCGGCTCCGTCTTGCCCGCCGTAGATGCCGTACTCGTGCTGGATGAAGACGACGTCGGTGGCGTTGAGTGCGTCGATGGCTCCCTCGAGGGAGCTGCGGTCACCGTTGACGTGCTCATGGACGACCTCGGGCCTACGGCTCTGAAGCCCACCGTCGGCGAGGCTGACGACGTCGAGACCGTCGTCCGATCCGCGCCGCCTGGCGATCGCCCGACGCAGCGCGGCGGTGAAGGTGGCGAGGCCGCAGGATGTCGGCGGATACGTGCTGACGAATCCAATGAAGGAAGGGTGTCCCAGGTGGGTCGCATTCGTTCTCCATGCATCGGGGGGCGAGCCGGCTGCTGTGAGCCGTAGCCATCGCTGTGCAACGGAGAGCTGTTCTACCCAAAAAGCCCTGCGGGGAAACGAAAACCGGGCGCCGAAGTTGCCTCGAGACCCCCAGGGTAGCAGGAGCCGTCGTGCCTACCTGACGGGGAGCCGTGGCGAAGATGACACGAAGGCCGCCTCCGCCGTTGCGCATCAGCCGAGGTCGAAGACGATGCGGGCGTCCACGGTGCCGCCGAGGACATCGGTCGATCGCCTCGTTGACGTCGTTGAGCGGCCGCTGCTCCCGGATGAGGGTCGCCGACCAACGTTCTCACAAGGGCTCTCGCCCTGACTCCACGTGCGGCGAACTTGCGCCTGTGTCGAGGTGTTGGGGCGGTCATCATGCGTGGACCACGCCCAGGAGCCGTCCTTCGGGGGTGGTGACGATGACCTGGTTCACGTGTCGGCGACCCATACGATCGAGAAGGTCGTCGAGCGGCTCGTGAGCCCGCACCGTCGCAGGTCCGGGCTCCATCAGCTCGCCTACAGACGTCTCGGCCGCCGCCTCGACCGGGAGGCGGACACGGCCGAGGACGATCCCGTCCTTGCTCACCACCACGACGACATCGGAATCGCTTGGCAGGTCGGCCACCGCGGTGTCCGGTTCGCAGGTTGCAGGGTCCCGCTCGGCGACATCGATGGCCCTTCGAGGGCGGGGCTGGGCGCCGGTCGTCGGTAGGCCGGCGGCCAGCCAATCGACCTTCCCGGCGGCGTAGTCATACACGTGGAAACCGATCCGCTCGAGCCTCCAGGCGGCTCGCGGGCTCAAGTCACACAGCGCATCCCAGCAGTACACGATCACCGGGCGGGCCGGATCCAGGACGCTGGTCGAAGAAACGTCCATCGTCTTCAGAGGCAAGGACACGGCGCCGGGCAGGTGCTCCTCGTCGAATTCGGTGCGGGGAAGAACCTCGACGAGCTGCGCGTTCTGTGCTTCGAGCAGCTCGCGGACTCGGTTTCGATCAATGGCGGTCGGCATCGCTGCGCTCCTTCATCCGCTACCTGGTCTTGACCTACCGCACGGCGCCGTACGGCCGATTGAGTTGTCGCCTCCGTCGAGCCCGTAACCATCCCCCGAGGACGAGGACGGCCATGCGCAGGAGCAGGACCAGCAAGATTCGCATCGGTCGATCTCCCAGGTTGGTGCCCCAACCCTCCCCCACCGAGCCGGAGAGGAAACGAGCTCAACCGCCGTTACCGACTAACCGGCACTTGTTGTGCCGCAGCATGCACGCAGTGCCCGAGTGAGTCTCGAGCACATCCCGATACGCCTTGCGGTGTACGCCTGGGGGCGGATGCCAGCGGCGGGGGAACCTCGTTACCGTGACGATGTGAGGCTGCCGGCGTGGCTGAGTGCCCACAGGGCCGCTGTGTTCGATGCCTCGCTGGCGGCGGCGTTGGCTCTGCTGAGCGTCAGCCTCGTCGTCGGTACCGTCGACGACCCGGTCGAACGTGTCGTCGGATCGGTGCTGGTCGTCCTCCATGTGGCACCGTTGGCGGTGCGGCGCCGGTGGCCCGAGGCGGTGTTGGTCGCCATGGTGGTGACCGGCCTGGTGTACGTGTCACTCGGCTTCGTCTTCGTCGGGCTGGGACCGGCGATGGTGGTGGCGGTGTACACGGTGGCCGCCCGCTGTCCCCGGCGTCGGGCGGTTGTTCTGCTGGCGATGGCGACAGTGGTGATGGCGGTGGCGGTGGCGCTCACGGGTTCGGGGCTCGCCACGGTTACCTCCAACGTTGCGGTGTTCGGGGCCGCTTGGCTGGTGGGCGACGGCAATCGCCGGGCGGTGGGGTGGGCGGCGGCGGAACGGGAACGGGCAGCAGAATTGGCGAGGACCCGCGAGCAGCTGACCCGCCAGGCGGTGACCTCCGAACGGCTTCGCATCGCCCGCGAGTTGCATGACGTCGTCGCCCACTCGATGAGCGTGATCGCGGTGCAGGCGGGCAAGGGCCGGATGGTGCTGGATCGCTCACCCGAGTCGGCGCGGGAATTGCTCGTCGCCATCGAGACGACCAGCCGGGCAGCCCTGGCGGAGATGCGGCGACTCCTCAACGTGCTGCGGGACGAGAGCAGCCAGCCGCTGCTGGCACCCAACCCGGGAATGGTCGACCTCGACGCCCTGGTGGCCGAAACCGTGGCGTCGGGACTGCCGGTCCAGGTGCGGATAGAAGGTGAGCGGGTGGCGTTGCCGGCGGGCGCCGATCTGGCCGCATTCCGCATCGTCCAGGAGGCGCTGACCAACGTGCGCCGGCACGCCGGCGCGTCCCGCGTCTCGGTCACCGTTCGCTACTTGCCCACCGAGATGACGATCGACATCGCCGACGACGGTTCGAGCGACCCGGGAAGCGGTCCCATTGACAGTGGTGGTCACGGTCTGACGGGCATGCGGGAGCGAGCCGAGCTGTACGGGGGCCGGGTCGAGGTGGGACCACGCCAGGGCGGGGGGTTCGGCGTGGCGGTGCGCATACCCTATGACACGGCGGGCGCATGACCATCCGGGTGGCGGTGGCCGACGATCAACCCCTGGTGCGCACCGGGTTTGCCGCCATCGTCGCCCACACCAACGACCTGGAACTGGTGGGCGAGGCGGCAACGGCGACGAAGCGGTGGCGCTGGCCCGGAGCCAGCGACCCGATGTCGTGCTCATGGACGTGCGGATGCCGATCGTCGACGGCATCGAGGCGACACGACGGATAACCGCCGACCCCGCCTGCGCCGGGGTGCGGGTGGTCATCCTGACCACCTTCGATCTCGACGAGTACGTCTACGGTGCCCTCCGAGCCGGGGCCAGCGGCTTCCTGCTCAAGGACGCAGCCCCCGAGGAGGTACTTGCCGCGGTGCGGGTGGTCGCCCGGGGCGACGCCCTGCTGGCGCCGAGCGTCACCCGCCGCCTCATCGAACGTTTCGCCGATCTGCCCGCCGAACGCCATACCGACCCGAAGGTGTTGGCGCGGCTGACCGAGCGGGAGAGGGAAGTCATGGGCCTGGTGGCGCAGGGCCTGTCCAACGCCGAGATCGCCGCCCGCATCTTCGTCAGCCCAGCCACCGCCAAGACGCACGTCGGCCGGGTCCTCACCAAGCTCGGCGTCCACGACCGGGCCCAGCTGGTGATGCTCGCCTACGAGACCGGCCTGGTGACACCGGGTACGCCCTGAGCCGTAGGTCCCCTACGCCTGTCGGACTGAGTCCTGATCGGGCCTCATGGGCGACGACAGTGCATGGCCCGCTTCGTACGGTCCTCCTGGGCCTCAACCACCAAGGAGAACCGACCGATGCCGACTATCGCCGTCGACGGGCTGACCAAACGGTTCGGCTCCGTTCTCGCCGTCGACAACCTCACCTTCGAGCTCCCCGAAGGATCCATCACCGGGTTCCTGGGCCGCAACGGAGCCGGCAAAACCACCACCCTGCGCATGCTGTTGGGGCTGGTACGCCCCACAGCCGGGACGGCCACCATCGACGGCCGCTCCTTCGTCGACCTACCCGCCCCGGCCCGCACCGCCGGTGCCGTGCTCGAGTCTCGAGCTTCCATCCCAGCCGGACCGCCCGCAACCACCTGCGCGTGCTCGCCACCGCCACCGCCATCCCGGTGCGTCGCGTCGATGAGGTGCTCGACCAGGTCGGGCTCACCGATGCCGCCCACCGGCGAGTCGGCGGCTTCTCACTCGGTATGCGCCAGCGTCTCGGCATCGCCGCCGCCCTACTCGGCGACCCTCAGGTACTGCTCCTCGATGAACCCACGAATGGGCTCGACCCGCCCGCCGTCCGGTGGCTGCGCGACCTGCTGCGACACCTCCGCACCGAGGGTCGAACCATCCTCGGTGTCGAGCCATCTGCTGGCCGAAGTGGCCCAAACCGTGGACCACGTGGTCATCATCGACCAAGGCCGACTCGTGGTCGACTGTCCCCTCGACCAGCTCGCCGCCGCCAGCAGCGGGGTGCAGGTCCGCACCCCGGATGTCGGACGACTCCAGTTGGCACTCGCCGGTGCGGGCATCGAGTCCCACGTCGACACCCCCGAAACGCTCGTCGCCTTCGCCACCGCCGAGGCCGTGGGGAGAGCTGTGGCCGCCGCCGGGATCGTCGTCTACGAGATGAGCCTGGTCACCGACTCCCTCGAGGACCTGTTCCTGGAGCTCACCGCCACCACCGAAAAGGATCCCCGATGATCACCGCCCAGATCTCCGCCGAACTACTCAAACTGCGCACCACCCGCACCACCAAGGGACTACTCCTTGCGGCGATCCTCGTCGCCGGCCTGCTCGGTGCCGCCACCGTGGGGACCGCCGGCGGAGAGAACGCCACCCTAGGCAGTGCCGACAACCTCGCCAACGTGGTCGGAGCCTCCAGCCTCCCCGCCTTCGTCATGCTCATCGTGGGCATCCTCGCCATGGCCGGCGAATACCAGCACCGCACCGTCACCTCCACCTTCCTCGCCACCCCCCGACGAGGCCGGGTGCTGGTCGCCAAGCTCGTCGCCGTCGGTGCCGTCGGGCCCTAGTAGCGCTAGGCAGATGGTGGCCGCCCTGGCCGCGGCCCTGCCTCCCCATGTGGATCGACGGCGCCCCGATCGATCTCATCAATCGCTCGGTCCTCGAGGCCTTCGGGGGCAACCTCCTCGCCGCAACGCTGTTCGGCCTGCTCGGCGTCAGCCTCGGCGCCGTGATCCGCAACCAACTGGCCGCCGTCACCATCGCCATCGGATGGGCGTTCCTGATCGAGGGAGTCGTCTCGCTGTTCCTCGGCCCCGACACCGTCCGCTGGATGCCCGGGTTCGCCGCCCAAGCCGTCATCAGCCGAGGCACCGAACTCCTTCCGCTCTGGGCCGCCGCCGGGCTGCTCGCCGCATACGCCACCGTCGGCGCCCTCATCGCCACCCGATTCACCCTCACCCGAGACATCACCTGACGATCACTCAGTGGAGCTGTGCCGGTCGGGAACGCCTGCCGTCCGGGATCTCGTGGGGAGGATGGTCCGGCGGCGGTGAGGAACCCCCGCAGATCGCACCAAGACTCAGCAGGCCCCAAGAAGTACACCGCCCGATCGGCGGGAGTACACAGTGAGGCAGACCATCCGTCGTCCATCTGACCGCCAGCCATCCTCGCTGGTGTCAACCGGTCCCGTCGCTCGGTTCGAGCACGATCACCGGCGTCTCGGTCGACCGCCCGGCGGCATGGGCGTCGAGCTGCGGTTCGACGGTGACCCAGAGCTGCCACAGTCGATCACGCTCCTCCCCGCGGCCGGCCGCGCACGCACTGGGCGCTCCTGCTGGCCCGTCAGGCGAACGACGGCATCCGGGTGTGCCTCGAGATTGAGCCACCACGAGGGATGGTGCTCGTCCCAGCCGTTCATGGCGAGCACGACGAGCCTCGGGCCGTCCTCGACGTAGCCGATGATGACGCTGCGTTCTTGCCCGGACTTCCGTCCGACGGTCGTGAGGCGCAGCGCGCCCCAGCCGCGCTTGTTCGACGTGGTCCACAGGAAGCGGCCACCACTGAGGCTATAGAGCGCTCGATGGACGCGCCACGCCACGTGGACGAACCACGGCGGTGGGACTCTCGGCGGCTTGGTTGTCTCGGTGCCCATGGCTGATTCCTCCCTGGCGTGGCGCTGCTGCCCTCGTCGCTCGATTGCCGTTCAGTTCAGGCTGAAAGGCGGGTACCGGTCGGTGACCAGCAGGAACCCGTAGGCCTGTACACGAAGGCTCCATCGGCCTACGCCGACCACGAAGTCGAAGAGCCCCCGCGGATAGCGTCCGGTGAAGAGGATGGCGAACCAGGCGATCACCACCGCGATGATGGCGACGACGTAGAGCACGGCGAGCACGATGTAGTGGGGAATCGCCAGCAGCCACTTCACCAGAGGCAGCCAACGGTTGAGGTCCTGCTCGACGTCGGGGTAGTCGATCTCCAGGTGAACCGCCTGCTCCTCCACGGTCGACGGGTACCGATCAGTGAGCAAGACCAGGTAGGCACCGACCCGCGTAACGAAACGCGTCAGCTCTCGGGCGAAGTCGAACCACCATCGTGGGTACCGCACCCGAACGAGGATCATCAGCACCGTCGCCACGAAGAGCCCACCGGTGATCCCCGCCCCGGTCCTCGTCACCTTGGTGACCGTTTCCCCGGTCTGGGTGATCACCGTCACGGTTTCACTCGCCGCCGCTGACAGCAACGACACGATGATGATGGCTGGAATGGCCCAGATCAGCCGGAAGAACGTCGAAACCCTGTCCAACTTCTCGGGATAGTCGATGTTCAGGCGGGCGGCATACGGCTCGGACGATGTGACCATGGTCCAGCTCCTCACGTTTCTATGGTTGTCGTTCGACTTGGGTGGATCGGCACTCAGATCGGCACCGGCTCGATGCCACCGAAGACCTAGGCCGATTCCCAGGGTTCGGACCGAGAGGTCGCGGTCAGATGGTGATGGCGATCTTCCCTCGTGCCTGCCCGGCTTCGAGGTGTCCCATCGCGGCGGGAACCTCGGCCAGCGGGTAGGTCCTGTCGATGATCGGGCGTGACCTGGCCGTTCTCGAGGAGGGGTGTCAGCGCCTCCAGGTCGGTGTGACGCTCCTTGGAGGCAAGCATGGTGAGCTTCTGTCCCACGAGCAGCGACAGGGCGAGCGCCCGGAGCTGCCGGTCGAAGCCTCCAGTGAGGTTGCCACCCTCTTCCCCACCGACGATGACCAGCGTCCCCTTGGGGGTGAGCGCCCGGCGGAGCCGCGAGAGGCTGTTGTTCCCGCCGATGTCGAGGATGAGGTCGTAGCTGTGGGAACCGTCGAGGTAGTCCTCGCTGGTGTAGTCGATGACATGGTCGGCACCGATGGAACGGACCAGATCGAGCTTGGCGGTACTCGACACCCCGGTCACCTCTGCTCCAAAGGCCTTGGCGAGTTGGACGGCATAGGTGCCGACCCCTCCCGAGGCGCCGACAATGAGCACCTTCTGTCCTGGCTCGATGTTTCCCGAGTCGCGCAGGCCCTGGAGGGCGGTCCCGGCGGAGATGGGGACCACAGCCGCCTGCTCGAAGCCGAGACTGGCGGGCTTGTGGGCGAGCTTGTCCTCTCGTACCGCGGCGAACTCGGCGAAGGAGCCCCGGCTGATTCCGAACACCTCGTCGCCGGGCTCGAACCTGGTGACCTCGGACCCGACCGTCACGACCGTGCCGGCCACATCGAGTCCGGGCACCCGATTCTTGGGGCGGCGAAACCCGAACCCGATGACTCGCATCAGGTACGGCTTGCCCGCCATGGAATGCCAGGTGCCCCGATCCATCCCGGCCGCCGCCACCTTGACGAGCACCTCGTTCCCGGCGATCTCAGGCTGGTCGATCTCTGCCAGACGCAGAACGTCGCTCGAGCCGTATGCGTCCTGGACGATGGCCCGCATCGAGTCGCTCCTCGGTTCGGAATCGAGCGATGCGAGAGTCCCGCACGGGGCTGTCGGTCACCGGTGTGATGCTTGAGTCCATGGTCATGTCCTCTCGTTGGGGGGAGACGGAAGGGCATCTTCGCTATCGAACGCCTCGACCCGTACTAAGTACGTGTACTTAGTACGGTACAGGCTATGCTCAGACGTGGCAAATGGTCCTCCCCGGCTCGATGTGGGGAGCCCAGGGGTCCCATCGATGAGGATGTGACATGCCCACCAGGAGTGCAGAGAAGCGGGTTCCTCTCAGCCGAGAGCGCGTCCTGCAGACTGCCATCGCCATCGCCGACTCGAGCGGGAGCTCGGCGCTGACGATGCGGTCCCTCGCCCAGGCGCTCCAGGTGAAGCCAATGGCGGTCTACCACCACGTTGCCAACAAGGAAGAGATCCTCGACGGCATCATCGATCTCGTCTTCTCAGAGATCGACCTCCCCCCCGCCGATGTCGACTGGAAGGCTGCGATGCGTCAGCGTGCGATCGCGGCGCGGAACGTTCTCTCACTTCACCCCTGGGCCATCCCACTCATGGAGTCACGAAGCAACCCCGGCCCGGCGACGTTGCGACAGCATGACGCAGTCATCGCCACCCTCCGTCGAGCCGGCTTCTCCATCCAGATGACCGCCCACGCCTACTCGCTGCTCGACAGCTACGTCTATGGGTTCGCTCTCGAAGAGTCCGTCTCGCTCCCCTTCGACGCGACAACGGCCCCCGAGTTGGCAGAGACGATCCTGGCGCAGTTCCCGGCCGACGAATATCCCCACCTGGCCGAGTTGGCGACCGAGCACGTCCTCCAGCCCGGCTACGACTACGGCGACGAATACGAGTTCGGGCTCGACCTCATCCTCGACGGGCTCGAAGGGAGCCTGCATTCAGACTGACGGGCCGGCGGCGGCTGACCGCTAGGACCCGTCGCCGCCGGTGCACTGCGTGTCGACCCCGCACAGGCTGAGCCCGCCGCTGCGCACGTCGACCTCGGCGATCAGATCGGTGCGGGGCATGAACCCCACTGCGCCGTCGATGGCGAGCATCAGGGAGGCTTCCGCATCCCGGGCGAATTCGAACCGGTAGGTGACACATCCCCCTGAGAACACGTAGTAGCGGGTGCTGAGCAGATTGGGCGGGAGCCGCTCCGGGCGCTCGTATCGCTCGGCGCCGGCCTCGTCACTGGGCACCGCGGTGGCCCCGTCCACCGAGCACTGTTCGGGGGGCAACAGCGTGACGGTCAGTGCCCTGTCTCCGCCCAGATCGGAGTCGAGCCAGAACGATCCCCGCTCGTCGTTGACATGCATCCGACCGAAGTCCCAGCCGGCGGGGAGTGCGGCGACGCAGGGGATCCGGGTCGCCGACGGCACCGACTGAGCCATCAGGATCATCACGCTGCTGGTGTCACAGTGGGGTTCCGCCAAGACCTCGACGTCGTGGGCGGGCAGGAACATGTTCCCGATCACCTCGAGCACCAGCACCGTCCCGATGATCAGGGCGGCGGCCAGGGCGAACCGTCTGACCCCCCAGCGCTGGAGCGGAATGGGCCGGCGGGCCGGCGCCATCGAGCGGAACTCGGCCACCAGGTCCCGTCCGTCCTGCTTCATCACCGCCCGCAACTGAGAGGGGCTGGCGATGCCTCTCGTGGCGGCGAACCCCTCGGCGATCTCCTCGGGGGTGAAGAACTGCAGGGCCCGGTCGTACACCCGCTGGGCGTCGGTGCCGACCGCCAGGACCAGCATCATGTTGGCCAGGTCGATGGCCTGTCGCCACGGCGACGGGCGAACCTGGACGAAGGCAACGTCGATCAGCTTCACCTCGCCGTCGTGGACCATCAGGTTGGCCGGCTTGATGTCCCGATGGGCCAGCCCCGCATCCCACAGGCGCCGCACCACCATCAACCCACTGTCGACGATGGAGTCGTCCACCGTCGCCTCGGTGATCTCCACGGCGTCGTCGAGGAACTCGGTGACCAGCAGGTACTCCCGCTCCGGGGTCAGCTCGACGATCCCGAACGTGGCGGCGGTGGGGATCCCGGCGTCGTGCACGACCCGGGCGGTGTAGTCCTCGTACTCGACCAGCCGGCGCACACTCCCGAACGGTCGCTCATCCTCGAGGCGCCCGTACAGCAAGGTCCTCCCCAGCTTGTACCACCGATCGGCGCGCACATGGGTCATCGAGTACAACTTGGCGAACAGGTACTCGTCGGGGTCACCGGCCACCGTGAGCCGAAGCGGGGTCGATCCACCCGAGCCCGCCAGCCCCACCGGCTTGATGTCCCTCACGATGAGCCCCAGTTGGGCGCTCACCGCAACCCGCAACGCCTCCCCACGCCGCCCGCTGATATCGAGGTGCGCCGTCTTCCCCCGCCGATAGGTCACCGGAAACGCCTCGTTCGGGGTGAAGTAGCGGAAGGCGTTGACCAGAATCCCCATGCACAAGGCGACGGCGAGCACTATGTCGAAGGGATGATCGACCGCCAGATACAGGCGGGCGAAGGCGAACACGCCGATGAGGCCGGCAGCCGCCCATTTCGCCATCCTCCGGGCCGGCCCGGGGACCATCAGGCCGTAGACGATCCCCAGCAACAGCATGGTCACCACCACCACCGGTGGAGACGGGAGCGAGAACCCGGCCCACCGCCCGATCGTGGCTACGTCATAGGGCCGGGGCCGCGTGAAGCCGTTGTACAGGATGTCGCCGCTGACCAACTCGACCAGCGCCACACCCCCGAGGAAAGTGAACAGGTGCCGCCAGCGCTTGAATACCACGAGGGCCAGCAACAGCCCGATACCGACGACGGTCACCGTCCACCCGGAGAACCACGCATCGACCTCGGTGAGCGCTTCCGTCAGCCACGTGGTGCGGAACCCGGCGATGAACGCGGAGCACGGCGGCGTCGAACTGGTCGGTGACGCGCCGGGCATCGCGGAACAGGGCGCACGCCACAACCCAGGCGAGCAGCAGCACCATGCCAACCAGCCAGGTGCGGCCCGTGAACCCGAGGCTGCGGGGAAGCGGAGCCGGGCTGCCGGTTGGGCGGCGCACCCGACCCGTCTGGCGTACCGACGTCGGTACCGTGGCTGGCGGCGGAGGATCGAGGATGGTTGGAGGGTCAGAGGTCAAGTCAGGACGTGCCGGCGCAGCCAACATGCCCGCAAACCGCGATCGAGGCGGCAAACGACGCCGCGACGACTGAGATGATCGGACGCCACCGCATCGGGGCCTCCTCTCTCGACGCACAGGATACGCACGCGGCCGTGAGACAACCTAGTTGGGCCCGCGGGCAGGAGCGTTGGGATGATCCCGGTTCGATCTCCGTCGTTGCAACAGCTGCTCGTCGCCGGATTCGTCGACGATCCGACTCCTGGTGGAGTCCCAGCTCGTAGACAGCGGTCGGTAGGCTCGCCGGCGATGGCGTCCGCCCCTGAGGTCGAGCGATGGTCCGGGTTCAAGGTATGGCTGTTCTCGCTGCGTAACCGCACTCCGGACAGCAACCTGGTCGCCGTCGACCGGGTCGCCCCCGGACCCGGTGACCGGTTCCTCGACCTGGGCTGCGGATTGGGCGCCGCCGTGGAGCGGGCGGCGTCGATGGGGGCCGATGTCGCCGGCGTCGACCCGAGCCCGGCGATGGTGGACAAGGCCCGCCAGCGTGTCCCCGAGGCCACGTTTGCCGTCGGCTCCGCCGAGGACATCCCCTTCCCCGACGGTGCCTTCACCGTGGTGATCGCCGTGGCCACCTACCACCACTGGGCCGTCCCGGTCGCCGGTATCGCCGAGGCGCGCCGGGTGCTCGCCCCCGGCGGTCGCCTCCTGATCGTGGAGCGCAAGCTGAGACGCCGCAGGGGCCATGGCCTCCATCCCGACACCGCACGTGAGGTGGCGACGAAGCTGCGCAGCGCCGCGTTCACCGCCGCCGCCATCGAGGACCTGCGTGTCGGCCGCAGGGTGTACCTGGCCATTTCGGCATCGGTCAACTGAATGATCAGCCCTGGCTGGCGATCTGGATGCAGGTTGCCACAGTGTCGTCGAACACGGCAGTCGTCACCGGTCCCATCTCCGTCGGAGCTTGGGTGAAACGAACGCCCTGAGCCGACAACCGCTCGTGCTCGGAGCGGACGTCGTCGACGGCGAACGAAGCAGCGGGGATCCCATCAGCCACCAGCGCCTTCTTGTACGGCCCGACGGCGGGATGGTCGTCCGGCTCCAACAGCAGTTCGGTCCCGTCAGGGTCCTCGGGTGAGACGACGGTGAGCCACTTGTGCTCCCCGAGCGGGACCTCGTCTTCTTGATGAACCCGAGAATGTCGGTATAGAAGCCGAGCGCCTTGTCCTGGTCGTCCACGAACACGCTGGTCAGATGAATCCGCATCGGTCGTTCCTTTCGACGTCGAGCCACCGCTCGACGATCGCCCACAATGGGCCGTTGTCGAGATGGTGGAACTTGTACCTGCCCTCCCGGCGTGGACACACCAGCCCGGCGTCCTCGAGCACCGCGAGGTGCTGCGAGATCGCCTGCCGGGACAACCCAGCCCGTACTGATGACCAACCTGGCGCACAGCTCGAAGAGTGTCTGCCCGTCACGATCGTGGAGTTCGTCGAGAATCGCCCGCCTCGCCGGCGCCGCCAGCGCCTGGAACATGATCACCGTCACAATAGGCAAGTCGTTACTTGCCTGTCAACCTGCCGGTCGAGCTACCCGGTGCTGCCCCGTTAGACGTGGACGGGATCCTCGACGGGATCGGCGAGGTGGTCGTCGCCCAGATAGAGACCCCGAGCACCGGTGCCGATTGGAGAGAGGCCACAAGGGTGCGTGCGTGTCTCTACTCTCCGGGTCGTGGACCGGGTGCCGTCGACGTTGGTGGTGGGGCCGTACCTCCGCCTCCAGCAGGCCATCTACGAGGGGACCGGCGGACGCTTCGGTCGCCGGCTGGCGGGCACGCCGACCCTCCTGCTGGCCACGACCGGGCGACGGTCGGGGCAGCGACGAGTGAACGCCCTGTCGTACCTGCGTGACGGCGACGCCTGGGTGGTGGTCGCGTCCAACGGCGGCAGTGATCGACCTCCCGCGTGGCTGCTCAACCTGGAGGCCGACCCCGACGTCGAGGTGCAGGACGGCACGAAGCGCTGGACCTCCCGCGCCCGCGTCGCCACCGCGGCGGAGCGGGAGCGGCTCTGGCCCCTGGTCAACCGCAACAACCGCGGCCTCGCCCCGCTGCTGCACCCCGGCTCCACCGGCCGGTACGAGGTGTACCAGCGACACACCGACCGGGAGATCTCGGTGGTCGTCCTCGACCCCGTCGCCCCCACGTGACGCCCCTGGCCGGGCGTGGATCGTGCCGGTCGAACCCGACGACAATGGCCGACACCGAAAGGACCCTGCAATGGCGAAGGTCATCTCCACCCTGTTCATATCCGCCGACGGCGTCGCCGAGATCGACCCTGAATGGCACTTCCCCTACTTCGACGACAACATGGGCGGCGCCGTCGACGAGGACTACCGAGCAGCCGACGTGCTGCTCATCGGGCGGGTCACCTACGACAGCTTTGCCGGCGCCTGGCCGGAGCGTGAGGCCGCCGGCGGGGAGGACGCCCCGTTCGCCAAGGCGCTCGGCGACCGCCGCAAGATCGTCATCTCCCGCCAGACCTCGAGTTCACCTGGCGCAACTCCGAGCTCTCCAGGTGACCTCGCCGACGCCGTGACCGCGCTCAAGGCCGAACCGGGCATCGAAGGCATCGTCATCCCCGGTTCGATCTCCGTCGTGCAGCAGCTGCTCGCCGCCGGACTCGTCGACGAGCTCCGACTCCTGGTGCACCCCGTGGCGGCGCGGAAGGGCAGACACCTGTTCGACGACGGCGACACCCCCTACCACCTCGAGCTGGTCAAGTCCGAGGCCTACCCGACCGGTGTCGTCCGACTCATCTACACCCCAGCCCCCGCCCCCGGCCAGGTCACCTACGACGAGATCAAGGACCGCGTGCCCGACGGCGACGAATAGGCGGTCAACTTCGCGGCGCCGTTCTGCTGACCCGCCATGCTGGAATGGCGGCCATGTACGTGATCGTCTGGAGATACGCAGTACCGGCAGAGCGGACTACCGCCTTCGTTCGAGCCTACGGCCCGCATGGGGACTGGGCACAGCTCTTTGCCAGGGCGTCCGCCTACGAGGGCACCGACCTCATCCTGGGTGACGATGCGGGCACTTATATCACGATCGATCGTTGGCGCTCCAAGGAGGACTTCGACGGCTTCCTCCGCGAGAGCCGCAGCGACTACGACGAGCTCGACTCTCGGCTGGCGTCCCTGACCGCCGACGAGAACCTCATCGGCCGGGGTCAGGTCTACGCGGTGGGGAAGCTGGGCCGCGCCGCGATCAACCCGTGAAGAGATAGGCCGCACCCGAGTGGAGCGGTTCGGCGAGGTCATTCACCGGTGCTCCGACCACGATCTTCGATCCGGAGGTCGCTACGGACCACCCGAACTCGTCACCCCAGGTCGCATCGGAAGCGGTGAGTTTCGTGCCGCTGTACCCACCGGAGCTGTCGGGTCGATAAACGTGCACGGAACCGGACCATGGCCCGGCGTCGCCATCGAATGGAGCCCCGATGACGGCTGTACGCCCCGCTACCGCCACCGACCATCCGAATGAGTCGGATGCTGCCCCGTCGGGAGCCGTGAGCTTGGTCTCCTGAAGGGCTCGTGAGCGGACGGCGGAGAACACATATGCCGACCCGGACTGGTCCCCTGCTTCATCGTCACCGGACGCTCCGACGACGATCGTTCGCGCAGAGATCGCCACCGACCTGCCGAACTGGTCACCGGCTGCACCATCAGACGCGACAAGCTTCTTCGAGTGATAGACCCCGAAGCGATTCGGAGCAAACACGTAGATCGACCCAGACAAGTCTCCGTTGTCGTCGTCATTCGGAGACCCGACAACGATGGTGTCTCCCCACATCGCCACCGCCTCGCCGAAGTCGTCGCCAACCTCCGCGTCAGGTGCAGCCAACTTCGTCTCCTCGTATCCGCCGGGACCATTCGGGGTGAATACGTAGACCGACCCGGTTTCGTCACCTGGCGCACCGACTGCGATGGTCTGCCCGGAGACCGCAACCGAGGTTCCGAACCCATCACTTGCTGCACCGTCGGATGCCATGAGTTTCACACGCTCGTAACCACCCGAGCCGTCTGGCAAGAAGACGTAGGCTGCGCCGGATCGAGTGCCAGTGGCATCGTCGAAGGGATCACCCACCACGATCGCTCCGCCGGACACAGCCACCGAGCGGCCAAAGTCTTCGGCGGCTGGCGCGTCGGGTGGCGTGAGCTTGACCTCGTCGCGGCCCCCCGAGCCATCGGAGGAATACACATAGGCTGCGCCCACCAGGGGCGCCCCGACGACGATCGTGTCTCCGGAGACCGCCACGGCTGCGCCGAACTGGTCGTGACCCACGGCATCGGAGGGGGTCAGCTTGGTCTCCGTCACGCGAGCTGCTCCAGCTGGTGCGAACGAGATCCACACGACCGCCGCTAGCACCGGCACGACCACCGACCTCCGGAATGCCATGGAACGCCTTCCTTTACGGTACGAGAGAAACGCGGTATGAACCTGTGAGGCGAGTCCGATGGGACCTTCGACACGACACTGACGGGTCCTCGTCACCACTGCGTCACCAACTCGGCCTGCATGGCTCGGTCGATGCGGCCCTGTGCCCATCCGGGTACGGCGCAAGGTACGAATCGGGCCGACTCGCCCGACTGACCAAGCCAGTCATGAACCAGCAACCCCTTGCTGCGCAAGGGCTATTGTCTCCGAAGGCGCGGGGCGACGATGCTCGAAGCGTCGTCCGTACCCGCCGCCCATCCCCGGGGATCGAGTCGCGCCCAGCCCCCGGACAACGGCTTTGACCAGAGGTGCCCCGTGAATGAGCTCACTCTCGGAGTCATTGCCCGGTCGCGCAAGGACGACGAGCACCGGCTGCCGATCCACCCGCTGCACGTGGACCGGATCCCGGCCGGCCTTCGCGCCCGCGTCTACCTCGAGGATGGCTACGGCACGCGGTTCGGGGTGTCGGACGACGACCTGGCGCCCCTGGTGGCCGGCCTGCGGTCCCGAGAGCAGCTCATCGCCGACTGCGACGTCGTCCTGCTCGCCAAGCCGCTGCCGGAGGACGTCGCCGAGCTACACCCCGGGCAGGTCCTGTGGGGGTGGCCGCACTGCGTCCAGGACGAGGAGCTCACCCAGTACGCCATCGACCGGCGGTTCACCCTCATCGCCTTCGAGGCGATGAACCACTGGTCCGCCGACGGCTCGTTCAACCTGCACGTCTTCCACAAGAACAACGAGCTGGCCGGCTATTGCTCCGTGCTGCATGCGTTGGCGACCGTCGGCCGGACGGGCGACTACGGCCGGCGGCTGCGCGCCGCGGTGATCGGCTTCGGCGCCACCGGCCGTGGCGCGGTGACCGCCCTCAACGCGCTCGGGGTCTACGACGTCGACGTCCTCACCCACCGAGGCGTCCATGCGGTGGAGTCGCAGATCCACTCGGCGAGGATGGTGCACTTCGAGGCCGACGACGTCGACCCGAGCCGTAGCCACGCCAGCACCGACGCCGGAGTGGTGCCGCTGGCCGGCTTCCTGGCCGACCACGACATCATCGTCAACTGCGTGCTGCAGGACCCCAACGCGCCGCTGACCTTCCTCACGGAGGACGACCTCCCCGCACTCGCGCCCGGGAGTCTCGATCATCGACGTCTCCTGCGACGAGGGGATGGGGTTCAGCTGGGCGCGGCCGACGTCGTTCGCCCGGCCCACCTTCATGGTCGGCACCCATGTCCACTACTACGCCGTCGACCACAGCCCCTCCTTCCTGTGGGACTCGGCGTCGTGGGAGATCAGCGAGGCCCTGTTGCAGCACCTGCCGACGGTGCTCGGCGGGCCCGACGCGTGGAAGGGGAGCGAGACGATCCGGCGCGCCATCGAGATCCGCGAGGGTGTCATCCAGAACCCCAGCATCCTGTCCTTCCAGCACCGCGCCCCGGAGTACCCGCACGCGCGTAGCTGACCTGCGACGACTGTCTGTCAGATATCGGCCCGACGAGTCGGTGGCGGTAGTCGGTCGGGTTGGGGGCCGCGGTGAGGGTCCTGGGTTGGCGTCCACCGCGTCATGTCCGAGCAAGGCCGTCGCCACCAATATCCCGTACGAGTACCGTCCCTGGCGGGAGACCGGCCGACGGGCACCTCGACGCTTCGCGACTCGTTCGGCAACCCTCGAGGCATCTCCCCTTCCGGCTCGGCGACCGGTCCGTGTCGACTTCGAGAGAGGAGCCCCCGTGGAGACATGGGACGCAATCAGGGCACGACGCAACATCCGATCATTCGACGACACCACCGATCGACCCTGGCGAGCTCGACCGCATCCTCGAGGCCGGGCGGTTGACACCGTCGTCGTCCAACCAGCAACGCTGGGACTTCGTCGTGGTCAGCGACGCGCAGCGCCTGCAAGAACTCGCCGGCGTGTGGCGTGGCGCCGGCCATGTGGCGAGCTCGGCTGCGACCATCGCGCTGATCGCGCCAAAGGGCGGCGACCAGCACACCGCCGAGTCCATCAGCTACGACCTCGGTCAAGTCACGATGAGCATGATGCTCGCCGCCGCCGATCTCGGCATCGGCACTGGGCACTCGGCGGTCAGCGATCAGGACATGGCCCGGCGCCTCCTGGGCTTCCCCGAAGACCGTGTCTGCGCATGGTTGATCGCCCTAGGTCATCCGGCGGACCGTCCACTCACCCCCATCAAGAAGCACAACCGGCGCCCCTTCGACGAGGTCGTCCACCGGGACCGCTGGTAGCTGCACCCCGTTATGCATCACTTCGGCGATGCCTTGGTACATCTAGGCGACGAGGACCTCAGCGAAATGTTCCCTCGGCTGCCAGCGCACCCGGCTCGAGCACCTGCTCCCACCACCGGCTGAAGCTGGTCCGCTCAACTCTCGCGCACCGTGCTGCGTTCGTCGTCGTACCAGCGGCGAAGCCGGTCGAGCGCGGCTTGCAACACACCGGTCTGGAGGGCGCCCTCGATGCTGCCGTCGCCGAAGCGCTCCGACCGGTGGATCGCGGTGAGCAGACGCACGGCGTCGCCGACCGGCGCATCGGCGATGGCAGCGGGATCGTCTTGGTAGCGGCGCACACCGTCCCAGGCCGGCCAATTGAACGGCACGAACAGCCCCAGCAGTCCAAGCTGCGCTTCCATCCGGATCACCGGCTCGGGGTACCGTCGGGTAGGGCATCTGAAGAACGGGGCGTGCTACCCCATCAACGATCGTCGTTCCGTTCGCTTCACCACCGACCCACGTGGCGAACGTCGTCTCCCCAGCGAGCGTGTCGACAGCGTCCCACAACGCCTGCCAGTCCTCGTCGCTGCCCTGGGCTAGGGCCGCAGCGATCGCCTCATCGACGGTGGCATCACGGTCAAACGACGGCATCACGCTGACGGGAGCCGCGACATCACAGCCCGGGCTGCTTTACCGTGCCCGACACCCACGACCTGTCCCTCTCCTCCTCCAACTCAACGCCGAGTTTCATCGTTCGGACAGTACCCGCAGCGGCGAAAGGCACGACTCACGTATTCCCGAAAGGATCCCGGCCACCGGACCGTCGGGCACACGCGGCGGTGATGAGCCGCCGACAGTCCCGGTCAGCTACGGAGAAGGGTGAGGACGGCCAGGACACGTCGGTTCAGATCGGGCGACGGCACCAGATCGAGCTTCTGGAACACCTGGCTGCACATCGACTCCACGGTGCGCTCGTTGACTCCGAGCCGCAGGGCGATGCCGGCGTTGGACCGACCCTCGGCCATCGCCGCCAATGTCTCCATCTCCCGGGGAGTGAGGCGGTCGAGCGGTGAGCCCGGTCGCCGCCGGCCCATCAGCTGGGCCACGATCGTCGGATCGAGGACGCATTCCCCTTCGGACACTCGACGGAGAGCGTCGACGAGCACGGCGATGTCGGAGACACGCTCCTTCAGCAGATAGCCCAACCCGGCCGGCTGGTCGGCAAGGAGCCGCTCGGCGTAGCGCGGCTCGACGTACTGGCTGAGGAGAACCACGGCGGTGGCGGGATAGCCCTGGCGGATACGCCGAGCGGCGACGAGGCCTTCATCGGTGTGCGTGGGCGGCATGCGGATGTCGACGATGGCGACATCAGGTTGGTCGACTGCGACGAGGCGCAGGAGGCTCTCGGCGTCGGCGGCTTCCCCGACGACGTCGACACCGGCGTCCACCAGCAACCGGGCCATCCCCGAGCGGATCAACATCACGTCGTCGGCGACTACGACGCGCATGGAATCTCCGCCTCTATGACCGTCCCCCACGCCGTTGCCGAGATCGACATGTCCCCACCGACCGCTCCGATCCGATCGGCGACATCAGTGAGGTCGGGCGGTTCCGCAGCGTCAGCGTGATGGGCCAGATCCAGCGAGACCAGGAGGGCATCTATACCTCGCCGGGCGAACACACGGATGGCGTCGGTGCTCGACGTCCGTTCGGCGTGCTCGACGGCTGCGGCGACCATCGAGTAGGCGGCCATCGCGACCGCAGATGGCACATCATCGTTCCCATCGAGCTCGAGTGTCACCGATGCCAGCGACGTCCTCGCCAGCTCATCGAGGGCACCCCACAAGCCCTCGGTGGCGAGGGTTCCGGGGAATACGCCGTGTGCCAGCCGCCGCAGGTGACTCAAGGCGTCGTACACCGATGCCCTTGCCTCCGCCAGAAACGGCGTGTCATCGGCGAGCCGACCCTGCGCCACATTGAGATAGAAGGCGGCGCCAACCAGCCTCTGCTGGGCGCCATCGTGGAGGTCGCGCTCGATCCGCAGCCGCTCGGCATCGGAGGCGGCGACGATCCGACGCCGTGAGGCCTGCACCTCGGCGACCCGCGCTCGCCTCACGGCAGCCAGCTGTGCGTTCATCAACGACAGACGCAGGGCCGGCGTCAGAGCCTCGGCCACCCCATCCCGGTCCCGGCCGTCGGGGAATAGGAATCTCAGGACCGGTCCCGCCGGTCCGGCGACGACGACATGCTGGTCCTCCCGCGGCACGGCGGCGACCGGCCGTCCCATGGCGTCCACCCATCGTCCCTCGTCGGGCACAGCGAACTGGACGCGGCCGACCACCTCTTCGAGGTCGCCAGTGGCGGTGGCCGACTCGCCGAGGTGGGCGACGAGGCGCATCATCGACGCGCGGGTGCGCCTCGCCCGGACGGCGACACCCGTGACGGCGGCACCGACGAGTGTCGCCGCAGCAGCGGGGAGGATCAGGAGGAGGTCCGAAACCTGCTGGTCACCCCACTGCACCCACCGAACGACCAGGGGCACCGGCAGCGCGGCGAGGGCGGCAAGCACCGCTCCCGCCACCAGGCCCGGGATCTGCGGCACCCGCACCCGGATGACCGCCGCCGCCGAGACGAGAGCGGCGCTTGCGGTGAGAAACGCCGTGACGGCCAACGCCGGTCGTGGGTCGAGGAGGTTCCCCGCGACCGGATCCACATCGATGCACACCGTCGAACAGCCGGGCTCGGCGAACGGATTGAAGGCCAGCAGATGGACCAGAGCACCGGCGGCGACCAGCAAGTAAGCAGCGGCAAGGGCGCGGCGCCGACCCATCGCGGGGAACCACGCCAACGCCACCTGGGCTGTGCCGGCTACCGCCAGCGGCGCCAACGCCAGCGCGGCGGCGCGTGTCCACGTCGGCAGAAGCGGCCATGACGCCCACGGCGGGGCGACCAGGCAGATCGTCGTCACCGCCAGACCGACAGACACCAGCGGCCGGCTCGGTCCGACCAGCCATGCTCCCGCCACCGGTAGAGCAAGCCCGGCGAGCACCGACACGAGGACTCCGATGGGAAGTTGACGCTCCACCGATGACCCGAAACCCGTGATCGCCGCCGCCACGATGGTGGCGACAATCGCCAGAGAGGCAACAGTCGCAGCCCCCGCCCCGATCACCTCCGGCCGTATTCGTCTCGCCCGTGGCGCGGCTTCATCCGCCGGTTGCGGCGTCGAGGTCGTCGGCATACCTTGATTGTGCTCGCCGGGGTCACGGTGGCGCATCCGTGTTTTCCCCGAACCGCACCGTGGCAACCCGCTGGGCGCGAGTCCCCCGGCTCCATACGGTGCACACCAGCGACATGATGGAGGTCATGATGAGGATGCGATCGACGCATCGGCTGGTGGTCGCCGGGGTAGCCGCGATGCTGGCGATCACCGGCTGCGGGGCGCAGGCAGACGCCGACAAGGCCGGCGGCGAAACCGTCGTTCTGCAGTTCGGCTCCATCGACGTGATCAACCCCAACGGCCAGTACTTCGGCTCGCAGGAGTTCGTCGACGCCCTCGAGGACGTGTCGGATGGACAGTTGCAAGTCGAGATGACCACGAGCTACGGCGATGGGGCCGCCGACGCCGAGACGAAGCTGGTGGAGGCGATCGCATCCGGCGAGCTCGATGGAGGCATGCCGTCGGTACGGGCGTTCGCCCGCGCCGGCATCCCCTCGCTCCAGGTGCTCGAAGCGCCGATGACCATCACCAGCTTCGCCGCCCAGAAGGCGCTGGTCTCGGGACCGATCGCCGAGGAGCTGCTGGCGTCCCTGGACGGGACCGGTGTGGTCGGGCTCGGCCTCGTCGTTGGCCCCCTGCGCAGGCCGTTCGCCGCCGAGGCGCCCCTTCTCGACCCCGACGATTGGGAGGGCGCGCCGTTCCGGGTCTACAACTCGCCGACCCAGACCGATGCGGTCCTGGCGCTCGGCGGGGAACCGATCGACATGGGCTTCGGGTGGATCGATGCGGTTCGGGCCGGCACCCTGCGCGGTGCCGAGTACGACATCCCCCAGTATCGAGGCAACGGCTACAAGACGGAGGCGGGCTACGTCACCGCCAACGTCGTGCTGTGGCCGAAGCCGGTCGTCCTGGCGATCAGCCAGGAGCGCTTCGACTCGCTCACCGAGGAACAGCAGGCGTGGGTGCGGGAGGCGGCCGCCCGGGCGGTACAGGCGTCGGTCGACGCAACCTATGACGAAACCACCCCGGCGCAGCAGCTCTGCGACCAGGGCGTGCTGTTCGTCGATGCCAGCGCCGACCAGATTGCCGCCCTCCATGAGCGCTTCGCGCCCGTGACCGACCAGCTCGCCGCCGAGCCGACCACGGGCGCCCTGCTCGCCGACATCCAGGCGCTGGCCGCCCAGTACCCCGACCCCGACGTGCCCGACGTGGCATCTGATTGCCGGGAGGATCCGGCGACCGGAGGCGACGACGATCTGGGCGCCGTCCCCGAGGAGGCGACGGCTCTCCCCGGTGGGCTCTACCGCGCCGAGATCGGCGCCGACGATGTCACCGCCGCCGGCATGAACAACGTCCCGGGCTGGTCAGGTATCTGGACCCTGGAGATCGAGGATGGGACCTACGCGCTGCGATGCCGGCCGATCGAGGAACCCGGTCACGACTGCGGGAACATCCCGTACGGCGACGAGGTGCCGTTCGACACGGTCCTCGATGCCGGGTTCGTGCGCGGCACGGGCAACACGGTGTACTTCGTCTACGACGCCGCATTGCATTCCCAGTTCATCGGGTGCGAGCCGGACTGCTTCCCGGTGCCGACCTATCGCCTGACCTGGGAGCTGGACGGTGACTCCCTTCGCTTCAGCGATCTCGTCGGGGTCACCGAGAACGAAAAGACAATCAAACCGTGGGAGAAGATCGGCTGATCGGCACCGTCGCCGTCACCACCGTGCCGGCTCCGGGCGGGCTGTCCACCCGGAGCCGACCACGGTGTGCCGCCAACCGGTCGGCAAGCCCCTGGAGGCCCCAACCGGAGACATCCGCGCCTCCCCGACCGTCATCAGAGACGGCGAGGACGAGGGCGCCGTCCTGCATGCTGAGGGTGACATCGATCCTGGTGCCTCCGGCGTGCTTCACCGCGTTGGTCACCGCCTCGGTGCAGACGTAGAACAGCGCCGTCTCCTTGTCGACGTCACCGGTCGCCCCGGTCGCCACCGTCACCGTGACGGGAACGGGGCTGCGCTCTGCTACGGCGGCAATGGCGTCGTGGAGGCGGCCCTCTCCCAGTCCGACCGGAGGGACACCGGCGACGAGGGCGAGCACGTCGTCTTCGGCTGCGGTCAGCTCGGCAACCGCGACCGCCAGCGCCTCTTCGGCGCCCTGGTCCCCTATCACCGGCAGCGCCCGGTCGAGCACCCCTGTCGCCCGTCTCAGCAACGGAACGACGTCCTCGCGCAGCCGGGTCGCCGTCGTCTCGCGCTGCCGATCGCTCGCAGCCACCAGCCGGGCCCGGGCCGATTCGAGTTCGTCGAGCCGAGCCTGCAGGTCCTCCCCCAACTCGAGGTGCCGCACCGCCAGCCGGACGGCTACGGCCACCGCCTCGGCCATCGACGGGTCCTCGAGCACGGAGCTGTTGTGCTCCACGACGGCCACGGGCGTCGTGCCGTCCCACACGTCGATTCGGCGCTGGTCGTCCCCGCCCTGCTTGCCGGACTCGCCGGTGGGCCATCGATGGACCCGGAGCTCAGGATCACCGAGGACGCCGCCCATCACCGTGGCCAGCCCGCCGAGACCGGATGAACCGTCGCCCAGGACCAGGTCGGTCATCCGGGCCCGAGCTGCGATCACGGCCCGGGCGGCAAAGGGAAACCCGACTGCAATCGCTGTCAGCGTCACCTCGTACATCAGGAGCCCCACAGCTGGATCGAACGCATCGGGATCGATCTGCGCCGATATCGACCACCAGGCGAGCACCGCGGCCACCCCGATTGCCGAGCTGGTGGCATACCACGCCGCCGGCGACGTCCTCTCGGACCGAGTGGCAACGGCGGTGATGGCGATGCCTGCGACAATGCGGCCGCTCCGAGCTGCGAGACCATCCCGAGCCCGACCGGCACCGCCGCCACCGCCAGGAGCCGGGGGAACACTCCCGCCGGCCACGTTCCCGGGAACACGATGAGGCCGATCGCCAGCAATCCCTGGTGAACCAGGCGGGCCTCCGGCACCAGCGATCCGACCAACCACGACACCCCGACGCCTGCGACGAGCGCGGTATCCCCACCTGGCCCGGCGCCAACGCAGCGGCGAGCACGAATGCGATTCCGACGGTGACATCGACGGCGACGGTCCACGCACTTCCTCCCGGCAGCCTGCTACCCGCCCATGCCACCAGAACCGCCAGCGCTCCGACCGCGAGAGCGCCGATCAGTCGGACCGGGGTGAGACGCCATGCGTCGTGCGCCGCAACCGGCCTCGACGCGGGTGCCGCCGTCCTCACCTGCCGGGATCGACGCATGTCAATCGTGACCCGAGATCGCTCGCCCAGTTCGCCGTGCCCAGAATGCACACCCAACCTCGCCCTCACGTGGCTCAGCAGATCGAAGACGACCACCCAGCAGGCCGACCGCCGTCGGCAGGTGCCGCCCCAGAGGAGTCACAGCTCGACCGACCTGCGGAACTTGTCCATGAGGTACGGACCTGCCAGGACGGGCTGGTACTTCGGCGCATCGCCCGGTCCGAGGCAAGTCGGCAGACACGCGATCTCTGCCGACCAATTGGCGTTCTGGAAGAAGGGCATGCTCTGTCTGCGGGCACGGGCACCTGACGCATCCGGTGGGTCGACGACGCGGTGCAGGGTGGACCTCCAACGGTCGTTCGTCCATCGAGCCATCAGGTCACCGATGTTGATCACGAACGCACCCGGTACCGACTCGACCGGCACCCAGCTGGCGTGTTGGTCGAGAACCTCCAGGCCGCCGACGGAATCCTGTCGCAGCACGGTGAGCGTGCCGTAGTCGGTGTGAGAGCCGGCCCGCAGCTGCCCCGGCAACGGCGCCACATCGAGCTCCGGATAGTTGACCGCGCGGAGCGTGTTGGGCGAACGGTCGAGCTTGTCGACGAAGAACCCCGGGTCCAAACCGAGGCCGTCCGCAAAGAGCGACATCAGCCGAATGGCGAGTTCCACCATCGCCTCGTAGTAGGCGGTCCACGACTCCTCGAGTTCCGGCAGCGCCTCGGGCCAGAGGTTCGGCGAGTGCACCCATGTGGCATCCGGGTCCTCGGGCTGATGCGCCGGAGGGGAAACCGGACCGATGTTGAATGCCTCCTTGAGGTCGGGCGGCGCCGCGTCGCCGAGCGACTGGTGAAGCGACTCGCCGGCAACCGGGATGTAGCCGTAGGGGTAATCCGGCGTCGGGCGAGCCACGCTCATCTTTTCCGCCAGCGGCAGGTCGAAGAACGCTCTCGCCGCGTCCCAGGCACGGTCGGCGGTCTCGTCGTCGAACCCGTGCCCGACGATCTGGAAGAAGCCGACAGTCCGGCAGATCTCATCCAGTTCCTGGCCGACCACATGCGGGTTGTGGGAGATGTCGATGCGAGGCACGTAGGACATCGGCGTTCATCCTTCATGCGAGCCGAGACTCGACACGAGGTTGCCACGTCTGGGTGAGTCGATCTCGACCATGAGGCGACCGCAGCCGAGCAGCGGCGAGGCCGTGTTGCGCGTCGGCTTCGGAATCATGGCGGCGTGTCGACATTTCGGGTTGTGGAGGCGAGATCAGGGAGGCGTGGTCGACGGACACCAGAGCTTCTCGGGTTCTCTGGCTCGCGCTCAGGGCAGGTTCTCGAACTCGTCCAACAGCTGCTCGGATAGAGCCGAGGCCTGTAGCCGGCCCACGTTCTCGACAGTCTTCATCGGGACCGGGCTGTCCCCGACCTCCCAGGCCACGATGTTGCACCGGTACTTTTCGATGGTTAGCCAGATGATCCGAACCGTGCGGCCGTTGCTCAGCTTGTACTCACCGATCGGGTCGCTGAAGGAAAACCCGAATCGTCTCGTCGCTCGACGCATGTTCTTGGGATCGCCTATAGCTTCGATCGGGACTCTCCTCACGCGTGCCAAGGGAAGGAGGGCGGTCTCGGCGGATACCAGTGCAATGGTACTCACGAGCGCTCGATTGGGGGCAAGCCCTGGGGTGGTCCTGCCCCAGGGGTCACTGCGAATCGCTCGGTGACGGCTGCGTTCGACTCCATGGAGGTCCAGATTCGCGTATGAGCCACCCAATCGACACGACGTTTGACTTCAGGACGGATGCGTTCGGCAGGGACCCGGATGTGCAGAGCCCGACCCTTCGCCGATACCACAAGCTGTTGTGGAGTAAGCCGCTGCCCGGCGGCCGGCTGTTCAACTTGGATGACACCACGCCCGGTGTGTATCTCCATCACCGTTCTGATCTCGGTGAGTTCTTCCTGTCGAGCGACTCGGTCATACCGACGTTTACGAGGCGGGCTGCGCTGAAGCACATCATCGAGCAGTTCTCCGAGGCGGCGAACGAGCGTCCCGCACCATCGGATACACCATCGGCGGCATGATGGTTTGGCCAGGGAATCGGATCGACGGCAAAGTGACTATCAACGGGGCCCGTGGGTTCTCCCGGACGATCGCCGACCGGATGGACCTGACCTCGAGCGCATCCGCCGGCACTATTCCGGGCAGAGCAGTCCCCTCGGGGACGTGTTGGCACGTTACGACGACTTCTTCGTACTCTTCGAGGACTTCCGGGGCTACGCGGACTTCTTCCTCTTGCAGGACCTGGCCACGGACGACTACTCCGAGGTGAAGTTCTTCATGTCGTTCGACGACTTCAAGCCCCCGTCGGTCCCGTACGACACGGACACCTACAGGGATTACCGAAGACTCTCCATCGAGTTCATCGCGGCCCGGAACCGCCGGATCGACAGCCTGAGGCTTGACTCGCCGTAGCGGGCGCCGCTGACCCTCGAAACCCGCCGCCTCGAACACAATCACCGAGGTCCCAGCGGGCGAGAGCATCGGACGCCCTTCTCCGTAGCGACCACGATCGCGGACCAACATCGTGCGAAGGCGACCGACCCATCATCTGGAAGTGCACGACGCTAGCCTTGCAAGATCCGGTATCGAGCGGCGCTCAGGGGCGTCACGTTCCTGAGGTGATCGCTGCCCACGAGGGAGAGACCATGGAGCATGTCGTCAAGTCAGGCGAGTCGTTGGGGAAGATCGCCGCCGCTAACGGGGTGACGGTGTCGGCCATCCTCGCCGCCAACCCGCAGATCGACGACCCGGCTCGGATCTTCCCGGGCGAGGTGTTCAAGATCCCCGGTGAAGGAGAACCCGAGGCGGCCGGCTCCTACATCGTGCGCTCCGGCGACAGCATGCGCCGGATCGCCTCCCACTTCGGGGTCACCGTCGGTGCCCTGGTGGCGGCCAACCCGCAGATCGACGACCCGGACCGGATCCGGCCCGGCCAACTGCTCCACCTGCCCGGGGGAGTGTGCCGCTCCGACAACCCGACACCGGTCGCCCGGCACGGGCTTGCCCCTGGCTCGCTGTCGCCAAGCGGGAGATGGACACCGGGGTCGATGAGATTGGCGGGAGCCGCCACAACCCCCGCGTTCTGGAATACCACGCCACCACGACGTTGCCGGCCGCCATGGCCGGAGTAGACGAGACCCCCTGGTGCTCGTCGTTCGTCAACTGGTGTGTCGAGCAATCCGGTTTCCGTGGGACCGACAGCGCGTTGGCACGGAAATGGCTCGACTGGGGTCAACCGCTCTCCGGCCGCGAGGGAGCCGTCACCGTGTTCAGCCGCGACTTCGCCGGCCCGACCTCCGGCCACGTCGCCTTCTACTGGGACACGTCGGGCAGCACGCCTCTGGTGCTCGGCGGCAACCAGAGCGATCAGGTGAGCATCAATGGCTACCCCAAGGCAGACTTACTCGGGTTCCGCTGGTCCGCGAAGACCCCATCCGAGCTCTGCTCGACCGCACCCGGGCTGCCTGGTGCTGCGTGAAGTGGTGGTCCGTTGCGGCGAGCGTCTCGACCAGCGCCCGGTCAACGTCGTGCCGTCTGGTAGGCGACAGGATCAGCGAGATCGACGTCTACGAGGCCGACCGGCACGACGTGGACGGGCTCTTCGGTTGAGCGGCCGCGGACCAGACCGCCAGGGCTGGGTTCGGCGCCACCTGTCCCCTTGCCGGTCAGCGGGCATCAGTCGGCCCGCCGTCGGGCTCGCACAGCTCGCTCACCAGCGCGGCGTAGGCGGGGTCGTCGGTGTAGTTGAAGTGGCGGTTAGGGCGAGGCGCCGGCTCGCCAACCAGCTGCACCGGGTCGGGTGGATCGAGCAGACGGATCTCCTTGCAGTCGGGGTGTTCCGGGGAGAAGACCTGCCCTCCGATGAAGTCGGTCAGGCGCCACAGGTTGACCCACCCCATCTGTCCCGGGTGGATCAGCTCGCGGAGAGCCGGCGCAGCAGGGAGTCGTCGAAGTACCGGCCGAAGAATGGGCGTAGAGGCGGCCAGCGGCGAACCGTGGGTCAGGAAGGCGACGCCCATCAGTCCATCGGGACGGTCGGTGAGCTGGGCGAGGGCGGCGGCGCCCACCACCGAGCCCGGCTGTGGGCCGACAGCACCACCCGCCCGCCGGCGTCGAGGATCCTCTCGAGGCGGTTGGCGAGCTGGGGCACGGCCGCTCGCCATAGGAGGGAGGGGCGAACGGGTGGAACCACCGCGGCCAGAAGGTGGCGATGTCCCAGAGGATGCCGATCCCCCGGCGCACCCCCGGGGATTCCCTCGACCGGTTGATGGCGAACACCGCCGCCAGCGGAAGCAGGGCGAGCACGCCGGACGCCGCCGCCTGCCAGGCGACCGGGATCTCGTTGCCCAGCGACCACACGGTGCACGCCACCAGCACCACCAGCCCGATACCGAGGATGTGCGCGGCATAGTCGGTGACCGAGGCGACCGCCTGCGCCCTGGCGACGCCGAGCAGCGCCCGGCGGGTCGCCCGGTCGGTCATGTCGGCGTCGATGCCGGCCTCGCGGTACTCGGTTGCGATCTCCCCAGACCGGCCCTGTCCATCCATCTCCACCCGGTAAACGCCATGCCGGCCACCACCACGGCCAGCATGGTGGCGACGGTCAGCACCGCCACCGTCCCCGACAGGTCGAAGTAGACGATGGTGTCGGCCGCGGCGGTGGCCGGGACCCAGGCAGCCTGCGGGGTGGCCGAGCCCAGGATCCGGGCGAACTGGATGAGGAGCCCCGACCCGACCGCGATGACGGTCCCCCAGCCGAGCACGGCGATCACCGTGGACGCGAACCGGTCCGCCATCCGGGACCAGTAGCTCCGCCAACCGCGTTCCCCGCCGCGGAACCGGAGAGGTTGTCGTCACGCCGCGGTCCGCGTCACCAGCTTGCACGCCCCGAACACGACCAGGGCGGCCACGCTTACCGCGAACATCGGCATGGCGAGGGTCCGCGCCCCGGGCGCCGGACCGGGCTCGGCCACGCCGTCGGCGCCGACGAGGAGCACGACCATAGTCCCTACCGCCACCGTGGTCACGGCGAGGAGGCCCCAGTTCCACGCCGTCGGTAGATGCCGCACCGCAACCACGCCCACCGCCGAGGTGGCCAGGATGCCCACGAACAGCCAGCTCCACCAGCCGGCGATCCCCAGGCCGGGAAGGTCGGCCCCGGTCGAGGCGAGCACCTGGCCCGTCACCGCCAGGGCGGCGGCGGTGTGGGTGATGCCCAGGCGCTGGGAGACGTGGGGGCTCCGCCAGAACGCGCGGCTGGCGGAGATCGAAGTCCTGGGTCGGGTCGAGAGGTCGAGCCACGACCGGCTCGAGCGGCCGGTCGGCGTGGACGAAGTCCTGGCTCCGCTTGGTGATGAAGGCCACGAAGGCGATGACCGCCAGGGGGATTGCGGCACCGACCACCAACCGCCGGCCCAAGGCGTCCTGGACCCAGCCGGTGGCGAGCGGCCAGCTCAGCCATCGCCCCGGTTGGGCGCAGTCGTTGCCGCCGCACTGATAGCCGAACAGGTCGATGCCGGCGACGGCGAGGTACAGCATGGCAGTCGTGGTGGTGGCGAGGGCGACGACGCGCACCGAGCCCACGGTCAGCCGCCACACCGGTCGCGTCCAACTCTTGTCGGAGCCTCCGCCGGTCCCGCGCTCGGCCATCCACCCGGCCAGGTTCACCAGGGCGAAGGGGAGCAGCAGCAACCAGAGCGCCCGGCAGCCGGGAGCGGGACGTCAGCCCGCCCCACGAGTACGCCTCCAGCCGGCGCTCCGGCCCGTCCCGGGGCGGGGCGGGTGCGGCGAAGAAGCCAGCGGTGAGGTCGCCGGACACGAGGTCGGTGTAGGGGACGTCGAGCACCTGCTCGGGCGACGACCCTCCAACGCCGTGCACCCGCAGCTCGGTCACGCCCCCGAGGTCGAGCTCCTTGCGGGGTACCCGGGTGCGGTACATCATCGTTGAGCTCCCTGCAGGGTCGGTCCGACCGGCAAGTCCGGACGGTGGGCTCAACGCGTCCGCGCCACCGCTATGACGCGTGGCGGCGTTCGAGTGCGGCCAGCCTCCGTCGACGGTCCGCCGAGTCCTCCTCGGCGCCGACAGCCGCGGCGATGTTCCGCATCGGAGGCTGGACGAGGGTCATCGGCGCACCTCAGCATCCGTCCTTGGGTTTCGGTGGCGGAATGGGCTTGTCGACAACGAACCCGGGGTCGTCGGGGTCGAACCGGGGACGGCATCGGGGGTCGAGATCGGCGAGGTCGATGAGGGTTTCGCTGCCGTGGTCGGGCGGATCTGGCCTCGGTCGCCCGGTTTGCGCCTGAGGTCGATCCGCTCCCCGTCAGGTTGCGGCGGGGGGAAGACGACGTCGCGGGTGCAGGTGTCGTGGCCGCAGGCCATGGTGTCGGGCACGGCGATCGACCGGGTGGAGCTCTGGGTCAGCGTCCAGTCCACCTGCTGGCCGCCGTCGACCCACTGATCGAACGTCTTTGGTTCGTATGCGCGGACTTCGACCGTGGGTGAGCGGCGAAAGGCGACCGCATCCACCGAGGCGAGCTTCCATCCGGCTGCAATCGACTCACCGAGGACCTGGATGAAGGTGTCCTCCGCTTCGACGATGCCGCCGCCGATACTCCCGGCGAACTTGGTGAGGAGTGCTTCTCGGTCGTTCGGTGTCTCATCGTCGGACTCGTATACGGCACAGGCGACCGAGATGAACCCATGGCGCTTTGGAACGATCACGGTGTCGGTACGACCGATCGGGTTGACGTCACCGGTGTTGACGCCACCGTACGGCGGTGTACGCCATGTGATCATGGGCTGGGCGCCGCCGTGGGGAATAACGAGTGCGAGGACGAACGGCTCGTCCTCGAACGACGCTCGGTCCCACTCGGACTCTCTCACGCAGTTGAGGTCCTGGAACCTGACCCGGAACCGTCTCCACGCCACTCCGTTGGCGAACCTGCCGGTGTCCGAGGTGCCCTCGACCTAGCCGATCACCCGATACGTTCCTTCGGTCTTGCCGTCGCATGTCAGGACGAACGGGCACCGTGCCCCTGTGCCGAGCGTCTCGAGCACGGCGGCGGGGAAAGTCCAGTGGGCACGGCCGACGAAGTCGGCGTCGTAGCCCCACAGCCCCCTGACAACCTGGACGGCCGAGTCGAAGGCGCGGCCGAGCCCGTTGATCGCCGCCCGGATCAGGTCCCCGGCGTCGGGCGCATCGTTGAAGAGGGTCACCGTGCGGGGCTCTTCGTCGAGGGGGCCGATCATGTAGGCGGCGGCGTCTCCTGCTTCGAAGTCGTCGTGACCCATGAGGGTCTGGTCTTCGGTCCGTACTGCCGGCTTCCCCGGCTCGGGTGGAGATGGCGCCATGCCGTGGTCGAGGACCGGGAACCGCAGGCCATTGACGAACGGGACGATGTCGGCGTTGGTGCCGGCGAACGTGTCGCCGGCGGTGCGGATGAGCAGCCGCAGATACCAGTCGGCGGTGTCGTCACGTCCCTGGGGCGGGTATGGGCCTGCCGAGATGAACCGGTACGGAAGCTGGGCGAAGTCTTCCCATGGTGCTGTAGGCGTCTGGTACAGGTCTTCGACGACTCCTTCGGACTTGACCTTGTCGCAGAACTCGCCGAGGCCGGCATCGACCATCACATGCTGCTCGAGGATGTGGAGCCACTGACACGAACTGCGATACGCAAGCTCGTACGCCGCTTCGAACGCCTCCCCGCCCGAGACCCGAGAACTCAAGCCACGGGTCTTGACCCCTTCCACGGCCAACCACCGGTTGTCGACGTTGATCCCCGGCTCCACCCACAGCACCTCATCTGGCAACGGATCCCCCCGACGTTGGGCGGCTGAAGGGTCGGAGTTCTCACATTGCTTGAACCAGCGGCACAACGAGGATCCGGCGAACGGAGACGCTGCATGACACACCGTGTTCATCAAGCTTCGCCCGGCCGCACCGAACCGGTTGATCACGGTGCATGCGTAGACGAAGGCGCCATGGGGCAGGATGCCGAGGTGTTCGGGCCGCTGATAGCTTCCGGTCCACAGACTCAGACAGGCCCGCAGATCCGGATCCACCTCGAACCAAGTCTGGATGCGGAGGTGATCGTCGTCGATCCAGTTCGAGTGTGAATAGAAGTCCTGAATGGCGTGCAGCGATGTGCCCACCAGGTTCTGGGCCATCGTCACCACGCGTGGTCGATCGACTCGACCCCGCCAAGCCAGATCAATCCCGCTGCCGTGCCCGACAGATAGCGACGCCACATCGCCCGCACCGCCTCGGACTGGAACAAGTCATCGAAGTGCACCGTCTTCAGGTCGACCTGCGACGACATCGCCACCGCCAACCGATCCGGCCCGCCGCCCTTGGGGATGTTGAGCCACCACAGCGGGTTGTACAGATACGAGTCGACGTAGTCGGCGTGGAACGCCAACGCGTTCTGCGCCTCAGGTGACCATCCGCCCGCGGCTTCGGCCGCCTGGCGGGTCAATCCTTCGTGGTGCCAGTTGTGGGGGGCCGGCCCCTCGGCAAGCGGATCCTCCCCCCCGAACGCCGGGATCGCCGCGGCGAAACGCGACCCCAGCGATCCCCAGTCTGATCAAATGATCCAGCAACCCCACAATCGGACTCTCCCCGTACCGACCTCTCACAACAACATACGCCACGCAGTCAGATCGTGTCCGCTCACCTGCCGTGCAGAACCAAGCGAAGGCGACCACAGCATCGCCTGGAGCCGTCACCACCCCGTCACCGACCCAGGCACCTGGGTGACCCGGACGCGAGCGAGCTATGTCAAACCCACTCCAAGGTGATCCACGGATCCATCGAACACTCTCCGACGAGGCCATCCAGATCGCGAGGTCTCGGCTTCGCCGTTGTGCCGGTGCGGTGCCTTCCTCGGGTTGGTGGGCTCTTCCAGTTGGGGACTGGCCCGCTACGATCGGATCTCGCCGGACTTCCGCGCAAACGAGCCCTTGACAACATCCAGCGGGGCGGGCCGGGAGCGATCGGTTCGCGGCAGGGGTGGACACCTGGCATACGTCGGACCGAGACAGATCGTTGAGGTTGCCGAGTGAATGTGGCGAAGCCTCCCGACACATCCGGTGGACCCGCTCGACCACGCCGCCTGTGGCTCGGCCTGCTGCTCGCCGTTGCTGTCTCGGTGCCCTTTGGAATCGCCGCGGCGGCGCGACGAAAGCACCCCCGCCGCCCGCGGTGCAACGATTGGGGCGTTGCCCGTCGGTGGACGTCCTGGAGACCTCTCGAAGGAGATCGAGCACGTCCCTCTACTCATCGATGACCTACCGGACGCGGAATCGAAGGATGCGGTGAACGCCTACAGGAGTGCGGACGTCTTCAGCATTGATCAGGTCAGGTCGGCGTACGTAGAGGCATGGGTGGCATTGATGCTCGCCGCCCCGGTCGATGCGAGTCCCCGGATTTCCCACTTTGCGACACAGCTCCTCGCCCATCCGGCGGGCTGCCCGGCGCTGCCGGATGGGGCGGACGATGTGTTCGATGCGCTCTCGGGGGACGCCGACAACGGCGCACGACTGACGAACGCCGCAGTGATGCTCTTCGGGTACGGCGCACTCATCGACTCGGGGATCGCACCGATACCCGACGGCCAGGATTACGGCTACGGCTGGGCTATCGAGTCACAGGCCGTGGTCCTTCTCGACGAGGTCGCAGACCGCTTTGGCTCGACCCGGGAACTCGCCCTCAACCAAGCTCTGTTTGTCGATGTTGCCGGTGACTGTCGCGGCACCAAGTCAGCGGAAGATCTGGCAGCCGAGGTTGTCGAGGCCGACCCTGCCGATGTGACCGCCGCTGGATCCTCTCCAACCTGCAAGCACGGCGGATGGACGACAGCCGCGGTTACGAGGAGGCCGTCGCCACGCTACAGCCACTCCTGGCCGATCCCGAGACCCGACTGCTCGGCGAGGCCGCGACCGGAGACGCCTATCTGGCCACAGCATCGATGCGCGTCCACCGAGGCACCCCAAACCAGCGCGATTCTGGCCCGCCAGGCAATCGATCACTACGACCGTGTGCTGGCTGAGGTGGCGGATCCCGGTGTCTATGCGGGGCGGGCCCGGGCGATGAGGCTCGTAGGCGATCTTCGAGGCGCGGTGTTGGCCATGCGGGAGGCTGTCGAGCGGGCACCAGCGGCCGTCGATCTCGCGCTCGACCTGGCCGCGTTGCAGCAGGCAGCCGGCGAAGTCACGGCCATGTATGAGACAGCCCTTGGTGTCCTCACACGCACCACGGCGGGTTGGGCACCCGGTCTGGCGGATGTTCGCTTCGTGCCAGTTGGGGTATCCGCCTACCCGGGGGACCTGGGCATTTTCGGCATGTCGGTGGGAAGTACCCGCGACCACGTCGCCATCATTCGGTTTTTCGAAGGGGCAGGTTTTCTCGCGGATCTCGAGATAGTTCCCACGATCACCGATCCGGAGCTCGACGGGAAACGGCGCGGCGGCCTCGCTCCCTATGTCGCCGCTCGCTTGGCGATCGACGCCGCGGTGGCGTGTGGAGCACCTGCTGACGCCGCCGCGACGTACGACACCTGGTGGCACATGGACCACATGGCGTCGCAGGACTTGGTCGATTCCGTCAACAGTGAGTTGCAATACGGCGTGCAGGCTGCGGAGTTGGTCGCCGGAGGGGAGTTCGTGCTACGCCCGGACGACTATGTTGGCGGTCAAGCCCTGTTGACGGCCGAAGCCGTTCTGCGGCGAGTTGGAGACTTCCGCCGTCTCGAGTCCCTCTGCCGCCGCCTCCTGGACAGTGACGCCGCGACCGAAGATCCAACCGCTGCCGAAAACGTGTGGCGATGCATCGGTGACTCGCTGGTCCTCCAGGGCCGTCCGGGGGACGCGGTCGATACCTATGCAGATGCCGCTGAGGCCCTGGAGCCCGTCACGAGCCTTGGGGCCAACATTCTGTTGCCGTGGGGAGCGGCGCGATTGGCGGTCGAGCCCGGCGACGAGGAAGGCCGCCAATTGCTCCAGCGAGGCGCACAGGATTACGACGCCGCGGCTCGTGCCCGCGTGCTGTTGCGGCTGGGAATCGACGATCTCGACGGTGGCTCACCCGCGGTCGCAGTCGCCCACTACGATCTGGCCCTCGCCGCACTCGACTCCGAACACGCCGCGGCCTTGAACGAGGTCTCGGCAATGCGGCAAACGCGGCAAGGTGGCTTTGAGCAACCGCGGCGTCGCCCTGCTGCGCGTAGCGCAGGACGACCCGACCCAACCCCCAGTTTGCGATCACGATGGTGACGATGACCCGTGTGAGGCCGCCGCCGCCGACTTCGCAGCAGCGCTCGACATCGATCCAGTCAACGCCGTCATACTCATGAACCAGGCTTGGGCAGACCGTGCGATGGGTCGACCCATACAGGCCCAAGAGAGATTGGCGTCTGCGATCGCAGCCGACCCAACGCTATATCCGGCGGCAAACGACCTTGGTGTGCTGGCGGCCCGGTCAGGCGACGACAACGCCGCTCTGAGTGCGTTTCACACGGCCCTGTCGATGAATTCCGACTATGCCCTCGGGTGGTGGAACCTCGGCGTGCTGGAGCTGCGGCAAGGACTTACCGGCTTTCGTTCCGGACATGCCGCGCTGGCCACAGCGGTGCGTCTCGATCCCTCCCTGGCTGGAAATGCGATCGACTTCCTCACCGACGAAGCGCTGTATCGGATCACTTTTGACAGCGTTGAGGAGGTGTCGAGTGGGTGGGCAGTGGGACGCACGTACGCCGTGGCTGCAACCTTCCTTGGAGGTGTCGGCTTGCTGAGCGCGCTAGGCCGATTCAGCAACACATTCTTCGCCGGCCTGTGGGACGTGCTCTTGTCTCTCGTCGGAATGAACCCGGAGAAGCGACCTGCTTGGGCGACGCGCCTTGCGGCCCGGCTCTCAGCCAGCGGCTCGCGGCTTGGGCGAGTGCTGCCGACCACCATCCTTCGCTATGTTCCCTGGATCGTGACCGGCGTGGCTCTGACTGCGGTCAGTGCTTGGACGGTCTGGTCACAGGAGCCGGCGGCAGCGTTGGCCGCGATGGCCGGCGTTGGTATCGCGACCATCGCCGCGCTCGCCGCCCACGAAGGCGGCCACCTGATGGCAATGCGCCTCTGGGGTGGGCGGCTGGTGCCTGCCCAGTGGACTGGCGGCGTGGTGCTCGCTCTGCTGCTGATCCCCGTCAACGCGAGCAGTGGGCCCTTCTTCGCCGAGCGTGTGGAGGGCGCTGCCGACGGTCGGCTGGCGCGCATACACGTCGCCGGACCTTTGGCCAACATGGCGCTGTCGACTGCCGCTTACCTCTTCTACCTGGCGCATCCCGTATCGCTGCTACTTCTGACCTCGCAGGTGAGTATGGCGGTATGCGGCTATACGCTCCTGCCCAACCTGCCGCTCGACGGACGTCCGCTCAAGGACTACCCCATTGCAGCTGCCTTGCTCGGCCTAGTCGTGGCCGGTGTCGGCGTCGCGTTCACCGTCAGGCTCTCCTGAGCAGAAGGGCGGGGTGAACCCACACCCTGCGGGTTACAGACTGGCACCAATCCACAACCGAACACGCCGAAAACCCTTCCGACACAAGGGTTTTCGCGGACATGCCACCAAGTGAAATGGGCTTGTGCCGCCTCTGTGCCCTGCCACGGATACCTCAGGATTCAGCCTCTCCCCCGTCTTGGGTCGTCGTGTCTCATGGGAACGGTGCCGCAACGTATTTGGTGATCCGGAGCGATCGTGGTGGGTAGCCTCGATGAGGGCGGTGACGGCGATGTGGCTTCCCGGTGGTCTGGGATGACTCGGAGGTGTCGGGGTGAAGTTCGGATTGTTTGGCTTGCATCGGGGGCCGGGGATCGCTCCCGACGTGCTCACCCGCCGGGCCGGAGCCGCTGAGGAAACCGGGTTCGAGTCGTTGTGGGTGGGTGACCACATCGCTTTGCCGGCCGATATGCCTGGCTCCGACGAGCCGCGCCTGGAGGCACTGGCTGCTTTGCTCTACCTCGCTGCGGTGACAACGACGGTGCGTCTCGCCGCCGGCGTTCTGGTCATTCCGCAGCGCAATCCGGTGTTGATGGCGAAGCAGCTGACCTCACTAGACGTCTTGTCGGAGGGGCGGTTGATCGTGGGTGTCGGCGTAGGCCATGTAGAAGCGGAGTTGACCGCCTTCGGTGTGTCAATGTCGGAACGGAGAGATCGAACCGAGGATGGCCTGGCTCGGATGCGGGACCTGTGGGCAGGACCACGAACGTGTGGGGATGGCGCTGTGGACCATGGGGTCGTCCAGTTCCCTGCACCGGTACAGGATCCGCACCCTCCGATCGTGGTCGGAGGTCACTCCCAAGCAGCACTTGCCCGGGCGGCTCGCATCGGCAATGGATGGTTCGGCTGGCTCACCGCGCCAGACCGAACTCGCGAACTGATCCAACACTTGGAGGAACTCGTTGAGTCTGAGCCTCGACCGGCGATGCTGGGGCCGCTCGAGATCACTGTTGCCGCACCAGGCGAGGTCACGCTCGAGGTCGTCGAGGCCTACGAACGGATCGGTGTCAGCCGGCTGGTCGTCGGGCCGGACACGGCCGACGGCAGCGAACCCGACCGTTTCATCGAGACCTTCCACCGCGATGTCCTACGGCACATGCCCACCGAGGCTTGACAGCCGAGGAGTTGACACCAGTCGGCCACGCAGGGTGACCGAAGCGACCGAGCGAGTAGCGCACGAGGCGCCGGTGTCGAGCACTCACCGAAACTGATCCCATGTGGTCGGCCACGCGGCCGGCAGTACGTGATCAGGTGACGCCGAGCCTGATCATGATCAACGGCGTACCTCAATGCCCCGGCCGGGACATCATCACTATCCGGAAGGAGATCGTCCGGAATGGGCACTACGGTGCCGGGCATGACAGAGATCGGAACGGATTGGCGGGTGGTCGATGGCGTTGCGACGGCATGGTTCGACGCGCCGTCGCTGATCGAGGGGGCTGCGCTGGCCGGGCGCATCGTGGAGCTGTCGGCCGAGATCGTGGTCGACCTGCGCGCGACAGGCATGCGGGTGCGCCTCGACTCAGACGAGCACGCCGAGGCGGTGTCGGCGGCCGCGCGGGATCTCGGGCTGGCCGCGAACCCTGCCGTGCTGCAGCACCTGAGCGTCGTGTTCGAATCCGCGAACCCGACTGTGGTGAGGCGGTTCTGGCAGCGCGTGCTCGACTACGCGCCTGGGGAGGACGGCGGTTTGGCGGATCCGTTGCGGCGCGACCCCGCGATACGGATCCGGCAGTCGACGGAGCCGCGGCCGCTTCGAAACCGCATCCACCTCGACGTGGTGCGGCCGGCCGCGGCGGTCGAGCAGGCGAGTCTTGGTGAGGCATCCGGACCGTTCGGGGTCTGCCACACCGACCCCGACGGCAACGAGGTCGACCTGGTGCCGGGCGAGGCGCTCGGCGAGAGGATCGGGACAGCCGACTGGCAGGCGGTGTTCAGCGCGATGGCGTGCTACCGCACCACCTCGCCGACGCAGCAGCGTGACCTGGCCGCCGCAGCAGCGGCGCTGGCCGACGACACGGGCTTCCCGCTGCTGGTCGACCTGCGCCCCGGGCTCGTGATCATCGACAGCGGTAAGGACCAGTGGGAAGACGACGCCCACGGCCTCGAGCTCGACTTCACCGACCTCGCCGGAAACCTCCAGACCGCTGCCCGCGAACTCGGGGCCACTGCGGATCCGGGGCTGCCGCGCTTCGCTCAGCTCTTCCTCGACGCCGCCGACGTCGCCGCAGTCCGCGCGTTCTGGGTCGCCGCACTCGGATACACCCACGACCGGCGAGCCGGGGTCATCGACATCCACGATCCGCGGCGGCTGAACCCGGTGCTGGTGTTCCAAGAGCTCGATGCTTCGGAGACGGAGCGGCGCCGGCAGCGCAACCGCATCCACTTCGAGCTCGCGGTGCCGTCGGACCTCGCGCAGACGCGCCTCGCCACGACCGTCGCAGCCGGTGGCCGGCTCCTTGACGAGTCGGAGGATCGCTGGCGGGTCGCCGACCCCGAAGGCAACGAAATGGTGATCGTCAGTGGGGCATGAGCTCGCATTCGGCTGAGCTCCACGCTTGGCGGTTTCTCGTCGACGAGCGCTGGATCTCCGCCGCAATCAGTATCGAACACGCACGCCACCTTGAACGCCAGGGACGACGCGCCGCATATAGCGACGGTTCCGGCGTGCAGCGGTCTACGGCTGAGGCCCGTAGGGAACTGCCTTCTGCAGTCAGTCTCTGGGGCGTGTGGCGCAACGATCTGACGCAAGTCTTCGCCCAATCCCACCTCCTCCGTCCAAGGATTGCGCGGCGATCACCGTCGTCGCCTATAGAACCGGCTCCCAGCCCACTCAGCCGCGTTGCCCTTGAAGGCAGCGTGACCCGCTGTGGCGCGGACCTCGTCGTCTAGGGCTGCGACCCTGGTCGTGTTCCCACTGGCCGGACTTCCGGCAAGGGACGACGGTCACGCGGCTCTGGTCGGGACCTTGAAGTAGCTGAGGATGAGGGCCCACACGAACACGTTGTCGACGCTGAGGCTCTTCTCGGTCAGGTAGCCGGCCACGTACTCGCCGGTGGCGGCGATCCCGAACCACCACCACACCACCAGGGCGAACAGCAGCCCGACCGAGATCCAACCGGCGGACTCCAGTGCCGCTTCCCTTGCGCCGATCCCGTCGATTGTGTTGAAGTTAGGCACGCACCGGTTCGGCGACAACCACGACGGGCGTCAACACGAATGCGTTCCACAGGCCGATCGTCGGGATCGGGCGCCACCTCGGAGCCGACGTCGGTGCCGTCGTCGATGTCCTGCCGGGCCTCCGACCCGTCGCCGGCGGCGGCGTCCAGGCCCACCGGGACGATCGTGCCCAGGTCGAGCAGGGCGTTGACCGCCGGCCCCGCCACCATCGAGGTGATCAGGCACATCACCACGATGGCCACGAAGATCCGGTCATCGATGACGCCCGCGCTCAACCCCACCCCCGCCAGGATGATCCCCGTGGCGCCGCGGGCGTTGAGCCCGAAGGCGATCGCCCAGGTGTTGCGGTCGAGCGGCATTCGAGCCGCCAGTGCCCCGAGCAGCACCGCTCCCAGCTTGGAGGATGGCGACCACGGTGAGCACGACGACCAGGCCGACGTCGAAGTTGGTGATGAAGTTGGTGTTCATGCCCATCGAGACGAAGAACACCGGGGCGAAGAAGCTCAACGAGAACTCGGTGATGACTTCGGGGCCTCTTCCTCTCGCTGCTGTTGCCGCTCAGCGCCGCCCCCACCTGGATGGCACCAAGGAAGGCGTGAACTCCCATGCCCTACGGACTGGGCAGCGGAACCCAGGATGAGATTGACGAGGAAGGCGATGAACCCGTGGAGCCATGAGAGCCGGCGGCCCAGCGGCGGGAGGTGCGGGGGCCAGGAGCGCAACCCTCCGAGCGTGTGCACGACAACAACCCGACGAGGGCGACGGCGAGGCCCAGGTTCTCCCCGGTCAGTCCGCCGTGGCGGCGGGCGTGTCGATGGCGCTCAGCACGATGGCGAACAGGGTCCAGTTGATCAGGTCGTCGACCACGGTGGCAGCCATCGACAACCCACCCAGGGGTGTTCGCAGCAGGCCGAGGTCCATAAGGATGCGCGCCAGCACCGGGTTGGCCGAGTTGGCCAGGTTCATCCCGATGAACAGGCAAACGAGAGCAGGTTGGCGGCAGCGGCGGAGTCTCCCCAAAAGGAGTCGGGGATGGCATAAACCAATCCCACCCCCACGGCGATCGGGATCACCGTCCCGATCAGCCCGATCCACAGCGCCTTGCGGCCCGACTGCTTGAGATCTGGAGGTCGATCTCGGACCCGGCGATGAAGAGGAAGAACATCATCCCCAGCTTGACCGACCATCGCGCACGATGGCGGCGTTGGCCGACGTGCTGAATAGCCACATGTAGAGGGAAGGCGCCACCCACCCGAAGATGGTCGGTCCGATGAGGATCCCACCGATCATCTCCCCGAGGATCGCCGGCTGCTTGAACCGGCGCATCAGCTGCCCCAGCACCAATGCGGCGGCCAGCATCGTGGCCAGCTGGAGTGCGACGATGACGAAGTCGGCGGAAGTCATCGGTCCCGACCCCCCCGAACCGAGCGGCAAACCACGTGCCAGCCCCCCATAGCACCCTCCACGTCGGTGGCGAGAGTTCCCTCGCCGGTTCGTGGAGGCTAGACGGAGCCGGGCCGACTACGGAACTGTAATTCGCAAACCCCAGTTCGGGTGTCTACTCGGGCCCGTCGACGCTTTCCACCGAGGTGCGGCGAAGCAGGTCCAGGAGCTCCCCGAGATGCAGATGCTCGGTCTCGAGCTGGCGCACGGCATCCCGGTGCTGATCCGATAGTGGTTGCGACGACCGACCCGCTCCCGCACCAGGTACCCGGCGTGGACCAGCTCGTTGACGATGCCCTGCACCCCGCGGTCGGTGATCCCGATCCGGTTGGCGATGTCGATCATCCTGTTCTCCGGATCCTCGGCGATGCACTTCATCACCAGCAGATGGTTGGTGACGAACGTCCATCCCTGGCGTGCCTGGGTTCCCGAACGAGAGTTCATGTGTCGATGATACGCCGGGCATGTCGTTCGCAGCGACAGTCCCCCGACTCCGAGAGGCCGGGGCCGCCGCGCCGGCGCCGATCGGGTGGCGCAAGCCCTCATCGGGGCAAAGCCCGTGCACTGCGACCGGATGCCGCCAAGCCGGCTGCGATGGGACCACGCCCATGGCGGAACGCCCTTTCCTCAGTCGCCTACGGGGTTAGCTGTCGGGCTCGGGCTGGAAAGCTGCCCTACCGGCCCCTGGGAGCCGGACTCGCCCCGTCGTGATCCGGCGCCTATCGGCTCCTGCTCTCCGCTTTGGTCCCCAGCCTCGGACTCCGCCGAGCTCCGTACTGCGGCTCGAAGCCGAATCGCGCAATGCCCGCCACCGGTCCATCCCCGCCATCGCATCGGCACCGGCGGTGCACGAAGCGGTTGTGCCCACCGTGGAGCCGATCGTCACCGTCTCCTGACGGAGGGTGAACCGGCTCGGATGCTTCGACACCGGGGGGACGCCGTCGAGCTATTAGGCGGCGGCATTCATGTCGACTCCTACCCTGTCGCGATGGCCCGGGATCGCGCGATACGGATCGAGCAGCTGGTCGCTGCGCCCCGGGCCGAGGTCTGGGACAATTTGGCCGATCTCTCCTCTCACGGCCAGTGGTGTGGACCCACCGCCATCCGGTCGATCCCGCTGGTGTTCCCGGGGTCGGCACCGGCTGCGGTGCATCTGAGGGGCCCGTGCGCCCCACGGATCACATGGTCGTGTCCGCCCCGGCGGATCGGTCCCCGTCACACCGTCACCCGCGTGGCCCATTTACCTCGAGGAGCGTTGAGACTCCATGTCGATGGATCGAGGACTCGAGTCCTTGGTCACCGGGCGGCCCCGCCGGTCCGAGCCGTCCGGCCGCTGCTGGCGGCGGTGTGGCGCGCCAACCTGAGACGGTTTGCCGCCCGCTTCGCGTAGGTCGATGCGACGATGGCGGGAGCGGACACGAGCTTTGGCGAGCTGCGGTCTGCCGACCCGGTGTGACCGGGGCCGGTGCGAGGACAGGCGCCGGGCGGTCGGTCCCGAGGCCGACGAACCGGTCGTCGTGCTTGTTCCCCCTGGCGACCCGCTATCCGACCCGCTCAGACTGACCCCGGAGACACGGTCCGTGAATCTGCTCGACGAGAGGTCGGACCCGGAGCTTCAAACCTCGTCCGGCTGGATTTCGGCGACGGAGACTCAGTCGTGGTTCATCATCTCGGCCACAGCCCACTCATGGATCTGCCCGAGCCTGTCCAGCTGCGTTTGGCCCTGCCGTTCGAGGGCTTCGAAGTCGAACTTTGACCACTCCGGTTGCAACGGTACTGCGAGCCGGAGCACCGCCCACAACCGCTGTTTGGCCTGAACCCCGGACATGAGGGACTCCAGCTCGAGCACTCTGCTCAGCGGCGAGTAGGCGAGGATGTGGCGGTTCGGCTTCAGACGGGCGACTCGCTCTACCACCAGGGCTCCGAATTGCTTGAGGCCACCGCCCGAGATCCCGGCCGCCTCCCTCACCTGCTCGAGTACGGTCTGGTCACGCTCGATGGCGTCTGCCAGCTCCTCGAGCTGCGGTCCCCAAGTCGTGTTCCGGTTGCTCCGCCAGATCCTGCGCGCCAGTCGGGTGCCGCCGGTGGCGCCAGCTCGATGATCGTCCAGGTAGGTGGCTAGATACTGCAGCGGGTCCATGCGAGAGGCGCTCCTTGGAACCGGGAGACACGCCGGCGTCTAAGTGGCTGAGCGCGGCGGAACTGAGCGGAGCCGTTCCAGCTCCTGACGTTCCGCGATGGCCTTCCTCCGGCGCGACCGGACCGCCAGCCCGATCAGCTCGACGATCACGATTGTGGCGATCACGGTCACCCCGAGCACCGCGACCAGCGGTACCTGGCCGGTCCAGGCCAGAAAGTTGATGGTGACCGACTGGGTGTTCTGGGCGAGGAACACGACGAGAGGGATGGAGAGGACGATCCCCAGGATCAGCCCCCAGCGCAGACCGGTCCCGGTGGGCACCCGTTCCACAACCCGCTCGGGCGATGCGGATTGGCTGGCGGGATCAACCGGGAGTGTGGTCGCAGCATCAACTTCGACCGGCGGGTTCGGAGCCCCACTGACCGGTTCATCCGGGTCATCGCTCACGACGGCAGCCTACCCGAGGTGACATCATCGGGACGTACTCATCGCCAAGGTTCCGGTGGTCGCCGCCAGGGTGAGGGTGATCATGCGTCACAGAAGTGACGGCTCATTCGATAAGTGAGGCGCTGTCACCGCGGCCACTCGGATGGTTCCACGGAACGATCACGATTCATAGGCGCCGTGTACTGCCGACGCCGAACGTCGAGCTCAGGATGCCCGTGGACCACGTCACGAACGTTGCCTCGCTCGGGACCTGGGTGGTCAGCCCTGGGTCGTCGACCCGAGATATGTCAAGGAGTCGTACGGTCGGTCCGGTGTACAACCGCCTCCGAGGCTCAACGTGCCACGTGAAGGTCCCGGTGTTGGCGTCGAGCGTGGCGGTTGCCGTTCTGCCGAACGCCGAGAACGTGTAGACGCCACCCTCCAGGCTTTGAAAGAGTAGGTCGTTGGACTCGATCGAGAGGTGAGGGGCGCCGTCGTAGAGGACATTGATGTGCACCCCGCCATTCGGCTTCTTCGGGTCCTGCGAGGAATCCGAAGTCCGGGACCGACGGTCGACGCTGAGGTTCCAGAAGCCCTCATGGCCGGGCTGTCAACCTCCATCGTACCGCACAGGAATTGACCGCCTGCTGAACACCCCGTGGAATTTCGTCGCGGCGGATGCCGGAGGTGCCAGGATCAAGGCAGCAGCCATCGACGCCGCGACGATCCGCGAAAAGCGGCGCATGGGCGATCCCTCCCTTCCGAGGAGCTTTATCTGTTCATCGGAACTCACCAGTCGCATGTCGTGACCCTTCGCATGGCGGTTGTCGGCATGGCTGCCGATGCTCGCGCCGACGCGTCACCAGTCCGTCACCGGCCTGTTCAGTGAACGGCGGCGAGAACCATCGGACTTCCAGTCGACGCTCCGAACCTCTTCGTCGTGAAGTCCCAGCTTCGGGCTCCTGTGCCACCTCTGTGCCGGCTTTGATGGAAATCCGCTAGGCCGCCGCCAGACGCTCGACAGAAATTCGCACGGACCAGGATCCCTGGACCCTCGGTGTCCGAGGTCTGAGGCGTATCCTGGGGTGAGGTCGGCGGGGAGGAGGCAGCGATGTTCGTGAGCCTGTTCGGCGACCGAAGGGGCACGTTGCCCACGGGCTGGACCAAAGAGTTGATCGTGTCGCTGCTGGGCGATGCACGGATCGACGCCTCCGCCGCACCCGGATCGGGAGCCACGGTGACGTTCATCGGGTTGGCCGGGGACGCCATAGTTCGCGTGGCTCCGGGCAGCCGTGTCACCGGCGGCGGCTTCAGCGTCTTCGGGGATCGCAGGATCGATGTGTCGCCGGGCGATGGGCCCGAGGTCCGCATCGACATCTTCGCTGCCTTCGGCGATCTGCAGGTGACGGACCGGCCGGCCGTGTAGAGCAAGGGGTGGCCGCTTGGAAGGCACCGAGCCGCACACAGAAAAGACCGACCCGTGGCATGCCGGTCCGAGACGACGCCGGCGCAGACCCACCGGGGCAGCTCCTCCCCTACCGAAGTCGATCGGGCTATCCGGCAAGGCCTGGTTGGCTGCCTCGCTTGCGTTGGTAGTCGGCACGATCGCCGGTCTCCGCTATGCACCACGGGCCGTCGATCAGATGGACACGGCGATCCTGCGGGTGCTCGCCAACGTCCGTCATGGGACCGTGACCGGTGTTGCCCAGTGGATCGACTTGGCCGGGTCCGGGTGGGGAGCCGCGACCGTTGGAGTGGCGTCGGTGGTGCTGCTCATGGTCTTCCGGCGGTGGCGCCATCTGCTCGTGTACCTGGGCGGACTGGCTCTGCTCACGGTCGTCGGCTTCATCCTGTATTGGGCAGTCACCCGACCTCGCCCCTATGGGGTGACGGTCATCGGCGATTGGGGCGGTTTTGCCACCTTTGCGCCACCGGTAGCCGCCGTGACAGCGACCATGGTCGGGATCGCCTACACCTTGGTGCCGGCCGGGCGGCCCCGCTCGATCGCGAAGCTGGCGACAGTGATCGTGGTCGGTCTCTTCGGGTTGGCCCGGCTCTACCTGGCTGTGGACCATCCCTCCGACTTCCTGCTCGGGGTCGCGCTCAGCGTCGCCATCCTCGTCACCATGTTCCGTGTCTTCACCCCCAACGAGGTCTTCCCGGTGGCGTACCGGGAGGGGAACCGGGCCCACCTCGACGTCGGTGGACCCAGGGGGACGGCGATCCGCCAGGCGGTGCGCGACCAGCTCGGCCGAGAAGTGGTCGAGATCAAGCCAATCGGTCTCGAGGGCTCCGCTGGTTCGACCCCGCTCCGGCTGACGGTCGACGGACCGCCCGAAATGTTCCTGTTCGCCAAGCTCTACGCCAAGAACCACGTGCGGGCCGATCGCTGGTACAAGCTGTGGCGGACGATCCTGTACGGACGCCTCGAGGACGAGACGTCGTTCCAGACGGTTCGCCGTTTCGTCGAGTACGAGGACTACACGCTCCGACTGCTCCAGGACCTGGGGATCCCCACCCCGGAGCCCTTCGGGATCGTCGAGATAACCCCGGAGCGCGAATACATGATCACCATGGAGTTCTTCGACGGCGCCGTGGAGATCTCAGAGGCCGAGGTAGATGACAAGGTGATCGGCGAGGGCCTCATGTTGGTGAGGAAGCTCTGGGACGCCGGGATCGCCCACCGCGACATCAAGCCGGCCAACCTCATGGTCCGCGACTCCCGGGTGCTCCTGATCGATGTGTTCTTCGTGCAGGTCCTCCCCACACCGTGGCGTCAAGCAGTCGACCTGGCCAACATGATGCTCGTGCTCGCCCTCCACACGGACGCTCCCCGGGTGTACCGGGAAGCCTTGAGACGCTTCACCCCAGACGAGATCGCCGAGGCGTTCGCCGCCACCCGAGGGGTCGCCAGCCCCACCCAGCTGCGACAGTTCCTGAAACGGGACGAGCGGGATCTCATCTCCGAGTTTCGGGAGCTCGCTCCCGCTCGGCGTCCGATCGCCATCCAGCGCTGGAGTCCGCGACGCGTGGTGACCGCCGTCGGGATGATCCTGGCGTTCGTCGCCTCCATCGTGGTCGGGTCCGTGCTGTTCCTTCCCGTCGAGGACCTCGATGCCGGGGTGCCCGCATGCGGGACCGGACACACCATGATCCTGATGGCACAAGCGGTGCCGTCGGCGACCCAGCTCCCTTGCGTCGCCTCGCTCCCCACCGGATGGGGAATCGGCATCGTGACCGTGCACAGCGGCGAAGCCACCATCAATCTGGGAATCGACAAGATCGGGTCCTCCGCGATCGTCGTCACCCTCACGGACCAATGCCCGGCCCCCGAGCCGTCCCCGCCGCAACCAACCCCCGCCGAGATCAACCTCCACCCCGTCCCCGGAGGGTGCATCACCTACCGCCTCTTCGCTCCCCAAGGCACCCAACCGGACCTCACTGCGGACCTCGAACAGGCACTGGCCTCCCAGCCACGATCCGTGCTGGTAGCACACGTCGAACGCGAGGTCGGCCTCGCGCTATGCGGCGCCGGCGCCCCATGCGATCCGTGACAGCATCGCATCAGGACGTTGGACCCCAGGCTTTCCATCGGGTGTCGAGCCACCCCCGACGTCGGTAATCCGCCAGGATCGCAGTCGAGCATTGGCGGCACCACACACCACTTCAAGCCTGGGCTAAAGCTTCGTCGCCGCTCTCCAAGCCGAGATCCCCGAGTACGGCATCATCCGCCGTCGCGGGAACGGAGTCCGGCCTCATCGCTGGGGCCTATAAAGGCCCATGAGGATCGGCCATTTGTCCCCGATGCTCCGAATGTCCTCGTGGCGCAGTCCCTGCTGGGTCCTCTGCCGCCTCCGTGCCCCCGCCGAGTCAGTCGCGTTCCCGCCCTGGCGGTTGCTGGTCGACGACGCCCCCCTCCCCCATCCATCCGGTGACACGAGACAGGCCTCGATGGGTGGACGCAGGCTCAGATCGGTGGTCACATCCACCGCCCGGCCAACCGGCGCTGGCAATGGGTCCCAGGACCCACGCTGACGACAGGGACACCTTGCGGCCGGGACGATCTGTTGTTGACGGCGGTCTAGTCTGATTTGGCCCGGCTGGGGGCTGGATGCGTGGTCCCTCTCGTTGAGGGGCTTTGAGGAGCCTGGGTTTGCGTATCGCCGATCGGTTCGAAGTCGAGGAGCAGATCGGCTCTGGAGGGATGGCCACCGTCTGGCGAGCGACCGACAAGCAGTTGCGTCGCGACGTCGCGATCAAGCGACTGCACCCACACCTCGCCAGTGCGTCGGAGGCTTCGGAACGCTTCAAACATGAAGCGCTGGCTGCCGCAGCTCTGTCGCATCCTGGGGTCGTGCAGGTTTTCGACGCCGGCGAAGACGAGCAAGGCCCCTACATCGTCATGGAGTTCGTCGAGGGGGGGACGCTCGGAAGCCTGCTCCAAGGTGAGAGGCGATTGGCTCCGATACGGGCAGCGCAAATCGCCGCCCAGGTGGCCGAGACCCTTCATCATGCCCATCAGCGTCGAGTGATACATCGTGACGTCAAACCCAACAACATCCTGATCGAAGCTTCGGGGCGGGTGAAGCTGGGCGATTTTGGGATAGCCCGGAGCTTGGAGGCCACGCACGGGCTGACGGGCACAGGGACTCTGATAGGAACCGTCGGCTACATGGCCCCAGAGCGGGCTTCGGGAGAGGAGGCCACCCCCGCCTCCGACATCTACTCACTGGGAGTGGTGCTCTACGAAATGCTCACCGGAGTGGCGCCGTTTACCGGTGACAGCCCTGTGGCGGTCGCCGTCGCCCATGTGACCTCGCGCCCGGAGCCCCCTAGTCGTCTGGCGCCGATCCCGTTGGAACTCGAGTCGGTCGTGGTCCGGGCTATGGCAAAGAACCCGCACGACCGGTTCGCCTCCGCCGGACAGATGGCGGAAGCCCTCCATGATTGGCTTGCCGCAGCCACATCCGAACAACCCACCGCAGAGGCCATCCGCAGTCCCTCCCTGGCAGCCGCCGGATCGAGTCTGAACCGAGCCCAGATCATCGAAGTCGGCGTCGAAGTAGCCGACGCGCTCGCATCGCTTCACCGAGCCGGAGCGGTTCACCGGGACGTGACACCGGCCAATATCCTCATGAGCACCGCTGGCGCCAGGCTCACCGATCCAGGGATCACCCACCCGGCCAACGGGATCACCCACCGGGCAAAGGAGCGACCCGCACTCTCCTATACATCCCCGGAGGTGCTGGCAGGCCACCCACCCACGCTACCAGAGCGACGTGTTCTCCCTCGCAGCGGTCCTCTACGAGTTGCTCGCCGGACAGCCACCCTTCCACGGCACCGACAGGGCAACTTCGCCGCCGCCACTCGACGACTCGACCCTGGACCAGCTGCTCCGTGAAGCCCTCTCCTCCGAACCCGGAGAACGTCCCGACGCTTCATCCCTGGCGGCCGGTCTCCGGGCATGCGCCCCCACGCGCAAGGTGACCGCAGCCCCGAACGTGTCCGCCGCCTCCAACGGGTCGACCCTCCCGATGGAGAAACCTCACCCACCGGCGGACCCGGACCCCCAGGACTCACCGTCCCGGCCAGGATTGTGGTGGATCGTTGGACTAGGGGTTGTCCTCGCCGGCTTGACCGTCTACGCAATAAACGGGGGAGCCGGCCAGGACCCCGCCACCACCCCAGAGACGACGCCGCTGACCACCGATCAGCCGAGCACGCAACCGACGGTCGCAGAAGAAACACCCACCACCGCACCCACCACAACCACCGAGACGGCGCAGAGCCGGGAGGAACTCGTTGCTGGGGCTCGCTCCGACCTCGAGGCGGCCCTGGCCGCCGCCCACTCCTCCGACCTGAACCCCCACGAGGCCCGAGAAGTGATGGCGAAGGTCGATCAGGCCATCGGGTTCATCGCGGACAGCAACAGCGCAGCGGCCGCCCAGAACCTCCGAGAAGTCGCCGACACAATCGAAGCCCAACTGAGTGGCGACATCGAAGAGAGCGCGCTGAACGCTCTGACTCGTCTGGCCCAAGCCCTGGGTGTGCCCCTCGACGACAACAACGACTGAACAAGAAAGCACAACTCTTCGCGTCACGGCATCACATCTGTGGCTGGGCTACCACCAGCCGCGGGTGGACGGCCAGAAATTTCCTACGCCTCTGCTACCGGGTGGTACCGCACGTCCAAGCCACAACGGGATCGGAGCCACTGGCATGTCGGAGCCGGATCGGCTGATGCCGTCACCGAGCATCACCGGTGCGATTTGCAGGTCGATCTCGTCGATCAGACCGCGTTCGAGCAGTTGGTGGCCGATCGTCGGCGAGAATACCTCAACGTACTTGCCACCGCCGGCCTCCAGGCTGATCCGCACCACCTCGGTCACGTCGCAGTTCAGCAATGTCACCGCCTCGGCGGGTGCGGCGTCCTCAGGGTGATGGGTGAGGATGAAGATCGGTCCCCGCCATGCGCCCCCGAAGGGGCGGGCCTGCGGGTCGACTTCCCAACCGTCCCGGCCACAGTGGCGGGGCGTGTGCATTCACCGGTGAGGTACCGTTCGAGGGTGAAGCGCTCTTTCCCCGGTCGCGTCCTCCAGGCGATCGTCGTCGGATATGTGGTCCTCGCCGCGTTCACTCGGGCGAGGGAGGCCGCCGGGGCTTACACCTGTGCCTGCGACCCGGATTGCTGGTGTAAGTCACCGGGACTCAGCCTCTTCCGCTGGGTCTTCCCACGCGGTCACAGGAACCGCCCCTCGAAGTGTGGAAGCGCCAGCAGTCCGAAGCCAGCGCACCGACTGACCAGGAAGACGGGCCAATCCTCGTCATGGTGGGCGTGGGGTGCCTCGCTGGGGATCCCCACCATCGCTGCCACCAGAGCGTCCCGAGGAGTGCCGGTGTAGGTCTGGAGGCAGTCGGTTCCGCCACGGGTCCCGGTCGGGGGTGTCCGGGTCCACCCTGGCTTCCGTCAGGTGGCTTGAGCGTCAAAATGCGAAGCCGTTCAGCGTCCGCTCAGGCGCGTTTCAGGTCGGGTTCAGGGCTGACCCGGCATGGTGATCGTCGAAGCCACTACGGCCGCCTAGACCGGGGAGATCACTCGGGACGGGCAGAGGAGTTGACGATGTGCGATGACGGTGCCCCTGCGAAGGCGAGACTCCCGGGACTGGGCCGGCTGCTGCTCATCGGGGCGATGACCCTCGGGACGCAAGCCTGCAGCGACAGCACCGACGGAGGGTCGGCCACCACCCTCGATGGACCGGAGTCGGCAACGTCAGCTGCGCCCACGAACGGGGTGACCCGGTCCGTGTCACCGACCACGGTATCGGCGCCGCAGCCCGCCTCGACGACCGCCGGTGCGACCATTCCCCAGCCGGTGATGATCGACGACCTCCCGGTCGCACCCCAGGCCCAGCGGATCGATCTGGCCATACCCACCTTCTCCGATCCCACCATCTGTGACCAACCCGTTGCACCCGTCTGCGCTGGTCGAATCGGTGCTGCTGTTGGGGTCGGTCGACGACCAGGCATTCCGCACCGAGGTCACCCTGTTGCCCGACACCCGGATCATCGAGTGGGACGGGCAGCGCATCGAAGCCCTCGTGTCCCAGTACGTTGCTTTCCTCGACGGCAGGATTCAAGAGGTCGCCTACGACTTCTACGCCCAGGCGGACGACGGATCGGTGTGGTACCTCGGCGAAGACGTGTTCAACTTCGCCGACGGGGCGATCATCGACACCCACGGCACCTGGATCGCCGGCAAGGACGGACCGGGGGCGATGATCATGCCCGCCGACCCCCAGATCGGCGACACCTACCGGCCGGAGAACATCCCCGGGTTCGTCTTCGAGGAGGTGACAGTCACCGACGTCGACGGGCAGGTCGAGGGCCCGTTGGGCCCGATCGATGGGGCGATGATCATCACCGAGTTGCATATGGACGGCAGCCTCGAGGACAAGACGTTCGCACCCGGCTACGGCGAGTTCTACACGTCGGGCGGAGGCGACACCGAAGCCCTCGCGCTGGCCGTGCCCACCGATGCCGCCACCGGAGACACACCCACCGAGCTCGACCAGTTGCTGAGCGGCGCCATGACGGTGCTCGATGCAGTGGACACTGGAGAGTGGCCGACGGCCACGCCCGCCGTCGACGAGATCGTGGGCGCCTGGGAGCGGTACACCCGCGACCCGGTCCCGGCATTGATCGAGCCGGTGATGAGCGGCGCCGTCGATGACCTGGTCAGCGGCGTCGACGCCCGAGACACCGAACCCGCCACCCGGGCGGCGATGGCCGTCGCCCAATCCGCCGCAGATCTCCAGCTGCGGTACCGGCCCGTAGTCGAGGTCGATCTCATCCGGTTCGATCTCTGGTTGGCTCAGCTCGTCATCGACGCCGCCGCCGGGGATCAGACGGCGGTCAACGGCGACTCCTTCACCCTCGACTACCTACGCGACCGCATCCAGGCGTCGGTGAACGGTGCCGATGCGACCCGGCTCCACGTCGGGCTCGAGGAGCTCCAAGGGGCGGTGAGCGATGGTGACCTCCCCGCAGCCGCCGAGGCCGCAAGCACACTGCGCGGCTTCGTCGCCACACTGTGAGCCTCTCACCCAACTCGATGAGCGGCGCAAGGTCGGCACCTCTTCAGGTCCACCGCCTGTCCCGTCCCGAGGACCGGGTTCGGCCGGCCGATCTACACCATTTTCAGGCTCCGTTCAGCGCCAATTGGCTATGAAGTGTCGGTACCTACCGCCCGCCCGGTGACGCGGGCCACGAGGAGGAGCGCGATGAACCGCACAAGATGGATCGCAGCAGGCGTATTGGCCCTTGCCGTAGCCGGCGGCGGCGCCGCCACCGTCGCTAGCGGTGACGATGACGCCCCCATCACAGGATCGGCCCACGATCGTGCCGTTGCCGCCGCACTCGAAGCCACCGGCGGCGGCACGGTGACCGAAACCGAGACGGGTGACGACGGCGCCGCCTACAGCGTCGAGGTGAGGCTCGACGACGGCAGCCAGGTCGAGGTGAACCTCGACACCGACTTCACCGTCATCGGGCAGTCACCCGACGACGACGGCCCAGACGACCAAGACGGCACAGGCGACGACGACTGAACCGGACGCGGAGGGAGGCGGTCCGGCCGCCGCAGTTCCACTCGACGTGCTCGGACAGGGCTTCGGCAAGTCCCTCCGGTCGGCGCGGATTGATTGCATCGACTTGACGACGGCCACTACCCAGTCTTCTCGCTCGGGCACTGACACTCGTCTCAGACCGGGCGACGGCTCGGGGATCCTCTTGCCGGCGTCAGCCGCGTCCTTCTCGTGCTTCGGTGAGGGTGTTGGTGTCGACTAGGAGGTCGAGGATCTCGCCGATGGTCCGCTCCCGGTTGATGGCTTCTCGCAGTGGGAGATGTGTCTGGATCTGGTAGCGGTTGCGACGGCCGTCGTTTTCCTCTCGTTCCTTCACGATGTAGCCGCCTTCGGTCAAGTCGGTGACGATGCCGTAGGCGCTGCGCTCGGTGATGCCCACGGTGGCGGCGATGTCGCGCAGCCGGACCCCTGGGTCGTGGGCGATGCAAGCCAGGACCCGGGCATGGTTGGTGAGAAAGCTCCAGTGCGCCATGAACAGTATCCTAGTTCATATTTTCAAGCAATGATTTGCTAGTTACGTGTGACTGGGTTATGATCCGATCAGACATCGAGGCGGAGCGGTCGCCGACCGCCGGCACACTCGAGGTCAACCGAAGGAATAGAACCATGTTGATGCGACTGGAAACATTGCACGAGTACCACCGGGTCACCGAGGAGCTGCTCAGTCAGCGCCGGATCAGACAGATCCCGGTGGACGCCTACCGTCGGGGCGACGAGTTCAAGGTTGTTCTCGACCTGCCCGGCGCCGATCCCGACTCGATCGAGCTGACCGTCGAGAAGGATGTCCTCGCCGTGCGAGCAACGCGCAGCTGGGATCCGGCCGAAGGCGATCAGATCCAGATGACAGAGCGGGCCCAGGGTGACTTCAGCCGTCATCTGTTCCTCGGGGAGAGCCTGGACCGCGAGCACATCACCGCCGCCTACGAGAACGGCGTGCTCACGGTGACCATCCCCGTAGCCGAGGATGCCAAGCCCCGCAGGGTCGAGATCACCCACACAGGACTAGAGGTCCCGGCCATCGCGGCGACCACCGTCGCCGCGTAGAGAACCCGGCCCCCAGCCCATTGAAGCGACTCCCTCTGAGAGCCGCTTCAATGGGCCACTCAGGCGCGTTGCGGATCTGCATGGACTCCGTCCAGGTTGCCACCAGGGAACAAGGGTTGCCGGGTGACGGTTGGTCGAGGGGACATGACCGATTCATCCGCCGCCAGCGTCGTGCCCGGCGACTCCCTTCTCCCCAGCCGCTCGGCGGTGTGGGGAGACGTGACGGTCGCCACCTCGCCCAGCACCCAGATCGTCGACGGGTACGAGTACTTCCCACCCGACACAGTGAACTGGGAGCTGCTCGAGCCCTCGCCCCACACGTCGGTGTGCTCGTGGAAGGGCACCGCCAGCTACTTCGACATCGTCGTCGACGGCCGACGCCTCGACCAGGCAGGGTGGACCTACCGGACCCCCTCCGACGCCGCAGCCCACATCGACGGCCATGTCGGCTTCTGGCACGGGGTTCGGGTCGTCGACAGCTGAATCGGCGGCCCCCATCGACCACCCGGCCAGCACCGGGTCGAGGTCGTGGTCAACGGATCGGTCCACCCTGTGGGCGCCTTCACGGTCACCCACGGTTGACCTCGCACTTCCTGGACAGGGGTCACGTGCCGGCGGGTTGGAACAGCTCGATGACGTTGCCGGAGGGATCCTCCAGCAAGACCTGCGAGCCGCCGGGCCCCCTGACGATGTCATTGCGGAACTCGAGTCCGGCGTTCCGCAGACGGGCGACTTCGGCGGCGAGGTCATCGACGATGAAGTGGATGCGGTTCCAGCCACCGGGGCCTGGCTTGGCGCCGTCGGGCATGGGTCGTCCGGCGGAGCTGGCCGGGCCGCTGAGCAGCAGCCGCATGTTTCCTCTGGCGACGTCCGCAAACGCAGGGGCGGCGCTGGTGAGCAGCTCGAAGCCGAGGTGCTCGGTGTAGAAGTCTATGGACGCTTGAACGTCGTCGACCATGTAGCGGACGTTCACCATCTCGTCCGGTTCAGTCATGGATCCTCCTCTCGAGTAGGCGGGTCGCAGTTGGGGCGACGGCGGCGACGACCGCATCATCGTCGCCGAGTCAACGGCGGCACGCAGGTTCCGTTGGGTACGTACCCATTGGCGACGGTGTTCGAACGGTCCGCGCCGACGTCGCCGACGATGGCGATCGACTCGCTCGCCCGGGTTGCTTCACGTGAGTCCCGTTGGTAGGTCGTGAGATCACGGATTCGTGGCTGGCGTCGCCACCCCCATCCTGCCGGCCACTTCCACCGGCAACGGAACGAATCGAGGTCTACGATGATCCTGCTCAATTGGGCCCCGCGGTCGACCGATCTGACTACCGCCGGATGAAGACCTCGCTCGGCTGATGGAGGGCATGTGAGTTACGGCTGGTGGAAGTTCATCCATCTAGTCGGAGTCGTGGGCTTCGTCGCCGCCCACGGCACGTCGATGGCGGCTACGGTCCTCGTGAGGCGGATTCGTGACCCCGAGCAGGTGTCCGGGATTCTCCAACTGAGCGCGGCTACGGTGAGCGCCTTCTATGTCTCGACCGTGGTGCTCCTGGTCGGCGGGTTCGGTGCCGGGTTCGAGGGGCATTGGTTCGATCAGGGCTGGATCTGGTTGTCGCTGGGAGTGCTGGTCGGGGTTGGGGTGTTGATGTTCCCTATGGCCAGGAGGCATTTCCGCCGCATCCGGATGGTGCTCGAGCTGATGGAGACGGGAACCACGGTCTCTCGTGACGACTTCGCTCGGGTAGTCGACGCGGGCAACCCGGTCCTCACCGCCGGGGTTGGGTTCGTAGCGATATTTCTCATCGTTTATCTGATGGTCCTGAAACCATTTTGACCGGCTACGGCAGGATCGTCGTCGGGGCACACGGCTCACCGACATCGGAAGTGGCAGAGGAAGTCGCGGCACGACTCGCCAACGAGCTGGGGGCGGAGTTGGTCCTGATCCATGTCAGCGACGACATGGTGATGGGCGAGGACATTCTCCGCTTGGCAGCGGAGCGAGTCCGCGCCTTCGGCGTCGAGGCGGAGACGAAGCACCGTGAAGGCGATGTTGCCGATTCGATCGTCGCCGCCGCCGCCGAGCTGCGTGCCGATCTGTTGGTGATCGGGGACCACGGAATGGGACCGGCGAGCCGGTTCAGCCTCGGCGGTCTTCCCAGCCAGGTGGCCCACCACGCACCGGTCGATATCCTGGTGGTGAGGACAGCGCATCCTGTTCGGCAGCACCGTTACCGCAGGATCTTGATCGCTACCGATGGCTCGTTGACCGCCCACCAGGCCACCCGCCACGGCCATGGCCTGGCCGAGGCGGTCGGAGCCGAAGTCACCCTGATCTATGTGGGCGACGAGCTGATCGGTGACATCGTCCTGCGTGACACCGCCGCCCGCTTCGACGGCGACGTGATCGATCGCATCGTGACCAATGGCAATCCCGCCGCCGAGATCTCGAAGGAAGCCGCGAGCCATGACCTGGTGGTGGTGGGGAACAAGGGGATGACCGGTTCCCGCCGCTACATCCAGCGGGTCGTACCAAACCGGGTGGCGCACGAGGCGCCATCCGACGTGCTTATCGTGAAGACGGTGAGCCGTTCCTTCTTCGACCTCCGCCCCGGGGAAGGCGCCGTGATCGAAGCCGATGGCGAGAAGGTGGCGGCATATCTCCACGACGACGGGACCACGTACGCGCTCTCCGCTCGTTGTACCCACATGGGTTGCATCGTCGACTGGAACAGCCGGGCCCGGACCTGGGACTGCCCCTGCCACGGTTCCCGGTTCGAATACACCGGGATGATCATCAACGGGCCAGCCGCCAAACCGCTGCCCCCGGCCCAAGTGTGAGGGATGGCGGAGGCGGATCTGTGTTGGGGCCAGTGGGTATCTCCCGCCACGGCAAAATCCGGACTCGCCGATGTCTTGCGGCTAGCCAGACAGAACCTGACCCAGCAGCCCCACGATCACGGCGTACGCCACGATCGGGACATGAGGTGATCGATGTCGGAGCACGCCGGTGACGCCCGAGGACCTGGCTGACCCAATCAAGCCACGCAAATCCATCGGCGCTTCAACATCCGCGCAACTGAAGCGGATCCCCATGCCCGACATCGACAGACGGGTTACCCAATAGGATCGGCTGATGCGGGTATCGCACGTGATCCTCAGGGTCACCGACCTGGAGCACTCGGTGGGGTTCTACCGCGACGCCATCGGTCTCGATGTGCTCTCGGTGTCGGAGGAGTTCGCCTTCCTCGACGCCGGGTCGATCCGGCTCGCCCTCCACCGAGCGGACGATCCCAGGGTCGCCGAGTCGCTGACCGAGATCGTGCTCGAGGTCGACGACATCGAGACCACCCACCGCACCCTGTTGGACCGCGGCGTTGCCTTCCGCACCGCCCCTCGGGAGGTCACCCGCTCCGGCAGCCGCTCCCTGTACGCCGCCGACTTCCGCGACCCCGACGGGCACCTCTGGTCCCTCACCGGCTGGCTCGACGCGCCCAAACCATAGAGGGGCCTCCAACTGGGCGCCGCGGAGCTGCGGAAGGAAGCTTTCAACCCATGAGCCGCGGACAGTGAGCCCGACGCTCCCAAGCTCAGCATCGCGAGATCTCTGGCTGTATGAGTAGCAGCGATGTAAACCCCGGCCGCGAACCGGCCTCGCTCGGGACCTGGGTGGTCAGCCCCTAGGTCGTTGACCCGAAATATGTCAATGAGTCGTACGGTCGGTCAGGTGGACAACCGCCTCCGAGCTCAACGTGCCACATGAAGGTTCCGGTGGTGGTGTCGAGGGTGAGGGTTGCCGCTCTGCCGAACGCCGAGAACGTGTAGACGCCACCCTCCAGGCTTTGGAAGAGCAGGTCGTTGGTCTCGATCGAGAGGTGAGGGGCGCCGTCGTAGAGGACATTGATGTGCACCCCGCCATTCGGCTTCAGCTGATCCTGCGAGGAATCCGAGGTCCGGGACCGACGGTCGATGCTGAGGCTCCAGGAGCCCGTCACGGCCGGGCCGTCAACCTCCGTCGTGCCGCACAGGAATTGACCGTCCGTGAGCACCCCGTGGAACTTCGTCGCGGCGGATGCCGGAGATGCCAGGATCAAGGCAGCAGCCAGCGACGCCGCCACGATCAGCGAAAGACGGCGCATGAGAGATCCCTCCTTTCCGAGGAGCCTTGTCTGTTCATCGGAATTCACCAGTCGCATGTCGTGACCCTTCCCATCGCGGTTGTCGGCTCAGCTGCCGATGCTCGCGCCGACACGTCACCAGTCCGTCACCGTCCTGTTCAGTGAACGGCGGCCGAGAACCATCGGACTTCCCGTAGTCCCGCCCGCGTTCCTCGGGTGCCATGTGCCCGTAAGCCCGTTGTCGTCAGCCCAGGCCGGAGCGCACCGCTAGGAAGGTCCTCCACTCGTCGTGCCTGCGAAGATCGACGGTCTGCCGGTCGGGTTTGAAGCCCACGCTGCGGTAGAGACTTCCTGATGCCGGGTTGTCCGGTTCGTAGCAGATCTTGATGCGCTTGGCGCCGGCGGCGACCAGCCGATCGATGCCGGTGGTGAGGATGTGGCGGGCAAGACCTCGTCGTTGATGGTCGTCTTCGGTGCGCATCGGTTCGACGAGGCCGGTTGCGGTCACGGGGTCGTGCCAGAACAACCCGTACGCCGCCACGCTGTCTCGGCTGTCGTGTACTACCAGGTCGAGGTCGGGGCGGTACAGCGAAGTCTGCCGAAGACGCGGTTCGGGGTCGGGGTGGTTCCGTTCGGCGCTGCTCATGTGATGCGGGCGCTGCTTCGTGTCGAGGCGGTTGGACAGCTGATAGCCCTCGGGCAGCGGGCTGATCGGTGGTCGAGCGTCTGCGCCCAGCCATGTCTCGACCAGCCCGTCTTCCTCGATCGCGAAGCCATGGCCGACCAATACCTCACGCAGGACATGATCAGCCCGGTCGACCTCCAGGCCGACGGCTTCGAGCCCTGACTCACGGGCGTGAGCGAGCCCGCGCTCGACGACGTGCGCAATCCAGTCGGGGGTTGCGTTGGGCATGACCATTGGATCGAGCTGTATCCGAAGCGGCGAGTCGGTTGCGATCATCGCCGCCTTCGGGACGACCGAGGTCATCGAACCAGAAGAGCTGAGGGAGGTTGTCGGTCGAGCGCGGCTTCTGCGACCACCACCACTGGAGATCGGCGGCTTCGTACAGCCCTGCGGTGGGGTGAGCGCCGCGGATTCGCTGAAGCAGCACCGTCACGGCCTCCAGGTAATCGAGGCCGACTCGATGCTCTACTTGCAATGGGCGCATCACTCGAATCTACGGCATCGGTCTCCCTGATCCCGACTGTCACTGTGAACCGCCCCGGGTCTCGTGGAGCCTCTATGGAACCCGGGCGATTCAGGTCAGGGTGTTGCGACTGACGTAAGCGGGCGCCTTGCTTCAGGCGCCCTGACGCTCCTCCCGCTGCCGGACCAGCTCCTCGACCGCGCTCGGGCAGGGTCGTCTCGAAGTCGATCAGCTTCGCCCAGGTCGGGGTCACGACGATCCGGACCATGCCGTCGTAGAGCGAGCGGACCTCGGCCTCCCACTCGACCCGCTGCTCGGGCGTCATCTCGTAGGTGCCGTTCATCTCGAGGTACTCGTCCGGGATGCCATCGACGACGTCCAGCTCGGCCCGACCGCGGATCAGCAGGATCTTCGGCGGGTGCACCTCGGTGTCGATCGTCAGGGCGACGGCCGGGTTGTGGCGCAGGGCAGGGAGCTTCGGGGCGTTCTTCGCCGTGCACATGACGATCTCGAGCCGTTCCAGGTGAACCCGATCGGGATGGTCCGGGGCGTGCCGTCCTTGGCGACGTAGGCCAGCCGGGTCAGGTCGCGGGCCAGCAGCTCCTGGCTGATCGGACGGTTCAGGACCTCGGTGATCTCGTTCGGCTGCATGTGTGTCTCCTTGTCGGCGCGGTCGCTCTCCAGGTCGAGTGTGAACGTACCGAGACCGACCGTCAAATAGCGTGGTTGCCGTCACGTTGCCCGTACTCAGAACCGAGGATCGAGGCATATCGAAGGGCACGGGCTGCTGCCGCGGTCGGTGCCGGCTACGGATTCGACGTGGATCTCCACGGTGTCGAGGTTTCTGAGCTCCGATCCGCTCGAACGAGGCGGCTGACCCAACCAGCTCGAGGATCACCGATGGGGGTGAGCCTCGGGGCCGGTCGAGGTCGCAGCTGATCTGCCGGTCGAGGACACGACGTGCTTGGGCATCCTATTCACCTGTTCGCCCACTCCCCACCTCCGGGATGGCCACCACGCGGCGAACCACTCGTAGCTCCGTCGACCCAGCAGCAGTGCCTCCGTGCCCACCGCCTGGTCGAACTCGATCTAGGCCCACGCTTCGCGGTCCTCGTTCCCAATCTGGTCGAACCAGCCGCCGACCTGAAGCCCTCCTCACCGGTCGGGTCCTGGACGACTCCGTCCGAGATCAACGTCGCGAGAACTCTGCTTCGCTCCTGTGCCGGCCGTGTGCCCGTCCACGTCTAGCAAGAGGCTCCAATCGGTCTGGCTCGCCTCGACAGTTACCGCTCCCGGACTGCGTAGGTCAGGTGGGTCACCCGCTGCGTCGGCTCCGCGCGGACCGGCTCCAGGGCCACGCGGCCCGCGTCCACGCCCTCGAACAGGCGGATTCCGGAGCCGAACAGCACGGGTGAGAGCGCGATCGAGAACTCGTCGATCAGGCCGGCGTTCACGTACTCCAGGATCGTTGCGCCGCCGCCCGCGATGCGGACGTCTCGGTCGCCGGCGGCCTCGCGGGCCTGGTCGAGCGCGGTCTCGATGCCGTCGTTGACGAAGTGGAAGGTGGTCCCACCCGGCCGCTCCCAGGGGTCACGCTTCTCGTGCGTCACGACGAAGACCGGCGTGTGGAACGGCGCCTCCTCCGGCCACGCCTGCTCGCCGAGGTCGAACATGCGCTTGCCCATCACGCTCGCGCCGGTGCGCTCGAACGTCTCCCGCGCGATGTCGTTGTCGCGCCCTTCCTCGCCGCCCTCGCCGAGCTTCAGGTTCTCCCGGAAGAACCGCTGCGGGAACATCCACTGCTGCAGTTCCATCCACTGCGCCATCCAGCGCTGCCCATCCGGGTCGTCCATGCGCTCCTCGGGCGCGATGAACCCGTCCAGCGACATCGTCACGCTGAAGAACACCTTTCCGGCCATCAGTCCTCAACTCCCTTCCGAACGATCTCGGTGACGTAGGCAGCCAGGTTGCTCAGGGTCTGCTGGCCACCCTCGATCGCGTGGTACTTCTCGACCGCCTCGTCGCGCAGCTCCTTGGTGGGGAACACCGTGCGCATCTCGATCCGGGTCGCCGCGCCGTCGGGCGCGAACGTGAGGACCGACTCGAAGGCGTTCGGGTCGCCGCGGGACTCACCGTGCAGCAGCGCGATCCGCTCCGGCGGGGCGATCTCGGTCCAGGAGATCCACTCCTGGTAGTCCGTCCCGTCCGGTCCGTGCATCACGAAGTCCCACTCCCCGCCGACGCGGAACTCGAACGCCCGCGTGGTGGTGGTGAACCCCTCCGGTCCCCACCATCGCGACAGGTGCCGGACTTCGGTGAACGCCTCGAACACCAGCTCCCGTGGGGCACTGATGACCCGGGAGATCACGATCTCGCGGTCGGCCGTCGCTGACTGCGCCGGCGCGTCCCGTCCTGTCGCTGCCATCGGTCACTCCTCCTGCCTTGCCTGCTTGAGGTCCTGCACGTACGCGTCCAGCCGGTCGAAGCTCTCGTTCCAGAACCGCTCGAACCCGCCGGTCCACTCGTGGACCGGTCGCAGCCCGCGGGCGTCAAGGCCGTACAGGCGCTGCTTGCCTGCCTTGCGGTCCCGCACCAGCCCGACCTCCCGGAGCACCCGCAGGTGTTTGGACGCCCCCGGCTGGGCCATCCCCAGCTCCTGGGCCAACTCGGTCACCGGCCGCTCACCCGCCCGCAGCAGTACCAGGATCTCCCGGCGCTGCGGCTCGGCGATCGCGTTGAAGACGTCCGACGTCGTCGCTGCTCGTGCCATGAGCGCCATCATATGCCGATATCGGCATGCGTCAAGCCGGAGGAATCAGGGGGTCTTGTCACCACCGCGGTACGCGACGACAACCTGCGGACGCCCACTCCGACGCTCCTCAACTCAGGTCGCGAAATCTCTGCTTCGCTCTTGTGTCGGCCCTGGAGCGATCGTGGTGGGTAGCCTCGATGAGCGCGGTGGCGGCGATCTGGCTTCCCGGTGGTCTGATTCGGAGGTGTTCGGGTGAAGTTCGGGTTGTTTGGCTTGCATCGGGGGCCGGGGATCGCTCCCGACGTGCTCACCCGCCGGGCCGGAGCCGCTGAGGAGACCGGGTTCGAGTCGTTATGGGTGGGTGACCATGTCGCTTTGCCGGCCGACATGCCTGGCTCCGACGAGCCGCGCCTGGAGGCACTGGCTGCACTGCTCTACCTCGCTGCGGTGACAACGACGGTGCGTCTCGCTGCCGGTGTTCTGGTCATTCCGCAGCGCCACCCGGTGTTGATGGCAAAGCAGCTCACCTCACTAGACGTCTTGTCGGAGGGGCGGTTGATCGTGGGTGTCGGCGTGGGCCATGTCGAGGCGGAGTTGACCGCCTTCGGGGTGCCCATGTCGGAACGGAGAAATCGAACCGAGGATGGCCTGGCTCGGATGCGGGACCTGTGGGCAGGACCACGAACGCGTGGGAATGGCGCGGTGGACCACGGGGTCGTCCAGTTCCCTGCACCGGTACAGGATCCGCACCCTCCGATCGTGGTCGGAGGTCACTCCCGAGCAGCACTTGCCCGGGCGGCTCGCATCGGCAATGGATGGTTCGGCTGGCTCACCGCGCCAGACCGAACTCGCGAACTGATCCAACACTTGGAGGAACTCGTTGAGTCTGAGCCTCGACCGGCGATGCTGGGGCCGCTCGAGATCACTGTTGCCGCACCAGGCGAGGTCACGCTCGAGGTCGTCGAGGCCTACGAACGGATCGGTGTCAGCCGGCTGGTCGTCGGGCCGGACACGGCCGACGGCAGCGAACCCGACCGTTTCATCGAGACCTTCCACGGCGATGTCCTCCGGCACGTGCCCACCGAGGCTTGACGGCCGAGGAGTTGACACCAGTCGGCCACGCAGGGTGACCGAAGCGACCAAGCGAGGCGCGCACGAGGCGCCGATGTCGAGCACTCACCGAAACATGTGCTACCGCTCGAGATCATCGAAGACCAGAAGGTGGTGCTGATCAACCTGGTCCAGCAACGCCGGGACGTGTATCGACCGCGGTGACAACGGCCCGTCACGCGCAGGCGCTATCTGTCCAGCGCGAACAGCTCCACCGAGGCGCCGACCCCGCGCAGTTCGATCGGTCCGAGGCATTCGACTGCGATCCCGTCGGGGATGGTGACCGCCTCGACCACATCTGCAGATGCGAGGAAGGAGCGCTCGAAGTCCCGACACGCCTGCTCGATCCGTGCCGCCGTGTTCGGCGTGTCACCCAGGTAGACGATCTCGTGCTTGACCGTCCCGATCTCACCGGTGACCACCGGCCCCATGTGCAAGCCCGCCCAGAAGCTGGGCACTGCACCGAAATCTGCCAGGTAGTCGCCGGACGACCGGTCGATTGCGTCTGCCATGGCAAAGACGGCCTGCACGCACGCCGCGTTCTCCAGGCCCTTGCATTCGGTCCAGGTCAGCACGACCTCGTCACCGACGAACCGGTGGACCTCGCCACCGTGGCGGGTGGCGCTGGTGGAGACGTCGGCGACGAAGCGCTTGAGAAACGCGTGATAGCGCAGGTTGCCCAGCTGCTCGGCGATCTGGGTGGAGCTGCGCAGATCGACGAACAGGAAGATGCGGGCCTCCTGGCGTGGTCGGTGGTAGCGGCCGAGAATCAAGCCGATGAGCACGCCCCGACCGAGCAGGCGGTTGACCTGGGCGACGAAGTTGAACAACAGGGCCGCGAGGAAGGTGATGACGACGGACCAGGCAAATCCTGGATCGACCAGGTCGTCCCAGGGCACCCCGCCGACCGTCAACAAAGGCACCGCGATGGCGACCACGATGATGGCGAGCCAGGCCAGGCTCCGCGTGACGAGAACCACCAGGAACGGAGCCTCCCGCCAGCCGCGGGGCAACAGCCCAACCGCCCAAGCCACCTCGAACACGACCATGCCACCGGAAAACAAGAGCTCCGATCAGCGCTCCGGTGAGAACCGAACGGGTTGTTCCATCACCGAGGACGTAGCCGGGGATCATGCCGATGAGCGCCCCCAATGGAGCGACGACGGCGACGATTCGTCGCACGATCCGCCACTGCTCTGAGGTCGTCACGTATCCGTCTGCTCTGCTCGGGCGGGCAATCGTAGGGAGTCTCGCCGGCCCCCTCACGAAGGATCCGTCAGGAGGCGAGCGGGACATGCGGAACTCGATCAACTCCGCAGCCAGCGCTTCGTGTGGTGCCGCGTCGATAGGGAAGCCAGGCCCGTCAGTACGTGATGAGGTGACGCAGCCTGATCATGATCAACGGCGTACCTCAATGCCCCCGCCGGGACATCATCACTATCCGGAAGGAGAACGTCCGGATTGAGCTCTACGGTGCCGGGCATGACAGAGATCGGAACGGATTGGCGGGTGGTCGATGGCGTTGCGACGGCATGGTTCGACGCGCCGTCGCTGATCGAGGGGGCTGCGCTGGCCGGGCGCATCGTGGAGCTGTCGGCCGAGATCGTGGTCGACCTGCGCGCGACAGGCATGCGGGTGCGCCTCGACTCAGACGAGCACGCCGAGGCGGTGTCGGCGGCCGCGCGGGATCTCGGGCTGGCCGCGAACCCTGCCGTGCTGCAGCACCTGAGCGTCGTGTTCGAGTCCGCGAACCCGACTGTGGTGAGGCGGTTCTGGCAGCGCGTGCTCGACTACGCGCCTGGGGAGGACGGCGGTTTGGCGGATCCGTTGCGGCGCGACCCCGCGATACGGATCCGGCAGTCGACGGAGCCGCGGCCGCTTCGAAACCGCATCCACCTCGACGTGGTGCGGCCGGCCGCGGCGGTCGAGCAGGCGAGTCTTGGTGAGGCATCCGGACCGTTCGGGGTCTGCCACACCGACCCCGACGGCAACGAGGTCGACCTGGTGCCGGGCCACGGCGCTCGGCGAGAGGATCGGGACAGCCGACTGGCAGGCGGTGTTCAGCGCGATGGCGTGCTACCGCACCACCTCGCCGACGCAGCAGCGTGACCTGGCCGCCGCAGCAGCGGCGCTGGCCGACGACACGGGCTTCCCGCTGCTGGTCGACCTGCGCCCCGGGCTCGTGATCATCGACAGCGGTAAGGACCAGTGGGAAGACGACGCCCACGGCCTCGAGCTCGACTTCACCGACCTCGCCGGAAACCTCCAGACCGCTGCCCGCGAACTCGGGGCCACTGCGGATCCGGGGCTGCCGCGCTTCGCTCAGCTCTTCCTCGACGCCGCCGACGTCGCCGCAGTCCACGCGTTCTGGGTCGCCGCACTCGGATACACCCACGACCGGCGAGCCGGGGTCATCGACATCCACGATCCGCGGCGGCTGAACCCGGTGCTGGTGTTCCAAGAGCTCGATGCTTCGGAGACGGAGCGGCGCCGGCAGCGCAACCGCATCCACTTCGAGCTCGCGGTGCCGTCGGACCTCGCGCAGACGCGCCTCGCCACGACCGTCGCAGCCGGTGGCCGGCTCCTTGACGAGTCGGAGGATCGCTGGCGGGTCGCCGACCCCGAAGGCAACGAAATGGTGATCGTCAGTGGGGCATGAGCTCGCATTCGGCTGAGCTCCACGCTTGGCGGCTTCTCGTCGACGAGCGCTGGATCCCCGCCGCAATCAGCATCGAACACGCACGCCACGCTTGAACGCCAGGGACGACGCGCCGTAAATTGCGACGGTTCCGGCGTGCCAGAGCGTCGCGACCCTCCCGCACGGCTTGACGCGCCCTATTGCCCGATCTGGTGCTAGACGGAGACTCGGAGCGATCTATGGCGCGGCTCTAACAAGTGCCCGCCCTGTGCCCATCCGCATAGAGATGTGACCTGAAGTCAAGCTGAATCGTCGATTGATGAAGGACGCTTGGGAAGCCAAAAACCCTTGATTCGCACGGGATTTCAGCGATCCGCGGGCTCCGGGGGAGGGACTCGAACCCTCAACCTGCGGATTAACAGTCCGGCACCACCGGGGTAGCCGACCCGCCCAAAGAGCCTTGCGCCACAAGGGTTTCGTTGACCGCCCACGTCGTGGTCGGCGAGCCTGTGCCGTCCCTGTGCCGCCACCGCGGACCCCGGGTCGATGCCTCGCGGACGCCTGGGACGCCACCTCGGCGATTGGCCGAGCCGACACGATCAGATTGCCGCTCCCTCGGCTGTGAACCATCCGCGCATGCTGACGGCAGGGTTCCTTCAGGCGAGCCGATGGGCGATGTGAAGACGTGGTTCACCCGTCACACCCTTAAGAGTGACCGGCCCGATCTCGTCGAACGAAAGGGAACTCTCCGAGGCTGCCTCGACCACCTCCTGACTGACGAGTACCTCACCGGGTCGGGCGTAGTCGGTGATCCTCGCCGCCATATTCACCGTCCGGCCGAAATAATCGCCCTCCTGGAAGACCACCGGTCCGGCGTGAATCCCGGCGCGGGCCGGGGGAAGGGCGTCGTTGGCTGCGCGTTCCACCATGTCGAGTGTGGCCAACACGCCGTCGCCCGGGTTGGGGAAATACAACATCACGCCGTCCCCCAGCCACTTGACCGACTCCCCACCGTGTTCCTGCGAAGACCGACGGACCAGAGCCCGCAATCTCGCCGCAAGATTCACTGCGACCTCATCGCCTCCTTCCTCGGTGAGCCGGGTGAAGCCGGAGAGGTCGAGGAAGCTGACCGCCGGCGGTCGATGCAACCGCTCGTACAGGCCGGCTGCCTCCAGGGCACCTTCGATGCTCTCGACCGCGCTCTTCGTCCACACGTATTCCTGCTGTCCCCCGGTAGATCGCGAGCAGCGCCTGCTCGGTCAGCGGGGCCATTCGGGACCCGAATTCGCCCTGTGCCTCCAACATCTCGGCCTCGGTCAGGCCTGCCTCGAAAAAGGGAAGGATCACCTCGGTCCGGTACCAGTCCGCCTCGGTCTCCACGATCCGGCGAAGGCTATCGGCGTAGACGCGCAGCCATCTTGCGATGACCTCGAGTCGGAACCCCTGTCTGACCTGGAACTCAACCGTCGATATCACCGATAGCTCGCCCTCTCGGACGTAGTCGTGAGCCCGTGGCTCGGACAGGCCGAACCCCTCCCGGACCACCATCAGCAGCTCGAGCGGTATGCCCGTCGTTTCACTCACCTCGTGGAACGTGACTCCGGCAAGACCGGCGAATCGATCGAAGGCACTCATGTCGAGAAAGGAGAAAGAGAGAGCTCCCCTTCGGACGGCTGCGGCCATCTCATCCAGCGGTACGCCAGCCCGTTCCAGACTCTGCATCCAACGCGCCCGGCGCACGTCACCCGAAGAGAAGGCGTCTCCCTCGCCCGGCCTCAGGATCCCGAGCTCGACCAGTCGATCGACATAACCGACCTCGACCCCGGCCGTCCGAGCCACCTCCTGGCGTGAGTGCTCACTCACTGGGGCGACAGTACTCCCACGGCCGCCGTTTACCCTGGTGTCCCGATGCGTCGGCCGGTGGCAGGGACGGAGACCCTGTTGGCGATCGATCGGGCCCGCCAGGTTCTCGGCTACCAGCCGAGGCACAGCTGGCGGGAGCATGTCGGGCCGTAAAGGGTCCGTGCTTGGCGTAAAGAGCCCGGGTGTCCTGTCCGCTGCACGCCAGCACCAACCATCCAACCGGTTTCAATAACCCTCGGATTCGCAGGGCCCTGTCAACGCCGGCGGAGCCCTACTCCCCGCTCAGTTCCGAAGAGCCAGATTCCTGGAGACGTTCAGGACCAGGCCCGCGGTGGATGCGAACACGCGTGTCACATCGCTCGACCTACAAGCTCAGGCTCGATCCAGGTCGCATTGACTCCCGCGGCGCGAAGCATCGGACTCGGAGTCCGACGCTCCTGAGGTCCAAAATCGCGAAATCCCTGCTTAGCTCTTGCCGGACCTGTGCCCGTCCGCGTCCAGGACGAGGCTGGATTCAGGCCGAATCGCCCGATCTGCCGAGAAGTTCGAGAAGCCGAAAACCCTTGTCGCATAATGGTTTCCGGCGATCCGCAGGCTCCGGGGGAGGGACTCGAACCCTCAACTTTCGGATTGACAGACCGGCACCACCAACTCAGCGGCCCCTCCGAACGCCTTACGCCACAAGGGTTTCAGAAGTCGTAGATAGGGACAGCGGACTGCTTGTGTCCTCGCTGTGCCCCCGCAGACGAGCCGCTGTGGCGAACCCCAGCGGCTGCAGGGCAACCCCGCCGACGCCGCCGGGGATCACCGGGTGGGAAGCTGCTGTGATCGCTATCGCCTGGGTTGACGCATCCAGGGACGACGGCGTCAACCCTTAGTCGCACGAACGCGACTCCGACTCATGACGCCGTTCCATCGCTCCCTGGGAGGGGTGTCCGGGCCGTTCCGGTAACCGCAGGGTTGGCTCACGTCGCCTAGTGATGGTTGAGTCACGTGGGACGGAGAGCAACAGGAGCGGCCACGTGAGCACGATTTCGAAAGTCACGCTGAACAACGGCGTCGAGATGCCGATTCTCGGCTTCGGCGTATTTCAGATCCGCGCCGACGAGACCGAGCGGGCCGTCGCCACAGCTCTCGAGGTCGGCTACCGGCACATCGACACTGCCGCCTCCTACGAGAACGAGGACGCGGTCGGCCGCGCCCTCGCCAGCAGCGGCATTCCCCGCGATGAGCTTTTCATCACGACCAAGCTGTTCATCCAGAAGCCGGGCGAGGCCAACGCGAGAGCCGCCTTCGAGCGCTCCCTCGAGCGCCTGGGCCTCGACCACGTCGACCTCTACCTGATCCACCAGCCCCTCGGCGACTACTACAGCTTCTGGCGAGCGATGGAGCAGCTCAACGCCGACGGCCTGGCCCGAGCGATCGGAGTCTCCAACTTCTACCCCGACCGGCTCGTCGACCTCATCGAGCACAACGAGGTGATCCCGGCGGTCAACCAGATCGAGACCCATCCGTTCTTCCAACGTCACGCCGACCAAGGGATCATGCGCGCCCACGGCGTGCAGATGGAGTCCTGGGGCGGTTTCGCCGAGGCCCGCAACAACCTGTTTACCGACCCGACGCTTACCGCCATCGGCGAAGCGCACGGGAAGTCCGTCGCCCAGGTCGTCCTCCGGTGGCTCACCCAGCGCGACATCGTGACCATCCCGAAGTCCGTACGCCGAGAACGCATGGAACAGAACCGTGACATCTTCGACTTCACCCTGACCGACAACGAGATGGCCCGCATCGCCATCATGGACACCGGTGCCTCCCTCTTCTTCGACCACCACGACCCGGCCATGGTCAGCTGGCTCAACAGCCGAACAGAGACCTGACCCCGGCCATGACCCGGCGCACCCTCGGAACCAGCAGTCAACGCGAGGCGGCGGAGCCGGTCACGGATCACCAGCAGACCGGGATGGGCGTTCGATCGGCTTCGCCGCCACCGCGTCCCCGGCCCATCAGCCGCGGCACCTCGGCCCAGGGTACGTGACCCGGCCGGTGCCATCGCTTGACCGCTTACTTATCCGTTGGCGACCGGACCCGACCGCGGGAAGCGCCAGCTAGTTGGAGGTACCAAGTCCCTCAACTTCGAAGACCTGGCGGATCTCGACCTCGCCCGAGGCGCCGTACTCGCCCGGGTAGATCCGCGAGTGCTTCGAACGGTATTCGGTTGGCCCATTCGACGGCCTCGTCCATCGACTCCACCTGGAGGATCCAGTAGCCGGCGACTGCGTCCTTCTCACCGAAGGGCCCTTCGACAACCAAGCGCTGTCCGTCCGAGAACTTCACTCGCCTGCCTTCGCCACTGGGGTAGAGCCCGGCGAGATCGAGCAGCACTCCCGCCTCCGTGAGCTCGTCGTTGTACCTCCCCATCGCAGTTAGGAGCTCATCGCTTGGCCTCGCACCAGGTTCCGGGTCTCCCTTGATCAGCAACATCACCCGCATATGGGTCATCTCCTCACCATGGTCTCCAACGCTTCATCAACACGATGTGACTCCCCACCTGACACCCACGAGGCGACGACCCTACCGGGCATCCGGAGCGAGACGACACCGTCAGACCTGGGGACCACGCCAGCTTGCCGGCGGCCTGCGGACTTCCGGTCCGACGCTCCTGAGCTCAGTGTCGCGAAATCTCTGACTTCGGTCTTGTGCCGGCCCTGTGCCCATCCGGGTCGAGCACAGGCTGGAATCGGGCCGGATCTCCCGATCGACCTAGAGAGTCATAGAGCCGGATACCCTTGTCGCTCAAGGGTTTCCGGCCGTCCACGGGCTCCGGGGGAGGGACTCGAACCCTCAACTTTCGGATTAACAGACCGACACCACTGACTTTGGTCGCCGAGCTGAAAGCCTTGCTGCACAAGGGTTTCACGAAGCGCACGAACAACCTGCAGGGAGCTTGTGCCCTCCCTGTGCCGCCGCAGAGCAGGCGACGGGCGACTCACTCCCAGGGTCTCGCCCGGTTCTGGGACTCACGTTGCTTGCTTCAGCGCGCGGCTCCGGCTGCGGAGGTAGGCCCCGGTGGAGAACCGGTGGTGGATCGGATGGTGAAGCCGGGTTCGAGCACTACGTGACGGGGCCCGGTTCGCCCCTGGTCGAGCCGTTCCAGCAGCAACTCCACTGCCGTTGACCCGATCTCCATCGGGTCCTGCCGGACGCTTGTGAGCGCGATGTGCTCGAGGGCCGCCAGGTGGCTGTCGTCGTAGCCGACCACCGAGACGTCGCCGGGCACGCTCAGGCCTCGCGCCTCCAGCGCCTGGAGGACGCCGATGGCTGCGAGGTCGTTGGGGGCGAAGATCGCCGTGGGCGGCGTGCCCTCGGCGTGGAGACGCCGCACCCCGTCGATCCCGCCCACCTCGGTGTACGACCCGGGCACCACAGAGATCTCTCCGGCGAGCCCGTGCCGCCCCATTGCCCGCCGGTACCCAGTGGCGCGGTGGCGCGACCCGGCGCCGCGCCCGCCGGTGATGTGGGCGATGCGGCGATGCCCGAGTCGGACGAGGTGTTCCACGGCGAGACCGGCGCCGGCGACGTCGTCGGTGACCACGCTGTCGACCACCCGGGAGCGGGTCACCCGGCTGGCGAGGACCAGCGGCACCTCGCGACCGACACGGTCGATGGTCGCCGCGTCGATCACGGTGCCCGCCAAGACGATCCCATCGGTGCGGAGGCGAAGGAGCGTCTCGACGGCGTCCCGCTCGCTCCCCGGGGATCGATCTCCGGTGTTGATCAGCGCTCGGTAGTCGGCGGTGTGGGCATGGGAGGAGATGCCGTCGACCACGGCCGTGAAGAACGGGTTGTGCAGGTCGGACAGCATGACTCCGATCACGAAGCTGCGCCGCCGCACGAGGATCTGTGCCATCGCATTCGGCCGGTACCGGAGCTCGGCGGCCGCCTCGAGCACGGCGCGGCGGCGCTCCTCGCTGACGTTGCGCGCTCCCGCATCACGAGTGAGACGAGTGACTTGGACACCCCGGCGCGGTGGGCCACATCGATGATCGTCGGGCCGCGGCGCGGCTCCCCACGGCCCTTCGAAACAGACCCGTCGGTCTGGCTCACACCGGTTCGTCCCTCCTGTGGTTCACACGCCCCGGCGCTGCCGTTTGCGCTCGGCCTCGTGCTCTGCCCTGGCGAGCCGTACCTCGTCGCGTTCGCTGACCTCGGGGACACCGACGTCCCACCAGGCGTCACCGCCGGTCCAGGTGTATGGGTCGGTGCGGATCACGATCACCGTTGTCGTGTCCGCCTCCTTGGCTCGGGCGAAGGCCTGCTTCGAGCTCGTCGAGCGTCGCCACCCGCTCGACCCCGGCGCCCATGGCTGCGGCGTGGGCGGCGTAGTCGACCTCGACGTCGACCGCCCGTCGGGTGCCCTCGTCCCACCGGTTGTTGAAGGCGGCGCCCCCCTTGAACACCTGGAGCCGTTGGATGACGGAGTAACCGCCGTTGTCACAGAGGACCAGGATGACCTTGTGGCCGGAGAGGACCGACGAGAACACGTCCGCGCTCAGCATGAGATAGGAGCCGTCGCCGCACATCGAGATCACATCGCCATGGACGTTCCCGCGTCGCCACTCGGGATCGGCCGGTGACGCAGGCCTCCGTGCCATGGCGGCGCCCCAGGCCCCTCCGATCTCGTACCCCATGCAGGAAAACCCGTACTCGGTGTCGAACGTGCCGGGGAGCGATGCCCGCCACGTCTTGTTGAGCTCGCCGGGCAGGCCACCGGCCGCGGCCACCACGTAGTCGCCCGGAGCGGCGAGCCGGTTGACGACTCCGATCACCTGGGCATACGACGGGAGCCCGGTCACCGTCTGCGCGCCCGGGCCGGTGACTTCGTCGACGTACGTCGCCCACTCGGCGACCAGGGTGCGCGCCCGGTCGCTCCATTCCTCCGGCGCCCGGTGGCCGGCGAGTGCCTCGGACACCGCCTCCAGGGTCACCGCGGCGTCGCCGACCACGGGGACTGCGAGATGCTTGGCGGTGTCGAAGCGGGCGGCGTTCACCGACACCAGGCGCAGCGCCTCGTCACCGAACACGCTCCACGACCCGGTGGTGAAGTCCTGGAGGCGGGTCCCGACGGCGATCACCACGTCCGCATCGGAGGCGAGCGCGTTGGCACTGGTCGAACCGGTAACTCCGATCGGCCCGACATTGGCCGGATGATCCCAGGGGAGGCTTCCCTTGCCGGCGACGGTCTCCGCCACCGGCAACCCGTGGAGTTCGGCGAGGGCGCCGAGCTGCCCCTCGGCGCCGGAGTACCGCACGCCGCCACCGGCGATGACCAGCGGTCGTTTCGCCTCACGGACGATCTCGGCGCCCACGGCCACCTCGGCCGGGTCCGGTCGGGGCCGCCGGATCCGGTGCACCCGCTCGGCGAAGAAGCGCACCGGGTAGTCGTAGGCCTCGGCCTGCACGTCCTGGGGGAGCCCGAGGAAGACAGGTCCGCACTCCGCCGGGTCGAGGAGGACGGCTACGGCCTGGGGAAGCGATTGGAGGATCTGAGCCGGGTGCCCGATGCGGTCCCAATAGCGCACCACCGGCTTGAAGGCGTCGTTGACCGAGAGCGTGGGGTCGTCGAACCGCTCGACCTGCTGGAGCACCGGGTCGGGGAGGCGGTTGGCGAAGGTGTCCCCGCGATGAGGAGCACCGGGAGGCGGTTCGCCATGGCGATGCCCGCTGCGGTGACCATGTTGAGGGCGCCGGGCCCGATCGACGAGGTGGCGATCATCACCTGGCGCCGCCTCACCGCCTTGGCGAAGCCGATCGCCGCCATCGCCATGCCCTGCTCGTTCTGGCCGCGCCACGTGGGGAGGGCGTCACCCGCGGCCTCCAGCGCCTCACCGAATGCGGTCACGTTGCCGTGGCCGAAGATGGCGAACACGCCCGGGAACAGCGGAGCCGACAACCCGTCGACCTCGCACCGCTGGGCGACGAGGAAGCGAACGAGCGCCTGGGCGGTGGTCAAACGGACCGTTTCCATCAGCCCTCCTCACCGATGTGCCCGGAGTATCGCCGGGGCGCCGGTCGCCGACCGTGCCCACTTCCCGAGCCGCTCTTGACATCGATCGCCGTCAGGTCGTAACGTACCCGAATTCGTTGGAACGTTCCAACCGAGTGAGGATCAGACGCCCGTGCAGCCCGACCAACCCCCCGATCGGAGCACCGGATGCACGTCGGGCTGATCGGTGCCGGACGGATCGGCGTCTACCACGGCTCGATCCTGAAGGGCACGCCAGGGGTGACCTCGATCACCGTCGCCGACGCCGATCATGATCGGGCCACCCGTCTGGCGGCCGACATCGGCGTCGCCGCCGTCACCGACCTCGACCAGCTCATCGACGCCTCGGACGCGGTGGTTATCGCCGCGGCGACCGACGCCCATGCCGACCTCATCATCCGTGCCACCAAGGCGGGCAAGCCCACGTTCTGCGAGAAGCCCATCTCGCTCGATCTGGAGTCGACCCGGACCGTGGTGCGCCATGTCGTAGAGACGGGGGTGACGGTCCAGATGGGATTCCAGCGTCGCTTCGACCCCGGCTACCAGGCGGCCCGCCGGCTCGTCGAGACCGGCGGGCTCGGCACGCTCTACGTCGTGCGCATGGTCGGCCACGACCCGGCGCCCCCACACGACGACTACATCCCCGCCTCCGGTGGCCTGTTCCGGGACTTCAGCGTGCACGACTTCGATGCGCTCCGCTTCGTCACCGGCGACGAGGTGGTCGAGGTATACGCCGACGGCGCCGTGCTCGGCTTCCCCGTCTTCGCCAAGTACGACGACATCGACACCGGCGTCGCCATCCTCAAGCTCGACTCCGGTGCCCTGTGCCTGCTGTCGACGACCCGCCACGACCCTCACGGGTATGACATCCGCATGGAGCTGTTCGGGTCCGGCGACAGCGCAGTCGTCGGCTGGGACGACCGGCTGCCCCTGCGGTCGCTCGAACCGGGTGGGCCTGGGCTGCCTGCTGACCCTTACCCCAATTTCCAGCAGAGGTTTCGCACCGCCTACCAACGGGAGCTGGCCGCCTTCGTCGAGGTCGCCCGCGGTGACCGACCCAACCCGTGCACCGTCGAGGACGCCATGGCGGCCATGGTGACCGCCGTTGCCTGTGACCGGTCACGTGCCGAGCACCGGCCGGTGCGGCTCGAGGAGGTGGCGTGATGACGTTCGCAGTCGCCGGTGCGCCGATCACCTGGGGAGTCTGCGAGGTGCCCGGTTGGGGCCACCAGCTCGACCCGGACCGGGTGCTCGCCGAGATGGCGTCACTCGGCCTCACCGCCACCGAGTTGGGCCCCGACGGCTTCCTCCCGTACGACCCCACCGAGTTGCGAACGGTGCTCGAACACCACCGGTTGCGTCTCGTCGCCGGCTTCGTCCCGGTCGTCCTGCACGACCGGGCCCGATGGGAGGAGGAACGAGGTGAGATGGACCGGCAGCTGGCGACCCTCGCGGCCGGCGGCGCCGAGATGGCCGTCCTGGCCGCCTCATCGGGTGTCGACGGCTACGAAGGTGCCGCCTCGCTCACCGAAGACGAGTGGGATCACTTGGTGGCCGCGCTCGCCGAGAGCTCGACCGTCGCCGCCTCCCACGGCCTCGGCATCTCGCTCCACCCCCACTACGGCACCGTCGTCGAGCGACCCGACGAGATCGAGCGAGTTCTGGCGGCGAGCCCGGTCGATCTCTGCCTCGACACCGGGCACGTGATGGTCGGTGGAGGCGACCCGGTCGCGGTGGCCGAGCTCGCAGCCGGCCGGATCACCCACGTGCACCTGAAGGATGTCGACGCGGCGACCGCGGAGCAGGTGCGACGCGGCGAAGTCACCTATCACCAGGGCGTCGTCGCCGGGTTGTACCGGCCGCTGGGACAAGGCGACGTCGACCTCGCCGCCATCCTGACCGTGCTCGACGGCGCAGGATTCGACGGCTGGATCGTGCTCGAGCAGGACACGGTGCTCTCTTCCGAGCCCCCCGCCGGAGCGGGGCCGATGGCTGATGCGGCAGAGAGCATCCGGTTCCTGCAGCGGGCATTGGAGGCGGTGTGACCGCACCGCCGGTACGCGAGAAGAAGCGACAGAAGGAGGACAACGTGGTAGCGAAGAGACTCTGGGTGCTGATCGCGGTGCTGGCGCTCGCCTTGGCGGCCTGCACGGCTGCCGAGGACACGGGAGCGACCGACGACACCGGCACCGACGCTACCGGCACCGACGGCACCGGGGCGGCCGGGACGGCCGGTACGACCGGCGGCGACGCCGTGGCGCAGCGGGACTTCCGCTTCGTCGTGGTCACGCACGGCCAGTCCTCCGACCCGTTCTGGAGTGTCGCCGCCAACGGCGTGACCGCCGCCGGCGAGGACATGGGCGTCACCGTCGAGTACCAGGCACCGGGGACGTTCGACATGGTGGAGATGGCATCGATAATCGACGCCGCCGTCGCCTCGGAGCCCGACGGCCTGGTGGTGTCGCTCCCCGACGCCGAGGCGCTCGGCCCCTCGATCGAGGCCGCGGTAGCCGCCGGCATCCCGGTGATCTCGATGAACTCTGGCTCGGATGTGTTCGCCGACCTCGGCATTCTCGTCCATGTCGGACAGACCGAGTTCGAGGCCGGGCTCATCGCCGGGCAGCGGATGGCCGAGGCGGGTGTCACCAACGCCCTCTGCATCAACCAGGAAGTGGGCAACGTCGCCCTCGACCTGCGCTGCGAAGGGTTCACCGAGGGCCTCGGCGGGACCGTCGAGGTGGTACCGGTCGACCTGGCCGACCCGACGGGCGCCGAGTCGACGGTGGCTGGTGCGCTGTCGGCCAACGCCGATGTCAACGGCATCCTCGCCCTCGGACCGACCGGGGCGTTGCCGACGCTCGCCGCCGTCCAGGCGGCGGGGGTCGACGTCCAGCTGGCGACATTCGACCTCGCCCCCGAAGTGCTCCAGGCGATCATCGACGGGGACATGCTGTTCGCCATCGACCAGGCGCAGTACCTGCAGGGATACCTGCCCATCGTGCTGCTCACGCAGTACCTCGAGACCGGCGCCCTGCCGCTGGGCTCGGTGGACCGCGTCATCCTGACCGGCCCGCAGGTGGTCACCGCGGAAACGGCCGAAGCCGTGATCGCCGCCTCGGAGGCCGGGCTCCGCTGAGACCCGGATCGGTTGGCCGGGGGCGGCATCGCCCCCGGCCACCTCCCAAGATGTGCCCCCCAAACGGGCGGGCACCGTGGAGAGCGGCGCCGAGCCCGAGCAGGGCTAGGAGCCGCTCGACCGTCCGGCGCAGCCGGACAGGTGCCGTGCAGCCAAGAGCCGACACCATGGCTGACCGAGCCCGGATGTGACGGGATGGAGGAGGACGGCGTGACCACACAGCAGGCACCGGCCCCGCCCATCGGCGCCCGACGACGAGCGGGTGAGGAGGTTCGGACCGTCACCCGACTGCTCACCCGACCAGAGTTCGGGGCGATCCTCGCCGCCGTGGTGGTGTTGGGTGTTCTTCGCCGTCGTCGCCTTCGACAACAACTTCGTCAGCTGGGCGACGACCTCGTCGATCCTCAACCGGGCCACCCCGCTGGGGATCCTGGCGGTGGCGGTCGCGCTCCTGATGATCGCCGGCGAGTTCGACCTGTCGGTGGGATCCCTCATCGGCTTCGCGGGCATGGCGATCATGCTGCTGGTCACGCCGGCGAGCCAGGGAGGCTTCGGATGGGCGCTCGGCCCGGCGCTGGCGGCTGCCCTGGCCATCACTCTCGGCGCCGGCTTCCTCAACGGGTTACTGGTGGTGACCACCAGGCTCCCCTCGTTCATCATCACCCTCGGCGGGCTGTTCATCTTCCGCGGCCTGGCGGTGGCCATCCCCCGCACGCTGACCAACCGCACCCAGCTGGGCGGGTTCGACACGGTCCCCGGCTACGAGGTGCTCGACTCGCTGTTCGGCAGGTCGATCAGCATCTTCGGGGCGAACTTCGACATCGCCATCTTCTGGTGGATCGCCATCACGATCCTGGGCACCTGGACCCTGCTGCAGAAGTCGCGAGGGCAACTGGATCTTCGGCGTCGGCGGCGACAACAACGCCTCCCGCAACGTCGGCGTGCCGGTCAACCGGCTCAAGATCGCACTGTTCATGACGACGGCGTTCGCCGCCTTCTTCGTGGCGCTCATCCAGGTGACGCAGACCAGCGGGGCGGACTCGCTGCGCGGCGAACTCCAGGAGTTCAACGCCATCATCGCCGCCGTCGTCGGCGGCGTCCTGCTCACCGGTGGCTACGGCTCGGTCATCGGGGCGTCGGTCGGCGCCCTGATCTTCGCCATGGTGCAGCAGGGGATCATCATCACCGGCGTCGACGGTGACTGGTTCAAGGTCTTCGTGGGGGCGATCCTGGTGCTCGCCGTCATCTTCAACAACTTCATCCGCCAGCAAGCACAGAAGCGGTGACCCAGACGACCCAGGGAACAACGACCATGACGACACACCCCGACGGGGGCCCGCTCCTCGAGGTAGAGAACGTCTCGAAGTACTTCGGCTCGGTGATCGCCCTCCAGGACGTGTCGATGTTCGTCCGCGCCGGCGAGGTCACCTGCCTGTTCGGCGACAACGGCGCCGGCAAGTCGACCCTCATCAAGACCCTCGCCGGTGTGCACAAGCCGAGCGAGGGCGAGTACCGGTTCGAAGGCGAGCCGGTCGAATTCGACTCGCCCCGCGACGCCCTCGCCAAGGGGATCGCCACCGTGTACCAGGACCTGGCGATGATCCCGCTGATGTCGATCTGGCGGAACTTCTTCCTCGGCTCCGAGCCGACCAAGGGCTTCTGGCCGTTCCGGCGGTTCAACGTCGACTTCGCCAAGGGGGTCACCCGCGAAGAGATGTCGAAGATGGGCATCGACATCCGCGACGCCGACCAGCCGGTCGGCACGCTCTCCGGCGGCGAGCGCCAGTCGGTGGCCATTGCCCGGGCGGTGTACTTCGGTGCCAAGGTGTTGATCCTCGACGAGCCGACGGCCGCCCTGGGCGTGAAGCAGGCCGGGTGTCGTCCTGCGCTACATCCTGCAGGCCAAGCAACGGGGCATCGGAGTGATCTTCATCACCCACAACCCGCACCACGCCTACCCGGTCGGCGACCACTTCGTCATCCTCCGCCGCGGCCAGGTGTTCGGCGACTACGCCAAGGCGGAGATCCCTCTCGAGCAGCTGGTCCAGATGATGGCCGGTGGAGCCGACCTCGAAGCGCTCAGCCACGAGCTCGATGCGGCGTCCCGCTCCGACGACACCGCCGCAGCCGAGCTGGCCGAGGCAGCCCAGGCGTTCCACGCCGAGGCCGAGGAGGCGGCGGAGGTAATCGACACGCCGGGCGAGGGCAGCCTGCCGGAAACGGCGCCGGAGCCGACCGCCGGGACGGATGAACCACGACCTGATCACGATGGGCCGGGTGGGGGTCGACCTGTACCCGGATCAGACCGGTGTTGCCCTTGCCGACGTGACGAGCTTCTCGAAGTTCCTCGGGTGGTACCGCCACCAACGTCGCCGTGGCCTCCGCCCGCTACGGGCACACGGGCTGCGGTGATCACCAAGGTCGGCGCCGACGGGTTCGGCGACTACGTGCGGCAGGCGTTGCGCGGCTTCGGGGTCGACGACCGGTTCGTCGGCACCGATCCCGACCCTGCGCACCCCGATCGTGTTCTGCGAGATCCACCCGCCGGACCACTTCCCCATCCTCTTCTACCGGGAGCCGAAGGCACCCGACATGAACCTACGGAGCGACGAGCTGGACCTGGCGGCGATCACCGCCGCCCGGATCTTCTGGACGACCGGCACCGGGCTGTCCGACGAGCCGTCACGGTCGGCGACGCTCGACGCCCTGGACGCCAGAGCCGGCAACGGTCTCGCCACCATCCACGACCTCGACTACCGGCGCCATGTTCTGGGCAACCCCGTCCGAGGCGGGACGATGGCAGCGGGAGGCGCTGGCGCGGGTGACCATCGCCATCGGCAACCTGGAGGAGTGCGCAGTGGCGGTCGGCGACGGCTCACCTGAGGAGATGGCCGGCCGCATCCTCGACCTCGGCGCCCTACGTGGCGGTCGTCAAGCAGGGCCCGGCCGGCGTGGCGGCGCACACCGGCGACGGTACCTTCACAGCCCCTCCGGTCTCCATCGAGGTGGTGAACGGGCTCGGTGCCGGCGACTCGTTCGGCGGCGCCGTCTGCCACGGGCTGCTCATGGGATGGGACTGGGACGAGGTCATCCCGTTCGCCAATGCCGCCGGCGCCTACGTCGCCGGGCAGCTGGCCTGTGCCGATGCGATGCCCGATGAGGCCCAGGTCAGGGAGCTGATGGCTCGTGGGTGACTTCCTCGCCGCTCCCCCAGGCGTCGACCACGGTCAGCGCTTCAGGGGCCAGCCGGATCGGCCTCAAGTTGTCGGGCCGTCCCGTGACGGCCACCACGACGGCGGTGGCGAACTGCTCGGCCGGGGTCTCCTCCCATGTGGCCCCCTCGTCCCAGGCGGTGTCGGGCGGATGGCCCTGGGCCTGCATGAACTCGGCGCGCAACCCGTCGTCGCCGCACACCGTGTCGAGATGGTGCCCGATCTCGTGCACCAGCGAGACGGTGAGCTGAGGAGCGGTTGCCGGGATGCGGACGACCAGCCGCGCCTCCCCCGGGAAGTAACGGGCCCGATCGTCGAGCTCCCAGGCGCCCTCGATGCGCAACCCGTCGAGGCATTCCGCCTGGGCGGGGAGGGCAGCGGCGACCGAGGCGAACACCTCCTCGGACAAGGCGCGGAGGTCGTCGGGCGTGCCGGCGGGGAATGCCGCCACCGGCGCGCCGCCGCACGCCACCGACCAAGAGCGCCAGAAGGGCTATCAGAGAGCGACGCATCGATGACCATTCTGGACGACATCACCTTTGCCGAGCTCCTGCGGGTCCGCGCCGAAGAGCCCGGCGCCGTGGCCGAGCGGTTCGGGACCCGGAAGCGGCGCCCGTTTCCCGGAGCGGACGGGAGGTTGATGGTTATCGCCGTCGACCACCCGGCGCGGCGCATCCTGGGCGTCGGCGACGACCCCTACGCCATGGCGGACCGGCGCCGGCTCCTCACCCACGTCGTGCGCGCCCTGCGGCGGCCCGGTGTCGACGGCCTGCTGGCCACCGCCGACGTCCTCGAGGACCTGCTGCTGCTCGGCGAGCTCGACGACAAGGTGCTGTTCGGGTCCATGAACCGAGGTGGGCTGACCGGTGCCGCGTGGGAGCTCGACGACGGGTTCACCGGCTACGACGTCGCCACCATCGACCGATTCGGGCTCGACGGCGGCAAGATGCTGCTCCGTCTCGACTACGACGACCCCCGGAGCAAAGAGACACTGACGGCCTGCGCCGCCGCCGTCACCGCCCTCGCCGCCCGCCAACTGGTGGCGATGGTCGAGCCGCTGCCGGTGGTGCGAGACGCCGCCGGCCGGGTGCAGATCCGCGAGTCCGTGGACGCCCAGATCGAGGCGGTCGCCGTAGCCTCGGGCCTTGGCGCCACCTCGGCGTACACCTGGCTCAAGCTGCCGGCGTCGGCGGACCCGGAGCGGATGCTCGCCGCCACCACCCTGCCCACGCTCCTGCTCGGCGGCGATCCCGGCCACCGCGCCGAAGAATTGATCACATCGTGGCGGCGGGCGATGGCCCTCCCCCAGGTGCGCGGGCTCGTCGTCGGGCGGAGCCTGCTCTACCCGGCCGACGGGGACGTCGAACGATGGGTCGACACCGCGGTCGAGATCGTCCACGGCGGTTCCCGATGACCTGGTTGCGCCCCGCCGGGTCGCTGGCGGCCGACGACGACCCGGTAAGGATGCAGCCGGACGATGCCGGCTGGGACTACTGCGGCCTCCACGTGATCACCCTCCCGGGAGGAGGCACCCGGACGCTGCAGCTCGGCGCCGCCGAGGCGGCGGTCGTCCCCCTGAGCGGTGGCTGCCGGGTCGACATCGCCGGTGGAGAGGGTTTCGAGCTCGAGGGACGTTCCTCCGTGTTCAGTGGTCCCACCGACGTGGCCTTCGTCCCTCGGGGGGTGACGGTGACGCTGTTCGCTGCGGAGACCGCCGAGGTGGCGGTGGCCACGGCGGTCGCCACCGAGGAGCGGCCCGCTTTCCGGCTGGCGTCATCGGACGTGGCGATCGAGATTCGCGGCCGGGGGCAGGCGACCCGCCAGGTCAACGGGCTGCTCTCGGCAGGTGTGCCCGGTCCCCAGCGCTTGATCGTCGTCGAGGTCCTCACCCCGGCCGGCAACTGGTCGTCATATCCCCCGCACAAGCACGACGAGTGGACCGACACCGAGGTACCCCTCGAGGAGATCTACTACTTCCGCCTCCGCGGCGATGGCGGGTTCGGGCTCCACCGGGCTTACACCACCGACGGCGACTTCGACGAGACCGTCACCGTCCGTGACGGCGACGTGTACTTGATCCCTCGCGGGTACCACGGGCCATCGGTGGCCGCACCTGGCTACGACATGTACTACCTCAACGTGATGGCGGGGCCTGATCCGCAGCGTCGTTGGCTGATCTCGATGGACCCGGCCCACGACTGGCTGATGGCTGCGTGGGAGAGCGAGCCGCCCGACCCCCGCCTGCCGGTACCCGCATCTGGCAGGACGACCCACGAAGACGGACCGAGAAAGGAACCGCATGCGTGACCTGACGATCATCAGGGACCACACCCGAGGTCGGCCGGCGAACCTGCTCGAAGCCATCGCCGCCCGGGGGGTCACCGTCCAAGCCGGCTGCCTGTTCTCCCGCATCGACGAGCGGGTCGCCCACGTCGCCGTCGACGACGGTGAAGTCGCCGCGGTGAGGGCGGCAGCGACCGAGACCGGGTGCGTGCTCGCCGACGAACGCGAGTGCGCCTTCGTGCCTCCCGGGTTCGAAGGTGGTGTCGCTGCCATGGCCCGGCGCATCGCCGACGCCGGCGGGACCGTCACCGTCGCCTACTACGCCGAGAACGGCGGCGTGGTGATGAGCACCACCGACCCCGCTCTGGCGACGAAACTCTTCGGCGAGAGCTGAGCGTTCCCGTCCGCGGCCACCGGGGGAAACCTACGAGGCCGGTTTGGCTCCGCGCCCCGGGAAGGTCCAAAGCCCGGAGCCGACTGCACGACCAGGCGGTCTGTCTAGAGCACTCGACCTGCGGCGATCTCATCGGGGCGGGCACCCTCGCGGCGCCGGCCCTGGGGTGGCGAAGACGTGGTGGGTGAGCACATCTTCGCCAGGTTCGCTCCCCGTCCAAGCGAACAGGGACCCGATGTATTCGCCTGCAAGGGTTGTTTGATGTTCACCGTCGTCGAGATCAAGCTGGTAGCCGCCACCAATAGGGAACCGCCGGACGTGGTTGTCAAGGTTCACCCCATTCACCAGTCGGAGCACGGCAACCTATCCCGACTGCGCGAGTCTCTGCTGGTTGATGGTGGTCCACGCCGAACGCCGTGAGTCCTGGTTGGCACGATGTCGTGACCCGCTGGGGGGATCCGCCTGGGGCGACGCCACACCGGACCTCGGCGGCCGATTACAGGGTCGCGGCGCTGGTCACGCCGATCAGGCAATACCCGCGCCGGTCTTGTCGCGTTATCGCCGGAGCTGGAGCCACCCAAGACGAGGGCCGCGAACCTCGACGGCGTCTAAACGTTCTTGACTCCGCACCGGTGGCCGTACCCGGCGTCGCTGTGGTCGCCCCCGTCGTCCGCGAGGTTGCCGGAGGTCCTGGTCCTCGGTGGCTCGAGCAACAGAGTGACCACGGATCGCATCAGGAACCTCGCAGGCTTGACCCCTTCACCGTCCCACACCCTCATGTCAAGACCCTGACCGCACGATGACGACACCGTGAATCTCTCGGAGCATGGGGGACTGGACCGGTCAGTCTGCGGCGACGACGATCACCGCCGCCGAGTTCGCCCGACTCCTTCAGCGACCGCGCCCCCTGATCCGGAGCTCGACGCGAAGCGCGATGGCGTGCAATGGGCGATCAGGTGCGGGCGACTTGATCACCTCGAGCAGCGGCTCGCCGGTCGGAGCTCGCGAGGAAGAACCGGCGGTGTGGCCATTTGTCGCCCGCCGTACTTTGCTACAACGACGTCAGCCAAACGTGCAGTCGGGGGTGACCTTGTTGAGGGCTCTCTCGAGGACGGCGAGCTCCCCGTCGTCGAGTTGCTCAACGAACAGCCTCGACACTCCGCGCAGGTGGACGGGGACCGTCTCGGTGAGGCGGGTTACGCCGGCGTCGGTGAGCGCGACCACGACGCCACGTGCGTCTGTGTCGGCGCCTGAGCGTCGGACGAGACCGCTGTGAACCAGTCGGGCAACACGGCGGGTCATGGCCGACCGTGAGATGAACGCCTGGTCGGCGAGCTCGCTCATGCGCAGTTCACCCCCGGCTTGTGCCAGGCGAGCGAGCACGTCGAAGTCGGCCAAGCTCTGACCGGTCTCGCTTTCGAGATCCGTGCCGAGCAGGCGCATCAGTGTGGCGTGAGCCCGGAGCAGTGACCGCCACGCCTCCAATCCGCGCCTCGTCGGGCAGCGCTTCGGCCACCAGCCGGTCAAGGAGACCAGCGACATCACCTTCGCCACGTACTTGCATGTGCAACCACTTCGGTGTAGAGTATTTGCAGTTGCAAGTATCTTACCGAAGCGGCCCGGAACGAGGCGTCAATGAGCACGGAGGGTGTCTCCGACGTCCATCGCCACAGTGGTCGGTTCGGGACCTTGCCGTGCGATGTTCCTGGCCTTGGGTCTCAGCCCAACAGAAAGGACAACGCCATGGTTGCTCAAGTCGACTTAGAGGCGCGTGGGGTGCTTTGGTGGAGGACGCTCGGATCCGTCCGATGATGGGCATCGATGTGCTCGAAACCCTGCCATCCCCGGGGATCCCGTATTCCCTGGTGGACCCCTTCATCCTGGTCCACGAAGGAGTGGTACCGATCACTCCGGAGTGGGCGGGTATGGATACCAAGCATCCGCACCGTGGGTTCGACAACCTCTGGTACCTGGTCTCGGGCTCGGCCAGTACGGGTCACAGCACCGGTCCTGGCGGGGTGATGGAGCGGGCCCGGTTGCAAGCCGGATCACTCCTGAAGCTTCGAACCGGCCGCGGGGTGTGGCACGCCGAAGGAATTGGAGAGGACGAGCTCCGGGAGGGTAAGACCGAAGTGATGCGGGGTATTCTCTTCTGGGTGAACCTGGCGCGCAGCGACAAGGGCGTCGAACCTAGCGCGCAGCTCCTGGAACCCGAGGATGTGCCGGTGCGGGAGGAGGGCGATGCCATCGTCCGGGTGCTGGTAGGAGATGGCTCGCCGGTGGAACTGGGGACTCCCGGGCTGATCCTGGACGTCGAGCTGCCAAAGGGCGGCACCTTCACAACGCCGGTCCCATCCGACTTCAACGGCTTCGTCTACATCTTGGAAGGCGTGGCCGTTCTCGGCGTCACCCAGCATCGGGTGAGCCGCTCGCAGATTGCCGTCCTCGGCCCGGGTCGGATCGGTCACCATGGCCGCTGTGCAGCCGGGGACACGTCTCATGCTCATGGCTGCGAAGCCGTACGGAGAGGCGCCCGTCTTCAACGGACCGTATGTCGACTGATGGCGATCCCCAGCCGGCACCGGTGGGGCAGGCATCGCCGGGTGCGGCCAGTGACAGCCGCCAACGCGCCGATGAGGACCTGCGAAGGGGACAATCGGCGGCAGGTGAGCTCTTGATCGACGCCGACGTCCCTCCGAGCGGTTCGGGCTGCGTCGAGTGTCTCGCATCAGGTGGTTGGTGGTTCCACCTTCGTCGTTGCGTCGGCTGCGGCCATGTCGGTTGCTGCGACTCGTCACCGTCTCAGCACGCCAGCCACCACGCGGCTGGCACCGGCCATGCCGTTGTCCAGAGCTACGAACCCGGTGAAAACTGGTTCTGGGACTACGCGAGCGGGCGCTACGCAGTCGGCACGGCGCTGGCCCCGCCGCACCATCACCCGCTCGACCAGCCGGTGCCGGGACCAGCCGGTCGCGTGCCCCCAGACTGGAAGCGACAGTTGCACTGACCCTGTCGGCGAGAGGAACACACCACTGCCGACCCGAGGCGAAGGGCGAGAGTCCAAACCAAGCAACGACGGCGGCAGCCCACCAGAGGAAGGCCCGCACCTTTCAACACGGTGATCGGGCGACTCCGTGGATCTGAGAGGATTACGTCCAGTGCCGGATGAGGCCAAGACCACGCCACGGTTCCCGCCCATGCCGTTGGGAGGACTGGCCGGACACCAAGGAGACGCTCCACCGCTTCCTCCAGATCGTTGGCAAGATTCGTCTGGCCTCGGCTCCGCGCCGCAACCACTGGTCGAACGTTCCCTTTCACGTGACTGGGCGTGGGTTCAGCACACGCCCGAAGGGCGGCGACCCGATCTTCACAATCGACTTCGACTTCTTCGACCAACAACTTGGTGGTAGCGGACGTCACGGGGCAAACGGCGAGCCTCCGGCTCACCGAGCAAGCTCCGATGGTTACACCGCAACTCGACCGTAGAACAAGGCAGCCGATCGAAGGTGGGAGAGGAGGCGCAAGGTCATGAGCTTGTCGACCGCTTCATCAGGTGTGCGAACGATTGACCGCGACGAGCTGTTGGAGATGATCAGACGGGCCGACGGGTTCAGGCTGGTGATGGCCCTGAACGAGTGGGCGTTCCGCGCCAAGCACATCCCCGGATCCGAGCACTTCAACACCCCAGAGGAGCTCTTCTCCTCGCTGAGCCACGACGAGGAGATCGTCGTCTATTGCACGAGCGACGACTGCCATGCCAGCATCGCCCTCTACCACGCCCTCGTCGACCACGGCTACCGACATGTGCGTCGATACTCCGGCGGGCTCACCGACTGGGAAGTTGCCGGCCTTCCGCTCGAAGGCGAATGGATACCATGAACTGGCGCAACGCTGCCAAGACGTCACCGGAGCGGCCCCCTGACGAACAAAGGCTCGCTGACCGAGACCTGAACGGGATGCGATGATACGAACTGTCACCTCTGTCCTGTGTCCTCGTGGCTCCCTGGGATGTCGATCTCCATCCCATGGCGGAGCCAGTAACGCCGCTCGTCGTACACGATAGATCGTCTCGTAGACGATCATCACCCACAACAGCAGGTTGACTGCCCCGATGGTGAACAGCGCGTCAACGTTCACCGCTGCCCCGATCAGCGCAAGCAGCACCAGGGCGAGGGTGAGGCGCTCGACGTTGATCGTGTGCGCGTTGCGGAGACGCAACGCCACATGGGCCAGGAGATAGATCGCCGTCCCGCCGAGCAGCGCAAACGTGTGCACCGCGTCGAGCGGTTCGTCGACGTGCGCAAGTGTCTCCTCGAGCCCGAGCGCCCCGAGGACGATTCCGGCCACCATCGGGAAGTGCAAGTACGAGTAGGAGTCGCGAGCCAGCCCGTTGCGCTCAGACCCTTCGGTCGCCGCATGAGACGCCGTTCGGTCACCAGGGCGACGACATCGAAGTAGATCCACCACAACGCCGATGCGAGACCCATCCCGAGCACCGCCGCGACGATCACCGGCGTCGTGAGGTCGACGTTGGCCCCGGCACCAAGAGCCACGACCGACTCGCCCAATGCGAGGATGATCATGAGGTTGTGACGTTCGGCGAAGTGCGCCGGGACCAGCCGCCACTCGGCGACGCCGAAGGCTGCCGGCCCACCCCAGTCGAGCAGGATCGCGAGCGAGCCACACGGTCGCCTGCACGCCACCGTTGACGAACGATGCCCCGATCAACAGGCCGATCACGATCGCGGTGCTGACCTGCGAATTATGAGGACCCAGCGGCGAAAGCCAGGCTGATCGGCGGCTGACCGATCAGGTACAGGGCGATGTGACCCAACCGCACCACGCCGTAGGCGATCGCGAAACCGAGGGCGCTGTCACCGAACGCCTCCGGGACGCACAGCGCGACCACGATCAGACCGGCCATCGCGGCCAGCATCACGATCCGAACCGAGCCTTCCTCGGGCTCGACGAGGCTCGTCAACCACGCGTAACACACCCACGCCCACCAGAGCATCGCCAGCACGAGCATCCCGTGGCCGATCCCCGACCCAATCCGGATGGGCCGCCATCAAGGCGGTGCACTGCGTGAAGCCGAGCACGAACACGAGGTCGAAGAAGAGCTCGAGCGGCTTGACCGTCTCCCGCTCCCGCAGCTCCGCGCGCAGCCTCGGGACACGCTTTCCGGGCTACCCGGCGCGGTGTCACCAAAGCAACCTCAGACCGCTGACAGCACCCCCGTATCGGGACGGGTTGAGAACACACTGAACGCGCACTTCATCAGGGTACGCCCCGGCACAGGTGGTCCTCTGGCCGACACACTCGGCGTCTGTGACCAACGATCCCCAGCCGACTCAGTGTCTTCTCGTGACCGAGATCATCGAGATGTCCAACCGGAGGCATGCTCTGACGATTGACAGTGGCTGGTGTGAGGTCGCCGACACCGCCCTCGCCTTCGTGCAACGTTTCGCCTGAGCCTCCGTCTCACCTGTCGACCATCAGCTCCATCCATCGGATCGACTCGAAGGTCAGCCGGAGCCCGGACGGCGAGGCGACGGCGACCAGGATCACGGCCCCGCACTTGGAGCACCGCAGGACGTCCCCCGGGGCTTGCCGGTAGGCGATCAGGGTGCCGAGGGGCCCGACCGAACCGCACGTGGCGCAGCAGGCGCGTTCGTCGGTCATCTCCCGTCCGAAGACGTCGTGGAAGAGCGCACCGAGGGCGTTGCCGTCGAGATGGGCGTCGTCGGTCATGGTGGGCCTCCTGAGGGTCCGAACCGTTCGGTCCTGACGTGTGCGGGCTCGTGTCCGAGCTTGACGAGTGTCGACGCGACCGTTTCGACGAAACCGGTCGGACCGCAGATGTAACAGAGTGGTTTGTCGGTGGCGGGCCACACGGACTCGTCGAGCATCGCCTCGTCGATGCGGCGGGCATATCCATCCCAACCAGGTGGCTGGGCCCGGGTGAGCGTGTGGACGATCTCGACGCCCGGCTGCTCCCCGGCGATCCTGTCCAGCTCATCGCGGTAGATCACTTCGTCCCAGGACCGCGACGAAGGAGCAACCGGACTTTCACGTCGCTGACGGCGGTGACCTGGGACCGGACCATGGCCATCAGCGGCACCAGGCCGCTGCCCCCGGCGATCAGTTGGAGAGGCCCACCGTCCTCGGGCTCCCACACGAAGTAACCGCCGATCGGCCCTCGCAGCTCGAGCCTGTCACCCGCCCGCAACTCCTCGATCAGGTACGGGGAGACCTCCCCGTCATCGACCAGTTCCACGGTGATCGTCAGGCGCCGTCCGTCCGTGGGCGTGGCGATCGAGTAGCTCCGCTGTGCCTGGTAACCGTCCTCGGCGGTCAGGCGGATGTCGACATGCTGGCCCGGGAGATGGCCCGTCCAGCCGGGACAGTCGAGGACGAAGCTGCGAACCCGTGCCGTCTCGTCGATCAGGGCGACCACGTCGGCCGTGCGCCAGTTCAGTCGCCTGTGTACCGCTGTTCGCGCCATGGATCTCCATAGTTGTGGTACCCGTAGGACTCCCAGAACCCGGCCCGGTCGGTCTCCCAGAACTCGATCCCGCGCACCCACTTGGCGCTCTTCCAGAAGTAGAGGTGGGGCACCAGCAGCCGGGCCGGGCCGCCGTGCTCGGGCGCCAGCGGCTCTCCCCCGAAGGCGAACGCCACCCACGCCTTACCTCCGGTGAGGTCCTCGGTGGGAAGGTTGGTTGTGTACCCGCCGTGGGACTGATCAAGGCATATGCGGCCACGTTGTCCACGCCGGCGAGAAGGGTGTCGATCGACACGCCCTCCACAAGGTGTCGAGCTTCGACCACTTGGTGACGCAATGGATGTCCACGGTCACCTCCTCGCTGGGAAGCGCCCTGAAGTCCCCCCATGTCCAGGTCACCGGTTCCCCCGCGCCGGTAATAGTCAACCGCCACTCGTCCAGCGGGATCCGAGGAGTCGGGCCAGCGGAGAGCACCGGGAACCCGCCCGTGACGTATTGGCCCGGGGGGACACGACCCTCCGGCGCTTCCACGGCCCGACGCCTCTTGAAGCCCCGAGAGACGAAGCTCACCTTCACCTCCAAGCCCCGAGGTCACCCCGACGAAGGCGACGATACCCACGAGGCCCCCTTCGGCGCGCGCCGCAAGACCCTCACAGCAACGAGTCGCCGATCTCGCCGCGACCCGACTCGAGGTCAAGAAACCTGGTTGACACCCGTTGCTGTCGACGGTTGGTAGCTTTGTCTTTGCGGGAGCGACATTCATGCTCTTTGGTCTCGTAATCGCGCTCGGACATAACTACCCGAAATGGTTCGGATGGGTGGCGGTGGCCGCCGGGATCCTCTCTGTCAGAGCCGGCACCCTTCAGGCATACGCCGGAGAGCCCACAGAAGCCTCCCGCACTCTCACCATCATCGGACCGACCGTCATCACCTTGTGGCTGCTCGTCGCCGGAGCCACCCTGATCCAGCGCGCCAGAGCCATATCTGAAGGGCCGGATGCGGGATGACTCCGGCATCGAGCCGATGCCTCTCGCAAAGGCTCCTCCGATCTGAGGCTCTGGACCGTGCTGGACTACCGCACCGCGACTCGGCGCGGCCGCAACGTCGACTCGACCACCTCGAATACCCAAGACAACTGAAAGAGGAACCATGACCACGCCAGCCCCGACCGTCACCGACCACGACGACTTCGAGCGACAGCTCCTCGAGCTGCGCAAGCGCGAGAAGGCACACACCCGCGAGGGCGACGCGATCGCCGCGGCCCGGCGCCGGCTGCCCATGACAGAGGTGCCGCCCGACACCACCGTCATCGGCCCCGACGGCCCGGTCCCGTTCGGCGATGTCTTCGAGGGGCGCGACGAGCTGGTCGTCTACAGCCACATGTTCTACGACGGGAAGCCATGGGAGTGGCAGTGCGAGGGCTGCACCAGGAACTCCTGGAACATGCGGGACGCCGCCGACGCGGCCTACCTCAACGCCAACGGGATCACCTTCGCCATCCTCGGCGACGGGCCGTACGAGGAGATCGCGGCATTCCGCGACTTCATGGGCTACACAGCGCCGTGGTACTCCAACGCCCACCTCGACGACCCCACCGTGGGCGTCGCCGGCCGGATCTCCTGCTACCTGCGGCGGGAGGACAAGATCTACCTGACGTACTGGACGACCGGCCGGGGCGACGAGGTGATGAGTCCCGTCGTTCGGGCTGCTCGACATGACCGCCTACGGGCGGCGGGAGGAGTGGGAGGACTCGCCCGAGGGGTGGCCGCAGTTCCCGACCCACTCCTTCTTGCGCACCGACGAGCACGGTGCGCCGATGGGGCCCAGAAACGGCGGTCGACCGGTGCCCCAGTGGACGCGCCCGGGCGTCACCGGGGTCGGCGTACAAACCGGGTAGCACTACCACTGAGGCGAGTGAGATCACCATGACTCACACCCACCCCCCTCCCCCGGCTCACCGCCCCTGCCATCAAACATCCGGGCCAACTGAAGCGGATCCCCAATGCCCGACATCGATAGACGGGTTGCCCAATATGATCGGCTGATGCGGGTTTCGTACGTGATCCTCAGGGTCACCGACCTCGAGCGCTCGGTCGGGTTCTACCGCGACGCCGTTGGTCTCGATGTGCTCTCGGTGTCGGAGGAGTTCGCCTTCCTCGACGCTGGGTCGATCCGGCTCGCCCTCAACCGAGTGGACGATCCCAGGGTCGCCGAGTCGCTGACCGAGATCGTGCTCGAGGTCGACGACATCGAGACCACCCATCGCACCCTGTTGGACCGCGGCGTTGCCTTCCGCATTGCCCCTCGGGAGGTCACCAGCTCCGGCAACCGCTCCCTGTACGCCGCCGACTTCCGCGACCCCGACGGCCACCTCTGGTCTCTCACCGGGTGGCTCGACGCGCCCGACACATAGAGGGTCTCCAACTGGGCGCTGCGGAGCTGCGGAAGGAAGCTTTCAACCCATGAGCTGCGGCCAGCCGGTCCGATGCTCGTCGAGACTCGAGCACTCGGGAGGTCGTTGCTTGTGCCGCCCCTGGGCCCTTCCAGGCTGAGATCTGAGGCAATTCCGCCCCGTCGAGGCGAGCCACCTCAAGTACGGCGAGCTGGTACACCCTTACGCCACAAGGGTTTGCGGCTATCCGCAGGCTCCGGGGGAGGGACTCGAACCCTCAACTTTCGGATTAGCAGACCGACACAACAAGCTCGATGACGGATGTGAAGCCCTTGCGACACAATGGTTTACGGTCCCGGCCCGAGGCGTGCCTGTCATCCTGTGCCGTGTCTGTGCCCCCGCAGACGAGCGTCCATGCAAACCCAGCAGCTGCTCTCCTTTGTCGTGTCGCGCTCTCCCGGATCCGCATCCCACGACAGCGGCGCCAGCAAACCAACCTGGGACACTTGGTCCGACGCTCCTGAACGTTCGTTGTCAGCCCAGGTCCGCTCCGCCTCGATGAGGTCGGGGGGGCCGGTAGTGGACACACCCGCCGGGCTGTGAGCAGAGAGTCCCGCCCGCCGTTTCCGGGTGCCATGTGCCCGTAAGCCCGTTTTTCGTCAGCCTCGGGCCGGAGCGCACCGCCAAGAAGGTCCTCCACTCGTCGTGCCTGCGAAGATCACGGTCTGCCGGTTGGGTTTGAATCCGACGCTGAGGTAGAGACTTCCCGATGCCGGGTTGTCCGGTTCGTAGCAAATCTTGATGCGCTTGGCGCCGGCGGCGACGAGCCGATCGATGCCGGTGGTGAGGATGTGGCGGGCAAGACCTCGTCGTTGATGGTCGTCTTCAGTGCGCATGGGTTCGATGAGACCGGTTGCGGTCACCGGGTCGTACCAGAACAACCCGTACGCCGCCACGCTCTCTCGGCTGTCGTGTATTACCAGGTCGAGGTCGGGGCGGTATAGCGAAGTCTGACGAAGACGCCGTTCGGGGTCGGGGTGGTTCCGTTCGGCACTGATCATGTGATGCGGGCGCTGCATCGTGTCGAGGCGATTGGACAGCTGATAGCCCTCGTGCAGCGGGCTGATCGCTGGTCGAGTGTCTGCGCCCAGCCAGGTCTCGACCAGCCCGTCTTCCTCGATCGCGAAGCCATGGCCGACCAACACCTCACGCAGGACATGATCAGCCCGGTCGACCTCCAGGCCGACGGCTTCGAGTCCTGACTCACGGGCATGAGCGAGCCCGCGCTCGACGACGTGCGCAACCCAGTCGGGAGTTGCGTTGGGCATAACAATTGGATCGAGCTGTATCCGAAGCGGCGAGTCGGTCGCGATCATCGCCGCTTCGGGACGACCGAGGTCATCGAACCAGAAGAGCTGAGGGAGGTTGTCGGTCGAGCGCGGCCTCTGCGACCACCACCACTGGAGATCGGCGGCTTCGTACAGCCCTGCGGTGGGGTGAGCGCCGCGGATTCGCTGAAGCAGCACCGTCACGGCTTCCAGGTAATCGAGGCCGACTCGATGCTCTACGTGCAATGGGCGCATTGCTCGAATCTACGGCATCGGTCTCCCTGATCCCGAGTGTCACTGTGAACCGCCCCGGGCTTCGTGGAGCCTCTCTAAAACCCGGGCGATTCAGGTCAGGGTGTTGCGACTGACGTCAGCGAGCGCCTTGCTTCAGGTGCCCCGACGCTCCTCACGCTGCCGGACCAACTCCTCGACGGCGCTGGGCAGTGTCGTCTCGAAGTCGATCAGCTTCGCCCAGGTTGGGGTCACGACGATCCGGACCATGCCGTCGTAGAGCGAGCGAACCTCGGCTTCCCACTCGACGCGTTGCTCGGGGGTCATCTCGTAGGTGCTGTTCGCCTCGAGGTACTCGTCCGGGATGCCATCGACGACATCGAGCTCAGCCTCACCGCGGATGAGCAGGATCTTTGGTGGGTGCACCTCGGTGTCGATCGTCAGGGCTACGGTCGGTTTCTGACGCAGCGCCGGGAGCTTGGGGGCGTTCTTCGGAGTGCACATGACGATCGTCGAGCCGTTCCAGGTGAACCCGGTCGGAATGTTGCGGGGAGTACCGTCCTTCGCAACATAGGCCAAGCGCACAATGTCGCGCGCCAACAGCTCCTGACTGATCGGTCGGTTGAGGACCTCGGCGATCTCGTCCGGCTGCATGTGTCTCTCCTAGTCGACGCGGTCACTCTCCACGTCGAGTGTGAACGTACCCGAAACCGACCGTCAAATTGCGAGATTGCAATCCGCTCGAACGAGGCGGCTGACCCAACCAGCTCGAGGATCACGGATGGGGTGGGGCCCCGGGCCGGTCGAGATCGCAGCTGACCTGCTGGTCGACTCGGTAGGCGGCCGCCAGCCAGCTCGTCGTAGAACGACGACCACCGCCGGTGGAGACTCGACCTGGCACTCACCGTGACCCCAAGGAGGCGCTCACCAGCCGACGTCGACGCAACCGTATCTAGGCGTCTCGGACGGGCTGGTAGGTGAGGAAGGCGAGGCCGCCACCGACGGTCCGGGTGTCGACCAGGCGCATCTGTTTCTTGTAGCTGGTCTCGCCGAAGAGGCGCTTCCCGGCCCCGAGCACGAACGGGTAGATCATCAACCGCAGCTCATCGACGAGGTCGTGCTCAATCAGCGTATGCACGAGTTGACCGCTGGCGTAGACGACGATGTCCCCGTCAACCCTTTGCTTCAGCATCGAGACCTGCTTAACCACGTCGCCTTTCAGGACCGTGGAGTTGTTCCAGGCAGGATCCTCCAGGGTCGAGGACACGACGTACTTGGGCATTCTGTTCAACGTGTCCGCCCACTCCCCACTCCGAGATGGCCACCGCGCGGCGAACCACTCGTAGCTCCGTCGACCCAGCAGCAGCGCCTCCGCGCCCACCGCCTCGTCGAGCGTGATCTGGGCCCACGCTTGGCGGTCCTTGTCCAGAGTCCGGCCGAACCAGCCGCCGAACTCGAAGCCCTCCTCACCGGTCGGGTCCTGGACGACTCCGTCGAGCGAGACGTTCTCGCTGATAACGATCCTTCCCATTCGGATGTCCTCCAGCCTTGGCGCCCCGCCACCGGCTCAAGCCGACACGAAGGCGACGTCACCCAGACTCGGCTCTGCCTCGCCATGCTCAACCGGTCCGACGCTCCTCAGGTCCACTATCGCGAAATCCCTGTTTAGCCCTTGTGCCGGCCCTGTGCCCGTCCGCGTCCAGGACGAGGCTGGATTCCTCACCGTGATGTCTCTGATGGGACTGGGTAGTGGCCCCCGGCGCATCGGCAAGGTGCTGCTCGCCGCATCGCCGGCCGTTACCCGTCTGGCGGTGTGTCGGCGTGCCGACGTCTCGCCTCCTCCAGGGAATGGGACTGGGTCAGCGTGGAGTCCTGCTTCGCCAGCGCCACCAGCTCCCCGTAGTAGCCGTGCAGGATGTCGAGATCGTGCTCGGAGAGATCCTCGACGTCTATCAGCCGGTTGCTGGCACCCTCGATAGCTGCCACCAGCTCGTTGAGCTTGAGCTCGATCGCCTTGGTGTCCTTGTTCTGGGTCTGTTGTATCAGGAACACCATCAAGAACGTCACGATGGTGGTCCCGGTGTTGATGACCAATTGCCAGGTGTCTGAGAACCCGAAAATCGGACCGCTCGCCACCCAGATCACGATGGTCAGCAACGCGATCATGAAGGCCCCGGGCCGACCGGTCGCCTCGGTCACCCGGTGGGAGAACCTCTCGAATCCGATTCTGAAACCACTGCCGTTACGCTGCGCCATCCTCGATCCTCCGATCCGCAGACTCGCATAGAGCGTACGGGTCAGCGCTGCGGTCGCATCGACAGATCGAGCCGGCAGTCACGGAAGCGTGATGCTGGCGGTCGTCCTCGGCGTTCGCTGCCTTCCCGCCGGCGGGCGAGTCATGGAGATGCTCCGCACGGCCGCCACTACTACGTCACCGAGCCGGACCGTCCGGCAGGAGGCGTCGGTCTTCGTGGGGCGAACCCGTTCACCGGTCGACCTGGCGATCCATCCCCCGCGGTGCGTCGGAACCCGAAATGTTCACCTCCGTAACGACGCGGCTTGGGTGTCGGTGGCGCTCGGCTCCCATCGGCTGGGTGGGGTCACGAGGATGATCAGCCCGGTGAGTGCCACTGGAAAGGGCACGACGAGCGGGAGGATCGTGCCGACCGGAACGAAGAGCGCCGCTACGACGATGATCACCCAGCCGCGGACACGCATGCCCGCCTGGAGGAGGGTCCATCCGACCAGACCGACGGCCAGCATCACCGGCAGGGCCCAGGCCAGGAGCCACCACCCGCTCGAGCCGGCGGCGACCTCTGCGGGTGGCTGGGTCGCTCGCCCGTAGCAGACGAACACCCAGGTGAGAGCCCCGAGGGTGGCGCTGGTCGCCCCCACGTCTGCGACCCGCTCCGATGTCCGGTGCGCTGCCGAGATGGACGGCGATCGCCCATAGAGCGAAACCAATCGCCACCACAACGCCCGCGACCGTGTGCATTGTCATCGCCCAGTCCCAATCGTTGGGAGCATCGAGCAGGTACTGGACCCTGAGTTCTTCGTCGTTGGTTCCGAAGAAGTCCGCGATGACGGGTTTGTTGCCGACGATCAAGAAGACGATCGATGCGACCATGACGAGCCCGGCGAGGCGACCGATGACGGGTTGCGGTGTCGTGACCGGCGCCCGGCTGACCTCCTCCATGGTCATGACTCCACCGGTTCGGTGGTGATGTCGACGCAGGTGCGGTGCCGGTCGCCGGTGAGGCCGCGTTCAACGGACGTGATTGGCCTGGCCAGGGTTGACGGGTCGAACAGCAAGATGCACCTCCAAGATGTCGACGCGTCGATCGTATGAGGCCGTGCCTTGCTTGTCGTCGCCATCACGGATGAAGCCAGCTCCGCACCGAGAGCGATCTTCCCGGTGCCCGATCGCTCTAGCGACGGATAGAAACTCGTGTCCCGACGACGTAGCGTGCAGTTCGATGCGGGACAAACTCGCCAGCTTGGTCCGGCGGCACGGCGACGAGGCGATGGCTGGCGCTATCACGGCGTTAGCGCTGGCTCAGATCGTTCAGCTCGACGAATCGGTGGGCACCCGGGTCGCAGCCGCCGCCGGCGTGGTCGTTCTTGGGACGGTTGCGGCTCGAAGGGACCGCCTGCCCATCCTGTTTCTCGCCTTGCTGGTCGTCGCCACCCTTGAAGAGGCGATACTGCCGGGGCTACTCGCCACCGTCGAGGCGATCGGCTTGTTCCTCTTGCTGGCGCTCTATAACGCTGCTGCGCACACCAGCGGCCGCCGCACGCTACTCGCCGGCGGCCTCGTCCTCGTCTTGTTTCTCACCAATCTGGCGATCGACTCTTCCGAGGGCATTCGCGCCGAGGACGTCGTCTTCTACGCGCTCATTCTCGGCGCCCCGTGGTCAGTGGGCCGAGCGGTCCGGGGCTGGCGCCTGAGCGATAGTCGCCTGAAGCAGCAGGAGGCCAAGGCGGAGGCAGCGATCGTCGAGGAGCGGGCCCGGATAGCGCGAGAGCTCCACGACGTGATCGCGCACTCGATCAGCGTCATGGTCCTCCAGGCACGTGGTGGCCGGCGCGTACTCCAGGCTGATCCCGCCGACGCCCGTGAGGCATTCGCGACCATCGAACAGACCGGCCACCAGGCACTCGAGGAGATGCGTCGCTTGCTCGGAATGCTGCGCACAAGCGCCGAGGTGCCTGCCCTCGCCCCACAGCCGGGTCTGAAGGAGCTCGACAGACTGGTCGAGCAGGTGCAGGCGGCCGGGCTGCCGGTCGAAGTGGCCGTCGAAGGTGAAGCGCGGAAACTCCCGCCGAGCGTCGACGTCTCCGCGTACCGGATCATCCAGGAGGCGCTCACCAACGTCCTCAAGCACGCCGGTCCCTGCACACGCCCGAGTGACTCTTCGTTACCACGCCAACGACCTCGAGCTCGAGATCGGAGACGACGGCCCGGGCACCGGTGACGGTTCCGGCCCCGGATACGGCCTGATCGGAATGCGCGAGCGCGTCTCCGTATACGGTGGCGACCTGCAGACGGAGCGGCGGGCCCAAGGCGGCTTCACGCTCCGGGTCCGCCTGCCGCTGGCCTCGGCACGACCGTGACTATTCGTGTCCTGCTCGCCGACGATCAGAACCTCGTGCGCAGCGGATTTCGCATGATCCTCCGCGAGCGAACCCGACATCGATGTTGTCGGCGAGGCCTCAGATGGCGCCGAAGCGGTCGCCCTCGCCGGCGAACTCGACCCAGATGTTGTACTCATGGACCTGCGGATGCCGAACATGGACGGCATCGAAGCGACACGCCAGATCATCGAGGCGAAGCGGCAGCGCGCCGCGTGTGCTCGTGCTCACGACCTTCGACCTTGACGAGTACGTCTACGAGGCACTCCGAGCCGGCGCCAGTGGCTTCCTGCTCAAGGACGCGCCCGGAACAGCAACTCTTATCCGGGATCAGGATCGTCGCCGACGGCGGGTCCCTCTTCGCCCCAGCAGTGACCAGGCGGCTGATCGAACGCTTCACCGCCGAAGCGCCGCAGGAACCCCCGCCCGCGCTCGCCACGCTGACATCCAGAGAACTCGAGGTGCTGCGCCTCCTCGCCCGCGGTCTCTCGAACGCCGAGATCGCCGCTGAACTCTTCGTCTCCGAACACACCGCCAAGACCCACGTCGCTCACATCCTCAGCAAGCTTGGCCTGCGCGACCGGGTGCAGGCAGTTGTGCTCGCATTCGAATCCGGGATCGTCCGCGTCACCCAGTAAGGCGAGCGGCGATGGCGGCGAAACCGACCGCTGGTCCAGCAAGCGGTGTTCCTCGGTGTCACCACCATCGACAACGGCGGCGGCTACGTCTACCTGAACGGCACGTCGATGTCGTCGCCGCCCGCCACCGACGTGGCGGCCGTGATCGTCGAGCGGCACCCCAAGTGGGCGCCGGGCGCCGTCAAGGCAGCGGGTGCAGCGAGCCACGGAGTCGCTACCTTGCCCACCCGACTGGGCGCCGGTCGGCCCGGCCGATAAGCGGGAGGTCTGCTACTTCGAAGGCGAGGTGACGTCGTACTTCGGCCACGGGCTGGTCGACGCCTGGGCGGCCGCCTCGAACCGAGGTACACGCCTCGGGATCGTGGTATCACGGGCGTCCGGACGTTGGGGCTCCCGTCCGGGGTCCCAGCCAATCGGTGACCGATGCGCGCAGACGCTGGTACTCGAGACGGGAGACGCCGTAGTCGTCAGGGGTCAACCTCTCGAACGACCGGAGCGCCCCCGGAACGCCTCGATGTCGAACCCTTTCGAATCACCGAGGGAACATCCAGTAGCTCGATGGTTCTCCAGTCGGGAGTCCGTGACTGTTCAAGACCCATCCTTCTGGCCACTCCCACCGACAGCGGAACGAATAGAGATCTACGATGATCCTGCTCAACTGGATTGCCTCACGGTCGACCTATCTGACTTACCGCCAGATGAAGAACTTCCGCGGTGGACGGAGGGCTTGTGAGTTACGGCTGGTGGAAGTTCATCCATCTGGTCGGGGTCGTGGGCTTCGTCGCCGCCCACGGCACCTCGATGGCGGCTACGGTCCTCGTGAGGCGGATTCGGGACCCCGAGCAGGTGTCCGGGATTCTCCAGTTGAGCGCGGCCACCGTGAGCGCCTTCTATGTCTCGACCGTGGTGCTCCTGGTCGGCGGGTTCGGTGCGGGGTTCGTGGGGCATTGGTTCGATCAGGGCTGGATCTGGTTGTCGCTGGGTGTGCTGGTCGGGGTTGGGGTGTTGATGTTCCCTATGGCCAAGAGGCATTTCCGCCGCATCCGGATGGTGCTCGAGCTGATGGAGACGGGAACCACGGTGTCTCGTGACGACTTCGCTCGGGTAGTCGACGCGGGCAACCCGGTCCTCACCGCCGGGGTCGGGTCCGTAGCGATATTTCTCATCGTTTATCTGATGGTCCTGAAACCATTTTGACCGGCTACGGCAGGATCGTCGTCGGGGCACACGGCTCACCGACATCGGAAGTGGCAGAGGAGGTCGCGGCACGACTTGCCAACGAGCTGGGGGCGGAGTTGATCCTGATCCATGTCAGCGACGACATGGTGACGGGCAAGGACATTCTCGGCTTGGCAGCGGAGCGAGTCCGCGCCCTCGGCGTCGAGGCGGAGATCAGGCACCGTGAAGGCGATGTCGCCGAGTCGATCGTCGCCGCCGCCGCCGAGCTGCGTGCCGATCTCTTGGTGATCGGGGACCACGGGATGGGGCCCGCCAGCCGGTTCAGCCTCGGCGGCCTCCCCAGCCAGGTGGCCCACCACGCACCGGTCGACATCCTGGTGGTGAGGACAGCACATCCTCCTCGGCAGCACCCGTACCGCAGGATCTTGATCGCCACCGATGGCTCGCTGACCGCCCACCAGGCCACCCGCCACGGTTATGGCCTGGCCGAGGCGGTCGGAGCCGAAGTCACCCTGATCTATGTGGGCGACGAGCTGATCGGTGACATCGTGCTGCGTGACACCGCCGCCCGCTTCGACGGCGGAGTGATCGATCGGATCGTGACCAAGGGCAATCCCGCTGTCGAGATCTCGAAGGAAGCCGGGAGCCATGACCTGGTGGTGGTAGGGAACAAGGGGATGACCGGTTCCCGCCGCTACATCCAGCGGGTCGTACCAAACCGGGTAGCACACGAGGCGCCATCCGACGTGCTTATCGTGAAGACAGTGAGCCGTTCCTTCTTCGACCTCCGCCCCGGGGAGGGCGCCGTGGTCGAGGTCGATGGAGAGAAGGTGGCGGCATACCTCCACGACGACGGGACCACGTACGCGCTCTCCGCTCGCTGTACGCACATGGGTTGCATCGTCGACTGGAATAGCCGAGCCCGGACCTGGGACTGCCCCTGCCACGGTTCCCGGTTCGAATACACCGGGATGATCATCAACGGACCAGCCGCCAAACCGCTGCCCCCGGTCCCAGTGTGAGGACCGCGGAGGCCGATCAGTGTCCAGGCCAGTGGGTATCTCCCGCTGCGGCAGATCCGGACTCGCCGACGTTTGCGGCTGCATGAAATCAGGCTCATGACTCGCCAATCGCCCACGCCACCACCCAGGTGTGCGCACGCTCGGGTGGTCACCGGCGCGTCACCGGTCCGCGGCGCCAGCGCCTTCACCTTCGCTGTCGCCTCCGCGTGAACCAACGCCCCGGGGAGATCGACCACCTAACAGCGATCCATCGCCCGTCCGTCTCCTGCTCCAACTGGAGGGTGAGCGTCATCGCAGCGATGGTGCTCGCAGCGCTGATGAGGATGACGAGGGTCCCCACGTAGACGAAGCAGGCCACGCCCAAGGGGTCGGGGCCACCGAAGACCGAGGCCATGAGCTATGGACCGGAAGTCCGATGCTTCCCAACTCAGATCGCGAAATCCCTGCTTCGCTCCTGTGCCACCCCCTGTTCCCGTCCGCTTCGAGAGAGGCACGAAATCGGGCCGAATCGCCCGATCGACTCTGAACATTGAGCCTGAAGTCCTTGCGGTGTAAGGGTTTCCAGCTATCCACAGGCTCCGGGGGAGGAACTCGAACCCTCAACTCTCGGACTAACAGACCGGCACCGCGAAACCGCTACCCGGTCCACATCCCTTGTGGCACAAGGGTTTCACCAGTCTCACCCGTGGCGGAGCGAGCTTGTGCCGTCCCTGTGCCCCCGCAGACGAGGCTCGACGAGTCACGGCGGCGTGCGCGTCCACCGAGCGCGGGGAGGAGCGCGTTCTGAGCCTGGGCGGGCATCGTCGCCCGCCATGCCAAGTCGTTGGGCAGCGAGGTTGCCCTCGAGAACGGCGTCCCAGGCAGTCGTTCAGCGTTCGAGACCCCGATCCCGGCGGTTCCGATGGCGCTCCTGTTCGAGCTCGGTCGGGTTCTGCGGTCGTGTCGAGCGGTCGCGGATGGTACGAAGCTCCGGTAGCGCCTCGCGATCCTTAGGGCGATTCGCCCACTCCTTCGAGGCGATCAGATCCTCCAGTGCGGCCGCTCGTACCGGGATGCCGTCGACTCCGAGACTGCGGGCACGGCCAACCAGCTCGTCGTAGGAACGGCGACGACCGGTGGCGTCGGGCAGGTCGACCAGCACATCGAAGCCGCCGGTCTCGGTGCGCCAGGTCGAGATCTCCATCCCGGCCAAGGTCTGCTCGTCGAGGCGAACAGGAAGCCCGGCGGCCTCCTCGTCAGAGAGGCCTTCGACATGGAGCCGGGCTGCCAGCTCACGCGTCGCGGCGGCCAGCCGCTCCAGGTTCTCCGATGTCCGCCGGGCGAGACAGTCGAAGTCCTTCGTCGCTCGAGTCGCACCGTGGGCAATCGCCGCCCGCCACCGAGCAGCAGATACTCGACCCCGTGGTCCTCAAGAACTCGAACCAGCCGAGGGACATCGAGCGGCGGCGGCTCAGACGATGGTTCTGCCACCAGGTGACATGTCTACGTGAATTCGCCAGCCCTCCGGCGGACGGTGAGGTCCCGATCCAGCTCCTCGAGCCAGTCACCGGTGACGTCACCCCTCCTCCGGGCGCGCTCGGGATTCAATGCGGCGCCCGTCCCTGGTGATTGAGACGTCGTCGGCGGTACGCGGGCCGGCGTTACGAAGCCGCTCCTCAAACTCCTCCCCGCTCACCCGAGTCAAGTTGCTAGCCACAGTCACAGTGTGCCGGTGGACCGCCTCCCACCTCAGCCGATGCGCTCTCCGAGCGGGGCTAACCGCCGCCGAAAAGCCGAACACCACGACCGAGGAGGCCGTCCCGCGGAGCTTATCGGCGGCTTACACCATGGGTAGGGTCGGCTTTACCGTCCGTCGTGGACCATGGGTGCATGAGTACAACAACCTTCACTCGCATGGCGCGCGTCTTGCTCGTTCTAGGCATTGTCGTGCTGGCCTCACCGGCCGCGTCCGCGGTCGCAGCCGACACGCTCACACCGGCGCGCGGCGATCCCGAGAACCTACTGTCTGGCGAGCCGGGGGGAGGGCGGATCGCCGACCTCACCCTCCAGCCAGAACCCCCTGATGAGGCTCTCGACTCGGGGATCGTCGACATCGACACCACCCTCGACCAGGAGCCCTCCGTTGACGAAGGGGTGCCGAGTCCCCCAGACGCCGGGCTCGGTCTCGGCTTGTCCCTGCTGCTCGCCATGAGCATCGTCGGTTACGGCGTCGTCTTCGCCGTCGGCATGTCCCGATTCGCCAAGACCGCCTCCACCCACCAATGAGACCCGGCTGAAGACGTCTGGTCACGCAAGGCAACGGTTCCGGCTCGAGGTAGGGGCAGTCGGTGGGCTTGTGCCCCCTCTGTGCCCTCGCAGACGAGCCCATGAGCCATCCGGACGCGAAAGTCAGATACGCTCAACGAGATCTGGGCGTCGTCCCTGATCGGCTCATCCGACTCCGTTGCTGAGCGGATCAACGAGTACCTGGAGTCGGGGTGCACCGCGTTCGAAATGAAGTTCATCTACCACTCCGTCGACCACCAGATCGAGCAATGGCAGCGCTTCTGCGACGAGGTACTCCCCCAAGTGTCTCGATAGGCAGGTGTGCTGGGCGTCACTCCCGGGAACGTCAGGGTTGAGCGTGTCTGACGTTCCGCGCGGAGTATGTTCTCTGGACGGCAGAAGGAAGAGCGGCGGCCCACTTAGCTTGCCTGAACGCGAGCCCAAGCCCCAGCGCTGAAGCCCTGCTTGCCCCTGAGCGTCGGACCATCGGTCCGACGCTTCTGACCTCAGTGATCGCGAACTCTCTCTGCTTCGGTCTTGTGCCGCCCCTGTGCCCATCCAGATCGAGATAGGCGAAGAATCGGGCCCGAATCCGCCCGAAGTCAACCGAGAGCACAACGAAGCCGGAAACCCTTGCCACATGAGGGTTTCTGGCTGTCCGTTGGCTCCGGGGGAGGGACTCGAACCCTCAACTTTCGGATTAACAGACCGGCACCACCCGACAGTCCCAGTCCAGCCTGAAAGCCTTCCGCGAGCACAAGGGTTTTGGCGGAGTGCGGAGCCCGACACTTGGGAGCTTGTGCCGTCCCTGTGCCCCCGCACAAGAGAGCCTCTCCGAGCATTCATGATGGCGACGACCAGAACGTCGACGTGCCTCCGGCGACCAGGTTGTGCTGTGCGTCGACACCGTCCGAGCCGGAGATGTCGGCCTCGATGCCTCCGAGCCGGCTGACGTCTTCCCCCATTCCGCGATCTTGCGGCGGTTTGGTCGTGAAACGCGGCCGATCACAACGCCGACGACAACTCCGGTTGTTACCGGGACGACCACAGTGCTGCTGGCAACGAGCCCCGCACCGGCCGCGACGGTTCCGGGTACCAGCTGCCAGCGCACACATGGCGGAGCCGATCGCCGCACGGCGCCGAGGTCGCCGCGGCACAGACGCCAGCCTCCGGCGGGCATCCACAGCGCGTGCCGTGGCGAACGACGCTCCCGTGCAGCTCACCGCGGAAGAGGGGCTTGACGTCGCGGACACTGCCGATCGCTACCGACGACCGCCGCCGCCGAACCTGCCGCCCCGCGCCCCGCTCTGGTGCGAGGCCGTCACCGCTGCCTGGCCCCGAGAAGCGAGTGCCTCAAGCCAGCGTCTCCTCGACGTTCGACAGCGGAGGTGGTGATGTCAGACGCCTGAACAGATGGATCTTGCCTGCCGGCGTTCGAATTGCTTCGGGCCGCCCGGTCCTTCGGGACCCGCACCGTTGCCCTCGTCGCCGGACCGGGTTCGGAGCCGCTCGACCTTCGTTGCCGCAGCCACGACGTTGCGGGGTCCAAGCTTGTGTTGCACGCTACCGGCGTACCGCCCATTGATGAACCGGTCGTCGTAGCCAGGACGTGCGATGGGAGCGCAACCGAAGCGAACGACCGGATCCTGCTCGCCGCAAGTTGTAGGTGACGACGTCGAGGCGTTCGAACAGGTGGCCGCGGAACTGCCCGAGCGCACCGAGACTTCCTGCCCGGTCCCGTCGACGATCGAACCTTCCCAGCACGTCCTCAGCCACGCATCGTCCGACATGCCCGGAACCGCCAACGCAGGACGCCTCAGAGTCGCAGCAACTTCACGCGATCGCTCGAGGTGCCACAAGTGCCACGCCCCACCCGCCCCGCCCACAGCCGAACCAGCGATACCACCATCGGCGTTCTCGCCAGGCTCGTCGTAGGCCAGCGACGCTACCTTGGGCCGTCGCCGCCGCATCCCCTCCCGCGCTTTGACGGGGCATCCGCACGACGGGTCATCGTCCCCGCGGTCGCCCGAGGCCACAGCCGAACCCGCGCCAAGGAACGCCTCATGGACGGTACGAAGAGCCGCGTGACACGAGACTCAGCCGAACGGACAACCACATCAGAGGAATGGCGAGGGTGACTATCCGATACAAACGCAATGATCAACCCCACCCCCACGTGCACCGCAACACTGGTGCAGCCGAACGCCGTATGTACCGTCTGTCATAACCGAAGTCAGGAATCCGGTTCAGGAGTACTCCTTGGCGATTTCCGCATCAGGACGTCCTCCCCGCCCTCAGGGGTCCCGGAGCTATCGGGTTCAGTCACACAAACCGGACTGCTGATGAAGGACAAGATCACCGCGACCGCTATCTCGTGCGGCTTGCCAGCGGCCGCGACGCATCCGAAGCCCACGTCCGCCACTCGACGGCACCGCATTGCTCCCCCACATCCCCTACCAGCACCCTCCGACCGGAGACATGCGGAGATTCGCGTAGGAAACGAACACGGTGGAACACGGGTCTTGAATCGATCGAAGCCCAGCCCCAAAGCTGGGGCCTTTTGATCCGAAGCTCCCGGCACCTTGTCCGCTGTGAACCGAGTTTCAAGGCTCTCAGATGTCGGTTGTGCTACGGCGTCACCGGCACCGGCTCCACGACCTGGCCACGCCGTGGCGACCCGCCAGCTCGAGCAGGGCCTCGATCCGGCGGTGGTTTCCCGATCGCTGGGTAACGCCTCAAGCGTTCACAATGAAGACCTACGCACATCGGCCGGTACGGTCTCTCAACGCCGCCGCCGAGGCGCTCTAGGTCAACAGCACTGCGACAGGTCGGGCGTGACGCACCGACACTGAGGCGAGCGACCCCCCGAGGTGGGCGTTCACGTCAGCCTCGGAAGTCAGCCGCCAGGTATCGGCTTTCCGTCATGGTGGCCGGTGACCACCCGATCCCCAATTACCAATATCCAATGCACTGAGCTCCCGGTGGTGCCCAGCGGCTGCGACTCCCCCGCGGGCGGGTCCCACACCCAGACGGTCCCTTTATCCGTTTGACGGGCTCTAGCCCGCTATCGGGTCGCACCAGAAAGGAGCGGGCCGAATCGTACGATCGACCATGAATGTCAGAGAGCTGAAAACCCTTGCAGCATAAGGGCTTACAACGATCCATGGGCTCCGGGGGAGGGACTCGAACCCTCAACTTTCGGATTAACAGACCGGCACCACTCCGACGGCTGGCACGCCGAAACCTTTTGCGGCACAAGGGCTCTAGTCGTCCTGCTCGGAGCTCGAGGTGAGCTTGTGCCGTCCCTGTGCCTGCCGGGAAGGTGCGGAACCCACAGTACCTGACCGGGCCGCAGCAGACCGTGGCGAGGAGGTCTGTCCTCAACAGTCGGTTGCGAAGGAAGCAGCAGGCGAGCGACGTATTCTCGACCGATCTCCGCCGGGACGACCTTCGCACCTCGTTGGGCGGCCAGGTTTTTGCGATGGTTGTCGCTCGTTCAGGGCCATCCAACATCGCGGGTTGTCGTCGGCACACCCGTCTCTGGGTTCGGCGTTGGGGGCTCCGGTTTGTCTTGGTGGTAGTCGATAGGAGCCGTCGAGAGCTTCATTTCGGCATACTCCAGGGAGACCCCGCCATAGACCTCCCCGTCGTATCGGTCGAGCAGGGGATCGGCACCGCCGTGGCTCGGCGGTGGGGACAAGGTGTCAACACTCGGGGCTGCACCGTCGGTGTGTGGATCGACTGGAAGCTTCCGTCCGTTCAGCCTCATCTCGATCTGCTCGGGAGTAAACACGGCAGTCGAAAGAGCCGCTTGTTGGTCTGGGTCAACGTAGACACTGTCGGGATTCTCCTCGGCCGATCCCTCACCTTCCTTGCCCTTCTTCTTTCCTTCTTCCTTCTTCTCCTTCGCAGCCTTCTCGGCGGCCGCCTTCGCAGCCTTTTCGGCGGCCTCCTTCGCAGCCTTGTCGGCGGCCTCCTTCGCAGCCTCGTCGGCGGCCTCCTTCGCCTGTTTGGCTGCAGCCTCCCTTATCTGCTCCGCCATCTTCGCCGCATCCTGGCCAGTACTGCTGTCCTGCTTCGGCGACTCTTTCGGATCGCTCTTCGGTGCGAACTGATCGCGCTCCTTCTGGTTGGGGTCAGGTGACGCCATCGGCCCGCTGGTGCCGGGCCTGATGTCGACGCCGTTGACACCACCCACGCCAGATGTAGCGTTCTGCGCTTTATCGGCGATGCCTTTGCCAAGATCGACGAGCTTTCCGAGACCACTCTGAAGATCGGTATCGTTGGAGTACAGCGCCATCTGGCGCGCCATGAAAGCCATCCCGAGGCCATCACCCGACTTGGTAGAACCGCCGCCCGCGCCTTCAGCCGTTACGCCCGTGGCCTTCGTGCTCGATATCTGGCCGCCGGGTCCGGCTTGGCTCACGAAGCCTCCATTGGGGCTACCCATTCCGAGCATGCCGAGAAACGATTGAAACTGTTTGCCCATCGTGGTGCGGACAGTGGTGTGTACACCGCCGGTGAGGGACGCATCGATGTTGAGCAGGCTGGTGAGCGTGGCGTCGAGGTGGCGGCCGTCGCCCCCGGTGAGGGTGCCCGACGCCCAGTCGTGCATGAGCGACCCGAACTTGTCACCCATGAGGATCGAGTTCCAGATCGTCGATGCCTTGGTGGATCGGTCCGGCAACTCCACTTTGATGCCGTCGATCTCTGTGACATAGGCGGCGCCGGTGATCTCATAGCCGTATCGTTCGGCAAACGCATTGGGGTCGTCAGCTCGCACGAGTCCGACGACCAAGCCTCGCCCGTCGTGGACGTATAGATAGTCGACACGTCCATCTCGAGTCACTGTCAGCCGAGCAGGTTGCGACCCGATACCGTAGACGTAGGTTTGCACGAGGATTCCATTCTCGTACTCTTCGAGCAATGTTGTCCCAGCCCAAGTGAACGTTGTTTCGGTGACCTCGCCGTCACGATTAGTGACAATCTTGCGGACGAGGCGTCCTAATGCGTCGTACTCGTATTCGATCGCCGTGGTGCGTTTGGCGTTCTTGTCAAAACATTCGACCTTGATGAGCCGGTTGGCGGCGTCATACGTAGAGAGGCACACGCCGGGGTTATCGCTTGACCTTTCGATGATATTGCCGACGGCGTCGTATCGGTACGATGTACCGCCGAAACGTAGAGATCGGTTGCGCTGGTTCAGCTTGCCGTGCCGTTCGGCGATGATTTGGCCCGCGCTGTCGATATCACGCCGAATCTGCCACGGTCCGTCAGCAAACCAGTCGTAAGTCGTTTCGATCTCGAAGTCGCTGGCGGGATCGTGGACGTTCTCGACGCCATATCGGGCGCGCACGGGTCGACCGAAGCCGTCGAACCAGAAGCTCTGGCCAACCTTGTCGCTCGCCTGTACCTCGTGCACGATCCTGCCGACGTTGTCTCGTTGGTAGGTGTAGCCCTCGACCAGGGTTCCGTCTGCGACGCTTCGGTAGGTCACCGACTTGAGCCGTTCCTGGTCGTCGTACGAGCAGTCGCCCCAGTTACACCGCCGACCACCACTTGCTCCACTTGCTCTCCGGCGCGGTAGCGGACGCTGTAAATTGGTTCGCCAGCTTCGCTTTCCACCTCCGCGACTCGACAGCGAGAGTCGAACTTTCGGCGGATCGTCGTTCCACCCGGGTAGTCGAGTCGATCGTGTTGCCGGCGCTGTCGTAGGTGGCCTTGACTGTCCGGTCGCCTTGGATCTCGCTGATGACCCGTGACAGGGAGTCGTGCGTTCGGCGTACTTCGCCGCCGGGAGCGACGGCTCGGACAAGTCGTCCATGGCGTCGTACTCGAAGGTCTCGACGTCGTCGACGTCGTCGCCTACCTTGCGCGGCGGCGCTCTACGAGGCGACCGCAGGCGTCGTACGAGATCAGTGTTTCGGACGCTTCCGCGTCCCTGGTCCTGACGACGTTGCCTCTGGGGTCGTAGGCGGCGATGGCCTCCGTGTCGTCCGGGTACACGATCCCGACCTGTCTCCCCAGCGTGTCGTAGCGGTACGAGGTGCGGTTCCCGGCACCGTCAATGTGGGCGACCAGGCGAAACGACTCATCGAATTCGTTTCGGCGCACGATGGGTTGCCGGTCGCCGCCGTCGGCCGTGTCGGCCGAGAGGATCTGTCCCACGCGGCGGCCGAGATCGTCGTGCACCTGTCGGACCTCCATCCCCGACGGTCGAAGGTGCCGGACCACCGCACCGAGCGAGTTGTACTCGAAGCGCTCCGAAGGTGCGGTTGCGACCTGGCGCGACACCAGACGGTCCATGCCGTCGTAGTCCAGTCGCACGGCCAGTTGGGGGCTCCCTTCGTCCCTGGGTGCGCCTCGAAATCGAGCCTCTACAAGGGAGCCGTTCGCGTCGTATACGCCGAACTTGGACAACGCGCCGGTACGTCCTCGATCGTTGCCGGCTGACCCGAGGCCGTCGTAGGCGCAATTCGCGACATCACCGCCCTCACGCCAGACGCGAAGACGCGACCGTTTGCGCCGTACTCCACGACGGTCGAAACGACTCCCTCTCGCCCATCCAACCTGATCTGCCGAGATCTTTCCCGTCATGTCGCGCCACGCCCGGTCCACGCGGACCACGCGGTCCCACTCGTCGTAGTGGAACCACGCCTCGATGAGCGGCACGGCTATCTGCGGCGGCGTGCCGCCAGGCTCCGACTTGTTTGGTTCGTCGGCGGCGCCCACGGCGACCCTGACCACGTTTCCAACCTCGTCTCGCCAGAGTCTCGCCAGCGTGCCAAGCGGGTCGGCATCCGATGTAGCGCCCGAGCCGTCGTAGTGGTACAAGGTCGTGTTGCCGTTTTCGTCGATGATCGTCCGAAGCGCACCATTCCGCGTGTACGTCCGTCTCTCGGTGACGGCGTCCCTGGTGTCGGCCGCCCGGGTGACCGCTACGACCAGGTCGCGCTCGTCGTAGTCGAGTTCGGTGACCGTCCCGTTCGAGGCGACGATTCGCACCAGCATGCGCTTGGTCGGGGCGGATGAACCGCTCGGTGACGCTGACCCCGGAACCGGCAATCGTTCGCTCCACCAGATTGTCGAGCTCGTCGTACCGACAGAGTTGGCGTAGCACGCTCGTCTGGGTCGCCGGCTCACCGGTCTCGTCGAGATCGAGTCGCTCGAAGGGCTGAAGCGACTCGATCTCGTTCCCGTTTGCGTCATACCTGTAGTCGACCCTATCGGCGAACGGCTCCCGACCGACCACCGCCTCCAAGCGGCCCATCGCGTCGTACTGGCGATGATTCCGTTCCCACCGCTGTCGAAGACCGACACCTTGTTGCCGTAAGGATCCCAGCGGAACTCGTGTCGGCGTTCGAGGCCGGTGCGGCGTCGTGAGTGACCTGAGCGAGGTATCCGCAGACCGCTTCGGGGTCACCGGTAGCGCTACCCGGTCCCGCGTTGCCAATCGGATCGGCGACCGGGTAGTAGTCGTATGCGGTAGCGGTCCCGTCGATGTGCACCTTCTGCAGCAACTGACCACGCGGAGTTGAAGGTGTACGAAGATTCAGGTGTGAGGGTGTCGGCGCCCGAATGGTGCCGTCGGCGCCAATCGCTCGGCTGACCTGCGGAAACGCCGTACCGGTGCGGTTCGCGGGCTCGTCGTACTCATGTCTCGTGGTGCGACGGCGCTCATCCGTGACCGTTTCCGGCATCTGGAACTGCGATCGCGAGTCCAGGTCGTAACGAGCGATGACTGCACTTCGAGGCCACCAGGTGCCGGTGTCGACACGGCGCAGGCATTTACCATTCGCGGATCGTCGTCGTCCTCAGCGAAGTCCCACGACGTCGAGTTTCCATCGGGTCGCACCAACTGCACACGTTCGCCGTGTCGGTTGTAGCTCATTGTCGTCACCACCGGCACCATGTCATCGGTCTCCCCGGCGACATCGACAGCGGCGAAGGCATCCGTTTCTAACCCGACAACGTCCGGGTCACGGGATTCCCGGCGGTGTTGTGCTCCACGATCAGCGTCCCGCCGTTGCGGAGCCGGCAAGTCGTGTTCATCCGCGGTTGCGCGGCCTCTGCGAGCTCCTCGTACCGTGTGTAGGTGCCTGAGCCGAGTGCTGCCCGATGACTCGGCCCAAGGGGTCGTAGGAGACGGCAAGCCACCTCTGGTCCTCGCGTCCGTGAGAGAAGTGAGTCGGTGCGCAGCGTCGTACTCATATCGAAGCGTCGTCCCGTGCGGGTTCGAGGATGTGACGGGTTGCCGAACCTCAACCAGACGCCTGTCAGCGTCGTACCGGTAGGCCCACGCGTCGACCGGCATGGTCGTGAATCTCGCTGACCATCCCGTCGGTGATGGCGACCGCCACCGCGCGGTGCAACGAATCCAGGATCTCGATCCCGTCCGGATGGTGTGCGAAGGTGATCGTGTTGCCGTTTCGGTCCTCAACCGATCGCAACCGGCCGCCGTCTGCGGGTGTGTCGAAGCGCAACACGTTTCCGTAGCGGAACCGAATCGTGATGCCATCCACCTCGGCGATGACGCCGTAGAAGCCTGCCGGCGAGACGTAGCCGCCATCCTCATGACGCACGAACCGGTGGGCGAGGCCGGAGCCATCCGAAAAGACGAGGTCGTCCTCGCGACCCTCCACCCGCTTGACGAGGTTCAGCGACCAACCGCGCCCGTAACTCGCCGGCGCGCTCGCACAGCGACGACCGGTAAGCCCCGGTGACGACGAGGTCGAGTCCCCGTCCCGGCAGACGCAAGTCCGTGACCGTGGGACCGAACTCGCCGCTGTGCCCGTATACAGAGGCGCCGATGAGTCTCTTGGTTCGGTATTGGCGGTCTGGACGAAGGTCATTGGTAACACCTCAGCATCCGTCCTTCGGTTTCGGTGGCGGAATCGGCTCGTCGGCGACGAGACCGGGGTCGTCGGGGTCGAACCGGGGGCGGCATCGGGGGTCGAGGTCGGCGAGGTCGATGAGGGTTTCGCTGCCGTGGTCTGGCGGGATCTCGCCTCGGTCGCCGGGTTTGCGCCTGAGGTTGATCCGCTCGCCGTCAGGTTCCGACGGGGGAAACACGACGTCGCGGGTGCAGGCGTCGTGGCCGCAGGCCATGGTATCGGGCACGGCGATCGACGGGGTGGAGCGTAGGGTCAGTGTCCAGTCCGCCTGGTGGCCGCCGTCGACCCATTCGTTGAAGGTCTTCGGATGGTATGACCGGACCTCGACGGTCGCGGCGCGGCGGAAGGCAACCGCCTCCACCGATGCGAGTCGCCAGCCCGACGGCGATCGACTCTCCGAGGACCTCGATGAAGGTGTCCTCCGCTGGCGACGATGCCGGCCCCGATGTTGCCGGCGAACTCGGCCTGAGGAGCGCGTCCCGGTCGTTCGGGGTCTCATCGTCGGACTCGTAGACCGCGCAGGCGACCGTAGATGAAGCCGTACCGCTGCGGGACCTCGACCGTTACGGCGACGTCCGATGGCGTCCGGACGTCGCCCGATGTTCACGCCGGCGTACGGCACCGTCCGCCATGAGATCATCGGCTGCGGTGCCGCCGTGCGGTATGACCAGGCCGAGGACGAAGGGCTCGTCCGAGTCGGAGAGCGGTCCCACTCGGACTCCTTGATGCAGTTCAGGTCGAAGTACGACCCGGTAGCGCCGCCACGGCACACCGTTCGGCGAATCGTCCGGTCTGCCGCCGTGCCTCGACGTATCCGGAGATCGAGTAGTCGCCCTCGGACCCGCCCGTCGCAGGCCAGCTAGAACGATCGTCGTGCCCCGGGCGCCGAGAGCTTCGAGCGTCGGCGCAGGGATGATCAGTGGGCCCGTCGACGAAGTCGGCGTGGTATCCCCAGAGACCCTTGAAAAACTCGACTGCGCCGTTCAACGCGACGACGAGGGAGCGCCACAGAGCGTTGGCCGCCGCCCGGATCAGTCGCCCGCGTCGGGCGCGTCGTTGAGGAGGGACACGGTGCGGGGCGGCTCGTCGAGCGGCCCGACCATGTAGGCGGCGACGTCGCCTGCTTCGAAGTCGTTGCGACCCATAGGGTCTGGTCGACCGAGCGGGTCCGCTCGGGTTCGGCTTCACCGGTACGGGGGGTCGCGCGCGGCGTGGCGCACGCCGTGGTCGAGCACCGGGAACCGCAGGCCGTTGACGATCGGGACGATGTCGGCGTTGGTGCCCGAGAACGTGTCGCCTGCGGTCCGGATGAGTAGCCGCAGGTACCAGTCGTCGGTGTCGTCACGTGGCCCTGGGCGGCGGGTACGGGCCGGCCGAGATGAACCGGTAGGGGATCTGCGAGAAGTCCTCCCACGGCGCCCTGGGAGACCGGTACTGGCCTTCGACGGTGCCCTGCGTCTTGACCTGGTCCCAGAACGCCGCCAGCGCCCCTGCGTTCCGGGCGGCGTGACCATGCTCTCCCGTAGAGGTGTGAGGCCACTGACGTGGCCGAGGATGCGGAGCCATTGGCAAGAGCTCTCGCCGCCTCGAAGTCGTAGCTCGGCCGGAGATCTTGTCGGGCCCAACGTCGAGGTCGCGCGTGTCGACGCCACATGGGGCCATCCAGCGGCTGTCGACGTTGATGCCGGGATCGACCCACATGACCCCTTTTGGCGGGTGATCTTGACCTCGCCGACGATCGGGATGTTGACCTTCATCTCGGCAGCGCGGGTCGACTGCCCCCTCACACTGCTTGAACCATCGACAAACGACGAGCCCGCGAACGGAGACGCCGCATGGCACACGCGTCCATCAGGTCCCGCCCGGCCGAGCCGAGGTTGTTGATGACCGGCAAGCGAGACGTAGCCGCCGTGGGGCTTGATCCCGAGATGGTGCCGGCATCTCGTATGTGCCGGTCCACAGGCTCAGACACGCCCGGCAGGCCGGGTCGACCTCGAACCAGGTCTTCGTCCGGAGCTCCTCGTCGTCGATCCAGTTCGAATGCGAGTAGAAGTCCTGGATCGCGTGGAGCGACGCGCCGACCAGGTTCTGGGCCATCGCCACCCGCCGATCCACCGGCTCCGACTCGTAGCGACCGAGCCAGATGAGGCCGGCCACGGTGCCCGACAGGTATCGTCGCCAGGTCCCCGGACCGCCTCGGGGTGGACGAGGTCGTCGAAGTGGAGCGCCTTCAGGTCGACCTGAGACGACATCGCCACCGGCACGCGATCCGGCCCGCCGCCGCTCGGGACGTCGAACCACCACAGCGGGTTGTAGAGGTAGGAATCGAGGAAGTCGGCGTGGAACGCCGAGGGCGTTCTGGGCTTCGGCGGACCACCGCCCGCGGCCTCGGCGGCCTGGCGTGTCAGCCCTTCGTGGTGCCAGTTCTGGGGTGCCGGCCCCTCCGCAAGCGGATCCTCCCCCGAACGCCGGGTCGCCGCTCGAACCGCGACCCCCGTGATCCCCAGTCTGATCAGATGATCTAGGAACCGCACAGTCGGACTCTCCCCATACCGACTCTCGCACACAACCTACACCAGGTTGGTGTCCAGAACGTGTCGGCTCCGCTGTCGTGCACGACGGATCGAACTCCGTGCAGCGTCGTCTCCAGCCGTCACCACACCGTCACCGACGCAGCGTATGCGTGACGCTTGGCAAGCGGGTGAAACCTCCTAGCCCCCGCTGCCCAGAAGCTATTGCTTGGAAGCAGTTTTGGAGACGGTTCTCGCCCCACTCTTCAGTCGGGGTTGCCCACCGTGCCTCGGTGTGTACCTAGTACTGGTCACGCGTTGGCTCGGGTCACGTCGACGCCTTCACGAGCTGGCAGCGCTCGAGCTGCTCGCGTACCGGCTCCCGAACCTTGAGACTCTTCGTTCATCTTGTCAGCGTCGCTCGTCGACTTAAGTGCTGACCACACACTCGGGACCGTGAACCGAATGATTGTTTGCCTTTTCCGGCAACGGGCAATGCGGGCTCCTGAGTGATGCTGGAGCCGAACACTCGAGGCAGAAGCTGTCGACATCCAGTCTGCCGCTTCCCACCGCAGCGGTCAACAAGTGATCACACACCGGGCACACGGTCAAACGATCACCTCGCGCTCCGCCACTTCACCCATTATAGAGTCGGGGCCCTTGCTCACGTTGGCAAGTCAACTCGGAGCCAAATCCCGTCATCACTCCCCGATGATCACTGGATAGAGAAATGTCTTCGGGAACTCGGTGTCCTTACCGGCAGCCGCCATCAACTGATAGGCGGCTAACTGCTCCACCGCCATATGTTTGTGATAGCACGAGTGACCAAGTATCGGGGGGGGTGGGTTATATGGCGACGCCTCGGTCCACCAAATCGGATCAAGAATCCTGACCTGTAATACACACTCAGACTTCGATCAAACGGGGTACCAAGCGGATCGGTCAATGCCGTAACATGCACCCATCGGTCCGTTTCCGAATGCGCGAATCTGAGACCGGCACATACCCGGGAGACGATGTCGTGAAAGTAGTGCCCGAAGTGTCGCTCATACAGACTCTCGAGCGGAGACCCATAGGTCATCAACCTCAACCGCTCTGGTCGCTGTAGACCCTGTAGCACGGCCGCTGCCAAGATTATGGTACCCTGGCTATGTGCCCGAACACACACGAATCCCGCGCCGTCGTCCTCCGGGACTGTCAAGAAACTGAGGCGCAGATTCAACTGCGGCGTGGTCCGCATGGCATAGCACGGCGGCGCAAGTGGGTGGACGATCCGAGGCCAAAACGTCAGGACGTCAAAGATACCACCGACTATGCGTCGCCCACTGCGGCTAGTCAACGAAATCCGTACCACGGCGACGATGGCAGACGGCGCCAGACTTAAGACCCAAGCCGACAGACTCACCAACCACGCCCACTCGGCACGCCGCAAGACACCTGAGCCGGAAAGACGCGACGGCCACCAGAGGGGCAACAATTAGAGCGCATGTCAGGATCCAGTCCAATCGAAGGACCAAGCGACGGCTGAGCACCTTGCTATAGACGCCGAGCAGCCTACGAATGTCAAACTCGGTCTTGTGGTCGTAAAGAGCGTAGTCCGTGATGATCTGGCGATACTCTGACCGACGCGCCACGTTCCCGGGCCGCGTGACTATGAATGCAAGACACAGCACTAGCACCACAAAGACGACGGCGCCAACGGCAACGTCCTCGAACCAAGACGGATAGCACAACCCTCCCGGCCCGCACGGTTCGCCACCTGCTTCCGTGCTATCGCCCCCCAGAAACGTGGCGAACCAGATAGCGGTACCGGCCGCGACTGCGATGATCGCTCCCAACCCCACACCGTAAACGACTACTGGAGCGAACCCCCAGAAAGCTGGAACGACCGCCCTTGTGCCGAAGCGAACACCACGACAATCAGCAAACACAAGCACGCCGCCATCAACCCCAGCAATACACCGTCCAGCGTCTGGCCCGCGAAGGAAGGTCAGTTAGCTCCAAAGGAGCGTCGGCGCTCAGCGCATGAACGATGGCTGCGAACAACAGCCCACAACTAACCGATGTCGCGCCCCTTCGAAGAGGAGCCGAGGTGCAGCCGGTGCTCATCAGCCACCTCGACCTGTGGCATGGCTACGACGGCCAGCAGGATGACGCCGATGCCCGAGGCCGCAATCAGGATCGTGATGCTCTAAGTGGCGACCACACTCCACCAGTCACAGTCACGGTTGCGCTGGTCAACACTGCCGCGAGAGTAATGCTGGCAAGTTGCATATGGAGTCTCCTCAACCGGCGCGTAATCCTCCGCGGCGCCAGAATTCGGCGTGCTCCAGGTTCATCGAGTATGCCGCCGGCCCGGCACGGCCGACTGCCGCATCGGCCGACAACCGCTGATATGTCTCACCGAAAGAGGCTTCATCTATCCGGCCCACCCGAAAGAGTAACCAAGTCGCACTGATCAGGACGCCGAAACCGAGGATCAGCACCCTTGCGGGTCGAGTATCAAAGTACCCGGTGTCGACGAACCCGAGACCATAAGTTCTCGGCACCGGCAGCTACCTATAAACCACGCGCATTGATAGAACAAGAGATCCATAGCAAGATACCCTATCAAGACAACAGCGCAGAGCGTACCCAGGCATCCGAGGAGTCGTCGGGCGCCGCGGGCAATGGCCCACCGTAGCCTTGTGATTGGGGGTAGCATCCAACCGGCCACGTTCATTAATGCGAACGGCGTGAGGAGAAACCAGGCAGCCCGGCTTGCATCGCCATCGGTCAGCCCACCCCAAGCATAGTACTCGATCCTCAAGTCGACTGCGTCGTCATCGTGACCAAGACGTTCTTGCATCAGCCAGCGGGTTTGGGCGGTGTTGTGAGACTCAGGACGAAGCCAGCTTTCTCGTCGCCAGCGACGAGGATCGGATGGAAGTCGTCGAGTGAACGCCCCGGATCGCCACCACCACCGACGCCGTTAATGATTAGCTGGGTCACCTTCGGTCGTTTGTGAGCTCATTAAACCCCAATTCCTTTCCTCAGAGAACTGTTTCTCGAGAGGAACAGCGATACGTTGGTCGGGGCTACCAGCCGCTTGGCAATGGCAGGTGCTGTGGGAACCTGCGGAGCGCCGGCTTCAGATGTCGATCCCGTTGCCTCTCCGGCCGCTAGAATCCCAACTCAGGGATTGTGACGCCCATTGGGGCGTGCGGCCAAGTCTGATGCTCATAAGCCTACCAACAGGGAGTGTTGAGACTCGACCGCAGAGAAGGCCGACGTCGCCTTCGGGTCGTAAGGGCACAGCGCAGCCCGGTTCTACCTACTCGGAGTCTTGAGTCGTGTCCGAGACATCCGCGCCATCCCGACGGCAGCCGATAGTCGACGGCAGCACGGCCACTTCCCGAGGCGATTGGCCAATCGTCGCCGCACGACATCGGCTTCTCCCCCCATACCCGACACCGCGACCAAGGAAGTCCGCCAGTCGGAGGTGACTCTTCAGGAGATCCTCGACGGTCTCAGGCCTGAGCTGATCTCAGATTGTACGACGAGATCGTGCAACTCCTGAGCGACAGCGACTGACAGGCGTCATCAGATCAGAAACACCTCAGCCTGGGCGTCTTGACTCTGTTGCCTGCCGGTTCCGGCCCATGGGCTGTCCACGCAGCGCAGACCGCGCCCATCCCTACAGCACAAGGGATCCCGCCGACACGCGCCGGACTCAGATGAAGCCTGTGCCCCCTCTGTGTGCCCCGCCACGAGATCTGAGGTCGGCTCAACACGGTGTGGGCCGTCGCCGCGACCATCGTCCTGGACCCCGTCCGTTGCGGCATCGGACTCTCTGCCCGGCACTCCTTGGGCCCTTGTCGCGAAATCTAGGCTTCGCTCGTGTGCCGCCTGTGTGCCCATCCGCATTGAGCAGAGGCCGAAAATCGGGCCGAATCGCCCAATCGGACTCGAACCAAGATATGGCGAAGAACCCTTGCAGCACAAGGGCTTTCGGGTGTCCGCAGGCTCCGGGGGAGGGACTCGAACCCTCAACTTTCGGATTAACAGACCGGCACCACCGAACCACGGCCCTGGCCTGAATGCCTTGCGGCACAAGGGTTTCAGTGGTCGGCCATGTGGCGGGCGGCGAGCTTGTGCCCCCTCTGTGCCCCTGTGGAAGAGTCCGTGCGCGAAGCGGCCAGCCGCGGTACAGCAAGCCACAGTGGTCTGGCATGGTTGCGGTTAGCCGGCGCTGGCGGATCTAGAGACGGTTCGAGCCGCCAGCCAGGTGGTGAGGGGGACGGCGGCGACGAGTCCGATGCTGCCGATGAGGGTTCGGATGATCTCGACGGCGACGATCTCGGAGTTGGCGATGGCCCCCAGGGATTGCTCGGCGAGCACGAAGAGGATGAGGAGGGGAAGCGCCGCCCCGGCGTAGGCGAGGAGCAGCGTGTTGACCGTCGAGGCGATGTGGCTTCGCCCGATCCGCATTGCCCGGGAGAACAGGGTGCGTCGTTCGCTGCCGGGGTCAGCTGCGGCGAGTTCCCACACCGACGCTGCCTGGGTTACGGCGACATCGTCGAGCGCACCGGCCGTTCCGAGGACGATCCCGGCGAGCACGAGCCCGGCCACGTCGATCCCTTCGAACAGGGTCAGCAGGCCGCTTTCTTCGGAGGTGAACCCGGAGAAGCGGGCCAGCTCGGTACCGACCCACGCCAACAGGGCGGTGAGGAGCAGGGCACCGGTGATCCCAGGATGGCGACATGGCTGATCCGGGTGAACCCGTGGGAGATGTACAGGGTGATGGCGGCGATCGTCGTGGCGCCGACCATGGCGACGAGGATCGGGCTGTTGCCCTCGACCAGGCTGGGGACCACGAACAGCAGGATCACCGCCAGGCTGGCCGCCATCCCCCCGAGGGCGCCTACTCCCCGCCACAGACCGACGACGATGACCAACACTGCGAACAGGATCGTGGTGAACAACAGCACGGGTCGCCGCTGGAACTCGCCGCTGAACTGGTAGGCGGTCTGGACATCGGGGGGCGTCACCCCGACGACCTCAGCATCTTCCCCGGTCCCGGCGACCTGGACGATGGCATCGTCACCTTGGGTCATCAACGCCGCCGGTTCCTCGGCGGTGGCGAGGTAGTCGGCGGTCACCGCCTCCTCGCCGACGACCACTTCAATGGTGAGGACCCGGCACGTCGCCGCCGGATCGAACACACATGACGCCTCCCCCACCGCGGTGACCCGACCGTTGGGGAGCAAACGGGACAGGATCGCCGTCGACCCCACCTCGAACTCGGGAGTCAACGCCGACGGAGGAAACGACTGGTGATAGATCTCACCGGCGTCTGGTCCTTCGTCGATCCTGAACTCGGCCTGGTGCACACGACGTCAGGCACTCCTTCGCACGGCTCCTCGGATACGGAGACCACGTCGGCCGCGTGGGAACTGACTTGGGTTCCCCAAGGTCCGCAACGCCCGTCCTGACGCACAGTCCCCGACGGCCACAACACCACCATCCCCACCAGCGCCGCCACCACCACGCCCATCGCCGTCCAATCCACCCAACCCGGCCGCCATCGAGGCCGCCCGGGCTCGTCCTCACCCGGAGGGGAAAACCTCAACCAAGCATCCAGGTCCCGCTCCATCCCTTCATCCACGACCGAAGGCCCTCACTTTCAGCCCATGCATACGGCATCTCGACTGACCGAATCACGGTAGGAGGAGAGGACCTCCTCCCAGAAGATGCCCGGCATGTCGTTCTGTCACGCCGATCCACCCGACCAGCCTCGTGGACCGGGGTGGGGACCGTAACTGATTGCGCACCGCCGGGTTGATACGGTCGCCGGTGCACGTATTCGTCACCGGCGGAACCGGTGTCCTCGACCGTGTCGACGAACTCGCCGACCACCTAGGCTCGCCGCATGCCATCCGTGTCGCCACCGGGGTCGCCGCTGGCGGATGTCGATGCCCTTGTGGAGCGGGTCGTCGAACTCGAGCGGACCCAACAGCAGGAGGACGCCGACGCCTTCCTCGAGCTGTTCGACCCGCTGGCGGTGTGGGTCACGGGCGGTGGCAAGCGCCTGATCGGGCTCGACGCCATCAGCGAGTTCACGCGAACGGTGTTGCCCGGTGCGATGACGGACGGCTCGGTGACGTACCAGGTCGAGCACGTCCTGTTCATCTCGTCCGACGTGGCGCTCACCGGTGTCCGCCAGCAGTACGTGGACCTCAATGGCAACCCGACGGCGGCTGGCCTTCCGAGCTACGTCTGGCGCCGAGCCGACGAGATCTGGAGGATCATCGCGGGGCAGAACACCGGAGCAGCAGACGCCGACAGCCGATGACGAACGGCCGACACGGTGAGCCGGGGTGTCATCAGAATGCTGGTTCTCTTGGAAGCGTTCGGGCTCCGACGTGACGGAGGTCGAAGCGGCATCGAGGACGGCGGTTCGGTTCGGCACCAGCGGCGGAAACGACAGTTCGGTCAGATCGAGAAGCTTGCCGTGGCTGACCGGTGTCTTCGCCTGCGACGCCGGCAGCAGGATGACCACGCACCATTCCTACCAGCAAGGAATGGAGGGAGTCCACCGAGCCAACCAGCACTGCCGGCGACCGTCCGCGTCACAAGGTGAGGAGGGACTGCTGGCGGCCCTCGCCATCGCCGGTGTTCACGTCGACTCTGCGTTGCTTCAATCGGGCAACGTCGCTGGCGACGCCCACGCCGAGCTGGAGCAACCGGGGGCCTCCGGGCATGCCTCCGAGTTCGTGGCGCTCCGCAGCGGACATCGGCCGGCGCGGCGGGCCCGGCACCTCACCATCGCTACGGTGCCGGTACCCGATGTGAAGGGCCACACCTGGTGAGTATTGGTAGCGCCCTGCGCTGATCGTCGAGCGGATCGTGGAACCGGTGGAGGGGATGCACCGCACCATCGCCGAGCACTGGGTGACGGGCTTGGGCCGGCCAGCACAACAGCCGAGGCCTATCACGGCGGCATGTCGAGTCTGATCTACGGATTGGTCCAGGTCGGGGCGACTGTATTCGGCGCCGGCCTGGACACGGCGATGATCGGCAAGCCACGAACGGCCGAGTCCATCCAAGCGCTCGTCAACGGGTTGTGGGTGATCGCCTCGATCGACTCCACGACGACCTGGCGACTCCGATGGGCCTATACGACGGGGACGGGACTCCGGTGCCCACTGGCCCAGACGTGGCCGCCGCCTTCCCCGAGGCCACCGGCAGGTTGGTCGTGCTGGTCCACGGGCTGGCCAGGACCGAACGGTGCTGGAGCGGCACCAACAGGCCCCTGGCCTGGCCCGGTCACTGGCCGCCCATCCCGCCTTGACCCCGCTTTCGGTCCGCTACAACACGGGGCTACCGATAGCCGTCAACGGTGTCCGGCTCGGCGCACTGCTGGAGGAGCTCGCCCGGCCACTGGCCAGTCCAGATCGATTCGATCGCCCTGGTTGGTCACTCGATGGGCGGCCTCGTCGCAGCGACCGCCGCGGAAGCAGGCGAGCCAGCCCGGCACCGCTGGTTCGACAACCTGACCGACGTGGTCACCATCGGGTCCCCCCATCGGGGAACACCGCTTGAGAAACTCATCCAAGCCGTGGCGTGGAGCCTCAACCTGTCCTCGTCCAGTCGCCCGCTCGCCGGGTTCCTCAACCGGCGCAGCCAGGGGATCAAGGATCTCGGCGTCGACACCACCGACGCTAACGATGCACCCTGCGTCGATGCCGGGCCTGGACGCGCCTCGCCAGTCCGCTACCACCTCATCGGCGGCGCCGTCACCTCCGATCCCTCCCATCCCGTCGGCGCCATGCTCGGTGATCTCGTGGTCAGACCGCCAAGCAGCACCAGCGGAACCAACCAGGAGCCGACCCACACCGTCCTGATCGGTGGCGTCCACCACGCCCGACTGCTCAACCATCCCACCGTGGTCCACCGAGTGATGGGATGGCTCGCACCGGCCGCGCCGGTCCAGCCGTGAGCGCGACCACCGCGGCGGCATCATTCACGTACTTGCTCTCGGCGGTGACTCACTCTCCTTGTTCACGGACCGGACGAACAGTTCGACTCGATACCGCATGGACCGGACCACACTCCCCCTTCAACGACCAGCCATCCTCGCCTGGTGTCAAGCGGCTCCCTCACACCGGTTCGAGGACGATCACAGGCGCGGTTGTTACGGTCGATCGCCGGCCAGCAGCGCCCGTCCAGCTGCGGTTCGACCTCGACCCAGCGTTGCTACAGTCGATCACGCTCCTCCCC